>NZ_SOCE01000002.1:0-1200000 GCF_004365175.1 Kribbella voronezhensis | reverse complement strand
CCCAGTACTCGCGCGCCAGGCGCCAGCCGACCTCGATCTCACCCGGGAACCATTCGTCGGGTCGCATCAGCCCGCAGGCGCCCAGAAAGGCGCCGTCGGAGCGGCGCTCGACGGCGAGGAATCCGATGCTCTCGGCAACATACCGCTGATTGGCGCCTGCCGTGATCTCGTCCGACTGCTCACGCGTCAGTGGTTCGCCGCCGAGGTACTTCATCACTTCTGGATCAGCGTTCATCGCGGCGAACGCCGGCCGGTCCTCATCGCGATAGGGCCTCAGCAGGAGGCGATCCGTCGTACGCATGTTTGTCTCCCCCCGTCTTGAAACCCATGTTCTCACCATGACCACGGAGCCGAGGGCAGCTACTTCGGTGCGGCAGGGCGGGTGGCGTAGAAGGCTACGGCCGCGGAGGAGGCGACGTTGAGGGAGTCGACGCCGCCTGCCATCGGGATGCGGACCGTCACGTCGGCCCGATCGAGTACGTGCTGCTTCAGGCCGTGCCCTTCCGTCCCGAAGATCAGTGCCAGTCGCTCGTGCTGTGCGCCCGCGAGCTCGTCGAGGCTGATCGAGTCATCGGTCAACGCGAAGGCGGCGGCCACGAAACCCCTGTCCTGCAAGGCTTGCAGCTCCCCCGGCCACGACGACAACCGCGTCCACGGCACCTGGAACACGGTCCCCATCGACACCTTCACCGAGCGCCGGTACAGCGGGTCGGCGCATGTCGGCGTCACCAGGACCGCGTCGACACCCATCGCCGCGGCGGCTCGAAAACCCGCGCCCACGTTGGTGTGATCGACGATGTCGTCCAGAATCGCCACCCGCGAAACGGCCGGCAACCCGTCGAGCAAGGTCTCCAACGACTCCGGCGCACGACGCCGGTACGACGCCAGCGCGCCCCGGTGCACGTGGAATCCGGTGACCTGCTCGGCCAGCTCCTCGGATACGAGGTACAAGGGTGTGGCGGGCCACTTCTCCAGTACGTCGGACAGCGACTCCAGCCAGCGCGGCGCGAGCAGGAACGACCGCGGCTCGTACCCGGCTTCGGCCGCGCGCCGGATCACCTTGTCGCCCTCGGCGATGAACAGCCCGTGCTCCTCCTCGAGCAGGCGGCGCAGGTTCACCTCCCGCAGCTGGACGTAGTCCGCGAGCCGCTCGTCAGCCGCGTCCTCCACCGGAACGAGCGTCATCCGAGACCGCGCTCCACCACGTTTCCGGAGGTTTCCCGGACCAGCTTCGCCACTTCCACGACGTTGCCGATGACAACGATCGCGGGGGCGCCGATACCTTCCGCCTCCATCGCGGCGGCGATCCCGGCGAGGTCCGAGGTGACCATGCGCTGGCCGGGAAGGGTGCCGTCGGCAATCGCCGCTGCCGGCGTGGCGGCTGACCGGCCGTGCTTGATCAGCGTTTCGGCGATCTTCGGCAGGTTCTCCACCGCCATCAGCAGAACCAGCGTGCCCTGCAACTGGGCCAGCGCCTGCCAGTTGATCAGCGAATCCGGATGACCCGGTGGGATGTGCCCCGACACCACGGTGAACTCGTGCGTCACCCCGCGATGCGTCACCGGGATGCCCGACACCGCCGGCACCGAGATCGAGCTGGTGATCCCCGGCACCACAGTCCAGCTCACGCCCGCCTCGGCGCACGCGATCGCCTCTTCGAAGCCGCGCCCGAAGACATAAGGATCGCCACCCTTGAGCCGTACGACGATCTTGCCCTGCTGGGCCCTGTCGACCAGGATCCGGTTGATCTCCTCCTGCTGAGCCGATCGGCCGCGAGGAAGCTTGGCCGCGTCGATCAGCTCGACCTCCGGATGCAACTCCTCCAGCAGCGGCTGCGGCGCCAGCCGGTCCGCGACCACGACGTCCGCCTCGGCGAGCAGACGCCGTCCGCGCACGGTGATCAGGTCCGGATCCCCCGGACCGCCCCCGACCAGATACACCCCCGGCTTCTTGTCCAGCGAGTCACGAGCTCCGAGCGCGCCAGTGCGCAACTCCTCCAGAATCGCGTCCCGTACGGCGGCCGACCGCCGGTGATCGCCGCCGCCGAGTACGCCGATGGTCACGTGATCGTGCTGCCCCGAGGCCGGCGTCCATGCCGTCGCACGGGACCGGTCGTCCGACCGGACGCAGAAGATCCGGCG
This sequence comes from Kribbella voronezhensis, assembly GCF_004365175.1. Taxonomy (NCBI): domain Bacteria; kingdom Bacillati; phylum Actinomycetota; class Actinomycetes; order Propionibacteriales; family Kribbellaceae; genus Kribbella; species Kribbella voronezhensis. The sequence goes on along the minus strand of NZ_SOCE01000002.1, from coordinate 1,197,859 downwards.
CTCCTCCGCCTCGGCCGACACCTGATCGTTGACCTCGGCGTCGTCGGTCGCCACCACGACGTACCAGGCGCCGTCCAGATCGCCTGGCTCGTAGCCGCGCTCGACCCAGCGCAGGTCGGGGTTGGTGAGGAGACCCTCGATGGTCGGGGTGATCGCCGGCGAGATCAGTTCGATCTGCGCACCGGTCTCGAGCAGCCGCGGCAACCTCCGCTGCGCGACTCCCCCACCCCCGACCACAACCACTCGCCGCCCGGTCAGTACCAGCCCGGACAGATAAGGCGCGCTCTCGCTCACGCCACCCCTCCACCACTGGAGGCGCCGGGGGTGGCGTCTGCGGGGTCTTCGTTCGAGGTGATGCCGGCGGATTCGAAGGTGGCCATTTCGGTCAGAGCGCGGACGGCGCAGGTGAGGATGGGATAGGCCAGAACGGCGCCGGTGCCTTCGCCGAGCCGGAGATCCAGGTCGACGAGCGGCTGGAGGCCGAGCGTTTTCAGGGCTACCGCGTGGCCGGGCTCAGCTGAACGGTGGCCGGCGACGCAGTAGTCCATCGCGGCGGGATGCAGCGCCTGGGCGACCAGCGCGGCCGCGCCGGCGATCACGCCATCCAGGATCACCGGAACCCGGTGCGCTGCCCCACCAAGGATGTACCCCGCGAGGGCGGCATGCTCCAACCCGCCGTACGCCGCCAATGCACCGAGCGGATCAGACGCCGGTACTTCGTGGCGCGCGAGCGCGGCCGAGACGATCTCGGTCTTGTGGGCGAGCGTCGCATCGTCGATGCCGGTGCCCCGGCCGGTCACATCGGCAGCCGTCGCACCGGTGAAGGTCGCGATCAAGGCAGCGGACGCGGTCGTGTTGGCGATGCCCATGTCGCCGGTCAGCAGGCACCGATAGCCGTCACCGACGAGTTTGCCGGCCAGGTCGAAGCCGACCCCGATCGCGGCCCGGACCTCGTCGTCCGAGAGTGCGTTCTCCACGGAGAGATCGCGGGTCCCGGCGCGCACCTTCGCGTGCACGATGTCCAGCGCCTCGACATCCGAGGCGACGCCGACATCGACGACGCGAACGTCGACGCGGTTGTTGGCCGCGAAGGCGTTCACCGCGGCGCCCCCACCCGCGAAGTTCGCCAGCATCGCGGCCGTCACCTCTTGCGGCCACGGAGAGACTCCCTGCGCGTGCACACCGTGGTCAGCGGCGAACACCGTGACGACGGCAGGCGCAGGCACCTCGGGCGGGCAGACCCCGGTCATCCCGGCGACGCGGATCGACAACTCCTCCAGTACGCCGAGGGAACCGGCCGGTTTCGTCAGGCTGAGCTGACGCTCCGTGGCGGCTCGCATGGCTGCCTCGTCCGCTGGGCCGATCCCGGCCAGGTACTCCTCCACCGCAGGGTCCTCCCACTAGCCTTCACCGCCCCGGAGCCCTCGACTCCGGCGCGCGACCGCCTGGACGCGGCCAAGGACGATCTTCGCATCCCGGCGAACCCGCCCCGGACCGATCCCGCGATCTGTGGACAGTAATGTCGGAATCACCACATCGGACCACAGATCCGGAGGATCACGGATGTCGCTCGATCGGCCAGTCAGCCCGGACCCGTACGAACTGCTCCCGAAGGCCGGCTCCTTCACCGTCACCAGCACCGATGTCGCCGACGGTCAGCCGCTCGACGACGACCACGCCTTTGCCGGTGGCAACAGGTCGCCGCAGCTCGGCTGGGAGGGCTTCCCGGCGGAGACCAAGGGGTTCGTCGTCACCTGCTTCGACCCGGACGCGCCGACGCCGTCCGGTTTCTGGCACTGGGTGCTGGTCGGCCTGCCGGCCACGGTCACCGAACTGCCGACCGGCGCGGGCACGACCGAGCGGCTCGACAACGGCGCCTTCCACATCCGCACCGACTTCGGCACCAAGGCGTACGGCGGCGCTGCCCCGCCGCCCGGCGACCAGGTGCACCGCTACTACTTCGTCGTGCACGCGATCGACGTCGAGGCACTGGACATCGACGGCGACGCCAGCCCGGCCGTGGTCAGCTTCAACCTCGCCTTCCACACCCTGGCCCGCGCCATCATCACCCCGACCTACCAGATCGCCGAATAGGCGGTACGCCGCGGGAGCCCGCTCGCCGTCCACCACCGGACGGCGAGCGGAGCGCCCCCACCTCCATCACCGGACTGCGAGCGGAGCGCTCCCACCTCCATCACCGGACTACGAGTGGAGTGCTCTCACCTCCATCACCGGGCGAAGCGCATTCCCCACCCGCCCGAGCGAAGCGAGGTCCTTCTTCAGTCTTTGATACCGGACTGGGTCACGCCCTGGATCAGGTAGCGCTGGAGGAAGGCGAAGATCAGGACCAGCGGCAGGATCGACACCGCCACCGCCATGAACAACTCGTGGATATTGATCGTCTGCGCTGTCACGAAGGTGGACATGGCGACCTGGATCGTCCAGGACGAGGAATCCTGGCCGATCACGAGTGGCCACAGGAACGAGTTCCAGTTGCCGATGAAGGTGATGGCGGCCAGCGCGGCGAAGAACGGCAGCGAGTTCGGCACCACGATCCGCCAGAACGTCCCGAAATGTCCCGCGCCGTCGACCCGCGCCGCCTCCTCGAGTTCCCGGGGGAAATTGAGGAAGTACTGCCGGAACAAGAACGCCGCGAACCCACTGAACAACGTCGGGATGATGAGTCCCCGCAGTGTGCTCACCCAGCCGAGAGACGACACGACGATGAAGCTGGGAATGAACGTCACCGCACCCGGGATCATCAGCGTCGCCACGATCGCGTAGAACACCTTGTCGGCGTGCCGATAAGGGATCCGCGCCAATCCGTAGCCGGCCATCGAGGCCAGCAGCAACTGCCCGGCCGTCCCGAGAACGCCGACCACGGCCGAGTTGTACAGCGCTCTCGCCATCGGCACCTGGGTGTCGTTGAACAACTCCTTGATGTTGCCCCACTGCAGATGCTTGGGGAACAGCGTCCAGGACGGCGAGGTGATGTCCGACTCGGTGGACAGCGCGTTACGCAGTACGAGATAGAACGGCAGCAGGAACAGGATCACGGCGATGAACAACGCGATCCAGCGCAGAACCAGGGCCACCCGGCCGAGCGTGCTGCGCGAGTAGCCGATCGGTTGCGGGGCGCCGGTCGTACGATCGATGGCGGTCATCAGTCGCCCGCCTTTCCGAAGCCGAAGATCTTGTTCTGCAACAGCGTGACCAACATGATGATCACGGCCAGGATCAGCGCACCGGCCGAGCCGTGGCCGAGGTCCTGGATCGAGCCGAGCGAGATGCCGTACAGGTAGACCAGCGGCGGCCGGGCGAAGTTCACGTTGCCGATCAGGTTGTAGAACTCGTCGAACGCCTGGTAGGCGGCGATCAGGTTCAGGATCAGCACGGCGACCGAGGTCGCCCGCAACTGCGGCAGGGTGATGTAGCGGAAGGTCTGCCACCCAGGCTTGGCGCCGTCGACGTACGCCGCCTCGTACAGCGAAGGCGAGATGCGTTGCAGGCCGGCGATGAACAGGATCATGTAGAAGCCGAGCTGCAGCCACAGCCGCACCGTCACGATGGGAATCCAGTACCACGGCGGGTCGACCGTGGACAGCCAGGCGATCCCGTCGATGCCGAACCAGCCGAGGATCGTGTTCATCAGACCGAACCGGACGCCGTTGAAGATCGACAACCGCCAGATCAGCGAGGCCACGACGTACGAGCAGGCGGTCGGCAGGAAGAACACCGAACGGAAGAAGGCGCGGGCGATCTTGACCTGGTTCACCAGCAACGCCAGGGCGAGCGACAGCACGAACGTCAGCGGCACGATGAAGATCGCGAACAGCGTGAACGTGCCCAGGCTGGACAGGAAGTTGTGGTCGGTGAGCATGTCGACGTAGTTGCCGAAGCCGACGAACTTCGACGGGGTGACGGTGTTGTAGGCCTCGAAGAAGCTGAGGATCAGACTCCAGATGATCGGCAGGTAGGAGAAGATCAGCAGCCCGACCACGAACGGCCCGACGAACAGCCAGAACCACAGCGTGTTGCCCGCGATTCCTTTGGTACGCCGGGCGCCCCTCCGCGCCGACTCCCTGGGGACAGGGGCCGGCGCGGTGCGCGTGCTCATCCGAACAGCCGGCTCAGCTCGGCGTTGACCGTCTTCTCCGCCTTGCTGATCTCACCGGCCGGGTCGGCGCCCTTGCGGATGATGTTGGTGAGCATGTCGCCGAACGCCGTACCCATCTTCGGGGTCCAGGCCGGGTTGTCGGTGTGGCCGTAGTCGGCGTTGAGCTTCACGGTGTCGGCCGCGACGCCGTTCTGCAGCTTCGCAGCCTTGGCGGCCAGGCTCTTGCGGGGCGGGATGTGGAAGCCGTAGTTCAGCGACCAGTCCTCCTGGAAGTCCTGCTTGTCGATCCACAGCCACTTGACGAACTTCTTCGCCGCGTCCACGTTCGGGCTCTTCGCGGAGACGAACTGGGTCCAGCCGCCGGAGTACACCGCCGGTTTGCCCTGGGCGTCCAGCTTCGGGAAGGGGATCACGCCGAGGTCGTCGCCGAGAACCTTCTGCATGCCCGGCACCGCCCACATGCCGATCCACTGCATCGCACAGAGGTTCTGGTTGATCGCCCCGGGGTCGGTCCAGTCGGTCGGCGAACCGAGCAGGACGCTCTTGCTCGCGTACAGCTCGTGCAACTTGGAGAAGGCCTGCGCCGCCCGCTCACCGGTGAACCCGGGCTTGTGGTCGTCGGTCAGGTAGCTGCCGCCGGACGACCAGACCGCCGGGCCGCCGAGGGCCAGGCCGCCGTCGTTGCCGACGAAGATGCCCTTCACCTTGTTGGTGGTCAGCTCCTTCGCCGCGGCGATGAGGTCGTCCATCGTCTCCGGTGGCTTGATCCCGGCCTTGTCCAGCAGGCTCTTGCGGTAGTAGATGACCTGGGGGTCGACGATCATCCGGATGCCGTAGACCTTGCCGTCGACGGTGTTCGTTGCCAGGTCCCCCGGCTGGAAGTCGTCCTTGACGTCGGCGATGATGTCGTCCAGCGCGACCACCTGGTTGCTCTTGACCATGCCGATGTTGAGCTGGCTCTCGAAGACGTCCGGCCCCTTGTTCGACAGCAGACCGGACGACAGCTTGCTGCCGTAGTCACCCGGCGTCCACTGCACGCTGACATTGGCGTCGGTGTAGGCCTTGGCGTACTTCAGGGCGGCTTCCTTGGTGCCGGTCTCGCCGTACTGGTGGTACCACTGCGACAGGTTGACCTTGTTCCCGCCGCCGGAGTCGGATGGCCGGCCGGTATTGCCACCACAGGCAGCGGCGAAGGCGGCCAGGGCGGCCAGGCCGCCGGTGCGCTTGAGCAGGTCGCGCCGTGACATTCCCGGCGACGGCAGGTGAGCAGGCATGGAATACACCTCCGAAAGCGGCGCCGCGGCCCTGCGGCGCAAGCGGTTCCGGATTTACTTAACGGCGTTAAGCATCTCCGGTTTCGGACACGTTACAACTAACTCGAACATCGCAACAGTGCCGAGTGGTGACAGTTCGGGTACAGCAGCTGCCGACCATCCGGTACCCTGCGACATTACCGCTGGGTGAATCGTTGGAGAAGCGGCTTCACCCTGACGGAAAAGCCGCTCGTCCGCAAGACCGAAACGCTGACGGACCTGGCGATATCGCCATAAATGGACATCAACCGTCAGGTTCGAACGCTCGCGCGCAGTTGATGACAATTTTATGGGATTGCGATCCCAGTACCGCGTTACAGTGCCACCATGGCAGAGCTGACCGCCAAAGGGCGGGCTACCCGCGCACGAATTCTGGCGGTGGCAGCCGACCTGGTGCTGAAGCAGGGCGTGGCCGGCACGCAGATCGAGGATGTCCGCAAGGCGGCCGGCGTCAGTGGCTCTCAGATGACGCACTACTTCCGCGACAAACGGACGCTGATCAAGGACGTCATCGCCTGGCAGGCCGACAAGATGGTGCGGCTGCAGCAGACACCCGAACTCGATTCGTTTGCAGCCTGGCAGCGCTGGGCGGACCGGGTCGTCGAGCGGCAGGCCGCACGAGACTTCCAGGGCGGCTGCGACTTCGGCTCGCTGGCCGGTCAGCTGGTGGAGTCCGACGCCGAGACGCGCGCCGACCTCGCCGCCGGGTACGAGCAGTGGCTGGACCTGTTCCGGCGCGGCCTGGAGACGATGCGGGCGCGCGGAGAGTTGCGCGAGGACGCCGACCCCGACGTTCTCGCGCAGTCACTCCTTGCTGCTCTCCAAGGCGGCCTACTGCTCAGCCAGACCCTGCGCCGGGCCGATCCGCTCCGCAATTCCCTCGACGCGGCGCTCGCCTACCTGGGCAGCTACGCCGATCCCGGCCGCCGACCGGCCTGAGCTCAGAACTTCTCCCCCGCTTCCGCCTTCTTCACCAGCAGCGCCGGCGGGTCGAACCGCTCCCCGTACGCCGTGGCGAGCTCGCGGGCGCGCTCGACGAAGCCGGCGAGCCCACCGGCGTACGCGTTGATGTACTGCAGCGCGCCGCCGTGCAAGGGTGGGAAGCCGATGCCGAGGATCGAGCCGATGTTGGCGTCGGCAACCGAGCGCAGTACGCCCTCGTCGAGACACTTGACCGTCTCCAGCGACATCGCGAACGCGAGCCGCTCCTGCAGGTCGATCAAGGGCGGATCGACCTCGTCCTTGACGAAGTGCTCCCACAATCCCGGCCACAGGCGCTTCGGGCCGTCCGCGGGATAGTCGTAGAACCCTGCGCCGGCCGCCTTCCCGCGCCGGTCGAACTCGCTCACCAGCCGGTCGGCCACCGCCATCCCCGGGTGATCGTCGAAGGCGCCCGCACTGTCCCCGGCCGCCCGCGCGGCATCGCGGATCTTCATCGGCAGCGTCAGCGTCACCTCGTCGAGCATCGCCAGCGGCGGCGCCGGGAAGCCCAGCTGGGTCGCGGCGCGCTCGATCGTCACCGGGTTCACGCCCTCGGCAACCATCGCCGCACCCTCCATCACCAGCGTGCCGAAGACGCGGGAGGTGAAGAAGCCACGACTGTCGTTGACCACGATCGGTGTCTTCTTGATCTGCCGCACCACGTCGTAGGCCTGCGCGAGCGCCCGGTCGGAGGTCTTCTCCCCCACGATCAGCTCGACCAGCGGCATCCGGTCGACCGGCGAGAAGAAGTGCATCCCGACGAAGTCGTCCGGCCGGTCGATCCCGTCGGCGAGCGAGGTGATCGGCAGCGTCGACGTGTTCGAGCAGAGCAACGCGTCGGGCTCGACCACGCCGGCGATCTCGGCGAACACTTTCTGCTTGAGCTCCTCGCTCTCGAACACCGCCTCGATCACCAGGTCGCACCCGGCCAGGTCGTTCGGGTCCGCGGTCGGCGTGATCAGGCTGAGGAACTCCTCGACCTTGCCGGCCGTCGTCCGGCCCTTCTGCAGTTGCTTGGCGAGCAGCTTCTCGGAGTACGCCTTGCCCTTCTCCGCAGCCTCCAGCGAGACGTCCTTGAGAACGACCTCGATACCGGCCTTCGCGCAGACATACGCGATCCCCGCGCCCATCATCCCGGCACCGAGTACGCCGACCTTGCGAGCCTTGTACTGCGGTACGCCGGCCGGCCGCGACGCTCCGGCGTTGATCGCCTGGAGCTCGAAGAAGAACGCGTTGATCATGTTCTTCGCGATCTGGCCGGTCGCGAGCTCCACGAAGTACCGGGACTCGATCCGCGAAGCCGTGGCGAAGTCGACCTGGCTGCCTTCGACGGCAGCGCTCATGATCGCTCGGGGTGCTGGGTAGGGCGCGCCCTTCAGTTGCTTGCGCAGATTCGCGGGGAAGGCGGGGAGGAACGCGGCCAGCTTCGGCGAGGCCGGCGTACCGCCCGGGATCTTGTACCCGTCACGATCCCACGGTTGCTTGGCATCACCGTCGTACTCGTCGATCCATCGGTAGGCACTGCTCAGCAGTTCGTCCGCCGGGACGATCTCGTCGACGATGCCGACCGATTTGGCATGGGCCGGCTTCATCCGCTGGCCCTGAAGGAGGACCTTCAGCAGCGCGTCCTGAAGGCCGAGCATCCGGACCGTGCGGGTGACACCGCCGCCGCCCGGGAGCAGGCCGAGCGTCACCTCGGGAACGCCGAGCTCGATTCTGTTGTCATCGGCAACGATCCGGTGATGACAGGCGAGCGCGATCTCCAGCCCGCCGCCGAGGGCAGCACCGTTGATCGCGGCAACGACCGGTACGCCGAGGGTCTCCAGCGCGCGCAGTTGCCGCTTGACCTCCTCGATCGTGGCGAAGACCTCGGCCGCGTTCTCCGGCTGGATCCGCGACAGCATCTCCAGGTTGCCACCGGCGAAGAAGGTCTGCTTGGCGCTGGTGATCACGACACCCTTGATGGTGTCCTTCTCAGCCTGCAAGCGCTCCACGGTCGCGCCCATCGCGGCAAGATACGTGTCGTTCATGGTGTTCGCGGACGCGCCGGGGTCATCCATCGTCAAGGTGATGACGCCGTCGTCGTTCTTCCAGTCGATCATGCGGCCAGCCTCTCGATGATGGTCGCGACACCCATGCCGCCGCCGACGCACAGGGTGGCCAGGCCGTAGCGGAGCTCGCGTCGCTCCAGTTCGTCCAGCAGGGTGCCGATCAGCATGGCGCCGGTGGCGCCGAGCGGATGGCCGAGCGCGATCGCGCCGCCGTTGACGTTCACCTTCTCGTGCGGGACGCCGAGATCGGCCATGAAGTGCATCACCGCCGCGGCGAACGCCTCGTTCATCTCGAACAGGTCGATGTCGCCCACCTCCAGCCCCGCCTTCGCCAGCGCCTTGCGAGCGGCCGGTGCCGGACCGGTCAGCATGATGGTCGGATCAGCGCCGCTCACCGCGGTGGCGACCACCCGGCCGCGGGGAGCCTGACCCAGCGCCTCGCCGGCCTTTTCGTTGCCCACGACAACCAGTGCGGCGCCGTCGACGATGCCGGACGAGTTGCCCGCGTGATGCACGTGGTCGATCCGCTCGACCTTGACGTACTTCTCCAGCGCGACCGAGTCGAAGCCGCCGTGCTCACCGATCGCGGCGAAGGAGGCCGGCAGGCCGGCGAGCGTCTCGACCGTGGTGCCCGGCCGGACGAGTTGGTCATGGTCCAGGATCGGCAAACCGTTGCGGTCGGCAACGGGGACGACCGAGCGGGCGAAGTAGCCGTTGGCCCAGGCCTTGGCGGCCCGCGCGTGCGACTCGGCGGCGTACGCGTCGACGTCGCTGCGGGAGAAGCCGTCGATCGTGGCGATCAGGTCGGCGCTGACGCCCTGCGGGATGAAGTTCGTCCGGAGAGCGGTCTCTGGGTCCATAGCCCAGGCACCACCGTCGGAGCCCATCGGGACGCGCGACATGGATTCGACGCCGCCGGCCAGGATGAAGTCCTCCCAGCCGGAGCGGACCCGCTGCGCGGCCTGGTTGACGGCTTCGAGGCCGGAGGCGCAGAAGCGGTTGAGCTGCACGCCGCCGGTGGTCTCGGGGTAGCCGGCCGCGAGCACCGCCGTCCGGGCGATGTCCATGCCCTGGTCGCCGATCGGGGTGACGACACCGAGGACGACGTCGTCGATCGCGGCCGGGTCCAGCTCCGGATGGCGGGCGCGCAGCTCGGTCAGCAGACCGGTGATCAGCTGGATCGGCTTGACCTCGTGCAGGGCTCCGGTCGCCTTGCCGCGGCCTCGCGGGGTCCGGAACGCGTCGTACAGAAAGGCTTCGCTGGCTGAGGTCATGCTGATCCCGTCGTCAGACCGGTAGGGGCATCCCGATTATGACAGTGATGGTGTCACAGTGAACAAGTGCTGCCCACTATGATCTGCGCCATGCCTGTGTCACGGCCCTTGTCGCCCGTTCCTGCCGAGCCCACGCCGAGTGGCGAGCACGAAGCGACGCTGACCGTCGACGAACTGTCCGCCCGGGTCGGCATGACCGTCCGCACCCTGCGCTTCTACGCCGGCCGGGGCCTGATTCCCCCACCCGTACGCCGTGGACGCGTCGGGTACTACGGACCCGAGCACATCGCGCGCCTCGACCTGGTCCGTGAGCTGCAGGCGCACGGGTTCACGCTCTCCGCGATCGAGGGCTACCTGGACCGGATCCCCACCGACGCGACCCCGCAGGACATCGCGCTGCACCGCACCCTGCTGACGCCGTGGATGCGCGACCTGCCCGAGACGCTGGACCGCGCGACCCTCGTACGCCGTACCGGTCGCGACCTGACCGACGACGACATCGAGATGCTGGTCGCCCTCGGGGTGGTGGAGCCGACGCCGGACGAGGACGTGTTCCAGGTGGCGACCGCGCATCTCAGCCTCGGGGTGGAACTGCTCGACCTCGACCTGCCGGTGGAGGCCGTGCTCGACGCCGGGCGGATCTTCGCCGACCACGGCCGCGCGATCGCCGAGGAACTCACCGAGGTGTTCCGGACCAAGGTCTGGCCGCACTACCGCGATTCCGGTGGGCCGCCCGAGCACATCCAGCAACTCGTCGAGCGCTTCAAGCCGGTGACGATCCAGGGCCTCGTGCTCGCCTACGAGCGCGCCGTCGGCGAGACCCAGCGCGACACCATCCGCCGCTCGCGGACCAAACCGCCCCGGCGCTGAGAAAATCCTGACGCCGACCTGGACAACCGGTGGTCCAGGCCTCGCGTCGCAGCGGTATGAGGAAACTGCTGACCGTCGCCACCGCATGCGCCCTGACCGGCGCACTGTTGGTGCCGACGGCAACTATTGCCCGAGCTTCAGCACTCCATCCGGTCGGAACCGCAACATACGACCTCGGCGCCACCGCCTTCCAGCTTCCGCCTACCCAGGACGGTACGACGGCGCGCGCCGAGCTGACCGCAGTCGTGCACTACCCGAAGGACCTGGCTCACCACCGGTATCCCGTAGTACTGATGTCGCACGGGTCGTGGATCACCTGCGCGGACCGTCAGGCGTGGGACGAGCAGGACTATTCGAAGCTGGCCGCTTGGCCGTGTGCGAAGGGGACGCCGCCGCTGCCGAGTCAGCGTGGATACGACTACCTCGGCGAGAAGCTCGCTTCCCAAGGCATGATCGTGGTCTCGATCAGCGCGAAGGGCGTCGAACCGTCGTACCTGGGCCAGGACCAGGACGCGGCACGGGCCGCTCTGATCAGCAAGCACTTGTCGATGTGGCAGCGGCTGAGCGCGACCGGCGGCGGACCGCTGGCCGGCAAGGTGCTCGACCACGGCCGGCCGGTCGACTTCCGTGGACACGCGGATCTCACCGACGTCGGCCTGATGGGTCACTCACGAGGTGGCCGGGGCACGTTGCTCGAAGCCGCCGATGTGAACCAGCAGAACTGGCCGGCCGGGGTGAAGATCAAGGCCGTGGTTCCGCTCGCGGCGGCGGAGCCGTACGCCCCTGACGACAACCCGGACAACCCCGAGTACACGCCGTACCGGATCACCAACCTCCCCGTCGCCGTCTTCGTGGGGAGTTGCGACCGCGCGGTCGACGGACACCTTCGCTACCTCAACGCGCACAACACCGCGCCGGTCTACGAGTACTACGTGCACGGGGCGAACCACGACTTCTACAACACCCAGTGGTCCCCGTCGAGCGGCCAGGTCGGCGCGTACGACGATGCCGCGACACCCAACCCGCCGAAGCCCGGTTACTGCACCTCGGACGACGACCCGCACCGCGCCGACAAGCAACTGACCGAAACCCAACAGCGGTTGGTGGCATCTACCTATCTGTCAGCGTTCTTCCGGCGGTACCTGCTCGGCGACCGGACGGCCGACCCGATCCTCACCGGCTCGGTCCAGCCACTGCGATCCTTCGCCCGGCTCGACATCCGGAAGGACCTGCCGTAGGACCCGCCTGGTCCGGTCATGCCCGACCGGACCAGGCGGATTACTCGGCGTTTGACACCCGTAGATACGTCAGGCCGCGAAGGTCGAGGTAGGTGTCGGTGGGGGTGTTGACGACGCGAAGCAGTACGCCGTCGCAGCCGCTGCACCGCGCAACCATGCCCGGCGCATCCACATACACCCGCGCTTCGGCGAAGACCCCGGTCCGACCGCAGCCGTTGCAGCGGGCGACCGCGGCGGTGAGGTCGACCGCGAACACCTCTCGCAGCGCACCGGCCGCGGCATTGCCGTCCAGGTAGGTCGGAACATCGGCGGTCATCGCGGTCCTCCTGTGGGTCCGAAGCGTTCGGTTTTCACGCGGGCCGGGTCGTGACCGGCGGCCACGAGCAGATCGGCGACCGCCTCCACGAAAGGCGTCGGGCCGCAGACGTACGTCGTCGGCTCGTCCTTCGGGGTGAACGTGATGGCGTCGAGCAGGTCGGCGTCGACCCGGCCGACGCGCGGCTCGCCGGGTGGGGCCTCCCGGGTGTAGGCGAAGGTGACCTCGACATCGTCCGAGGCCGCGATCTCCTTCAGGTCGCTCAGATAGATGACCGACGTCGGCCTGCGGACGGAGTACAGGAGTTTGGCCGGGGGCGTGCCGCCGGCGGCCGCGTGCGCGCGCAGGATCGCCATCAGCGGCACGACGCCCGATCCCCCGGCGATGAGCTGGATCGGGCCGGCCTGCTCCGGCCGCCAGACGAACCAGCCGCCGACCGGACCCCGCACCTCGAGCGGATCGCCGACCTTCAGCACCTCGACCAGGTACGGCGAAACCTCGCCGTCGGGCACCTCCTCGACCGTCAACTCGATCGTCTCGCCGGTCCAGGCGGACGCGAGCGAGTACGACCGGGAGGCGCGATACCCGTCCGGTGCCGTCAGCCGTACGTCGAGATGCTGGCCGGCCAGGTGGCCAGGCCAGTCGGGGACGTCGACGACCAGTGTCCGGGCGGTCGCCGTCTCCTGGCGGATCTCGGTGACCGTGCCGACCTGCCAGGTCAGTCGCCGGCGTAGCGCTGTTCTTTCCATGGGTCTCCGTACTCGTGATACCCGACGCTCTCCCAGAACCCGAGATCGTCCGTGTCGGACAGGACCAGGCCGCGCACCCACTTGGCGCTCTTCCACAGGTACAGGTGCGGGACCAGCAACCGGGCCGGCCCGCCGTGCTCGGGGTTCAGCGGCTCGCCGTCGTACTCGTAGGCGATCCAGGCCTGGCCGTCGAGCAGGTCTTCCAGCGGGAGGTTCGTGGTGTAGCCGCCGTAGCTGTGGGCCATCGCGAAGTCGGCGCCGGTTTCGACATCGGCCAGCAGGGTGTCGAGCGAGACGCCCTTCCAGTCGGTGCCGAGCTTCGACCAGCGGGTGACACAGTGCAGGTCCCGGGTGATCTCCTCGGCCGGCAGCGAGGTGAAGGTGGCCCAGTCCCAGCGGTGCACCTCGCCGGTCTCGGTGGTCACGGTGAACTCCCAGTGCTCCGGGAGGATGTGCGGAGTCGGGCCTGCCGACAACACCGGGAACTCATGGGTCAGGTACTGCCCGGGCGGCAGCTCCGTCCCACTCCTGCGACGTCCGGTGAACCCCGGCGACACGATGTCCATCAGGGACCTCCCTCGGCTCGAACTGCTGAGGGAAGTCAACCACGACTGCCGTCAGCCGGCGACGCCGGTGAAGGTCAATTGGAGGATTGTGTCGACCTGCGCCTCGGTGACCGGGCGGGTGTGCAGGAGCAGGCGGTAGTACAACGGTGCGTACAGCAGCTCGACGACGTCCTGCGGGTCGAGGTCGGCTCGCAGATCGCCGGACTTCTGCGCCTTCTCCAAGCGCTCCACGCACAGGTCGACGCGAGGTTTGATGACCGTGTCGACGACGGCGGCGGCGATCTCGGGATCGCTCTGGGCGGCGGCGATCAGACCGCGGCTGTACGCGGAGAACATCGGGTCGTTGAAGGCGTGGACGACCAAGGTCATCTGCGTGCGCAGGTCGGCGACGACGTCGCCGGTGTCCGGGAAGTCGAGCGTGTCGACGGCCCGCTCCATCAGGGCTTCGAGCAGGATCGCCGCTTTGGACGGCCACCAGCGGTAGATCGTCTGCTTGCCCACCCCGGCCCGCTTCGCGATGCCTTCCATCGTCAGGCCGGCGAACGACTGCTGCTGGCACAGCTCGAGGGCCGCCTCGAGGATCGCCTGGCGGGCTCGTTCGCTACGACGGTCGGGATTCGGGCTGGTCATGTCTGCAGAGCTTACAACAAGACGAGACGTTGTGTCTTGACAGTGGACTAGACCGAGACGTAGCGTCTCGCCATGAGACGAGACGTCTCGTTGACCAGCTAAGGAGAGAACCATGCCGGAATCCGTCGTCCGCCGGTACGCAGGCCTGTTCGGGATCATCGCGAGTGCGCTGATCGTCGTCCAGGTGCCGCTCTACTTCCTCTACTCCGGCGCGCCGCCGGACTGGAACATCCTGACCCGCAGCCTGATCGGCATCACCGGCTGCGTCTTCTACATCCTGTTCTTCACCGGCCTGCGGCAGCTGATCCATCAGGTCGACGTCGCGTCGGACTGGATCTCCGGCGTGATCCAGGCAGCCGGGCTGCTCTGGGTGGCGATGGTGTTCGTCCCCCAGTCGATGGAGGCCGGCGCCGCCATCTCGGTCGACCACGACATCGACACCACCAAGGAGGGCCCGTTCGCGGCCGCGCAGTACCTGATGCAGGGGCTGATCTCGCGCCTGCTGATGGGACTGTTCCTGATCGCACTCGGCATCGTCGTACTACGGCTGCGCCTGCTCCCCAAGTGGGTCGGCCGGTCCGCGCTCGTCCTCGCCGCGATCAACCTGGCGTTCGTCCCCGCGATCTACTCCAATGACAACCCGTCCAATTTCTACGCCGTCCAAGGCTGGGGTACCACGGCCAGCATGGGCATGCTCTGGAGCCTGTGGACCCTCGCGGTGAGCATCAGCATCCTCCGCAGCGCCCGCCGCACCCCCACGCTCACCACCTCCCCCACGCGGATTGCTTCCGCAGCTGCCTGAACCCCCCAGTCCTCCGGGCCCCGCCCCGCCCGGAGCACCGGGCGTTCAGATGCCCATGGTTCGGCCGATGATTTCTTTCATGATTTCGGTCGTGCCGCCGTAGATGGTCTGGATGCGGGTGTCGAGGTAGGCCTTGGCGATCGGGTACTCGGTCATGTAGCCGTAGCCGCCGTGGAGTTGGAGGCAGCGGTCGACGACCTTCTGCTGGAGTTCGGTGGTCCACCACTTCGCCATCGCGGCGTCGGAGACGGACAGGGTGCCGGCGTTGAGTTCCTCGATGCAGCGGTCGACGAAGACCCGGGCGATCTGGGTTTCGGTGGCGAGTTCGGCGAGCACGAAGCGGCTGTTCTGGAAGGAGCCGATCGGCCGCCCGAACGCCTTGCGGTCCTTCACGTACCGCAGGGTGCTCTCGATCACCGACTCGCACGCCGCCACCGCGACCACCGCGATCGCGAGCCGTTCCTGGGGCAGCTTCTCCATCAGACAGACGAAGCCCTTGCCCTGCTCGCCGAGCAGGTTCGCGACCGGCACCCGGACATCGTCGAAGAACAGTTCGGCGGTGTCCTGCGCCTTCAGCCCGATCTTGTCCAGGTTCCGGCCGCGCTCGAAACCGGGCATCCCGCGCTCGACCACCAGCAACGAGATGCCCTGGTACCCGGCCGACGGGTCGGTCTTGGCGACGACGATCACCAGGTCGGCGAGGATGCCGTTGGAGATGAAGGTCTTCTGGCCGTTCAGCACATAGTCGTCGCCGTCGCGGATCGCCGTCGTCTCGATCCCCTGCAGATCGCTGCCGGCGCCGGGCTCGGTCATCGCGATCGCCGTGATCAACTCACCACTGCAGAAGCCGGGCAGCCAGCGCGCCTTCTGCTCGTCGTTCGCATAGTCCAGCAGGTACGCCGAGACGATGTCGACGTGGATCGCAAAGCCGGGCCCACTCGCCCGCGACCTGGTCAGTTCCTCGCCCACGACGGCGTTGAACCGGAAGTCCCGGGCACCGCCACCGCCGTACTCCTCCGGCATCATGAATCCGAGCAACCCCGCTGCGCCCGCCGCGGTCCACAGGTCGCGCGGCACGATGCCGGCCTCCTCCCAGCTCTCGTGGTGCGGCAGGATCTCCTTGTCGCAGAAGGCGCGCACGGTCTCCCGGAACGCATCGTGATCGGCATCGAAGAGGTGACGTTCCACGGGCGATTCTCCTGTCTGTACAGCGATTCCAACGCTTGTCCCGTACTGCGGGCGCCCGGCCGGCGCCTGGCTCAGGCCTGTACGGCGGCTCCGCTCGCGAGCAACTCGTCGACTCCGGTGACTCCCCAGTCGGCCAACGCCTCGCGGGTGTGCTCGCCTGGGCGCGCCGGCGCACTGCCGAGCGACGTCGGCGTACGGGAGAACCGGGGCGCCGGAGCCGACTGCCGCATGCCGTCCTTCTCGACAAAGATGCCTCGGGCAACGAGATGGGGATGGTCACCGGCCAGTGGCAGGACCGGCGAGACGCAGGCGTCCGTGCCGTCGAACACCTCGGTCCACTCGGCCTGGGTCCGGCCGGCAAAGACCTCGGCGAGCGTCTTGCGGAGCTCGGGCCAGTTCGTCACGTCGTACCGATCCGGCGCGGTGACCCCGAGCCGCTGGATCAGTTCGTCGTAGAACTGCGGCTCGATCGCTCCGACCGCCATGTATTCGCCGTCCGAGGTCTCGTAGACGTCATAGAACGGCGCGCCCGTGTCGAGCAGGTTCGTGCCACGCTCCTGCTTCCAGTTGCCGCCCGCCAACGCGCCCAGCAGCACCGTGGTGAGGTGAGCGGCGCCGTCCACGATCGCGGCGTCGATCACCTGACCACGCCCACTCCCCCGGGCTTCGACCAGGGCGGCGAGCACGCCGACGACGAGGTACAGGGATCCGCCGGCGAAGTCGCCGAGCAGGTTCGCCGGCACCTGCGGTGGTCCGCCGGCCCGGCCGATCGCATGCAACGCGCCGGAGAGTCCGAGGTAGTCGATGTCGTGTCCGGCCGACTGGGCGAGCGGGCCGTCCTGTCCCCACCCGGTCATCCGCGCGTACACGAGTTTCGGGTTGACCGCCTGACATTCCTCCGGCCCCAGGCCGAGCCGCTCGGCGACTCCCGGCCGGAAGGCCTCGACCAGCACATCGGCGCTCGCGACCAACTCGAGGACGGCGTCGACAGCGCTTGGCTTCTTCAGGTCGAGCGCAACGCTGCGACGCCCACGATTCAGCAGCTCCAGCTCAGGCGGTCCGAACGCGAGCCCACCGCCCGGCCGATCGATCCGCAGCACCTCGGCGCCCAGCTCCGCCAGCAGCATGCAGGCGAACGGCGCCGGCCCGATCCCTGCCAGCTCGACAACCTTCACTCCACGCAGCGGACCCATTCCCATATTGTGACAGTACAACTGTCACAGTGGTCAAGTCAGTGTCGCGCTGCGCGGAGCTCGGTCGTGGCGTCAGGGTTTGAAGGTCACCACCCCTGCGATCCAGGTGCCGGTGGCCGTTCCGCCGGCCGTGACCGTGCCGGTCGCGGTCGTGAGGCGATAGGCGCGGGACAAGTAGCTGGAGCTGACATTGGTCGCGCCGATGGTGGTCCACCCGGCGGCCCAGGCCGGCGCACCTCTGCCGCCGCTCAGGCTGACGACCCCCATCGCAACCTCGCGCGGGGCAGTGGTGATCGCCGTCGGCCCGGAGGAGAAGGCGGCGGTTCCGCCGGTCGCGCTCACTGTCTGGTCGACAGCTTTGACACCGACGAGGTCGTCCGCAGCCACCAGGTACGACGTACTGGGCGGGAAGCTGACGGTGATGTGAGCTCCGATCGCCAACGCGTGGGTGGCGACCGCGGACAGCACGGTGATTCGGGCCAGGGCGGCATCCGTGCGGGTCGTCGCGAGCGTGTAGGTGTTGCCGGCATCGTCCTTCGCAGTCGCTGCTCCGAGCGAATCGGCGGTCCGCGCGGTCACGACGATCAGGTCGCCGGCGTTCGCCGCGCGAGTCAGGGTGAGCACAGCACTGGACTTCAGGGTGTTCGCGGACGCGGTCGCCAACTGCCCGACGTACGCCGGAGCCGGCGCGACCGTGACGGTCTGACTGGCGACGGTGCTGAGCCCACTGGTGTTGGTGACCGTTGCGCGCACTGTGTAGGTGCCCGCGGTCGGGTAGGTGTGAGTCGCGATAGCCGAGGCCTGCGGACCGACCGTAGTGCCGTCACCGAAGTCGAACGAGTAGGACAAGGTCTGTCCTTGCGGATCGGTGGAGGTGCCCGCGTTGGCGGTGACCGGCAGCGGCGCTGTTCCTGTGGTTGGCGTCACGGTCAGTTTGGCGACCGGCGCTATGGGTGCGGTTGTGGTGATGGTGGTGGTTGTGGTGTCGCTCAGGCCGTCGCTGTTGACGACCTTGAGACTGAGAACGTAGCTGCCGGCCGTGGTGTAGATGTGGCTGGTCGAGCTGGAGGCCTGGGGTCCGGCCTTGGCGGTTCCGTCACCGAAATCGAACTCATAGCTGAGCACCTTGGCCTGCGGATCGGTTGACGAACTGCCGTCGGCCGAAACGGTCAGCGGCGTGAGACCGGTGTTGGGCGAGGCGACAAGGCGCGCGGTCGGCGGCTGGGCGGGTTGGCTGGCCGTCACGGTGGCGGTGGCCGTCGACGACAGCCCACTGGTATCGGTCGCCGTCACCTTGACCACAAAGCTTCCCGCCGTCTGGAACGTGTGATCAGCCGTCATACCTGACTGCGGACCCACGACAGTGCCATCACCGAAATCGAAGGAATACGACAAGGCTTGACCCTGCGGATCGGTAGAGCCGCCCGCGTCGGCGGCGACCAGCAGCGGGGCAGTGCCTGTGGTTGGCGTTACCGTCAGCTTGGCGACCGGTGCTGCTGGTGCGGTCGTGGTGATCGTCGTGGTCGTGGTATCGCTCAGGCCGTCGCTGTTGACGACCTTCAGGCTGAGAACGTAGCTGCCGGCCGTGGTGTAGACGTGGCTGGTCGAGCTGGAGGCCTGGGGTCCGGCCTTGGCGGTTCCGTCACCGAAGTCGAACTCATAGCTGAGCACCTTGGCCTGCGGATCGGTTGACGAACTGCCGTCGGCCGAAACGGTCAGCGGCGTGAGACCGGTGTTGGGCGAGGCGACAAGACGCGCGGTCGGCGGCTGGGCCGGCTGGCTGGCCGTCACGGTGGCCGTGGCCGTCGACGACAGCCCACTGGTATCAGTTGCCGTCACCTTGACCACAAAGCTTCCCGCCGTCTGGAACGTGTGATCAGCCGTCGCGCCGGACTGCGGACCCACCACAGTGCCATCACCGAAATCGAACTTGTACGACAAAGCCTCGCCCCGCGGATCGGTGGAACCACCCGCGTTCGCGGTGACCAGCAACGGCGTCGTGCCCGTGGTCGGCGTCACGCTCAACACCGCCGTTGGCGGAGCCGGCGGTGGGGCAACGTCCGGCTGGTACTCGTAGGCGCCGAGGTCGTCGTACAGGCGCGGCCCGGAAGCCTGGGAGTTGTTCGCCGAGGGGTCGCGAACCCGATCGTTGCCGAGGATGTCGCGCGCCTGCGCTCCCGAGACCCCGGAGTTCCCCCGGTCGATCGCGAGAGAACCGGATCGCAGCTGGAAATCGGAACTGGGGATGTCGAAGAACAGCGGATCGGCCTGGACGCCGGCCGCCTCCTGCCCGGTCGCGGTCTGCATCGCCGGCAGCGACGTGTATGGGGTCTTGAAGACGTACATCGTGCCGGCCTTGGTCAGCCAAACGAGGTTGTGATCCACGGTCGTGGTCGGCGGTGCGGAGTCCCAGATCCCGATGTTGCCGGCCCTGCGGGCGCAGGCGATCCCGTTGTAGGCCGGGTAGACGGCGTTGTCGACCGCGACGTTGTTCTGGATGACGTAGCTGCCCGAGGTGCCCTCGACATTGATGCCGGAGGTGCAGTTGCGGTACACGGTGTTGGAGATGAGCCGGCCGCCGGTGACGTTCAGGTCGTCGATGCCGTGGTCGCCGTTGTTGTAGGTGAGATTCAGCGCGGCCAGGTTGTCGTTGCCGCCGGTGAAGAACTGGATCCCCGAGTCCTCGTTGTCGTGCGTGACGTTGCGGAGCACGGTGTTACCGGGACTGGTGACGTTGATGCCGTTGGCGTTGCGTTGCCAGCCTTCCGCGTTGTAGCTGGCCTCGTTATCGGCCACCAGGACGTCCGTGCTGGTGTTGGTGATGTAGATGCCGGTGCCGTTGTTGTGGTCGGAGGTGTTGCTCGAGACCACCGACGAGTTGGTGGCGCGGATGCTGATGCCGGGCGCGGTCTGACTCTGCAGTGGCCGGCCGGAGCCCGCCACATGGTTGCCGCTGACAACTATATGATCGCTCTTGGTCACGTAGATGCCGTCGGTGACCGTTCCGGTGAAGGTGAGATTGGACAGCGTGAAGTAGCTCTTCGCGGAGATGTAGGCGCCGTTCGTCACTGCGCTGATCACGGGATTCCGGCCGGGCCAGGCAGTGACGGTGATCGGCGCGGCCGCCGTACCGGACACCGCGGGCTTGATGGTCTCGGCGTACGTGCCGTCGCCGATGTAGACGGTGTAGCCGGCCTGCAGCCGGCCGACACCCTTGGTGATGGTGCAGTACGGCGTCGCCGCCGTGCCCGGCCCGGTGTCCGAACAGCCCGGGACCGTCTTGTCGACGTAGTACTGCGTCTTCTGCGGGGTCACCGGCGGGACACCGATGACGTACTCGTCCAGCACACTGCCCTGGGCGCACGTGGTGTCCTCTTTGCTGGCCGAAAGGTCGCAGACCGATTGGACCCGCAGGCCCGTGTCGGACACGTCGACCCGCAGGTGGGCCAGGTGCATGGCGCGGAACGCGGTCCGCGGGTCCGTGCTCGTCCAGGGCAGCTCGAGCGAGCTCGGGCTGCCGACGGTGATGTGGGTGACGCCTTGGATCGGCTGGAAGCGCTCGTAGTCGTGCGAATGCCCGTTGATGTTGAGCACGTACTTGCTGTACGCCGTACCGAAGCCGTCCAGGATGTTGGCGAGCTGCGCCTCTCCGGGGTGGTAGCCGGTGGAGTAGGCCGGCCGGTGCCCGTTGGTCACGATGTACTTGATCGACGGATCGTTCTGGGCCTGGCTCATCAAGACGTTGGCCTTCGACTGCCAGTCCGCCCAGGCGCCGGTCCACGGCTCGGGGTAGTTGATGAACCGCACCGACCCGGCGTCGAACCAGCCCCAGTCGTCGCCGCAACACGAGATGGCCGGCGACCCGGGCGAGGCCTGGGCGTTCGGCATCAGCAGGCGGCCCTTGTAGTTGCGCAGGTCGTCAGCGCCTGGGACGTCGTACTCGTGGTTGCCCCAGGCAGGCATGTACGCCGCCGTCGTGCCCCACGAGTTCATCACGTCGTTGAAGTGCTGGTCGATCACGGCGATGTTCGCGCCGGTCGCGTTGGCATAGGTGAGATCGCCGACCATCAGGACGAACGAAGGCTCGTCGTTGGCGATCGCGGCCAGCGTCGGGCCGAGCTTGGAGAAGCTGACCGAGTCGCCGACGTCGCCGATCGCGTCGAACCGGAAGTTGCCGGTCGGCGGGGTGTGGAACGTCCAGTCCGGCCCACCACCGATCGAGTAATGGTACGTCGCGCCCTTCGCCAGCCCATCGAGCTGCAACTGCCGGAACGGCCCGGCCGACGACCACGGAGTCCAAGCGGGTGCCGAACCCTGGGCGACAGAGCCGTAGCTGCTGGTCGGCCCCCACCGCACCTCGGTCGCGTCACCGCGCCAGTCGAGGGACACCGAGGTCGACGACGTGAAGGTGTAGTGCACCTCGTCGACGGCCTGGGCCGCGAAGCTCCTCGTCGGCATCGCAGACATCGCGACGACCAGCACGACGGCGACGAGCCACGCCGCGAACCACCGTGCCTTCCGTGCCCCGGCCGCGAACAGCGGACGTCCCCCGACGAGCTCCGACATGACCCACCCCGATCGTTGAAAGCGATGCCTTCACCGTAGGTAGCCGATCGATTGGTGGCCTCCCACAACAGACGTAGGCGGCCTACGCCGAATTGCCCCGCAGCTTCACCCTGCGACGACGCGTTCACTGACAGCCGTCAGGCCTGTACTCCGATCGCCGGCTGAGATAGTCGGCCCGACTCTCGGCACCTGGCGCCAGCGCGTGCCAGGCGAGCCAGATCACCAGCGCCGGGAGCAGGACGGATCCGATGACGAGGCCCAGCAAGATCGCGGACCCGAGCGGCGACTCGCCCCTCAGATGTTCGCTGTGGAAGATCGCGTGCGGCACCGAAAAGGTCAAGTAGGCCGCCAGCGCGAGGATGACCAGGCGCCGATCCATCCAGACGGCCGCGGCGAACAGGAAGACCGCAGTGCTCAAGGTGACGCCGCCGAAGTCGCGGAAGAGGTGCTCGCTGTACGGCGGAGTCCAGTCGACGGTGGGAACGTCTTCGTAGAAGCTCCGCGGAAACAACGCTGTCCACACTCCCAGGACCAACTGGAGCGCGGCGAGCACCGACAGCGCAGTACGGATGGTTGTCCTCATTTCCGTACTCCGTAGCGGCCGGTGAGGTAGTCGTCGAAGGTTCCGTGCGTCAACTGAGTCGCTTCGGCCAGGGCGGCTCCGGTGGCGAAGGCGCGGAAGGTCTTCCCTGGCACACGAAGCGGGAGCACCGGGCGACGGGAACGCTTCGCCAGTCGCCACGCGCGTGCCAGCTCGGGGACGGTGATCCGCTCGGGACCGCCGAGGTCCGCGACCCGGCCGGACGGCGGACCGGCGGCGAGTTCGGTGAGGCGCTCCGCGACTTCTTCGACTGAGACAGGCTGCAACGGGATCGCGGGCGCCAGCAGAGCAGGCAGAAAGCGCTGGGCGGTCAGCATCTCGTCGATCAGATCGTGGAACTGCGTCGCGCGCAGGATCGTGAACGGTACCGACGACTCGGCGATCAGGCTTTCGATGGTGACCTTGTCGCGGTAGTACGCCAGCGGGATCCGGTCGACGCCGACGATCGAGCTGAAGATCAGGTGGCCGACGCCGGCCGCCTTGGCATGCTCGATCAGGTTCTCGGTCTGCCGTACGTCAGCGTGGCCGCGGCTGGTCGCCAGGTGCAGCACGGTGCTGACGCCTTCGAAGGCCGCGGCGATGCCGTCGCCGGTCGTCAGGTCGCCGCGGACGTGATCAGAGCCCGGTCGACGACTCAGGATCCGCAGGTGGTGACCTGCGGCACGGAGAGCTTCGACGGTAGGGCGGCCCAGAGAACCGGTGCCGCCGGTGACGAGGATCGTCTTCATCAAGGTGGTGTCCTTTCGTGTCACCAGCCTGGACTGGACAGCCCTCCGATTCGTGACAACTGCGCGCCGGCGAACCCGAGTTTGTCCGGGTTCATCGCGAGATCCAGATCGGTCAGCAGGCCGTCCTCGAACTCGAAGAAGCACCCGCGCGGATCCCCTCGGTGTCGACGGCAACGATCACCGGCGCGCCGTTCGCCTCGCCGAAGAGCGGCACCATCCCGGTGCCGAAGCGCTGCAGTACGCCGATCAGGTAGCGCGCGACCCGGTCACGGCCGGAGACCGGGTTGCGCGCGGCGTGGACCTTGCCGCCACCGTCCGCGCGAGACACGACGTCCGCGGCGAGCAGGTCCGCGAGCCGGTCGACGTCACCGAGCCGGGCCGCGTCGAGGAAGCGCTCGACGAGTGCGCGCCACTGGCCGGGATCGACCGGTCGCGACCGCTGGGCCGTCGCAACCCGCTTGCGCGCTCGTGAATGGAGCTGGCGGGCGTTCGCTTCGGTGGTGCCGATCAGGTCGCCGACCTCGCGGTGGCTGTAGGCGAACGCTTCGCGCAGTACGTAGGCGGCGCGCTCGGCGGGACTCAGGGTTTCGAGGATCTTGAGGAGCGCGAACGACACCGACTCGCGCTGCTCGACGAGGTCGAGCGGGCCGAGATCGCGCAACTCCGGTCCGGTCAGGACGGGTTCGGGCAGCCATTCCCCGACGTAGGTCTCGCGCCGGGACCGCGCGGTCGTGAACTGGGTCAGGCAGAGGTTCGTGACTGTCTTGGCGAGGAACGCGGCCGGCTCTCGCACCTGCGACGGGTCGACGGCCTGCCAGCGCAACCAGGCTTCCTGCAGTACGTCGTCGGCCTCGCTGACCGAACCGAGCATTCGGTACGCGATCCCGAACATCCGCCCGCGCTGCTGCTGAAACACCGCCAGCCGACCGGACTCACTCTCCACCCCGTCATCTTCACAGTCGCCGTCTCGCGTGACTCCGATGGGGCCGTACTACGTCCGGAGGGCTTCGGCGGCGATCTCGAGAAAGTCGAGCAGGCGCTCGTCGCGGCGGTGTTCGGCGACCACCAGGCTCGTTTCGGCCACCACGCCGTCGATAACCGGCAGGTAGACGAGATCGGGGCGGGGGTATGCCGCGACCACGCTCTCCGGGACGAGCGCGATGCCGTGCCCGGAGGCGATCAGCTCGAACTTCTCCTCGACCGAGGACGTGCGGCGCGACGGGGTGTCCATGATCGATTCGCCGGCCAGGTCCGCCATCGCCAGTTCTTGTCGGTCCACCAGTCGGTGGGACAACGGCAGGCAGGCGATTCTCCGCTCGCTGCCGATCGGGACGGTTCGCAGCCCGCTGTCGTCGAACGGGCGCCGCAGATACCCGATGTCCGCCCGGCCGTCGCGCAGCGGCGGATCCTGCTCCCACCAATTCAGGCGGACCAGATCGATCTCGACGTCCGGGTACTTCGCCGTGAACGCGAGAACCGCCTCCGACACGTGCAGCCCGGGCGCGAACGCGACGACGAGTCGCTCGACGCCACGATCGACCTCGTGCACGCGGCGGATGGCGGAGTCGACACTCGCCAGCACGCCCCGAGCCTCCTGCCGCAACTGCTCCCCCGCCGGCGTGAGCTGCACGCTGCGGGTGGTCCGGACGAACAACGCGCAGCCGAGTTCGCTTTCCAGGGCACGGATCTGACGGCTCAGCACGGGCTGCGCGATGTACAGCTCCTCGGCGGCGCGGCCGAAATGGCGATGCTCAGCCACCGCCACGAAGTACCGGAGCTTGCGCAGGTCGAGATCCATACCTGGATCGTATCAATGGTGACAGAGAGGTATTGGACCTGCCGCTGTTCAGCACGCAGAGTGAAATCATGATCGTCATCACGACGCCCACGGGCGATATTGGCAGCCAGGTTCTGACCAACCTGCTGTCTGCCGACGAGGAACTCCGCGTCATCGTGCGCGACCCCGCCAAACTCCCCGACACGGTCCGCGACCGCGTCGACATCGTGACCGGCTCGCACGCCGACGAAGAGGTCGTCGGCAAGGCGTTCGCCGGCGCGAACGCCGTCTTCTGGCTCGTCCCGCCGAACGACCAGGCGCCCAGCGAGGAGGCGATGTACTCCGGATTCACGCAGGCCGCAGCACGCGCCTTTCCGGCGTACGGCGTAAGCCACGTCGTCGGCATCTCGGCTCTCGGCCGCGGCACTCCCGTCGCCGGGCAGGCCGGGCTCGTCACCGCGTCGCTCGCGATGGACGACCTGATCGCGAGCACGGGCGTCGCCTATCGTGCGCTCGCCAATCCTTCGTTCATGGACAATCTGCTGCGCCAGGTCGATTCGATCCGCGACAACGGGGTGTTTACCGACACGGCGTTGGCGGATCGGCCTGCTCCGTCGGCCGCCACTCGTGACATCGCCGCCGTCGCGGCCCGTTTGCTGCTCGATCGGTCCTGGACCGGAGTGGAGAGCGTTCCCGTGCTCGGCCCCGAGGAGCTGTCGGCGAACGACATGGCCCGCATCATGAGCGAGGTACTTGGCCGGCCGGTGCGCTACGAACGCGAACCGTTCGACGCGTTCGCCGCCAGGCTGACCGGCTTCGGCCTCGGCGACGCGTTCGTGCAGGGCATGGTCGACATGATGCGCGCGAAGGACGAGGGGCTCGACGACGGCGTACGCCGTACGGAGGCGACCGCGAGCCCGACGACGTTTCGGCAGTGGTGCGAGCAGGTGCTCAAGCCTGCTGTTCTCGGCTGAGGAAGAGGCGCGGCGCTCAGGGTGGCGGCATGGGAGGGACAAGGCAGCGTTGGATCTTGACGAAGTTCATTACTGACGCTTTCATGCCTGAAAACGACTACTTCGATCATTTCGAGTGGGAGGCGCTGGCGCCGGCGCATCCCACTGATCGCAGGTCCCCGCCCCGGGTCACAGACAGGTGAGCACGATGACGATGGACAGAAGAGATTTCCTCCGCTCAGCGGGTCTCACCGCGGCAGCCGCCAGTGCCTTCGCGGCGCTCCCGGCCAGCGTGCAGCGAGCGCTCGCGGCACCAGCCCCGACGGGCGGCCTGGAAATGATCGAGCACGTCGTGATCCTGATGCAGGAGAACCGGTCCTTCGACCACTACTTCGGATCGCTGCGCGGGGTGCGCGGATTCAACGATCCGACCGCGAGAACGCTCTCCACGGGCCGCTCGGTGTTCTACCAGCCCGACGGCACCGGCTATGTCCTGCCCTATCCGGTGGCAAGCCAGTACATGACGGGGACTCCGCACGACTGGGCCACCGGTCACGCTGCCTGGAACTCGGGCCGCTACGACCAGTGGGTCGCCCAGAAGACGAAGTACACGATGGCGACCCATCTGCGCAGCGAGCTGCCGTTCTACTACGCGCTGGCCGACGCTTTCACGATCTGCGACGCCTACCACTGCTCCGAACTCGGACCGACCAATCCGAACCGGTTCTATCTGTTCACCGGCATGCTCGGCTACGAGCCGGGCACCACGAAACGGGCCATCGGCAACGACTCGTGGCAGAACCTCTCGCATCCCGGCTACACCTGGACCACCTACGCCGAACGACTCGAAGCGGCGAACAAGACCTGGCGCGTCTATCAGGAATGGGACAACTACGGCGACAACTCACTGGACTTCTTCAAGACGTTCCTCGACGTGGGGAAGAAGGCGCTCGCGAAGACCGTCGACCCGACCGGCAAGCCGTACACGAAGCTGGAGTTCTTCTACGACAACGGCGTACGGAAGGCTGCTCCCGCTGATCGGGCGACCCTGCTCTCGCAGCTGGCTGCCGGCGTCGCCACGCTGACGACCGCGGAACGCCGCCTCTACGATCGCGGGCTGAACCGGGTGGCGGCCGACCAACTCGTCACCGCGTTCGGTGACGATGTTGCTGCCGGCAAGCTCCCTGCGGTGTCGTGGATCGTGGCACCGGAGCCGAAATGCGAGCACCCGTCGTGGGGTCCGGCCGAGGGTGCCAACTTCACCAAGGCGATCCTCGACAAGCTGGCCTCCAGCCCGGAGACGTGGAACAAGACCCTGGTCCTGATCACGTACGACGAGAACGACGGGTTCTTCGACCACGTGCCGCCGCCGGTGCCGCCGGTGACCACCGACAACGGGCAGTCGACGGTCGCCGTCACCGACGAACTCGTCAACGCCGAACCCATCGGGCTGGGTGCCAGAGTTCCCATGATCGTGGTGTCGCCCTGGAGTCGTGGCGGGAACGTGTGCTCGCAGGTCTTCGACCACACCTCGGTTCTGAGGTTCCTGGAGAAGTGGAGCGGCATCGCCGAACCGAACATCTCCCCCTGGCGGCGCGCCGTGTGCGGTGACCTCACCACCGCGCTCGACCTGACGACCTCGAACGTCACCTATCCGGCTCTTCCCGCGACGCCGCCAACGCCCGGGTGGGACACGACATATCCCGCTCCGCCGAGCACCCAAGCGCTGCCGGCACAGGAGTCCGGCGTACGGACTGCACGACCGCTCCCCTACTCGCTCACTGCTTCCGGCCGTGTTGCCAGCGACAAGGTCTGGATCGACTTCACCAATGCCGGAACGGTCGGCGCCCACTTCTCTGTTTACGCGAACGCTTTCCGCACCGACGGGCCCTGGCGCTACACGGTCGGAGCCGGGAACACGCTCTCTGATTACTGGATCACAGGTACCCCGCAGGGCTCCTACGACCTGACCGTCGCCGGGCCGAACGGATTCGTACGCCGGTTGGCAGGCAACCGCGTCACCGCCACGACGGTGGGCAACGCCAACCCCGAGGTCACCCTTCGCTACGCGCCGTCCGACAACTTGGTCTGGCTCAAGATGACGAACAGCGGAACCAAGGCCTGCGTGATCACCGTCCAGACCAACAACCGCGGCGGCGGCCCCTGGACCTACCAACTCGCCGCGGGCGCCACGGTCGAAGACTGGTTCAGTACGGCGAACGGAGCCGGCGGTTGGTACGACCTCACCGCGACAGCCGACACCACCGACGGCTTCCTCCGCCGCTTCGCCGGCCACCTGGAGACCGGCGCACCCAGCACCAGCGACCCCGTCATGGGCTCAGGCCGCCTCGCCTGCACCGTGCGCTCCTTCGACAGCCAGGAAACAATCAGCGAAAACGCGCCGGCCACCAAGGCGATCGACAACAACCCCGCCACCTACTGGCACACCAAGTGGACAGCCCCGGCGGCCCCTTTCCCCCACGAGATCCAACTCGACCTTGGCGCATCGCGAGTCGTCACCGGTCTCACCTACTTACCGAGACAAGACGGCAGCCCCAACGGCCGCATCGGCACCTACGAGCTCTACCTCAGCACCGACGGCACCACCTGGGGCAACCCCCACACCACCGGAACCTTCGCGGACGACGCCACGCCGAAGACGATCCACTGCTGGCCAACCACCGCCCGCTACCTCCGCCTAAGAACCCTCACCGAGGCCGGCACCCGAGGCCCTTGGACGAGCGCAGCCGAATTGACGCCTCTTGGTTGGTGAGAAGGTCTGAAGGATCACAGAAGGAATGGGTGATCGGCGGATCGGCATCAGAGATGAAACTCGCCGAACCGCCGATCCCAATTGGTCGGTCGACGAAGCTTCGGCGAGAAGCGATGCCCTTGACCGGCACGTACTCACCGGGGTGACGAACAGACGCGGGCTTGGCCAGGTGGGTCGAGCACCGATGGGGCGGAGCGAAGCGGTCGTGGTGCTCCGATGGGATGTAGTACCTCGGTCGACCACGCCAGCCACCGCCGTTGTTGAGCCCGCGACGAAGGAGGTGCCAAGCGGTCGCCGTGCTCCGGCGCTACGCCCGCCACCAGGCATTTGCCGAGCTGCGACGAAGGAGCAGCGAACCCGCCGGTGCGGCCTCCTTCACCCCCGGTTCCGGTGATGGGATGAGGGTGGGTGGGTCGAGCACCGACGCAGGAGGTGCGAAGCGGGCCGCAGTACCTCGGTCGACCAGGCCAGCTTCCGCGGTTGTTGAGCCGCGACGAAGGAGCGGCGACCCGGGGTGGGTGGGTCGAGCACCGACGCAGGAGGTGCGAAGCGGGCCGCAGTACCTCGGTCCACCAGGCCAGCTACCGCGGTTGTTGAGCTGCGACGAAGGAGCGGCGATCTGGGGCGGGTGGGTCGAGCACGACGCAGGAGGTGCGAAGCGGGTCGCAGTACCTGATCAGGTTGGGGCGCCGGGTGGGATGAAGGGTAGGTCGGCGGGCGCTCCTGCGGAGATCAGGTCGAGGAGGGCGTTGGTGTTGAGGTGTTCGTCGATGGCGTCGGCCAGGCGGTCGAGGCGCGCCTCGCGAAGTGCCGCGAAAGACACCGTGCCGTCCGGCGCCGCCTTGCCGACAAGACTCGCCACTTCGCCGAGGAATGCGTGCCGCGCGGCGTCGTCGTCCATCAGGCCGTGCCAGATCGTCCCCCACACGACGCCCGCCCGGCACCCACCAGGAAACTCCTCCGCGTCCCCGACGACCCGTACTGACCCGTGATGGATCTCGTAAGCAGTAGGAGCCGGCCGCGCCAACGTCTTCGCCACCGCGAACTCAGTTGCCACCGGCAACAACCCGAGACCGGTGTGACTCCCGCCGCCCTCGACCGAGAACGGATCCTCGATCGCCCCACCGAGCAACTGATACCCACCACAGATTCCCAGCACAGGTCGCCCAGCAGCAACCCGCGCCAGCACCGCGTCCGCCAGACCGTTCGACCGCAACCACGCAAGATCGGAAGTCGTCGCCCGCGACCCGGGAAGTACCACCAGATCCGCATCGCGGACCTCGGCCGGGCTCGCGGTGAAGAACACGCTCGTGGTCGGCTCCACCGCCAGCGCGTCGAGATCGGTGAAGTTGCTGATCCGTGGAAACCGCACCACCGCCACGGACAGTACGTCGGAATCATGCGCCGTCCGGCGCGCCGGGATGTCCAGCGCATCCTCGGAGTCCAGCCACAATTCCGGCAGCCAAGGCAGTACGCCGTACGTCGGTCGCCCGGTCACCGCTTCGAGCATCTCGATCCCCGGCTGCAGGAGCGACACATCGCCACGGAACTTGTTCACGACGAACCCACTCACCAGCGCCTGATCGGCCGCCGACAACAACGCCACCGTCCCGAACATCGACGCGAACAACCCACCCCGGTCGATGTCACCGACCACGACAACCGGCGCCCGCGTGTGCTGCGCCAGCCCCATGTTCACGTAATCCGACTGCCGCAGATTGATCTCGGTCGGACTCCCAGCACCCTCGCTGATCACCACGTCATACCGCGACGTCAGATCGTCGTACGCCGCAAAGGCCGCCTTCGCCAACTCCGCGCGCTCCGTGAGGAACCCGCGCGCAGTCAACTCACCCCACGGCTCCCCCATCAGTACTACGTGACTTCGCTGGTCACTGCCCGGTTTCAACAGCACCGGGTTCATCGCAGCCTCCGGCTCGGCGCCGGCGGCGACCGCCTGGATCCATTGCGCGCGGCCGATCTCGGCACCGTCGGCGCAGACCATCGAGTTGTTCGACATGTTCTGTGCCTTGTACGGCGCGACGCGGACTCCCTGCCGCGCCAGCCACCGGCAGAGCCCGGTCACGACGGTCGTCTTGCCCGCGTCGGACGTAGTACCGGCAACCAGGAGAGAGCCCACGACCTGATCCTAGGAGGTCGCCGCACCGAGTCGGTGCCGCAGGTCTCCCGCAGACCAGATCGCAGGCGTCGTGCGCTCAGGTCGCCCGAAGCTCAGCTCGGCCAAAGCCTCGGGTCGGCCGAACCTCAGGTCGTGGGCGGTCTTTCGTCCGCCCCGGGCTGTTGGCCGCGGCCGACACCTTGCTCCTCCGGCGGCAGCACCGGGGTGATCCGGCGACCTTGGGCGTCGGTGCTGGGAAGGCGCGGCGTCGTGCCCTGGAACCGGGTCGCACCGGCGCGTTCTCGCGCAGAGAGCGGTTTCGCGATGTTCTCGAGCGACTGTCCCTCGGCGTCGACCCCGAAGAACCAGGCGATCAAACCACCGATCAGCATCACGGCCGCGCCGATGATGTAGCCGACGGTCAGCGGCCCGCGGGCCGGGTTGTCGCCCTCGCCGATCAGCGACGCGAACAGGAACGGCGCCACAACTCCACCAGTGAGCTGCGAGATCGCGAAGAAGAACGAGATCGCCTGACCACGCAACTCGATCGGGAAGATCTCACTCACCGTCAGGTACGCCGACGAGGCGCCGGCCGAGGCGAAGAAGAACACCACGCACCACAAGCCGGTCAACGACGCGGCGTTCAGCGAGCCCGCGTTGAACAGCAGCGCGGTGATGAACAACACGATGGCCGAGATCGAATAGGTGCCGAGGATCATCTTGCGCCGGCCGATGGTGTCGAAGAAGTGCCCCAGCAGTAACGGGCCGGCCAGGTTGCCGATCGCGAACGGGAAGAAGTACAGGGCGACGCTGGAGTCGTTCAACCCGAAGTACGACTTCAGCACCAGCGCGTAGGTGAAGAAGATCGCGTTGTAGAGGAACGCCTGGGTGACCATCATCGAGAAGCCGAGGAAGGACCTGCTCCGATAGTCGCGCAACATGACCCGGGCGATCTCGCGGTACGTGATCGGCGGGTAGTCGACCACGTTGATGGCCTCGTCGTCGGTGACCTTGCGAAGCTCACCGCCCTGGTTGCGGACGGTCTCCTCGATCCGGTCGACGGTCCGCTCGGCTTCCTCGACCTTGCCGTGCG
The DNA here is from genome assembly GCF_004365175.1 of Kribbella voronezhensis. Taxonomy (NCBI): domain Bacteria; kingdom Bacillati; phylum Actinomycetota; class Actinomycetes; order Propionibacteriales; family Kribbellaceae; genus Kribbella; species Kribbella voronezhensis. The sequence continues at coordinate 1,165,964 of NZ_SOCE01000002.1, read as the reverse complement.
TCATCAGCCAGCGCGGGCTCTCCGGGATGTGGCGGCGCAGGTAGATGATCAGCAGACCCATCACCGGCCCGACCAGGAAGCACAGCCGCCAGCCCCACTCGATCGGGATGATGTCCTTGTTCAGGAAGACCAGGCCGACCGCCGAACCGATCAGCGCGCCGGCCCAGTAGGTGCCGTTGACGCCGATGTCGACCCGGCCGCGGTACCGCGACGGGATGAGCTCGTCGATCGCCGAGTTGATCGCGGCGTACTCACCACCGATGCCCATGCCGGCCACGAACCGGCACAGCGCCAGCGACCAGAAGTTCCAGGTCAGACCGGCCGCGCCGGACGCGATCAGGTAGACCATCAAGGTGATGATGAACAGGCTCCGCCGGCCCCACTTGTCGGTCAGCCGGCCGAAGAGGAGTGCACCGACCACCTCACCGGCCAGGTAGATCGAGGCGAGCAGGCCGACCTGCGCCGTACTCAGCGACAGGGTCGCGCTCTCTTTGAGGACGTTGCCGACCAGGGAGACGAGCTGGATCTCCAGACCGTCGAGGATCCAGGAGACGCCGAGTCCGACGACGATCATCCAGTGGAACCTCGTCCACGGCAGCCGGTCCATCCTGGCCGGTACCAGACTCGGTATCGCCTTGCCTTCTTCCAACGCGTGCTCTGCACTCATCCGCCGCTCCTCAGCCTCGGCCGGGTCAATCCCGGATTCCCGTACCCCGGGTCACCGACCCAAAACGGCCCGTCGTTCCGCGAGGCTGGCTAGAGTTGCGGGCATGGAGAACGAGATCAGCATCGTGGACGCCCCGGACCAGAGCAGGTACGAGGCCCGGGATGCCGACGGCAATCTGATGGGGTTCGTCGACTACAAGCTCGGGGGCCCGGCGATCGCGTTTCTGCACGCCGAGACGCTGCCCGAGTACCGCGGCCGCGGAGTGGCCGGGCAGATCGCGGCCAAGTCACTCGACGATGCCCGCGAGGCGGGGCTGCGGGTCAAGCCGGCGTGCCCGTTCTACAAGGACTACCTGGCGTCCCACCCGGAGTACGCCGACCTGGTGGACGCGCGGTGAGTGCGCCGGTGCTGGGCAAGCTCAGCTGGCGACCGGCCGCCGAGGTACCGGAGTTGCTGGCCGAGCCGGTTCGCGCCGCGCTCGGCGACCTCCCGGCGTACGCGGTGGCGATCGACCCGGAGCTGGCAGACACGGCCGCCTTCTGCGCGGAGTACGACGTACCGATGGCCGCGTCGGCGAACTGCGTGATCGTGCACGGCAAGCGCGCCGGCGAGTCGACGTACGCCGCGGTGATGGTGCTCGCCACTCACCGGGCCGACGTGAACGGCGTGATCCGCAAGCACCTCGGCGTACGGAAGATCTCGTTCGCGGCGCAGGACGACGCGGTCGGCTCGACCGGGATGGAGTACGGCGGCATCACCGCGATCGGCTTGCCGGCCGCGTGGCCTGTGCTCGTCGACGAGGCGGTCGCGCAGGCCGGGCCCGTCGTGATCGGCAGCGGCATCCGCGGGTCGAAGCTCCTCCTCGACGGCGGCGAGCTCGCGAAACTGCCGAACGCCACCGTGCTGGAGCTCGCCTCTCCTGCTTGAGTTCCGGCTACCATCAGGGCTGACTCGGCGAGACGGAGCGAGCAGGAGATGCGGGGTTGCAGCGGGATGGTGTCATGACGGTCGCGGGCGGTGAGGGTGGGCCGACCGCACTGCGGATCATGCTCGGCGGGCAGCTGCGCCGGATGCGCGAGGCCGCCAAGATCAGCCGTGCCGACGCGGGCTGGCAGATCCGCGCCTCGGAGTCCAAGGTCAGCCGGATGGAACTCGGCCGGGTCGGCTTCAAGGAACGGGACGTCAGCGACCTGCTTGAGCTGTACGGACTGACGGACGAGCAGGAGCGGGTCCGGCTGATGGAGCTCGCCCGCGCCGCGAACAACCCCGGCTGGTGGTCGCGCTACGGCGACGTGATGCCGAACTGGTTCGCCAACTACGTCGGCCTCGAGGTCGCGGCGAAGCTGATCCGCACCTACGAAGTGCTCTTCGTACCAGGGCTGTTGCAGACCGAGGCGTATGCGCGTGCGGTCGTCCAGCTGGGCAAGGCGTACCTGCCGCCCGAGGAGATCGAGCAACGGGTCGCACTCCGGGTGACCAGGCAGCAGATCCTGACCAGGCCGAACCCGGTCCGTCTCTGGGCCGTCATCGACGAAGCCGTACTGCGGCGCCCGATCGGCGGCAGCGAGGCGATGTGCGAGCAGATCGAGCACCTGCTCACGGTGTCCCAGCAGCCCAACGTGACGCTGCAGGTGATGCCGTTCACGAGCGTCGGGTACCCGGGCGCGGGCGGCGCGTTCGCGATCATGCGGTTCCCCGAGGGTGACCTGCCGGACGTCGTCTACATCGAGCACGCGGCGAGCGCGCTGTTCCTGGACAAGCTCGAGGACTTGGACGAGTACGCCGCGATCATGGAGGCACTGACCATCGCGGCCGCGCCGGTGAACGATACGCCGGGGATTCTTGCTGAGGCTTTGACCCGGATGAAGCAGTCGTCCTGAAACCCCGCTGTGCAGCGCCGGACATGCTGAACCCCACCGCGGGACACGGTGGGGTTCAGGGGTCGACTGACTGGAGGGGGCGGCCCGGTCAGGCGACGGTGAGGGTGAACTTGATGTTGCCGCGAGTGGCGTTGGAGTACGGGCAGACCTCGTGGGCCTTCGCCACCAGTTCCTCGGCGGCCGCGCGCTCCAAGCCGGGCAGGCTGACGACCAGGGCGACCTCGAGGCCGTAGCCGGTACCACCGTTGATCGGGCCGATGCCGACCTCGGCGGTGACGGTCGAGCCGTCGACGTCCTGCCGCGTCTTCCGCGCGACCGTCTTCAGCGCGCTGTGGAAGCAGGACGCGAAGCCGGCGGCGAACAACTGCTCCGGGTTCGTCCCGTCGCCGCTGCCACCCAGCTCCTTGGGCGGCGCGACGATGACGTCGAGCTTGCCGTCGTCAGTGGCGGTGCGCCCGTCCCGGCCGCCCTCGGCGGTCGCGCGAGCCGTGTACAGAACCTTCTCTACCGCAATCGTCATCTGTGGTGTCCTTGTCAGCGGGTCGGGTCGAGGGTGAGCTTGCCGACCGTACGGCGGGCGCGCATGTCCTCGTGGGCGGTGGCGATGTCGGACAGCGCGTAGTCGCCGCCGACGATCGGGCGAAGCTTGCCTTCGACAGCGAGGCCGAACAGTTCCTTCAGCGGATCGCCGAGCAGCGCCGGGGTCTTGAAGCAGTCCGCCAGCCAGAACCCGGCGATCGTCTTCGAGCCCTTCATCAACCGAGCGGGCTCGATCGCCTTCGCCGCCTGCCGGGACGCCGAACCGAAGGTCACCAACCGGCCGAACCGGCCCAGCGCGTCGAACGACTCGTCGAAGGTCGGACCGCCGACCATCTCGAGCACGATGTCGACCGGCTTGCCGCCGTTGGCCTCGATGATCCGGTCCTTCAGACCCTCGGGGTCGCCGTCGATCGCGGCGTCCGCACCGAGCTCCAAGGCCAGCTTGCGCTTCTCCTCCGACGAGGCGGTGGCGATGACCCGGCCGGCGCCCCACAGCTTCGCGAGCTGGATGGCGAGGGTGCCGACACCACCGGCGCCGGCGTGCACGAGCACCGACTCGCCGGGCTGCAGGTGGGTGGAGGTCTTCAGCAGATGCCACGCGGTCGTGCCCTGGAGAACCAGCGCGAGCGCCTCACCGTCCTTGACACCTTCCGGCACGTCGAACGCGTACGGCGCGTGCGCGACGGCCTTTTCGGCGTACCCGCCCGAGCCGACCAGCGCGACCACGCGGCGGCCGTCCGCGGTGTGACCGACGACCTCACCACCGGGGATCAGCGGCAGCTCCGCCTTCGACAGGTAGCTGTTCTCCACCTGGTGGGTGTCGGCGTAGTTGACGCCGGCCCGGTCGACAGTGATCAGAACCTGTCCGTCACCCGCGACCGGCTCGTCGACGTCGCTCACCTTGAGGACTTCCGGGCCACCGAACTCGGTGATCTGTACGGCTCGCACGCTGATCTTCCCTTCACGGTCTGATTTGCTTCTCTACGGTGTACTATACACCGTACGTTAGTGAATCCGTTGTGACTTGGGAGACAGACCGATGGCAGCCAGCCGCGCCAGGACGCCGCGGAACACGCTCAGCCCCGAGCTGATCGTGCGCACCGCACTCGAGCTGATGGAGTCCGACGGCACGAGCGCCTTCAGCCTCCGCGGTCTGGCCGCGGAACTGGGCGTCGGGCCGATGGCGCTCTACACCTATTTCCGCAACAAGGACGACCTGTACGACGCCGTCCGCAACCACCTGATGGGCCTCCTTCCGCCGGTGCCCGACGGGGTGCCGTGGCAGGACCAGGTGCGCGCGGTATGCCGGAGTCTGCGGTCCCTGATGCTCCAGCACCCTTGCCTGGCGCAACTACTCGCCGGGCGGCCGCTCAGCGGCCAGGAGACCGCGCGAGTGGCGGAGGGCCTGCTCGGCGTACTGCGTTCCGCCGGCTTTGGCAAAGAGACCGCGGCTCGGACGCACACCACCCTCTTCACCTACGTCCTCGGCTCCACCTCCTGGGAAATCCAGATGGCCGCCGAACGCCGAGACCCCGAAGCCTGGCGCCGCCTCCGCACCACGATGGAGTCGTTGTCCGCCACCGAGTTCCCCACCGTGGTCGAGCTCGCCCCCGAACTCGCCCGCACCACCGGCGGCGACGCCCAGTTCGACTACGGCCTCGACCTCCTCATCACCGGCCTAGAACCACAGGCCAACTAACTCGTACGACGAGCGCCCGCGTCGCGCCTCCTCCGTCGGCCCCTCACCCCACCACCCGCTTCTCCGTCGCGGCTGAACAGCGAGCGTGCACCGGTTGCTCGCGATCCCCCGGTCGCGCGTTGCCTGCCCTCGCTTCGTTCGTGCGAGGTCGGCGGCACCCGCCTCGTACTCTCCTGTCAGCGCTCAATCCACCCACCCCACACCTACGTCTCGGCTGAATGTTGCACGCGATCCCGATGCGCGGGGCGTGAAGTTCCCTCGTTCGAAACTCAGCTGGGCGTGTGAACCGGGGGTCGCAGGCCGAGCCATTGTTCGGCGTCCCAGGCCTGGAAGCGCTCAACCTCGGTGAACCCGAGCTTCGCCGCGAGGCGCATGGAGCCGGCGTTGGCGGACTGGGTGGTGAGGACGACCGACTCGCCGGGGAGGGCGTCGGCGAGCCAGTCGAGTGCTGCTGCGCACGCCTCGGCGGCGTACCCGAATCCCCAGGACTGCGGCAGGAACAGGTAGCCGAGATCTGCCTTCCCTGCGGCGGCCGGACGACCGTACGCCGGGTTTCTCCTGAGCAGGACGTGGCCGATCATCGACCCGTCGAGCTCGACGACGAAGCTCCCGGGCCAGCGTGCTGGTGCCTCGGACACCTCGCGTTCGAGCTCGTCACGAGCACGCGGGCCGCCGAGGTAGGTGTGCACCTCTGGCGAGGCGAGGAGCTCGATGAACGCCGCACGATCCCGTGTCTCGGACTCACGGAGTACGAGCCTCTCGGTCCTGATCGGTTCGGGCGGCCAAGCCACGGATCCCAGCTCTTCCATCCGCCGCACGCTAACAGGTGGTCCGAAGCGGCCGCTTCAGAAGATCATGGTGACGATGGCGGCGATGCCGATGACGACGATGAGGGCGCGGAGGGCGGCTGGGGGGAGTTTGCGGCCGTAGCGGGCGCCGGCGAAGCCGCCGATGGTGGAGCCGACTGCGATGAGGGCGGCCGCGAGCCAGTCGACGTCGGCGACGATGATGAACAGGATTGCCGCGACCGTGTTCACGACCGTGGCGAGGACGTTCTTGAGGGCGTTCATTCGTTGCAGGTTGGCGTCCATGCCGATACCGAGGATCGCCATCAGCAAGACACCCTGCGCCGCGCCGAAGTAGCCGCCGTACACGCCGGTCGCGAAGACGGCCGGCATCACCCACCAGGCGCCGCGGTGGGCGTGGTCGGGGAGGTTGATCCGCTTCGACAGCCACGGTTGCAAGGCGACCAGGACGCAGCCGAGCAGGATCAGGCCTGGGACGACAGCCTTGAAGGCCGAGTCCGGGAGCTTGAGCAGCAGCACTCCCCCGACGATGCCGCCGACGAGGGATGCGGGGATCAGCCGGATCAGCCGGCCGCGTTGGCCTTCGAGTTCCCGGCGGTACCCGATCGCGCCGGCCGCCGTACCGGGTGAGAGGCCGACGCTGTTGCTGACGTTGGCGAGTACGGGTGGGATGCCGACAGCAAGCAACGCCGGGAAGGTCAGCAGCGTGCCTGAACCCACCACCGCGTTGATCGTGCCCGCGCCCATGCCCGCCAGCAGAACGAACAGCGCCTCGAACCATGTCATCGCTGCCAGACTCTACGCACCTGACACGGCACGCGCTCGCCGGTCCGACCCGTGAACGCCCGAGTGCCGCGAACATCACACGCCCGCGGCTTCCCCGGTGTCGCGGACCGCCAGCCCATCAGTAGTCGCGTCGGCAGCCGCACGGACCCCTCGACTGAGCGCACCTCGCCCAGCCCATTGGCTCAAGCCCCCCACACTGATGGGCTGCAGGTCCGCCAGGCGCCGGCTGCGGGTTGTGGGTGAACAGCACGCGGCCCAGCTCATCAGAGCTGGGCCGCGTGGCGTACGTCGTACTGGTTGTCAGCGCTCCTGCGTGGGACCGTCCTGCACCGGCGCGGTCTGCTCGGGAGCTGAGGTGACCGCCGGGGGCGCAGCCGCCTGGCTGCGTGAGCTGACGGCCGCGTTCTGCGCTGCGGCGATCGCTTCCTGTACTGCGTTGTCTGCCTCGGCCACCGCGGCGTCGGGCGTCACCGACGAACCGCCGCCGCTGTCGACCTCGACCGCGTGCGAGTCGCCCAGGTCCGGCTCCGGGAACGGGCCCTCGGCCTTCTGGGTGATGCCGGCGATCTGGCCGACGGCGCTGCCGAGGCCCTCCATCGCCTTGCCGATCTCGCTGGGGATGATCCACAGCTTGTTCGAGTCGCCCTGGGCGATCGACGGGAGCATCTGCAGGTACTGGTACGCCAGCAGACCCTGGTCCGGCTTGCCGGCGTGGATCGCGTTGAACACGGTGGTGATGGCCTGCGCCTCACCCTGCGCCTTCAGGATCCGGGCTTCCCGCTCGGCCTGCGCGCGCAGGATGCGGGACTCGCGGTCACCTTGCGCGGTGAGGATCGCGGACTGCTTCTGACCTTCGGCCGACAGGACGGCGGACTGCCGCATACCCTCGGCCGTCAGGATCGCGGCGCGCTTGTCACGGTCGGCGCGCATCTGCTTCTCCATCGAGTCCTGGATGGAGGGCGGCGGGTCGATCGAGCGCAGCTCCACCCGGTTGACCCGGATGCCCCACTTGCCGGTCGCCTCGTCCAGCACGTAGCGGAGCTTCTCGTTGATCTCCTCGCGGCTGGTCAGCGTCTGCTCCAGGTCCATGCCACCGATGATGTTTCGCAGCGTGGTCATGGTCAGCTGCTCGATCGCCTGGATGTAGTTCGAGATCTCGTACGTCGCCCGGACCGGGTCGTTCACCTGGAAGTAGATGACGGAGTCGATCGACACCATCAGGTTGTCCTCGGTGATGACGCCCTGCGGCGGGAACGCGACGACCTGCTCGCGCATGTCGATCGTGTAGCGCACCTTGTCGACGAACGGAGTCAGCAGGTTCAGGCCGGGCTGCAAGCCGACCTTGAACTTCCCGAACCGTTCCACGATACCGACGGTCTGCTGTTGCACGACCCGGACTGACTTGATCAGTGTGACGACCACCAATAAGGCGACCAATGCCAGCACTACGAGGAACGCGGTCACTTGACCCTCCCACTCGACAGAACCCTCAGGACGGACAGTCTTTCCTATCGACGGGCCACTGACGACAACGGTTCCCTCACGATCCGGCTCCCTGATTCGGCAGCTTTCCAAGAATGCGCGGGGCCGTTCTCGGCAGAGTCGCCGACGGCAACAAATGTCCGTACTTCCGACAGTACTTCGCGGTAACACCCGCACAACCCGCGCCACACCGCCGCGCTCGCGGAGTTAGGGCCTGTTCAGGAAGTCGGGTCCGGTTCGATGAGGTGGATTCGGACGGCTCGAGCGTCGAGGCCGGCTTGTTCCAGAACCTTTTGTTTGGGATCCGCCACACCCAAGAAAGGCGGCCGAACCAACGGGACGAGCGCTTTCAGCCGTGGATCCTCGAGAACTGTGTCGACAGCTTTACGGTCACCGCCGCAAACCAGTACGTCGAGTTTCGCGGGCGCGAGGATTCGTACTGCGACTTCGGTGGCCGCCGCGAATGCCTCGCGCGCCTGGTTGTCCCGGCGGCGGGCGAACCGCTGCTGCGACCAACCGCCCGCCTTCGTCGTCCCCTGCACATGCCGCGACCCGACCTTCGAGGACTCCAGCACTCCCCCGGCGAAGACGCCCGCGCCGTACCCACCTCGCCGTACCAGCAGCAGCCCGAGCCGACGATCCGCCAGCACGTGCGCCACCAACCCGGCCGGCGTGAGTTCGGACAACGGGCCGAACGGCACCTCGATCTCGGCGACCGCCCCGTCCTCGGCCGACGCGGTCACCCGGAGCGGAGTCACGTCGTACGACGTCGGCCCGTGGCGCTCGCTGAAACCGGCCAGCCAGCGCTCGAGGCGGTTCGGGCCGACGGAGAGGATGCGGGTCACCGCACCGACGCTAGTGCATCCGGACATGCGAAAGCCCGGGCCACCTGACCCGGGCTACCGCAGTACTGGAGAAATCAGACGTTGAAGCCGAGCGCGCGCAGCTGGTCGCGGCCGTCGTCGGTGATCTTCTCGGGACCCCACGGCGGCATCCAGACCCAGTTGATCCGGAAGTCGTTGACGAGGCCGTCGAGCGCCATCCGGGTCTGGTCCTCGATCACGTCGGTCAGCGGGCAGGCCGCGGACGTCAGCGTCATGTCGATGATCGCGGTGGTGGTGTCGTCCACGGTCACGCCGTAGATCAGGCCCAGGTCGACGACGTTGATCCCCAGCTCGGGGTCCACGACGTCCTTCAACGCCTCGGTGACGTCTTCCACCGCAACAGTCGAGCCAGCCGGCTTGCCAGCGGCTTCGAGGTCGACCTCGGGCAGCTCGATCTTCTCGTCGGTCTGGTCAGACATTGGTTGCTCCTTCTTTCTTCGCGAGTGCCTGGGCGGTCGCGTCGCGCCAGGCCGACCAGCCCAGCAGCGCACACTTCACCCGAGCCGGGAACTGCGCGACACCCGCGAAGGCGACGCCGTCTTCCAGAACCTCTTCGTCGGGTTCCACATTCCCACGACCCTGCATCAGTTCCAGGAACTTCTCGTAGGTCGCCATCCCCTCGATGACCTGCTTGCCGATGACCAGGTCGCTCATCACCGACGTCGCCGCCTGGCTGATCGAGCAGCCGACGCTCTGGTGCGTCACGCCGGTCACGACGTCGCCGTCGAGCTCGACCCGGAGGGTGACCTCGTCCCCGCAGGACGGGTTCACGTGGTGCACCTCCACGTCGTACGGGTCCGCGAGCCCCGCGTGGTGCGGGCTGCGGTAGTGATCCAGGATGATCTCCTGGTAAAGGCTGTCGAGCTGCATATCAGTCCACCTTGAAGAATGACCGGACGAATCCGAGGCCGTCGACGAGCGCGTCGATCTCCTCGGGTGTCGTGTACAGGTAGAAAGACGCTCTGGTCGACGATTGCATTCCGAACCGCTCGTGCACCGGCCGCGCGCAGTGGTGCCCGGCCCGTACTGCGATGCCGCGGGTGTCCAGCACCGTCGAGACGTCATGTGGGTGAACGCCGTCCAGCTCGAAGCTGATCGCTCCGCCCCGGTCGACGCTGTCGGTCGGCCCGAGAATCTTCAGTCCCGGCACCGTCTGCAACCCTTCCAGCGCGTACGCCGTGATCGCTTGCTCGTGCGCCGCGATCTTGTCCATCCCGATGCCGGCCAGGTAGTCCAGGGCGGCACCGAGACCGACGGACTGCGCGATCGGCGGCGTACCGGCTTCGAACCGGGCCGGTGGCGGCGCGTACGTCGAACCGGTCATCCGGACGACCTCGATCATCTCTCCCCCACCGAGGAACGGCGGCAGCGAGGCAAGCAGGTCGTACCGGCCCCAGAGCACGCCGATACCGGTCGGGCCGACCGTCTTGTGCCCGGTGAAGGCGAGCAGGTCGGCGCCCAGCGTCGAAACGTCCACCGGGAACTGCGGCACGGCCTGCGAGGCGTCGACGACCATGAGCGCACCCACAGCATGCGCCTTCTCGGCGATCGAGGTGATCGGGTTGATCGTGCCGAGCGCATTCGAGACCCAGGTCAGCGAGACGATCTTCGTGCGCTCGTTGATCAGTTCCTCGATGTTGCTGAGGTCCAGCCGGCCCTCGTCGGTGACGCCGAACCAGCGCAGCGTCGCGCCGGTCCGCTCGCAGGCGAGCTGCCACGGGACGATGTTGCTGTGGTGCTCCATCTCGGAGATCACCACTTCGTCGCCCGGCTCGAGCGAGGCACCGAGGGTGTACGCGGCGAGGTTGAGCGCTTCGGAGGCGTTCTTGGTGAAGACGATCTCGTCGCGGTTGGTCGCACCGATGAAGGCCGCGACCTTGTCCCGGCCGCCTTCGTACGCCGCGGTCGCCTCGGCACCGAGCTGGTGCATCGCGCGCGCCACGTTGGCGTTGTGGACCAGGTAGTGGTCCTCGATCGCCTTGACCACCTGCGCAGGCTTCTGCGAGGAGTTCGCCGAGTCCAGGTAGACCAGCGGGAAGTCGTTCGCCAGCACCCGCGACAGGATGGGGAAGTCCGCCCGGACCGATTGCAGGTCCAGCGGACTGCTGAAGGTCCGGGCGTCCGTCATGCCTTCGCGCCTGTCTTCAGGAAGCGCTCGTAGCCGTTGGCCTCGAGCTCGTCGGCCAGCTCCGGGCCGCCCTCCTCGGCGACCTTGCCGTCGACGAACACGTGCACGAAGTCCGGCTTGATGTAGCGCAGGATCCGGGTGTAGTGGGTGATCAGCAGAACGCCCTTGTCACCCTTCTCGGCGAACCGGTTGACGCCGGTCGAGACGACCTTCAGCGCGTCGATGTCGAGGCCGGAGTCGGTCTCGTCGAGGATCGCGATCTTCGGGTCGAGCAGTTCCAGCTGGACGATCTCGTGCCGCTTCTTCTCACCACCGGAGAAGCCCTCGTTCACGTTCCGGGTGCCGAAGTCGGCGTCCATGTCCAGGTCGGCGAGCGCCTTGTTGACGTCCTTGACCCAGGTCCGCAGCTTCGGCGCCTCGCCGTCGATGGCGGTCTTGGCGGTCCGGAGGAAGTTCGACACGGACACACCGGGCACCTCGACCGGGTACTGCATGGCCAGGAACAGGCCGGCCCGGGCGCGCTCGTCGACGGACATGGCGAGCACGTCCTCGCCGTCCAGCGTCACGGTGCCGCTGGTGACGTTGTACTTCGGGTGGCCGGCGATCGAGTACGCCAGCGTGGACTTGCCGGAACCGTTCGGGCCCATGATCGCGTGCGTCTGACCACCGGCGATGGTCAGGTCGACGCCGCGCAGGATCTCCTTCGGGCCGTTCTCGGTGTCGACCGACACGTGCAGGTCGCGGATCTCGAGTGTCGCCATGGGTTTTCTTCTATCTCCGTCGTTAGGAAGCTTGATTCAGGGGGTTCTTGACGTCGACCAGCAGGTCCTCGCCGTCCACCCGGACCGGATAGACCGGGACGGGGTCGTACGCCGGCAGGCTGGTCGGCTCGCCGGTGCGCAGGTCGAACCGGGAGCCGTGCAGCCAGCACTCGATCTCGCAGTTGCCGACGTCGCCCTCGGACAGCTGGATCTGCGCGTGCGAGCACTCGTCGCGGACGGCGAAGTACTGGCCCTCGCTCTTCACGACGGCCACCTCGACACCGCCGACCTCGGTGGCGATGACCCCTTCGTCGGGGACATCGGCCACCCCGCAGGCGCGTTCGAACGTGTCGCTCATGATCAGGCCTTGGCCGCCTCGGTCAGCGCCGCCGTCCGGGCCAGCTTCTGCTCGATCACCTCGTGCAGGTGCTCGGCCACCTCCGGTACGCCGATCCGGCCGATGATGTCGTTGAAGAACCCGGACACCACCAGACGACGGGCCTCGTCCTCGGGAATACCGCGAGCCTGCAGGTAGAACAGCTGCTCGTCGTCGAACCGGCCGGTCGCCGAAGCGTGCCCGGCGCCCTCGATCTCGCCGGTCTCGATCTCCAGGTTCGGCACCGAGTCGGCGCGCGCCCCGTCGGTCAGGACCAGGTTCCGGTTCAGCTCGAAGGTGTTGGTGCCCTCGGCCGCGGCCCGGATCAGCACGTCGCCGATCCACACCGAGCGGGCGTGGTCACCGGCGAGCGCACCCTTGTAGAGCACGTTGCTCTTGCAGTTGATCGCCTCGTGGTCGACGAAGAGCCGGTTCTCGTGGTGCTGACCGGACTCGGCGAAGTACACCCCGAGCAGCTCCGCGTCGCCACCGGGACCGGCGTACCGGACGTTGGTCGACAGGCGGACGATCTTGCCGCCGAGCGTGACGGCGACGTGGTTCAGCTTCGCGTCGCGGCCGACCACGGCGTCGTGCTGGCCGACGTGGATCGACTCGGTGTCGCCCTGCTGGATCGACACGACCCGGAGGTCGGCGCCGTCGCCGACGACGATCTCCACGTTGGCGGCGTACTCACCGGCGCCGGTGTGGTCGACGATCACGGTGCCGCGGCTGTGCCGGCCGGCCTCGATCACGAGGTGGCCGAAACCGCGGCCGCCGAGCGAGGCGACGTTGACGTGCACCGGCTCGGTCAGCTCGGCGTCGTTCGGGATACGCACGGCCAGCGCCTCGGCGGCGTGCGTCCACGCGACGGCGGCGATCCGGTCCTGCGGGGTCAGCGCCTTCACGGCGTCGGCGGCGATCGTCTCGATCACCACCCCGTCAGGCCCGTGCGCGTCGACCTTGGCGGTCTCGGTGCCGGCCTCGTCGGCGAACAGCGCCTTGAGAGCCTTGACCGGCGTGAAGCGCCACTCTTCCTCGCGGCCGTTCGGCACCGGGAAGTCGGTCACGTCGTAGGACGTGGTCCGCTCGCTGCGCGCCTGCAACGGTACCGGGGAGCCCGGTCCGTGGGAGTGGCCCTGGTTGCCGGTGGCAACCAGGGTTTCGGTGGCTGACATCAGCCGACGGCCCCTTCCATCTGCAGCTCGATGAGCCGGTTGAGTTCCAGCGCGTACTCCATCGGGAGCTCGCGGGCGATCGGCTCGATGAAGCCGCGGACGATCATCGCCATCGCCTCGTCCTCGGCCATGCCCCGGCTCATCAGGTAGAAGAGCTGGTCGTCGCTGACCTTGGACACGGTCGCCTCGTGCCCCATCGCCACGTCGTCCTCGCGGACGTCGACGTACGGGTAGGTGTCGGAGCGGCTGATCGTGTCGATCAGCAGCGCGTCACAACGCACCGTGGACTTGCTGTGGTGGCTGCCCGGCGCGACCTCGACCAGACCCCGGTACGACGTCCGGCCGCCACCGCGGGCGACGGACTTGGAGATGATCGAGCTCGACGTGTACGGCGCGTTGTGCACCATCTTCGAGCCGGCGTCCTGGTGCTGGCCCTCGCCGGCGAACGCGATCGACAGCGTCTCGCCCTTGGCGTGCTCGCCCATCAGGTACACGGCCGGGTACTTCATCGTCACCTTGGAGCCGATGTTGCCGTCGATCCACTCCATCGTCGCGCCCTCCTCGCAGGTGGCGCGCTTGGTGACCAGGTTGTAGACGTTGTTCGACCAGTTCTGGATCGTCGTGTAGCGGCAGCGGGCACCCTTCTTCACGATGATCTCGACCACCGCGGAGTGCAGCGAGTCCGACTTGTAGATCGGCGCGGTGCAGCCCTCGACGTAGTGGACGTAGGCGTCCTCGTCGACGATGATCAGCGTCCGCTCGAACTGGCCCATGTTCTCGGTGTTGATCCGGAAGTAGGCCTGCAGCGGGATGTCCACCTTGACGCCCTTGGGGACGTAGATGAACGAGCCGCCGGACCAGACCGCCGTGTTCAGCGCGGCGAACTTGTTGTCGCCGACCGGGATGACCGAGCCGAAGTACTCCTTGAACAGCTCCGGGTGCTCGCGCAGGCCGGTGTCGGTGTCGAGGAAGATGACGCCCTGCTCCTCCAGGTCCTCGCGGATCTGGTGGTAGACGACCTCCGACTCGTACTGCGCGGCGACGCCGGCCACGAGGCGCTGCTTCTCCGCCTCGGGGATGCCGAGCTTGTCGTAGGTGTTCTTGATGTCCTCGGGCAGGTCCTCCCAGCTGGTGGCCTGCTTCTCGGTCGAGCGGACGAAGTACTTGATGTTGTCGAAGTCGATGCCGGACAGGTCCGCACCCCACGACGGCATCGGCTTGCGGTCGAAGAGCTTCAGGCCCTTCATCCGCAGGTCGAGCATCCACTCCGGCTCACTCTTCAGCGTCGAGATGCCTTGCACCACCTCCGCGCTGAGGCCGCGCTTGGCCACGGAACCGGCAGCGTCGCTGTCGGACCAGCCGAACTTGTACGTGCCGAGCCCGTCGAGCTCCGGGTGAGCGGTTTGCGTCATCGTGCAGTCCTCGCAGATTCGCTGTCGGATACAGAGGTAACTGGCTGTGCTTTGGTGGCAGCGCCAGGGATGTGAGTGGTACAGACACCGTCACCGTGAGCGATGGTGGCGAGTCGCTGGACGTGCTTGCCGAGCAGGCGGGAGAACACCTCGGTCTCGGCCTCGCACAACTGGGGGAACTGCTCGGCCACGTGCGCGACCGGGCAGTGGTGCTGGCAGAGCTGCTCGCCGGCACCGGCTTGCAGGGTGGAGGCGGCATAGCCGTCGACGCTGAGCGCCTGGGCGAGCACCTCCGCCTTCTTCTCCTCCGGAGCCGCTTCGAGCAGCTGCCGGTACTTCGTCTCCACGTCGGCCACGCGGCGCCGGGCGAACTCCGTGACTGCCGCTTCCCCGCCGGCTTCGGCGATGAAGTGCAGCGCGGTGGCCGCCAGGTCGTCGTACGCCTGGTGGAAGGCGTGCCGGCCGGAGTCGGTCAGCACGAACACCTTGGCGGGGCGGCCCCGGCCGCGGGGGCCGTAGACGCGCTCCTCGCGAGCCTCGGCGAGGCCCTCCTCGAGCAGGTGGTCCAGGTGCCGGCGGACCGCCGCGGGGGTCAGCTTCAGTCGCTCCGCGAGCACCGCGGCGCTGGACGGGCCGTTGGTCAGGATCGACCGGGCGACCCGGTCCCTGGTGGACTCGTCCCGCAGGTGACCGGCCACAGCAGCCGTGCCCGAGGGCACCTCACCGGTCGACGCGGAAGTTTTCACAACATCAGTGTCGCGTAATTACCGGGACCCTTCAAATAAGGCTCCCCTAACCGGTTCGCGAAGCCTCGCCTGCGCCGGAAGGTGACCGTGAGCAGGGTCACGCCTGGGCGTTTCCTACACTGCACACGTGCCAGTCGCAGTCGAGATCGACAACCTCGTCGTCCGGTACGGCGAGAAGACCGCGGTCGACGGCCTCACTCTCACCGTAACCGGCGGAACAGTGACGTCCGTCCTCGGCCCCAACGGGGCCGGCAAGACCACCACGGTGGAGAGCTGCGAGGGGTTCCGGCGGCCCGACTCGGGCCAGGTCCGGGTCCTCGGGCTGGATCCGATCGCAGACCACGACGAACTGATGCCGCGGATCGGGGTGATGCTCCAGGAAGGCGGTGCCTGGTCCGGCGTACGGGCTCTCGAGATGCTGCGGTACGTGGCGGGGCTGCACGCTCATCCGCTGGAGCTCCCGGAGCTGATCGAGCGGCTCGACCTGGGTACCTGCGGGCGTACGCCGTACCGGCGGCTCTCGGGCGGTCAGAAGCAG
The DNA here is from genome assembly GCF_004365175.1 of Kribbella voronezhensis. Lineage (NCBI taxonomy): Bacteria > Bacillati > Actinomycetota > Actinomycetes > Propionibacteriales > Kribbellaceae > Kribbella > Kribbella voronezhensis. The sequence goes on along the minus strand of NZ_SOCE01000002.1, from coordinate 1,150,084 downwards.
CGGCTGTCGCTGGCGATGGCGATCGTCGGACGGCCCGAGATCGTGTTCCTCGACGAGCCGACGACCGGGCTGGATCCGCACGGGCGCCGGGAGATCTGGCAGCTCATCCGCGACCTGCGCGACGACGGGGTGACCGTCGTACTCACCACACACGCGATGGACGAGGCCGAGCAGCTGTCCGATCAGGTGCACGTCGTCTCCGCGGGCAAGGTGATCGCCTCGGGGACTCCCGACGTACTGACCGAGCACGGCGCGAAGTCGCTCGAGGACGTCTACCTGGCGCTCACGGCGAAGCCGGCCAAGTCCGCTGAGTCGGGCAAGGAGATTCGATGAGTACGACGTACGCTCCGCAGCCGGGTTCTGCGCCGTGGACACGCAAGGTGCTGTCGCACGCTCGGATGGAGTTCCGGCTGCTGATCCGGAACGGTGAGCAACTGTTGCTGGCTCTGGTGATCCCGCTGGGGCTGCTGTTACTCCTCGGTGGCACGGGCCTGGGCGATCGGCTGCCGCTCGGCGACGGACGAGCCGTAGACCTCGCAGTACCGCGTGTGCTCGCGCTGGCCGTGCTGTCGTCTTCTTTCACCTCACTGGCGATCGCGACAGGGTTCGAACGCCGGTACGGCGTGATCAAGCGTCTCGGCGCCTCTCCCCTGTCCCGGACCGGCCTGCTCGCGGGCAAGATCGGCTCGGTCCTGGTGATCCAGGTGATCCAGCTCGCCGTACTGGCCGGCACCGGCTTCGCCCTCGGCTGGAAGCCCGTCGGCGGCGCATCGGCGGTCATCGGCGTCGTCCTGATGGTCGTCTGCGGCACAGCTGCCTTCGCGTCGCTCGGCCTGCTCATGTCCGGCATCCTCCGAGCCGAAGCCACCCTCGCCGCGGCGAACCTGCTCTACCTCCTGCTCCTGGTCGGCGGTGGCCTGATGACACCCGTCGACGAATACCCGGCCGGCATGCGGTCCGTGGTACGCCTCCTGCCCAGCGCAGCGCTCGCCAACGGCCTCGCCAACTCCACCATCGAAGGCGTGATCCCATGGGCCGCCGCCCTCTCCCTCACCCTCTGGGCAGCACTCCTCGCCTACCTCGTATCCAAGACCTTCCGATGGGACTGAGCGAGGTTGTGCTTTCGGGTGCCGACAAGGCTGTGTTTTCGGGTGCCGACAAGGCTGTTTTTTTGGGTGCCGACAAGGCTGTCTCTAGAGTGTGCCGGTGAGCACGGAGACCGCGGTGCGTGAGGACGAGGGTGTGACTGGGTTCTGGCGGTTCGTGCCGGAGCCGAGTCTGGATGTCGTTCGGCGGTGGGGCTGGGCGTCCGTGGTGGCCAACATCGGCATCGTGGTGACCGGTGGGCTGGTGCGGCTGACGGGGTCCGGGCTGGGGTGCCCGACCTGGCCGTCGTGCACCGACGCGTCGTACGTGCCGCACAGCGCGCTCGGGATCCACGGCGCGATCGAGTTCGGCAACCGGATGCTCGGGTTCGTGGTGGGGGTGATCGCGATCCTGACCTGGCTCGTGGTCATGCGGTACCGGCCACGGCGTACGGACCTGCGTCGGCTGGCGACCGCCGCCGCGCTGGGGATCCCGTTGCAGGCGGTCATCGGTGGCATCAGCGTGCTGACCGGGCTGAACCCGTGGATCGTGTCCGCGCACTTCCTGGTCTCGCCGATCATCATCACGCTGACCGTGTCGATGATGCGCCGCTCCCGCACGAGTCCGTATCCGCACACTCCCCCGGTGGTTCGCGCGCTCGCAACCGCTTGTGTGGTTGCGGTCTGGCTGGCCGTTGCCCTCGGCACCCTTGTCACCGGCGCCGGCCCGCACTCAGGTGATCCGGACACCGGACGGAACGGTTTCGACGAGACGGTGATCAGTCAGCTGCACGCGGACGTCGTGTTCGGCCTGCTGGGCGTGACGATCGGTCTGGTGATCGCGACGCGGGTGACCGCGACGTCCCGAGCGCTGCGCAAGCTCGCCGCCTGGTTGCTGGCGATGGAGTTGCTGCAGGGCGCGGTCGGCTTCACGCAGTACTTCACCGGTTTGCCGTGGGGGCTCGTGCTCATCCACATGTTCTTCGCCGGCGTACTGATCGCTCTGGTCACAGCCGTGTACGGCGAACGCGGTACGCCGGCTACCTAGAGCACCCGGAGCGCCCGATCCAGTGGGTCGGACGCTCCGGGTTGTCCCTTCTAGTACCTGACTCTTGCGACTGAGCCTGGGCCGAAGACGGGCGATGCGACGTACACGACACCGCTCCTGCTGACGCCGACGCCGCCCGGCAGGTTGAGCTGCCCCTTCGCCAGCTCGTGCCGGTAGCCGCCGCGCTGGTGACCGCCGCGGTACTGCACGAACAGGGCTCCGGCGGTTGCGCCGTTGAGTTCGAACTGCAGCCAGCTCTTCTTGGCCAGCTCGACCACGTAGATCTTGTTGCCAGGACCGGCACCGAGATCGACGATCGAGGTGTAGCCGTCGGCGTACCGCTGGCAGTTGCCCCGGTACGGGTGGGCCGGGTCGCACACGGCACCGACCGATCCCGGCTTGATCCGCCAGATCTCCGACGTTCCAGGCGTGGCCGGGAATCCTCGCAACTCACCGAGGTAGTAGTAGCCGTCCGTGCCGACGGTGACCGAGGTCGCCACACCTTCGGCGAGGATCGGCGTACCGGCCGGCGGCAACGGGTTGCCCTCGGGGTCCTTGGCCGGCAGACCCGACGGCACCTTCACCATGCGGGGCTTGATCCTGGCGACGGTCTTGATGGAGCCGTTCGGCCACACCCTGAGCAGGTCGTTGCCGGCCGCGTCGGACACCAGGACGGTGCGGTCACGTAGCGCCGCCACACCGAACGGGTTGGACTCCGTCGGAGCGTTCTCCTGGTCGTACGGATCCGGGTCGTGCGCCTGGTACGCCGCGATGTCGGCGACCACCTGGGCAGACCTCCCCGGACGCAGCTTGTAGAGCGTCGCTCCACCAGGCGGAGAGTCCCCCTCGGGTCCGCCGCCACCGGTGAGGGCGTACGTCACACCCCACACGTTAGTGTCGATCGCCGGCGGGAAGCCGCCCGGGACCTGGCCGAGCTTCCGGATGTGCTTGTTCAGCCCGAACGCCCAAGCCTCGTAGACGGACCCGTCGGTGACGCTGTAGACGACCTTCCGCCCATCGGCGCTCACAGCGACCCCGCGAGGCCCGTCCAGCCCGGTCACCACGGGCTGAAGACTGCTGTGACTCGCACCCGCATCGGCCGGCGCGACCGACAACGTCGTACCGAGCAACGCCACCACCGATACCGCTGCTATGCGTGCTTTTCTGACCCCCACTGCATCCCCCTGATCCGCCGTCCGCCCCAGCTGGAGCCACTCCACGGACTCCCCCATGGCAACACTCGGACCGGACAAGGTCAACGGGACGACTCCCAGCCACCAGCTGTTCACTGGCAGAAACGGGGCGCTGAGGCAACTATCTGTGCTCCGCCAGGCACAACCTGTGCTTTTTCAGGCGATTGCGGTCGATGCTGCCAGCAACTAGCTACGTAGGCGGCGTTGGGGCTGGAGGAATAGAACCGAGCTGCGAACGCCAGGGGTGGCTGCTGACGGCGGGCTGCTTCGGCTGCTGCACGGCTTGTAGGCGGCGGCAGCAGTTGGTCCATCAAGGTCCCGCCGCAGCGGCGGGCCCGCCGACGGGTTGGCTCACCCATCGAGCACGCCGCGCGGCTGCCTCAGGCGCCAAGCGGGCCGGACGGATCGGTTCACCCGCCGAAGCGCACCGGGCAGGCGGACTCACCCACCGAGCACGCCGGGCAGTTGACTCAGGCGCCCGGACAGGCTGGGTACCCACGAGACCGAGCCGGGCCGATTGGCTCACCCCGCCAGTCGGCGAACCCATGCGACCTGGTTCGTAGTTGTGAGCAGCGACGAAGGAGCTGGGAGCAGGTCGCGACGCAGGAGCGGAACCAGTTGGCCGCGCACGTCGGGTGTGCCTCGATCGAGGCGGAGTGCTGATGCGCTGAGCGGCGACGGAGGAGCCGGCGTGGGGGTGTGCTAGCGGAGGAGCGGGTCGATGGCTGCTGCGATGAAGAGCAGGGCCAGGTAGATGTTGGAGAAGTGGAAGAGGCGCATCGGGCGGAGTGCTGCGCCTTCGGCGCCGGTGTTGGCTCGAGCCAGGAGGGCGAAGGCTTCGCGGAGGAAGACGACGCCGAGGACGACGGCCGCGAGTGGGTAGACGAAGCCGGTGCCGCCGATCGGCCAGAGGGCGATCGAGGTGAGCACCATGACGATGCTGTACGCGAGGATCTGGCGGGCCGTGGCGACCGGGGTCGCGACCACCGGGAGCATCGGGACGTCCACCGAGGCGTAGTCCTCGCGGTACCGCATCGCCAGTGCCCAGGTGTGCGGTGGCGTCCAGAAGAAGACGACACCGAACAGCACCAGCGGGGTCCAGGCCAGCGCGTTGGTGACCGAGGTCCAGCCGATCAGGGTCGGGAAGCAGCCGGCGATGCCGCCCCAGACGATGTTCTGCACGGTCCGGCGCTTCAGCACCATCGTGTAGCCGAAGACGTAGAAGGCGTTGGCGGCCAGCGCGAGCAGCGAGGACAGCCAGTTCACCAGCAGGCCGAGCTCGAGGGTGGCGAGAATTCCCAGTACAACGCCGAAAACCGTCGCCGAGCGCGGGCTGACCGCGTGCCGCGGCAGCGGGCGGCGGCGGGTGCGGCGCATCTGCTCGTCGATGTCGCGGTCGAGCACGCAGTTGATCGTGTTCGCGCTGCCGGCGGCGAGGATGCCGCCGAGGAGGGTCGCCGCGACGACACCGAGCCCTGGCACCCCACCCGCGGCCAGGAACATCACCGGCACGGTCGTGATCAGCAGGAGCTCGATGATGCGCGGCTTGGTCAGACCGACGTACGCCTTGATCACGTCGCGCACCGACGGGCCCGGCGTCACCAGAGACTGATCGATCTCCAGGGCTGGGTCGGTCGGCAGCGGCGCCGGGTACGACGTCGTCGCGGCTGGACGCGGGTCGACGGCCGTCACGAACACCTCGAACTGAGTGGGTTGACGCCGGGTTCCGGCGCTGACGGTTCGACAGTCTACGACGCCCCGTAGGACTCCCCTGCACCCACCCGCACCCACGTGTCGGCCGGGGTACCTGTGTGAGGTCCGAGACGTTCGGGAACAAGCAACCCGGATGTCCGGTTGGCGAGGTATGAAGGGCCTGAGACGCCCGGGCGAGTAGGCTCGCACACGGTGCAGCGCGGGGGCGCTCACGGCACGGGACCCACGGGTCCGGCCGGTCCCTCGGACACCGACAGAGCAGTGTTCGCAGCCATCGAGAGGAGCGCCGCCGGCGTGACGGAGAAGACCAGCCCCAAGCTTGACTGGACCGAGCTCGACAAGCGTGCGGTCGACACCGTACGCGTGCTCGCGCTGGATGCTGTGGAGAAGGTCGGCAACGGCCACCCCGGTACGGCGATGAGCCTCGCGCCCGCCGCCTATCTGCTGTTCCAGAAGGTGATGCGGCACAACCCGGCCGACCCGCACTGGGCCGGGCGGGACCGTTTCGTGTTGTCGGCCGGGCATTCGAGCCTGACGCTCTACATCCAGCTGTACCTGGCCGGCTTCGGCCTGGAGCTGGACGACCTGAAGTCCCTGCGGACGTGGGGCAGCCAGACGCCGGGCCACCCGGAGTACAGCCACACCCCTGGCGTCGAGACGACCACGGGTCCGCTCGGCCAGGGTGTCGGCAACGCGGTCGGGATGGCGATGGCCGCTCGTCGTGAGCGCGGCCTGTTCGACCCGGACACCGCCGCCGGCCAGAGCTCGTTCGACCACCGGATCTACGTGATCGCGTCGGACGGCGACCTGGAGGAGGGCGTCTCGGCCGAGGCGTCGTCGCTCGCGGGTCACCAGAAGCTCGGCAACCTGACGCTGATCTACGACGCGAACAAGATCTCCATCGAGGACGACACGAACATCGCGTTCTCCGAGGACGTGGCCGCCCGCTACGCGGCGTACGGCTGGGACGTCCACGACGTCGACTGGACCAACGGCGGCACCGGCTACGAAGAAGACGTGCAGGCCCTGTACGACGCGATCGAGGCCGGCCACGCGGTCACCGACAAGCCGACCTTCATCCGGCTGCACACGATCATCGGCTGGCCGGCGCCGAACGCGCAGAACACCGGCAAGATCCACGGCTCGGCCGCGGGCGCCGCCGAGGTCGCCGCGACGAAGAAGATCCTCGGTTTCGACCCGGAGCAGAGCTTCGAGGTCGCCGCGGACGTCATCGAGCACACCCGCAAGGCGATCGAGCGCGGCCAGGCGCTGCAGGACGAGTGGACGCAGAAGTTCGACGCGTGGAAGACCGGCGACCCCGAGGCCGCCGAGCTGTTCGACCGGCTGGGCAAGCGGGAACTGCCGAAGGGCTGGCGCGACGCGCTGCCGAGCTGGGAGGCCGACGCGAAGGGCGTCGCCACCCGCGCCGCCTCCGGTGAGGTGCTCACCAAGATCGCGCCGGAGCTGCCCGAGTTGTGGGGCGGTTCGGCCGACCTGGCGGGCTCGAACAACACGACCCCGAAGGGGCAGCCGTCGTTCATCCCGGCCGAGCACGCCACCAAGGAGTTCCAGGGCAACGAGTACGGCCGGGTCCTGCACTTCGGCATCCGCGAGCACGGCATGGGCTCGATCCTGAACGGCATCACCCTGCACGGCCGCACCCGCCCGTACGGCGGTACGTTCCTCGTCTTCAGCGACTACATGCGTCCGTCGGTCCGGCTGGCCGCGCTGATGAAGCTGCCCGTCACCTACGTCTGGACGCACGACTCGATCGGTCTCGGCGAGGACGGCCCGACGCACCAGCCGGTGGAGCACCTGGCCGCACTGCGGGCGATCCCGGGCCTGGACGTGGTTCGCCCGGCCGACGCGAACGAGACGGCGGCCGCCTGGGCGACGATCCTCGAGCACACCGACCGTCCGGCCGGCCTGGTGCTGACCCGGCAGAACGTGCCGACCTACCCGCGCGGTACGGACGGCTACGCGACCACGGAGAACGTGCACAAGGGCGGCTACACGCTGCTCGACACCGAGGGCACCCCGGACGTGATCCTGATCGGTACCGGCTCGGAGTTGCAGCTCGCCGTCGAGGCCCGCAAGACGCTGGCCGACGAGGGCATCAAGGCCCGGGTCGTGTCGCTGGTCTCCCGCGAGTGGTTCGACGAGCAGGACGACGCGTACCGCGAGTCGGTCATCCCGGCCGGTGTGCGCGCCCGCGTCTCGGTCGAGGCCGGGATCAAGCTGGGCTGGCGCGAGATCGTCGGTGACGCCGGGCGCAGTGTGAGCCTGGAGCACTACGGCGCCTCGGCCGACTACCAGCGGCTGTACACGGAGTTCGGCATCACCGCCGACGCCGTCGTACAGGCAGCCAAGGACAGCATCGCGGCGGCCGCCGAGCTCGGTGGCAGCGGTGTTGCGCCGAGCCGGGCAGCAGCCGGGCCGGTCGGACCGGCCGACACCTACGCCGCCAACTGACCATCCACAACAGAACATTTCGGAGGGCTTCGGACATGACCGATCGTTTGAAAGACCTCGCCGACGCCGGGGTTTCCATCTGGCTCGACGACCTCTCCCGGCAGCGGCTCACCAGCGGCAGCCTGGAAACCCTGATCCACGACCAGCACGTCAGCGGGGTGACCACCAACCCGACGATCTTCGCCAAGGCCATCTCCGACGCGAACGCGTACGCCGACCAGGTGCACACCCTCGCCGCCGACGGCGTCTCCACCGACCAGGCGATCCGGGTGATCACCACCGACGACGTCCGGGACGCCGCCGACCTGTTCAAGCCGGTCTACGACGACTCCGAGGGTGTCGACGGCCGGGTCTCGATCGAGGTCGAGCCCGGGCTGGCCCGCGACACCGCGAAGACGATCGCCCAGGCCAAGGAGCTGTGGGAGACCGTCGGCCGGGAGAACGTCTTCGTGAAGATCCCGGCCACCAAGGAAGGCATCCCGGCGATCGCCGAGACGCTTGCCCAGGGCATCAGTGTGAACGTGACGCTGATCTTCTCGCTGGAGCGGTACAAGGCGGTCGTGGACGCGTTCCTGACCGGTCTGGAGAAGGCGATCGACAACGGTCACGACGTGACCAAGCTCGGCAGCGTCGCGTCCTTCTTCGTCAGCCGGGTCGACACCGAGGTCGACAAGCGCCTCGACGCGATCGGGACCGACGAGGCGAAGGCGCTGCGGGGCAAGGCCGCGATCGCCAACGCCCGGCTCGCGTTCGAGGCCTACGAGGAGATCTTCTCCTCCGACCGCTGGCGCGAGATCGAGACCGCCGGCGCCAAGCCGCAGCGCCCGCTGTGGGCGTCCACGGGCGTGAAGGACCCGGCGTACAAGGACACCATGTACGTCGAGCAGCTGATCACCCGCGGCGTCGTGAACACGATGCCGCAGGCAACCATCGACGCGTTCGCCGACCACGGCGAGGTGCCGGGTGACACCGTGCGCGGCAAGTACGACGCCGACCGCAAGGTGATCGCGGACCTCGAGGCACTCGGCATCTCGTACGACGAGGTCGTCCAGGTGCTCGAGGACGAGGGCGTCAGCAAGTTCGACGCCTCCTGGACCGAGCTGCAGGACACCGTCACGTCGGCCCTCAAGGCGGCCACCAAGTGAGCGCTCCGACCGTCACCGCAGTCAACGGCGACTGGGCCGAGACGATCGAGCGGCTCGTCGCGGAGAAGATCGCCTCCCGGATCGCGGCCAAGGACGCCACCGTCTGGGGTCCGGAGGCCGAGTCCGAGTCGGCGATCCGGCTCAACTGGGTCGACCTGCACGAGACGTCGCGGCCACTGCTGGCCGAGATCGAGGCACTGCTGGCCGACCTGCGCGCCGAGGGCCTGGACCGGATCGTGCTCGCGGGCATGGGCGGTTCGTCACTGGCTCCCGAGGTGATCACCAAGACGGCCGGCGTCGAGCTCGTCGTCCTGGACTCGACCAACCCGAGCGTGATCGCGCGGGCGCTGGCGGGCGACCTGCAGCGCACCGTGATCGTCGTGTCGAGCAAGTCGGGCGGCACGGTCGAGACCGACAGTCAGCGGCGGGTGTTCGTCAAGGCGTTCGCGGACGCGGGGATCGACGCGGCCTCGCGGGTCGTCGTCGTGACGGATCCGGGATCGCCGTTCGAGAAGCTCGCGGCCGACGAGGGCTACCGCAAGACCTTCCTGGCCGACCCCAACGTCGGTGGACGCTACAGCGCGCTCACCGCCTTCGGGCTCGTCCCGTCGGGGCTTGCGGGCGCCGACATCGCTGAGCTGCTGGACCAAGCGGCCGAGGCCGCTCCCGTCTTGCAGGCCGACTCCGCGGACAACCCGGCGCTGCTGCTGGGCGCAGTACTGGCCGGCAGCCCGGGCCGGGACAAGGCGATCATCACGGCCGACGGCACCGACATCGTCGGGTTCCCCGACTGGGCTGAGCAGTTGATTGCCGAGAGCACCGGAAAGAACGGCACCGGCGTGCTGCCCGTCGCAGTGAAGGGCCTGCACGCACCGGAGCTGCACAGCAACGCGCCGGACATCACCAACGCGCTGCTGGCCGACAAGGCGACCAGTGACGTACCGACTGCTCTGACGTCTGGTTCGCTCGGCGGGCAGATGCTGTTGTGGGAGACGGCCACTGCTGTGGCCGGTTACCTGCTCGGGATCAACCCGTTCGACCAGCCGGACGTGGAGAGCGCCAAGAAGGCCGCCCGCGGTCTGCTGGATGCTCAGCCCGAGCCGGAGGCTGCTGCCTTCACCGACGGTGCTGTAGAGGTCAGGGCGACCGAGGGTCTGCTCGACGGCGTCGACACGGTCAAGGGTGCGCTCGACTCGCTGCTGAGCAAGCTCGGCGAGGACGGCTACCTCGCTGTGATGGCGTACCTGGACTCCGAGCGCGACGAGAACCTGATCTCCATCCGCCCCGCTCTGAGCAGCCGTACCGGCCGGCCGGTCACATTCGGCTGGGGACCGCGGTTCCTGCACTCCACCGGGCAGTACCACAAGGGCGGCCACCCGCAGGGTGTGTTCCTGCAGATCACCTCGTCGGAATCGACCGACGTCGAGATCCCGGACCGCCCGTTCTCGTTCGGCACCCTGATCTCGGCCCAGGCCGCGGGCGACGCCGGCGTACTGGCCGACCGTGGCCGTCCCGTACTACGGCTGCACCTCACCGATCCCGCCGCCGGGGTGGAGCAGCTGATCTCCCTACTCGACGCACCTGACAAATCGGAGGACGGCGGCGCATGACCGCAGAGCTCGACGAGGAGCCCACCGCCCCGGTGAACCCGCTGCGGGATCCCCAGGACCGGCGGCTCCCCAGGATCGCCGGGCCCTGCAGCCTGGTGATCTTCGGCGTCACCGGTGACCTGGCTCGCAAGAAGCTGATGCCGGCGGTGTACGACCTGGCGAACCGGGGCCTGTTGCCGCCCGGTTTCGCCCTGGTCGGCTTCGCCCGGCGTGACTTCAGCAACCAGGACTTCGCCCAGATCGTGCACGACTCCGTCAAGGAGCACGCGCGGACGCCGTTCCGCGAGGAGGTCTGGCAGCAGCTCGCCGAGGGCTTCCGCTTCGTTCCGGGTGACCTCACCGACGACGAGGCGTTCAAGCGGCTCAAGGAAACCGTGGACGAGCTCGACGTCAACCGCGGTACGGGCGGCAACCACGCCTTCTACCTGTCCATCCCGCCGGGGCTGTTCCCGCAGGTCGTGCAGCAGCTGAACGAGCACGGGCTGACCAAGGAGACCCCGGGCTCGTGGCGCCGGGTCGTGATCGAGAAGCCGTTCGGGCACGACCTGAAGAGCGCCCGGGAACTGAACCGGGTGGTCGAGTCCGTCTTCCCGCCCGAGGCGGTCTTCCGGATCGACCACTACCTGGGCAAGGAGACCGTCCAGAACATGCTGGCGCTGCGGTTCGCCAACGCCATGTTCGAGCCGGTCTGGAACAGCCACTACGTCGACCACGTGCAGATCACGATGGCCGAGGACATCGGCATCGGCGGCCGCGCCGGGTACTACGACGGCATCGGCGCCGCCCGCGACGTGATCCAGAACCACCTCCTCCAGTTGCTCGCGCTGATCGCGATGGAGGAGCCGGTCAGCTTCGACGCCTGGTCGCTGCGCCAGGAGAAGAAGAAGGTGCTGGCGGCCGTGAAGCTGCCGGAGCGCCTCGACCTGCACACGGCACGCGGTCAGTACGCCGCGGGCTGGGCCGGTGGCCTGAAGGTGAAGGGCTACCTGCAGGAGGACGGGATTCCCGCCGACTCGGCCACGGAGACCTTCGCCGCGCTGCGCGTCGACGTGGACACCCGCCGCTGGGCCGGCGTGCCGTTCTACCTGCGGACCGGCAAGCGGCTGGGGCGCCGCGTCACCGAGGTGGCCGTGATGTTCAAGCGCGCGCCACACCTGCCGTTCACCAAGACGGAGACCGAGGAACTCGGCCAGAACGCGCTGGTGATGCGGATCCAGCCGGACGAGGGCATCACCATGCGGTTCGGGGCGAAGGTCCCCGGCACGATGATGGAGATCCGCGACGTGAACATGGACTTCGCGTACGGCGGGTCCTTCACCGAGTCCTCCCCCGAGGCGTACGAGCGGCTCATCCTCGACGTACTGCTCGGCGACCCGCCGCTGTTCCCGCAGCACACGGAGGTCGAACTCGGCTGGAAGATCCTCGACCCGGTGATCAACTACTGGGCCGAACACGGCAAGCCGGAGCAGTACGCCTCCGGTGCCTGGGGACCCGACTCCGCCCACGAGATGCTCGCCCGCGACGGACGCGCCTGGAGGCGGCCATGATCATCGACCTCACCAGCACCACGTCGGCGGAGATCGCCTCGGCCCTGCTGAGAGCCCGCCGCAACGCCGGCTCACCGGCGATGGGCATGGTCGGCACCATCGTGGTGGTCGTCGACGAGGCCTCGCACCACGACGCGATGAAGGCGGCGAACGAAGCCGGTCGCGAGCACCCGTCACGGGTGCTGGTGGCGATCCTGCGGCCTGGGCGCGGCGCGGGTGGCCTCGACGCCGAAGTACGCGTCGGTGAAGGGATTCCGGGCGAGGCGGTGTTGCTGCGGCTGCACGGCGAGCTGGCCAAGGTGCCCGAGTCCGTCATCACCCCGCTGCTGCTGCCCGACTCCCCCGTCATCGTCTGGTGGCCAGGAGGCGGGCCGAAGGTTCCGAACGAGGACCCGCTCGGCGCACTCGGCCGTCGCCGGGTCACCGATGCGGCCGCGACCCGGCGGGGCGCGGACTTCACCGCGCGGGCGGAGGGCTATGCGCCGGGCGACACCGACTTCGCGTGGAGCCGACTGACGCCTTGGCGTGCCTTGATGGCCGCGGCGCTCGACCAGTACCCGACGAAGGTGACCGGCGCCGAGGTGGTGTCGGCCAAGGGCAACGCGAGTGCGGATCTGATGGCCGCCTGGCTGCAGTGCCGCCTCGGCGTACCGGTGGAGCAGCGGAACTCGCGAGGGCCCGGCATCACCGCCGTACGGATGTTCACGCCCGCCGGGCCGATCGCGTTGACGCGGCCGGACGGTGCGGTGGCGACGTTCAGCATTCCTGGCCAGCCGGACCGGCCCGTCGCGTTGAAGCGGCGGAACACCTCGGAGCTGCTGAGCGAGGAACTGCGGCGACTCGACCCTGACGACGTGTACGCGCAGACGCTCGGCTGCCTCGTCGAGCGGGAGAAGATGCCCGCGTCGGCGAAGACGGTCAGCGATGTCGACCGACGGTCCGCACAGACCGCGGCAGAGAAGGCAGCAGCCCGTACGACGAAGGTCTCGGGCAAGGCCGCCTCGCCGGAACTCGAGGCCGCCGCCCGGTCAGGTGGGGGCCGGGCGTCCTCGTCCGCTCAGAAGTCTTCTACCGCTCAGAAGACGGCCGGCCGGAAGACCGCGGCCAAGAAGACGGTGGCCAAGAAGGCCAGCGCGGCGGCGAAGTCGGCGCGCAAGTCGGCGACCGCCAAGAAGGCCGTCGCGAAGAAGGCGCCGGCCCGGAAGGCGGCTGCGAAGAAGGTGGCGGGGCGCTGATGAGTTCGCCCGAGATCCTGCTCAACCGCGACGCCGAGGGCCTGGTCCACGCCGTCGCGGCCAGGCTGATCACCCGGCTGATCGACGCCCAGGTCGCCGGTGGCATCGCGCAGGTGGTGCTCACCGGCGGCCGCGTCGCGGCGAAGGTCTACGGAGCCGTGGCGGAGTCCCCGGCGCGGCACGCGATCGACTGGCGGCGGGTGGAGTTCTGGTGGGGCGACGAACGCTTCCTGCCCGCCGGCGATCCCGAGCGCAACGAGACCCAGGCTCGGGACGCGCTGCTGTCCCATGTCGACGTCGATCCGGCGCGCGTGCACCCGATGGCGGCTGACAGCGGTCAGGGGCCGGAGGCGGCGGCTGAGGCTTACGCGGCCGAACTGGCGGCCAGCGGAGTGCGGACTTTCGACGTACTGATGCTGGGCGTGGGACCGGACGGGCACGTGGCGTCGCTGTTCCCTGGCTATCCGGAGCTGGCCGAGCAGGACCGGTGGGCGGTCGCTGTCCACGACTCCCCCAAGCCTCCGCCGACGCGGGTTTCGCTGACGTTCCCGACGCTGGGCCGGTCACGCGAGGTCTGGTTCGTGGTGTCGGGCGACGACAAGGCGGACGCGGTGGCGACGGCCGTATCAGGTGGCGACGTCCCAGCTGCGACTCCGAGGGGCCTCGACCGAACCCTCTGGCTACTGGACGACGCCGCGGCCTCGCGGCTGAAGTCTTCCTGAGGCACGACAAACCCGGGCGGCCCCTTCTCCAGGGACCGCCCGGGTTTGTCGTGCTCAGAAGATGACTTCGCCGCGGGCGCGGCGGGCCCGGAGCTTCTCGAGAGCCTCTTCGAGGATCTCGGCGGCTTCGGACTCGCTGCGACGCTCCTTCACGTAGGCGAGGTGCGTCTTGTACGGCTCGATCTTGGTGGGCGGCGGTGGGTTGTTGACGTCGGTGCTGGTCGGCAGACCGCACCTCGGACAGTCCCAGGCCTCCGGGACCGCTGCCTCGACCGCGAAAACGGTCGCGGTCTCGTGTCCGTTGGCACAGAAGAACACGACGCGCTGCCGGGGCGCGGTGTCGCCGCGCTCCGCCTCGCCCATCGGTCCGGCGCCGACCCGGCTACCTCGAATCGCACTGCCACCACCAGGCATGGGAGCTACTCCCCTCTCAGCCGAGCTTGTACAGCAGGCCGAGCGCGACGATGGCCGCGAACCAGATCAGGCCGACGCCGATCGTGATCCGGTCGAGGTTCCGCTCGGCGACCGAGGAACCGCCCAGGCTGGACGAGACCCCACCACCGAACAGGTCGGAAAGGCCACCACCGCGGCCTTTGTGCAGCAGCACGAGCAGCGTCAGGATCAGGCTGCAGATGACGACGACGATCTGAAAAGCGAGAATCACGAGGAGTAGCCTAACTGAAGGTCCAGGTAACGGCAGATACCGGCGAACTCGTCCACCTTAAGGCTTGCACCGCCCACCAGGCAGCCGTCGACATCCGGCTGGGCCATGATGCCACCTGCACTGCTCATCTTCACCGACCCCCCGTACAGAATCCGTACCGCGTCGGCCACGGACGGCGAGAAAGTCTCCTCCAGCCGGGCCCGGATCGCGGCGCAGACCTCCTGGGCGTCCTCGGGGGTGGCGACCTCGCCGGTACCGATCGCCCAGACCGGCTCGTACGCGATCACCAGCTTGCGCACGTCGTCCGCCTTCAGGCCGGCCAGCGCGCCGTCGATCTGCTGCACGCAGTGCGCCACGTGCCCGTCGGCCTTGCGGATCTCCAGCCCCTCGCCCACGCAGACGATCGGCGTGATGCCGGCTGCCAGTGCCTTGACGGTCTTGGCGTTCACCAGGGCGTCGTCCTCGCCGTGGTACTGCCGCCGCTCGGAGTGTCCGACCAGCACGTAGCTGCAGCCGAGCTTGGCCAGCATCGCCGCCGAGATCTCGCCGGTGTAAGCGCCCTCGTCGTGCTGGGAGACATCCTGCGCGCCGTACACGATCTTCATCCGGTCGCCGTCGACGAGCGTCTGCACGCTGCGGATGTCGGTGAACGGCGGCAGCACGGCCACCTCGACCCGCTCGAAGTCGTGCTTCTTGTCCTGCAGCGTCCAGCTCAGCTTCTGCAGCAGGTGCACAGCCTCGACGTGGTTGACGTTCATCTTCCAGTTGCCCGCCATCAACGGCTTACGGGCAGCGTTATCAGCCATTTTGGTGTCAGTCCTCTTCCAGCACAGCAAGACCCGGGAGCTCTTTGCCCTCCAGGTATTCGAGCGAAGCGCCACCGCCGGTGGAGATGTGCCCGAACTGATCGTCGGCGAAGCCCAGCTGCCGTACTGCGGCGGCCGAGTCGCCACCACCCACCACGCTGAGCCCGTCCACCTCGGTCAACGCCTGCGCGACGGCCTTGGTTCCACCGGCGAACGCCTCCATCTCGAAGACACCCATCGGGCCGTTCCAGAACACGGTCTTGGCGCCGGCGATCTCGGCGGCGAACGCCTGGCCGGAGTCCGGGCCGATGTCCAGGCCGAGCTGATCGGCCGGGATCGCGTCGGCGGCGACCACCGTTGCGGGCGCGTCGGCCTTGAACTCGGGCGCGACCACGATGTCGGTCGGCAGCACGATCTCGACACCCTTGTCCTTCGCGGTCGCCAAGTAGCCCTTGACCGCCTCGACCTGGTCTTCCTCGAGCAGGCTCTTGCCGACCTCGTGACCCTGGGCCTTGAGGAAGGTGAACACCATGCCGCCACCGATCAGCAGCTTGTCGGCCTTGGCGATCAGGTTGTCGATCACGGCCAGCTTGTCCGAGACCTTCGCGCCACCGAGGACGACGACGTACGGACGGGCCGGGTCCTCGGTGAGCTTCTTCAGCACCTCGACCTCGGCGAGCACCAGGCCACCGGCGGCGTGCGGGAGCTTGCGGGCCACGTCGTACACACTGGCCTGCTTGCGGTGTACTACGCCGAAGCCGTCGCTGACGAACACGTCGGCCAGGCCGGCGAGCTCGTCGGCCAGCGCACCGCGCTCGGCCTCGTCCTTGCTCTCCTCGCGCGGGTCGTACCGGACGTTCTCGAGCAGCAGGACCTCGCCCTCGTCCAGCTCCTGGACGGCTTCCTGGGCGCTGTCGCCGGTCACGTCGGTCGCGAAGTGGACGGTGATGCCCTCGGGCGCCAGCAGCTCACCGAGCCGCTTGGCCACCGGGGCCAGCGTGAACTCAGGGTTCGGCTTGCCCTTGGGGCGGCCGAGGTGTGCCGTGACGATCACCTTGGCGCCGGCCTTGGCCAGCTTCACCAGGGTCGGCAGGCTGGCGCGAATGCGGCCGTCGTCGCCGATCTTGTCGCCCTCAATCGGGACGTTGAGGTCGGAGCGCACCAGCACTCTGCGGCCCGCCACGTCACCGAGGTCTTCGATGGTCTTCACAGTTGCTGCTTCCTTCGCCAGAAATCGCTAACGTCCGAAGAACTGTGGGTCAGTGGCCACAGTTCTTCGGACGCAACGTCAGGAGTGGATGAGTCAGAGCGAGGCGCCGACGTAGTTGACCAGGTCGACGAGGCGGTTGGAGTAGCCCCACTCGTTGTCGTACCAGCCGACGACCTTGACCTGGTTGCCGAGCACCTTGGTCAGGCCGGCGTCGAAGATGCAGGAGGCCGGGTCGGTGACGATGTCGGTCGACACGATCTCGTCCTCGGTGTACTTCAGGTAGCCCTTGAGCGCACCCTCGGCAGCGGCCTTGACGGCGGCGTTGACCTCTTCGACCGAGGTCTCGCGGCCCACGGTGACGGTCAGGTCGGTGGCCGAGCCGGTCGGGACCGGGACGCGCAGCGCGTAGCCGTCGAGCTTGCCCTTGAGCTCCGGCAGCACCAGGCCGATCGCCTTGGCGGCACCGGTCGAGGTCGGCACGATGTTCAGGGCCGCGGCGCGGGCGCGACGCAGGTCCTTGTGCGGGCCGTCCTGCAGGTTCTGGTCCTGGGTGTAGGCGTGGATCGTGGTCATCAGGCCCTGCTGGATGACGAACTCGTCGTGGATGGCCTTGGCCATCGGGGCGAGGCAGTTCGTGGTGCAGGACGCGTTCGAGATGACCGTGTGCTGGTCGGCGTCGTACAGCTCGTGGTTCACGCCCATCACGACGGTCAGGTCCTCGTTCTTCGCCGGGGCGGAGATGATGACCTTCTTGGCGCCGTTGTCGGCGTGCGTCTTGGCCTTGGTGGCGTCGGTGAAGAAGCCGGTCGACTCGATCACGATGTCGGCGCCCACATCAGACCACTTGAGGTTGGCGGGGTCCCGCTCGGCGAACGCCTTGAAGGTGTGGCCGCCGACGGTGATGTCATCGTCGGTCGCGGTCACGTCACCGGGGAAGCGGCCCAGGATCGAGTCGTACTTCAGCAGGTGGGCGAGGGTCTGGTTGTCGGTCAAATCGTTGACGGCGACGACCTCGATGTCGGCACCGGACGCCTGAACGGCGCGGAAGAAGTTACGGCCGATCCGGCCGAAGCCGTTGATACCTACGCGAACGGTCACGGGACTACGTCTCCTCAAACTAGCTTTCGAGCACTGCCGCTACACCCGAAACACTAGCCCAAGTGCCCACCCGACTCACTGGTGCTATCCACAGCAGACCACCAGCACCGGCGAGTAGCTACCGGACCAGACCACCCGAACGCGCTACGGTCCCGGAATTCTCCGGGACCGTAGCGTGAAGACCAGTTGACGGACTGGTGCCGAGGATCAGGCCGGGTCGAGCATGTCCGGGGTGAGGTTGGCCTCGGTGTTCGGGATGTTGAGGTCGGCGGCGCGCTTGTCGGCCATCGCCAGCAGGCGGCGGATCCGGCCGGCCACCGCGTCCTTGGTCAGGGCCGGCTCGTGCAGCTGACCGAGCTCCTCGAGGCTGGCCTGCTTGTGCTCCAGCCGGAGCTTGCCCGCGACCTGGAGGTGGTCGGGTACGTCGTCACCGAGGATCTCCAGTGCGCGCTCGACCCGGGCGCCGGCGGCGACGGCCGCCCGCGCGGAACGGCGCAGGTTCGCGTCGTCGAAGTTGGCCAGGCGGTTCGCGGTGGCGCGGACTTCGCGGCGCATCCGGCGCTCTTCCCAGGCCAGCACCGACTCGTGCGCGCCGAGCCGGGTCAGCAGCGCGCCGATCGCGTCGCCGTCACGGATCACCACGCGGTCCACATTGCGGACCTCACGGGCCTTGGAACCGATGCCCAGGCGGCGAGCGGCGCCGACGAGAGCCAACGCCGCCTCGGGACCGGGGCAGGTGACCTCGAGCGACGACGAGCGGCCGGGCTCAGTCAGCGAACCGTGCGCCAGGAACGCACCGCGCCACGCAGCCACCGCGTCGCAGGAGGCACCGGAGACGACCGCCGGAGGCAGTCCCCGTACCGGACGGCCACGGTTGTCGACGAGCCCCGTCTGCCGCGCCAGCGCGTCGCCGTCCCGAACAACCCGTACTACGTACTTCGTCTGCTTGCGGATTCCGGACGGGGAGATCACCACCACGTCCGACGGGTGACCGAAGATCTCGGCGATGTCCTTGCGAAGCCGGCGGGCCGCGGCTCCGCTGTCCAGCTCGGCCTCCACCACGATCCGGCCCGAGACCAGGTGCAGTCCGCCGGCGAACCGTAGTACCGAAGACACTTCAGCCTTGCGGCAGCAGGGTTTCGTGACCTGAATACTGGTCAACTCGGACTTCACCTGTGCTGTCATCGCCATGTAGTGAATCCTCCCACTGCTGTCAAAGACCCTCATCGGTACACCTCGGAAACTGCAAAGGCGTGGCGAGAGAGCGGCTGTCAAAGACCCTCGTCGGTACACCTCGGAAACTGCGAAGGCGTGGCGAGAGAGCGGCTGTCAAAGACCCTCATCGCTACGACCCAGAAACAAACAACTGTGTTGGCCGCCCAGGACCGCGTGTACGTACGGGTCCAACTCCCCGGCTCGGCGACTGTTACGGGCTACTCGAAGATTTCGCGGTAGAGCTTGGCGAGTTTGGTGGGGTCGTGGTGGAGGTGGCGGTCGTCGTCGGCGATGTCGGCGACGACCAGGTCGGCGCCGAGCGATTGCGCCGTACGGCGGAGGGAGGCCGGGTCGGGGACGTGGCCTTCGTCGGCCAGCACCACGTCGATGCGGAGTTCGGGGGCGTGGGCGGCGAGGACTTCGAGGTGGGTCTCCGGGGAGAAGCCGTCGGTCTCGCCCTTCTGTTCGCCGAGGTTCAGCGTCACCAGCCGGCGGGCGTTGGTCGCCTGCAGACCGTGTGCGAGCGCGGGGACCAGCAGATTCGGGATGACCGAGGTGAACCAGGAGCCGGGGCCGACCACGACCCAGTCGGCTTCGGCGATCGCGACCAGCGCCTCCGGGCAGGCCGGCGGATCGGCCGGGTCGAGCGCGACGTCGACCACCTTGCCTTCGGTCGTCGCGACCTCGGCCTGGCCGCGGATCTCGGTGATCGCCTCGGGGTACAGGGGATCCAGGCCGATCACTCTGGCCGTGATGTCGAGCGGCACGGCCGACATGGGCAGCACGCGCCCTTGTGCGCCGAGGAGTCTGGCCACCCAGTCGAGTCCGTCGACGGCCTCGCCGAGCAGTTCCCACAGCGCGACGATGAGCAGGTTGCCGACGGCGTGGTCGTGCAGTTCGCCGTCGCTGCGGAACCGGTGCTGGAGGACGCTGGCCCACGTCCGGCCCCACTCGTCGTCGCGGCACAACGCCGCCAACGCCATCCGGAGGTCACCAGGGGGCAGTACGCCGAGCTCGCGCCGGAGCCGCCCCGAGGAGCCGCCGTTGTCGGCGACCGTGACGACCGCGGTCAGCTGGTCGGTGACCTGGCGCAGTGCGGACAGCGAAGCGGCGAGGCCGTGCCCGCCACCCAGCGCGACGACCCGTGGAGCCCGTGACACTAAGCAGTCACTCCCGCCCGAGATCCCTGTGCACGACCAAGGTCGGTGAACCCTTCTCCCGCAGCCTCTTCGCGATCTCCTCGGCCATCGCGACGCTCCGGTGCTTCCCACCGGTGCAGCCGATCGCGACCGTGACGAACCGCTTGCCCTCGTTCAGATAACCGGTCCGCAGCGTGTCCAGCACGTCCACATAGTTCTGCAGGAACTGCTGGGCCAGCGGATGACCGAGCACGAAGTCTGACACAGGTTTGTCCTGCCCGGTCATCGGGCGCAGATCGGGCTGCCAGAACGGGTTGGGTACGAACCGCATGTCGGCCACCACGTCGGCGTCGACCGGGATGCCGTACTTGAACCCGAACGAGACCACGGTGGCCCGCAGCTCGATCTTCTCCTCGTCGCCGAAGGCGTTCACGATCCGCGCGGCGAGCTGGTGGATGTTCAGGTTCGAGGTGTCGATGACCAGGTCCGCGCCGGCCCGGATGTCGCCGAGCAGCTCGCGTTCGCGCTCGATCCCGGTGAGCAACCGGCCGTCGCCCTGCAACGGGTGCGGCCGGCGGACGCTTTCCTGCCGGCGCACGATCACGTCGTCGGAGGCCTCCAGGAACAGCGTCAGTGGCCGGTATCCCTTGGCCCGCAGGTCTTCCAGCGCCGAGCCGAGCTCGTCGAAGAACATCCCGGTCCGGACGTCGACGACGATCGCGAGCCGCGGCGACGCCCCGGTCCCGACCACCTGCTCGACGATGGTGGTCAGGAACATCGGTGGCAGGTTGTCGACCACGAACCAGCCGAGGTCCTCCAGTACGTCCGCGACCGAACTCCGTCCCGCGCCGGACATCCCGGACACGATGATGAGGTTGCCGCTCGACTCGTCCATCAGTTCTCAGTTCTCCCCGTGTCAATCCCCGTCCGGGCGATCCGCGGTCGCCAGATCCCCGTCGGTCACACCGGCCGGCGTGACGTCGTCGTCCAGTATCTCGCCCGTCGCCGTGTTCACCGACGGCGCCCGCGAGGTGTCGGCCTTCGTTGCCGCCGAGTTCACCGCGAGGACGACGGATTCCGCCGTACGGCGTCCGAACCCCGGCAGCTCCGCGACCTCGTCCACCGAGGCCTGCCGCAGTTTCCGCAGCGACCCGAAATGCCGCAGCAGCGTCTTGCGGCGCACCTCGCCGAGGCCGGGCACCTCGTCCAGCACGCTCTCGACCATCGACTTCGACCGGCGGTTGCGGTGGTGGGTGATGGCGAAGCGGTGCGCTTCGTCTCTGAGCCGCTGGAGCAGGTAGAGGCCTTCCGACGTACGGGAGAAGATCACGGGATCCTCGTCGTCGGGGAGCCAGACCTCCTCCAGCCGCTTGGCCAGACCACAGACCGGGATGTCGCCGAGCCCGAGCTCGTCCATCGCCTGCCGGGCGGCGGCCACCTGCGGCGGGCCACCGTCGACGACGACGAGCCCCGGCGCGTAGACGAACTTCTTCGCGCGTCCTGTCTCCGGATCGATCAGGTTCGCGGTCGGGTCCTCGCCTTCCGGCGTCGCGGCCCGCTCGTCCAGCAGCCGCTTGAACCGCCGGGTCAGCACCTCCGCGATCGAGGCGACATCGTTCTGCCCCTCGACCCCCCTGATGACGAACCGCCTGTACTCCGACTTGCGGGGCAGGCCGTCCTCGAACACCACCATCGAGGCGACTACCTCAGTGCCCTGCAGGTTGGAGACGTCATAGCACTCCATGCGCAGCGGCGCTTCCGGCAGGTCGAGCGCGGCCTGGATCTCCTCCAGCGCCAGGTTGCGGGTGGTCAGATCGCTGGCCCGCTTGGTCTTGTGCATGGTCAACGTCTGCAGCGCGTTCCGCTCGACCGTCGCCATCAGGTCCTTCTTGTCACCGCGCTGGGGGACCCGGATCGCCACCCGCGAGCCGCGCAGCCCCGAGAGCCAGTCGGTCAGCGCGTCCAGGTCCTCCGGCAGCGTCGGCACGAGGATCTCGCGCGGAATGGTGTCGGTCGACTCCCCCGCATACATCTGCTGGATGAACCGCTCCACCAGGTCGGCGGTCGTCGCCGTACCGTCTGCTTTGTCGGCGATCCAGCCCCGCTGGCCGCGGATCCGGCCGCCGCGGACATAGAAGATCTGTACGGCGACTTCGAGCGGGTCCTCCGACAACGCGACGACGTCGGTGTCCGTCCCGTCGCCGAGCACCACCGCGTTCTTCGCGAGCGCCTTCTCCAGCGCGCCGAGGTCGTCGCGGATCTTGGCGGCCCGCTCGTACTCGAGCTCGGCCGCGGCTGCCTTCATCTCCTTCTCCAGACGGCGCACGTACGTCGCGGTCTGGCCGGACAGGAACGCGGAGAAGTCCTCGACGATCTTGAGGTGCTCCTCCTGGCTCACCTGACCCGTGCAGGGCGCGGCGCACTTGCCGATGTAGCCGAGCAGGCACGGCCGGCCGATCTGGCGGTGCCGATTGAACACACCCTTGCTGCACGAGCGCATCGGGAACACCCGAAGCAGCAGGTCGACGGTCTCCCGGATCGCCCAGGCGTGGCTGTACGGACCGAAGTACCGCACGCCCTTCTTCTTCGGGCCGCGGCCGACCATGACCCGCGGATACTCCTCGTTCATCGAGATGGCCAGCCACGGGTACGACTTGTCGTCGCGGTACTTCACGTTGAAGCGCGGGTCGTACTCCTTGATCCAGGAATACTCCAGTTGCAGCGACTCCACCTCGTTGGCCACCACGGTCCAGTCGACCTTCGCGGCCGTCGTCACCATCGACTGCGTCCGCGGGTGCAGATTCACCAGATCCTGGAAGTACGACGACAGCCGGGCCCGCAGGTTCTTCGCCTTGCCGACATAGATCACCCGCCCGGACGCATCGCTGAAGCGATACACCCCAGGCGAATCGGGAATCGAGCCCGGCGCGGGGCGATAGGAGGAAGGATCAGCCACGCCCCAACCCTAGTTCGCCCCGCCGACAAGCCCTCACGCCGCCGGTCTCCAGAGACCTGGAGAGATCACGGGCGGCGCGGATCCCCAGACCATCAGTGGTGGCACTCGGGGTGTCTGCGACGCGATCGTTGAGCGAGGTGGCAGCAGCGGAGCCGACGTACTGATGGCGTGGACGTCCGCACGCAACGGCCGCGGCCGCCGGAGACTCCGAACGCAGCGCCTTCGCCCCGACCGCGAACCGCCGAGCCCTGCCAGGCACCCGCGTCTAGCAGGTGACGCAGGAGCGCTCGTAGGCGGCGGCGTGAGGCGCATCTTGCGATCGCGCAAAGGTCGTGTTGCGGGTTGGCTCATATGGCTGGTCTGATCCCGGGTTGGGATGAGCGGCGCGCCTAGCCTGTCACTCAGGGTGGTTGAGCAGGACCGAGCGTGCGGCAACCGGGCCCGCGCTGACTCTAGGGAGTTCCGCCCATGAACCCATTCCCCACAGCGCGTCGGCTGCGGAGCGTGCTCGGCGTCACTGCCGCTGCTGGTCTCCTCGTCACCGGCCTGGTCACCACCGCGTCCGCGAGTGAGGCAGCCAGGAGCGCCGATTCCACAACTAGGACCGCCGACTCCATCAGGGGCGCCGGCAGCGCGACCGCGATTCCCGGGAGCTACGTGGTCGTCCTCGCCGGCAATCAGTCGGTCGCGCAGACGCGGGCCACCACGCAGAGCCTGGCGACGTCGTACGGCGTCAAGGTGCGGCGGCAGTTCAGCTCGGCAATCAAAGGGTTCTCCACCGCGATGTCCGAAGAGCAGGCGAAGAAGGTCGCCGCCGACACCCGCGTCGCGTTCGTGCAGCAGAACCAGAAGGTGACGGCGAGCCAGGACGACCCGCCGTGGGGCCTGGACCGGGCCGACCAGCGGGATCTTCCGCTGGACAAGAAGTTCGAGCCTTCGGCGACCGCCGACAACGTCACGGTGTACGTCATCGACACCGGGATCTACGCCGAGCACAAGGACTTCGGCGGGCGCGCCTCCGTCGGCACCGACACCGTCGGTGACGGCCAGAACGGCGTCGACTGCATGGGCCACGGCAGCCACGTCGCCGGCACCATCGCCGGGACGACCTTCGGCCTGGCCAAGGGCGCCAAGATCGTCGCGGTCCGCGTGCTCGACTGCAACGGGTCGGGGTCGACCGAGAGTGTGGTCGCCGGTATCGACTGGGTGACGAAGAACGCCAAGAAGCCGGCCGTGGCCAACATGAGCCTCGGTGGCGGCGCGGACGCCGCGCTGGACGCGGCGGTGAAGGCCTCCATCGACTCGGGCATCACGTACGCCGTTGCCGCCGGCAACGACAACTCCGACGCCTGCGGTGCGTCGCCGGCCGACCAGCCCGACGCGATCACGGTCGGCGCCACCGACGACAAGGATGCCAAGGCAACCTTCTCCAACTTCGGCAAGTGCGTGGACGTCTTCGGACCGGGCGTCGACGTCGAGTCGGTCGGCATCACCGCCCCGGACGCGACGGCCAAGATGAGCGGTACGTCGATGGCCACGCCGCACGTGACCGGCGGGATCGCGCTCTACCTGAGCGAGCACCCGGACGCCAAGCCGGCCGACGTGGCTACCGCACTGGTCGCCGCCGCAACGCCGGACAAGGTCGGCAACCCCGGCACCGACTCGCCGAACAAACTGCTCTTCGTCGGCAAGGTCGACCCCGCCCGACGCTGACCCGGCAGGAAGAACGGAAGCCCTCGGCCACCTGTCCGAGGGCTTCCGCGTTCGACGCGTCAGGCAGCCGGGCCGACGATGTTGCCGCCCTTGACCGTGACGTTCACCGGGGCGAGCGGTGACGGCGCAGGGCCGTTCACGACGCTGCCGTCCGCGACGCTGTACTTGCTGCCGTGACAGGGGCAGTCGATGGTCTTGTTCTCCACCGTGGCCACCAGGCAACCCGCGTGCGTGCAGACCGCGGTGAACGCCTTGAACTGACCGGCCGTCGGCTGGGTCACCACGATCTTCGCGTCGGTGAAGACCTTGCCGCCACCGACCGGTACGTCGGACACCGGCCCGAGGACCGATCCCCCGCCGCCGGTCGTCGGAGCGCTCGAGGACGGCCCGGAGGACGGCGCCGAACTGGGCGCGGAGGTCGGATCCGAGGCGGTGCCGCCGGCCTTGCTGTCGCCACCGCAGGCCGCGAGCACCGGCAGGCCGACGCCGGCCAATCCGGCCACGCCAGCGCCGCGGAGCACCGCCCGCCGGTCCCGCAGGGTCTCGATCGCCCGGCCGAGTTCCGCCGTACTGTCGTCGCTCATGTATCTGGACCTCCAAGAGTCCTGGCCAAAGTAGTTGAACGCTCTGCTATTTGCTGTTCTACCCGAAACCCCCAAATCGGGCTACATCAGCAGGAACGAGCGGAACCGCGGAACGGTTCAGCGGGTAGCGCGTTGGACCAACCGGGCGGCGAGTTCGAGCACCGCCCTGCGGGTGGCGGGTTCGAGGCGTTCCGGCTGGAGCGGCCAGGCACGCGCCAGGTGGGCGTCGTACGGCAGTACTACGTAGCCGAGGCCGCGGTCCGAGACGGCCGACTGCAACCAGCGGACCGGCTCGGGATCGTCGGGCACGTTCTCGGCGATGATGACAAGGCCCTTGTCGACCAGCATGTGCTGGCCGTCCGTCGTCAACTGGTCGAGCAGGGTGATGCTGCTCAGCGCGGCGTCGCGTGACGACGGGATGACGAGCGCGACGGCGTGCGCCGCGCCGGCGACGTACCCGGTCGCTTCCTCGAACAGACCGGCCGGGCAGTCCACCAGTGACAGCGGGATCTGGTTGGCGCCGCCGACGTTCCGGGCCGCGAGGACGTCGCTGATCGCGTCGGCGGTCGGTTCGGCGCGGGCGAGCTGGACCCGCGAGCCGGGCGTGTTGGCGATGCCCTGGTCGAGGCGGTGGGTGAGCTTGCCTTCCAACGGGTAAGCGTCGACCGCGAGCACGATGTCGCCGCGCTGGGACGAGATGGCGTCCGCGAGCAGAGCGGTGACGGTCGACGTACCGCTCTGCGGGACAGGACCGATGACGCCGATCATCCGGCCGATGCCGATCGGGCGCCGGATGATCGCGATGTTCTCGACGTCGCGTTGCATCCGGCCGGACGCACCGGCGATGTAGGCCGCTTCGGCGGCGAACCGGCCGATCTTGCGGAAGAACCCGCCGGACGGATCCTCGTGCTGCAGGCCGACCGAACCTGTTGCCGCAGGCAACGGACCCGCCAGCGGATCCTGGTAGGCAGGTGTGTAGGCGTGCGCATCCGGGCCGCCGTCGGGGGCGGGACCGTTCCAGCCGCCAGCTTCGGGCTCCGACGGCGCGTTCCAACTACCGTCCCCGGCAGGTTGCTCCCACTGCTGCTGCGGGGCCGGCGGCTGTTCAACTGGCGGCGGCTGCACCCATTGCTGCGCCGGCGGCGGTGGAGCCGCTGGCTGCTCCCATTGCTGCGCCGGCGGCGGTTGAGCCGGTGGCTGCTCCCATTGCTGGGCAGACGCCTGCTGGGGCGGCGGCGGCTGCTCCCACTGCGGCTGCTGAGGTGGCGGCTGCTCCCAAGACGGCTGCTGAGGTGGTGGCGGCTGGACCCACTGCTGCTGTTGTTGCGGCGGCGGGGGCTGCTGCCAGCCTTGCTGCTGCGCCGGAGGTTCGTAGTACTGCGGCGCTGGCGCCTGATACTGCTGCGGTGCCTGGTAAGGCTGCGGCGGGTACTGCTCACCGTACGGCTGCTGGTACGGCGCAGGCGGCACCTGCGGCGGCGGCCCGTACGGCGGTTGCTCGTACGCAGGCTGCGGCGGGTACTGCGGCTGCTGGTACGGCGGTGGCTGCTGCGAGTACAGCTGCCCGTACTGCGGCTGCGGCGCGTACTGCTGATACCCGGGCTGATACTGCTGCTGCGGACCGCCCCACCCCTCCCCCGTCGCCGGAGGAGGCGGCGGCATCGTCGGCTCAGGCGCCGCCGACTGCGCAACCGCCTGGGCCGGCGCGACGGGTGGGGCCGGTTCGGGTGTAGGGGGAACCGGGGCCGCGGCGGCCGGTTGGGGAGCCGCCGCGGAATCGTCGTCGAGGCGGTTCATCAGCTCCGCCTGCCAGTTCGGCCCGGTCATACCATCCGATCAGAAGACTTTGAGCAGCCCGCTGAAGACCCCGAAGGCTCCGAGGGTCAGCGGTACCAGCGCTACGACGGCCAGTACCTGGATCTGGTCCAGCACCTGGCCGAGCCGGACCTGCACGTGGTCCTGTGGCGTCCAGCTCAGGCCGAAGGCACCGACCATCGCCACCACCACGAGTAGCCCGACTGCTACAAGTGTGCCACCCACCGACTTCTGCGACAGATCCTGGACCAACGCGGCGACGATCACTCCCGCGGCAGTGAACAACCCGAGCACCTCAGCGGCCAACGGGTACAGACGCGAGCGCGCGCACAGCAGCAGCGCCAGCAGAGCAGCGATGGACACTGTCCAGACCGACCCGTGCAGCGCGAGCACGATCCCAGCAGCGGCGGACCACAGCGCGATCGCCGTCGCGGAGAGCGCCAGACCCACGTGCGCGGCGTTCAGGGCCGACTCGACGTCCGGCCGGCCGATCTCGTTTCCACTCGATCGCCGGTCGTCCAGCGCGGTGAGCCCCGACATCGACAGCGCGAGACGCGGCAGTACGCCGAGGAGCAGCACCGCCACGACGGCCACCAGAGCGCTCAGCTTCTCGCTGGACACACCGGCCGCCACACCGACGATCCAGATCAACGCGAAGATCATCGCCGTACCGCCACCGACCAGGCCGCCACCGGCCAGCCCGGCCATTGCGAACAGCAGCGGCCCAAGCGCCAGCCCGAGGGCAACGATCCCGGCACGCATCGGCGTCGACCAGTCCTCCGAGCTGCCGAGCGACCAGGCGACGATCGCGAGCAGGATCGGGGTCACGATCAGCAAGGTGATCGCGGTCGTCCGCTGCCCGGCGCGGCCGAGCACTACTCCGCCGAGACCGGTGATGATCGCAACGACGAGCAGCACGAAGGCGGCCACGTCGCCGTCGACCGCCCGGGCCAGCGCGATCGCACCGGCGAGCAGCGCGAAGATCAGCGCGGCACCGGCGGCCCAGTGCCGATGCTTGCGCTGGAAGGTGGTGCCCCGCCGCTCGAGGTCGTCCACGGCCTCCTCGACCACGTCGTACACGGTCGGCGGGGGTGGCACCTCGCCCTCGGCGGCAAGCCGCAGTACGGAACCGTCGCCGATCTGCGCCGAACCCAGAGTGAGTTCGAGCGAGACCGTCTGGCCGGTCGGCGTGGTCAGGTACCGGCGCCGCGGCGACGGGTCGACCGGCTCGCCGAGCATCCGCAACAGGTCCGGCATCAACCGGCCCAGCGGCTCGTCCACCGGCAGGACGGCGTCCATCTGGCGTTGCCTGCCGATGATGGTCACCCGGCTGTAGACCGCAGCCACCTGTACACCTCTCTGATCGTCGTTGCAGCGTTCACTTAAGCAGTCGGCCGACTGATCGGCGTACCGGGCGGCAGCAGCCGGCCGAGCAGCGCGCTGTAAATGTTCCAGTCCAGCTGGTTCTTGCCGTCACCGATCGGGTACCACACCGCCGGCGACGCGGCCGGGCCGATCTTGACCGGCGTGATGTCGGCGACACCGGTCATGTCCAGTGCCTTGGCCATCCCGTCACCGCGCAGCGCATCGTTGCCGACAGCCATCGCCATCGGAACCGGTACGCCGACCCAGTGCGGCATCGCGTTCGTGTCAGTACCGCCGTGCGCACCCTGAGCGAAGAACGACACCAGCGTGAAACTGTTCGCCAGCCGCTCGCCGACTTTCTGGACGGCCTCGGGAGTCGGCAGGCCGTCCGGCGTCGCCACCGCGAGGTTGATGACCTCCTCGAGGCCGGCGGGCCGCCTGTGGATCTCCACCGCACCCATGGCGCTCAAACCGTCCTTGCCGCCGACAACCGACAGCCAGGTCGGCTTCGGCGCCCGGCGCCGGCAGTACGCCGTCAGCTGGCCCACGTTCCACGGCTGCGACACCGGCTCGGCGGTCCCCCACCCGGCCGGCTCGTCACCGGTCAGGTCCTTGAACAACTGCTCGGCCGCCTTGCCGACGACCGTCGTCTCGAGAGCCTGGTAGCGCACCCGCGCGGTGATCAGCAGCTGCGACGGCAGCTCGAGGTCGACCGCGACGAAGGTCGGGCTCATGTCGACCTTGTCCTGCTCACCGGCCGCGACGGCCTGGAACATCTGCCCGTCCCACTTGAGCTTCGAGCCGCCCAGTCCGTCGTACGCGCCCTCGCCGTTCGGCTCGGTCACCACCCAGCGCGAGTCCCGCCCGCTGAACAGCGTGGTCCGTACTGCGAACGTCAGCCGCGTCGTCGCGGGCGTGACCAGCTGGACGCCTAGTCCTGCCGCCTCGGCGGCCGCCAGCGCGTCCACCAGCCAGGCGGACATGCCGACCACCGGGCGGTCCTGCATGATCACGACGACCTTGTCGGTGTGCAGGTCGATCGCGGGGCTCAGCTCGACCGGGTTAGGCATTGTTGCCTCCAGCAACATCGGTGACGGCGGGTCCGGTCGGCGGGTCGAACGGCGGCGGAGCCGGCTTCCACACCTGGCCGCCGAGCCGCTTGACCAGCTCGGCGGCGTACCGGTCGGCCAGCTCGGGCCCACCGTTCTGCGGGTCGGCCCGGACCTCGGCCCACCACACCGGTGTCGGTACGCCGGCCAGCTCCGGCCCGAGCAGCCTCTCCACCTCGCCGGGCACCTGGATCAGGATCGGCGCCTCCAGTGAGGCCAGCGGCTCCCCTGCCGGGTTGCACAGCTGCAGTACCGCGCCGTCGGACACATCGCGCACCAGCCAGTCCGGCCCGGCGGCCATCATGCCCGCCAGCACGTCCTGGTACGACGGTCGCCCGTCGATCAGTGCCACCACGTCGTAGCTCACTGCTCTCCTCCGCCATCTGCGTCGTCGGTGGTCGGGGTTCCGTCGGCCAGGGCCGTCTGGATCAGCGACGGGCGCTCGCCACGTCGTACGAACAATCCACGGCCGGACGGGAAGTTCCCGGGTGTCGCACCGGTGAACAGTGCGCCCTCTGCCCTGTCACCGGACAGCACCAGTCCGGCGGTGCCGGACTCCGTCACGGTGGTCAGGAACGGTTCGTACAAGGCCCTGCTCGCGCCGGCCGCACGCCGGGCGATCAGGAAGTGCAGGTTGATGTCCCGGCCGGACGCGATGAACGTCAGGAAGGGATCCATCGGGGCCTGGCCACCAGTGGTCAGCAGGTCGTAGTCGTCGGCGACCACGATCACCCGAGGTCCTGCGACGGGCACCGGCGCGCCCTCGTTCGAGTCGTCCGGCAGCCGCTTCTCCAGCTCACCGGCGACGCCGGCGGCCAGCCCTGCGCCGACCCGGCCGCTGGTGGCATAGCCGCCGAGGTACGCGTCGGGCAGGAAGCCGCGCAGACCGCGCCGCGGATCCATCACCGCGAACACCAGCTCGTCGGAGCTGTACCGGTCGATCAGCTGCTGCATGATCAGCTTGAGCAGGTTGGTCTTGCCCGACTTGGTGTCGCCGAAGATCACCAGGTTGCCGTCGCGGTCGAACAGGTCCAGCAGGACCGGCGCCATCCGGGTCTCGTCCATCCCGATCGGCACGGTGACCGGCTCCTGCTGTGCGTTCGGCAGCGTCTTGCGCTCCAGTCGCAGCGGCAGCACGCGCACCTTGGGCGCGGTCGGTCCTTGCCAAGCCGAAGCCAGCGCCAACGCCTGGCCCTGCATCGCCTCGGTGAGGTCGTCGTCCTGCAGCAAGCTGTCGACCCTCGGCAAAGCGAGCTGCGCGAACAGCTTGGTGCGCGGCATGAGCACCCGGCCCGGGCCGGCGTTGCGCATCGTCTCCTGCAGCCGGCGTTCGATGTTGGAGTCGGACGGATCGTTGATCCGCAGCTCCATCACCGTGCCGAACAGGGCCTGCGAGGCCATCCGTACGTCGGTCCACCGGATCATCGTGGTGACGACATGGATGCCGTAGCTGCTGCCCCGGCCGAGCAGATCCGCGATCGGCTCCTCGAGGTCGTCGAAGGTCGTCTTGATGGCGCCGTAGTTGTCCAGCACCAGGACGACGTCGGCCACCGGCAGCTCCGGGACCGCGCCCGCGGCGTGCATCGAGCGAAGCCGTTCCATCGTGTCGATCCCGCGGTCGCGGAACACGATCTCGCGGTGGTCGAGCATGCCGCGGACCTCTTCGAGCGTCCGGCGGATCTTCTCCCGATCGGTCCGGATCGCCACGCCACCCACATGCGGCAGGTCGGCCAGCGGTTGCAGGCCACCACCGGCCAGGTCGATCGCGTAGATCGCGACCTCCTGCGGCGTGTAGCTGTGCGCCAGCGACGTCACCAGCGACCGCAAGAACGTGGTCTTGCCCGACTGCGGCCCACCGATCAAGGCGGCGTGCCCACCGGCCTGGGTGAGGTCGAGCCGCAGTACGCTCTGCGTCTGTTTGCGCGGGTCGTCGATGACACCGATCGCGGGAGACATCGGCGGAGCCGGTACGGCGAACTGCAGCCCGCGCGGGCCGATGTCCACCGGGCCGCCGACCTGGTCCAGCGTGCAGACCTTCGGCAGCGGCGGCAACCAGACCTGAGGCACCGGCGTCGCCGACGGCTTCACCTGGTCGACGAAGACCCCGAGCACCGTGGGACCGGTGGTCCGCTCGGTCGAGTCGTCCTCGTCCTCGTCCTTCTTGTCCTCAGCGGCCAACTGCGCGAGATCCGGCTGCTGGTACGGCGTCACGAGGTACGGGCGTACGGCGGGACCGTCTTGCTCCTTCTCCTGAGTCAGCGCGACCGCGCCCTTGTAGGGGCCGGAGACATACGCCGCGCGGAACCGCTGGTACACGGAGGTGTCGACCTTCAAGTACCCGAAGCCCGGCAGCGGCGGCAGATGGAACGCATCCGGGGTGTTCAGGACGGTCTGGCTCTCCTCCTCGGAGAACGTCCGCAGACCGAGCCGGTACGACAGGTAGGTCTCCAGTCCGCGCAGCTTGCCGCCCTCGACGCGCTGGCTCGCCAGCAGCAGGTGCACACCGATGGAGCGGCCGATCCGGCCGATGGAGAGGAACAGGTCGATGAAGTCCGGCCGCGCGGTGAGCAGTTCGCCGAACTCGTCGATCAGCACGAACAGGTGTGGGTACGCCGGCAGGGCTGGATTCTGCTTGCGCAGCAACCGGTAGTCGGTGATGTTGGCGACGTTGCCCGCGTCCTTCAGCATCTGCTGACGCCGCTGCACCTCACCGGCGAGGCTGGCGTACGCGCGCTCGGTCAGGCTCGGGTCGTCGACCAGGTTGGTGATGATGCCGGCCACGTGCGGTACGCCGTCGAACGGCGCGAAGGTGGCGCCACCCTTGTAGTCGATCAGCACCATCGCCAGGTCTTCCGGCGAGTGCGTCGCGAGCAGCCCCATCACGAGCGTTCGCAGTACTTCGGACTTGCCGGAACCGGTCGCGCCGATGCAGAGACCATGTGGGCCCATTCCCAGCTGGGCGGACTCCTTGAGGTCCAGCACGACCGGCTGACCGGCGCTGTCGAGACCGAGCGGCACCCGCAGGAACGCGCGCTCGTTGCGCGGGGTCCACATGCGGGCGAGGTCGACGTTGCCCGGGTCATCGATCTGCAGCAGGCTCATGAAGTCGACGGTCTTGAGCGAGGCGTCCTCTTCGAGCGACTCCGCCGACAACCGCAACGGCGCCAGCGCGCGAGCCAGCCCTTCGGCGGTGGCCAGCGGCGTGTCGTCCAGCTGCCCCTCGGCGGTCAGGTAACCGCCGCCGCGCAAGTCCTCGACCAGCACCTTGCCTTCCTGCACAGTGATCCGGATCGCGACGTTGCTGGGCTCCTGCATCCGGTCCGCGACCAGGTGCAGCACAGTGACACCCACGTCTCCGACCGACAGCGTCTCGTCGTTGGTCACCACCTCGGTGGCGACCTCGCCGTACGTGTCGTGCAGTACCAGCATCCGCTGGATCATCCGGCGGGCATCGCCGTTGCCGAGCGAGCCCCGCTTGGCCTCACTGGCCAGCTTCGCGCGCGACGCCACGTCCTCGCTGATCAGCCCGGCCAGCTCGTCCGGCTTCTGGGCGATCCGGCGGAACGGATGCGGGCCTTCACGGCGATCCGGGTCGCACGCATGCGGCAGCCAGCCGAGCCACTGCCACTGGTCCAGCGACGCCGGCGGGAAACACGCCGCCAGCTCCAGATCCTCCGGCGCATGGAAGACGGCCGCCTGCAGCAGCAGAGCCCGGGCAATCCGTACTACGCCGTCGCGGTCGCCGACGATGCTGACGTTGCCTGCCAGGTCGAGCGGGATCGTCAGCGGCATGTCCGGCATCAACGCGAACCGGCGGGCCAGTGCCTCGGCCTCGGCCATCATGAACGGGTCCGGCGGATCCATCATCGAACCGGACGCGGCCAGCGTCGCGGGCACGACCGGCATCCGCCCGGTCGCGCAACGGACCAGCAGGAAGTCGGGGTCGCTGCGCCGGCGCTCCCACAGCCGGGCCGGATCGCGGACGCAGTCCACCAGCGCGTCGGCCGGCGGGTTCAGCGCCAGCGCGGTCTTGCGGCTGGCGCGTTCCATCTTGCCGAACTCCTCGCGGAGCCGTTCCAGGTAGTCCAGGTACCGGTTGCGCTGCTCGCGACTCTCCTTGCCGGCCCGGCCGCGGGACGAGAACGCCATCCCGAACGTTCCGACCAGCGTGAGAAACAACACGCCGACGCCGATCACCGCCGACGTACCGGTCCGCATCGTGCTCATCATCCCGACCGAACCGAGCACACCGACCGCAGGCATCAAGGCCTGCATCGCGTTACCGCCGGCCTTGCCGCGCGCGCCGGGCGGCGGGGTCTCGATCACCCGCGGTTGCCCGGTGTCGATGCTCCTGGTGCTCCGCGCCGGGCGGTGCACAAGTCGGGTCGACACTTTCTCTCCTCAGCTGAGCCGCTCGGCCCCTCGACTGAACTGTGTGAACGCCTCAGATGGCATGCTGCACCCGGACTCTAGTAGAGGCGGAGCTCACTACCGATGACCGATACACCGTTCGACGGCCAGCCACCGTTCGACGGCAGGCAGGTGCTGGACCTGGTCGCCGATCTGCTACCGGTGCTGTTACCGGACGCCGAACTCGACCCCGCGGGCCCACTCGTCAAGCTGCGTTGGAGTCGCGGCGGATTGTCGTCCAGCGCCGAGGTCGGCCTGGTCGAGCTGATCGACCGATGCCGTGAGCAACCGAACCACCTATGGCCGCGCACCGTCGACGACTGGCTGCGCGCCGTCGTCGACGAGATCGGCATCGCCACCGACGAACACCTGTACGGCGAAGTCGCCGCCCGGCAACGGGTTACCCTGCGACCGCGCGGCTGGTCCGATCCCAGCGGCAGCGTGCTCGCCGGGCTCAGCGTTCCGTTCGGCCGGTACTTCGAGATCGTGTTCGGCATCCAGAGCGGTTCGGACTGGCAGCGGCTGACCCAGGTCCGCCAGGTGATGCACGGACTGCACCTGCCCGACCGGCCGTCCGGACTCGACATGACGCTGAACGGCCTGACCGGCTTGACGTTCCAGCCCGTCCCGGACGCGCCCTGGTCCGTGCTGCACCGGCCCGGTGACCAGACTGTCGGGATGGCCCTCGTCGACCACGACCGGCTGATGCCGCGAGCAGGCAACGGTCGCGGCACGCTACTCGCAGTACCGGCCACTGATCTGCTTGCGGCCTGTCCGGTCGACCGGCGCGAAGACATGCAGACCAGGGCGGACGAGTTCGCGCGCTGGGTCGCCAAGGCGTACGCCGACGCGGCGGACCCTTGTACAGCAGGGGTTTACTGGCTCGTCGGCGAACTGCTCGCCGAGCTGCCGGTCGACCTCGACCGCTCCCCCGCTGTCACCCTGCCGAAGCCGCTACGGACCCCGGCCTGGCGCCGCTGGCTGAACCGCTGACGGCTCAGTCGTCGTCCTCGTCGTCCTCGTCGTCGTCATCCTCGTCGTCCGGGTCCTCCGGGCGGCGGGTCGCGCCCGCTGCCTTCAGGGCCCGGGCCTCGGTCAGCGCGTCCTCGTACGACTGCCAGCCGGGGGACTCGTAGACCATCTCGTCGCTGACCAGGAACGTCTGGTTGGTGAAACCGTCCGCGGAGTTGAAGATCAGCCACTCCTCGTACGGCGTGACCTGGTACCCGGCGAACGTCTCCGCCGTCATCGCCGGCAGGCCGTCGGGCAGATCCTCGTTGTGGTACTCGGCCAGCCGCGCGTACGCACGGTCCAGCGTCTCCTGGTCGATGCCCTCAGGCATGGGGCGTCCTTTCTTCAATCACTGCGACGGTCACCGGGCGACCCAGTCCTGCCAGCGATCGGCGTGGGGCGCGTCCACCGAGGTGTCGGCCGGGAACTCGTACACGCCGCGGCCCGGCAAGTACGCCGCGACCAGCCGGTCCAGAGTGTGGCAGAGCAGCATCGGCACATCCGGGCGGCCCTCCACCAGCAGATCGAAGACCAGCCTGGCCTCGCGCTCCTGGGCCGGTCCGCGGCCACCCAGCCAGATGTCGATCTCGACCGGGTAGCCGTCGAACGCCTGCACGTCCTCGGGATCCGGGTCGACCTCGGAGTACGAGTTCGGACGCACCTCGAAGCCGAGCGTGCCGTCGACCGTCCGCGCCGGCCCGCGCAGCCCGAACTCGTCGTCGGCCGCGCCCGCCTGGTTCGGGATCGGCTCGAGTTCGAGCATCTCCTGCAGCAGCTTGGCTTCGTCCTCGACCGAGGCCGCGGTCTTCAGGAAGAGGATCTCCCGGTCGGCCATCAGCCCTCCTTCCGATAGGTGACGATGCGTCCGTCGCCGAGGATGATATGGACCTCCGCGGCGACCGCGCCCTTCGGCTGGCCGAGGGCCTTCTTGTACGCCCGCAGGACGTCCTCCTCGGTCAGCCCCGGGATGTTGCGGGCGTCGATCACGACCTCGCCGTTCGGTGGCACCTGGTGACTGGCGTCGTTGATGTTCCGCTTCACCGCGTTCACCGGGTTCGAACCCTGCTTCGGCGGGTCGAGCGTCTTGAACTCGGTGATCCGGCCCGCGTCACCCGGGTCCTTGCGAACCATGCACTCGGGGTTCTTCAACCCCTCGACCGTATGGTCCTCGAGCCGCCCGTCCAGCCGCCAGCCCTTCTCCTCGGCGAACTTGTCCGCGATCGCCCGCTCCTTGTCCTGGAACGCCCCGTCCGGATCGTGCACACCCGGCGCAAAGTCGTCCCCGAGCGGCTTGTGATGGAACCCCGGATCGAACCCGTCTCTCTTGCTCTCCCCGAACGACGGATCCCCCGGCTCCCAATCAGCCGACCCGAAACTGTCACCACCCGGCTGAGCGTCAGACGCCCCACCGAGCTTCCCATCCCGCCACGCCTCCCGCGGATCAACAGGCCGCTCCGGCGCCCGGTGGTCGACCCGATAGCTCTCCCGCGGATCAACAGGCCGCTCCGGGTTGAGCCGACTGTCAATCCGATTCGGGTCGTGCGGAGCCGGCGGACCGTCTGGGTGCAGGGCGTTCTCGATCCGGTTCGGATCATGCGGCGCAGGCGGACCATCCGGATGCAACGCATTCTCAATCCGATTCGGATCACGCGGCGCAGGCGGACCATCCGGATGCAACGCGTTCTCGATCCGATTCGGATCATGCGGAGCAGGCGGACCATTCGGATGCAGCGCATTCTCAATCCGGTTCGGATCGCGCGGCGCCGGCGGACCATCCGGATGCAACGCGTTCTCGATCCGGTTCGGGTCGTGCGGCGCAGGGTGCTGGGCGTCCATGGGATGGGCGTCCTTCGGCGGCGGCAGGTCGCGACGGGTCGACGGATCCGGTGCGCGATCGTGCGCACCTGGTACGTCCTGAGTCGGCTGGTGCTGCGGATGCGCAGGATCAGCATGCGGATGTGCCGGATCAGCCAACGGATGCGCAGGATCCGACCGCGGATGCGCAGGATCAGCATGCGGGTGAGCCGGATCAGCCAACGGATGCGCAGGATCCGAGTGCGGCGCGTGCGCCTCCGGCGTACCCGGACCACGCTCCGGATTCAGACGCCGACCGATCTCACCCTCACCCGGCACCTTCCCATCCCGATGCGGATGCGCCGCCTCCGGCGTACCCGGACCATGCTCCGGATTCAGACGCCGACCGATCTCACCCTCACCCGGCACCTTCCCATCCTGATGCGGATGCGGTGCGGGGGCGTCCGGTGTATGCGGCGCCGGCGGGACGTGCTGCGTCGGGTGCGGTGCAGTCGGCGCCTCCGGGACCTGCTGCGTCGGCTGATGCGGTGCATGCTGCTGCGGCGCGGGGTTGTGCGGTCCCGGCTGGTACGGATTGTTCGGCACCGGCTCGTGCGGAGCTGGCGGGTTGTACGGACCCGGCTCGTGAGGTGCCGGTGGGTTGTGCGGTCCCGGCTGGTACGGGTTGTTCGGCACCGGCTCGTGCGGAGCCGGCGGGTTGTACGGACCCGGCTCGTGAGGAGCCGGTGGGTTGTGCGGACCCGGCTGGTACGGGTTGTTCGGCACCGGCTCGTGCGGAGCCGGCGGGTTGTACGGACCCGGCTCGTGCGGAGCCGGCGGGTTGTACGGACCCGGCTCGTGAGGAGCCGGTGGGTTATGCGGACCCGGCTGGTACGGGTTGTTCGGCACCGGCTCGTGCGGAGCCGGCGGGTTGTACGGACCCGGCTCGTGAGGAGCCGGTGGGTTATGCGGACCCGGCTGGTACGGATTGTTCGGCACCGGCTCGTGCGGAGCTGGCGGGTTGTACGGACCCGGCTCGTGAGGTGCCGGTGGGTTGTGCGGGCCCGGCTGGTACGGGTTGTTCGGGACCGGGTGTTGCGGGGTCGGGTTGTGGGGGCCCGGCTGGTAGGGGTTGTTCGGGACCGGGTGCTGGGGGGCCGGCGGGCTGTAGGGGCCGGGCTGGTACGGGTTGTGCTGGACCGGCTGGTGTGGGGCCGGCGGGTTGTAGGGCCCTGGCTGGTGGGGGGCCGGCGGGTGGGTTGGCATGGGCGGCGGGGTGGCGTTGACCGGGTGGCCGGGGGCTGCCGGGGACGTCCACGTGCCGCCGGGCTCGCGGGTCATCACCTCGAGCTCGTCGAAGGTCGCCTTGCCGTTGCCGTACTTCGGCGGCCACGGGCCGGTGTGCCCGCTCTGCGCGTCGGCCCAGCGGACCCGGCCCTTCTGGTCGACGAAGGCGTTGAACCAATGCCCACTACCCGGCGGAATCGTGCCGTCCGGCAGCGGACCCTTGTGCCAGGCGCCGCCGACGATCGCGACCGTGCCCGGCGGCTTGCCCTTCAGGCTGTCCTCGATCGCCTTCAGCGCACCGTCGGTGTACTCCCGGGAGTTCTTTGCCCCCGGCACCTTGATCGACTCCGGCCGGATGCCGGTGTTCTCGTACATCTCCCGGCGTTCGCCCGGCGGGATCTTGAAGTCACCATTGGCCAACCGCGGCTCGCGACCCTGCAGCGTGTCGGCGAACGCACGGCTGGAGTCACCGCAGTTGTTGCGGAACGCCGGGTGCTTGGTCTTGAAGAACGGGTTCGCCGACTTGATCCACTTCTTGACGTTGCTGACCGGCGGATCGCCGACCGCCCGCTGGTGCCGGTTGGTGAGCGAACCGTCGTCGTCCCTGGTGTGGTACCGGTTCGGCTCCAGCTCGTGCCGAGGCTGCCCGGGCGCGCCCGACGGACCCTGCGGCGGGTGATGCGGCATCGGCGGGTGCTGCGGCGCGTTCGGCTGGTGCGGGGCGTTCGGGTGGTGCGGCGCATTTGGTTGATGCGGCGCGTTGGGTTGATGCGGCGCGTTTGGCTGGTGCGGAGCGTTCGGCTGGTGCGGCGCGTTGGGTTGATGCGGGGCGTTCGGCTGGTGCGGTGTGGTGCCGCGGGGCTGGTCGGCGCCGGTGTGGGGCTCGTTCGGCGTACGGTCCGGGCCGTGGCCGCCGGGCGAGTGGGTGCTCGGCGTGTGGCCCGGGGTGTGAACGCCCGGCATCATCGGGGGCGCCATCGGAGGCGTGTCGGCGCCGCGTGGCGTCGTCGGTGCGTCCGAGGCGTGCGTCATCGTGTCGGGATCGCGCGGGGTGCGCGGGTTGTCCGGGTTCAGGCGGTCGCCGATCCGGTTCGGGTCGTGCGGAGCCGGCGGGCCGTCCGGGTGCAGGCGTGAGTCGATGGTGCCGGGCTCGTGCGGACGCCCGGGGCCGTCCGGGTTCAGGCGGTCGCCGATCCGGTTCGGGTTGTGCGGGGCCGGCGGACCGTCCGGGTGCAGCCGCGATTCCACGTGCCCAGGCTGGTGCCCGGACGGATCGTGATGAGCCGCCGGCTGGTCCGGCGTATGCGTCGTGGGCCGATCGGGCGTGTGCGTCGTCGGGCTGTCCGGCGAATGCGTGGTCGGACTGTCCGGCGTGTGCGTGCTCGGGTGATCCGGCGTGTGCGTCGTCGGGCTATCCGGCGAATGCGTGGCCGGCCTGTCCGGGGTGTGGGTTCCGGGGGTGGTCTGGCCGTCGGCGTGGGTTGGGGTGGCTGGGTCGTGCGGTTGGGTGGGGCCGTCCGAACCGCCATGCGTGGCAGGGGAATCCGAATGCGTGGTAGGCGCATCGGCGTGGGACGCCGGGGCGTCCGGGTTCGGTGCGTCCGAGTGTGCTGCCGGGCTGTCCGAGTGGGCGGCCGGGGCGTCCGGGTGCGACGTCGGCGCGTCCGAGTGGGCAGCCGGGGCATCTGGATGCGATGTCGGGGCATCCGAGTGCGGCGCAGGCGTGTCCGAGTGCGAAGCAGGTGTGTCCGAGTGGGAGGCAGGGGTGGAGTCGCCCGGTGAGGACGGCGTGTGGTCGCCGCTGCTGGTGCTCGGGTGGCTTGGTGGGGGCGGAGCGTCCGAGTGGCCGGCGCTCGTCGTACTGGGGCTGCTGTCGGAGTGGTACGACGGAGTGTGGTCGCCGCCGCCCACGGAGACCGGCGTGTGGGACGGTACGTGCGGGGCGTCGACGCCGACGTGGGCGCTGGGCAGGTCAATGCCCTTGCCGGCCTTCGAGAGGTCGAGGCCGCCGAGCTTGGCGAGACCGCCGAGCGTCGGCGAGTCGGCGACCTTGAGCGCCAGCGCGCTGACCTTCGGCAGTTTCAGCGCGAGGTCGAGTGCAGCCTGACCAGGGCGGATCACCTTGCCGGTCACGTTCACGGCGATTTCGGCGCCCTTGGCAACCTTCGCCGCCACCGCGCCGTACTTGCCGGCCATCGCCGTGGCGCGCACTGCACCACCGGCACCACCGGTGCCGACCGTGGTGATCACGTTGAAGCCGACCTGGCCGAGCGCGCGGCCCGGGTCCTCGCCCCACATGTCCCAGGCGACCATGCCCTTGAGCACGGTCAGGCCGACGTTGTCCAGATAGGCCGCGGTCTCCGGGAACGCCAGGTGCATGAAGACAGCCGCTCCCGGGATCGAGTACATCGCCGCGGAAGCGAGCGTCAGACCGACGCCCTTCCAAGCCTCGCCGCACTTGTTCCAGTCCGGCAGCTGGTGCCCGAAGATGCTCTTCACACCCATGGAGTTCAGCAGCGGCTGGATCGGGATCAGCGTGGTCAGCGCGTCCAGGGTGCCGAGAATTCCGTCGACGAAGATGCCCTTCAGGACGCCACCGGCGAAGTCGAGCGCGTCCTCGTACCACGGCGCGTCGTACTCCAGCGGCTTGCCCCACGGCGGCTCTTTGTCCTCGTCGGCCGGCGGCGGCTCGGGGTCGCCGTCGCGGTGACCGCTCTTCTCGTCCCACTTGCGCCCGCCGTACAGGGCCGCGATCTTGTTCGCGCAGCGGTTCTCGGCCTCGCTGATGGCCTGCATCGAGTCCGAGATGTCCTTGTGGAGCTGGTTCTCTTCCTTGACCCAGTCCTCATTGTCGTCGATCTCGTCCTCGGGCGTGTTGCCGACCTTGCGCTTCCACGCCTCGGCCCGGCCCTTCACGCCGTTCAGCTTGGTGACGTTGTCCCTGACCTCGTCGACGAACTTGCGCAGCGCGTCGGCGACCAGGCTGAGCTTCGGACCGAAGTCCTCGCCCTCCTTCTTCACCGGCAGCATCGCGTTGAGCAGCAACGCCTTCTCGGGGCCGTCGACGTAGTGCTTGTCCATCCCGTTGCGGAACTTCGACTCCAGGTCCTGGGCGATGGAGACGATGTTGTTGCCCGTCTTCACCAGGTTGTCGGCCGCGGTGATGACGCCCTGCAGATCGCCCTCGAACTTCGGGATACCTTCGACCTTGATCATTGACTGGTCTCCCGTCTCAGACCGCGTGCGGCGGCGGCTTGGGCTGCGAGGCCTTGGCTTCCGCCTCGTACGCAGCGGCGGCGGAGTTGATGATCGCCTTCGGGTCGACGTTCTCGGCGAGCTGGATGCCGCGCTG
Source organism: Kribbella voronezhensis (assembly GCF_004365175.1). Classification (NCBI taxonomy): domain Bacteria; kingdom Bacillati; phylum Actinomycetota; class Actinomycetes; order Propionibacteriales; family Kribbellaceae; genus Kribbella; species Kribbella voronezhensis. The sequence goes on along the minus strand of NZ_SOCE01000002.1, from coordinate 1,108,786 downwards.
GGCGGCCAGCGCCATCTCCGTCTGCCCGTTCTCGAGCGCGGTGACGGCGTTCGCCGTGCCCTGCAGGACGTCGCTGGTGCGTTTGACCATGCCCGGCAGCGAGTTCTTCCACTTGTCGGCGAACTCGCTGATCGCCTGACCGATCACACCACCCTTGCCGTTCATCGAGGACTTGGTGGCGGCATCCTGCAGCGCTTGCCCCAGCGTCGTCCCAATGCCCTCGAAGTCGCCCGCGCGGGTCTGAACCTTTGTCAGAGCATCCATCGCGGCAGCACCTTCGATGCTCCACTTGACCATTCTCGACCTCTCCGACGCCCGCGACGACCGGGCTCAACGATGTGTAGCTGGACAGCAGGGAGCAGGACCAGCGCGCGCCTGGCGCGCTGGCCGTCCGATCCCGGAAACCGCGGCGGATCAGCCGCCCGTCATACCGCGTACCGCGGTGGATGCCGCGCTGTGCGCGGTCTCGCCGATGCCGTCGAACTGCTTCAGCGTCTCGGCCAGCGACTTGATGATGCCCTGTACTTCGGACGCCGCGGCGTTGAACTTCGCCTCGACCGCGTCGTAGTCGTCCATCACCTTGGTCATGCTGGCGTCGGCGCGCATCGCCTTCACGTTCGCCTTGTGCTGCGACAGCAGCGACTCGATCTGGCCGGACAGGCTCTTGATCTTGGTCTGGGTCTCACCGCTGGCGGTGCTGTCGAACCCGGTACGACCTGACATATCAGCTACTCCCCGTCTCAGCGATTGCCGAACTTGGCGGCGTCGAAGTTCGCCGCGCCTTCTGACTTCTTGGCGGCCTGGGTCATGTCGGTCTCCGCCGTACGCACCGCCTTGTCCATCCCCTGCTGGCCCTGGGCGATCGCGGACATCCCGGCGTTCAGGTCCGCGGCGATCTTGTCGACCCGGCCCTTGAAGGCCATGAACGCGTCGTGGCCACCGCCTTGGAGCTTGCCCTCCAGCGGCTCGGCGGCCGCGGCGAGCTGCTTGACCAGACCGCCGAGGTCCTGCGTGCCGGTCCCCGTCTTCTTGGCCAGAGTGCTCAGGGTGTCTTTACCCATGTCCCAACGTGTGCCCACAGCTGTCCCTTCGAAGATTTCGTTGCCTGCTCTCGACATTCCCCACGATAGACGTGGCCGGGGTCGCTCCCGGTTCCCTCCGAAACGGGTCAGGAGGTCTTGGAGACAGGCGCCTTGGGTGTTTCGGCCGGACGACCGGACGGGGTACCACTGGGCAGTGGCGTGACCGGGCCGGAGACCGTCGCACTGGGTGCGACCGGACCGCCAGGACCCTTGCCCCGCTGGCTTTGGATGAAGGAGTAGCCGACGCAACCGGCGCACACGACCGCGGCGATCGCGGCGCTGGCGAACAGCTTCGTCACGCCTTCGTCCAGGGTGTTGCGCGATCGCGCGGAGCCGAACAGCCAGGCTTCCCGCAGCCGTCGACGGCGAACCGCCACCGACTCGATCAGCTGGGTGTCGTACTGGCGCGCCACAGGCATCCCCTCGGTCCGGAACGAACAACGCGCCTAATCTAAACGGTGGGAGGTTCGCCCCGACCCACCCCCACCGCGATCAGTCCGTACCACGAACCTCACGGGATGAGTCCGTACCGCGGAACCTCACGGGATCAGTCCGTACGACGGAATCTCGCGGCCAGCTGGTCGGTGAACGCCAGCCCGCCCTCACCGTTGGTCAAGGCAACTACTGCTTCGCCGGCGGCCGGGTCGACGAGCGCCAGATGTTTGTAGCCGGGGTTGTCGCCGTTCTGGTGCAGCACGATCGTGCCGTCCGCTCGGGACCAGCAACCCCACCCGAGCGTCCGGCCACCCTGCGGTACGCCGTACGGGCCGGTCGTCAGCGCGCGGATTCTCCGGGCGGAGACGGAATCCCAGCCCCAGAAGGCGGACTCCAGGAACTTGGCGTAGTCGGGCAGCGTGACGTCGAGTGTGCCGTACGCACCGATCCGTTCCCGCGCCCGCCTCGCCAGCGGCCGGCCGTCCGCGTCGTGAGCTACCGCATACCCAGTGGATCCGCCGTCGGAGCCGGCAGCTCCCGCGGGTGGATCGACGAACGAGCTGCCGGCTCCGGCGGGTGGGTCGACGAACGAGCTGCCGGCTCCGGCGGGTGGGTCGACGAACGAGCTGCCGGTCATTCCGAATCGGTCGAGCAAGTCCTGCAGTTCCGCGGCTACCGTGTCGGCTCCGCGTTCGTTCTGGAGTGTTTTGAGGAGGAGCTGGAAGCCTTCCCCGGAGTACACGACCTGCTCCCCCGGCGTCGCGACCAGTCGGAGTGGTTCGCCGTCGGGGCGCCAGTTCGGCAGGCCGGTCTGGTGGGAGAGCACCATCGCGGGCGTGATCCGGCCGAGCCTGGGATCCTCGGCGGCACCGAGGGTGGCGTAGTCGATAGCGATCGGCGCGTAGAGGTCCAGTTCGCCTGAAGCGGCCAATTCCAGCACGTACCAGGCGAACAGCGGTTTGGTCAGGGAGGCGGAGTCGAAAACGGCTGCTGAAGTCATCGGTCGCCCGGCGACGGCAGCACCGAAGTACAGCTCGGTTCGCAGCGCGCCACCGGTCAGGATCGCCACGGCCGCGCCGGGCGCTCCTGACCGGCGCCAGGACTTCTCGAGCCAGTCGACGTCTATCCGGCGGCCCGCCTCGCCGCGACCTTCTTGGCGGGTGCCTTCTTGGCAGCCGCCTTCCCCGCAGTCGTCTTCCCTGCGGTCGTCTCCCCCGCAGTCGTCTTCGCCGTGGTGGTCTTCTTGGCGGCAGCTTTCTTGACCGAGGCGGACTTCTTCACCGCCGACTTGACCGCTGCGGCGGGCTCCTTGATCGCAGCCGCGGTCGCCTTCTTCGCACTGGGCTTGGCAGCGCGACCGTGCAGGATCTCGGCCAGGAACTGCCCCGTGTACGACGCTGGGTTGGCCGCGACCTCCTCGGGGGTGCCCTCGGCAACCAACGTCCCACCGCGGCGACCGCCGTCGGGGCCGAGGTCGACGATCCAGTCGGCGGTCTTGATCACGTCGAGGTTGTGCTCGATCACCAGCACCGAGTTGCCCTTGTCCACCAGGCTGCCGAGCACGCCCAGCAGCTTGCGGATGTCCTCGAAGTGCAGCCCGGTGGTCGGCTCGTCCAGCACGTACACCGTCCGGCCGGTCGACCGCTTCTGCAGCTCCGACGCCAGCTTGACCCGCTGCGCCTCACCACCCGAGAGCGTCGGCGCCGGCTGACCGAGCCGGACGTAGCCGAGCCCGACCTCGTTCAGCGTGGTCAGGTGCCGGGCGATCGCCGGGATCGCGGCGAAGAAGTCGGCGGCCTCCTCGATCGGCATGTCCAGGATGTCCGCGACCGTCTTGCCCTTGTAGTGGACCTCGAGCGTCTCGCGGTTGTACCGAGCGCCGTGGCAGACCTCGCAGGGCACGTAGACGTCCGGCAGGAAGTTCATCTCGATCTTCAACGTGCCGTCGCCGGAGCAGGCCTCGCAGCGGCCGCCCTTCACGTTGAAGGAGAACCGGCCCTGCTGGTAGCCGCGGACCTTCGCCTCGGGCGTCTCCGCGAACAGCTTGCGGACGTGGTCCCACACCCCGGTGTAGGTCGCGGGGTTGGACCGCGGCGTCCGGCCGATCGGCGACTGGTCGACGTGGATGACCTTGTCGACGTGCTCCATCCCGGAGATCTTCGTGTGCCGGCCCGGGATCGTCCGGGCACCGTAGATCTGGCGCGCCAGCGACGTGTAGAGGATGTCGTTCACCAGCGTCGACTTGCCCGAGCCCGAGACACCGGTGACCGCGACGAAGACGCCGAGCGGGATCGTCACGTCGATGTCCTGCAGGTTGTGCTCGCGGGCGCCGTACACGGTGAGCTCGCGGCCCTCGGTGAGCGGCCGGCGTACGGCCGGGATCGGGATCTCCTTGCGACCCGAGATGTAGGCGCCGGTGATCGAGTCGGGGTGGTTGCGCAGGTCCTCGACCGTGCCGGAGACGACCACCTGACCACCGTGCTCGCCGGCGCCGGGGCCGATGTCGACCACCCAGTCGGCGTGGTCGATGGTGTCCTCGTCGTGCTCGACCACGATCAGTGTGTTGCCGAGGTCCTTCAACCGGACCAGGGTGTCGATCAGCCGCCGGTTGTCGCGCTGGTGCAGACCGATCGACGGCTCGTCCAGCACGTACAGCACGCCGACCAGGCCGGAGCCGATCTGCGTCGCGAGCCGGATCCGCTGTGCCTCGCCGCCGGACAGCGAACCGGCCGGCCGGTTCAGCGCGAGGTAGTCCAGGCCGACGTCGAGCAGGAACTGCAGCCGCTCACCGATCTCCTTGACCACCCGCTCCGCGATCTGCTTCTCGCGCGGCGACAGCTCCATGTCGGCGAGGAACGCGTGCACCTCGTCGATCGACATCGCGCCGATCTCGGCGATGTTCTTGCCGCCCATCGTGACCGCGAGCGAGATCGGCTTCAGCCGGGCGCCGTTGCAGGCCAGGCAGGGCACCTCGCGCATGTAGCCCTCGAAACGGTCCCGGCTGGTGTCGCTGGACGCCTCGGCGTGCCGGCGCTCGACGTACGGGATGACGCCTTCGAAGGTGGTGTAGTACGACCTTTCGCGGCCGTAGCGGTTCTTGTACGACACGTGGACCTGGCGGTCGTGGCCGGTCAGCAGCGACTTCTTCGCCTTCGCGGGCAGCTCGCCGAACGGCGTACTGGTCTTGATCTTGAGGTCCTTGGCCAGCGCGCCGAGCAGGCGTTCGAAGTACTGCGAGACGTTCGCTCCGGCCCAGGGCTGGATCGCGCCCTCGTCGAGCGACTTCGACGGGTCCGGGACGAGCAGCTCCGGGTCGACCTCCATCCGGGTGCCGAGACCCGAGCAGACCGGGCAGGCGCCGTACGGCGAGTTGAACGAGAACGACCGTGGCTCCAGCTCGTCGATGGCGAGCGGGTGATCGTTCGGGCAGGCGAGCTTCTCGGAGAACCGGCGCTCGCGCAGCGGGTCCTTCTCGTCCAGGTCGACGAAGTCGAGCGTGACGATGCCGCCGGACAGGCCGAGCGCGGTCTCGACCGAGTCGGTCAGCCGCTGCTTCGCCGAGCCCTTCACCGCGAGCCGGTCGACCACCACGTCGATGGTGTGCTTCTTCTGCTTGTCCAGCTTCGGCGGCTCGGTCAGCTGGATCGTCTCGCCGTCCACCCGGGCGCGGCTGAAACCCTGGCCGGTCAGCTGCCGGAAGAGGTCGAGATACTCCCCCTTGCGGCCGCGGATCACCGGCGCGAGCACCTGGAACCGGGTGCCCTCGTCCAGGTCGAGCACCCGGTCGACGATCTGCTGCGGGGTCTGCTTGGCGATCGGCTCGCCGCACTCCGGACAGTGCGGCCGGCCCGCGCGGGCGAACAGCAGCCGCAGGTAGTCGTAGACCTCGGTGATCGTGCCGACGGTCGAGCGCGGGTTCTTCGAGGTGGACTTCTGGTCGATCGAGACGGCCGGTGACAGCCCCTCGATGAAGTCGACGTCCGGTTTGTCCATCTGCCCGAGGAACTGCCGCGCATACGCCGAGAGCGACTCGACGTAGCGCCGCTGGCCCTCGGCGAAGATGGTGTCGAAGGCCAGGCTGGACTTGCCGGACCCGGACAGTCCGGTGAAGACGATCATGGCGTCGCGCGGCAGGTCGAGCGAGACGTCCTTCAGGTTGTGCTCACGCGCTCCACGCACGATCAGACGGTCAGACACAAGCTCACTCTCAGCCGTTCTCGAAGGTTTCTGGGGCGGACCGGTGGCCTCGCCGAGGCACCGGTACCCACTCCTGGGACATGCCCGGTCATGCTAACGAGGCCCACCGACAAAAACTTCCATCAGCGATCCGGACCGGATCCACGACCTCTTTCGAAAGCATATTCGATACTCTCGGCCCATGGTCGCATCGGAGCAAACGAGCCGGCTGCTGGCGGAGTTACCGTCCGCCGACCGGCGCCTGCTGGACACCCTCGCCCGGCTGACGGACGCCGATGTCGGCCGCCCGTCCCTGCTGCCCGGCTGGACGATCGGGCACGTGCTGACCCATCTCGCCCGGAACGCCGACGCGCTCGTGAACTTGTGCGACTGGGCGCAAACCGGCGTCCGCAAGCCGATGTACGCGTCGCTGGAGGCCCGCGAGGCCGACATCGCCGAGGGGCAGGCACGGCCGCTGGCCGAACAGGTCGACGATCTGGTGGCGGCGGAGGCGCGACTGTGGGAGCGGTTCGAGGACCTGCCCGAGGTGGCGTGGCTCACACGAGTCTCCTGGCCCAGCGGGGTCGTCCGTACTGCGGACCAGATCGTGGTGGCGCGTCTGAACGAGATCGAGGTTCATCACGTCGACCTAGGAGTCGGGTACACGTTCGACGACGTACCGGCTGAGCTGCGCGAGGCACTGCTCACCTACGTGACGGCGCGCTGGCCGGACGACGTACCGGTCGTGCTGCGGAGCTCCGACAGCGAGTGGTCATCGCCTGCGCGGCCGGCTGGTGCAAGGATCGTCACTGGCGACAGTGCGGCTCTGCTGAGCTGGGTGCTCGGCCGCGACGACGGGAGCACGCTCTCCGCAGACGGTGAGCTTCCCGGCGTACCGGCTTGGGGCTGAGAGGACTGACATGGGAGAACACATGACGGAGTACCACGGCAACGTCCACGTCGGTGGGCCCGTGCAGACGCACGAACTGGCCAAGCTGATGATCACGAAGGTCGCCGTGGGGCCGATGGACAACAACGCGTACCTGCTGCGCTGCCGGCAGACCGACGAGCAGGTGCTGATCGACGCCGCCAACGACGCGGAGACCCTGCTGACGGTGATCGGCTCCGGCGGCATCACCCGGGTGATCACCACCCACCAGCACGGCGATCACTGGCAGGCGCTGGCCGAGGTGGTCGCCAAGACGGGCGCGACCACGGTCGCCGGCCGCGAGGACGCGGAGGGCATCCCGGTGCGGACCGACGAGGCCGTCGGCGACGGCGACGTGATCAAGTTCGGTGAGCTGGGTCTCGAGGTGATCCACCTCGCCGGGCACACGCCGGGCTCGATCGCCCTGCTGTACGACGACCCGACCGGCGCGCCACACCTGTTCACCGGCGACTCGCTCTTCCCCGGCGGCGTCGGCAACACCCGCGGCAACAAGAAGAACTTCGAGTCGCTCCTCCACGACGTCGAGACCAAACTCTTCGACCGGCTCCCCGACGAGACCTGGGTCTACCCCGGCCACGGCGCCGACACCACCCTCGGCACCGAACGCCCCCACCTCCCCGAATGGCACGCCCGCGGCTGGTGACCCACGGCACGCCTGGCGATCTCGTACTACGCGCACTCGGCTGAGGCCGCACCTGGTCTGCAGGGTGCCCGGCGGAGGCAGCACCTTGTACTACGGCGTGCCCGGCTGGGGGCGGCGTCAGAGGTGGCGGCGGGCTTCGGTTAGTTGGGTGAGGATGGTGGTGGCGCCGGCGGATTGGGCCAAGGCGGTGGCTTCGTCGGCCAGGTGGTGGGCGTCGGTGGTGCGGTTCTGGGCGGCTGCCAGGTAGATGAGGCCGACCAGGTTGGCGGCAACGCCGGCGTGGAAGCCCAGGTCGCGGCGGAGCGTGGTGGACTCCTCGAGCAGGGTGCGGGCGGTGTCGAGTTGGCCGGCCTGCTGGGCGGCGATGCCGAGGTGGCGGAGCGCGTAGGACAAGGTCAGCCTGTCCCCCACTTCCCGCGCGAGTTCGGCGGATCGCTCCAGTGCGTCGACAGCGCCGTCGGCGTCCTTCCAGACGACCTGGTAGAAGCAGCCGATCCAGAAGAGGGCCTCGGCCTCGCCTCGGGTGTCGCCGAGTTTGCGGTAGAGCTCGGCCGATCGCTGGAACAACGGGAGCTCGGCCGGATCTTCCTTGTCACAGGCAAGGAACCGGCCGTGCAGCACGCGACCACGGGCGAGGGCCAGATCCGCCTCCACGGCGTCCAGCTCTTCGTCGGCCTGCGCCAGAACTCCTTCCGTTCCGGCGAAAACGGCCTGCTCGTACAGCTCCCGCGCCCGTACGACCCGCTCGTCCACTCTGCCTCCTTCACGAATCGCCCCGTCGCGGCGATCCTAGGTCGGCCTCCGACCACCGGACGGGCAGCAGCGCGATCACCCGATCGAATTGATACGTCCTTTACTTCGAACGCGCGCCGCGTACCCGTTGATCTAGGCTGCCGGTCGTGAAGGGTTTCGCTGAGTACCGGCCGGACGAAGCGCGACGGCCGGCTGACGCGGTGATCTCGGTCCGGGGAGCGCTCTCCGGCGATCTCGAGGCGTGTGCGCGGCTGATCGTCACACGCACCGGCGGCAGCGCTTCTGAGCGCAGAGAGCGCTTGCTGGGTGATCTCGAGAATCCAGATCGGTACGTCGCGGTCGCGTGCGCGGACGAGAAGGTGATCGGGTACGGCGGGGTGATCCGGCACGAGGCGTTGCCAGGGATGCCGGCCGACACCGCGCCGTCGGGGTACTACCTGATCGGGTTGATCGTCGCGCCGGAGTGGCGCCGGCACGGGATCGGCGACCTGCTCACCGCCGATCGTCTGCGCTGGACCGCCGAGCGCGCCGACGAGGTCTACACGTTTGTGAATCTGTCGAACGCGGCGATCCTCGACCTCCACCAGAGGTTCAGGTTCGAGGAGGTCACCCGCACCTTCAGCTTCCCCAACGCTCCTCTCGAAGCCGGCACCTGCGTCCTACTGCGGGCTCCCCTGAACGGCTAGACCGAACCTCAGCGGTCGGTGAGTTCGGCGGGCGCGGCGACTACGTCGACGAGGGCGCCGTTGCGGATCGCGGTGATCTCGGTACGGCGGCCGATCGCGTCGGCGAAGAGTTGGCGTTGCAAGGACTGGGCGTCGCGCAGGGGTGTGCCGTCGACGGCGAGGACCAGGTCGCCCTCGCGCAGACCGGCGGCGGCAGCCGGGCTCCCCGAGATCACCTCGACGACTCGCAAGGCGGTGCGCTGGCCGAAGCGCTCGACCAACTGCGGACGCAGCGGCGCGGGTTTGGTCACCAGTCCCAGGTAGGCGCGGCGGACCCGCCCGTCGTGCAGGAGCGAGTAGATGATCCGGCGGGTGGTCGGGTTCATCGGTACGGCGAGACCGAGCCCGATCCCCGCGACCGCGGTGTTGATGCCGATCACGCGACCGTTGCCATCGGCAAGCGCTCCGCCCGAGTTGCCCGGGTTCAGCGCGGCGTCGGTCTGGATCACGTCCTCGATGATGCGTTGGGCCGACCCGGACCGGACCGGAAGAGATCGTCCGAGAGCGCTCACCACACCGGCCGTCACGCTCCCGGCCAGCCCCAGTGGGTTGCCCACGGCAACTACCAGGTTGCCGACCTTGAGCCCGTCCGCGTCGCCGTACTCCGGCGGGTCGGGGATCTCGCGGTCGGCCCGCAGCACCGCCAGGTCGGACAGCCGGTCCACCCCGATCACGGCCGCCTGCGCCGTCGTACCGTCGGCGAACTCGGCGGTCGCGTTGTCGCCGTCGCCGACCACGTGGGCGTTGGTGAGCAGATGCCCGTCGCCGGTCAGCACGACCGCGGATCCGGACGAGTCACCGCGCCGGCCTTGCACCCGCAGGCTGGCCACCCGCGGGATCAGCTGTTCGGCCACTCCCGAGACCACCCGGGAGTAGGCATCCAGTACGTCGTCTTCCGCCATCTCGCGCCTCCTGATTACATCATTACAGCGCAATCAAGCGGCGACCGATACAGGCCCGGACACAGCAAAGGGGCACCGATCGAAATCGGTGCCCCTGATGTCGGGCTGGCGAGACTTGAACTCGCGATCTCCAGTCCCCCAGACTGGCGCCTTACCAACTAGGCCACAGCCCGAGTGCTCTCTCCCGTAGCAGCGAGCGGGTAAACCTTACCCCATCCGAGGCAGTGGTTCTTACCGGGTTCCGTCGGTGATCGCCAGGCCACGATTGCCAGTCAGTACCACGGGCCGATCGACCGTGGTGGGAGCGCATCCCCGGGTCCGGTCCCCCACCATCGCGACACCGGTAGTGCCCGTGATCGACACGTCACCGGTCACCCGGCTACCGCACACCGACACCGTCCGGGCTGCCGACGAACGTAGTCCGCCACGGAGCGAGGAGTTCCGCACGACCAGTGCGGCATTGTGGCCCACAGCAACAGGTCCGGTGATCGTGGCGTCCTCGACACAGGTCGTGCCGGACAACACCTCGAGCTCCGTACGGGTGCCGGTGACCGTCGTCGTACAGGCTGACGCGATGCCGACCGGCCGGGACCAGACCCGCGCCAGCGGCGACTTGTTGATCGACCAGTCGGCGCCGCGATCGCCGAAGACGAGCAGTTTGTCCACATCGACCGGTACGGCGCTGCCGTTCGCCGAGTTGCGGTAGTCCACCGGCACCGGCGTACTCCACGAGGCGCCGCTGCCGTCCTCGGAGACCATCACGGACTGGCCCGGCCGGCCGAAGTACAGGACGAGCTTGCCGTTCGGCATTGTCACCAGGCTCGGGTACACGCCGATCACCGGGAGAGCGTGCGGCCCGGCGCGCAGCGGCACCGGCGTGGTCCAGGTGGCGCCGTTGTCGGTCGAGCGCGCGGCGTACATCGTCAGGTACCAACCGGTCCGCATCACCGCCAGCAGCGACCCGTCGGCCACCCGCTCGATCGCGGCTTCGCAGAACCCTTCGCCAAGGATCGATGCGCTGTACGCCACGGTCCCGCGCGTCGTCCAGGTGAGACCACCGTCCGTGGACCGCAGGATCAACTGCCGGTACTTCGAATCGCCCTCGTAGTACCCGTACGCGGATTGGTACAGCGTCCCGTCGGCCTCCTCGACCACGTTGTGCACGAGCACGAAGCCACCGAGGGTCCGGCCGGGCCGGCTGCTGTTGGGGCTGATCGGCCGCATCGCCTGCGGCGTGGTCATCGAGCCGACCCGCTGGGTCCAGGTCCGGCCGTTGTCGGTCGAGACCGAGGACTCGACGTCGGCTCGTTTGTTCGCCGATCCGTCCACCATGTAGGCGTGGTAGGAGACCGCGAGCAGATTGCCGTTCCGCAGCTTCGAGAGGTTGTACGACTGGGCTGCGGGCAACGGATTGCGAGAAGGATCCGGTGTCCAGGTCGTCCCGACGTCGGGTGATGAGGCAAAGCGCGTACCGGTGCCGGTGCTGGAGTCGTTGTGCGCCGCGTAGGTGATCAGCGTCTCCGATCCGGCGATGACCGACGAGTGCGGCATCTGCAGCAGGTTGCTCGTCGACTGCTCGATCGTCGTGTCCGGGCCGACCTCGACGCCACCGACCTGCGGCAGTACGGCGTCTGCCGCCCCCACCGCCACGTCGTCCACGAACACCTCGTCCCCCGCGGTCGCGGTCCCGTTGCTGGACAGATCGAACCCGATGATGTCGACGACCCGGCGTACGCCCCACGGACCGGCCGCGGCGGCAAGGGCGCCGTTCACCAGGATCTGGGCCGACTCCTCGTCGGCGGCCACCTTCAGGCGAATCGTGCTCCACTTGCCGACCGGCACGACGCCGGGCCGGGTGAGCGTGGTCCACGCGGCGCCGTCGTACCAGCGGAGGCTGCCGTCGGCGGTGATCGCGAGGTGGAAGACGACCGTGGGATCGACCATGCCCTCCAAGTGTCCGCGCAGAGAGAGCAGGAAGCCGTTCTGCAGCGCGGCCGGGTAGACCGCCAGTGAGAGATCGATCCCTTGCTGGGGAACGGCTGGGCAGGCGGCGACGGTCTGGGCGTCGGTCGCCCGGTCGTTGAACCGGAGAGAGCGCGATCCCGTGGAGCCGCGCAGGTCGCTGACGATCGCGGCCGCCTTGCCGGCCGGCGTACCGCAGGGGACGGAACCGACCGGCTCCGACTCGTAGCCACGGCCGGTCGAGGCGGAGAGGTCGTCGAAGAAGACCTTGTCGCCCTGCGGGACCGTGCCGTTGCTGCCGAGTTGATAGGCGCTGACGTCGAGTACGGCCTGGCTGCCGGCCGGCTGGACTGTGCCGACCGAGGTGCCGCCGACGAAGAGTTCCGCGGATCGGGAAGCGCTCTCTAGGCGCAGCGAGTTCCAGGCGTTGAGCTTGACCGTGCCGGGGCCGGCGAACTGGATCCAGTTGCTGCCGTTGTACCAGTGGACTGCGCCGTCGGCGGTGACATTCAGGTGAAACACCGGTACCGCGGCGCCCGCAGTACCTTGCCAGTGTCCGAGCAGAGTGACCAGGAAGCCGTTCGGCAGGGCCGCAGGGAAGGCCGAGAAACTGAAGGAGGTCGCCGACCGCGGATCGAGGGGGCAGACGGTCAAGGCCTGCGAGCCGTTCGACTGGTCGTTCACCAGCAAGGACCGCGTGCCGGTCTGAGCTCGCTCACCGCTGACCACCGCGGCCGCCTTGCCGCTCGGCGTCGAGCACCCGGCCGGGACCGCACCAACACCCTCGACCTCGTAGCCGCGCACTGGCGCCGTCTCCCCGGCCACCACCCCGCCCGCCGCCGCGAGTTGACCAGCCCCCAACACGGCTGCGAGCAGTACGCCGGCCAGCAACGACCTCGTCACCAGGATCGCCTTCATGACAGGCGATCCTGGTCCAGCTCCGGTCCCGGAGCTACCTATTCGAGGTCGGCCGAATCAGTTCTTCGGCTTCTTCACGCGGGGCCGGATCTGGACGTGGACGGGGCTGCCGACGAAGCCGAAGTCCTCGCGGAGGCGGCGTTCGATGAAGCGCTGGTACGACGGCTCGAAGGCGCCCGAGGTGAAGATCGCGAAGGTCGGCGGCATCGTGGTGGCCTGGGTACCGAACAGGATCTTCGGCTGCTTGCCGGAGCGCACCGGGTGCGGGTGCGCCGCCACCAGCCGGCCGAGGAACGCGTTCAGCTGGCCGGTCGGGACGCGGGTCTGCCAGCCGTCCAGCGCGGCCTCGATGGCCGGCACCAGTTTCTCCATGTGCCGGCCGGTCATCGCGGAGATGTTGACCCGGGGCGCCCAGCGGAACTGGACCAGATCCCGGTCGATCTCCTTCTCCAGGTAGTACCGGCGGTCCTCGTCGACCAGGTCCCACTTGTTGTAGGCGATGACGAGCGCCTTGCCCATCTCCTCGACCGTGTTCATGATCCGCAGGTCCTGCTCGGTCATCGGCTCGGACGCGTCGATCACGACCACGACGACCTCGGCCCGCTCGATCGCGCTGTTGGTGCGCAGGCTGGCGTAGTACTCGTGGCCCTGGACGTTCTTCACCTTGCGCCGGATGCCGGCGGTGTCGATGAAGCGCCAGTGCTTGTTGCCGAGGACAATCAATTCGTCGACCGGGTCGACCGTCGTCCCGGAAACGTCGCTGACGACGACCCGGTCCTCCTTGGCGACCTTGTTCAGCAGCGAGGACTTGCCCACGTTGGGCTTGCCGACGATCGCCACCCGGCGCGGTCCGCCGACCTCGGCGTCACGCTCGGCCGGTGCGTCCGGCAACGCGGCCAGCACGGCGTCGAGCATGTCTCCGGTACCCCGGCCGTGCATCGCCGAGATCGGGAACGGCTCCCCGATGCCGAGGCTCCACAGGTTCATCGCCTCGGCCTCGACGCGCTGGTCGTCGACCTTGTTCGCCGCGAGCACGACCGGCTTGCCGGACTTGCGCAGCACCCGGACGACGGCTTCGTCGGAGTCGGTGATGCCGACGGTCGCGTCCACCACGAACAGCACGGCGTCCGCGAGGCTGATCGCGATCTCGGCCTGCGCGGCGACCAGCGCCGCGAAACCGACCGCGTCCGGGTCCCAGCCGCCGGTGTCGACGAGCGTGAAGCCGCGGCCGGCCCAGTTGGCGTCGTACGAGACGCGGTCGCGGGTGACGCCCGGAGTGTCCTCGACCACGGCCTCGCGGCGGCCGATGATCCGGTTCACCAGCGTCGACTTGCCGACGTTCGGCCGGCCGACGATCGCCACGACCGGCAGCGGGCCGGTGTCGTCGCGGTCGTGGCTCGGCTCCGCGTCGAACTCGTAGCCGGTGGGCAGGTCACTCATCAGGATCCTTCTGGTCTGGCACACCCGGAAGCGGGTTGCCGGTGGCTGCGACGGCCGCCTGCACATGGGCCCGCAGCACGTCGCCGATCTGGTCGGCAATCACGCGTACGTCCGAGTGCCTCCTGGGAAATGGTACGCGCTCGACGGTGAAAGGTTCGCCATACACCACATCCAGCTTCGTCCCGCGGGGCGGAAAGCGCTCCACGTCACCGCCCGGCTGCCTGGTCCCGAGCAGGGCGACCGGCAGGATCGGCGTACCGGTGACGGCGGCCAGATAGGCCACCCCGGTCCGGATCCGGCGGAAGTCCCCCGGTCCGCGCCTGCCCTCCGGATAGATGGTCAGCACCCGGCCCGCACGCAGCACCTGGATCGCCCGGCGGACGGCCAGTACGTCGTACGCCGACCGGTCGATCGGGATCTGGCCGACCCGGACCAGCATCCTGCCCTGCAGCCCGGTGAAGGCCTCGATCTTGCCGAGTTGGTGCACCATCCGGGGTGCGATCGCACCCAGCAGCGGGCCGTCGAGGAGACCGAGGTGGTTCGGGGCCATCAGGACCGGGCCCGTGCGCGGGAACAGGTCCTCGCGGTGCACGGTCAGATCGTAGCGCCGGCGGAAGTACTGGCGGACCACCCAGCGCATCGGCAGGCCGAGCCGGTACGGCAGCGGGGCCAGGTCGTCGGTCCTCGGCAGTTCCCGGTGCCCGGTGAGTTCGGCGGTCATGACTCCCGGTCGCGAGGGGCGGCCTCGGCCTCCTTCGCCAGGCGGCAGATCACGTCGATGACCTCCTCCAGTGACAAGTGAGTGGAATCCACGGTGACGGCCCCGTCGGAGGCCACCAGGAACTGCGCGACGGTCGAGTCGTCGGCGTCGCGGCGGACGATCTGGTCGCGAAGCTGCTCGGCCGAGACCGCTCCCTCGGCGAGTTCGGCCTTGCGGCGGGCCATCCGGGCTTCCTGGTCGGCGGTGAGCACGACCTTCAGCTCGGCCTCCGGCGCGACGACGGTGGCGATGTCCCGGCCCTCGACCACGATCCCGCCGGTCTGCTGGGCAGCGGCGATGATCGCCTGCTGACGGCGGATCAGCTCGGCCCGGACCGCCAGGTTGGTGGCGGCGACCTTGCTCACGCTCTCGCTGATCCGCGGGTCCCGGATGGCCTCGGTGATGTCGGTCCCGTCGGCTCCGACGGTCTGGTGCTGTGGGTCCGTCGAAATCGCGAGCTGGAGGTCGCGCGCCCGCGCGGCAGCCGTCTCGGTGTCGGCCGGGTCGATCCCGTGCTCCAGCACGGACCAGGTGACGGCGCGGTACATCGCACCGGTGTCGAGGTATTGCAGGCCCAGCCTGGTGGCAACCCCACGGGCCGTACTCGATTTACCGGAACCGCTCGGGCCGTCGACAGCGATGATCATGGCCCAGAGGTTACCGGTGCACGGCCCAGCCACGCTCGGTCAGTACCCGGACCAGCTGGTCGACCGAGTCCGGCTTGACGTCCAGCTCGACCTCACCGACCGGGCGGCCGGGGCTGTGGTCGATCCGCAGGTCCTCGACGTTCGCGCCCGAAGCGGCCGCGTCGTTGAACAACCGGGCCAGCTGCCCTGGCCGGTCGGGGATCGTGACGAGCACCGCTACGAGCTCGATGTGCGGGGCACCGTGCTTGCCCGGCACCCGGACCGCGCCGGACACACCACGGTTCAGTACGGCAGTGACCTCGTCGGCCGCCTCTTCCTTGCCCAAGGCAATGAGCAGCCGGTCCAGCTCGTCCCGGATGCCTTCCAGCAGGCCGCTCAGCGCCGGCGAGTTGGCCGAGACGATCTGTGTCCACAGACCCGGATCACTCGCCGCGATCCGGGTGACGTCGCGAACGCCCTGGCCGGACAGTTCCAGATGTGCCGCCGGGGCGTCGACCAGGGTGCCCGCGGCCAGCGACGACATCAGCTGCGGCAGGTGGGAGACCCGGGCCACCGCGAGATCATGGTCCTCGACGGACAGCTCGACCGTGCGCGCACCGGCTGCCTCGGCGAGCCGCCGTACGAGCTCTACGGCGTCCGGATCGCTGGTCTCGTGCGGGGTGACTGCCCAGGTCGCGCCGTCGAAAAGGTCGGCCCGGCCGGCGAGCGGGCCGTTGCGCTCGGACCCTGCCATCGGGTGGCTGCCGACGTACCGGGTGAGATCCTCGGCCGAGCTGAGCGTGCGAGCCTCGGCCAGCGGCTTCGACTTCACGCTGGCCGCGTCGGTGACGATCGCGTCGGTCTGCTTGAGCTGCTCGGCGACCACCGCGCCCACGTGGTCCGGCGGTACGGCGACGACCACGAGCTGCGGCTCGAGCTGGACCAGCCGCGAACCGGCACCGATCCGCTCGGCCATCAGCGCGTTGTCGGGATCGGCGTCGACCAGCTCCACGACGACGCCGAGCCGCGCGAGTGCGAGGCCGATCGACGTACCGATCAGTCCGGTGCCGACGATCCGGACCGGTCCGCGCAGCTCGGTCACTGCGCACCCGTGAGGTCGGGACGGAGGCTGGTGGCGCCGTGCAGGTAGACGTGCTGGATCTTCTCCCGCGACCGCGGCGACTCGGCGTGCACCATCATCCGGACCACCCGCGGCAGCGCGTGCGGCACGTCGATCTCCTGCATGCACATCAGCGGTACGTCGGTCAGCCCGATCTGCCGGCCGGCCACCGCGGGGAACTCCGAGTGCAGGTCCGGCGTGACCGTGAAGAGGATGCTGATCAGGTCCTCGGACTCCAGATCGTTGGCTTCCAGCACTGCCCGGACCAGCTCGGCGGACCGCTCGAGCAAGTGCTCGCGCTCGTCCTTCTCGAGCTGGGTGGCTCCCCGGATCGCCCGTACCGCCACAGTGCCTGCCTCCTCGTTCGCGGCCATTTGCCGACAACAACCCTAGCCAGTTCCCCGCCCGGGTGCCCGGTCGTCTCGCATTCTGCCCCTACCGCAGCCGTTCGGCGGCGTCGACAGTCTGCTCGAGCAGCAGTGAGATCGTCATCGGGCCGACGCCGCCCGGTACCGGGGTGATCAGGCTCGCCACCTGAGCGGCCTCCTCGAAGTGCACGTCGCCGACGTTGCCTTCGTTGTATCCGGCATCGATCACGACCGCGCCCGGCTTCAGCCAGTCGCCCCGGACGAAGTTCGCCTTGCCGACGGCGGCCACGACGATGTCGGCGGTGCGCACGATGTCCGCCAGATCACGGGTCCTGGAGTGCGTGTAGGTGACGGTCGCGTTCGATGCCAGCAGCAACATTCCGACCGGCTTGCCGAGGATCGGGCTGCGGCCGATGACGACGGCGTGCGCGCCTTCCAGCGGTACGTCGTACGCCTCGAGCAGGCGCAGGATGCCGCCCGGCGTACAGGACCGGAAGCCCGGTTCGCCGAACGCCATCGCCGCGAACGCGTGCATGGTGACGCCGTCGACGTCCTTGGCCGGGTCGATCGCCTCGAACGCGGCCCGCTCGTCGATCTGCGCCGGCACCGGGTGCTGCAGCAGGATCCCGTGCACCTCGGGGTCTTCGGACAACTTGGTCAGCTCGGCGACGAGTTCCTCGGTGGTGGTCTCGGCGGGCAGGACGACGCTGCGCGAGCCGATGCCGGCCTTCTTGCTGCGGTTCTGCTTCATCCGGACGTAGGTGGCCGAGGCCAGGTCGTCGCCGACCAGAACGGTCGCGAGGCAAGGCTGTACGCCGGTCTCGTCCTGCAGCTTCTTGGCCCGCTCGGCCGCCTTGGCCACCATCTCGGCGGCGAGGTCGGTGCCGATCATCAGCTGGGCAGTGGTTCCGGTCGAGGTCATGCGCGCTCCTTCGGGCGTCGACGAACAGGTCGGGTGCCCAGGCGCGCGGCTTCAGGTCGGCGAGGCCGACGGACCGTTCCCCGGTGGTCTTCCACCTCAACGCCAGTAGCGGTCCGGCACCGAGTTTAGCGGTCCTCCCCCGGCGGCGCTGCCGGTGTCAGCTCCCGGCAGCCCGGAACACGAGCAAGCGAGACGCGTCCGTCACTGCCTCACCACGCCAGCCTCCGCGTACCTCGATCCCGCCGAAGCCCGCTTCTTCGAGGGCGGTGGTGAGCTCTTCGACCGTCCGGAAATACAGCACGTTCCTGAACACGGCGTCGCGGCCGTCGTCGAAGACGTTGTGCGCGTCGAATACCACCCGGCCCTGGTCGACGTCGATGACCTCGATCCACTCGCGAAGACGACCGGCCGACGTGTCACGTTCGCCGTACGTCGCTTCGCGGGTCCACTGCTCCCAGGCGCGCGTGGTGGGGTTGCGACTCTCGAAGCTGATGACGCCACCTGGTTTGAGGGCTCCACGGAGGGCGCTCAGGGCGGCGGGGAGGCCGCTCACGTACATCATCGTGTTGCCGCTGCTCAGCACCAGATCGGCGTCGCCGGACTGCTCGACCGCGGTCAGGTCACCGTCGATCCAGGTGACGGTGTCGGCGCCGGGTTGTCTGCGGGCGTAGTCGAGCATGGTCTTGCTCGGGTCGATGCCGATGACTTTGCGACCTGGCTTTGCAAGCGTGCGGGTCAGCAGGCCGGTGCCGCAGCCGAAGTCGATGATCTTCGTCGCTTCGAGTTCGTCGGCGAGGGCGCGGAAGAAGTCGTGGTCGATGCCGGACGGGTTGTCGAGGTCGTACAACTCGACCAGTTGCTCGTCGCCGAACGGGTCATCAGTCATCCGCGCACGCTAGAGCGCGATCAGACGATCACACAACGCAATAACGCTGGCATGGCTCGGACGGGCGAGGTATTACGCCGGACGGCTCAGAGCAGGCCGGCGTGGTCCAGAGCGAGGTATTACGCCGGACCGCTCAGAGCAGGCCGGCGTGGTCCAGAGCGACATAGGCGGCATCCGTGCCGGTCATCTGGCCGGGGGTGCGGAGTTCGGCGCGGAACTCTTCGACGGTGAGCTCGACGGGGACGCAATCCTCGGTCTCGTCCAGGTGTTGTTGGCCGTCCGGACGGCAGCCGCGGGCGATCGCGACGTACTTGCGGAAGACCGATGAGGAGGCTGCCCAGATCCAGCCGACCACCTCGATGGACTCGCAGGTGTAGCCGGTCTCCTCTTCCAGCTCGCGGCGACCGCCGTCCGCCGGCTCCTCGCCCGGATCCACCAGACCACCGGGCAGGTTGGTGACGACCTGATCCGGGCCGGCGCGGAACATCCGGATCGTGACGATCCGGCCCTCCGGCGTCAGCGGCAGCACGGTCACACCCGAACTGAACCCGGAATCGAGCTCCGGACCGAACACGTCCCAGTCCACTTCCCGGCCGTCCGGCAGGCGATAACGCCGGCGCTTGACGGTGAGGAACCCGTCGTACCCCGGCTTCTCCTCCAGCAACACCCACGGCTCGGGATCGGCAGCACGCGGAACCGGCGAAGCAGCTCCCCCGGCGAGATCAGCAGCACTCGCCGCCGTGGCAGGTCCGAGCTCAGGGGCGGCCGCCTGCGCCGCGGGAGAAGATCCCGGCTCGGGGCCGGCAGCTGGCTCCGACGGCGAAGTTTGTCCGCCGGCTGGACCGGCGGCACCCGCCGGAGAGGCTGATGCCGCGGGATGAGCAGCACCCGCCGGAGAGGCTGATGCCGCGGGATGAGCAGCACCCGCCGGAGAGGCTGATGCCCCGGGGTGAGCAGGGCCCGCCGGGGAGGCTGATGCCCCGGGATGAGCAGCACCCGCCGGGGAGGCTGATGCGCCGGGATGAGCAGCACCCGCCGGGGAGGCTGATGCGCCGGGATGAGCAGCACCCGCCGGGGAGGCTGATGCGCCGGGATGAGCAGGGCCCGCCGGGGAGGCTGGTCCCCCGGCGGGCGTCGGGTCTGCTGTCACAGCGGGTTGCTGGTGTCCGGGTCCTCCGGTGGGGCGACCGGGGTGTCGTCCTCGACCGGCGGGGCGACCGGGGCGTCGTCAGCGGCGTCCGTGGACGAATCCGGTGCGGCGTCGGCGCTTTCGTAGTTGCCGCCGTTGACCGACTCGGCCGCGGGCTCGGTGTGGCTGCCCGTGTCCGTCGTCGGCGAGGACTCCGGCCGGGACTCGGACAGGATCCGGGCCAGCGTCTCCTCCGAGATCCGCTTGAACTTGCGCATCTGGCTCCTGGTCCGGTCCAGGACCGCGACCTCGAGTTGGTCCGGCTCGAGCTGCCGGACCTCGGTGCCGTCGTGGCCGAGCGCGTCCACCGCGAGGCGGAGCGCGCCGGCCAGCGAGATGCCCTCGGCGTAGTGCTCGCCGATGTAGTCGGCGACCTGCTCGGCCGGGCCACCCATCACGGCGTAGCCGCGGACGTCGGCGATCGAGCCGTCGTAGGTGAGCCGGTAGATCTGGTCGTCGGCGGTGCTGTTGCCGATCTCGGCAACGAGGATCTCCACCTCGAGCGGCTTCTCGCCGCCGGAGGAGAAGATCGCGCCGAGCGTCTGCGCGTACGCGTTGGCCAGCGCCCGGCCGGTCACGTCGCGCCGGTCGTAGGAATACCCGCGCATGTCGGCCAGCCGGACGCCGGCGATCCGCAGGTTCTCGAACTCGTTGTACCGCCCGACCGCGGCGAACGCCATCCGGTCGTAGATCTCGGCCACCTTGTGCAGGGCGGGTGACCTGTTCTCCGCCACGAACAGGATGCCGTCGGCGTACTGCAGTGCGATCGCGCTGCGGCCCTTGGCGATGCCCTTCCGGGCGAAGTCCGCCCGGTCCCGCATCAACTGTTCGGGAGAGACGTAGAACGGAACGCTCATGGAAATCCTTGTCTTCGAAGCGCGGGCAGACTCAGGTCAGCGAACGGCTCAGGTCAGCGAGGACGCGGGGCCGTCGGGACGCTCGTGCCGCGCGGCCCACACGCTGTCGACGATCGAGGCGACCTCGTCCTCGGGCAACCGCTGGTAGCCGTCGGCCGTGACCACGCCGATCACCGGGAAGATCCGCCGCAACATGTCCGGCCCACCGGTCGCCGAGTCGTCGTCGGCCGCGTCGATCAGGGACTGGACCGCGACCGTCGCGCACTCCGTCGCCGACAGGTCCTCCCGGTAGAGCTTCTTCAGCGCGCCGCGGGCGAACAACGACCCCGAGCCGACGCTGTGGAAGTGATGCTCCTCGTAGCGACCACCGGTGGCGTCGTAGGAGAAGATCCGGCCGCCCTTGATGTCCTCGTCGTAGCCCGCGAACAGCGGCACCACGGCCAGGCCCTGCATCGCCATCGCCAGGTTGCCCCGGATCAGGGCGCTCAGCCTGTTCGCCTTGCCGTCCAGGCTGAGCGTGGTGCCCTCGAGCTTCTCGTAGTGCTCCAGCTCGACCTGGAAGAGTCTGACCATCTCTATCCCGAAACCGGCCGAGCCCGCGAAGGCGACCGCGGAGTACTCGTCGGCGGGGAAGACCTTCTCGATGTCACGCTGGGCGATGATGTTGCCCATCGTGGCCCGCCGGTCGCCGGCCATCACGACGCCACCGGGGAAGGTGGCCGCGACGATCGTCGTACCGTGCGGGACGTCGGCGGAGAAATCTGCCGATCCCAGGGAGCGTCGTCCGGGCAACAGGTCGGGCGCGTGCCCGGCCAGGAAGTCCATGAAGGACGAGCCACCTGGGACCAGGAAGGCTTCCGGCAACCGGCCGGAGGCATCGAATGTCATCTAGCGGTTCACTCCCCACCCTTTTGCACGAAACCGCGGACGAACTCTTCCGCGTTCTCCTCCAGCACCTCGTCGATCTCGTCGAGGATCGAGTCCACGTCGTCGTCGAGCCGTTCCTTGCGCTCGGCGGCGTCCTCGGTCGACTTGACCTCGGTGACCTCTTCCTCGGTCGTCGAACGCTTCGGCTGCTTGTGCTGCTGTCCGCCGTCCTTCGCCATGGCACACACCTCCTAGAACCGCAGTGGAAGGCCGCCCAACCGACCTTCTACAGCGACCCTACCCGGCAGCGCCCCCAGTAATGGTGCGAACCAGGTCACTCGCGGTGTCGCACTGGTCAAGTAAGGCCCCAACATGCGCTTTGGTACCGCGCAACGGGTCCAAAGTAGGGATGCGTTGCAACGATTCCTTGCCCGGCAGATCGAAGATCACCGAGTCCCAGGAGGCGGCGGCCACCTGCCCGGCGTACTGCTGCATGCAGCGGCCGCGGAAGTACGCGCGGGTGTCGGTCGGCGGGTGCGAGACGGCCATCCGGATCTCCTCGTCGCTGACCAGGCGCTGCATCCGGCCGGCCTTGACCAGCTTGTAGTACAGCCCCTTGTCCGGGCGGAGATCGGCGTACTGCAGGTCGACCAGGTGCAGCTTGGAGTCGTCCCAGTCGAGGCCGTCGCGGTCGCGGTAGGACTGCAGCAGCTTGAGCTTGGCGACCCAGTCGAGCTGGTCGGACAGTTTCATCGGATCGATGGCCAACTGGTCGAGCACGCTCTCCCAGCGCTGCAGGACGTCCTTGGTCTGCCGGTCGGCGTCGTCGCCGTACTTGTCCTCGACATACTTGCGGGCCTGCTCCAGATACTCCACCTGCAGCTGGACGGCGGTGAGCTTGCGGCCGTCCTTCAAGGTGAGCAGGTGGGTGCAGGTCGGGTCGTGGCTGACCTCGTGCAGCGCGGTCACCGGCCGGTCGACACTGAGGTCGTCGGTGAGCCAGCCGTCCTCGATCATCGCCAGCACCAGCGACGTCGTACCGACCTTCAGGTAGGTCGAGATCTCGGACAGGTTCGCGTCGCCGATGATCACGTGCAGCCGCCGGTAGCGGTCCGGGTTCGCGTGCGGCTCGTCGCGGGTGTTGATGATCGGGCGCTTCAGCGTCGTCTCCAGGCCGACCTCGACCTCGAAGTAGTCCGCCCGCTGGCTGATCTGGAAACCGTGCGCGTTGCCGTCCTGGCCGATCCCGACCCGGCCCGCGCCGGTGACCACCTGGCGGCTGACGAAGAACGGCGTCAGGTGCCGCACGATCGACGCGAACGGCGTGGACCTGCGCATCAGGTAGTTCTCGTGCGAGCCGTACGACGCGCCCTTGTTGTCGGTGTTGTTCTTGTACAGGTTCAGCGGGGGCGCGCCGGGGATCTGCCGGGCCTGCCGGGCGCCTTCCATGATCACCAGCTCGCCGGCCTTGTCCCAGACCACCACGTCGCGCGGGTTGGTGCACTCCGGCGCCGAATACTCCGGGTGGGCGTGGTCGACGTACAACCTCGCGCCGTTGGTCAGGATGACGTTGGCCAGCCCGGTCTCCTCGTCGGTGAGCTGGCTGGAGTCGGCCACCTCCCGGCTCAGGTCGAAGCCGCGCGCGTCCCGCAGTGGGTGCTCCTCGTCGAAGTCCCACCTCGTCTTGCGCGCCAGCGGCTGCGTCTGGGCATAGCCGTTCACCACCTGGCTGGAGGTCAGCATCGGGTTGGCCCCGGGCTGGCCCGGCACCGAGATCCCGAACTCGGTCTCGGTGCCCATGATCCGCCGAACACTCATACGATCGAGCCTACGCGGTCAGGCCGACTAAATGCGTTGAAGTGTCCACAGGGTTACGTGTGAGACTGCCCAAATGGACGAACTCGTGGCGTTGCTGGACTCCGACGGCCGGGTGTGCGGCAGTGCGCCCCGGTCCGTGATGCGGCGCGACAACCTCCGCCATGCCGCCACCGGAGTACTGGTCCGCAACAGCGCCGGCGACATCTACGTCCACCGCCGGACCGCCACGAAGGACGTGTATCCGTCGTACTACGACTTCATGGCCGGCGGCGTCGTCGCCTTCGGGGAGGACCCGTACGACGCGGTGGTGCGCGAGCTGGCCGAGGAGCTCGGGATCAGCGGAGTCGAGTTGGTGAAGCTCCCCGAGGGCGACTATGCCGACGACGCCACGTCGTACCACGCCTATCTCTACAGCTGCGTCTGGGACGGTCCGGTCGTGCACCAGCCCGAGGAGGTCGCGTGGGGCGCCTGGATGTCCCCGGCCGAGCTGATCGCGAAGCTGGACGATCCTTCCTGGCCGGTGATGCCCGACACGGCCGCCCTGGTCGGCCCGCTGGTGAGGTCGTTCATGTGACGGTCACCGACAACGGCTGGGACAGCCGCGCCTGGCTGGACGGCGACTGGCTGCACCGCGCCCCTCGGCGCGAGGAGGTCCGTCCACGTCTCCTGGCCGAGGCCCGTCTCCTGCCCTGGCTGGCGCCTCAACTCCCGCTCCCGGTGCCCATCCCGGAGCTGACCGAGGACGGCGTACGGCATCGTCTGCTCGTCGGTGAGCCGTTGGCCGAAGCCAGTACTGCGCTGGGCCGCGAGCTCGGGTCGTTCGTGAAAGCGCTCCACGAGGTGGATCCGGTCGCAGCTGTCGAGCATGGGGCTCTGGATCCGGCAACTGCCGAGGCCGAGCGGGCCGAGGTGATGGCGGAGATGCGCGAGAAGGTCCTGCCACTGCTGCCGGAACCGGAGCGCTCGCGCGGGGCGTCGTTGCTCGACGGCATCGGCGGTGTCAACACCGCGCTGGTTCACGGCGATCTCGGGCCGGATCACCTTCGCGTGTACGACGGTCGGATCACCGGGATCATCGACTGGACCGACGCGCACATCGGAGACCCGGCGATGGACCTCTCCTGGCTGCTGCACGCCGCTCCGAGAGCGCTCTCCGAAGGCGTCGCCGAGACCTACCGGCCGAGCGACGAACTGGTCCGCCGCGCGTACGACTGGCATCGCCTCGGCCCGTGGTACGAGGTCGTCCACGGCCTCGTCACAGATCGCCCGGAGTTGGTGGAGAGCGGTCTCTCGGGGGTCCTGGCCCGCCTCTGATGCAACCATCGACCAGGTGAGCGGTCACTCCCCGGTGTGAAGATCATCCTGACCGACGAGACGGAGCCACCGATGGCCGCCGGATCTCCAGAGCCCACCGGGCCGAGCCCTGGCAACATCCCGCCCGGGCCGAGCCTCCGCAGTACGCCCGACGCCGAGGTGTGGGACCGAATGCGCTCCGGTGATCAGTCCGCCTTGGGCGAACTGTTCGACCGGTACGCCGACGATGTCTACGCCTTCGCGTTCCGGCGTACCGCCTCGTGGGCCACCGCCGAGGACGTGGTCCAGGCGACCTTCCTCAGCACCTGGCGGCGGTTCCAGCGCGACCCACCGGGCCCGTTGACCGCCTCGAGTGCCCGCGGCTGGCTGCTGGTCGTCGCAGGCAACGAATGCCGTTCTCTCTTCCGGACCACGAAACGGCTCCGCAACCTGCTGCAACGGCTGCCGGATCCGCCGCCCGAGACCGACCACGCCGCCGAAGTGGCGCGCCGGCTCGACGACGAACGCCGGATGTCCGCCATCCGCCAGGCGCTGGCGAAGCTTCCCCGGCACGAACGGGAGACGCTCGAACTGGTCGTCTGGTCCGGCCTGACGACGGCGGAAGCCGCCGACGCGCTCGGCGTACCGGTCGGCACCGTCAAAGCCCGCCTCCACCGCACCCGCCGCCGTTTCCCCGACCTCCTGTCCCGTACCGCTCTCTCCGAGGAGCTTTCATGACCACCAAGCTGGAGCCGCCCCTGGTACCGCCGCTGTCCGCGGAGCAGCGCGCCCGGTTGCACGATCGCGTCATGCTTTCTCCCGTACGCCGTACGCCACGTCGCTGGGCCGTCCCGGTTGCAGCGGTGACCGCGGTCGCCGCCGTCATCGCCGGAGCAACCCTCGCCGCCCACCGCGGCGACAACACCGCACCACCGATCACCAGCACGCCCGTCCCGGACGCGATCAAGGTCGACCTCGGCCCGGCCAGCCCGGCTGAGTTGGCCAAGGTTCAACGCAACTGCCCCACTTCACCGACCCAGCGCACAGAGGTCCTGTGGAGCCGTAAGGTGCGGTGGTTCTCCACCTTCATGGAGAACGAGAAGCTCACTGGCGTAGTGGCACTCCTGAGGGTGTCTCCCCCAGGTGAGAACCCCGGCCTCGTGTTCTGTACCGCCTCCGGAGGCCACGGGCACGCCGCCTCTGACTTTGCCTGGTCGCTTCAGCCGACGCCCGCGCAAGGGTTGGTGACGATCGATGAACTGACGCACGTCCTGATAGGCAGTCCGGTCGGCGGCGGGACGTCGACAACGTACGAAGAGACCTGGGGCCTGCATCGGGTGCGTCCCGAAATTGCCCGGATCCAGTCGCGCACGATCGGGGCGATCGGTCCCGCCTGGTACGAAGGCGTCGTGCTGGACGGCGTCGCCTACACCGACAACTTCGCTGACCGCGGCGCATCAGGCCGCACCGAGTTCCGGGCCTTCGACAAATATGGCAATCCGGTACCGCTGCCCTAGGGCTGGCGGCTGATGAAGCGGGAGATGGAGCGGGCCAGGTTGATGCCGACCAGGCCGCCCCAGCAGATGACGATGGCGAAAGCGCCTTCCTGGGCGGCTGCGATCGCGGTGATCGGGATGCCGGCGGTCACGGACACGATCGCGAGCGCGAGACCGCCCGGGTCGCCTTCCCGGCTCGGCTTCGGCGCCTGCACCGGCGGCGTGGCGAGGTGCTGGGCGGTGTGCGCGTCGAGCTTCGCGAGGAACCCCTCGATGATCTCGGGCTCGTAGTCCGGCCCCAGCTCCTGCCGCGCCGCCACTGCCGCCCGCAGGTCCTTACGGATCTCTTCCGTCGCCATAGCCCGAAGGTACGCCAGCAAACGCTCCCATGGGATAGGGGGAAACCCTGACCCCCGCCCCGTCCTCAACCCAGGGCTCCGGTAGACCTACCGCCCTGGCAACCACACCGCATCGGTGGTACGAACCAGCACTGCAAGGAGCCGCTCACGCCAGCTGCGACGTCGCACACTCCCCGTCCCTCGGAGTCTCCACACCGGATGCTCAGAGCCTTGCGTTGCAGCCGGGCGCGGATGGAACGAGATGAGCAACGTGCGGTGGTCGGCCGGCGCCCACCACGCCTCGGATCGCTCGTCATAGACGAGGCCCGCAGGTTGACGACAGTTCCCCTGGTCACAAGTGGGCCAGAACGGGGGTTCGCCATGTCGATCGTCGAGCCGCTCGCTGCGGCTCGGCGTACGGGTGAAGGTGCGAGGTGGCGACGGAGGAGCCGCCGTAGTAGGGGTGGGGGGCAGGCGACGTAGAAGCCTGCGTGGGCGGCCTTTCCGGCGTACGAGGTCAGCGGGTATGGCGGTGTGGTGGGTGGCCGTTGTCGGAGGCGGTGAAGGTGGTGGTGAGGACGGTGCGGGAGGAACCGTCGTCGACGGTTAGGACGACTCGGTGGTCGCCCTCGAAGTCGAGGAGGTCGGCGAAGACCTCCGTGCCGGTTCCGGCTGGTTGGCCGTCGAGTTCCCAGCGGAGTTGGTCGCCCGACAACGGCCGGCCGCTCGCGTCGCCGGCGAGCGCCCACAGGCGGACCAACGAGCCGGCCCGGACAGTGGATCCGGCCGCGGGTGCGAGGATCGCCGCATCCGGAGCCCGCCACGGTACGTCGACCCGCACGCTGTCGCTCACCACCGTGTGGAAGCCGTCCGAGATCATCAGCTGTACCAGCGCGGGACCCGCCGACATCGGCGTCATCGACACCGTCGCCTCACCTGCCTCCAGCCCGGCCGCGAGACTCTGCCAGGTCTGCCCGTCGTCGCCCGACCACCGCAGCAGTCGCAGCGGCTTGTCGACGTACACCTCTTCGTGCCAACTGACCCGCAGCGCATCCGCGGTCGCCTCGGCCTGCAGACCTTCGATCCACGGCGGCGCGTCAGCGGGCTCCCGCATCCACACCTCTTCGTCGTCGCGCACGATCCGCAGCGTCCCGCCCTCCGGCGCCACCGGGACCATCGCGCGGATCACGCCTTGGTCCAGAGCCGCCTTGTCCCCGCATCCACCACACCCACCGCCACCGCCGCAACCACCACAGGCCAGCGTCTCCACCAGGTAGACCGGCGCCTGCGAGAGGAGCTGCCCCTGCCTGTCGATGAAGTGCAGTGAAGTGCCCGGCAGCCGAATGCCGTCCTGCGACGGTGTGGTGTTCAGAGTGATGACGTGCTGAACCTCCAGTTGCCCGTCGACCATCCGGCCGAGCAGCACGAGCATCGGCCTGACCTGCGCACTCCCCCAGTCCGGCGGCGGATCGGGGATGTAGTGCGGGATCGGCCCGTCCAGGTCGAGCTGGACGTTCGGCGGCCGCGCGTCTCCTGGTCCCGGTAGCCAGCTCGGGTTGAGGTGTTCGTGTTGCAGCATGCGCTGGTACTGGTACAACGACGGCCAGCGCGGGAAGCAGTACGACATGAAGTCGCGGCCGATGCCAGGTCTGAGCACGGTCGGCCCGGTGATGTCGAACCCGTACTCCCCGATCGAGGCCATCCGGTTCTGGATACTGTCGTACGGCTCGTACGCCGGATAGTTCGGGTCGATGTACGGATCGTTGGTCTGACCGCAGGGTGAGTGCTGGAAGGTCAAGACGTGCCCCAACTCGTGGCCCATGCTGTTGCTCTGGCCGACCGGTCCGGTCCCGACGCCGGCTCCGCCACCGCCACAGCCGCCGGTGCCGTCGAGCGGAATCGCGCTCGGCAGCATCCCGTAGTACAGCCAGCCCGGTTTGTCGCCGTCGGCAAGCTTCACCAGGTACATCCAGGCGAGGATGCTGTTCCACACGTCCGGGCACTTGCCGTTGAGGATCGCGCCGGACAAGGGGACGAACCAGTTCATCTGGCCGGCGACCGACAGCTCGGGGACGTGGGAGACCGGATACCAGTTCACGGTGTCGACGACGGTCGACTGCAGATCGGCCAGCGTCGGCAACGGCAGGTCGACGTGGTTGCCGTTGAGGTCGTCGCCGGAGTACTTGATCGGGATCATCCGCACCTTGAGCTTCTGCAGCAGCCCGGCGTCGACGGTCTGCAGATGCTCGGCCCGGTACCGCTTGTTGCTCGCGGCCTCGACGGTCACCCGCAACCGGAACGTGCCGCGCATCAGCGCTGCCGGGATGACAAAGTTCAGGCTGTTGCTCAACGACCTCCGTTCGGTCGCGTAGTCCGGATCGGCCGGCGCGGTCACCACTCCGGGGTACTGCGCCACCAGCGTCCCGCTGTCCACCCAGACGCCGTACTTCATCCGCTGCATCACCACGGTGCCCTGTACGCCGTACACGTCGGCGAAGAGCGCGTGGACGTAGACCCGCACGTACGCCGGTTTGTCGGCGACCAGCCGGACCGAGTTGTCCGCTCCCCGATCGCCCGGATCGGTCAGGTGCTCAGCCGCCTTGCGGTACTGGATCACCTGAGTGACCTCGACGCCGTCGATGTAGATGCCGGCCAGAAACGGCTTGAGCCAGTCCGATTGGGCCAACTGCTGGAAGACTCCGGATACGTTGAACCTGGGCATGCGCCCACCCCCTGTAGCCACGCGCCCAGTTCCCCCCGAGCGCTCCCCTGCAGCAAGGCAAGCACGCCTCCCGCCCGCTGTCGACACCTCAGCAGCAGGCGGCCGCAGTACGCGGATCGTCGGAGCAGGCGGGACAAGCACCAGCCGCCCCGGTCCGAGCGGACCGGGGCGGCTGGGGTTGTGTGGTTACAGGTACTGGCCGGTGTTGGTGGCCGTGTCGATGGAGCGGCCTGGCTCGGTGCCCTGCTTGCCGGAGATGAGGGTGCGGATGTAGACGATCCGCTCGCCCTTCTTGCCGGAGATCCGGGCCCAGTCGTCCGGGTTGGTCGTGTTCGGCAGGTCCTCGTTCTCCTTGAACTCGTCGACGCACGCCTGCAGCAGGTGCTGCACCCGCAGACCCTTCTGGTTGTCGTCCAGGAAGGCCTTGATCGCCATCTTCTTGGCCCGGTCGACGATGTTCTGGATCATCGCGCCCGAGTTGAAGTCCTTGAAGTACAGGACCTCCTTGTCACCGTTGGCGTAGGTGACCTCGAGGAAGCGGTTCTCGTCGGCCTCGGTGTACATCCGCTCGACCGTGCGCTGGATCATCCCGTTGACGCATTCGGCCTTGTCCCCGCCGAACTCGGCGAGGTCGTCGGCGTGCAGCGGCAGCGTCGTGGTCAGGTACTTCGAGAAGATGTCGCGCGCGGACTCCGCGTCCGGCCGCTCGATCTTGATCTTCACGTCGAGGCGGCCCGGCCGCAGGATCGCCGGGTCGATCATGTCCTCGCGGTTGGAGGCGCCGATGACCAGCACGTTCTCCAGGCCCTCGACACCGTCGATCTCGCTCAGCAACTGCGGAACGATGGTGTTCTCGACGTCGGAGGAGACACCGGAACCGCGGGTGCGGAACAGCGAGTCCATCTCGTCGAAGAACACGATCACCGGCATGCCCTCGGAGGCCTTCTCCCGGGCCCGCTGGAAGACCAGGCGGATGTGCCGCTCGGTCTCACCGACGTACTTGTTCAGCAGCTCGGGGCCCTTGATGTTGAGGAAGAACGACTTCTGCCCCTCCACCCCGGTCCGCTCGGCGACCTTCTTGGCCAGCGAGTTCGCCACCGCCTTGGCGATCAGCGTCTTGCCACAGCCCGGCGGGCCGTACAGCAGGACGCCCTTCGGCGGCTTCAGCTCGTGCTCCAGGAACAGGTCCTTGTGCAGGTACGGCAGCTCGACCGCGTCGCGGATCTGCTCGATCTGGCCGGCCAGGCCACCGATCTGGGTGTAGTCGATGTCCGGGACCTCTTCGAGGATCAGCTCCTCGACCTCGGACTTCGGGATCTTCTCGTAGACATAGCCGGAGCGGGGCTCCAGCAGCAGCGAGTCACCGGCCCGCAGGGCGATGTCGAGCAGCGGCGTGGCGAGCCGGACGACCCGTTCCTCGTCGGCCTGCGCGATCACCAGAGCCCGCTCGCCGTCGGCCAGCAACTCCTTCAGCATCACCACGTCGCCCACGACCTCGAAGTCGCAGGCCTCGACCACGTTCAGCGCCTCGTTCAGCATCAGTTCCTGGCCGAGCTTCAGCGCGTCCAGGTCGACTGAGGGGCTTGCAGCGACCCGGAGCTTGCGTCCCCCGGTGAACACGTCCAGCGTGTCGTCGTCGTTGCGGCCCAGGAAGGTCCCGAAACCGGACGGCGGTTGCGCCAGCCGGTCGACCTCCTCCTTCAGGGCGATGATCTTCTCTCGGGCCTCGCGCAGCGTGTCCGCCAACCGCTCGTTCTGTGCGGTCACGCTTGCCAAGGACGCCTGGGTTTCGGACAGTCTGCTCTCGAGCGACCGGCTGTCCGCCGGGTGCTCCAACAACCTCCGCCGCAACGCTGCGACCTCGGCCTCCAGGTACCTGACCTGATTACGCAGCTCTGCCGCGGTAGGACTCTCGTCTCCAGCCACGATCATCACCTCACCATGTGGGGCTCGACCCTATGGACCTTACCCAGAAAACCTCACTGAGCAAGCTGAATCCCATCACGTGTCGGTTGCGGATGAATCCGTTGCCCGCGGCGTGTCTTCGGGTGTATCGGACTTACGGGGTCCGGAATAGTCGTCGCCGTACGCGCCCGGGGCCGGCCGGCGCTTCTTCCGGGGTGCCTGTACGCCGTGCGCCATCCGCCGAGCGGTCACCAGGAACGCGGTGTGTCCCTGCATCCGATGCCCCGGCCGAACGGCCAGTCCCTCGACGTGCCAGTCGCGCACAAGCGACTCCCAGGCCCTGGGCTCGGTGAACTCACCGTGAGCCCGCAGTGTCTCCACGACACGGCTCAGCTGGGTCGTAGTGGCGACGTACGCGCAGAAGACCCCTCCCGGCACCAGGGCACCCGCAGCGGCGTCCACGCACTCCCAGGGGGCGAGCATGTCGAGTACGACGCGGTCCACGTCCTCCTCGTCGAGCGACTCGACGAGGTCACCCACCTGCAACCGCCAGGCCGGGTGCTCAGCACCGAAGAACCCGGTGACGTTCTTGCGGGCCACCTCGGCGAAGTCCTCCCGGCGCTCGAACGAGATCACCTGGCCTTGGATTCCGACAGCTCTGAGCAGCGCGGTCGTCAGCGCACCCGACCCGGCGCCGGCCTCGACCACCTTGGCGCCCGGAAAGATGTCGGCCATCGTGACGATCTGGGCCGTGTCCTTCGGATAGATCACGGCCGCACCCCGCGGCATCGACACCGAGTAGTCAGCCATCAACGGCCGAAGCGCGAGGTACTCGACGCCGCCCTTGGACCGCACAACGACCGCATCCGGCCCATCGATCAACTCGTCGTGCTCGATCCCGCCCTTGGTCGTGTGGAAGATCTTCCCCCGCTCCAGGAACACCGAGTGCCGGCGCCCCTTGGAGTCGGACAAGGTGACCCACTCGCCCGCCTGCAACGGACCATGGTGCACCCCGGAGAACGAGGCATCAGGAAAATCACGAAGATCAGACATAAGGCGCTCACCTTAACTTCCACCCGTACGCCGACCCCGCATCGCGCCCTCCTGAGAGCACCCCTCGACGCCGGTGCAGCCTGCGGAGACGGAGCACGCGGGGTCGCCTGCCGTAGCACCGAGGACCGGGTGCGCCGGAGCGAAGTTCTAGCCGCGACGGAGGAGCGGCGTTCTGGGGTGGGTGGGTCGAGCGCCGACGCAGGAGGGCGCGATGCGGGGGCGGCGTACTAGCGGGTGCGGAAGGCTGCTTCGACGTCGGCGGTGGCGAGGACGCCGTAGACCTGGCCGTTCGGGTCGAGGACGAGGTACTCCGTGGCCGGGTTCTTGCGGAGGGTGGTGAGGATCTCTTCGCCGGTGTCGTTGACGCCGATGATGTGGCCGGCGGCGATGCGGGTCGAGACTTCGCCGACGGTGGTCCAGGGGCGCTGGTTGGGGGCGACCGCGTTGACAGCCGACTCCGAGACCAGGGCGTGGGGCCGGCCTTCGCCGTCCATCACCACGACCGCGCCGGCTCGTTGCTCGGAGGCGAGGCGGACGGCTTCCGATACCGGCGTACCGGCGTGTACTGCGATCGCTCGGCGGGCCAGGGTGCGGACCTGCAGGGCGGGCAGTTTGCGGCGCAGGCGAGCCTGCATGAGGGACGCGGTCGAGCCCATCCAGAGGAAGAAGCCGACCAGCAGCGCGATGACGAAGTCGATCAAGGTCGGCTGCCGGTCGAAGACCTCCTCCAGTACGACGGGCGCGGCGAGCACCGAGATCGCGATCAGCCGGCCGGCCCAGGCCGCGGCGATCGTCCCGGTGTGCATGTTGCCGGTCAGCTTCCAGACGAAGGCCCGTAGTACCCAACCGCCGTCCAGCGGCAGGCCGGGCAGCAGGTTGGTGACGCCGACGATCAGGTTGGCCAGCGCGAGCTCGAACAGCGCGACATAGCCGACGCCCTCGTCGATCGCCCGCGAGCCGAGGTACGCGAGCCCGCCCACGACGAGAGAAGCGAGCGGGCCGACGATCGAGATGGCGAACTCCTCGAACGGGGTCTTCCGTTCGCCCTCGATATGCGTACCGGCCGCGAAGAAGCCGAGGTTGATCTCGGTCACCGGGATGTCGTATCGCATCGCCACCAGCGCGTGGGCCAGTTCGTGGATCAGGATCGAGACGGTGAAGGCGACCACGAAGGCGAACGACGCGACGTACCGCCAGCTGCCCAGCTCCGGGAACTGCTCGCCGATGACGGTCGAGAAGCCGAGTGCGAGCAGTACGGCGACCGGGAGCCAGGTGACCCGCATGGTGAGCCGCACCCCTTTGACACGGCCGAGCACCCAGGTGCCGGGCGGTGGGCCGGCAGGCTGAGCGGGACTCTGGGGATCATGCGACTCCGACATCGAGGTAACGCTACTGGTCCACCGGTAACACCGTGCTACACGCCCACGGTTAGCTGGCCGTACGTCGAGTGCTTGGCGACCCCCGGAAGCCGCCTGAGCTCCTTGGCGAGCCCACAACGGACCCGGCGGACTCCGCAGGTTCCCGGGAGTCAGCCGTGAGTTCGCGGTGAGACCAGGAACGAGTTGTCCACAGGTCGAGTGCGGCGTGCGAGCGGAGTGTCGGTGCTCTCGCCTAGCCTTCCGGGTATGAGTGTTGCAGCGGCAGTCGATGTGCACGGCCACCCACGCGGGGCGCTGTCCCCGTCCCGGGCGGCGGACTTCATGAGCTGCCCGCTCAAGTACCGGTTCCGGGTGATCGACCGGCTGCCGGAGAAGCCGTCGTCTGCAGCTGTCCGTGGGACCGTCGTGCACGGCGTGCTGGAGCGCCTCTTCGATCTGCCGGCCGGCGAGCGGACGCTGGAGCGCGCGGCCGAGATGCTCGAGCCGCAGTGGCAGCACGTGCTCGAGGCCGAGCCCGAGGTCGCGGAACTGTTCGCCGAGGACGCCGGTGGTGAGGAGCTCGCGAAGTGGCTCGCCGAGGCCCACCAACTGCTCGGCAAGTACTTCACGCTGGAGAATCCGAACGCGCTGGAGCCCGCCGAGCGGGAGCTGTACGTCGAGACCGAGCTCGACTCCGGCCTGACCTTGCGCGGGTACGTCGATCGTCTGGACGTGGCGCCGACCGGTGAGATCCGGGTCGTCGACTACAAGACCGGCCGGTCGCCGTCCGAGTTCTTCGAGGCCAAGGCCCTGTTCCAGATGAAGTTCTACGCCCTGGTGCTGTGGCGCCTGCGCGGCGTCGTACCGGCCATGCTGCAACTGGTGTATCTGGGCAACGGCGAGATCGTCCGCTACGTCCCCGACGAGGCGGATCTGCGGGCCTGCGAGCGCAAGGTCACCGCGTTGTGGAGTGCGATCACGCGGGCGCTGGAGTCCGGCGACTGGCGGCCGAGCCCGGGCCCGTTGTGCGACTGGTGCGACCACAAGGCGCTCTGCCCGTCCTGGGGCGGTACTCCCCCGCCGCTGCCGTCCCGTTCGGTCGAGGAGGTCGCTCAGGAATCGGCCGGTGTCGACCTGGTCGGAGTCGACGGCTGATGTCCGCCGGAGCGCGTGTCGGCGCGCTGCCCGGACGGGTGGCTGGGCGGCTGGTTGGGGTGGCTGAGGTCGGGTTCACACCGGTCGGTGCGGGGTTCACCCACCACTCTCGGATACCGTCCGGGTTATGAGTCACCCGCATCCCGACCTGGGAACACCGCCCCGCCTGCCGGACAACGCCCTGCGCATCGTCGCGCTCGGTGGGCTCGGTGAGATCGGCCGCAACATGACCGTGTTCGAGCACAAGGGCCGGCTGCTGGTGGTGGACTGCGGTGTGTTGTTCCCGGAGGAGCACCAGCCGGGCGTCGACGTGATCCTGCCCGACTTCAGCTGGATCCGGGACCGCCTGGACAAGATCGACGGCATCGTGCTGACCCACGGCCACGAGGACCACATCGG
Organism: Kribbella voronezhensis; assembly: GCF_004365175.1. NCBI lineage: Bacteria > Bacillati > Actinomycetota > Actinomycetes > Propionibacteriales > Kribbellaceae > Kribbella > Kribbella voronezhensis. Next base: position 1,073,669 of record NZ_SOCE01000002.1, on the reverse strand, counting down.
CGGCGTGCCCTACCTGCTGAAGGAACGCGGCGACATCCCGCTGATCGGTTCGAAGCTGACCCTGGCGTTCATCACCGCCAAGCTGAAGGAACACCGGATCAAGCCCCAGACGATCGAGGTCAAGGAGGGCGACCGGCGCAAGCTCGGGCCCTTCGAGTGCGACTTCTTCGCCGTCAACCACTCGATCCCGGACGGTCTGGCCGTGGCGATCCGGACCAGGGCCGGCGTCGTCCTGCACACCGGCGACTTCAAGATGGACCAGTTCCCGCTCGACCGCCGGCTGACCGACCTGCGCGGTTTCGCCAAGCTCGGCGAGCAGGGCGTCGACCTGTTCATGACCGACTCCACCAACGCCGAGGTGCCCGGCTTCACCACCGCGGAGAAGGACCTCGGTCCGGCCATCGACACGGTCTTCCGGACCGCGCCGGGCCGGATCATCGTCTCCAGCTTCGCCAGCCACGTGCACCGCATCCAGCAGGTCCTCGACGCCGCCAAGGCCGGCGGGCGCAAGGTCGCCTTCGTGGGCCGCTCGATGGTCCGCAACATGGGCATCGCCGGCGACCTGGGCTACCTGAAGATCCCGAAGGGCCTGATCGTCGATCTGAAGGAGCTGGAGAAGCTCCCCGACCGCAAGGTCACGCTGGTCTGCACCGGTTCGCAGGGCGAGCCGATGGCCGCGCTGTCGCGGATGGCCAACCGCGACCACATGATCCGGATCGGCGAGGGCGACACGGTCCTGATGGCCAGCTCGCTGATCCCCGGCAACGAGAACGCGATCTACGCGGTCATCAACGGCCTGATCCGCTGGGGCGCGAACGTCGTACACAAGGGCAACGCGAAGGTGCACGTCTCCGGCCATGCCAGCGCGGGCGAGCTCGTCTACTGCTACAACCTGGTCAAGCCGCGCAACGTGATGCCGATCCACGGTGAGTACCGGCACCTCAAGGCGAACGCCGCGCTCGCCGTCGCCACCGGCGTACCGACTGATCGAGTGATCATCGCCGAGGACGGTGTGGTGGTCGACCTCGACCAGGGCCGCGCCAAGATCACCGGCAAGGTCGACGCCGGGTATGTCTACGTCGACGCGATGACGGTCGGCGGGGTCACCGAGGCGAACCTCAAGGACCGGCGTGCGCTGGCCGAGGAGGGCGTCGTCACCGTCGTCCTGCTGGTCGACGCACACACCGGCAAGCTGGCCGAGCCACCGGACTTCCTGGCCCGCGGCTTCGTGCACGACGACACCACCTTCAAGGCGGTCGAGCCGATCATCGAGGACACCCTCGCCAAGGCGGCCCGCGAAGGCATCGGCGAGGTGCACCAGCTCGAGGAGCTGGTCGGCCGCGCCGTCGGCAACTGGACCTACCGCCACTGGCGCCGCCGCCCGGTCATCATCCCGGTGGTCATCGACGCCTGATCACCTGCCGAGTGAGGCGGTGCCGGGTGCGCTTGTACTGCGTGCGCCCGGCACCGCCTCTACTCAGCGGCAGGCGTTCATCCGGACGGCGTGAGCACGATGCTGACCATCGTCGCTCGGCTGGCCGCGTTCGTGGTGGCGGTCAGGCCGCCCGCGCTGCCCGTCGGCACCGGCGCTCCGCTGTCAGCGACCAGTGCGGCGATCAGTCCGCTGCCGGACCCGATCCGCACATCTCTGGTCACGGAGCCGGCCGGGGCTGTCCAGTTCGTCGTCGTCGAGGACTTGTCCGCCCAGTAGGACAACAGCCACGAGCCGGCACTGCCCACGGTCACAGTCGGCGTGACATGCGCAGTCGTCGTGGTGGCGTCCGACCGTTGGCTCACCGCACCCAACGACGCACCGCTGTACGCCGTCAACTGCATGGCCACCTTGGTGTAGCCGTTGAACGTCAGCCGCACAACCTGACCACCGTCGGTCGAGGCCGCGACCTTCGACCAGGCCATCGTCCGCTGTGACCCGGACACGACGTTCTCGATCGGAGTCCAGCCCGTGACCCCCGACGGCCCGGTGACCGACGAGGTCGTCAGGTTGAGTGTCGCGAACAACACCAGCACGTCGCCCGCGGCCACGGTGCTCGGGATGGCAAAGGCCGGCGACGTCGTGTTGCCGACGTACCCGATCCCTCCGTGGAAGCCGATCCCGGTGGACGTCGACCCCACTGTGACCTGATGCGTCACCCGGTTGGTCAGCCCTCCGCCGTCGGTCACCGTGAGCGCGACCGTATAGGTGCCGGCCGCCCCGTAAGTGTGCGACGGCTGGACCCCCGAACCGGAGGCGCTGTCCCCGAAGTCCCAGGCATACCCAGCGATCGGCCCCTCCGCATCGGACGACCCCGAGCCGTTGAAGCTGCAGGACAAGCCCGTGCAGGTTGACGTGAACGCCGCGACCGGCGCCGTGTTCCCACTAGGCACGGTGTAGGCAACATGCAGCACCGGAGTCGCCGGGCCGTCGTGCGACGACGCGCGCCGCTCGCCTGTTCCGCTCAACGACAAGCCCAAGGCATTCCCCCGGCGCCAGCCAGGTCGGCTGACGATTTCCTGCGCCACGGCACGGATGTCAGCTGTGCGCTGAGCAGTCCCGGCTTGACCGGTCCCTGTCCATGCCGCCGGATTCCAAGTAGTGCGTGCCGAGGTTCGCGGACGTGAAGTCACAGTCGTCGGAGAGGTGGTGAAGGCGGCCGTGTCGTTCTCTGCCACCCCGTAGATCTGCACCGCGGTCGTCCCCGAATTCGCCCCTGCCGAAGTGAACTGGACCCACGCTTCGGTGATCGTCGCCCCCTGCGGCACCTCGAGATTGTCGAAGCGCAGCCCGATCGTCTGCGTCGTCGTACCGGCGTTCGGGATGTTCAGCGTCGTGCCGACCCAGTCCGCATAGCCAGTAGGACGTTGCTCGACATCGTCGAAGGCCCGCTGCACAGGTGTGTCCAGCGGAAGCGCCCCACCGGCCGCGACGACAGAAACGACCAGATCATCGGACCCGGAGAGCGCAGAGTCGCTCCCTACAGCCCGTACGACGTACGTCCCCGCGCTGCTGAACGTCGCAGACGTCTGCGTCGACTGTGGTGACCCGAACGTCACGCTCCCCGGCCCACTCACCACCTGCCAGCTGACCGTGGTCGATGCCGTCGGCAACCCGTCGTCCCGTACTACGGCTTGCAAGGTCAGCGGTTCGCCGACGTGTGTCGGCTGGTCGGGTCCTACCGAGACGACCGGAGCGAGGTTGCCGATCGGCGGCAGCGCGACCGACATCTCGTACAGCTTGCCGTCGTTCTCCGACGGGGTCGTGTCGTTGTCCACGCCGCGGTCGACGATGTACAGATCCCAGCGATTCGGATCGTTCGTCGCCGGCGCGACGGTGATGCCGGCCGCGAAGACCTGGTTCGAGGCGGCGATGTTGATCTTGTTGACCAGTTGCATGTTGCGGTTGAACTCGTACGCCGTCTCCGTCGCGCTGTCGACGACGAGCAGCGTGTTGCGGCCCGGATAGAACCCGATCCCCTCGGGGTCGTCCACGCCGTACCGGCCGATGTCGAACTCCGTGTCGATGTCGTCACCGGTCGGCGCGACCCCGTTGAAGAGGCCGTCGGGACCCGGCGAGACCCGATGCACATCGGTGTCCGCGCCCTCGAGCACGAACACCTCGTTGGTCGGCGGGAAGTACTCGACGTCCTCGGAGTCTCCGCCGCCGAAGGCCGCGGCACTGAAGGACGTGCGGACGTCGTCGCTGGTCCCGTAGCGTCCGTCCGGGCCGCCTGCCAGTTCGTACACCCGGGCCTGGTCGTCGTCCGAGAGGAAGACGTGCTTGTTGGCCGGGTTGTAGCCGATACCGGCCGGCTCGTGGGTGTAGCTCGTGGTGACGCCGGTGTCCTGCAAGACGCCCGCGCGGCTCGTCTCGTACAGGTTGACGTTGTGGAAGATGCTGACCTCGTCGACCTCGGCGTCGGAGATCAGCAGGGTGTCGCGGTCGCTGTTGTAGGTGATCCCGGACGGATCCGGAGACGGCGGGTTGAAGTTGGACGTCAGCACGGTTCTGACCAGACTCGCGGTCACGTTCGCCGCGGCGGCCTGCGGTGCGGACCAGACCATCACCACCGGTGCGGCCAGCAGGACCGCGACGGCCCCGGAAAGCAGCCGCCGTCTTCTCCCCCCGTGGTGCACGTGCTGAGTTCTGATATCGGACATAGTCATGAAAGCCCCCCAAGGCCACCCTGGCGACCCCTCGCCTGTTGCTGTCGGTGGCCTGTCACCCCGAAGGTGCTCCTCGGTGGCTGACGTGTCAACGGCTCGGCCCGGGTGGCGGTGGCCTCGAGCGGACCGGCCTACGGATAGCGTTCGGGGCGTGACTGTGCACGGTTTCGCCGGCTCGGACCAGCCCCTCGGCTCAGCGGCCGGCCCGGGGATCGCGATCCGGACGCTGGACGTCGGGAAGAGCTACGGCGGCGGGGAGACCCGGATCGACGCGCTGGCCGAGGTCAGCGTCGACTTCGGCAAGGGCCGGTTCACGGCGATCATGGGCCCGTCCGGCTCCGGGAAGTCGACCCTGCTGCACTGCCTCGCCGGTCTCGACCGCCCGACCACCGGCCAGGTACTGCTCGGCGACGTCGATCTCACCCGCCTGCCGGAGAAAACGCTCACCCACCTGCGCCGGGACCGCATCGGGTTCGTCTTCCAGGCGTTCAACCTGGTGCCGACCCTGACCGCACTCGAGAACATCACGCTCCCGCTCGACCTGGCCGGGCGCAACCCCGACCAGGCCTGGCTGGACACAGTGATCGCCACCATCGGCCTCGGCGACCGGCTGACCCACAAACCGTCCGAGCTGTCCGGCGGTCAGCAGCAGCGGGTCGCCTGCGCCCGCGCGCTCGTCTCCCGCCCCGACGTGGTGTTCGCCGACGAGCCGACCGGGAACCTCGATTCCCGGTCGTCCGCCGATGTGCTCGGCTTCCTGCACCGCTCGGTCCGCGACTTCGGCCAGACCGTCGTGATGGTCACCCACGATCCCACCGCGGCGTCGTACGCCGACCGCGTGCTCTTTCTCGCCGACGGCCGGCTGCGCTCGGAACTGCTCGACCCGACCGCCGACTCGGTCCTGGACGCGATGAAGCAGCTCGAGGTCGGCTGATGCTCAAGCTCGGCCTCAGGTCGGTCCTCGCCCACCGGCTCCGCTTCGTCCTGTGCACGGTCGCCGTCCTGCTCGGCGTCGCCTTCGTGGCCGGCGCGATGATCTTCACCGACACCCTCTCGGCCGCCCTGAAGAAGAACTTCGCGGGCAGCACCGCCGACATCACCATCACCGCGGTCACCGGACTCGACACCACAGCCGGTACGACGAGCGCCGAACCGCCGACGCTCAGTTCCGATCTCGCCGACCGCGTCGCCGCAGTCCAGGGCGTCGCCGGGACCGACCCCCAGCTGCTCGTCGGCGGCGTCCAGATCCTCGGCTCGGACGGCAAGCCCACCGCCACGTACGGCGTACCGATCTTCGCCTCCGCCTGGCCGCACGACCCGCGGACCGCGCCGTTCAAGCTGCTCGACGGCAATCAGCCGTGGGGTCAGAAACAGCTCGGCCTCGACCAGTCCACCGTGGAACGCGAGGGCTTCCAGCTCGGCGACCAGATCAAGGTGATCACCCCGACCCGAGCCGTGACGGCCACCCTCGCGGCGATCACCACACCGATGCTCTCCGGTTCGTCAGCCGGCGCCCCACTCGTCACCTTCGACCCCGCGACGGCCCAGCTCTTTCTCCTCGGCCACCCCGGATGGACCTCCATCGGCGTCGCGGTCCACCCAGGTCAGGACCCCCAGGCGGTCAGCAGGGCGATAGCGGCCCTGGCCGGCCCGGATGTCCGCGTCCGCACAGCGGCTCAGGTCTCCGCCGAGGGCGAGAGCGCCCTGAGCGACACGTTCGGCGGCTACAGCGCAGTACTGCTGCTGTTCGCCGCGCTCGCCCTCTTCGTCGGCGCGTTCCTGATCGTGAACACCTTCGCGATGCTCGTCGCCCAGCGCTCCCGCGAACTCGCGATGCTGCGCGCCATCGGCGCCTCCCGCGGCCAGGTCACCAGCACAGTGCTCGCCGAGGCTCTCGTGATCGGCGCGATCGGTTCGACCCTGGGGCTGCTCCTCGGCGCCGGCGTCGCTGCCGGACTGCAGTTCTCCTACCAGCACCTGGACCTCGCCGTTCCCAGTTCCGGACTCAGGGTCAGCGCGGCCACGATCATCGCGGCGTACGTCGTCGGCATCGGCGTCACCCTCGCCGCGGCGTACCCGGCAGCCCGTCGGGCCGGCAAACTGCCACCTGTCGCAGCGATGCGTGATGACCTCGCCATCCCGGAGCGCTCACTGCTGGTCCGCGTGATCATCGGCGGCTTCATGTTCCTGATGACGGCCACGCTCTTCTTGATCGCCCAGAAGGTCCGCGGCCTGCCCGGTGCGATCCTGCTGAGCCTGGGCGCTGCCATCGCGCTGCTGGCCGTGGTGATGACGAGCCCGTTGATCAGCCGGTACGCCGTACGCGGGCTGATGTCGCCGTTCGGCCGTCAGGCCCCGGTCACGCTGGGCCGGCGCAACGCCGAACGCAACCCTCGCCGCACCTCCGCGACGGCGTCGGCCCTGATGATCTCGGTCGCCCTGATCAGCGGGCTGGTGGTGATCGCCGCCTCGGCCAAGGCGTCCGTCGACCGCAACATCGCCGACGCGATCGGCACCTCCGAGCTGGTCGTCAGCAACGACGGCGGCGGCGCCTTCGCCGGCCAGGTCGGCGACCGGATCAGCGCCGTACCGGGTGTCTCGGCCGTGCACCGGGTCCGCCAGATGCCGGCCAAGGTGGACACCAGGATGTTCGATCTCCGCGGGGTCGACGACGGAGCCCTGAGGGGATCGATCACTACGAAGGTCGAGTCCGGTTCGCTCGACGCGCTCAGGACCGGTCAGGCGGTCGTCCCCCGCAACATCGCCCGGACCCTCGACCTCACCGTCGGCAAGAGCTTCCAGCTCACCACCGGCAGCGGCAAGCACCCGGTCACCGTCGGCGCCGTGATCGAACCGAACCGCCAACTCAACGGCATCGTCGTCTCGCTCCCGAAGTTCACCGAACTGGGCGGCGCCGCCACCGACACCACCCTGTACGTCGAAGTTGCCCAGGGCACCGATCTCGCGCCGGTCCGCCTCGCCGTCCTCGGTCAGCTGCACGACTACCCGACTCTGCTCGTCCGGGACCAGCAGGCGTACGCCCAAGGTGAGCGCAGGCCGATCAATGCTGCGCTCGGAGTGATCGGGATGCTGCTGGCGCTCGCCGTACTGATCGCCGTGCTGGGCATCGTCAACACGCTGGCCCTCGCGGTGGTCGAGCGGACCCGGGAGATCGGACTGCTGCGCGCGATCGGGATGGACCGGCCGCAGCTACGCCGGATGCTGCAGGTGGAATCGATCGCGATCAGTCTGCTCGGTGCCTTGCTCGGTGTCGTCATCGGAGTGCTTTTCGGCGCCTCGATCCAGGCCGTGATGGTCGACGACGGGCTCAGCGTGCTGGATGTCCCGGTGCTCCAACTGCTCGTCACCGTCGTGGTCGCGGCAGCGGTCGGCGTACTCGCTGCTGTTTGGCCGTCACGCCGCGCAGCCCGCCTCGACGTACTGCGGGCGATCGCCACCGAATGAGCCGGGAGATCGGGCCCGTGAACCGAAGCCACTCAGCGGTTTCACAGGTAGCCTGCGGGGTGTGCCGGGCAGTGTGCAGTCCATCGAGCGAGCTGCCGCAGTGCTGCGGCTGCTCGCGGCGGCGCCGAACGGCCTCGGGGTCGCCGATCTGGGCAATGCGCTCGGCCTCGCGAAGACGACTGTGCACGGCATCCTCCGCACTCTGCATCAGGTCGGGTTCGTGGAGCAGGACCACAGCGGCGCGCACTACCACCTGAGTGACGCCTTCGGCCGGCTCGGCGAGACCTACCTGGACCCGAACGAGTTGCGCAGCCGCGCGATCAACTGGGCCGACTCGCTGGCTTCCCGCAGCGGCGAAGTGGTCCGCGTCGGCCGCCTGGTCGAGGGCAAGGTCGTCGTCGTCCACCACGTCTTCCGCCCCGACGACAGCGACCAGAACCTGGACGTCGGTACGACGTTGCCGCCGCACGCCTGCGCGCTCGGCAAGGCGGTGCTCGCGTTCGACGCCGGCGGCACGGCCAAGCCGCGCAAGCTGGACGCCTACACGACCCGGACGATCGTCGAGCCGGCGAGGTTGCTCGACGAGCTGGCCGCCGTACGGGCCAAAGGCTGGGCCGGTGAGTTCGAGGAGCACACCATCGAGCTGGCCGGGATCGCGGCGCCGATCCGCGGGCTCGGGGGACTCGTGGTCGGGGCCGTCGGGCTGACCGGCCGGATCGAACGCATCTGCGACAGCCGGATGCGGCATCGCACGGACCTGGTGACGATGGTCCGGGCGACCGCGGAGGCCATCGGCCGCGACCTGCGGGAGGACCGCTGATGGCTGAGCAATACGTCGCGGCCGTGGACCAGGGCACCAACTCGACCCGGTGCATCCTGTTCGACCGGCGCGGGCGGCTGGTGTCGGTCGCGCAGCGCGAACACAAACAGCACTTTCCCCGGCCGGGCTGGGTCGAACACGACGCGGCCGAGATCTGGCGCAACGTCACCCGGGTGGTGCCGTCCGCGATCCGCCAGATCGGCGCCGAACCGTCCCAGATCGTTGCCATCGGCATCACCAACCAGCGCGAGACCAGCCTGCTGTGGGACCGCCGGACCGGCCAGCCGATCGGCCACGCGGTGGTCTGGCAGGACACCCGGACGGACCGGCTGATCAAGGAACTGGCCGGCACCGAGGGCGCGGACCGGTTCGCCGACCTCTGCGGGCTGCCGCTGACGACGTACTTCTCCGCGCCGCGGCTGCGCTGGATGCTCGATCACACCCCTGGTCTGCGGGCTCGTGCGGAGCGGGGCGAGGTGCTCTTCGGCACGATGGAGTCCTGGCTGATCTGGAACTTCACCGGCGGCCCGGACGGCGGGTTGCACGCGACCGACGTGACGAACGCCAGCCGCACGATGTTGATGAACATCGAGACGTTGGAGTGGGACGAGCAACTGCTCGCTGCCTTCGACGTCCCGCGGTGTGTGCTCCCCGAGATCCGGCCGTCGTCGGGGGTCTTCGCGACGGCGACCGAGGTGCTGCCCGGCGTACAGATCGGGGCGGCGCTCGGGGATCAGCAGGCCGCGTTGTTCGGTCAGACATGCTTCAGCCCGGGCGAGGCGAAGTGCACGTACGGCACCGGGTCGTTCCTGCTGCTGCACACTGGGAAGGAGATCGTTCGGTCCACGCACGGGATGCTCACCACGGTCGCGTATCAGATCGGGTCCGAGCCGGCGGCGTACGCGCTCGAAGGGTCGATGGCGGTGACCGGCTCGCTCGTGCAGTGGTTCCGTGACGGGCTCGGGCTGATCCACACGGCGGCCGAGATCGAGACGCTGGCGCGGACCGTCGAGGACAACGGCGGCGCCTATATCGTGCCCGCGTTCTCCGGGTTGTTCGCGCCGCACTGGCGCAGTGAGGCGCGCGGGGTGATCGCGGGGCTCACGTCGTACATCACGAAGGGCCATCTGGCCCGGGCCGTGCTGGAGGCGACCGGGTTCCAGACGCTCGAGGTCGTCAACGCGATGAACGCGGACTCCGGGATCGCGCTCACCGCGCTGAAGGTGGACGGCGGAATGACGGCGAACAACCTGCTGATGCAGTTCCTCGCCGACCTGCTCGACGTCCGGGTGGTCCGGCCGATGGTCACCGAGACCGTCTCCCTCGGCGCCGCGTACGCCGCCGGCCTGGCCGTCGGCTACTGGCCGGACCTCGAGGGCCTCCGCAGCAACTGGCACCGCGCCGGCCAGTGGCTCCCCAACATGGACCCGGACCGCCGCGTCACGGAGTACGCCAACTGGCAGGCCGCGGTCGAGCGCACTTTCGGCTGGATCCGCCCCGACCAGTAACGTCAGACCGCGGCTGGTACTTCGTCCGTGATCGGCGCCGCGTGCGCTTCCTCGATCCCGGCGGCCGCGAGCCGGCTCAGCGCGCGTTCCAGCACCGCGGTGTCCTCCAGCGTTCGCACCTCGGTGATCCTGCCCCAGCGCATGGTGACGAACTGGTGGACGACATTCTGGTACCGCGTGCCGTCGACGAGACCGACATCCACGGTGACGGCCGTCGCCACCTTGGTGTGCCACGGCCAGCCGGCGACGAGCACGTCCTGTACCTCGAACGTTGTCTGCGGCAACAACCTGAAACAGCGCTGCCACCAACGCCGCAGCGCCTCCTGCGTGTGCCGCTCCCCGGCCAGCGCATGATCGCCGTAGAACCGGTAGGTGAACTCGGGCGCCATCCCGGCCACCATCGCCTCCCAGTTGCCCGCGCTGATCTCCGCGAACGTCTTCCGCACCTTGCCGGCCACGATCCGGTGATACATCCGCCCATCCCCTCGTCGGTGAGCTTCCGAGCCTAGGCCTAGTGAGTTCAATGACGCAACTGACTAGAATGCGGGCATGCGGAACACGAGCTTCGCCGGGATGCACTGCTCACTCGCCCAGTCCCTGGAGGTGATGGGCGACTGGTGGAGCCCCCTCGTTCTGCGTGATCTCTACCTGGGCCTGGACCGCTTCGACCAACTGGTCACCGACCTCGGGATCTCGCGCAACCTGCTCACCGACCGGCTCAACACGCTGCTGTCGGCCGGCCTGGTGGCGCGTACGCCGTACCAGGAGAACCCGGTCCGCTATGCCTACTCGTTGACCGAGGCGGGCCGTGAGCTCGTGCCGGTTCTGATCGCCCTCACCGCCTGGGGCGACCGCTGGGCGACTCCACCGGCCGGCCAACCCCTCCGGTTCACCCACACCACCTGCGGCAAGGTCACCACGCCGACCGTCTGCTGCTCCGAATGCGGTGATGCCCTCACCACGGGAACCACCACACCTTCCCCCGGCCCCGGTGGCCGCACCGCCCCCGGCACCGCGCTCATCGCCACCGTGCTGACGCACTAGCAGAAGCCCCGAGGAAATCCTCGGGGCTTCTTGGCCAACCACCGATCAGGCGGGCGACACGATGTCGGGGGCGCCGAGGCGGACCTTGTCGGCGGACTCGTCGTCGGGCTGGTCCTGGGAGTCGCGTTCGGACTGGACGCGTTGCTGGTAGAAGGAGACCTCGCGATCGACGGTCTCCTCGTCCCAGCCGAGGATCGGGGCCATCAGACGTGCGGCCGCGTCGGCGGCCTCGACGCCGCGGTCCCAGGCCTCGATCGAGATCCGGGTCCGGCGGGCCAGGACGTCGTCCAGATGGCGCGCGCCTTCGTTCGTCGCGCCGTACACGATCTCCGCCTTCAGGTAGTCCTGCGTGCCGGGCAACTGCTCCCCCAGCGACGGATCCTTCTCCACGAGCGCGAGCACCTCGTCGATCAGCGCGCCGTACCGGTTGAGCAGGTGCTCGATCCGGGCCACGTGCAGGCCCGACCGCTGCGCGATCAGGTGCCGCTGGTTCCACATCGCGTGGTACCCGTCGGCGCCGACCAGCGGCGTGTTCTTGGTGACCGACTTCGGGACCCGGCCGTCGAGGGCATTCGCGGCCGCGTCGATGGCATCCTTGGCCATCACCCGGTACGTCGTGTACTTGCCACCGGCAACCACCACGAGCCCTGGCGCCGCGTGGGCGACGACGTGCTCGCGCGACAGCTTCGACGTACTCTCCGACTCCCCCGCCAGAAGGGGTCGCAGACCGGCGTACACGCCTTCCACGTCTTCCCGCGTCAACGGGGTGGTCAGTACCGCGTTGACGTGGTCGAGCAGGTACTCGATGTCCTTGCTGGTCGCGGCCGGGTGGGCCTTGTCCAGGTTCCAGTCGGTGTCGGTCGTCCCGATCAGCCAGTGCCGGCCCCACGGGATGATGAACAGCACCGACTTCTCGGTCCGCAGGATCATCCCGGTGCTGGACTGGATCCGGTCCTTCGGTACGACCAGGTGGATCCCCTTCGAGGCACGGACGTGGTACTGCCCGCGTTCGCCGACCATCGCCTGGGTGTCGTCGGTCCACACCCCGGTCGCGTTGACGACCTGCTTGGCCCGTACTTCGAACTCGCGGCCGCTCTCCAGATCCTTCGCCTGGACCCCGGTCACCCGCTCGCCCTGCCGCAGGAATCCGGTCACCTTGACCCGGTTGGCGACATGGGCGCCGTACGACGCCGCCGTACGGGCCAGCTCCATCGTGTGACGCGCGTCGTCCACCTGCGCGTCGTAGTACTGCAGTGCTCCGACCAGAGCGGACTTCCTCAAGCTCGGCACCAGCCGCATCGCGCCGCGGCGAGTGAGGTGCTTGTGGATCGGCAGCCCCGCGCCGAGCCCTGAGCTGAGCGCCATGGCGTCGTACAGCGCGACACCCGAGCCGGCGTAGAACCGCTCCCACCACCGGTGCTGCAGTGGGTAGAGGAACGGCACCGGCTTCACCAGGTGCGGTGCGAGACGCTGCAGCAGCAGACCGCGCTCCTGCAGCGCCTCGTGCACCAGGCGGAAGTCGAGCATCTCCAGGTAGCGCAGACCGCCGTGGATCAGCTTGCTGGACCTGCTGGAGGTACCGCTCGCGAAGTCGCGAGCCTCCAGCAGCCCCGTGGTCAGACCCCGGGTCGCGGCGTCGAGGGCCGACCCGGTGCCGACCACCCCGCCACCGATCACCAGGATGTCCAGTTCCCGGCCGTCCGCCATCGCGTCGATGGCCTCGGACCTCGCTTGCGGTGACAGAGCCACTGCGCCCACTGTGCTTCCCTTCCGTTGCCTTGCCTTGTACTGCGTGTCGCTGCCGGACCTAGTCGACGTCCACCCAGTCGAGGGTGCGCTTGACGGCCTTCTCCCAGCCCTTGTACCCGGCGGCACGCTGCTCGTCGGTCCACTCCGGGTTCCAGCGCTTGTCCTCGTTCCAGTTCTGCACGAGTTCTTCCTTGGTCTTCCAGAACCCGGTCGCCAGGCCGGCCGCGTAGGCCGCGCCCAGTGCGGTGGTCTCCGCGACGACCGGCTTGCTCACCGGTACGCCGAGGATGTCGGCCTGCATCTGCATGCACAGCTCGTTCGCCGTGACACCGCCGTCCACCTTCAGCACGTCGAGCTTCACGCCCGAGTCCTTCTCCATCGCGTCCGCCACGTCCTTGCTCTGGTAGCAGATCGCTTCCAGTGTTGCGCGGGCGAGGTGAGCGTTCGTGTTGAAGCGGGACAGGCCGACGATCGCTCCGCGCGCATCGGACCGCCAGTACGGTGCGAACAGCCCGGAGAACGCCGGTACGAAGTACACGCCGCCGTTGTCCGCGACCTGGCGGGCCAGCGTCTCGGTCTCGCTGGCACCGGAGATGATGCCGAGCTGGTCGCGCAGCCACTGGACCGCGGAACCGGTGACCGCGATGGATCCCTCCAGCGCGTAGACCGGGTCCTCGTCGCCGAACTTGTAGCACATCGTGCTGAGCAGGCCGGCCTTGGAGCGGACCAGTTCGGTACCGGTGTTCAGCAGCATGAAGTTGCCGGTGCCGTAGGTGTTCTTCGCCTCGCCCGGCTTGAAGCAGACCTGGCCGACCGTGGCCGCCTGCTGGTCGCCGAGGTCACCCGTCAGCGGCACCTGACCGCCGAGCGGGCCGTTGGTGAGCGTCTCGCCGTACGTGTTCGGGTCCGACGACGGCCGGATCTCGGGCAGCATCTGCCGCGGGATGTTGAAGAACGAGATCAGCTCGTCGTCCCAGTCGAGCGTCTCCAGGTTCATCAGCATGGTCCGGCTGGCGTTCGTCACGTCGGTGATGTGCGAACCGCCGTCGGTGCCGCCGGTGAGGTTCCAGAGCAGCCAGGTGTCGGTGTTGCCGAAGACGGCGTCCCCGGCCTCGGCGGCCTCGCGGACCCCGTCGACGTTCTCCAGGATCCACTGCACCTTGCCGGCCGAGAAGTACGTCGCCGGCGGCAGGCCGGCCTTCTGCCGGATCACGTCGCCCTTGCCCTCGCGGTCGAGCGCCGAGGCGATCCGGTCGGTCCGGGTGTCCTGCCAGACGATCGCGTTGTAGTAGGGCCGGCCGGTCTTGCGGTTCCACACCACGGCCGTCTCACGCTGGTTGGTGATGCCGAGCGCCGCCAGGTCGCTCGCCTGCAGCCCCTGCGCGTTCATCGCGGTCCGGATCACCGAGCTGGTGCGCTCCCAGATCTCCACCGGGTTGTGCTCCACCCAGCCGGCCTGCGGCAGGATCTGCTCGTGCTCCAGCTGGTGCTTGCCCACCTCGTTGCCGGAGTGGTCGAAGATCATGAAGCGGGTACTCGTGGTGCCCTGGTCGACGGCACCTACGAAGTCAGCCATGGATAGTCCTCTCCTCACACTTGGTGGTCATGCGTTGGCGGCCTTGGCCCCGGCGCCGGTCTCGGTGTCGGCCTCCGGGATGCGGCCGGGCTCCTCGTCCTCGTCCGCGATCGGCAGGTTGCGGCCGACCAGCAGGTCGTACAGCGCCGCGCCGACCAGCGCGCCGATGATCGGTGCCACGATCGGCACCCAGAAATAGACGTCCCCGAACTGGTCCTTCATCGCTCCGCCGTACCCGGTGAAGAACGACGCCAGCCGCGGACCGAAGTCGCGCGCCGGGTTGATCGCGTAGCCGGCGTTGGTGCCCCACGCCATCCCGATGCCGACCACCAGCAGGCCGACGATGAACGGCGCCAGGTTGGCCGCCGGGGAGGTGTTGCGCAGGTCGGTGATGGCCAGGATGACCATCATCAGGATCGCGGTACCGATGATCTGGTCCCGGAAACCGCCCCACATGTGGACGCCGAGATCCATGCTGCCGTTGCCGGGCAGGGTCGAGAACACACCCTGGGTCTTGATGGTCAGGCCCGGGTCGACCTTGTGCAGTGCCTCGGTGTAGTTCCAGCGAACCACGAGCGCCGCCAGGAACGCTCCGAGGAACTGTGCCACCGAGTACGGCAGCACCTTTCGCCAGCTGAAGCCGCGGAACGCCGCCAGGGCGATCGTCACCGCCGGGTTCAGGTGCGCGCCGGTCATCCGGCCCGCCACGTAGATGCCCAGTGTCACACCGAGTCCCCAGGCCCACGCGATCGAGTCGTGGTCGCCGATCCCGCCGGCGACCACCTGGGCGACGACGCCACAGCCGAACAGGATCAGGATGAACGTGCCGGCGAGCTCGGCGGAACACTCCCCCAGAAGGGTTTTCGCCTTGACCGCCTCAGTCGTAGCCATGCTTGGTCTCCCTTCCACCCCGTGACGACCACGGAGAACTGGAATCTAGGAGTGTCTGCGAGGCGGCACAACAACTCTCGTTCGACATTGTCGAACGCGGCGGTTGAGTGCCGGAACGCGACACCCCGCAGGTCCGGCTACGTCTTTCGATGTACGGCGCGCGCCGGCGGAATAGACGTCCGCCGGACGCTTCGCACCTACTGCGTTTCCTAGCGTCTGTCCCATGATCGAGATCGAGGAATTGACGAAGAAGTACGGCAGCGCCGTGGTGGTCGACCGGCTCACCTTCAGCGTACGGCCGGGACGGGTGACCGGGTTCCTGGGGCCCAACGGAGCCGGGAAGTCCACGACGATGCGGATCCTGCTCGGGCTGGCCAAGGCGTCGAGCGGGACCGCGACGATCGACGGACAGCCGTACTGCGAATTGCGTGACCCGTTGCGCCAGGTGGGGGCGTTGCTGGAGGCAACTCCGGTGCAACGCGGGCGTACGGCGTACCGGTTTCTGCTGGCGCTGGCCCAGACTCATGGGATCACGCTCTCTCGGGTGGAGGAGGTGCTCGACGCGGTCGGGCTGAGCTCGGTGGCTGGGCGGCCGGCGGCGGAGTTCTCCCTCGGGATGCGCCAGCGGCTCGGGATCGCGGCGGTGTTGCTCGGTGAACCGTCCACCTTGATCCTCGACGAGCCGACGAACGGGCTCGATCCGGCGGGCGTGCACTGGTTACGCAATCTGCTCCGCGCTCAGGCCGCGGAGGGGCGGACGGTGCTGGTGTCGTCGCATTTGATCAGCGAGATGGCGCTCACCGCGGACCAACTCGTGGTGGTCGGGCGCGGGCGGCTGCTCGCCGATCTGCCGATGGCCGAGCTCACCTCTGGCCACGCCTCGCTCGAAGAGGCCTATCTCCAGCTGACCGGTGACGCGGTCGAGTTCTCGGGCGGTCCGCGATGAGCGCCGGCGGGCAGGACGGGCTGACCTTCCGGCGCGTACTCCGATCCGAGTGGACCAAACTGTCGTCGACGAACTGGAGCGTGCTGATCGCGCTCCCCGTGGTCTTCAGCGCTCTCTCCGGCTGGATCGGCCACACCAATCACGCCACGCCGACCGATCCCACGCTCAGCGTGGGCGGCGGTTTCCTGATGTTCGCGGTGGCGGTCGGGGTGTTCGGGCTGACGATGATGACCGGCGAGTTCCAGTCGGGCGTGATCCGGGCGACCTTCACCGCGGTACCGCGGCGTCTGCCGGTGTTGTGGGCGAAGGCGCTGATCCTTGTCGTGGTGGCCACACCTTCGTTGCTGGTCGCGTACTTCGGCGCGTTTCTGACGTACCAAGCGTTCACAGATAGCGCTCTCCGCGCTTCTCTGGGGGATCCCGGGATCATCCGGTCCTTGTTCGGAGCCACCGCCGCGACCGTGGCGGCAGGCCTGATGGCACTCGCGCTGGGAACGCTGCTCCGCAGTACCGCGGGTGCGCTGTCGGCGTACGTGCTCGGTCTCGTGGTCCTGCCGTCGGTGCTGGTGTCGGCGTTGCCCACGACGTTCCACGCCGCGTTGCCGTACTTCCCGACCCTCGCCCTCCAAGGCATGTTCCGAAACGTCTCGCAGGCGATGGTCCAGGTCGGCGACGCACCGGACGTCATGCTCTCCCCCGGCCTCTCCACCGTGGTGGTCCTCGGCTGGGTCATCCTGATGCTGACCTGGGCCGCGACCCTCCTCCGCCGCCGCGACATCTGACCCCCGAACGAAGGTGACCCCGTTGTCCCGCCACCCACGCGTTCCGGCAAGCCACCGCTGCTCCAGTCCACCGGTGCTCCAATCCACCGCCCCATCGCCGCACCCCTCGCCGGAACCACCGGCCAACCGACCCGCCGAGCGTTCGGTGAGCTGATGAGGCGTAGCTGGCGCGATTCGTTGCGCGGCCGGTGGGATTCGTTGGGGCGGTGGTTCGTGGTGCAGCCGCCTCGGCTGGTGGACGCGTGTCTGGCGGTGCTGGTGGCGCTCATCGTGCTGCCTGCGAGCGTCGGCGGGCAGACCGAACCGGCGACGATCGGCTCGAGGCCAGGGTTCGCCGCGGTGACGTGGCTGTTGTTCGCCGCGGTCCAGTTGCCACTGTTCTGGCGGCGGCGCGCGCCGGTCGCGGTCTTCTGGTCGATCCTCGCCCTCGTCGGCCTGTGCGTTCTGCTCGACGTCGCGGGTGTCTTTCTCGTCTTCGCCCCGCTCTTCGCCCTCTACGGCCTCGCTCGGTACGCCCGGATCATCCACGTCCTGCCCGCGCTCGTCACCGTGCTGACCGCGGTCGTCGTCGCGATTCTCACCAGCGACGGTCACCTGTCGACCATGATCGGCGTCTGCTCCATCGTCGCCGTCATCTGCCTGCTCGCGATCTCCCTTCGCCTGCGGGAGAAGGCCGAACTCGAACGGATCCGCCATCGGCAGCAGGAACTGGAAGCGCAGGCGAGAATCGCGGTCACGGCCGAGCGCACACTGCTCGCCCGAGAGGTGCACGACGTCGTCGCACACAACCTCGCTGTGATGGTCGCGCTCGCCGACGGCGCCGCCGCGACGGCCGGTACCGATCCAAATCAGGCAACCGAGTTGATGCGCCAGTCGTCGACCACCGGCCGTGCCGCGCTGGCGGAGATGCGGCGGATGGTCGGCGTACTCCGCGACGGCCAGTCCCTGGCACCGCAGCCCGGTATCGCCGATCTCGACGACCTGGTCGCACAGGTCCGCGACGCGGGCCTGCAGGTCGAACTCAGCATCGAAGAACCTCAGGGAGCGCTCTCCGCCGGCGCCGGCCTGATCATCTACCGGATCGTCCAGGAAGGACTCACCAACACCCTCAAACACGCCGGCCCGACCGCCCACGCCTCGGTCCACCTCCGCCGTACCCCCACCGGAATCGCCCTCGACATCACCGACGACGGTGCCCACACCACCGCTCCCACCCCGATCCCCGGCGGCCACGGCCTCCTAGGCATCACCGAACGCGCCACCGCCTACGGCGGCACCATCCACGCGGCCCCCCAAACCCCCACCGGCTGGCGCCTGACCGCCCACCTCCCCTTGGACCCCACCACCTCAACCCCACCACCCACCCGAACCACCCCCGCCAGCGTCTCGGCCACCTCCACCCAACCCATCTCGGCTACCGCCTCCCGTGCTCCGTCGACCAGTTCAGCGGCACCGGCTGAGCGGGAGGTGACGGCGTGATCAGGGTTTTGCTGGCGGATGATCAGGCGTTGTTGCGGTTGGGCTTTCGCGCGTTTCTCAACCAGGAGCCCGATCTCGAGGTGGTCGGAGAAGCGGGGAACGGGGAGGAAGCGCTCTCGCTGACCAGAACGCTCAAGCCCGATGTCGTCCTGATGGACATCCGGATGCCGGTGCTGGACGGTATCGAGGCGACCCGCCGGATCGTCGCCGGCGGTTCACCCGCGAAGATCCTGGTACTGACGACGTTCGATCTCGACGAGTACGTGTACGCCGCCCTGCGCGCCGGCGCCTCAGGGTTCCTCATCAAGGACGCCCTCCCGGCCGAGCTCATCAACGGCATCCGCGTGGTCGCGAGCGGCGCCGCGGCGGTAGCCCCCGCCGTCACCCGCCGCCTGATCGAACAGTTCACCCCACACCTTCCCGAACCACTCCAGCCACCCGCCGAACAACCGCTGGAAGGCCTGACAGACCGCGAACGGGACATCCTGCTGGAGATCGCCCGCGGGCGATCCAACCGGGAGATCGCCGAGCAACTCCACATCTCCGAGCCCACAGTGAAGGTGCACGTCAGCCGCATCCTCACCAAGCTCGGCCTCCGCGACCGCGCCCAGGTCATCGTCCACGCCTACGAGACCGGCATAGTCCGCCCGGGCAACGCCGAACACATCACCGGCCAACCATTCGGCTAGCTCATCGCGTCAGGGCGGATACAGACGGGGTGCCATCGGGTGCCCCGCCAGGTGAAGGGGAACAGATGGCAACCGGAGACGGATCTGGGGGGTTCGCACAGTTCGCCACCAGTAGGCATCAGGCGCTGTACCGCTACGCGTACCTGCTGGCCGGTGAGCGGGGCCTTGCGGAGGACCTGGTCCAGGAGGCGCTGACCAAGACGTACGTCGCCTGGAAGCGGCTCGACGACTCGGCGAACGCGGAGGCGTACACCCGCAAGGTGATCACCAACACGGCGATCGGCTGGTGGCGCCGCAAGTCCTGGAGCGCCGAGCGTCCGCGCGACGACGTACCGGAGTTGGCCGGGGCGCGGGACGACGAGGATGTCACGGCCCGCCTGTGGCTGTGGGAAGAGCTTCGGGCGCTCCCGCCACGGCAACGCGCCGCGCTGGTCCTTCGGTACTACGAGGACCTGACCGAAACCGAGACGGCTCGAGTGCTCGGCTGCACTGTCGGCACAGTGAAGAGCCAGACCTCGCATGCCTTGAAGAAACTACGTGCCCGGCTGGGCCCCGACGCCGTACTGATCATGGAGATGGTGGTGGCGAAATGACCGGCCTGCTGAAGGACACCCTGACCGAGCGAGCCGCCGCCCTCGACGAGCCGCCGCTGGACCTCGACGCGATCATTGCCACCGGCAACAGGCGCATTCGCCGCCGGCGCGCCACCGCGGTCGCCGCGGTCGCCTGCGTCTCCGCACTGGTTCTGGCGTGCGGCGTCATCACCGCCAAGAACCTCGCCGGGGCCGACGAACCGCCGGTGGGCGGCGTACCGACTTTCGAGGACCGTCGTCCGACCTACGCGACCGGCGACACCATCCACTTCGGCGCCGATGTGATCAAGGTCGGTCCGGCGAAGATCGTCTCCTTCGTCCAGACCGACGCGGGCTTCGCGTACGCCGCGGCCAACGGCGACGTCTATTTCACCGACGGCCACGACGACACCAAGATCGGCAAGGGCAACAAGCGCCTGGAGTTGACCGCCGGCGACCACGGCACTGTGGTCGGCTGGGTCGACGCCACGCACGCCGTCCGCCAGTTCGTCCTGTACGACGTTGCCGCGGGCAAGGAGTTGGCCAGGACCACCGTGGGCAACACGGCCGGCAAGCCCGCGAACGACGACAGGGAGCCACGAGTCATTGCCATCGACAACGACCAGGCCTACCTCGCCGCACTCGACGGACTGCACCGCTGGAACCTCGGGACCGGCAAGGCCGAACTCGTCCAGGCCGGCCTGCGGCAGAACTTCGTCGTCGACGCAGCGAATGGCCTGCTCGCCTACGATGCGCTGGAAGGCAACGGCGGCGGCACCTCGGGTATCGCGGTCGGCCCGAAGCTCGGATCGAGGAAGGCCATCACAGACGCCTCCGAGGGGGATCTGTCCCCCGACGGCAGCTACCTGTTCAGCGACGGCACCGACGAGGCCCATGTCTCCCGCACCGACGGCACCGGCGAGGTCAAGCTGACCTCCGGCTACGCCCTGCTCGCGCTCAGCGTCTGGCAGGACGACGATCACTTCACGACGATCGGCATCAAGCACCTCAAGAACCCGGAGAAGACCCCACTGGACCTGCTCACCTGCTCGGTCAGCCACGCCACCTGCACCGTCAGCATCGCCAAGTTCGCCCGCTACCCCGCCGACAACGGCATCCCGGCCTTCCAGTTCCCGACCGGCAAGGCACTGTCCGACTGACCGGCAAACGTCCGGAGAACCCCAAGGGGTTCTCCGGACGTCGAGTGAGTACAGCGAGAACTATGGAGCGGGTGGTGTGTCGACCGGGCGCGCGGCCCCGCTCTTGGGATCGTCGGCCGGCCGGGCGGGCGGGATCGAACGGGCGGTGCCGACGCGGGGGGCCTCGCCGCCGGGCTGGTTCTCGGGGAAGTGGCAGGCGGTCTGGTGGCCGGGGGCCAGTTGGAGCAGCGGGGGTTCGACCGTTTTGCAGATGTCCTGGGCTTTCCAGCAGCGGGTGTGGAAGCGGCAGGCCGGCGGCGGGTTGATCGGGCTGGGCACATCGCCGGTGAGCCGGATGCGCTCGCGGCCGCCCTTGCCCTTGGTGTCCGGGATCGGTACGGCGGACAGGAGCGCCAGCGTGTACGGGTGCATCGGCGACTCGTACAGGCTGACCCGGTCGGCGATCTCGACGATCTTGCCCAGGTACATCACCGCGACCCGGTCCGACACGTGCCGGACCACCGACAGGTCGTGCGCGATCATCACGTAGGTCAGGTCGAACTCGTCCTGCAGGTCCTCCAGCAGGTTGACGACCTGGGCCTGGATCGACACGTCCAGCGCCGACACCGGCTCGTCGGCCACAATCAGCTTCGGCCGCAGTGCGAGCGTCCGGGCGATCCCGATCCGCTGCCGCTGACCACCGGAGAACTCGTGCGGGTAGCGGTTGTAGTGCTCCGGGCTCAGGCCGACCAGCTCGAGCAGCTCCTGGACGGCCTTCTTGGTGCCGTTCGGAGTCTTCACGTGCTGCAGCTTGAACGGGGCACCGACGATCTTGCCCACCGTGTGCCGGGGGTTCAGCGAGCCGTACGGGTCCTGGAAGATCATCTGCACGTCTTTGCGCAGCGGTCGCATCCGGCCCTCGGAGAGGTGGCTGATGTCGCGACCCTCGAAGACGATCGTGCCGTCGGTCGGCTCCAGCAGCCGGGTCAGCAACCGGCCGGTGGTCGTCTTGCCACAGCCCGACTCCCCCACCAGCGACAACGTCTCGCCCCTGGTGACGGTGAAGTCCAGTCCGTCCACAGCCTGTACCGCGCCGGTCTGGCGCTGCAGCAGTCCCTGCCGGATCGGGAAGTGCTTCTTCAGACCCGTCACCGCGAGCAGCTCCTCGCCGAGCGGCGGGGTCGCGGTGCCCGATTCGATGTCAGTAGTGGTCACAGTGGCACTCCGTCGTTCCCGGATTCGGCGGTGATGGCTCGGGCCTGCCCAGCGGCGGCTTGCGGGGCGACGGCCGTCACAGCTTCGGCTTGATGTCGGTCTCCCAGGCGTGCTTGCGCTGCTCGGGCGACAGGTGGCAGGCGACCCGGTGGCCGTCGCCGATGTCAAGTAGCTGCGGTACCTCGGTCTCGCTCGCGCCGCCGTTCAGCTGCGCATAGTTGCACCGCGGGTGGAAAGCGCAGCCCGGCGGCACGTTGATGAGGCTCGGCGGCGTGCCCTTGATCGGCATCAGCCGCTCGGTCCGCTCCTGGTCGATCCGCGGCATCGAGCCGAGCAGACCCCAGGTGTAGGGGTGCTGCGGCCGGTCGAAGATGTCCTCGGCCGAGCCGTACTCGATCGCGCGGCCGGCGTACATCACCTGGATGTCGTCGGCCAGTTCGGCGACCACGCCGAGGTCGTGGGTGATGATGATGACGGCGGAGTTGAACTCGCGCTGCAGGTCCCGGATCAGGTCCAGGATCTGCGCCTGCACGGTGACGTCGAGCGCGGTGGTCGGCTCGTCGGCGATCAGCAGGTCGGGGTCGCAGGACAGCGCCATCGCGATCATCGCGCGCTGCCGCATCCCGCCGGAGAACTGGTGCGGATAGGCGTCGACGCGCTTGTCCGGCTGCGGGATGCCGACCCGGTCGAGCATCTCGATCGCGTGCTTGCGGGCGACCGCCTTGGTCACCTTGTTGTGCACCCGGTAGGCCTCGATGATCTGGGTGCCGACCGTGTAGTACGGGTGCATCGCCGACAGCGGGTCCTGGAAGATCATCGCCATCCGCTTGCCGCGCAGCAACCGGACCTCTTCGCGGGTCGAGCTGATCAGGTCCTGCCCGTCGAGCAGCACCTCGCCGCTGATCCGCGCCGTACCGGCTTTGTGCAGGCCCATGATCGACAGGCTGGTGACGCTCTTGCCGGAGCCGGACTCGCCGACGATGCCGAGCGTCTTGCCGCGGTCCAGGCTGAACGACAGTCCGTCGACGGACTTGACCACCCCGTCGTCGGTCGGGAAGTGCACCCGCAGGTCGCGGACCTGGAGGAAGGCGTCGTTGTTCTCGGTCACTGGAGCCGCACTCTCGGGTCGACGACGGCGTACAGCATGTCGACGACCAGGTTGGAGATCACGATGAAGAAGGCCGCGAGCAGGGTGACACCCATGATCTTGGGCATGTCCTGGTCGGAGATGCCGGTGACCGCGTACTTGCCGAGACCGTTCAGGCTGAACACCTTCTCGGTCAGGATCGCGCCGCCGAGCAGCAGGCCGAGGTCCAGACCGAAGATCGTCAGGATCGGCGTCAGCGCGGCGCGCAGACCGTGCCGGACCACGACGGTGTTCTCCTTCAGGCCTTTGGCCCGGGCGGTGCGGATGTAGTCCTCGTTCATCGTCTCGAGCATGCCGGCCCGGGTCAGCCGGGCGTACTGCGCGGAGAACAGGAACGCGAGCGTGATCCAGGGCAACATCAGCGACTTGAACCAGGCCACCGGATCCTGCGTGATCGGCTGATAACTGGCGCCGTTGGCGAAGATGCCGAACTTGTAACTCAGATACGCCAGCGACATCAGGCCGGTCCAGAAGATCGGCATCGAGACACCGGCCAGCGCCAGAGTCATCGCCGCCCGGTCGAACAGCGATCCTCGCCGCAACGCCGACAGGACGCCGATGGAGACGCCGGCCAGCAGCCAGAGCACCGAAGCGCCCGCTGCCAGCGACAACGTCACCGGCGCTCTGTCGAGCAGATCGGGCCAGACCGGCTGCCGGGTGATGAACGAGTAGCCCAGGCAGGGCGCCGGGCAGTGCTCGACCTCGGCACCCATGTCGTAGCTCGCACCGACGAAGATGCCCTTCGCCCAGTGCCCGTACTGGACCACGATCGGGTCGTAGAAGCCGAGGTTCTGCGCCGTCAGCTTGACGGTCTCCGCGGTCGCCGTCCGCCCGACGTACCTGGTCGCGAGGGTCTCCGGCGTCGCGCCGGCCAGCCTCGGAACCAGGTAGAAGATCGAGAACGTGATGGCGCTCACGACGAACAGCAGACCGACCGCGGCGATCAGCCGCCTGATGATGTATGTGACCACGAACCTCGGCGTCGGTGGCCGGTCCGGAGGATTCCCCCGGACCGGCCACCAAGTGCCTTCACCTACCTAATCTGAAGAAGACGGAACTGCTTACGGCTTGCCCAGCGACAGGTAGTCGTACATGCCGAACTGCTCGTTGACGAAGACGTTCGTCAGGTTCTTGCCGCGGATCAGCAGGCTCTTGGCGTAGACGCCCGGGTAGATGACCGCCTGCTCCATCACCTTCTGGTCGATGACGGACCAGTCGCTCTCACGCTTGGCGGTGTCGAGCTCGCCCTGCGCCTGGTCGAGCAGCTTGTCGACCTCGGGGATCCGCACGCTGGTGTTCGACGAGCCACCGGTCTCGCGGATGACCCGGGAGTCGGTGATCTGCGACAGGAAGCCGAAGCCGTCGTTCCAGTCCGCGCCCCAGCCGTTGACGACCAGGCCGAGACCGTTCTTCGCCACGTACGGCGGGTTGCCGGCGTAGGTGGAGAAGTAGTCCTTCTTCGGGAAGCCCTTGACCGTGACCTTGATGCCGACCTTGGCCAGCTGCTGCTGGAAGGCCTCGGCGGTCGCCTTCTCCTTCGGCCGCTCGTTGCGGTAGGAGATGTTGGTCGCGAAGCCGTTCGGCTGACCGCACTTGGTCAGCGACTCCTTGGCCTTGTTCAGGTCGCCCTTGCCGTCCGGGGTCGGGTACAGGTCGAACTGCTTGTAGCCCGGGATGACCGGCGGCAGCAGGGTGGTGGCCAGCGAACCGCCGGCGAACTCGCCGCCGTACGCGGTCTGGTAGGACGTCTTGTCCATCGCGTACTCGACGGCCTTGCGGCACTCGATGTTGTCGAACGGCTTCACCGTCGGGTTGATCGAGGTGTACCAGAGCCGGCCCAGGGTCGGGTTGTCGGCACGGGCCTTCAGGGTCGGGTCGCCCAGCACCCGGCTCTGGCTCGCGGCCGAGACACCGGTGCCTGCGCTGGCGATGTCGAGGTCACCGGAGATCAGCCGGTTGTCGATGTCCTCCGGGTCGACGTTCAGCGACATTTCGTAACCGTCCGGCAGCGCCTTGCGGTTCGGGTCGCTCGCCTGGTCCCAGTTGGGGTTGCGCTTCAGCGTGAAGCTCTTGCCGTCGGCGTACGCGGCGAACATGTACGGGCCGGACGAGATGACGTGCTGCTTCTGCTTCGCGCCCTGGTCCTTGGCCTCCGGCACCGGAGCGGACTGCGGCGTCATCGCCAGGTAGTCGAAGCCCGCGAAGGCGGACTTGAGGTGGAACACGATGGTGGTGTCGTCCGGCGTCGAGATCGCCGAGTCCGTGTTCATCCCCTTCGACTTGTACGGGCCCTTGTAGCCGGCCGGCCAGTTCAGCATCGAGTCGAAGTACGCCGGGCCGTCGGGGAAGACGGTCTTGTCGGTGGACCGGGAGACGCCGTACTTCACGTCCTTGGACGTGATCGGGGTGCCGTCCTCGTACTTGAGGCCCTTGCGGATCTTGTACGTCCAGGTCTTGCCGCCGTCGCTCGGCGTACCGAGGCCCTCGGCCAGGTCACCGACCAGCTTGCTGCTGTCCTTGCCCGGTGCGACCGTGAACATGGTCAGCGAACGGGACCAGAGCCGCACCATGTTCCAGCTGTAGCCGTAGTAGGTGTCGCCGGTGTCGACCGAGTCGGGAGCGCCCTCGTCGGCGAACTTGACGATGCCGCCCTTCTTGTCGGAGGCGTTGAACACCTTCGTCATCGCTGCGTTGAACTCGGCCTTCGCGGTGTCACCGCCCGACGAGCCGCCGCTGTTGTTGCTGCTGCCCCCACAGGCAGACAGTGACAGCGCGAGCACCGCGGTAGCGGCGATCGCTGTCTTGATTCGTCTGGTGTTCATCGTTTCCGATCCACCCCTTCTTCTCAGGAGCTAGGTCAAACGGGGACTTCTTGGTGAAACTAGTGGGCCTTCGGGTCGAGGGCGTCGCGCAGACCGTCGCCGAAGAGGTTGAAGGCCAGGACGGTGATGAAGATGGCCAGGCCGGGCCACAACATGAAGTACGGCATCGTGTAGAAGGTCACCGCGTCGGAGAGCATGCCGCCCCAGGACGCCGTCGGCGGGCGGATACCGACGCCCAGGAAGCTCAGCGCCGCCTCGAACAGGATGTTCGTCGGGATCAGCAGCGTCGCGTACACCAGGATCGGGCCGAGCAGGTTCGGCAGCAGTTCGGTGAACAGGATGTACGGCCGCCGGGCGCCCAGGCTGCGGGCGGCGTCGACGTACTCGCGTTCGCGCAGCGACAGCGTCTGACCACGGATGATCCGGCCGATGTAGGGCCAGTTGAAGAAGCCGACGATGAAGATCAGCAGCACGATCCGCAGCGTGTTGCCCTTCAGCCCGAAGGCCTCGTCCGGCATCACGCCGGCCAGCGCGATCGCGAAGACCAGCAGCGGGAACGCCAGGAAGATGTCCATCAGCCGGCTGATCACCGCGTCGACCCAGCCACCGAAGAAGCCGGCCACGACACCCATCGTCGTACCGATGGCGACCGACAGCAGGGTGGCGAAGAACGCGATCAGCAGCGAGATCCGCGAGCCGTAGACGACCCGGCTGAACAGGTCCCGGCCGTTCACCGGCTCCAGTCCCATCAGGTGGTCCCAGCTGATGCCGCCGAAGGTGCCGATCGGCGCCAGCGTGCCGGTCTTGGTGTCGATCAGGTCCTGGTGGAACTCGTTGGGCGGGTCACCGAGCACCTTGACGATCAACGGCGCGAAGACAGCCATCAGGATCAGCAGCCCGATGATGACCGCACCGGCCATCGCGACCTTGTCGCGCTTGAGCCGGGTCCAGGAGATCCGCCACAGCGAACGGCCCTCGATCCGGGTGGTGCCGGCCAAGATGGCTTCCGGATCTCCCGCCGCCGCTCCCCCGGGCTCGACCTCGAGTGGTGTGGTCACGCGATAGCTACCCCTGTCCGAAGTGTTGGTCGTCAGCCACGCGTAGCGGCTGCCGCCTAAACCTGCCGCCATAACCGTCCGGAGTCAAACGCCGGAATGGGTGCGTTGCCCGATCGTGATGACTAGGAAATCGTCCCGTATCGTGGACATCTCGCAGTAAAGCATGGTGTTACACCGGTAGTCGCCACCGGCTCGCGCAGTGTCACAACCGAGGTCACTTCCGCAGTGGCGAGAAGTACACGAACGAGAGCGGATTCAGGCTCGCGCCGACGTTCTCGACGTCCTTGCCGGCCGCGACGGTGAGCCGCCCCTGCCAGGTCGGCAACGCCGGTACGTCGTGCGCCAGGACCCGCTGCAGGTTCTGCAGTAACTCTTCGCGGTCGAGGTTGTTCTGTTCCGCGATCTCCTGATCCATCAGCTTGTTGGCGTTCTGTGACCGGTAGGCGTTCTGGAACACCGCGCCTTCCCGCACGATCGGCACCAGGTAGTCGTCGCTGTCCGGGTACTCCGGGGTCCAGCCGGCGTGGTACAGGTCGAACGCTCCGGCTTTCACCAGCTGCTGGTACTGCGGCCACTCGACGCCTCGCAGGTTCACCTTGAACAGCCCCGAGGCCTCCAACTGCCGCTTCAGCTCCAGCGCCTCTGCCCGGGCGCCAGGGCCGTAGTGACTCGGGGTCCAGCCGAGAGTCAGCGTGACCACGCCGGCCAGGCCGCCCTCGCGCAGGATGCTCGTGGCCGCTGCCTTGTTCGGCTCCTTGTACTCCGCCTTGAAGGCGTCGACATGACCGCCGAACCCCGGCGGGACCACGGAGTACAAGGGCGTGACGTGATCGGCGTACGCCTTCTTGACCAGCGCCGGGCGATCCACGAGCTGCGCGACAGCCCGGCGTACGGCGGGTCTGCGGGCGACCGGCGACTTGAAGTTGAAGGAGAAGAACCGGGTCTCCGCGGACTCCGCCTCGACCACCTGCACCTTGTCGCCCGAGCGGAGCTTGTCCAGGTCGGTCGGGCCGAAGCCGTGCAGCGCCAGGTCCGCCTTGCCCGTGGTGACGGCCTGGGTGAGCGCTGCCGAGTCCGGCACCAGGCTCACCTCGACACCGTCGTTCAAGGCTCCACGCGCACCGCGGTAGCCGGTGAACTTGGCCAGCACCGCCTGCCGGCCCGCCTTGTACGACGTCAGCTGGTACGGCCCACTGCCCATCGCACGGTCGTTGAGCAGCTTCGAGGGCGGGTAGTACTCCTCGTCGACGATCGACGCGGCGGTCGTCGTGAGCAGGTACGGAAGGCGCGCGTCGGGCTTCTTCAGGTTGAACACCGCGGTCAGCTCGTCGGGAGTGGTCACCGACGCGACCGAACCGAACAGAGCGGCGGGGCCGCCCGGCGTCTTCAGCCGGACCATCCGGTCGAAGCTGAACTTCACGTCCGAGGACGTCAGCTCGTGCCCGTTCGGGAACGTGAGGCCCTTCTTGAGGCTGCAGGTGTAGATCGTCGGAGCGTCGTACTGGCAGTCGGCCGCGTCCGGGACCGGGGTCGGCTTGTCGGGGGTGATGGTCAGCAGGGTCTGGTAGAGATTCGCCTGCAGCGTGCGGGAGCCGATCTCGTACGGACCGGCCGGGTCGAGCGAAGTGACCGTGTCCGCGGTCGCGACCTTGAGGATCATGTCCTTCGGCGCCGGTGTGCTGCTGCCCTGGCCGGCCGGATGGTCGGTCTTCCCGCATCCGGTGAGTACTACGGCCAGCGATCCCACCAGTACGCCGGCCACCGCCCGGCGCTTCACCGCGTTCACCAATTCCACCCTCTCGACTTCGCGACCCCGCCCGTGATCGCGGCTGCCCCCGGAGGGCCTGGAAACGCTACCTCCCGGCCCTCCCTAGCACCAAGACGGTACTGCGCGGCAGGCGCACCGCCGCCTGCTGGGCTCACGCCAGGAGTTCGCGGAGAGCCTGCGGAGTGAACTGTTCGAGTGACTCGGCGACCAGCCGACGCGGTGCCGCCGGAATCGTGACCCATTGCGGTACGGCGAGGACGAACGCGCCGGCCGCCGTACCAGCTGCTGTTCCACCCGGCGAGTCCTCGATCACGAGGCAGTCGGCCGGGTCCACGTCGAGTTCGGCGGCCGCGGTCAGGTACGGCTCGGGGTGCGGCTTGCCGTTGCTCACCTCGTCGCCGGCGACGATCACGTCGAACGGGTCGGGCGGCAGATGCGACAGTACGGCGTCGATCATCACCCGGTACGACGCCGTGACCAGCGCGCACGGGATGCCCTCGGCCTTGAGCGCCGTGAGGAGCTCGAGCGCACCCGGGCGGAACACGACCTCTTCCTTCAGGGCGGCGACGACCTCGCCGTACATCCGCTCCGCGAGTTCCTCCGGCTCGATCGCGCCGGCCGGAATGCGCGACATCCACACGTCGACCGCGTGGCTCAGGTCGCTGCCGACCAGAGCGACGCAGTCCTCGACCGTCCAGGTCGCGCCGAGTGCGGTGAGCCGCTCGATCTGGACCCGCGCCCAGACCGGCTCCGAATCCACCAGCGTGCCGTCCATGTCCCAGAGCACCGCTCGCAGTGTCATGACCCAAGTTTCCCTTGCCCCTGTCGCCCCCCGCACGCCGGGTCCGCCTTGCGACAGGCGGCGCGCTGTCCGGCGTACTGGTGGGCAGTTCCATTCGGCGTAGTGGCGACGCCGGCCGCTGTACGAGGGGCGGCGCGCTGTCGGCGTACTGGTGACGCTTGCGCCCGGCGTACTGGTGACGCTTCCGCGCGGCGTACGGGCGACACTTCCGCTGCGGGTGAAAGCAGCCGCGCGCGGTGGGTGATGGACGTAGGCTGGCACCCTGCTCCCGGCCGGGCCGGGAGTCATCAGGAGACGACTAGGACAAGGGGGTGGCGGGAGTGGTAGATCTCGCGAACCTGAGGGACCCGGTCGTGATCGCCGCGTTCGAGGGTTGGAACGACGCCGCCGAGGCGGCCACCGGCGCAGTCGACCATCTCATCGACGAGTGGGACGCCGAACTCGTCACCGCGATCGACCCGGAGGACTACTACGACTTCCAGGTCAACCGGCCGCAGGTCGGGTTCGACTCCGACGGCGTCCGCCGGCTCACCTGGCCGACCACCCGGGTCTTCCTCGCCCGCCCGACCGACACCGGCCGCGACGTCCTGCTGATCCGCGGCATCGAGCCGAACATGCGCTGGCGCGGGTTCTGCCGCGAACTCCTCGAACTCGTCGACGACTCCAACGCCCAACTGGTCGTCGTCCTCGGCGCCCTGCTCGCCGACGCCCCGCACACCCGGCCGATCCCGGTCAGCGCCTCGTCGTCCGACCCCGAACTCACCGCGTCGTGGAGCCTGGAGCCGTCGACGTACGAAGGTCCCACCGGCATCACCGGCGTCTTCGCCGACCTGTGCGGCACCCTCGGCGTACCGGCGGTCTCCATCTGGTCCGCGATCCCGCACTACATCGCCGGCACCCCGTGCCCGAAGGCGTCGCTCGCCCTCCTCGGCAAGATCGAGGCCCTCCTCGACCTCCCGATCCCCGAAGGCGAACTCCCCGAACTGGCCCGCGCCTGGCAACGAGGCGCCGACGAACTCAGCGAAGAAGACCCCGAGGTCGCCGAGTACGTCCAGTCCCTCGAGGAACAACGCGAAACCACCGACCTCCCCGAGGCCACCGGCGACGCCATAGCCGCCGAATTCGAACGCTACCTACGACGCAGAAACACAGACCGGCCGGAGTAGCCCGTACGCCGAACAACCGCCCCGTCGCGCCTCCTTCGTCGGCCGCTCGACTCATCCCGGGACGCGCCCC
Source organism: Kribbella voronezhensis (assembly GCF_004365175.1). Lineage (NCBI taxonomy): Bacteria > Bacillati > Actinomycetota > Actinomycetes > Propionibacteriales > Kribbellaceae > Kribbella > Kribbella voronezhensis. Next base: position 1,042,800 of record NZ_SOCE01000002.1, on the reverse strand, counting down.
GTCGCGGCTCAATCGACCGGTTGCGTAGTCCTCGGGGCACGTTTCGCCGTGACTGGAAACTTTTCGTGCGTATATGCAAGTTTGTTTCCAGGCAGCGCAGGACGCGTGGGATCCGAGTTGGTGCCGCACGCCGAAACTCCCAGCCGCCACGCAGGAGCGGCGTTTCGGGGTGGGTTGAGCGGCCGACGTAGGAGGCGCGAAGCCCACCGCGAAACTAGAGCTTGATCCCCAGCAAAGCGTCTACCGCGTCAGCCACCAACGCCGGTGCGGTCGCATCGTCGCCGTTGGTTTCGGCCCACTGGTCCACCGCTGCCAACGCAGCCACCGTGTCGAGATCGTTCGTGAGGGCGGCTCGCACGGCGTCGACCGCCGCCGCGCCATCCGGACCGGTGCCACGAGAGACCGCCCCACGCCAGACATCCAAACGTTCCTGCGCAGCCAGCAGATCCGACGACGTCCAGAACCAGTCGGTCCGGTAGTGGTGCGCGAGCAAAACAAGCCGGATCGCCATCGGGTCCGTCCCGGCGGCTCGCTCTCGCGAGACCAGCACGAGGTTGCCCTTCGACTTCGACATCTTCTCGCCGTCCAGCCCGACCATCGCCTGATGCACATAGGCCCGCGCGAACGGATGCTTCCCCGTCGCCACCTGCGCCCCGCTGGCCGACATCTCGTGGTGCGGGAAGATCAGGTCCGACCCACCACCCTGTACGTCGAACGTCATCCCCAGATGCTTCAGAGCGATCGCCGAGCACTCCACGTGCCACCCCGGGCGGCCCCGTCCGAACGGCGAATCCCAAGCCGGCTCCCCTGGTCGCTCGGCGCGCCAGAGCAGACTGTCGAGCGGATCCCGCTTGCCTTCCCGACCGGGGTCGCCGCCACGCTCGGCGAACAACGCCCGCATCGTCTCCACGTCGTACCCCGACACGCCGCCGAACCGCGGGTCGGCCTTCACAGCGAAGTACAGATCGTCGTCGACGGAGTACACCGCACCAGCCCGCTGGAGGTCCTCGATCGCCCCGGTGACGAGGTCGATCGACTCGACCACGCCGATGTAGTCCTGCGGCGGGATCACCTGGAGGGCGGTCATGTCGTCGCGGAAGAGCTGGATCTCGCGCTCGGCCAGCTCGGTCCACTCGACGCCGGTCGCGGTGGCTCGCTCGAGCAGCGGGTCGTCGACGTCGGTGATGTTCTGCGTGTAGTGCACGTCGTACCCGGCGTCTCGCCAGAGCCGGTTGATCAGGTCGAATGTGACGTACGTCGCAGCGTGCCCCATGTGCGTCGCGTCGTACGGCGTGATGCCGCACACGTACATCCGCGCGGGCCCGTCGGCCGGCGGCGGCACCTCGACCAGGCCGCCCGAAGCGGTGTCGTAGAGGCGAAGACGCCGGGCCGGCCCCGGTACGACCGGGATTTCTGGTTTCGTCCACGCCTGCATGGGACGGAGCCTATCCAGTCAGCGAATTCGCGCCACGATCCGGTTCCGATCCCCGGATCGGCGAGCGCGCGCACCCGTTCATCGGCTAGCCTCCGCCGCGATGAACACGTCCGATGATTTCAGCCCAGCGTTCCAGAAGTTCGGCGCGACCGTGGCGGCTGCCGCGATCCAGCAGCAGGACCTCTTCAACGCCACGCTGGGCCCGAGCAACCGCTGGGCGGACCTCGAAGCCAGGACGCTGACCGGCCCGGACGGCGTACTGGACGGCGTCTCGCTCCTCGGCAGCTTCTCGCACGTCACCGGGACCTGGTTGTGGGGCTGGGCGAATCCGAGCTTCGAACAGACCGACCGGGCGATCGCGCCGACGCTGCGGATCCGGGAGTTCGGCACGCAGTACGGGATCATCGAGTTCACCACCGGCGAGCCGGACCTGAGCAAGTTCCCCGCGCCACACCAAGCAGCGACCACCCTGGCCATCGCGGCCGGCGTCGTCCTCGGCGGGCACGGCACCTGGTCGACCGCGATCAACGACGGCCAGGGCGCCGTCTACCTGCATGTCGACGACAGCAAGCTCCCCACGGCGGGCTTCGACCCGATCGCCACGCCGCGCCTGCTGCTGGCCGCGGTCGGCGCCTTCCCGGCCGACCACCGCCGGGTCGTCCGCGGCTACTTCAAACACTTCAACATCCAGTACGCCGATACGCCGGACGCCATCTCCGGGCAGGGCCCCGACGGCAGCACCATCACGGCCACCTTCGACAGCCGCGGCCGACTCGAACGCACAACCGTCGAGCCCGGCAGCCCAGCAGCGGACTAGAACGCCGGCCAGGGAATCGCCGGCCAGTCGTCGCTCGGCAATGGGAATATCCCCGTCTTCAGCAACGTCGCACACCGCTCGCGGGTCGCCGTGAGCTCGACCGCCGTGATCAGCTCGACCAACTCCTGCCCGAGCTTGCCCGCCAGCTGATCGGCCAGCTTCCGTACGTCCTCCAGCAACTCGTCCGGCACCGGCTCGCCGGCCCAGCCCCACAACACCGTCCGCAGCTTGTCGTCCGCGTTGAACGTGACGCCGTGGTCGACCCCGAACACCCGCCCGTCACCCGGGTCGAGCACATGCCCGCCCTTGCGATCGGCATTGTTGACGATGGCATCGAATACGGCCATCCGCCGCAACGGATCGACCTCCGCATGCACGAGCGTGACCGGGTTGTGCCGGCCGTCGAGTGCGTCCAGTACGCCGACCCAGCCCTTCGGCACGCGGCCTTGCGGGACGATGTCGACCAGTTCGGTCTCGCCTGGCTCGCGCTCGACCTCGTCGATCCACAGCTGCACCATGCCCTCGCCGAGCGGCCCGTCGCGCAGCAGGGTCGGTGGCACCACGGACCAGCCGAGCGCCTCCGATACGACGTACGCCGCGTACTCGCGCTGGGCCAGCGTGCCGTCCGGGAAGTCCCACAGCGGCCGCTCGCCCTGGACCGGTTTGTAGACCACCGTCGCCGAGTCGCCGCCGAGGCTCACCGAGCCCTGGAAGGTGCCGTTGGAAGCGGCCACCAACCGTCCGTGCAGGGACAGTTCCCCGCTGCGGAGCAGGTCGAGATCGATCATTCCGGAACGTGCCTGCGGTAACCGTTGGCGCGCGGGCAGATGTGTCCCTCCGGGTCGATCGGCCGCCCGCAGAACGGGCAGGTCGGACGACCCGACGCCACCAGCGCGACCGCACGCCGGGCGAACGCCCGGGCCTGCTCCTCGCTGATCCGGACGATGAACACCTCGGCGTCGTCGGACTCCAGCGCCGCCGCGACCGGGTCGGACTCCTCCTCGGCCGGGTCGGCGGCGACCACGGCGAACACCTCGATCACGACCTTCTCGGCGTCGGCCTCCCAGGCCAGCGTCATCGTGCCGGCCCGGAACTCCTCCTCGATCGGCTGCTCGAGCGGGTCGGTGTCGTCGGCACCGACCGGCGTGACCGGATCGCGGTCGAACCGCCGGGCCACCTCGTCCAGCATCACGTCGAGCCGCTCCGCGAGCGCCATCACCTGTTCCTTCTCACAGGCCACCGACGTCATCCTGGTCCCGGCCCTGGCCTGCAGGAAGAAGGTCCGGGCACCGGGTTCACCGACGGTGCCGGCGACGAACCGGTCCGGATCGTCATACGAATGCACTACGCGCGCCATTCCCAAACCCTATCTACCGGCCGCCGACCACGGCGTCCGAGGACTGTACTGCGGACTTTCCCGTACTCCGGCTCTTCGTCCCGCGGCCCTTCTTCGGCGCCTCCGGCTTCGGCACCAGCGAGGCGAGTTCGCTGCCGGTGTCGTTCAGCCGGACCAGGAACGGCCGGGTCGGGGTGTAGGTGATGATCGTCGCCGACGCCGTGTCGACCACGATCCGCTGGAAGGTGTCCAGGTGCTGGCCGAGCGCGTCGGCCACGATCGACTTGATCACGTCACCGTGCGAGACCGCCACCCAGATCGCGCCCGGACCGTGGCTGGCGCCGATCGCCGCGTCGTGGGTCCGGACGGCGTCGACCGCGCGCTGCTGCATCCCACGCATGGACTCACCGTTCGGGAAGGTGACCGCCGACGGGTGCTGCTGCACCACCGCCCACAGCGGATCCTTCGCCAACTCGGGAATCTTCTTGCCTGTCCAGTCTCCGTACCCGCACTCGGTCAGGCGCCGATCCGTTGCCGGACGCAACCCGTCGTGATGCTTCGCGATCGCGGTCGCGGTCTGCTTGCAGCGGTCCAGCGGCGAGGTGACGATCGCGGCCAGCGGCAAGGCGGCCAGCCGTTCGGCGACCGCAGCCGCCTGCTGTAGCCCGGTCTCGTCGAGTTTCACCCCTGGGGTCCGTCCCGCCAGCACGCCGGACGTGTTGGCACTGCTGCGGCCGTGCCGGACCAGAATCACCGTGGGCATAGCCGCACGCTATCCGGTCGGGACAAACTTCGGTGCCAGAATGGCCGGGTGATCGTCGACTGCGGGGTGTACGCCGACGGGGTCCGCCGGGAACTCGCCAAGGAGCCGGAAATCGTCGCGCAGGCGATCGACGGCGACGAGGAGTGCTTCGGCTGGGTCGGCCTGTACGAACCGTCCGAAGCCGAGATGACCCGCGTCCAGCAACTCTTCGGGCTGCACGAACTCGCCGTCGAGGACGCGCTGAAGGCGCACCAACGCCCGAAGGTCGAGCAGTACGGCGACTCGATCGTGGTCGTCCTGCGCACCCTCTGGTACCCCGATACCGGTGACGCGGTGGAGACCGGCCAGGTGAGCGTCTTCGTCGGCCGGCGCTACGTCGTCACCGTCCGGCACGGCGAAGGGGCTCCGCTGACCACGGCCCGGGCCGAACTCGAGGAGCGCGCCTCCGTGCTCGGCCACGGCCCCGCCGCGGTGCTCTGGGCGATCTGCGACTCGATCGTCGACGGGTACGAGGAGGTCGCCGGCGCGGTCGAGATCGACGTCGACGAGGTCGAGAGCTCGGTCTTCTCCCCCGAACGCACCAGCGACGCGGAGCGCATCTACACCCTCAAACGTGAGGTGCTGGAGATGCTCCGCGCGATCGGCCCGCTGCGGGAGCCGATGAAGTCGTTCGCACACGCCGCCGTACCGCTGATCAGCCGCGAGGCCGCGCCGTTCTTCCGCGACGTCGCCGATCACGTCGTCCGGGTCGCCGACCAGACGGAGGCGCTCGACACGCTGCTCAGCTCGGCCCTGAACGCCCACCTGGCCCGCGTCTCGGTCCAGCAGAACGACGACATGCGCCGCATCTCCGCCTGGGTCGCCATCGCCGCGGCCCCGACCGCGATCGCCGGCATCTACGGCATGAACTTCCGCCACATGCCCGAACTCAGCTGGCACTACGGCTACTACGGCGTCCTCCTGCTGATGGTCGTCATCTGCACCATCATGTACGCCGCCTTCCGCCGCGCCGGCTGGCTCTGACCCGTACTACGTGGCCGTGATCGTGCTGGTCATCAACAGGATCAGGATCACGATGCCGAGCAGCACCCGGTAGAACGCGAAGACCTCGGTGCTGTGCTTGGCCACGAACCGGATCAGCCAGGCCACCGACGCATAGCCGACGATGAAACTCACGATCGTCCCGACCAGCACCGGCGCGATCCCGACGTCACCGCTCAAGGCGTCCTTGAGTTCGAAGACCGCAGCACCCACCAGCGCCGGAATGCCGAGCAGGAACGCCATCCGGGTCGCCGCGACCCGATCCAGCCCGCGGAACAACCCGGCCGCGATCGTCGCGCCCGACCGCGAGACGCCGGGAATCAGCGCCAGGCACTGGATCACGCCCATCACGATCGAGTCGATCAGCGTGATCTTCTCCAACGGCCGCGTCTTGCTGCCCAGCCGCTCGGCCGCGACCATCACGAACGACCAGGCGATCAGCGACCCCGCGACCCACCACAGACTGCGCAGCGGCCCCGAGATGATGTCCTTCGCCAGGAACCCGACGATGCAGATCGGCAGCGAGCCGACGATCACGAACCAGCCCATCCGGTGGTCGAACTCACCCCGGTGCTCAGGGTTGCGCAGCCCGCGGAACCACGCGACGGCGTACCGGCTGATGTCTTTCCACAGGAACAACACGACGGCCGCGATCGCGCCGAACTGGATCACCGCGGTGAACGCGGTGACCGCCGGGTCGTCGATCTTCAGGCCGAGCATCTTCGAGGCGATGGTGAGGTGGCCCGTGCTGGAGACGGGCAGGAATTCGGTGAGCCCCTCGACGATGCCGAGGATGATGGCGTCCCAGATGGACATGGGGTGTCAGTCACCGATCCCGGCGTGGTCGAGGGCTTCGGCGACGGTGCGGATGGTGGCGATCCGCTCTTCGGCCGTCGACTCGAACGGGGTGAGCGCGACCGTCGTCACGCCCGCTTCGGCGTACGCCGTGAGCTTGTCCGCGATCCGCTCCTTCTGCCCGAGCAGCGAGACGGAGTCGATGAACTGCTGCGGTACGGCGGCCATCGCCTCGCGGTGCTTCTTGGCCAGGAAGAGGTCCTGGACCTCCTTGGCCTCGTCGGCGTAGCCCATCCGGACCGCGAGCGCGTTGTAGAAGTTCTTCTCCCGGCTGCCCATCCCGCCGATGTACAGCGCGGTGTAGCCACGGATCGGATCCGCGCAGGCGGCGAGGTCGTCGCCGACCACGACCGGGACCGACGCCACGACGTCGAAGTCCTCCAGTCCGAGGCCGGCCTGGCGGGTCTGACGGCCCGCCTTGATGTGGTTCAACTGCTCTCCCAGGTACGAGGGGTCGTTGAGGATGCCGAGCCAGCCGTCGGCGATCTCGCCGGCCAGTTCGAGGTTCTTCGGGCCGACGGCGGCCAGGTAGACCGGGACGTGGTCGCGGACCGGCCGGATCGACAGCTTGAGCGCCTTGCCGGGTCCGCCGGGCAGCGGCAGCGTGAAGTGCTTGCCCTCGAACGCGACGGTCTCGCGGCGGAGGGCGGAGTTCACGATCGCAACATACTCACGCGTCCTGAGCAGCGGCTGAGCGAACGGCACACCGTGCCACCCCTCGGACACCTGCGGTCCGGAAACTCCCAGGCCGAGCCGGAACCGGCCGCCGGACAGCCGGTCGAGGGTCGCCGCGGTCATCGCCGTCATGGCCGGCGTACGGGCCGGGATCTGGAAGACGGCCGCGCCGACGTCGATGGTCGAGGTCTGGGCGGCGATCCAGGTCAGCAGCGTGGCCGCGTCCGAGCCGTACGCCTCCGCGGCCCAGGTGACCGAGAATCCGAGCGCTTCGGCCTCCTTCACCAGCCTGAGATGATCCAGATGATCGTCGCCGCCGAGGACGAAGCCGATGTTGAGTCCGAGTCGCATGACAGGCGAGCCTAACGAGCCGTTGTCGGCGGCCCGCAATAGGCTCGGTCCATGCAGCAGCGCTATCTAGGTCACAGTGGCCTCGCCGTGAGCAGGCTGGGCCTGGGCACCATGTCCTGGGGCCGTGACACCGACGAGCACGAAGCTCGTGAGCAGTTGGCCGCCTTCGTCGCTGCGGGCGGCACCCTGATCGACACCGCCGCGGCGTACGGCGACGGTGACAGCGAGCGGCTGATCGGCTCGTTGCTGGGTGACGTCGTCGAGCGCGACGACCTGGTGATCGCCACCAAGGCAGGCTTCTCGGTGCGCCGTGGCGAGCGGATCACCGATACCTCTCGTGGCGCCCTGCTCCGTGATCTCGAGGGTTCGCTGCGGCGACTCAACGTCGACCACATCGACCTGTGGCAGCTGCACACCTGGTCGGACGACGTGCCGCTCGAGGAGACGCTGTCCGCGCTGGACCACGCGGTGAACTCCGGCAAGGTGCGGTACGTCGGAGTGTCCAACTACGCCGGCTGGAAGTCCGCCCGCGCCGTCACCTGGCAGCAGGCGTGGCCCGGTCGAGCGGTGCCCGTCTCCAACCAGGTGGAGTACTCGCTGCTCGCCCGGGACGCGGAGGCGGATGCCATTCGCGCGGCGGGCGGCCTCGGCATCGGCGTACTGGCGTGGTCGCCACTTGGGCGTGGTGTGTTGACTGGGAAGTACCGGACCGGCATCCCGGCGGACTCACGGGCGGCGTCTCAGCATCTGTCCAGATTCGTCGACCCCTACCTCGACGGCCGAGGTTCAGGCATCGTTGAGGCGGTGGCCCGCGCAGCCGACGGGCTCGGCTGGAGTCCGCTCGAGGTGGCGCTCACCTGGGTGCGGGACCGGCCGGGCGTGACGGCCGCGATCGTCGGGGCGCGGACGGCGATGCAGCTGAAGTCGGTGCTGGGAGTCGAGGAGCTGACGTTGCCGCCGGCCATCGCGGCGGCGCTGGAAGACGTTTCGTGAGCTAGTGCGGTGAAGGTGCGGAGGTGTGGATGGCCGAATACGAGCTGCAACAGTTCGAGGTGTCCAGGACGGAGTCACGCGGCGCGGTACGCCGCCTGCTCACCGAGCACGCCGAGTACGGCGGCTGGGAACTGGCCCGCCTCCGGCGCTACCCCGACGGCACCCGCCGCGTCTGGCTCCGCCGCCGCATCATCAAGGTGATGCGCACCCTCTGACCGCTCTTCCGGCCGGTTGAGCCGCGGGTCGTATCAGAGGTCGTGCCCAGTCCCTAGAGGTCGTGCTGGACCCAGACGTTCGGTTCGACGTACACGGCGTGGTCGTGCTCGAGGCTGCAGTGCACCGGGACGAGTGCCTTCGGCACGATGACCTCGCCGGTCTCGTCGAACGGTAGCCCGGTCCACTCCCGCCATTCGTCGAGCGATCCGCTCATCACCATCGAGGCCGGCGCCACCTTGAGGATCTTGCCGCCCGCCTTCACGTGCACCCGCAACCACGGATCCACCGGCAGCCCGTCGTCCCGGAACTGCTGGATGTACTCCGTCATCGGCTGCCTGGCGTCCTGCTTGCCGTTCGGCCGGACCGGCGCGTAGAGCGTCGGGTGCCCCTTCGCCTGCACGCTCTCGCGCATCGCCGCGAGCATCTCGTGCGACAGGCCGCGGCCGAGGTGACTCGGCCTGACGTTGATCTCGAGCGCACTGGAGACGGTCGGCGTACGGCCTCGGCGGTGATCGGTGATGCCCCACTGCAGCACCCTGTCCCAGCCACCCGCCGGAAGCTCGGTACGGTCCTCGTCCGGGAACACGAACGGGATGCTCCGGCCGTGGGCGATCAGCTCACCGTCCTCGGTCGCCACCAGACAGTGCTCGGGAAAGAACTCGAGCACCCGACCGAACAGCGAACCCGCGATCGGGTCCTGCATCATGAACTCCGGCCACCCGCCCTCGAACGCGTACACGTCGTCCAGCAACTCAGGCCGCTCGGCAAGGGTCGTGATCCTGATCATGCCCCGCAGTCTCCCAGGGAGCGCTCTCCCCCGCAGCTCCCTTTCTCTCACTGCCGACCGGTTTCTCAGCCCTGCTCCTACTCACCACCAGTACGCCGATCGCCACCGCGCTCGTCAGCAGGCCGGACCCGACCAGCGTGTGCTCAGCCCCCACCGCCGCGATCACCGGTCCCCCGATCAGCAACCCCGCCGAACTACTCGCATTGACCACCACCGACTGCCCAGCAAGCAACGCCCGGCGCTCAGCTCCAGCCGATGACCTGGTGATCAGGATCGAGACAGCCGCAATCCCGAGCACGACCGTCGTCCCCGACAGCGCGCCGAAGGCAGCGACCGCACCCGGCGTCGTCCACACACCCATCCCGACCCAGCACAAACCCATGCAGGCCCAGGCGATCGCGGCCAGCGGCACCGGCGAGACGCGACGGACGACGGCCAGCGACACCAACGTGCCGAGCAACGCGCCCACGCCGTACCCCGACATGCCGGCCGCCAGATACACCCCAGGCCGCCCCTTCTCCGCACCGATCACCGACAACCCCAGCGTGAAGGAGAACCACGTCAGGCAGCCGGCACCTCGCGCGATCCAGCCGTACAGCACGTCGGACCGCCCGCCCAGACTGCCCCGGATCGACGGCAGCTCAGCGCTGTCCAGAGAGCGCTCTCCAACAACTCTGACCGCCAGCAGCCCTGCTGACACCACAGCCGCGGCCTCGATCCACAGCAACTCGTCCATCAGCCCGACGGCGACGGCAGCCGCGCCGATCGACGGGCCGACCACCATCCCCACTCGCCGGATGCCGTCCTGCCAGGTCAGCAACACGACGGCCTGGTCCGGTCCCCACCGATCCCCGGTATCGGCCAGCAACGCACTACGCCCCGGAGTAGCCAGCGCATCCCCAGACCCCAACAAGAACCCGCTCACGATCAGTACTCCGGCAGACAGCACCCCAAGCGCCGCCGCTCCAGGAACCATCGCCAACGCGAACGCCTGTACCGCGGCAACCACCGCGAGCCGCCGCCCGGAATCGACCCACTGTCGCGCGCGCCGAGCCCACCACGGCGACAGCAACACCGGCACCCCCGCGGCACCGCCGGCCAACCCCGTAGCGGCCACCGAACCCGTCTCCTGCAACACCACCAACGGCAACGCAACCTGTGCGATCCGGAAGGCCAGATCGGCGAAACCGCTTCCCAGCAACAGAAACAGCGCATCGCGTTGAGCTCTCACGCTCCCATCCTCGATCCGGCCCGGCGTCGGCGGTAGCTGGCGGCAACTATCGGCCGGTCATAGTCTGTTCCTATGGCCTCATCACCCTCGGTGGATGACCTCCGGCTCGTCATGACCATCGCCGGCACCGGCTCGCTCGGTACGGCGGCGCGCGAACTGCGCATCTCCCAGCCGTCGGCATCCCAGCGCCTGGCCCGCCTCGAACGCGCCTGTGACACCCAGTTGTTCACGCGCGACACCCGCGGCGCCCGCCCCACCGCCGCCGGCCGCGAACTCGCCCGCCGTGCCGAACACATCCTCGGTCACCTCGACGAGGTCTACGCGGCCACCCGCGCCGCCTCGGCCGGCGACCGGCTCGTCGTCGGCACCTTCGTCAGCCTTGCCCCGATCCTCTTCCCGGTGCTGGATGCCGAACTCCCCGACGTCACTATCGACCAGCAGGTCGACCACGGCCAGCACCTCGCGCAACTGGTTGCCGAAGGCACCATGGACGCCGCGTTCATCGCCATCGCCGACCAGATGGTCCTCCCACGAGGCACCACCGCCCGTACCGTCGGGCGCGACGAGCTCGTCCTCTTCGTCCCGCTCGGTGTTCCCTTGCCCGGCACGGGTCGCCAGCCGCTGAGAGAGCGCGATCTCCCGTTCTCGACGTACGACCGAAGCGGCGACGCCATCCGCGCCCGCCTGATCGCCCTCGGCGCCACAGGCCGCCGCGGCGTCACCCTGGGCACCACCGTCGCCATGGCCCGCCGCCGCTCCCAGTTGGCCCTGGTCCCCCGCAGCGCCCTGTCCCACGAACTCCGCCCGGGCGAACGCCTGGTCCCGGCCCCGTTCCGGCACCGCCTCACCCTCAGCCTGATCACCGCGAACACCCCACCGCCAGCCCTGGTCCGGCTGCTCCCCCGCCTCCGTCAGGCTCTGCACCTAACCCGCTGACCAGCTAGCGTTTGCGCCGTGAGCAGTTACTCAGGCCAGCCGGGACCACCGCCCTCCCAGCCACCGCAGCCTCCCCAGCCTCCCCAGCCGAAGCGAACCCTCACGAGGCTCGCGATCGTCTCCTTCGTCCTCGGCCTCGCGGTGAGCTCGATCTTCATCTGGCGCCTGGTGCACAACATCCCTGCCGAGCCCACCGCGATCGCCGACGGCCCCGTTCGGCTGGAGCGAGCCGGCCTGACCGTCTTCGCCTCATCGCCGGCTCCGACGAACTTCTGCACAGCCAAGGACGAGCACGGCAACAACGTCCCCTTGCAGACCCCGAAGCGATCCGAGAAGTGGGCCGCCACGACACGCACGTACTACGTCGTCGCCCACTCGACGGCCAAGATCCCACCCCAGACCGTCACGATCACCTGCACGGACGCGACCCAGCGGACCTACTTCGTCGGCCAGCGCCACACCATGGGCACCTACCTGGCTCCAGCCCTCACCGCCGTCGGCACCTTCGCGCTCTTCTTCATCATCGGCACCGCCCTGATCATCGCCGACACCGTGAAACGCAAGCGCGCAACCCAGCAGCACCCGTATCCGCCGAGGCCTACCAGCTACCCACCAGGCCCCACCGTCTAGCCCCGCAGCCCGCCACCTCCCCAGCCCCGAGCGGCGGCGGGCTCGCAGTACGGGGGCTCAGGCCTCGGCGAAGAAGCGGTCGAGGACTCGCGAGCCGAACTCGAGCGAGCTGGTCGGGACGCGCTCGTCGATGCCGTGGAACATGCCCATGAAGTCGAGGTCCGGCGGCAACTGCAGGGGGACGAAACCGAAGCAGCGAACGCCCAGCCGGCTCCACGACTTCGCATCGGTACCGCCCGACATCAGCAGCGGCGCGGTCCGGCTCTGCGGGTCCTCGGCCGCCAGGCACGCCTTCATCGCCTCGACCAGTCCGCCGCTGAACTCGGTCTCGAGCGCGATGTCCTCGATCACCGTCTCGCGCTGCACCTTGTCGCCCAGCAGTTCGTCGATCGTGGCGAAGAACTCGTCCTCGTACCCCGGGAGGAACCGCCCGTCGACATGCGCCTCCGCGTCACCGGGGATCACGTTCACCTTGTAGCCGGCGTTCAGCATCGTCGGGTTCGCCGTGTTGCGGATCGTCGCGCCGAACATCCGGCTGAAGCTGCCGAGCTTGGCCAGCGTCGTCGTCATGTCCTCGGGATCGAGCTCGGTGCCGAGCACGTCCTCCAGCGACTTGAGGAACTCCTTCACCGTCGGCGTCAGCCGCAACGGCCACTGGTGGTTGCCGATCCGGGTGACCGCCTCGACGAGGTTCGTCACCGCGTTGTCGTTGTTCACCATCGACCCGTGACCCGCCGTACCGCGGGCCTTCAGGCGCATCCAGTTCATGCCCTTCTCGGCGGTCTCGATCAGGTACAGGCGCAGGTCGTCCTTCACCGTCAGCGAGAACCCGCCGACCTCGCCGATCCCCTCGGTGCAGTCGGCAACGGTGTCCGGGTGATTGTTGATCAGCCACTGTGCGCCGTACAGGCCACCGGCCTCCTCGTCAGCCGTGAACACCAGCCTGACCGGCCGCCGCGGCTTCACCCCGGCCCGCTGCCGCGCCCGGACCACCGACAACACCATCGCGTCGAAGTCCTTCATGTCGACGGCCCCGCGGCCCCACACGCACCCGTCGAAGATCTCACCGGCGAACGGATCGACCTTCCAGTCCTTCGGATCAGCCGGTACGACGTCCAGGTGCCCATGGACGAGCAGCGGATCCGCTTCCTGGTCCTCGCCCTCCCAGTGCGCAACCAGGGTTGCGCGACCCGGCTCCGACTCGTAGATCGTCGACTCGATCCCGACCTCGTCGAGCTTGGCCGCCACGTACTCCGCGGCGCCCCGCTCCCCGTTGCTCTTGCCGTTGCCGTAGTTCGTCGTGTCGAACCGGATCAGCTCGGAACAGAGGTCCACCACCTCGGCCTCGGGCACGTACGGACGGTCGCTGGGAGTCGGCATAGTCATACCGCCATCCTCGCGCACCCGCCCGGTCAGAGCACGCTGAGCCCACACATCACGCCCAGCTCAGAGCACGCTCAGCCCGTACATCTCCCCCAACGGGTCCGAGATCAGCTCGATCCGGGCGCCATCAGGGTCCCGGAAGTAGATCGACGTACCGCTCTCCTCCAGGTACTCCACCCCCGCCGCATCCAGATTCCCCTTCAACCGCTGCCAGTTGGCCGGCTCGACCGAGATCGCCAGATGGTGCAGCCCACCGAGCACCTCGGCGTACGGCCCGAGCTCCAGCCCCGGGAAGTCGAAGAACGCGAGCAGGTTCCCGTTCCCGATGTCGAAGAAGAAGTGGTTCGACCCCTCGTAGTCCCGGTTCCCGACGATCTCGGTCAACGGAAACTCCAGCACCTCTTGGTAAAACTGGATCGTCCGCTCGACGTCCGCACACAACAACGCCGTGTGATGCAACCCCCGCGCCGACGACCCGCGCCCACCCTTCAGATACTCCCCCCGAATCCGCTCCCGCTCAGCCTCAATCGCTGCCAGATCAACCTCCACCACAACCCCCACCCCTCTCGTTGAACCCCGAACCACCCCATCGAACACCCCCACCCCACCCGATGTGAATTCCCCCCATGTTCTTTGCTACTGTTCTCCGGTCAGCACCGCTCCGGCGGCGCCGACCACTCGTCCGGGTGGCGGAATAGGCAGACGCGCTAGCTTGAGGTGCTAGTGCCCTTTACGGGGCGTGGGGGTTCAAGTCCCCCCTCGGACACCAACCTTATGCACACGCGGGACAGGGCTGATGAAAACGTCGGCGGCCCGCATCTGGTGGTCGTAGACGACCGCGAGTCGTAGACCTTGATAAAGCTCGACTAGACGGTCACGAGTCGCCTCCTTGAGAGCCTCCTCCATGTCCCCTAGGCCCAACACGGTCTCGCGGAAGTCCTCGGCGCTCAGCTGCTGCGCCGGCTCCAATGCATTCAACCCAGCCTCGGCTGCCCGCTTCTCCATCACGGCCGCGTTGAACTGAGCGGTCAGCTCGCTCGGATCCCAGCCGGCCTCCACCGCCCGCTGAAGCCGCGACATCGCAGCCTCCGCCGCCGCGATCCGCTCCCTCAACCTCGCCTCAACCTCCTCAGCCGGATCTGGGCCTTCTTGAGCACCCGCCATCTGAGCAACGGTTTCATCAAGATTGTCCGGACTGAACAGCCGGGAGACCCACCCATTGACCGCCTCAGCGAGCCGGTCTTCACGCAGGTACACCGTCGGCGGATGGTCCACGACGCTCCTCGATCCCGGTACCAACGTCCGGGCCGCACACCGATAGAAGATCGCGTGCTTACGCCGAGCCCCCTCCATCTTCCGCCCACAGCAAGCACATCGGATCGCGCCGCGGAACAGATAAGCCGCCTTCGGCCCCACCTTCGTCCGCTCCTGCGACGCCCGCGGAACCCGCCCTGGCCCCCGCCGAGCCCGCATCTCCAACTGAACACTCGTGAAGTCCTCAACCGACACGATCGCCGGATGCGCGGGCTCCCGAGATCGCACAATCTTCGATTGTGCCGACCGCCGAAACCGCACCACATGCCCGGCCGCAACATCATCCGGATCAAGCAACTCCTCGACCTTGTGAGACCGCCCATAGATTGCATATCCGGTGTAGCGCGGATTCTCGAGGATGGTCTTCACGGTCGTGAACTGCCACCCATCACCACTCCGATGGCGATTCTGCTCAGGCGTATGCGCCGACGGGCACAGCACACCTTCAACATTGAGCGTCGCCGCGATCGCCTTGATCCCCAGACCATCCAGATACATCCCGAAGATCCTTTGCACCACGGGCGCCGCGACTTCATCAACGGCCAGCACCCGCAACCGATACCCCCTCCTGAGCCTTCCGCGGATTCGGATGCGGCCCAGCGTCGACCACCACATACCGTACGGCGCTCGCCCTCCCTGGTGCTTCCCGTCAATCAACACCTGCGCAGCCATCGCCGCCCTCACCCGCCGCAATACATGCTGCCGTTCGCTCTTCGACAACTCACCCGTGATCGTCATCGCCATGTCATGCACCGCCTTCTCGGGCTCGAACCGGCCTCCAAGACTCGGAATCCACAACGACGCCCCAAACCGGTCAAACTTCGGCCAGGTCAAACGGAACTGGTCCCAAACCAGCACCGCGTCGCCTCCCCTACCACCAGCCCATCCCAGCCGCGGTTTAGCAGGGCCCAGAACTAGGGCAGCTGTAGACGGTGTCGGTAACCGCAGGTGTCGGTGGAGACTGGCAACCTGGCGGTATGCGCCTTAGCGAGCGGGGCTTGAGCCCGTCTAGTAGGTCCAGATGAGCGGAATCGACTGGCGGGACGTCGGACGCGACGACTTCGAGAAGATCGCCAACGCTCTGCTCGGACGTGAGTACGGGAGCCGTGGTCACGCCGTCAACGGCCGCGGCGGCGACGCCGGGATCGACTACGACGTCGACGACACCAAGATCATCTTCCAGTACAAGTTCTTCCCCGAAGGCATCCCCAGCGAGGGCACCAGACGCAATCAGGTCAAGCGCTCCTTCAAAGCAGCACTGCAACACGATCCCGATGAGTGGATCCTGGTCGTACCGGCCGCGTTGACACCGCCGGAACGGCGCTTCGTGAGCGAACTCGGCAAGGGGAAGCGTGTCAAAGTGTCGGTCCGTGACGAAACGTGGTTCACGGACCAGCTCAGCAAGCACAAGGACCTAGCGGAGCACTTCCGGTGGAGCTCAGACCTCGACTACCTCCACGCCAGGGCCGAAGCATTCCGCTTCAACCCCATCATCCGAAACCCGGATGACCTGGATGAACGCCTTAGGGATCTACGGCAGGATGTCGACCGCGTGGATCCTGACTGGACCTGGGACGTGCACATGGAGGGTGGCCGGATTACCCGATTCCTCCGCGCGAAGGATCCGTGCGCCGCCGAGCGCTCACCAATCACCATCGGTTTCACCGCTCAGGTGGACTCAGCCAGCCCCCTGGCCGTCGACCTCGCCAACGCGCAGGCCTTCGGTGTCACGAAGCCGGTAAGACTGACAGCCGACATGGTCACCCGCTTCGCCATCGGCGGACCACCTATTGTTGGAGAAGCCAATCCACACATCGAACTCCTGGTGATGCACCCAGCCCCGACCGACGCCCCATGGCAGCCTTCAGAACTCAGGCTGACCGGCGCCGACGGCCAGCGGATCGGCACCTACCTGGCAGAGACCCGTCCTCTGGCTCAAGGCATCGACGGAGTGACTGTGCAGGCCCGGATCGGCCACCACATCCAGGTCGCGTTCCGCCTGCCGTTCAGCAACGCAGCCAGCGGCTCGGCTGACCTGGACATCGGAGATCTCTCCGGAGCGCCGGCCGCCGAGGCTTTCGAGGCAGCTGACTTCATGGTCGGCCTCGACTATGCGCGGGCCGTCGAGATCTTCGTCGGAGGTACGCTCGCCACCGCGCTCGACCTCAGCACGCGGCGGGTCGACCGCAGCCTGACAGATGGGTTCTCGGACATTCGCTCGGTCGCAGCCGATCTGCGCGCGATCGAGGCTCAGCTGCCTGTCCGTTTCCGATATCCGCGTCAGCTCAACGTCGTCGAACGCATCATGATCCGAAACCTCCAGCTGATGCTCGCCGGACACTGCGTCATCCACCCAACGGCAGACGCGTTCAACGGAACCTTCAACGGAGAGACCGAGGGGCTAGCCGAGCAGGTCCTCACCACCGCTCCCCACTGGCTGCTCTACGCCACGGAGATCGGGCACATCAACCTTTTGGGACAGACCATCCAGGTCCCGAATCTGACCTACGCCGCGGTCGTTCAACTCACCGAGGATCAGCTAGCGGCGGCGCGGAACAGTCTGGCCGCCTCAGATATTGCCGGACAGCCGATCAGCTTCCCGGTACGCGCCGGCGACCGCCTGCGAATGTTTATCGGTGACCGCTTTCCCTCTGATCAGCCCATCGACTTCACTGACTGGAACCTCCCAGGTATCCGGCAACTAGGCTTACGCACAGCCGGTCAGCCACCGAAGGGACTGCAAGGATCTACATGATCACGACTGTCGCCGAGCTCCTGCAGGAGCTCATGCTGAAGGAGCGCGCGGTACTTGACGCGAGCCCAATCGAACACCGACCAACGATCGGCAGCATGTACGAGGGCCTGTCGATCGACATCCTCGGGCGAGCGATTCCGGACGGTCTGGATCTCAACCTAGTTACCGGTTTTGCTGTCGACGACGACGGGAACATGTCCGGCCAGCTCGACTGCATGCTGGTGCGCGGCGCGGGCATCCCCGTCCCGTACACCACAGCTTTCCAATGGCACATCAGAGATGTGATCGCGGTCTTCGAGATAAAGAAGACCCTCTACTCTGCCGAGCTCAAGGATGCGTTCCAGCACCTCGGGGAGGTCCGCGAATTGGAGAAGCGGTACCGAGCGAGCCTGACCGGAGACGCGGCGCTTGTCGACCTACGGCGTCCGAACCGTGCCTATGCTGAGGTCACGGGCCAGGATCCGCCGGAGTTTGGCGCGATCGAATCTCTGCCTGCCGACCGAGAAGCTCTGTTCAGGACTCTGCTCGACGAGTACCACAGCGCACTGCGGATCATCGTTGGGTTCCACGGATTCAAGTCCGAGCACTCATTCCGGGAGTCCTTGGTCTCGTACCTCACCGAGAACCTTAGGACTCCGGGGTTCGGTCCCGGAGGATTCCCGCAGTTGATAGTTTCCGGAGACTACACGCTCGCGAAAGCCAACGGTCAGCCCTACTCGAATCGCCTGACTCCTGATGGATGGTGGCCGTTCTACTTCTCGACCGCAGTCAATCCGCTCCACATGATCCTCGAATACGTCTGGACGCGGCTCGACCAGATGTTCGGCATTGGCGGGCTGTGGGGCGAGGATCTCGAGCTAGAAGTTCCACACGCGCTGCTCGTCGGCAAAGCCGAGCACACTCCTGACGGAGCCATCGGCTGGAACTACCGCTTCGTGAACAACACCCCCGAGCTACTGACGAAGCTCGGCGCCTCTGAGGCCTGGCAGCCCTTCTATCCAACCGATGAACAAGCAGTCATCCTCATGCGCTTGCAGCAAGGTAAGGATGTCCGGCTCACCGACGAGAAGCTCATCAGTTTCCTGTCTCGCCCGAGCGACGATCTCGACCAGTTCTGGGACGACCTCCTGACGTCGGGCCTAGTTGCCAAGTCCAGCGACGGGACTGAGCTAAGGCTGATCGCGACGCAATGCGACATCGCGTACCTCCCAGACGGCAGGATCGTGGCCGGCGAAAACAACACCGGCCGTCTGTCTCGCTGGATCGCCAACAACACGGCAGAGTCTGGCAAGGTCGCTGATTGATCTCGTCTGCTCGGAGAGTCAACGAAGAGGTCCACCCGGTGGTCCGGAGTCAGACGGCTCGACGCTGGACGACGGTTCCTCCTTGTCCTTGACCCAGCGGAGCAGTCTGAACACCCGCTCGCCGCGCTCCTTGGATCCGTACAGAAAGGACATCACCAGCACGTAGATGAGTGTGAGTTCTGCAATGAACAGACCCGCTGCGAGGATCGGATGGGTGGCCGCGATGACGCCTGGCGTCCCGAACAGACCCGCAAGCCCTACACCGCCGGCCATCCGTGCACCGACTGCCTTGGCCCTCCCACTCACAGGATTGGGCTCCATCGAACGTCCCTTCGACCCTTGCCGGTCGAGGTGGGGAGTCGATGACAGGCCTCAGCTCGACCAGCGTTGCTGGTTGAACTGAGGTCCGCTCCGGTGTGCTGGATCTCAGGTGGGTGCACCGTCCCTGAACGATGGTGCTGCACCACTCCTGCACGGCGTAGGGATCGAGGTCGAAATGCCACCGGTACATCCGCCTCGGTGCTGTCCTTCTCGCGAAGGAGCAGCGGTATGCGCAAAGTATGGCATCTCGCATTCGCGGTACCAAGGGTTTGTCGGCCTATCTCTACCCGTAGGCCGACAACGGTCTGGTGTCCGCTGCACCGTCGCACGCACAGCTCGTTGGCGTTCGATGGGTGTCGCCCGATGCCGCCGCTCCGTGCAGTGGGGTCGTGTTTCGCGGCCGAGCTGCCGCTTCTCGCTGGGTGGGAGGACGAGGATTGCCACTACGTCCTACCGAAGCGAGCAATGACCTAATGCGGCTCGACTCGTTAGTTAGCGAAGACCTCCGTCGGGCCGGGAATAGGATGTAACGCTTTGTGTTCGTACTCGATGTACGGGGCACCAAGAAGGCGGATCTGCACGGCCCCACGGATCTGGCAAACCGGCCCAATCGTTGGCCATCAGGAAGGCACGAAGTGATCTTTACAAGCGGGGCCGACATCACCTCGGACGGTCTGGTACAGCAGCAAGCAGGGGCGCGATGGTGGGGCATCGACATTCACGCCCACTCACCCGGGTCCTTCGACTACGGGGGCATCGAAGGTCACGCGAACAAGGCGCCCAAGCCGTCGTTCAAGGATTGGCTGCGCTCCTACATCAACGCGGGACTCGACGGCCTCGTCGTCACGGACCACAACTCGCATGCAGGAATCGAACCGGCTCGGCAGGCTCTAGCAGAACTGCGCGTCGAGAGCCCCGAGCTTCCACCATTCGTAATCTTTCCAGGCCTTGAGCTGACCGTAACCGGGGGCACTCACATTCTTGGGATCTTCGACCCGGCCTGCGACGCTGAGGTCGTCAATCGGGTTTTGACCCTTTGTGAGTACAACGGAACGCGTGGGCACAGCGACGAGACCGCCAACAAGACTGTCGTCGATGCTGCCGCGATCATCAACACCGAGGGCGGGATCTGCGTGCCCGCGCACGCCGACCAGTCTCGGGGTGTCTTCAAGATCGACTCCCGGGATCTCGAAACTTTGATCGGGTCGCAATCCATACTCGCCGTTGAAGTCGTCGACGACGCGAACGTGGGGAAGGCCGAGTCGGCGGGGTGGGTGCCTGTTCTGGGGTCCGACGCACATCATCTGACCACCGACGGCTGTCCTGATGGGCTCGAGGCAAAAGCACCAGGTACTCATCTGACTCGCATCAAGGCAGAGACTCTCGACCTCGAAGGGCTTCGGCTAGCTCTGACCGATCCCACCCACTCCGTGCGACGGGCCCGGCTCGGTGACAGCGATCCGAATAACACGGAGCACGGTCACATCGACAGAATCCGGCTCGAGCACGACGGCGTCACCGAGGACTACCGCTTCGGTCCGTGGATGAACTGCCTGATCGGCGGACGTGGAGTTGGCAAGTCAACGCTTGTCGAGGTGGTTCGCCTGGCGCTTGGCCGCAGTCATGAGTTGGCGGGGTCTGTCGCTGTTGACCTCAAACGGTTTCACCCCTCTGCAGATCGCGCTGAACGCTGGTGGGATGAGAAGACGCGGATAATCGTTGAATACACGAAGGATGGTCGGCAGCTTCGGGTCACCTGGTCAGGAGACGAGCCTGACATGTCTATCCTCGAACTCCTAGAAGGAGACGCCTGGCACCGACAAGCCGGCCGAGTATTCGACCGTGTCCCTATCCGGGTGTTCAGTCAGAAGCAGATCTACGAGCTCGCCACCTCCCCACGAAGCTTCCTGACCATCCTCGACGACATGCCGTCGATTCGGAGGAGTCAATGGGACATCGAATACGAGGAACTCGAACTCAAGTTCAAAGGTGAGCGCAACAAGCTCCGCCAGCTGCTGGCGGAGGCCGCTAGGTCCGACCGAATCCGAGGCCAGCTAGAAGAAGTGCAGGGCCGGCTGCACCGCTTGGCCGAGCTTCAATCGACCCAACAGTACGAGGAGCTAACGGAAACCGAGACTCGGATCAGGCATGCCACGACGGCCGAAGACCGAGCCGAGAGTATCGAGCAGAGCCTCGGTACCCAAGCCGCTGAGTTGCGTGGCCTCGTGACCGATGTCCTTCAGGGGACCGATTACGCTGACCGAGCGACTTCCTTTGCCTTTGCAGCGGATCTGCTCGAGCAGGCCGCGAGCGCGTTGGCGGCCGCCCGCACATCGTGGCAGAGCCAAGCGACCTCAGCATCATGGCGGGCGCGAGTTGAAGAGCTCAACGCCTGGCTGGCCGAGCAGATCGGCGCCTTTCAAGCCGATGGCGAGCAGACACAGGCGGATCGGCAGCGGGAAGCTGAACTGCAGGCGGAGCTTCTCGAGGTCGAGAGTTCCGGTGAGAGGCAGCAGGAGCAGGAGGTCGTGATCGCTCAACTGATGAAGGAACTCACCGCGAAGAGAACCGAACTCTTTAGGCGCCGTCAGGAGTTTGCCGGGCACCTCAACGCGGATTCCACCCGTACGCGCGTGAACCTTCATGCACAAGGCGACGTCGAAACCATCGGAGCTGCACTTCGCGCCCTACTCGGCTGCCCGGAGTCCTTTGAGTCCGCCTTCGGCAAAGACGGCATCGCGGCATTTCTGCTCAACCATGAACCGAAGGATCCGCGGTTCCCGATCGAAGTGGTCAAGTTCAAGGCGGCGCTCGTCGAACTGGTAGAGAAAGGCGCCGACTCCGAGATCGGGCAGTCCCTGAAGATTGATGCCCGCTTCTACAGTCGCCTCGCTGCCGCCGACACGTTCGACCTCGTCACGAACATCAAGCTTTGGTTTCCCCAGGACCTCGTGGCCGTCCAGTATCGCCAGACCGAGGGCGGCAATTTCACATCCGTCGATCAAGGATCTCCCGGCCAGAAGACGGCGGCGCTCCTTACCGTGATCCTCCAGATGGGCACCGATCCACTCTTGCTCGACCAGCCGGAGGACGATCTCGAGAACAAGCTGATCAAGCAACTCGCGGTCGAAACCCTCAAGACCATCAAAACCCGGCGGCAGATCGTCGTCTCGACGCACAACGCGAACATCGTCGTCACGTCCGCCGCCGAAAACATCCTCGTACTCGAGCACGGAGAGTCCATTCCCAAGATCGAGACCGAAGGGACACTCCAGGTTCCAGCCGTCAAGGCGAACGTCTGCGTAATCCTCGAAGGCGGCGAGGACGCCATCAAGACCCGATACCGCCGCCTCGTCGGCACCACCGACGCGTGACAGAGTTCGATGCGTCCAACCCACCGTCACGATGTCCGACTACGCAGGTCAAGCTCGAGGCGTGTGGTTCAGGTACGTGTTGCCCCGCGGGTCACGCCAATTGTCCACGCGGGACGGCACCGTGCGGCCGCCCCTGATCTTCAACGGCACTGAAACCGTGCGTTCGGTGCACTCGGTGGAAGAGGTTGCCGAGCGGATCAGCAGTCAGCCCATCGAGGCGGCTGTCCGCGCCGCCGAGACGGAGTGTGGTTCTGCATCAACCAGGACCGTGTGCGGCACGGCAAGCGAAAGTGGTTTGCCGCCTAAAGGAGAGTTGGCTCATGGCAGACAGTATGCCGCGCCGGACTCTCTACACCCGGGCGGACTGGGACAGAGCCGATGCACGCTCCGAGCTGACTGGCCAGGACGTTCTCGATCGGCTCTCACGCATGGCCGTACACGAATTCGGCGAGGAAGGTCCCGCGGCGTACGACGAGGACGGCTTCTTCCTGTCCCTGATCGCCGAGGGTCTCAAGCTCGAGGGCGGCATCTCCCTGGTCGTGCACATGAACGACCATCAGCCGCCCCACGTTCATGTGAAGCGCCCGGGCGAGAACGACATCCGCCTCGGCCTCGCGGACGGCTCTCTGCTCGATGACCTACCACCGGGCGCGTCCGCCCGGAAGATTCGGCACATGCAGCAATTGGTCGCCGAGCACGGCGCCCTCCTCCAGACCTGGTGGGACAAGGGCCCAGGACGCCAGCAATGAGCCACCTGCCTCCGCCGCGGCCCCTGCTGACCGAGTAGCTGTGAGGCAGAGGCCGGAGCTCCCTGGCTCGATTCCACGCGCTGACGGCAACGACTGAGCAAATCTCGGCCTCCGATCAATGGTTACGGGGTTGGCCCTGGCAGATCGGGCTCAAGCTCGAGATGTGTGGTTAGGGTGGGTGTTGCTCCTCGGACACAGACAAAGCCGCAGACCCATTGGGGTCAGCGGTTTTTGGTTGCCTCGGGTGTGGCGGGGCGCAGACAGGAATTCCAACAAGTCTCATCAAGATTCGCACGGTCGTGGCTTCCTACCCCTCGGCCAGAACCGCACGGCGGCCGGGCATCAAGCCGGTATCGCCGTCACGTGGCATGCTGCGTCGGTGACCCTGTACCTACACCGCGCCGAACGCACAGATGTGCTGGCCGACGGGCTGGGGCATTTGCTCGCCGTACCCCTCGCCGACCCGTTCGCCGAAGAACTCGTAGTGGTGCCGGCCAAAGGCGTTGAGCGCTGGCTGTCTCAGCGGCTCGCGCATCGGCTCGGTGCCGCCGAGGGGCGGGCGGACGGGGTGTGCGCCGGAGTGCGGTTCACCACGCCACGTTCGTTGGTCTCTGTGGTCTTGGGTCTCGGTGATGACGATCCCTGGGCCGCGGACGCGATGGCTTGGCCGCTGCTTGCGGTCCTCGACGAATCGCTCGACGAGGGCTGGTTCAGGCCCGTTGCCCGGCATCTCGGCCATTTCGACACAGGCGCGGAGGCCGAGCTACGTCAGGGCCGCCGGTACGCCGTTGCCGCGCGGCTGGCGCGGCTCTTCGCGTCGTACGCCGTACAGCGGCCAACCGTCCTCGCGGACTGGAGCAACGGACGCGACACTGACGGCCGCGGTGAGGCGATCGATGACGATCTGGCCTGGCAGCCCGAGCTCTGGCGGCGACTGGTCGATCGAATCGACGCACCCCCGCCGAACATCCGCCACTCCGACACGCTCGCCCAGCTCCGCGACCGACCGGAGTCTCTCGACCTGCCTGCACGACTCTCGCTGTTCGGACACAACAGGATCCCGGTCACCGAGGTCGAACTGCTCTCCGCGCTGGCCGAGCACCGCGACATACACCTGTGGCTCCCCCACCCCAGCAGCGCCCTCTGGGAACGGTTGAAAACAGTTCGCACCGCGACAGGCGACCGTGCCTCCGACACCAGCCATCAACAGGCCGAGCATCCGCTCCTGGCGACCCTCGGGCGGGACAGCCGCGAGCTTCAATCAACCCTGGCCGGCGCATCGACCACCGATGTCCACCTTCCATCGCCACCAGAACCCAACACGCTTCTCGGCTGGCTGCAGAACGACTTGCGCAGCAACACTCTCGCTCCCGATGGCCGCCGCCTGGCGGCCGGTGACCGCAGCGTTCAGGTCCACGCCTGCCACGGCGCGGCGCGGCAAGTCGATGTACTGCGCGAGGTCCTTCTGGGGATGCTCCAGGCAGACCACACGCTGGAACCCCGCGACATCATCGTCATGTGCCCCGACATCGAGACGTACGCGCCATTGATCAGCGCTCGCTTCGGCCTCGGAGACCTCCGCAATGACGGCCACCCGGCGCATCGGTTGCGGGTGCAGCTGGCCGACCGGTCGCTCACTCAGACCAATCCCCTGCTCGGTGTCGCGTCCCAGCTGCTCGGGGTCGCCGGCAGCAGAGCGACCGCCAGCCAGTTGCTCGACCTGGCACAGACCGAGCCGGTACGCCGCCGCTTCCGGTTCACCGATGACGATCTGGACACCATCACCGCCTGGGTCCGCGAATCGGGCGTCCGCTGGGCATTCGACCAGGATCAGCGCGCACCGTACGGCCTGGCCGATTACCGACAGAACACGTGGCGCTTCGGCATCGACCGGATCCTCGCCGGGGTGGCGATGTCGGCCGATGCGCACGCCTGGATCGACACGACCCTGCCGCTCGACGATGTCGGCAGCACCCGGATCGAGCTGGCCGGCCGGTTCGCGGAGTACGTCGATCGGTTGCAGGCGGCAACCAAGCGACTCGATGGCAGGCGTCCACTCGCAGACTGGCTCGACGCGTTGCGGGAGAGCATCGATCAGCTGACCCGGGTAGTCCCCGATGACAACTGGCAGGTCAGCCAGGTGCATCGCGAGTTCGCCGAGGTCGCCGCCGACGCCGGTCAGCTGGCGCAGACACCGCTGAGGCTCCCCGACATCAGGGCCCTCTTGTCCAGTCATCTGGCCGGCCGCCCGAGTCGCGTCAGCTTCCGGACCGGCACACTGACCATCTGCACGATGGTGCCGATGCGATCGGTCCCGCATCGCGTGGTCTGTCTGCTGGGGCTCGACGACGGCATCTTCCCGCGGTCCGGTCTCGCCGACGGGGACGACGTACTGGCCCGGACCCCGCTCACGGGCGAACGTGACGTCCGCAGCGAGGATCGCCAACTGCTGCTGGACGCAGTCCTTGCCGCCACCGAGTCCTTGGTGATCACCTACACCGGCGCCAACGAGTACTCCGGACAACGACGGCCACCCGCAGTCCCTCTGGGCGAACTCCTCGACGTCCTGGACCGCACCACCGAGTCAAGCGTCCGGGAAGCGGTGCTGGTCAACCACCCGCTTCAGCCCTTCGACCGTAAGAACCTCGAACCAGGACAGCTCGGCACACCCGGGCCCTTCACCTTCGACCCAACCGCGCTGGTCGCAGCGCGAGCTGCTTCGGGACTCCGGCCACCACGACCAGAGTTTCTGGCCGGACAACTGGCAGTGGTCAGCAGCGAGGACATCGCGTTGGCCGACCTGTTGGCGTTCTTCCGGCATCCCGTGAAGGGCTATTTCAGAGCTCTCGACCTGACCCTGCCGTGGGAGGTCGACGGCCTCTCGGACGAGATGCCGGTGGAGATCGACAACCTCCAGAAATGGTCGGTCGGCGACCGGCTGCTCCGCGACATGCTTGCCGGCGTCAATCCGAATGACGCGCTGCAAGCAGAGTGGCGGCGAGGCACTCTGCCACCCGGACGACTCGGCTGGCGGACCGCAACCGCCGTCCGCGACGAAGCCAAGCAGCTCGCGATCGCTGCCCACCGGCACCGGCTGACCAGCCCCAGGGCCTTCGACCTGGACATCGACCTCGGTGGCGGCCGGCGGCTTACCGGCACTGTGCCGAGCGTCCACGGTCACCGGCTGGTCTCGGTCGGATTCTCCCGGCTCGATGCCAGGCAGCTGTTGTCCTCATGGATCCAGCTGCTCGCCCTTTCCGCCAACGACGAGGATCACAACTGGACAGCTCTGGTCATCGGGCGGGGACGGAACAGTCCGGCGAGCCGGCTCCTCGGTCCGGTCGGCCCGGAAGCACGTGCGCTGCTTGCCGACCTGGCCGCTATCTACGACGCGGGTCGACGCGAGCCCCTTCCGCTGCCGCTCAAGACTTCGCTCGCCTGGTACGAGGCACGCCGCAGCGGCGACGACCCGGCTATGGCGGCCGGTCGGCGCTGGCGCCCGGCCGCGTACGACGGTGAGAACGCCGACCTGGCGCACGTTCGGGTCTGGGGTCCCTACACACAGCTCGACGTACTGCTGGACGCGACGCGTCCCGATGAGGAGCTCCCAGGCGAACCGACCCGGCTCGGCGCCTATGCCGCCCGGCTCTGGGAGCCGATGCTTCGCTTCGAGCAAGCGGTGACGTGATGAAACCCTTCGATCTGCTCGGAGAACTACCGACCGGAACCACCGTCTTGGAGGCGAGTGCCGGAACCGGCAAGACCTATGCATTGGCTGGGCTCGTCACCCGCTTCGTGGCCGAGGGGCGGGCCAGGCTCGATCAGATGTTGCTGATCACCTTCGGGCGCGCGGCCAGCCAGGAACTCCGCGAACGCGTCCGCACCCAACTGCTCGACGCCGAACTCGCCCTGTCCGACCCGACCAACTGGCTGGACGACCCGGGTCTACTCGGCCACCTCGTCAACGGCACCACCGACGACATCGCCTTACGGCACTCACGCGTTCGCGATGCACTGGCCAACTTCGACGCGGCCACCATCGCCACCACCCACCAGTTCTGCCAGCTCGTACTACGCTCGCTCGGCGTCGCCGGTGACACCGACACCGGCGTCACACTGGTCGACGACCTCAGGGACCTCGTCACCGAGGTGGTCGACGACCTCTACCTCAACCTCTTCGGGGGTTCCGCGGACCAGCCGCCCATCACTCGGGGCACCGCCCTCGAGATCGCGCTGAAGGCGGTCAGCAACCCGCACACCCGGCTGGTTCCGGACGAGTACGCCGACGCCTCTCCCGAGGGAGTCCGGGTCGAGTTCGCGCACGCCGTACTCGCCGAGATGGAGCACCGCAAACGTCGCCTCGGCATCCTCGGCTACGACGACCTGCTCACCCGCCTCGCCGCCGCGCTGGAAGATCCCGAAGCACCAGCCCGACGGCAGATGCAACGCCGATGGTCAGTGGTGATGGTCGACGAGTTCCAAGACACCGACCCGGTGCAATGGAAGGTCATCGACACCGCCTTCAACGGGCACAGCACACTGGTCCTGATCGGCGACCCCAAACAGGCCATCTATGCCTTCCGCGGCGGGGACATCGCGACCTACCTCACGGCCGCAGCCACCGCCGGGCAACGCCGCACCCTCGACACCAACTGGCGTAGTGACCAGCCACTGGTCGAGTCTCTCCAGGTTGTCCTCGGCGGCGCCCAACTCGGCGACCCCGGCATCGTCGTTCACCCGGTTGCCGCCCACCACCAGGGCAGCCGGCTCGCCGGAGCGCCGTCCGCCGCGCCGTTCCGGCTCCGGGTCGCCCGCAGGGAACAGTTCGGCTCGCCCCGGCGCAAGAGCATTCCGATGGACGACCTCCGCAGCTACATCGCTCGCGACCTGGCCGGCGATATCGGCGGCCTGCTCGCCGCCGACGCAACATACGACGGCCGGCCGCTCCGCGCCGGTGACATCGCGGTGATCGTCGAGACGCACAAGGACGCGCGGGTCTGCCGGGAGGAACTGGCCCGGGCCGGAATCCCTGCCGTCTACTCCGGTGACCTCGACATCTTCGCGTCGGAGGCCGCCAAGGACTGGCTGTGCCTGCTCGAGGCCTTCGAGCAGCCCCATCGCTCCGGGCTGGTCCGTGCCGCGGCGACCACAATGTTCTTCGGCGAGACAGCTGCGGGCCTACGGACCGGCGGCGAAGAGCTCACCGACCGGACCGGACAGACGCTACGAGCGTGGGCGGACCGACTGCGAACCAGCGGCGTCGCGGCCGTCTTCGAGGCCGCACAGGTCCACGGGATGACCGAGCGAGTACTCGCGTGGCGCGGCGGCGAACGCGACATGACCGACCTTGCGCACCTGGCCGAACTGCTCCACGAGACGGCGCACCGGGAAGGATTCGGACTGCCGGCCCTCCTGGACTGGCTGCGGAAGGAGACCAGCGGCAACGGACGCACAACCGAACGAACCCGTCGGCTCGACAGCGACGCCGCTGCTGTCCAGATCATGACGGTGTGGGTCAGCAAGGGCCTCCAATACCCCGTCGTCTACCTGCCGTTCGGTTTCACCCGCCACGTTGTCGAGGAGACCGAGCTGCTGGTCTTCCACAAGGACGGCGACCGCTGCCTCGACCTCGGCGGCAAGAGCCACCGTGGCCATCGGGCCAACCAGAAACTCTGGCGGGCCGAGGAGGCCGGCGACGACATCCGCCTCACCTACGTCGCACTGACCCGGGCTCAATCTCAGGTCGTGGCCTGGTGGGCACCGTCCTGGGACGAGATCAACGGCGGGATCTCGCGGCTCCTCCGCGGCCGCAAACAAGGCGAAGCGGTCGTACCCGACACACTGGACAGATCGTCGTCCGATGACGAGGTCCTGATCTGGCTCCGGCGCTGGCAACAGGCTGGAGGGCCAGTGGTCGAGGACTCGGCCATCACCGAACCGGCCGAGGCTGTCCACGAGGAGCTACCCGGTGGGCTCGCAGTCGGAAGATTCTCCCGCGAGGTCGACCTCGCCTGGCGCCGTACGTCGTACTCCGGACTGATCCGTGCGGCGGATCAGCAGCTCGGTGGTGTCGCCAGCGAACACGAAGAGAGCCAACTCGAGGACGAGTCCGTCGATCCGACCCCGATGCCGGAGGCCGCGTCTGCCGATGCTCTCCCGTCTCCGATGGACGGGCTGCCGACCGGAGCCACATTCGGATCGTTGGTCCACGCAGTACTCGAGGAGGCCGATCCAAAGGCGCCAGATCTGCACGCCGAGTTGGCCAGACGGATTCGCGAACAGTTGCGGTTCTGGCGGGTCGACGTGACAGCCGATGCCTTGGCCACAGCGATGTTGCCGCTGCACAACACGCCACTCGGACCGCTCGTTCCCGGCCTGACCCTCGGCGACCTGGTCCGCGCCGACCGGCTCCGCGAACTCGAATTCGAGATCCCGCTGGCCGGCGGCGATCATCCGACGGCGACCGACGTACGACTCGCCCAGTTGGCACCACTGCTGCGCACCTACCTGTCGTCGGATGATCCGCTCCTCGCGTACGCCGACCGCCTCGAACAGCCGCTACTCGGCCAGCAGAGCCTGCGGGGTTATCTCTCCGGCTCGATCGACGTAGTACTGCGAGTTCCGCACGGCCAGAGCGACCGGTTCGTAGTTGTCGACTACAAGACCAACCGGCTCGGCGACCCGGAACAGCCCGCCACATCCGCGGAGTACGGCCCGGATGAGCTAGGCGCCGCGATGCTGCACTCCGACTATCCGTTGCAAGCGATGCTCTACTCAGTGGTGCTACACCGCTACCTTCGTTGGCGGCTACCCGCCTACGACCCCGACGTACATCTCGGCGGAGTGATCTACCTCTACCTGCGCGGAATGTGCGGACCCGAGACACCACACGTGAACGGACACCCAGCAGGGGTGTTCAGCTGGCCGATCCCGACAGCGCTCGTGCTGGCGTTGTCCGACCTGCTCGACGGAAGCGCGACATGACCACCACCATCGACGAGTTCGACTCAACCCTTGCGCTCGGCGCAACCGGGATCCTGCGCGACTTCAATCAAGCCGGAGTCATCATCGCCGCCGATGTCCACGTGGCCTCGAGGCTCACCACCCTGCTTGCTGAAGGCAACCAATCGGTGGCACTCGCCTGCGCTTTGACAGCACGCGCGGTCCGCGCCGGCTCCATCTGCCTCGACCTGACCGGCGTTCGGGACGAGGTCGGCGAAGACGGCGCCGAGCTGGCCTGGCCTAGCCCGGACGAATGGCTGACGGCAATCAAAGCCAGTCCCCTGCTCGCCGCTCCCCAGCCCCTCCACCTCGAGGACACTCGCCTGTACTTCGATCGCTACTGGCGAGAAGAGGACCAAGTCGAGCAGGACCTTCGCCGCCGAGCCGGCCGACCCTCGCCGGCCATCGCCAACGAAGCTGCTCTGCTCGCAGGGCTTGACCGGCTCTTCCCCGGTACGGCGTACAACGAACAGCGGGGCGCGGCCGAGACGGCCACCCGGCAATGGACGACAGTTCTGACGGGTGGGCCCGGTACCGGCAAGACCACCACCGTCGCCGGCCTGCTCGCCCTGCTCGCGGAACAGGCAGAACTCGCCGGGGACCGCCGCCCATGGATCGCATTGACGGCACCGACCGGCAAGGCCGCGGGCCGCCTCGAAGAAGCCGTACGGCGCGAAATGAAGGAACGCCTCAGCGCGGAGGACCGGGACAGACTCGGCGAATTCCACGCCCGAACCCTGCACATGCTGCTCGGTGGACGCCCCGACTCGTCGACCCGATTCCGCCACGACCGGGACAATCGGCTACCGCACGACATCGTCGTCGTCGACGAAACCTCCATGGTTTCGCTGACGATGATGGCGCGACTCCTCGAGGCGCTCCGGCCCGAGACCCGGCTGATCCTGGTCGGCGACCCCGACCAGTTGGCCTCCATCGAAGCGGGAGCAGTACTCGCCGACCTCGTCGAGGGACTGGTTGCCGGCGGCCACATCGAAGCAGCCGAACTGCGCACCTCTCATCGATTCGGCGGTGAGATCGGGAAGCTGGCACTGGCTGTCCGCGACGACCAGCCAGATGTCGTTCTCGACGTACTGCGCGACGGCGGCGACCGAGTGCATTTCATCGAAGACGACGACCCCCGCGAAACGCTTCGATCCACGCTATTGCCCGATGCGCTGGCAATTCGGGAAGCTTCCCAGGCCGGCGACGCCGACACCGCGCTGGCAGCCTTGGACCGCCATCGCCTTCTCTGCGCCCACCGCGAAGGACCATGGGGCGTCAGTCACTGGAACCGAACCGTCGAGCGCTGGATCACCGAAGAAACCGAAGACCCGCTCTGGGACACCTGGTACGTCGGCCGACCGGTACTGGTGACCGCCAACGACTACGCCCTGGGCATCTACAACGGCGACGTCGGCGTGACGATCCGACGCCCCGACGGCTCCCTCCGAGTCTGCATCGACAGCTCCCGCGGCCGCCTCGACTTCGCTCCCAGCCGACTCGGCAACATCGAAACCCTCCACGCCATGACCATCCACAAAGCCCAAGGCAGCCAGGCCGATGAAGTCACCGTCCTGCTGCCAGGTGAAGAATCCCGCCTCCTCACCCGCGAACTCTTCTACACAGCGATCACCCGCGCACAGGAGCGTGTACGCGTCGTCGGCACCGAGACCGCCGTACGCCTGGCCCTGAGCCGCCGAGCACTCCGCGCCACCGGCCTCCGCCAACGCCTGACCACCGGCAACCTCCCCAGCCACTCCTGTCAGAAGTAGCCAACGAGGCGCCAACCCGAATCGCGCTGGCCCCCACGGCTGTCGGCGCCGGCAGTTATGGTTTGGGTCCTCACCAAGGGAGATCCATGAGCAACAGCGACACTCCGGCCGTGCCCGTTTGGACACTGTCCACAGCCGAGACCTCCAGCATTCCGGCGGTGGCCGACGAAGGCGCGCTCACCCCGGAACGCTTGGCCGAACTTCGCACGGCGCTCGCCTCGTTCTCATCGGTCCCGCTAGTGACCCTCGAGGCCCATCCGTTGCCGAAGAGGCGCAGCCGCGCGACGGGCCTGCCGCTCGACGCTCTCAGCCCTCTCGCGCAGGAGCTCTCGCGCCTGGTGGCAGCGAATGCGAAGAACGTGTCTGCGGTCGCGCAGGTCGCGGAGTCCGGTGAGGTCCTTTACCGCATGCTGGTGCCGGCGAAGGTTGCCGCGCAGCTCGGCAAGGGCCTCGTCAAGCCGATGGCATCCAAAGCCATCGCGAACGGGGTGTACGGCACCATGGTTGACGCCGCGACCAACGTGGCGGTCGCGAAGGCAACCCTGGTTCCCGTCGAAAAGGCGGCCGCCGGCACCCCGGCTGCCGGCACCGCCGCCGGAGGTATCGCTGCGGGAGCTGCGTTCACTGTGGCCGCGCCTCTGGTTCTGATGGCGATCGCGGTCGCCGCGAGCGCGTATGCCGACCAGCAGCGCCAGAAAGCTATCGAGCACATCGCCGACTTGCTCGAGAAGCTGAACGACGACAAGTTGGAGCAGGAACGCAGCGAGCTTGACGGATGCCGCGACGCGATCGACAAGGCCACTGCGCTGCTGCTGGATCGCGGAAAGGTCGGAGCCTCACTCGGCCTCGACTCGGCTGTCCACGCGATCAGCACGGCAACACAGAAGGCCGCCCGCCGGGTGCAGAAGTGGGAGGACGCCCTTGGTGCCATAGTCAACAACCGCGTCGAAGTCCCCGACCTGGAGGCTGCGTTCCGCGGCATCAGTAAAGAGGGAGGCGAATTCCGCACCCATGTCGAACTGGCGGCCCTCGCCATCGCGCTGAAACGTCGCGTAGTCGTCCTGCAAGGCGTGGAAGCCGGTCAGAGCGACCCCGACAACCCGTTTGAAAACTTTGTCCGAAGCCTTCGGGCCGACCACCAGCGGATCGACGAGTTGGAAACACGCGTCGACAACGTTCTCCTGCGACTCTCGACCCTTGAGTTGCGGCCTCCGCAGGGCCGGATCGACAAGGTCATGACTCGAGGCCAGGTCGACGGCCTCCTTGGGACGTCCTATCGACTCAGAGCCCTTGGCGAGGGAGTTGCAGCCGCAGCCCCGACGGCAGAAGTCGTCATCGAAATCGAGAAGCACAGCGACGGGACGCTCCTGGTCCTTCCGGCTCACACGCCCTGACCGCAAGACCACGGCCCCCGCCCGCATCGAACGAAGCCTTCGCGGCCTGCCCCCCACCCTGGGATTGACCCGGTTCCACGGACCTCAGCCGCAGCGCCCTCCGCGCAACCCGCCTTCGCCATCGGCAGACAGGCCTCACCGATCGTGCCTAAACTCCCCAAATGGTGAGCGATGAATTAGTCGAAGCAGATTGGCCAGCCGTCACGGGGTGGATGTGGCTGGAAGAATGCGGCGGACCTGACGGAGCGGTCGTGCCGTTCCTCGAGCTCTCATACGCCCGCGGTGTGGAGCCCGTCGGCCTATCCCTGCCATACACCTCATCCTTGCTGCTGCTCTGGTGGGAATCGATTGCACATCCCCTCCAACCCGGAGATGAGCCCGGTTGGGTGCCCGCCTGGGTGTGGATAGAGCAAAGCGGCAACACCCAAGTCGAATGGGCGTCCTTGGACCGAAACAGCGATGTGACCCCACGGCAACTAGTCATGCCCACTTCAGCACGAGGGCGCTCGGCTGTCCGCAAGGCAGTAGCTACGGCGCTCACGCAGTTGACCGGGAAACCAACGGTGGAGGCCGCTGTCGCGGCCATTGAATCCTCCCAGCATGACCAGCCCACCGACTCAGAAATGCAAGAGCCCACCATCGATGACGACGACCTATCTGCGAATCCCTCCGACAACACGCAATCTGAGGACGAAGCGTGGCCGACGTTGCCGGTATGGATCTGGCTTGAGGCCGACGAGCACGGAATCTGGCAAGCAAATGCAAGCCTAAGTCCGGCTGATGGCGCCACCGCGACGGCTTTCGACGCTCCAATGTCCCCAATTGGCCTCACCTGTTTGTGGCTGCCAGTCGTGAAAGCACTGAGAAACATTGAGACCCGAGATTTGCGCCCGAGAGCCGTGCCGGTGTGGCTTTGGACCGAAGAGGATGGCGATGAGCTCGTTGCCGGATTCTCGTTCGAGCGCGTCGAAGGCATCAAATCACACTTCCTCGACGTCCCTCACGACGAGCAGTCGCTAACCGGCCTTCGTGAGGGGCTGGGGGCGGCGATGGTCTGGCTGACTGGTTGCGAGTCTGCAGATGGGGCAGCGCGGGAGCTCATGAAGCAGCCATTGAGCACACCGTGGTCGAACGGAAAGCCCCGTACTCGCGTCAAGCGCAAGCCCAAACGCGCTACTAAGAAGCGTGTAAGCAAGAGATCGAGTGAGCGCGAAATGGTCATCCCAAGGATCCGGATCGTCAGCGGTGGCGCACCCGGCTTGGGCAAACGTCGCTAGACGGCCTCAATACGACCAGCCTGAGGACGCGCTGCACGCGCCGTGGACCAAGGAGTATCTCGTACCCTGATTGCGGAGCTGCGCGGCACGCGGCAGCATTTGTTCGCGACGCGGAGACCGTCGATCGTGGTCAGTGCAGAGGCGGAGCAAATCACCACGCTGAAGGCCACCGCCGGTCGCAGAGAGGTTAAGCGCCCCGGCTCGCTAGAGCGTCATGCCGTCAACGAGCGCGTCGTCTACCACGTCGAGGCCGGGCGCGATCCCTTCCGGTCTCGCAGCAGCAAGCTCAACTCTGACACTAGAGGCGATCGGCGAGGTCGTGAAGTGACGAACGCCGCTGCGTGGCATCGACCAGTCGACCAACGGGAACCGCCCCGACTCCTGGGACTGACCCGTTTTGACGGACATCCGAGGTCAGGAGCTTGTGCTCCGGAAGGATGTTCATCATGGAGTCCATGGGCAAGAAGAAGCCAAGGCCTCGTCGTTCGTTCACTGCTGAGTTCAAGGCCGAGATCGTCGAGCTGTGCCAGCGCGGCGACCGGACGGTCGGTCAGGTCGCGAAGGACTTCGATCTGACCGAGACCGCGGTGCGCGAGTGGCTGAAGCAGGCCGAGCGCGACGCAGGCACCGGCGACGGCGGGCTGACCACGAGCGAGAAGGACGAGCTCGCCCAGTTGCGCCGCGAGAACCGTCGGCTGCGCGAAGACGTCGAAATCCTCAAGCGGGCAACGGCTTTCTTCGCCAAGGAGACCCGGTGAACTGTTACCCATTCATCGAGGCGGAAAGCAGGGCAACCACAACGTGAAACGGGCGTGTGAGTTGCTGCAGGTCTCCCGTTTCCGCCTACTACGCCGACCGCGTCGCCAGGCCCTCGTCGCGTGAGCAGCGTGATGTTGAGCTGACCGGCAAGATCATCGCGATCCACGACGAATCGGAACTGACCTACGGCTCGCCGCGGGTCCACCACGAACAACTCGAGCAAGGGCAGCGGTGTTCCCGTAAGCGGGTCGTGCGGCTGATGCAGGCCGCCGACCGGCACGGCCGGGTCCCGAGGCGATGGAAGAAGACCACGATCCCTGACCCGGACGCCGCGCAACGACCCGATCTGATCAGTCGCGACTTCGCCATCGACCCCGACCACCCCGGACAGCTGGACCGCCGCTGGTGCGGCGACATCACCTACATCCAGACCTTGCAAGGCTGGCTCTAGCTGGCCACCGTGATCGACCTCGCGTCTCGCCGGGTAGTCGGCTGGGCAGTCGCGGACCATCTGCGCACCGACCTGGTCGCCGAGGCCCTCACCGACGCGGTGAATCGGCGCCGGCCCGCGCCCGGAGTGATATTTCACTCCGACCGAGGCTGCCAACTTGGACTCAAACGGTCGTTGCAACACCGGCTTGTTGGAGTGAGGCTAGCTGGTCATTGAGTGCTTCGGTGGGTGTCTTCCATTTGGAGTGTCTTGCGTGGTCGGCTGTTGAGGGTTGCTGCGACTGCCCGGAGGTCTTCGGCGCTCCAGCGCGAGAGATCTGTGCCTTTGGGAAAGTACTGCCGCAGCAGGCCATTGGTGTTCTCGTTCGTACCCCGCTGCCAAGGGCTGTGCGGGTCGGCGAAGTAGACCGCGATGCCGGTGTCGATCTTCAGCTGCGCATGCTGGGCGAGCTCCTTGCCGCGGTCCCAGGTCAGCGAGCGACGCAGCTGCTCGGGCATCGTGGCCATCTGCGCGGTGATCGCGTCGCGCATCGCGTGGGCGCCATAGCCGGCCAAGGCAGGGCCGTTCTTGATCCGTGGTTCGATGCCGTAGCCGTCCATGCGTGGCAGGTGGATCAGCATCGTGAACCTCGTGGTGCGTTCCACGAGGGTGCCGATCGCTGACCGGCCGGTGCCGATGATCAAGTCGCCTTCCCAATGTCCGGCAACCGCGCGGTCGTCCACCTCGGCGGGTCGTTCGCTGATCATCGTTTCCTCGGTGACGTGACCGCTCGCGCGTTGGCGGGCACGAGAGCGTGGGACACGCAACGCGCGTCCGGTGCGCAGGCAAGCGACCAGTTCGCGGTGCAGGGCACCGCGGCTCTGGACATAGAGCGCCTGGTAGATCGCCTCGTGCGAGATCCGCATGGACACGTCCTCGGGGAAATCGATCAACAGCCGGTTCGAGATCTGCTCCGGGCTCCACGCTGTCGCCCACCTCCGGTCCTGACGCCGCGGCTTGTTCCGGCCCTTCCACGGCGCCGTCGCCGGCCCCGATACCGGTGTCTGGTCCGGGCGGCGAACCTCGCCCGACAGGCGCTCTTGCACGTACTCCCCGCAACCGCTCGTCCGCGACGAGCTTCGCCGTTTTGGGGCGCAGCGCCAGCAGGTCTGCTTTCCACTGCGCAACAGACGCACGATAGTCGAGCTTCCCGCCTCGAGTCGCGGCGTTGCGGCGCGCAGCTCCCGTGAGATGGTCGACGGGTCACGGCCAAGGCGGCGGGCGATCTCGCGGACACCAGCACCCCGCGCTTTCAGCAGGGCGATCTCCTCCCGCTCCTCAAACGACAGGTAGCGGCCCGTGGCTGCGGCGAGCATGAACGTCGGCATGCCGCCACGCTCCCGGAACCAACGGCTGCCAGCCGCCGGCGACGCGCCAACGGCGACCGCCGACTCCTCACTGGTCATCCCCTTGCGAATCTCACGCCAGAACAACCGCTCCACATCACGCCGCAACGACGGCGCTCCCGGCGACTTCATCGCCGCCCTTCCCGTCAACTCCTTCATCCACCCTGCTGGCCTACCCATCAACACCTCCACGATCAAGGTGTTGCGACGACCAATTGAATCCGCCCAATACACCTCGGCCCACTACGCCAACCTGGCAAGGGATCTCGGCGTCACCCTGTCCGTCGGCCGCAAAGGCCAATGCTGGGACAACGCGGTCGCCGAATCCTTCTTCGCGACCGTCAAGACCGAGCTGATCCACCGTCGCTCCTGGCCGACCCACAAGGCCGTCACCAGCGCGCTCTTCAACTACATCGAGGGCTGGTACAACACCCGCCGACGCCACTCCACCCTCGGCTATCTCAGCCCCGCCACTTTCGAAGCGACCCACGCCACCACCCACCAACAGATAGCGTGAACCAACCTCACATCAACCTTGTCCGTCGGACCGGGTCAACCCCAACCTCGATGTGTATCAGCCAGGCCCAGGGCCGACGGATCGATGGCACGTGGACCTACCAGGAGAAGGACAGCAGCGCATCATGCGTTGACGATGGAGGAGATCATGGCGCCCTGCAATAGCAGATGTTTCACACGATCACACGCCCGATGAAGTCACACTCGGTCTCCCGTGCTCGACGAGCTCGCTCCGTTGAATGTCCGGCTCACGCGTCGAGGACCTCCTGTCACGACGCAGACGGCCCCCGCCAGACGAGACTTCAGGGCTGCGGCCACGCCTGCCGCCGCGGACAACTCGACGTGGCCGATTAGTCCTCGGAGTAAGGCCTGTGCGTGTTCCACCTCCTGATCCGACACTACGACCACGCTGGCCCCTGAGCCGCGGGCAATCTGGAAGCACCGCAGACCTGGCTCATTCGCCCTCAACGCATCGCAACGAGTATCTGCGGCCGGAAGCCGCACTAGGCGATTGGCCGCCAGTGATAGAGCCATCGCGTTGGCGCCGGATGGCTCTGCCCCCACAACCCGCACGCCTCCAAGATCCGCAGCTGTCTGGATCGTGCCGGCAAACAAGCCTCCGCCCCCCACGGGCACCACCACGGTCGACGTGTCTGGCATGGCGTCAAGGATCTCGACCGCAACCGTGGCCTGGCCTGCGATCACCAGAGGGTCGTCGTGAGACGAGCAATATTGTCCTTCGTGTTCGGACGCCAGGTGGCGGGCCATGCGATCGCGCGATTCGTTACTTCCGGCGACCGTCACGATTCTCACTCCTGCACGAACGAGGGTTTGCACCTTGGCGGGGTCGGACTGCTTCGTCACCACCGCCGTGAGCCGGCGCGAGCCAAGGGTCGAAGACAGAACCCAGGCCAAGGCAGCTGCGTGGTTTCCGGAACTGCCGGTGAAAACCTGGCCGATCGAGCTGGTGCCTGACACCCATGCTGCTGCTCCTCGCAACTTGAACGACCCAGTTGGAAGGTGCCGCTCGTCCTTGATCCACAGATCGAGCTGGGGCAAGTGCGTTAGAGGCGTCGGCTCGGCGAGCCGACGTACAGCCGCCAGGGCGAGGGCCACGTCACTGCTCATGCCACTGCGCAATTCTTTCTCGAAGAACGTGGCCGACACGGAACATCTCCGCTCTGGTCACAATGTGGTCTCCGCGTATCTGTTCTCGTTCGATGCTGTCGAAACGGGCCAGAAGGCCAGGTGCTGCATCGAATCGTCGCCGGTCACGCGGAGTTTGGAAGAGCAAGACGGGCGGCAACTCAGCGGCAGTCACTGGTTGGGCGTCCCGTAGCGACAGATCGGCGTGCAGGAGGTCCGACATGGCGCGCTGAGCTGGAGATGGAAGCTCCGCCTTCTCAGTGGTATTGGAAGACCGAGTCGGACTTTGATCACTCCTCAGGCCGGGCACACCAGGGTTGATTCCGATGAGTCTCGAGATACCAGCGTCCCACTGGTGGCTGATTACCTGCGCGACGAGGCACGCGAGAGGGAAGCCGAGGCTATACCCGCAGAGCATGACGGGGCCGGCTAGCTCCGTCAGCGACTGAGCGGTCTCGTGCACGTGCGCGTCCAGCCAGGCGTTCATGCTTCCTGTCCGCTCCAGCGGAGGTGGCCGTCGGATGACTACGACGTCCACCAAGCCGTCCAAAGCCATTGCAAGTGGAGCGAATGTCGGGGAGTCCCCCCCGGCATGCGGAAAGCAGACAAGCGAGGGCAGGATGCTTCCCCGGCCTGCACCCGAGAGCCACGCTGGGCCGCCTCTCTCCTGCCGCACCGCCGTCGGAGGCACAGCCTTATTCGAGGCGGCCGCTTCGGCCACAAGCTGGACAAGGGTCGCCATCCGCGGATCTTCGAAAAAGCGCGTGGCGGCCTGTGAAGTGGCCGTGAGCACTCCCAAGCGTTCAAGGAGCTCGATCGCTTGCAGGGAGTCCAATCCGAGGTGAAACAGCGAGCAGGACGGATCGGCCGGTACAGCTCCCAGCAAGTTCTGGACTGCGGCTGACACCTCGTCGTGCCCTGCCGCAACCTCTGGCATTGGCGTGACGTCGATGCCATTGGCCCGAGGTCGCACAGAGCGGTCGAGCTTGCCATTGGGCAAGCGGGCCACCGCCCCGACGGTCATACGGCGTGGCAATCCCGCCGCAGGCACCTTGCCTGTAAGGAACTGACGAAGCTGCTCGTACGACAGCGGTTCCCGGTTGAAAGCGACTATGGCCGACACCACCGGGAAACCGCTGCTGTCGTCGACGTGTACCGCGGCATCGAGGACCTCTGGATGGCTTGTGATGGCTGCTTCGACTGCTTCGATGTCCACCCGTTCGCCGTTGACCTTGCGTTCCTGGTCGAGGCGGCCGATTAGGCGAATGCCGGCATCATCGCCGAGTTGGTAGCCGAGGTCGCCGGTGGCGTACGTCCACCTGGTCTGGCCAGCGACCTGTCGGTAGGCGAAAGGGGTTGTTCCAGAGGGATCAGCACCTACGTAGCCTGTCGCCACTCCCGGTCCCGCGACTACGACCTCACCCGTACAGCCGGCAGTCACCTCCGCACCACGCGCATCCAGAATAGCGATCGCGGACCCAGCAATGGGCTTTCCCACCGGCAAGCGCTCATACACCGTGGTCTCTTCGCCAACTGGCATGCATGTGACCGTCATGGTCGTCTCGGTCGGCCCATAGAGGTTGAGGACCCGTCCATTCGGTAGCGCCCGGCTTGCGCCTGCAAGATCGCCGCGAAACAGCGGCTCGCCTGCAACACAAAGCAGCCGAACCTTCGAGATCGGGCCGGCCGCGTGTGTTGCGGCAAGAAGCCGTCGCAGCTGAGGCGGGGTCATGGCGAGGATTGCGGTGATGTCGCCTCCCACCACGGCTTTACGCAGTTCCGGTCCATTGAGACGATGTTCGTCGGGAAGTAGTACCAGCGAAGCGCCGCATCGTAAAGGCGCGAGTGTGTCTCTAATGAGAGCGTCAAAGCCCGGCGCTGCGAGTTGGAGGCATCGATCGGAAGGGGATAGGCCGGTTGTGGTCTCCACCCAACTGAGATAGGCCGCTACTCCGCCCAAGGGTGCCGGGACGCCCTTGGGGCGGCCTGTTGAACCGGAGGTGAATGTCACGTACGCGGTTCCCTTGGCGATGGGCCGTCTGCGTGAGGCCAGCCCGTTGGGGCGTCTTCCCTTCGCGGCGAGCCCCTCCGGTCCACTCGTGAGCGTCAGCACAGCGTTGACTTGATCCTCCAGTTGATCCGCTGCACCCGCGTCGACGTGGGGTCTGGCCATGACTGGTACGACGTTGGCATCTAACGCGCCGAGAAGCGCAGCCACTAGTTGTGGTCCGCGCGGGAGTTCCAGGACGACGGCGTCTCCTGGTTCTGCGTTCGAATGAGTGATCAAGTCTTTCGCATCGGAAATCGCGTTCGCGAGTTCTTGACGAGACCACCGGCCGTCGCGCCACTCCAGCGCGGTTGCGTCAGGTGCAGCACGGCGCCATGCGGCGAGTGGCTCGAGCAGTGACCTCGGTTCGGTGGGTATGGCTGATTCGTGCGGCAGATCTACAACGGCGGCGGGTGCAGTCGCGGTCGTTGGGGGTGAGAGTTCGCACTCGACCAGATGCTGCAGCGTCCGTAGCCTCGCCGGTTCCAGATAGCGGGTGTCGGCCGTCAGCCTGCCCTGGTAGGCACCCCCGTGATCCCGGACCTCGAAGGAGATCTGGTACCGAGACTCTTGGGACTCCACATAGTCAACCTCGACTCGCGAATCCGGCAGTTCGATGTGATCGAGCGGAGCGGCAAGGAGTTGGCTCGACACCGCCATCAAAGGATTCGCAGTACCGCGGGTGTCGAGGTCGAGCTCGCGGACGAGCTCGTGAAGAGGTAGATGACGGCGATCGAGCGCGTCGAACATGGCTTCGCGCATGCGGGAAGCTGCGCCGGCGAACGACTCGTCGGGTCGATGGCGGATCGGAACGATCACCGAGTTGACGAAGAACCCGGTGATGCTCATCTCCGCTCGACTGCTTCGGGTGGATACAGGCACAGCGATCGGGAACTGCCATCGGTCCATAAGCCGCGCCAGGGCCCTGGTCCAGGCGGTCAGCCAGACGACGAATGGGGTGCTCCCGATTTCGGCGGCCGTTCGAAGCGCTGCTGTGGCGACGCTGTCAGGTATGTGCCAGGAATCCGACGTGCTTCGGCTGAAACCGCGGCCAATCGGACCGAACATCGGTGATAAATCAATGCTGGAAATGTCCGTGGCGTACTCGCGCAATTGGTCCCGTCGCCCGTCCTCGTGACTCAGGGCTGTCTTCTGCGCTATCTCGTAATAGGCGTGGGAGGTCGTCAGGTCGCCTGCGGGGACGGCACAACGGGCGCGGAGTTCTTCGAGCAGGAGGAAGAGCGTGTGTGCGTCGGTTGCCACGTGGTGGAAGGTCAGTTGGCAGAGGGGCCCCCGCGGACCAGTCCACCATGCGATGCGTAGCGGAGGCTCTCTTGCCAAGTCGAAGGGTCGGTCGACCTCGAGCTGCGCTCGGTGGCGGAGATCCTGCTCCATGAGTGCAACAACGTTTGTCTGCGGCACCGCCGGTGGCCCATCAACAGAAGTCCATCCGTCAGGCCCGCCCCGGCGGAAGCGACAGCGCAGGTTGTCGCGCTCTGCTGCCATAGACAGCACTGCCGAACGTAGCGCATCGGCGGCTGCGCTGGTTCGGGGTCGAAGAAGGACCGCGTGGTTCAGGGCCGAGGAGTCCGGGGTCATCTGCTGGGCGATGAGCAGCCTGATCTGATGAGTTGAAGGGCGCATCATGCGGTCACCCAGCGGGTCACGGGCGCCCCGATTCCTGGGGCCAGACGATCGGGCACACGTATGGATCGTGATAGTCCGGGTGCCCCACGCCGTCCCGGCGGCAGAGCACGTCGTTGAAATGCAGTGTGGGCGCACCGGCCGGAGGCGGTACGTAGTGGTTCTGTTCGGGTTGCAAATGTATCGCCAGCGCGACTCTCGGCAGTCTTGTCGTGTTCGGTCCGCTGCCGTGGACAGTTCGCGCATGATGGACCGACACCTGACCGCGCCTAACCCGCAGTGTCCGGACGGAGAAAGACGGCCATGATGTGATCTGTCGCTCCGCGGAGGTCGCGTGAAATCCGCGCAGAGTGTTGTGATCGAGGTCTAAGGCGTGGCTGCTGTCGACGACCTGCAAGCCACCGTTGCTCTCGTCTACGTCTTGGAGTGGCACCCAGATTGTGAGCATGTCCTGCGATGAGCAGGTGAGCCAATAGCTTCTGTCGGTGTGCCAGCCGACAAGTGCTGGGCCGGGCGCCTTCGAGATCAACTGATCGTGAAAGAGGCGCAGACCGGTGTGGCTGCCCAGTATGCCGGCGATCGATCCGAGCATCGGCGACATCACGAAGTTTCTGATCTCGTCCACCTGAAGGCTGACATAGTCGTTCTGAAGGGTCTGTGAATCGGGCTGACCGGGGTCTGAATCGCCCGGTGGCACCGCCGGGAGCTGAACGTCGAGATCCCGCGCGTAGAAGCGATCAACGCCGTAGGCAAGCGCGTCGAGTTCGGGATCGGTGAGGACTCGAGGTGACACCCACCAGCCGTGCTTTGCGAACCACGCGACATCAGCTTCGCCTACGAGGACGGCGGGTGGAGTGGCCTCGCTCATCAGACTGCCGACTTTTGCTGGCTCGGCGCCCAGGCGTAAAGGAATCGGACGCGGCTACCGGCGTGCAGGATTGCGTCGAAGTGCACGGAGGTGGAGAAGCCATGCATGCTCAATAGTTGCTGTAGATCGTCCAGCTGCTTGTCGCGATCTTGCACTTCTACGACGATGCGCTCTATGCGCGTCCAGTCTCCGTCGTCGAGTCCCAAGAGCACATCGAGTTCACCGTGCTGCACGTCGACCTTGAGCAGGCTCACGGACGTGCAGTTGTGATCCGCCAG
Source organism: Kribbella voronezhensis (assembly GCF_004365175.1). Taxonomy (NCBI): domain Bacteria; kingdom Bacillati; phylum Actinomycetota; class Actinomycetes; order Propionibacteriales; family Kribbellaceae; genus Kribbella; species Kribbella voronezhensis. Next base: position 998,995 of record NZ_SOCE01000002.1, on the reverse strand, counting down.
CAGGTCCGACAGGCGGACCGTCTGAACTGGGTGCGCGACGGGGTTCTCGCCGACGAGGCCGATCGCCGGCGCGGTTGCTACGCCAGCGCCAACTCTGTTGAGCTGGTTGTCGATGAGCGATGCCATGAGTTGCCGGTCATAGTCGGGCTCAGGATTCAGCGACGACATTGCTGGCATCTGGTCGTATATGAAAAGTGGGGCTTCGCCACGAGTTTGTGCGGCGGCGGCTTCGACGACGGAGACTCGGTCCGCAGTGTTCGCCCGCAACGCCTGGGCGAAAGCGGGATGGGGCTCGACGGCGATAACGCGTGCTTCGGGGTGCCGGTCGAGCACACTGAGGGCGAAGAGGCCGATGTTCGCGCCGACGTCCACGACGACTTCTATTGGTCCGTCGAGCATGCCGAAACGGCCGTAATTGTTGGACACAACGACGTCCAGGTAGAGATGTTTCGCCTCAGCTGGCGAGACACAAGCGATGCGGCCGAATTTCGGGAGGTCAACAGTCGAAGGCACGGCGTTCCGGTCGGACGAAGTGACGCCTGGCTGTTGGGACGTATCGGGCGAGCGCAGTTCGCCTGTAGCTACCGATCGCAGGGTGCGTAGCGTCATTCCAGCGAGGAGTTGCCGAAGTGACACGTTTACACCGACGGCATCTTGGAGTGCCGCCGTGAGCTCAACGGCGGCGAGCGAGTCTCCCCCGAGCGCCACGAACGTCTCGTCTTCGTCACATTCGTCGACTCCGAGGCATCGGTGCCACAGCGATCGGATCCGTTCATCGCCACTTCCCGCGTTGGCGCTTCGCTCACGGAATGTCATCTCCCCCAACTGTGCGACTTGGCGGCGGTCGACTTTGCCCGTTGGCGTGAGTTCTAAGCCCTCGCGAACCATCGTTTCGGCGGGGCGCGGCATCATGTACGGAGGCAATCGCAGTGCCATCTGCTCCAGCAGGCTCGCCTTGTCGAAATCTGGGGTGGGCTCAAACGGCACTACGACCAGGCCAAGACGCTCGACAGCGGAGCTATCGCCGAGACCAAATGCCACAGCGTCGGTTACTAGCTCGGTTGCAAGCGCAGCAGCCTCGACCTCTCCGAGCTCGACTCGATAGCCGCGGACCTTGAGCTGTTCGTCTTGCCGACTCAGGAACTCGAACGAGCCGTCGGGGCGCTCCTTGACGAAGTCGCCGGTCCGGTACGAACGTACGGCGCCGTTCCCATCGTGCCGAGGTTCGTCAGCGAATTTCAGGCTAGGGGCGTCAAGGTACCCAAGGGCGACGGTTTGCCCACTGATCACCAACTCGCCGGGAGTTCCTAGGGTCACGTGGCGCCCGAGAGTGTCCACCACCCGCGCGCCGACACCGGGGACCGGGGTCCCGATCGAGGGGTTGTCCGGCCAAGTGAACGGATCGCCGCCGACGGACATGGCAGTGCAGACGTGAGTCTCGGTGGGCCCGTACTGGTTATCGAGGCCGGAATTGATCTCTCGAAAAACGCGTCGGACCGTGCCCGTGATAATTAGCGGCTCACCCGCACAAATGACTTCCCGCAGCGATGACAGGAGCGAGGCATCTGCGGCGGCCAGCATCGCATGCAATCCCGACGGGGGGATAAACAGGCGCTCGACCTGCCATTCGTGGATCAGCCTGGCAACGAGACTGAGGTCTTGGCGTTGCCAATCAGCTGGCACGAGCAATGTGCCCCCGTCGGCAAGTGTGGACAAGATCTCTTGAAGGGCGACGTCGAAGGAGAGTGCACTGCGTTGCAACGTGCGAGGGCGCGTCGCCACTCCGGAGCGGCGGACCTGCCAATCAACCACGGAGTCAAGGGTTCGTCTGGTTTGGACGACTCCCTTCGGCCGTCCGGTGCTGCCGGAAGTGAACAGGATGTATCCAGGTGCATCAGGTTCGACAGCGGCAGGTGCGCTCAGTTTTGGGTCCGTAGTCTCCGGCATCTCCTGAGCTCGATCGACGTCCACAACACGCGGCGGACTTCCGGTCGTGGAGGCGCATACCTGGAGGGCTTTCGCCGTCCTCGCATCGTCTGCAAGAAGGATGTCGAATCCGGCGACACCGGCTGCTAGCGCCAGTCTTGGAGCTGGGCTCTGAGCATCCAAAGGGACAGGGACTGCTCCCAGGTGGATCGTTCCCAACAGTCCAGCGACGAAGGAAGGCCCGGCGGTGACAAGAATTCCTACGGCGTCGCCGGACACGACGCCCTCAGCCTGAAGGGCCTGCGCGACTGCCAGATATCGCTGTCTCAGCTGCTCGTAGCTGACCGAGCAATTGGCAGTAACGACTGCGGGCGCATCGGGCCAGTGAGCGGCAGCGCTCATGATCGACGTCGCGACACTCGGTGCAGCGTAAAGGGCGACTGTACGCGCTTGGTCCCTTCCTGCCCGGTCGGCTGTGGCAGCAGCCAGGATCTCGTTCACTACCCCCCGACCATGTTGAAGAGCGTCCATCAGTGTCGTGGTGTCTTCCATCCATGCCCGAAGAATCTCTGGGTCAAACAGTCGTTCATCGAACACGACGTGGAGCCCACCTGGCCCGATACCTACCGTCAGATCGTTGCCGAACGTTCGCCCGACAAGCTCGATCTCTCGCGGTGCGACCAAGACGGAGAAGAGCCGTCTCCGACCTCCGTCGGACTCCTGTCCCAGCAATAGCTCAACGTCCTCCGGCGCAAAGCCGGCGAATACTTCGTCAGCCTCAGCGATCGCGCCCCGCACGTGGGCGAGCCACTCCACACATGTCAGGTCACCCGCGGGAGCGTCGACCACCACCGGCACGACGGAAGGGCCCACTTGTGAAGCCCTCAACAAGCCCACCCGCAAAATCGGTGCCTCACCCTGGGCTCCGCCGTGCCCCCGCGCAAGCACGCCCAGGCACGCGGCGACCAGCATCTCTTCGGCCCCTGACACTGCACCCGGCGCGCTGAGGCTGCCGTTGCCCGGCCAAGGCACCTTCGAGCGCCGAGTGAAGAACGGAGGAGTTGCAGCGACTGCCCGCGCGCATCGCAGGACGGTTCCAAGCTGAGGCTCGTCCGATCTTGAGAAACTCATGCGGAGTCCAGACCGATCAACTGAACAGCCTCCGCAGCCGTTCCCTCGAAGAGGATCGGCGACACGAAAGTATCGGCGTAGTCCGGCGTTCCATCGAGTCGCTTCCGGGACAAGAGGTCGTTCACGTGCACCGAGTGCCTGCCGGGAGGAGGCAAGACGTAGTCGTTCGCGGCGTCCTGGAAGTGCACCGTGATTGCGCACCGGGCTGCTTGCGAGCGGTTCGGGGCGCTGCCGTGGATGGTCCGACAATGGTGGAAACTTACCTGCCCCGGCTCCAGTTCGAGGGTCACAACCTCGGGCACAACTCCCGAGGGGGCGATGACCTCTCGGAGTGCGGCGCCGTGAGCCGGCGCGAAGAAGTTCGCGAGGTTGTCATTGCCTGGCCAACGGTGACTGCCTCGAACGAACGACAGCGCGCCTGTCTCTTCTGAGCACGGGGTTAGTGGCACCCAGGCGGTGAGCATCTGATCTGAGCTGCATGTCTGCCAGTAGGCGCGATCGGTGTGAAATCCGATCTCAGTGACCTCGGCGCTATGAATCGCGACAGCAGGATCTTTGTAGATGATCTGGTCATGAAAGAGGCGGATGTTGGGTGACTCGCTCAACACGGCGGCCATCGCCGCCAACTGTGGAAAGGCGACCAATGTGTGAACGTCTTCGTTCTGCAGCGACACATAGTCATTGACTCGGATGCCTGGAGGATCGCCCGGCCGCCAGTCGAGATACCCCAGCCCATTTGGCAGCTCAACGTCCCGTTCGCCCGCGTGATGGCGGGAAACGCCATGCCGCGCCTGATCGACGATCGCCTGTGGGAGAAGTCCGTCGACAACGACAAAGCCGTCCTCGCGATAGCGCTCGACCAACGAAGTGGTCTCTTCCATTGCACGTTCCCCCGGTTCCTGCCCAAGTTGTCGCCGGACCCCACTCGGATTACGCCTCCCCGCGTAGCTCCCAGTTGCCCTAAGCCGGTCATGCGGCGGCTCAGACACTCCCCCTATCGCCTGGAAGGCAGTCGCCGTTACAGACTAGGGCGATCTCTGCATCTCCAAACGCTTGATTCAAAAGAATTGACCGCAACATAGCGAAGACAAATGGTCATCCTCTGCCTGGCCGATCCCTCAAAACAGCTTCAATGAATTCAGTTGCCAGCTGTCTTGCACAGCTGACGTTGCCCGCGGCAAGCGCTTGGCGCTCTGACGCGGCGCACGAGTCCTCGAGCTGATCGCGGCGCCCATCGGCCAACCGCGACTATTGCTGGGCGTGGATCCGCTTCGAGGAGTGCAGGTCCAGGTGCTCCTGCAGGTTCTCGGCAAAGCCGGCTGCGACGTCGAACCGCTCGGGCAGCGCGCCCATGCACTGGCCAGCGGCCTCTCGGTACATAGGGAGCCGCTCCAGCACCCGCACCTCGGTTGACCAGGGTTGAGTCTGCAGCGATCTTCGAGCAGGCTGAGAACGTCAGCCATCTCGGCGAGCGAGAACCCGAGCGGCTTCATTCCCCTGATCGACAGCAGCCGCTGTACATCCGCATCGGGGGTCAGCCCTTCGTTGGTGAACTTCTCGCCCGGAAGTCGACATCCAAGCGATCGCCAGCAACCGACTGCCCTACATGCGGGAGGGGAGCTCACAATGCCGGCGGCGCGAGGATGGCCCGGAGAAGGGATACACCAGGAAGCTCCGAGTACGAGATCAACAATCGGAACGGTGACTAGGCATTGGAAGACCGCTGAGAGGCAAGCTCAGCCAGGCGGATTTAGGCGGCCCCCACGGACCCAGAGCTGTCGAAAATCTCGCCGACGAATCCACGGGACACGGATCGTCGCCCAGCTCGCTAACAGTAGCGGCCACCGTTTCCGACGTACGCACCATGGCCAACGTCGCCAGGGTCAGCGGATCGCCGGTACCGCCGCCCGGAGCCTGGGCGCCCCAGCAAGCTATCAGCGCCAATCGTCGCGGCGTCTTCGCCTTGAACAGGTCTGCGGGCGTTAGGAGTACCTCATCGCCCAGTTCGATGAGTGCCCGACGGCGGCTGCAGGTCGGCCGCGTGCGACCACGACCACCGATGTCGGCACCGGCGCGAGTGATGGCCTCAAGCGCCTCTTCGGGTGATTTCGCTGTGTCCGTGCGACCCCTGAGGCTGTCCACTTGTGATGTTCTACTCCCGGCCCGATCTAGGACTGCAACGACGGCTCAGCCGCCCTGTCTGCCTGACGCCTTCGCACTACGTCCGCGGTCGTCAACGACGGCGAGAGATGCAGCGCGAAGTGCTCTCCGATCAACGCGTCCGCTCCGGCGGGAACCGCTGGCCATGGAAGAGACCACAACGATTCGAGGGGACCAATCTGAAGCTTGATCCCAGCCTCCAAGTTTTTAGTCGAATTCGGCACTAGGTCCGCAAACGGAACTAGGTCCGCCGCGACCTGGTCGCTGACCTCGCTTCGAGCACCTCTGAAGCAGCCTCGGACAACTGCGTCGTACCAAGCTCTGGATCACCGGCGGGAGGCATCTCCAGCCAGCCGATCTCACCTCGACGCCCGGGATCGGCGCCAGCATTAACAAGGCCGCGTCGTCCGGCCATCGATCGAGTAGACCCGCAACCTCTTCGGGCTCGAAGGGACTATAGACAGCGGCCAACTCCGGCCCGATGGAATCGTCGAACATCTCAGGTAAAGCCGCGTTCAACGCCGCGCCGCCGAGCACCCGGCGGAACCGCTCGACCCCCGTCTGCTCATCGTTGTCCTCGCCGCGACGCCAGCGCGCTCGCTCGGCGCGAGCGAGCAGTTGGGCGATCAGCGCCGGGTCCGTCCCTGCGTTGAGCTCCTGGCGGGACAGCCCAGCCAGCCGGCGCCCCCACAGCCCTTCGAACACAGCCACGAAACCCGCTGAGTCTCCAGCAAGAACCACGGTCCGCAATGCACCCCGATACACCTGAGCAAAGCGCCGCCGATATTCCTCCTGGAAACGGGGCCTGCTCTGGCGCGCTCGCGCCTCCTCGATCGCCGACACCGACAACAGCCGCAACTTTACCGCATCAGAAAGCTCGCCAAGATCCTCCGCGCAAAGCGCCAAGTCACCCACGATGTAGGAAACTGTGGCCTGATCGTCCTCACGATCGACGAAGTACTCCAGCGCCGCAGCGAACTGCTTCACGGCAGCCGCAGGATCGCCCGAATGGCGCTCGGAGTGCCCCAACGTCATCTGCAAGTGCGGGACCGCGCGAAAGTGTCGCGCCTCTTGTGCCCGCTCGATCGCGATACGACAGATCCGACGCGCCTCTTCGAACTCACCTCGCGACAGGTGAAGCTCAGCAAGCACATCCGCCAAGTCAACTGCCTCCTGAACCTGCCCCGACCTCGCGGAAGCCTCGACCACCAGCTGTAGGACCGGCATCTGGTCATCTGTCCGGCCAGACAACCGACACACATCCGACAAAGGCAACGCCGCCGACGCCGTACCGACATCTGACCCCAACGCCTGAAACCTGTCCACCGCCTCCGCAGCACGGCGATCGCCTCGTCGGCCAACCCCAGAAGGCCAAGCGCCTCACCACGACCGACAAGAACATTCGCGATGTAGACCCGGTCCCCAAGCTCACGCGCACGCCGCTCACACTCGTCAAAGGCGCCCAGCATTTCCCCGGCAGCACCACCCCGCCGAAGGATGTGTCCCTTCGGCACCAAAGCACGAACCTGGCCGAAGGCGTCACTCGCCTCAACCGCGAGCATGTACGCCTTACCGAAACACGCTATCGCTGCCATAACCAGAGTTCGATGACCACCAGGCCGACACCCAGCAGGCTCATCTGCTTCGACTCGACGACGTCAAGGAGTTCGTCAGTCGCTCACCCTGCAGACACTCCGCAAACTCGGCGCCGTTTCAGTCTCCATAGAGCCTCGCCTACCGGACCCATCAACTCTGAGCCTTCGTGCGCCGTTGAAGTGCTCCCTTCCAGTACCCAGCAGGCAACGATTCCTAACCGAGTTGCCCTCCAGAACTGCTGCGGCCGTGCGCGGGCATCATCGAAGTCGTTGTTCGGGACCACGGCAGCAGCATGGGGCAGGACCTACTCGACTAAAGAATCCCGATATCCGTTCGGGACCTGCTATCGAGGTGACTCGTCCTCGTCGGTGTCATAGCCGAAGAACAGGTTGATCAGATCGACATCGACCACCACTGACTGTTGCTAAGGCGACGGCGAGTGGGCGTCTAGGTCTATATGAAGGCCAGCGCGCAGATCGACCAATGCAGCCACACCGCGATCCCGCAACTCCGCCACACGCCGAGAGAGTTTCAAGACAGTCATCCTGCTCTCAAGAGGCCACCGACTTGGTCCATCGGAGGTCTGCACCGAGCAGCAACTGACCCTCCCCACCCGGCAACACCAGTTACCAGAGCTACCTGACACAGGGTGGGTGTCAGCGGCACGGCAGACTTGCCAGAACAACTGCGTCCAGGAACTGCACGTTGCCATCTTCTCGTAGTCGTCCGATCCCACCGCTAGCATGCGAACCAAAGGCCCATCACACTGCGGGAGGCGCCATGAAGCCCACGGGACGGGCAGCAGCAGTCAAGTTCTTCGATGATCATAAGAACTTCGGCTTCGTCGAGATCCCCGGGCTAGGTGACGCCTACGTTCACCGCACCGCACTTCCCGGGGAGGGGTACCGGACGCTCGTCTCCGGAGAACCGGTCCTTGTAGAGTTCGCCGAGGGCGAACGGGGCCTTCAGGTGACCGCCGTGCAACGGCCACCGCAGCGGCGGAGTGGAACAGTCGTGTCGTTCGACTTCTCCCGTGGGTACGGCATGATCAAGGATGGCGGCCCTGGCGACGAGGTCTTCGTTCACTACAGCAACATCCTGGGCTCGTCTGGCAAAGCGGAGCTGCTGGTCGGCGAGTCTGTCGAATTCTTTCGCAAGTCAACCGACCGCGGAGACCAAGCGATCTTTGTCAAGCGGCTCGACGCTCGACACCCGTGGGACCGCTTCGCGTATGTCCCGGTGGAGGCGTACCAACGCCTCGCCGACATCTGCGAGCCCGAGGACTGGACGCTCGAGGCAGAGGACTCGCATGCAACTCCTGGTCGCCTTCCAATCCTGGAGAGCTACATCCGCTACACCTTCGCGCGGGTTGAAGAGCAAGGACAGATTCCGGAAGGCGCAGATGCGGACAGCACGCGGGTAGCTGCGTTCAACACAGGGCTTGTGACTACGAACCAAGAAGAGATCTATGGCTTCTTTGCCGAGTCCCGAGATGCGGCTCATGACTGGCATTTCGTGGACTGGACGAAGGCGAGCGACAACCGTCTCTCCGGCGTATTCGACGAACGCCCTCGGCTCGCCCAGTACTGGGAGGATCCGGCGATCCTCTTCTACGATGTTCGTCGACCACTGATCTTGGATTGGGACCACTTCGTCGAGGACAACATCCACCGCTATCCCGAGGGTTTTCGAGACAATCCAGCGCTCGCTCGGGCCGCGACTATGGCCGCGGTAGAGACAGCCAAACAACGGGTCGCTCGAAACTACAAGACCGCGGTGCCACAGTTCCACCGAAGCGAAGTCCAACTTCTGCTGCCACTCAGCATCGACGCATCCGGCATGGCTCAACTCGCCCTAGTCGTGCGGAGAGTAGGAAATGAGTATGTCGGCGAGACCGTGCTACCGCTGCATATGGCGATCAAGAATGCGAGGCTCCTTGCGCGGCCCGACCGCGATTGGCTGCAGCCGTAACCGCATGACCCACCGCGCCGGGAGGAAGCCAAGCAGGTCGTCCGGCCGCCTCGATCTGCGAGCCGCGCTCGAGGAGAGTCTGCGCCATCTCGCCAAACTGGCGGGATGCGCGTCCAACTTGATCGGCGAAAGGCGGACCGGCAAGTCAACCATCGGTTTGCGAGGGAACACCCTCGATCACCTCACTACGTCGGTGGCTCCACTGCCGTGTACGCCGCTGGGACGGGTACATCGCGAGCGCGGCGGTACCGGAGTACATCGAGTTTCCGGTACCGGTCATCCCGCCCGAAGTGCGCCCGCTCGGTGCCCGGAGCCTGGCGGACGCAGCGTGGCGTTCTTCTCGTTCAGCCCCGAACAGTTGGCTGACAGAATCCGACGCCAACAATCGACTGGAGGCGAAGACCGACGTGGTACGTCTTGCGGAGCCAGGGCATCGTGGATTGTCCGGTAGCGCTGGGCCCAGGTCAGACGGGGTTGCGCCGCCTCATCAAATCCGTCGGGATACGGGCGCAGCATATCGGCAAATTCCATGAAACGCTTGTCAGAATCGACGAACGAGCTCAGATGCTCCTGCGCCACCATCACCCAAAACATCCATATCTGACCCTGCGCTTCGCTGGAGTGGTGTCCCAGGCGCCCCGGGATCCAAGCGATACGAGCTGAAGCTCGTATTGTTCTCCCTGAACGATCATCCCGTTCGACAGGCATGGATGTGGGGGACTTTGATGTCGAATACAGCAGACCGTCCGTGGCCAGATAACCTGCGGCCGGGTCTAAAGGTGACCCGCGACGCTATCGTCGTCGTACCCGGAATCATGGGCAGTGAGCTCTTCGACGCCGAAACCGGCAAGACGTTGTGGGGCCTGCGCAAGTCGGCATGGTACGTCCGCGCGTGGGGTCGTGGAGACGGCCTAGAGGCTCTTGCCCTCACCGACGACGAACTGTCCGGCAAGATCGGACGAGTGCGGGCCGGCGATCTGTTGCGGTTCCCCGCCATCGTGCCAATCCTGTCCGGTATCGAGCCATACACGAAACTCAGCAAGGCGCTCAGTCAGGTGGTCTCCCACCCGGATGCGGTGCTCGGCTTCGGATACGACTGGCGCCTGCCGGTCGCCTTCAACGCCCGCCTCCTGGCCAAGGCCGCAGCGGACCACCTGGAGAAATGGCGACTGCGATCGGGATTCGAGGACGCACAACTGCTTCTAGTGGCCCATTCCATGGGCGGTCTGCTCTGCCAGGCGATCCCCGAAGACTCGGGCCTGGAAGACGTCACGCGCGCGGTCGTGACGCTGGGCACCCCCTTCGGAGGCGCAGCGAAGGCTGCCTTACTCCTCAACTCGGGCCTTGGCGCTCCGCTCCCAGCCGGCAGACTACGCCGCCTCGTGGCGACGATGCCCGGAATTCACGCCCTACTGCCTAGCTACCGCTGCGTCGACGATGGCGCCGACGCCCGCCGGCTGACCCCTGCGGACGTCGGCGCCATCGGCGGCTCGCCGCAGCTCGCCGCAGACGCCTTCGCCACTCGTGATGCCGCGCGACCACTGGTCAATCACCGTGCTCTGATAGGAGTTCGCCAGCCGACGCTCAGCGCGCTGACCATCGACAGCGGCGTCGTTACTGCCCAGCCCTACACCTTCGTGCCGGAGCCGGATGGCGAGTTGGCACGGCGCGCGAACGGGCTGCTGCACAAGGTGCACGGAGAAGGCGACGGAACTGTTCCGCGGGACTCCGCCCGCCCTGACAGCGGCGCCCCAATGCCCTTGGCCCAGCAGCACGGCCAACTGGCTCGTTCCCCGGAAGCCATCGACTTCGTCCGTGACATCGTGACCAACATCGAAGCGGACCTCGGACCAAAACTGGGCGTCGGTGACGGCATCGGACTCAGCGCGCCGGATTTCGCTGTACCTGGGACCCCGTGGATCGTTGACGTCACCGGCGTGATCGGCCGCGCGAAGTACAGCATCACCGACCTCGACGCCCGTAAGGTCATCGTTCGCCAGCGGCTCCGACGGGTCGGTGACGGATACGCTGTCAGTGTGGTCCTACCGTCCCCCGGCCTCTACCGCCTGAGTGTGGCCGGCGGCGGATTCTCCCCGGTGACTCGGCTAGTTCTCGCCATCGGTCCGCAGGACTCCTGATGAGTGACGGCAACGCACTGGAGGTCTGGTCGATCGGAATCGGAAAGTACCGCGACAAGAGTCTCGAACGCCTCGCGGTCACCAAAGAGATCCGCAAAATCGTCAAGGCGCTCGCCGATTTTGGCGCCGTCGACGTTCCGTGGGCAGCTCCGATGCGTGAACGGACTTCGGATGCCGTTCACGACCGCCTGAAGGGCTGGAGCAGGTCCGGAGGATCCCAGAGCGTGGTCTGCTGGATCGGCCACGGCTTCACAACAGAGGAGCAGTCCGTGCTCGCTCACGCCGGCAGCTCCGCCGGCTCTTTTGCGGGTTGTTTCACACCACAGCAACTCGTCGAATACATCATCGACAAGGAGGACGAGTCTGACGACGACCAGTGGATCTTGTTCGTCGTCGACGCCTGTGGGTCGGCGACCTTCATCCAGGAGCTCAACTATCGCGTGGACCAGGCGGCCGGTCCACGACGATTGCTCCTGCTCGGCACCTCTGGGCCAGGCGCTGCGACGCTGGGTCGGCTGAGCAGGACCCTCAAGGCGATCCTCGAGGACACCTTTGCAGTGGACCAATCGATCTCGTTGTGGGACCTCTGCGGAGAGCTGCGGAGGATGCTGCCCGATTCCGAAATAGTCCCAAAATCCATCCATGACGCTTTCCTGGTCCGCCGCGCACCGGTGTTGGCCGGTACGACGGTCGACAACCTCGGGCGCCTGAAGGCAGTCCTGGCGAAGCTGACCGACGACGAACGACAGCACTTCGTCGTCAAAGCGCGCGGCAGTGAGTTGGGTGACGAGGCCTGGTATTACCAGGAACGCCCAGCCGAGAGTCGCGCAGTTCTCAATTGGCTGATGCACACCGACAGCGGTCTGCTGGCTGTCACCGGACCTCCAGGTTCCGGCAAGTCCGCCCTGCTTGGTCAGCTGGCTATCCGCAGCCAGCCGAACACCAGGAATCTTCTGGCTACAGCTGACCTCCTGCTCGCCGTACCTGCAGATCAGCGTCCCCCGGACAACTGTTTCGATGTTGTCGTGCACCTGACCGGCCTCACATCCGACGACCTGGTCAGCCGGATTGCGCACTCGCTTGACCTCGAACCTCCAGTCGCACGACTCGACGATCGGATTGCGTGGCTACTGTCTGGGCTTAAAACGCGGGCTCCGCTGACACTTCTGCTGGATGCTCTGGACGAGGCCGTCGACCCACTGGGAATGGCACGTACCCTCCTCCTGCCCATCTCCCGGTTGTCCAGGATTCGGCTGATCATTGGAACTCGACCCTCCACTTGGATGACGGATCTGTCGTCCGCCTCCGAGGGACGAGATCTCCTGGATGCCCTCGAGACCTCGCTCGACGCGACGGTCGTGGTACGCCGCGATCCTCAGGCCATCGCCAGGTACGTGGCTCGACGGCTGGCGGATACCGTGACGAGCGGACAGATCTCCGCCGACAACTCCACAGTCGTGTCCGCCGCGATCGCCATTGGGCTCGAGCGACAAGAGTTCCTCTTCGCCCGGCTGCTGATCGCCGAACTCCGTAGCGCCCCAGCCACACTGACCGAGAATGCGATCGATGAGCTCCTCCGGTTGGATCACCGGCAGCTCTTCGCACGTGCGCTCGATCGCATCAGCGCCACGCACCGAAGTGCGGAGCCTCTGCTTCGAGCACTCGCGATGAGCCGCGGGCGGGGTCTGCCGATCCGCGACGGCATCTGGGCGGTGATGGGCACGGCCTTGTCGGCCGACGCCATAGTCGACGACGCCGACGTCCACCGGCTACTCGACGCCGCGGCTCCCTACATCTCGGTACACCGAGAACACCAGCAGACGGTCTACCGCTTCGCACACAGAACCTTCGAGGAGTACTTCGCGTCCGACAGTTCCGTGGTCGAGCGGGCCAATGCGGCTCTGACCCGCGGCCTGCTCGGCTCGCTTCGTCAGTCCGCCGAAGGCACCTCCAATCCGTACCTCGTCTACCACCTGTCCGGCCACGCTTCCGCAGGAGGACCCGACGGCTGGTACGAGTTGGCGGTCAACAACGACGTACTCGATCGCCTCGACTCGCCGACTCTGTTGGCTGATGCGCTCCGCTCCCCGATCACCCACCTGCCTCCGCTGATCCGAGCCATCGTCTCGGCCCAGCATCTGCTGAACACTGCCGGAGTCGGTGACCGTCGGGGGATCATCCAGCTCGCACTCGCTCGGCATCGCGACCGCACGTCGAGCTTACCCGCGCTGCGTGGAAGGTGGTCCGTACGATGGGCAGAACTCGTGCAACAGCAGACACTTGTCACCCTGACCGGCCACGTCAAGCCGATCACCTGCATTACCTGTATCGGGCACAGCGGGCACCATTTGGTCGCCAGTGGCAGCTCCGATGGCACTGTCCGCCTCTGGAATCCCCTCACCGCGGCTCCGGTTGGTGACCCGCTCCTCAGCAAAGGGACTGCGGTAACGGCAATCACGACCACGATGATCAGGGGGCAACAGCTTCTGCTCTGGGGGGACAAGGCGGGAGAACTACACCGATGGACAGAAGCCGCCGGTGTGCATTTGCTCGCACGCCACGACAAGCCCGTGACGGCTCTGGCAGTCGTGGCCCGGTCGTCTGAGCGACCGTTGCTGGCCTCCGGGCATCAGGACGGAGCAGTCCGGATCCACGATATCGAGACAGGAGCGTTATTGACGTCGTCTCGGATGGCCGGTCCGGTGCGGATCCTGGTTGCCTGGCCAGAACACGCTCTCTCCATCGGCACTAACGACGGCGTTCTGTGGCAGTGGGACGACCCGCTTACAACGAACCAGCCGACGCGATCGGTGCGCGGCCATCAACGCGGCATCCGCGCCGGTGCAGTTCTCGACGACCTCGACGGTTCAGCTCAACTGCTGACCACGGACAATGACGGACGGGTGGTCCACTGGGGCGCGCCCAACGCAGAGCCGATCGAGCTGATCAATCAGGAGTACGGCGTCCGCGCAGTGGCCGGCGCACCAGACGGCACGCTGCGGTTCGCCACCGGAGACAATAGCGGGACCGTGAGTTTTTGGGACGGGGTCGGCAACAAGATCGCACCCTCCCTCACCGTCCACCGCGGCAGAGTGATGGCCGTCGATCTCGTCGCACCGGCAAAGGGACGTCTGCTCGTGGTCAGCGGAGGTGAGGATGCAACCCTGCGGATCTGGGAACCCGAACCCGACGCGGCGGATGACCGTGCGGACCGGTCGGTTCGCACCCTTGCCGAGGTACGCGGTTCATGTCCGCCCAGGCTCGTCGTCCACCGGAACAACGGCGTGGAGCTCAAAGATGCCAATGGCAACAACGCTCCCGGTTTCTCGATCCAGAACGAGATCCGATCCGCACACACGTCGCTGGCGTGGTCCGATCCCGGCGGCCGAGTCCATGTCGTGACGGGCACGAATCAGCAGACCGGGGCCGTCGAGGAGTACGTCGACCAGCAGGTCCGAGTCGTCCGCGTTCGAGGAGTCGCGTTGACGACGTATGTCAGCGATGCCGGGAGGACCGTCCTGGTCTCGGCGGGTCTCGACGACCTCGTGCAGTTCGTGGATCTCGAAACTCTGATCCCGGTCAGAGGTCCGCTCCGCGCGCCTGGCAATCCCATCGGCACGATGACGTCACTTCCCGGCGACGACGGCGTCCGGCTGGTGACGAGTGGACGAAGGGCGCCGGCTCTGCTGTGGAATCCGGCAGTTGCCGATGGGGCACCGACGACAATGAGCGGAGTACCCGCCGCGACCTGCCTACTGGCTGGCCGATTCACAACGGCAGCGCAACCCGTACTGGCGTTCGCGACGTCGGACCGCACCGTCCGGCTGTGGGACCCAGTAGCCAGTGCGACCTTTGGTGACCCTCTTGCCCTGGAAGCCCAGGTCGCCGCCATGACGACCTTCGAATCGGACGGGAGAATCAAGCTGGTCGCCGCTGCCCGGACCGGCGACATCCATGTATGGGACCCCAGGTCGGGTACTCCGCCGCAGCGCCTCCGAACGGGACTGCACGTCAGGGCCGTCGCCCAGGCCGGCGACCACGGGCTCGCCGTCGCCGGCCACGACGGGCTGGCAGTACTAGACCTCGGCTAGGAGAGCACCGCCAATTCGGGAACTGTGCGGATCGACCACTCGAGCAGGGTCCTGGCGTGACGGGACCTGGTCGCCTCGAGAGTACCGCGGCCGGCGCCGTCCGGCTTCCTGGCAAGCAAATAGATCGCCCGCCGCGCAGCGAAGCATGCGTACGCCTCGGCCCACTGCGGTGAATCGACGTCCGGCAGGGACCGCGCGAGATCGGGCAATTGGCGCGCAAGCTCGGCGAGATAGGTCCGGGCGAGTGCGAGCCTCGCTTCCTCCCCTTTTGCCGAGCAATCGAACAGTGGCCTGTCTTCGACGAGCTGCGCGACCTCGAAGCCGACCGGGAGAAAGGCTCGCGAGGCAAGGTCGACAGCCACCACCGCTCCAGAGTCGGTGACGAGCCAGTTCTCGGTATGCGCGTCGCGTTTGCCGACCAGCGGCAGACCGGAGGGCACCAGTTCGCTCCATCGACGCGCCGCCCGTGCGGCGTCCCGACGCCCGAGTCTCCCCAGCTCACGTTCCAACTGCGGTACGACATACCGGAATGGATCGATCCCGCGCGGGGCTGACCCACGCCACCCTTGGATGAACGCCAACAAGGTGACAGACCGCTCGACGGCCCGGCATATCTGTGCCGGCGGTCCGTCCGGGCCGAGATCGGCGCCCTCGATCAGGTTCGAGAGTGCCACACCGGCTGCTCGGTAGCTCACGATCACCCACCGCTTGGTCTCCGGCTCATGGACAACAGCAAGCGGCTGCACGGTTCGGACCCATGACGGAGCTGTGGTCTTCTGGATGTACCGCCGGAACGCCGCGGTGCGCTCGCTCTCCTGTTCGGCCTCGGCACGGTTTGCGACCGGTTTGGCAACCAGCGTCGAGGAGAGGAGTCCGTGCGGATCCTTCAGCACGTACGTCTCCCAGTTCCGCCGGCCGCCGAGCGCGCTGATCATGAACTCACGGTTGTTCACGAACCGACGGCAGGCTTCGGCTCGCAGTACGTCGACGTCACCCGACCGGGTCGCCGCCCATATCGCCGGAGCCGCCGCGATGCCGGTCGTGGCGTCCGTCGGCGGGAGCGCGGGCAACCTCGCCGCAGCCCGCGGTGAGGCGGCGGCCAGCTCGGCGAGCTGCAGCAGTGGCCATGGCCAACTCGGATCGGTCGACGCGGCCAGCGCGGCAAGGCGCACAGCCTCTGCGAAGTCCTGGTGCCGACCCCGCAACTCCCACAGCCGATAGCAAGCCGCCGCGGCAGACGAGTACGCCTCGCGAACCACGTCCTTGCCCTGCGCAGTTCTGGATCTCGACTTGAAGCTGACCGCATTCTCCAGGACCTCGACCGCGCCCGTACGGCGGCCGAGCCGGAGATAGGCCTCGCCTGTCAGGCTGAGATGCTCCGAGGTCTCATTTCCCAGATCGGCGCTCCGCTGCAGCCAGGTAACCGCCTCGACGAGATCGGTGGACAACCGGCCGAGGGCACTGCGACGCAGATAACTGTCTCCGAGCATGCTGGAAATCCGCCGCCGATCGAAAACGAATCCGGTCTCCGACTCGGCGATCCCGAGAGCAGCGTCGACCGACTCCGCGCCCGGTGGCAGGTCGTCGGGAGGCAGATCCCAGCCGCCTGCCCGGTCTGCGACCAGCTCGAATTGCTCGATCGTTTCGTCGAACAGCTCGATCGCGGCGCGTCGGCTGTCCTCGTCACCGATTGCGGCGACTAATCGTGCCTTGCGGAACGCGGCCTGAGCCAGCGCGAGCCGACCCGTCAGGTCCTGTTCCTGCCAGTCGTCCTCGACGACGATCCGCATCAGCCTGTGGATCCGGTCCAAGACGGCGAGCTCGACACTGCTGACCGCGCCCGCCCCATCGGTGATCATCAGCAGGCGCGCCGCGTGGCCGGCCGCAAAGCTGCGATGTCCGCCCGAAGCCCGCTCTGCGGTAGATTCGAGATGGTCCACCACGCGCCGGATCAGCCCTGTGTCATCGGGCGACAGATCGCCCTCGGCCGACACCAGCAGCCGTGCTCCATACGCCATCGGGGTGATGGCAACCCGCACGTCGTCCTCACCGCATCGTAGAGCGGCGTCGAGGGCACCTCGTACCGCCCCCACGTCCTCGTCGATAACCAGTAGACGCAGGTCGATCTCGACCTCCAAAGCTTTCAGCCGCCGCGCCAACAGGGCGTCCGGATCCGGATCGTCGTCGACTGCGTCGAGTCCGATTGCCACCGCTAGCGCGGCCTCTTCGTAAGACTCTTTCGTACCGCCGCCAACGAGCAGCCGCGCATGCTCAAACTGCGCCCTCGACCAATATGGGCCGGAGATCGGCGATCCCGGCTGACCCATGGGGCGCAGGTCCCGGATCGCCGCCACGACGAGGTCCATCCGGGGCTCTCCCAGCAAACGGCTCGCGTGGGCCGCCCGGAGCAGCGACTGGCCGCGCTTGATCTCCGCCACCACAGTGTCCTTGCGTCCCTCAACCGGCATACCGATCGAAACAGTCCACAGCAGAGCCGAGGCGACGAACGCGCTCCGACCGGCCAGCAGCGCGTTGCGGTCGAGTGGATCGAACTCTGCATCTGGAGCGTCCGCAAGGTGTTCGGCGTCGGCGCCTTCGCGCGGCTCCGAGATGCGTCGGGACGCAGTCAGAGCGCGGAGGCCGCGAACGAAGTGAACGCCTGCCCGTGCCTCCACCAATCCACCGGTCTGCAATCCGGCATCCCGCGCGAGGTCCAGTGGTCTCGACGCTGCGGCCAGATCGGCTTCGTCACGACCGATCTCGAAAAGTCGAAGATGCACCTCGGACAAGAGCTGACAGTGCTGCGACGTACGGTCGCCGTACATCTCCGACATGGCGAAATCGTGGGCCGCACCACGCAACAGGTCTTCGTTGTCCGTGGTCTGCCTGGCCAGGAAGAGCTGACTGGCCGCCCGCATGCCGCGCCACCGCCGCCGCTGGTCGTCGTCGCTCGTATCGTCCAGTTCCTCGACGATGTCCCAGCATTCCAGCGCTGCCCGGATACAGGCACGGTAGGCGACGTAGTCGCCGAGGTCGCCCGGCGTGCGCAAGAAGGCATAGAGCCGCCCTGCAAGTCTCAGGTTCAGCTCGCGCCAGGTTCCCATCCAGCCGAGCCTCACCGCTCGTAGGCCTGGCTCCAGCGAGCTGCCGAGGATCTCCGCGTCACTGAAGGCCGTACGGACTAGCAACATCCCTAGGACCTCGGCGGAGATCGGCAGGTTCGTTCGGTTTCGCTGTGCATCGAGCATTGCCTTCCAGGCAATTCCGGCTACATCGGCGCTTCGCTGCGGGTCCTCAAGCGACACCAGCACGTCGGCGCCGCCGAAGAGTGTCGCCAACGTCAGCAGGTCGCCGTCGCTGACCAACAAGCCGATCTCGGACAGCAAGCCCTTGAGCGACAGACCTCCCAACGGCCTCGCCTTCATCTCTGGTACCCCGTCTTCGCTTCCTTCACCAGCGGCACAGCATCCCCCTGCCCCTGCGTGTCATAGACATCATCGAGCGAGAGTGACCAGCGTTACATCAAGTTCGCCAAGGTCGACCGGCACCCGCGGTATGCCGATGGTCGGATGCCGGAGTCGGCCTACGGCACTCTCTGAGACGACTTGCTGCAAAGCGCCATCGTAGTCGTCATGCGCAGGGCAGGCCCGCAGATCTGGACGCTCGAGTAGCTAACAGAGTCGATCGCTCGCACGGAGGGATTAGAGGTCATCGACGGGCCGGTCGACCCGCCCGGCTCTACGCAGTCCGCACACCGCAGGGCGGCGAGAGCATCGCCGACCAAGCTGGCACGTTCCCTGGTCTCGGGACCAGCCGCGACTAACACAGCCTGATCCGGACATGATCACGCTGACCCGCCTCGACCATCACCGGCCGGTAGTAGGTTCTCTGCAATAAAACCCGCGAACTCGGCCTCAGGTCGATGGAAGACATAATCAATCGCGGCGCCGACTTGACGAGCGTTTAGAATGTCCACGCGACTCGGCGGCACGCGCGCCAATCTTTCTAACGCGCTGGCGGCCGACTTCGGCGCTAGGCAGATCGCCAGGTCCGGCGCGAACGGCATCACTATTTCGTCAGCTCGATTCCATCCGATGCGACTTTCGCCGAGGGCAACTGCGTGCCGGTAGGCAACCGCAGGAGTGTCGCCGATGAGGAACTCGCCGGCGCCAGCGTCGGGGCGTACCAGAATCAGTTCATGGCTCGCGTTTCTCTTCAGCATCTCGAAGACCTGCTCGACGCGAGCGCGGGGCCATGCATCAGAGGCAACCAGCGCGCGGCCGTCCACCGTTAGATCCTTCGCAAGCGAGATGAGTTGATTCTCAGTCGGGAGTCCGCCATACTCCGCGACGAAGAAGGCAGTCAACTGTTCCCGATGCCGAATCACGATCGTTTCTAACGAGATCCGATCTTCCGCGCACTCAAGGAAGGGAACTAGACTCTTACTACGCGCGAAATGGAGAGCGATGGCGTCGCGGAGAATCGACATACTGTGGGGCGACGCAAGTAATTCTTGATCGCGGATATCAGCAATTGCCTGTCCAATCTCGTCCTCAGTGACCTTCCACAACTTCTCGGCCGAGGCGCTTCCAATCCTCAATAGGTCCTGTACTCGGCCCGCATTGCCAATCCCGATGGGTCGCTGGGAACCATGGCGAACACTGAACACACCAATCTGCCGAACGCCCTGAACCTCTCCCTCGAAGTGCTTGAGCACAACCTTGGAGACCACATGTTGGCCCGCGACTGCAGTGGACTCGGGAACTTCCAGGAAGCGCCTGACGCTACGCGCCAAGTCATCCCCCTCGGCACCCTGCGAACTCTCTAACATAGGTCCCGTTCTAGCAGATTTGATGCTGCCACGACGCCTCATTTTGGTCGGCTGGCCAAGGGCTTGCGCTACACGCCTTCGGTCCAGTTGGGTCCAGTGGGGTCGGTCGCGATGTCGAATTGGGTTGGCCTGCCTGCAGGAGGTTGTTCCATGGCCGAACGCGATCCAGCAGGACCAGCCGCGCACAGGCGTGGCGGGGCTGAACCGGCCGGGGCAGCGTTGAGGCTGGAATATCAAGCCGCACCGACGACCAGCGTGAACTTCGCGTCGTCGTGGTGTTCGACCTCTGCCACTAAGGATGTTCACCCGAAGGTATGGCGGTGTTCCTGTGCTCCGCGCTCAGCCAAGGAGACTGATCGTGATTCCATGCCTCGATGCTCGGCAAGCGGCGGGTTCCGAGTCCCCGGACGTGCGCCATCCCGTTGCCACATAGGTGGTAGACGTCCGGTCGTGCGCCGTGGCCGCGGCAAGCGGCCTAGTCATGGGTGTACCGCTGACTCATATTGACGGTAGAGATAACATTCTCAGCCAAGATGTACGTCGCGTGAGCCGGTCGTGAGTGAGCTCGGAGGATGACAAGTCCCTCCCAGCCACATTTCTAGCCAGGCATCTTTGCCTCGCCGTCCCCAAGCTCTACGGGCTGCTCGGAGCCCTGCAGAGTTTTCGCCAGACCAGCGCGACTCGATTGAGCTGGCGCACACCGAGTCCTGCGCGGTGGCTGCCAATATGCCGGGCGCGGCCAGAGGTCTTCTGCCAGCTCGTCGAGCTCACCCCTACTTCGCCGCCACCCTGATCGCACCTCTGCGATGTCGTTCATACCGGACGCCTCCGAAGCCCCCAGGCGCTTGTTCCTCACGATGGTGAGCAGGGCGACTGACGAGATGCAGTGATAGACCGGATCCGTTGCCACTCGGACGGAGTTAGGGACATATGAACTTGACTTGGTCACCAGATGCCATCATCTCAGCCGGCGCCGACAAGGCGAACCGCAGAGGTCAGGTCGCCTAGGTGCTACTAGGGACGTAGCAACCTGCCCGGGCCCGCTGTCCGCCGGTCCAGTTGCGCAAATCAGTCGGATATCGATCGCCCGTCCGGCCTGTGCGACTCAACCTCCAGGCGTGTGGTTAAGGTGTGTGTTGCTCCTCGGACACAACCAGCAGGCGGCACCCTATCGGTGCTGCCTGTTTCTGTTCCACGATCGGACGCCGCCTGCGGCGGCGACAGTATTTTGGGCGCCTCCGGCGCGCATCACCTGATGCTGCGCAACCCATCTCGGCAAACAAGTGTGCTTGAGGTCCTCCTCCGCTGCTGCAGCTTGGTTAGAGCCTTGCCAATGTCGCCTCATTGCTCGACGTACGCCTCCAGCTCCGAGTGGGTCAGCACGGCCTCCGGGGCAACTGCACGAGCGCAGCCTTAGCCGCATGGTTCTCCGCAGCCGCCGCGTTGTACTGCTCCCGCAACTCAGCCGTGTCCTCCCCACATCCAACGCCTGCGGCCGATGGACCACCTTCGCCTGTCTTACAAGCGTTTGTCCGACCTGCCAAGGTCGCTGCCGACACGAACAACAGCTCTTCGTACCAATCCACTGGTCCGGAGCGGCACCCGGCCGAATCTCCTGGATCTGATGCCCACTCCTTGGTGTAGCGCGGGCGCCGCCAAGGGATGCGGACGGGCCACAAGCCGAGAACCGACGTGCTGGGGCCGGTAACCACCTATACCCGGTGCCGGCGAGATCCGTAAGGCCAGCGCAGGGCCGGTCGACGTCTGGGGTAGCCAGGGAGGGCTTTTCGCGGTCGTATGCCGGGACCTGTGGCCCTGGTTGCGCCTTCGAGCACGGCGCAATCTGGATGCAGGACGGTAGCCAGGTCGGCCACCCCGCGGGCAGACGGAGAACACTATGCACCACCACTTGGCGCTCACCACGCACACGGCGGAGCTGCGCCAGATCCATGAGATCAACGCCGCTCTCGCGTCCGGTCACCGCGTCACGGCAGGCTCCGCCGGGGTTCCCAAGCCGGTGCCTGAATTCGCCGTGCTGCGGTACCTCGAGGCGACCGGGCCGCCGTCGTACCCCTACGTCTACGGTCACTTCAGCCAGCCGGGCACCGACGACACGATGCGGGCCAAGCTGCACACGCCACAGCTGCGCGCCATCAGTCACCAGCTGTCACTTCGCTCACACATCTGGGGCATCGGGTCTGGCTCGGTCCAACCCTTCGGACGAAGTTCAGCTGACCAGCCGCTAGAGCCGCGCTGACAGTCGGTGCCCGGAGACACAAGATGGGTATCGCTGGGTCGGCTGAGGCGGCGTACGGTTCAAAGGAGGTGTTTTCGGAAGGACTGAGTCGTGCGAGCGCGCCGTAGTGATGAATCGGGAATGGCGAACGGCGGTAATACACGCTCCGGGCAGGGGCTACAGCGTCGCGGGATTGTGGGGTCGGAACAGGGCCACGCCAGCGGAGAGATCGTCAGGCTTCAGCGGGGGGCTGGGAATCGTGCTGTGGGGCGGTTGTTGGGCGGGCGTGGGCAGGTCGTTGGTGGCGCGCCGGTCGTGCAGCGGGTCAGTTATGGCCTGGACAGGCAGGCGAGCCAGGACAAGTACGTGGATGACGCCGTCAAACTGTGGACCAAGCAGCCCGGAATGTCGCTCAAGAACTTTGCCAATGCGCTGCTGAAGGTGATCGGGGTGGAGTTGAAGGGTTACGGGGTCCCGTTCTTCGGGTGGACGTTCGTGTCCGACGCGGGCGCAGCCGGGCTTTTTGACTCGAAAGCCTGGAAGGTGCAGGTGAATGTCTCGAAGTTCAGCGATCGTACGACGCCGAAGACCCTCAAGGATCTGACCGTGGCTGAGGTCACGGACGTCGTCGGGACGCTGTATCACGAGTCGCGTCATACCGATCAGGATGTCCTGATCATCCGCGTGCAGCTCGATCAGCAGAAGACGGAAGACCAGATTTTCGCGGACACCAAGATCCGCAGGGACGTGATCAAGGCGGTCGCGGCGTCGAAGTACGGCGACCCGCTGGACGCCGACCAGATCGCTCACGCGAAGCGGATGTTCGACGTCATGTACGGCGCGCACAAGGAGTTGCTCGAGTTCCTCATGCGGCACTCAGCCGCCTTTGAAGCTCTCGATAGCTTGGCGGCGCCGGCCTCCAAGGTCTCGGCTGCCGCGACACACATCAAGACCTTCGGCACCTGGCAGTCCGCCGTGCTGCAGCCCAAACTCAAGCAAATGAGCGCGGCGAAGAATCTGACGGCCGCCGAAAAGGCACTCCTCCAGCGGCTGCAGGCGATCGATACTTCCTTGACGAACCTCGTGGCTGGCTGGAAGAAGGTCGCCGGGGTGAAGACCCCGCCCCAGGCGGATGTCGACGACCTCCGAGACCTCGCGGCAGACGCCCGGGACGCGATATCCGACGCGTACGTGAAGCTGGAGGGTGAGGAAGACGCGTTCCGTGTCGAGGGTGCGGTCAAGAGGGCGTTCGCCGCGAAGGTTGCCAAGCCTTAGCTCCGGGTCGCCGCAGTGGTAAATACCACCTGGGCGTTCTGTGGGCAGCAGAATATCGTCGGCAACAGCTCTTGGTATTTACCAGTATTCGGCGATGGAATTACTTATGCCGGATTCGTTCGAAAAGATCGGCGAAACTCTTGCGGTTCGCTCGCGCGCGATTCATGCTCGACCATCAGGCAGCTGTCCCGCCCGATCTTGCCGTGAAGGAGAACCGAGTAGTGATGTCACGTCAGCGAACGACAAGCTTCCTCGTCGCAGCCGTCTCGATTGCCTCGATGGTGGGTGGTGCGACGGCCGCCGTCGGCTCGACCGGCCAGGGCGACCGCAGCCCAAAAAACTGCGGCGTGCTGTTCGACGACTTCCAGTACAAGTCGCCGACCGATGCTGATCTCGCCGCCCACGGCTGGAATGCGCGCAGTGAGATGGGCGGTCCGGGCGTGCCGGGGTCAGCCTGGCCGGCAAGCAACGTCTCCTTCGTCAGGACGGGCGGACAAACGGTCGCTCAACTCCGGGCGACGACCAACGGCACAGTCGCCGGTACGACGAACGCCGAACTCCGCCGTACGACCATGAACCTGCGGAACGGCACCTACGCGACCCGCGTGCGGTACGCCGACAAGCCGGCCACCGGCCCCGACGGCGACCACATCAACGAGACCGCGTTCGCGATCGGTCCGACGAAGTTCGACTACGACCCGATCTACAGCGAACTCGACTTCACCGAGTACCTGCCGAACGGAGGGTGGGGCGAGACCGGCCCGATCAACTACCAGACAAGTTGGCACACCTTCCGGGAAGACCCGTGGGACGCACGCACCGCGGAGAATCACCAGAACAGGTCGCTCGACGGGTGGCATACCTATGTCACGCAGGTCGGCAACGGTCATGTCAGGTACTACATCGACGGCAAGCTCACCGCCGACCACACCGTCGACCAGGACGGCAACACCGTCCTACCGCGTCAGGACATGAGCATGAACTGGAACCTCTGGTTCATCGATCTGGATGCGCACCAGGGCTCGGCAACCAGCGAGTACCGCGAGCAGGTCGACTGGGCCTACTACGCCAAGAACGAGACGGTCTCCCCCGCACAGGCCGACGCTCGCGTGCAGAAGTACCGCAAGCACGACACCAGCTACCAGGACACCATGATCAACACCGGCAAGTGCGAGAACTACCAGCCGCCGGAGCACTGAGAGCCGCGGTGCGGGAATCCGGCCGGCCCTGATTCCCGCTCCGCACACCAGGTGCAAAACGATGCCTGGACAGCGACCCCGGTCCAGCCGAAGTTGCCGTGCCGACCTGGCGAAGCGGCGTAAGATACGAGACCTTCCGGCGTCAACAAGGATGGGTCCTCGTGGTAGGCAGCCTGCGAAAGCGAGACCGGGCACGCGAGTACCTGCTCGGCCTGGTCGAGTCGCGGGCCGTCGGCCAGGCGATCCCGTCCGAGCGCCAACTCTCCGCCGAACTCGACATCTCCCGACCCACCCTGCGCGCGGTCGTCGACGACCTGGTCCGCGATGGCCGGCTGGTGCGCGAGCACGGCCGCGGCATGTTCGTCGGCAACCCGAAGGTCGCTCAGCAGATCACCGGCACCCACGGAGCGACAGCACCCGGAACCTGGACCAGCAGGGTCCTCAGCCACGCCACGATCCAAGCCGGCACCCTGATCGGCAACCGGCTCCAGGTCACACCCAACACAGCCGTACTGCGGATCGCCCGGCAACGCCTCGTCAACGGCGACCCGATCTGTCTGGAGACGATCCACGTTCTGCAGGAGATCGTCCCCGATTTCGACGTACAGGCTGTCGAGCAGAATTCCTTCTACACGTTGCTCGAAGAGCACTATGGCGTGATCCCGACCGATGCCGAGCAAACTCACGCCGCGGCAGCGGCCGACGCCATCGAGTCCGCCCTGCTCGGCCTCGCACTCGACGCGCCGATCCTGATCCTGGAGCGAACCACCCGTGACCAGAACGGCCGCAGGTTCGAGTTCACCCGCGCCGCCTACCGCGGTGATCGCTACCAGGTCAGCACCCACCTGAGCCTCGCCAAGCCGACCGGCGATCCCCCGCTCGCCGACTAGTCGCCTGGCCGGGTGACGGCTGTACAGCGGCTGTGCAGGTGTCTGTATGCCGGGCTCTTAGCGTCCACTCCGAGAGGCAGCCGATCGAGGAGTGAATGCGTGGAGTACCTGACTGTCGCGAGCCAGGCGCTGCTCACCGCGGTCTTCGGGTGGGCAGCCGTCACGAAGTTGCGGGCATTCGCGACCTTCCGCCGCTCCGTACGGACGCTTGGACTGGTGCCCGACCGGTACGCCGGCGTCGCGGCGGCCGGGATCGTCGCGATCGAGTCGGGTTGCGCGCTGGCCGTTCCCTTGTCGGCCGTCGTCGGCCTGATCGGATGTCTCTGCCTGCTCACGATCTTCTGCGTGGGCATCCTTGTGCTGCTCATGCGCGGTGTCACCGCGTCGTGCGCCTGTTTCGGCGCCACCGGTGCTCCCCTCGGCCGCAAGCACCTGACCCGCAACGGCTTGCTCGCCGCGATCGCGCTCACCGGGCTGGTGCCCACCGCCAACGCCGCCGGCGCCGGCGCCGGCGCCGGCGATCTGCAGCCTGCCGGCGTTCTCACGGCAGTGTTCGCCGGACTGATCGGCGCCGCGCTGCTGGTCGCGTTCGACGATCTCGTCGAGTTGTTCACGCCATCGACCGCCCGCTGACACAGGAGCTCCAATGCCGTATCTGACCGCCGCCGTCGTTCTGCTCGCTGTCTTGGGCACGCTCAATCTCCTTCTCACGCTCGCCATCGTGCGGCGGTTGCGCACGATGAACCCCGTCCAACCGCCGCCCGAACCGCTGCCCGTCGGGACCACGATCCGTCCGTTCACTGCGGCGACAACCGACGGCGAGACCGTTTCGGATCGCGACCTGCGCGGCGCGCAAACCCTCGTCGGGTACTTCTCGCCCGGGTGTCCCCCGTGCGAGGCAGCCCTGCCGCGGTTCGTCGCGTACGCCGCCGGACTGGATCGCGAGCGGGTGCTCGCAGTGATCGTCGATGGCACCGGAAGCGACGCCGCCGGCCACCAGGCGCTCGAGGCGGTGGCCCGGGTGGTCGTGACGAGCGAACGCGCGACGGTGGTCGAGGCGCTGTCGGCGTACGGCTATCCGGCGGTGTTCCTGCTCGACGAGGACGGCCGGGTTGCCGCCGTCGACACGACGGTCGACGGCCTGCCGATGGTGACCGCGCGGTGAGCAGATTCGCGGCCACCCGTTCGGCCGTGTTCCTCACGTGGCAGGCGGCACCGCACCTGGCGATCGGCCGGGTCCTCGTCATGGTCGTGCAGGGCGTCGCACCGCTGGCCGCCGCGTGGTGCACGAAGTACACCCTGGACCGCCTGACCGGACCTGATCCGAGCGTGGGCCTGATCGCGCCGCCCGTTCTGTTGCTCGCCCTCAGTGCGTTGCTGGTGGGCGTCCTCGCGCCGGTCGACAACTATCTCGGCAACGAGCACGGCCGACGAGCCGAGCTCGTGGCGCGGCGCCGCCTGTTCGATGCCGTCGCCAGGCTGCAGGGCCTGCGACGGTTCGAGGATCCCGAGTTCCTGAACCGGCTCCGCGTCGCCGATTCCCCAGGGTCCAGCGCACCATGCCAGATCCTCAGCCAACTGCTGAGCGTAGGAAGGGCTCTGGTCGTCATCGGCGGCTTCGTGACGTCGATGCTCACGCTGAGTCCGCTCCTGACCGCCGTGGTCGTCCTGGCGGCAGTGCCGGCCGTGCTGGCCCAACTCGCGATGAGCCGCCGACGTGCGGCCCTGCTGTGGAACACCAGTCCGCTGGAACGACGGGAGGTCTTCTACAGCAGCCTGCTCACCCAGATCCAAGCGGCCAAGGAGATCCGCCTGTTCGGCTTGGCCGGGTTCTTCGGGGATCGGATGCTCGCGGAGCGCCGGTCTGCCGACGTACTGCGGCGCGGCGTCGACCGTCGTGATTTCGCCACCCAGACCGGCCTCGCGCTGCTGACCGCACTGGTCAGCGGCGCGGGCCTGGTCTGGGCAGCATTCACAGCGGTCGGCGGCAGCCTCACCGCCGGTGACCTCACCATGGTCGTCGCCGCGGTTGCCGCGTTGCAGACGGGGATCGGCGGTGCGGTCGCGGCGGTTGCCGAGCTCAATCACGATCTGCTGGTCTTCGAGCACTTCCGCGACGTCGAACGGACCGAGCCGGACCTCCTCGAGCCGGCCGTACCCAGCGCCCTGCCCGTACTGCGCCGTGGAATCGAGTTCCGCGACGTCTGGTTCCGCTACGGCGAGGACCTGCCCTGGGTGCTGGCGGGGGTCGACCTGACCATCCCGGCCGGATCCGCGGTCGGCCTGGTCGGGCACAACGGCGCGGGCAAGAGCACGCTGGTCAAGCTGCTCTGCCGCCTGTACGACCCGACCCGCGGCGCGATCCTCTGGGACGGTGTGGACCTTCGCGACGTCCCGGTCGCCGAGCTGCGATTGCGCATCGGAGCGGTGTTCCAGGACTTCATGTGCTACGACCTGACCGCCGCCGAGAACATCGGCCTCGGCGACCTGAGCGCGATCACCGACCTCGACCGGATCGAGGCCGCGGGCCGCAACGCCGGTGTCGACGCGACAGTTCGCGCGCTGGGCAAGGGCTACCGGACACTACTCAGCCGCAATTTCGCCGACGAAGCCGACGAGGCCGACGAAACGCCTGGGACCGGTGTGTTCCTGTCCGGCGGCCAGTGGCAGAAACTCGCAACCGCCCGGGCGATGCTGCGCGAGGACCGTGATCTGATGATCCTCGACGAGCCGAGTTCCGGCTTGGACGCCGATGCCGAGCACGACTTGCACCACCGTCTGCGCGGCCTGCGCCGGGGCCGTACCAGTGTGCTCATCTCGCACCGGCTCGGCGCGCTTCGGGACGCGGACCTGATCATCACCTTGTCCGGCGGCCGCGTCATCGAGCAGGGCAGCCATCAGGCCCTGCTCGCGCGCAGCGGTGTGTACGCCGGTCTGTTCCGCAAGCAGGCGTCGGGGTATCAGTTGGAGGAGCTGGCCCAGTGATCCGGCCACTCCTCGCCGCCGCTGTGGGGTCGGCGAGTATCGCGGCGATCCTGTGGTGGATGCGCGGTCGCTATGTCGTCGTGACTGTCGACGGCACCAGCATGAAGCCGTCGTACCGGCCCGGAGACCGGCTGCTGGTCCGCCGGACCTCGGCCGACGGTCTCCGGCGGGGCGATGTCGTCGTGGTTTCCGCGTCCCCGGCGACGTCGCCTCCGTTCGGCGCTGTCGGCGACCATCGCTGGGTGGTGAAGCGGATCGCCGGCCTGCCCGGACAGCTGGTGCCACCCGAGGTCGCCCGAACCGTGCCACACGCGATCGTTCCGGCCGGCCAGCTGATTCTGCTCGGCGACAACGCGGCCAACAGCGTCGACTCGCGAACGGCCGGGTCCTACGCCGGCGAGCGCGTGCTCGGCGTCGTACTGCGACAGGTGGGCCGGTGATTCCCGGCCAAGGACGGTGCGAGCGAACTCCGCAGTACCGGCGGCATCGCCGTACCTGTATGCACCATCGATCCCGATCTGTACGCCGCGCGCCTAGCGTCACGATCAATCCGGTCGACCGACCGGCTGACCAAGGAAGGACTCGCATGCTCACCAGACTCAGGGCAGTTGCGGACCAGGCGCTGGCGCGGATCGTGCCCCAGGCAGCGGCCTCGGCCTGTCCCGTGACCTACTACGACTACAAGTGCCTCGACCACGTCAAGTTCCGGCGGACGTGCTACCGGAACGTCGAGTGCGCGACCATCCGCTGTGATTCCTGGCAGCACGTCGGGAGCTGCTGACCCGTACGTCGTCCCGGGGCGGCAGGCGTCGCCCCGGGACATCGGCGGGCTGTCAGCCGGTGGCCAGGGCCGTGTCCCGCTCCGGGTCGGCAGCAGGATCCGCGGCGGCCACGAGCACCTGGGAGCGCGCCGTCACCTGCCCCACGACCTCACACAGGTCGAGGGCCTGAGCCAGGTCCTCCTTGGCCTCGACGAGGCGGCCGAGACGATTGAGAACCTGCATCCGGGCGATCCGGCCCTCGCGCTCGAGATCACGGGCGGACAGGTCGACGGCCAGTTCGACGAGGGCGTTCAGGTGGAGCAGAGCGTCCTCCAGCCGATCCGATGCCAGATACGCCCGGCCGAGCTGGTACCTCGTGTAGGCCTGCCCCACTCGGTCCCCGACCCGCCTTCGAATCGCCAGGCTCGCCAGCAGATGGCCGACTGCCTTGGCGTTGTCACCGGCCCAGCGCGCGTTCATCCCCTGGGTGTTGAGGAGGATTCCGACTGCGACCTCGTCGCTGTCGCCGACCAGCCCCAGGGCCTCCGTCACCAGGGATTCCGCGGCACCGAAGTCACCGCTTTCGGTATTGAAGATCGCCAACGTGTTGAGCGCCGAAACGAGCCTGGTGGTCTGCCCGGTCTTCCGGGCCAACTCGATTCCACGCGCGACGTAGTCGCGCGCAAGCGTCCGGTTGCCGAGCCGCTGATGGCAGCTGGCCAGATATCGCCAGCAGTCGGACGCCTCGACGTTGTCCCCGTTCCGCTCGGCAATGCGGGCCAGCGTCTCATTGAGCTCGATTGCCTCGGGCAACCGCTGGTCACGTTCGAGGTCAGCGGAGAGCGCGTCGACGATGACCGTGGTCGGCAAGTAGAGCTCAGCCGGCCCGCGATCGGCAATGCGCACCATCGCCCGGAGCGCTTCGCGCTCGGAGTCGAACCAGATCGCGGCCTGGTCGATCGTGTCGCATCGTGGCCGTGGTGCCTGCCGGGCGATCGACACCACCGCGGGAAGATCACGTCGTACCGGCCTGAACTGCGCACGCGCCTGCCGCGAAGCCTCGGCACAGTAGCTGAAGACACGCGCCAGCGCAGCCTCGCGCTCGTGGTCGGTCAGCTCGTGCTCGGCAAGTTCGGCAGCGAACAACCGAAGGAGATCGTGCAGCACGAACCGCCCGGCCCGAGGCTCGACCGCGTGCAGATCGACCAGCCGCCGAAGCGCCAACTTGAGCTCCGCTTCGGCGACATCGGCGAGTGCGGCCAGCACCTCCTCGCCGTACGTCG
This sequence comes from Kribbella voronezhensis, assembly GCF_004365175.1. Lineage (NCBI taxonomy): Bacteria > Bacillati > Actinomycetota > Actinomycetes > Propionibacteriales > Kribbellaceae > Kribbella > Kribbella voronezhensis. The sequence goes on along the minus strand of NZ_SOCE01000002.1, from coordinate 968,522 downwards.
GCATTGGCAGCGCACCCATGAGTCGGAAGAGCTCGGCGGCCGTGGATTCGCCGGGCTTGTCGCCGAGCCGCAGGGCGTCGAAGGTCGCCGCGAATGCGGCCCGGACACTGACGTCGTCGGTGCTCAGTTCGTCCAGCCGACGGCGGTCGTCGGCAAGCTGCCGCGCGAGCTCGGCGAGTGACCAGTCGGGGCGCGAGGCGCGGCGAGCCGCCGCGATCCGAAGCGCGAGCGGCAGCCGCCCGCAGAGTTCGGCTACATCCGCGACCGCACCCTCCTCGTCCTGCTCACCGGGCGGCCCGTACTCCGTCAGCGTGGCGCGGGCCGCCGCCGGCGACAGCACGTCCAGCGACAGACACAACGAGGCGTCCAGCGTCGTGAGCCGACGCCTGCTGGTCACCAGGGCGGTGCAATTCCCGCTAGCCGGAAGCAGTGGCAACACCTGCTGGGTGTGACTGGCATTGTCGAGTACCAGCAGGAGCGCGCGATCAGCCGTGATGGTGCGGAACCGGGCGGCGAGTTCGTGCTCGTCCAGGCTGGTCTGGTGCGGATCCCCCAACGCGCGGAGGAGTCCGGCCAGCGCGTGCACGCTGGATACGGGTTCAAGTCCGGTCGTGGTGCCACGAAGATCGACGTACAGCTGGCCGTCCGGATGTCTGCCGGCGAGCAGATGCGCGGCTCGTAACGCGAGCGCGGACTTGCCGACCCCGGCCTGCCCGTCGATCGACACCACGGTCGGCTGCGCCGGATCCCGGCCCGCGCCGGAGCACACCGCCATGATCGCGGCCAGCTCGTCGTCGCGACCGACCATCACCCGGCTGTCCCTCGGCAGCTGTCGCGGGATGTCGGGCACCGGCGTACCGGGCGTTCTGACGGCTTCGCCCGTTTCCAAGGCAGGATCGCGGGCGAGGATCGCCTGCTGCAGGTCACGCAGCTCTTGGCCCGGCCGCATGCCCAGTTCGCGGTCCAGCGCCTCGGCCGCTGCACGATAGGCGGCCAAGGATCCGGCGACATCGCCGCTCCGGTACAGCGCGGTCATGAGCACCGCCCACAACCGCTCCCGAGTGGAGTGATCGGTCAGCAGAACCCGTACTTCGGTCACCGTCTGGCGCAAGTCCGCAAGGTCCAGCCGCAGCTGCAGGCTGTCCTCCAGAACAAGCAGGCGTTGCTCGTCGAGCAGGCCCAGGTGCCGAGCCAGCGGGATGTCGCCAGGCAAGTCCTCACCACATCGGCCGCGCCATTGATCGAGCGCCTCGCGCAGCCGGCTGTCGGCGGCCGACTGGTTCCCGGCCGCCAGCTCCGCCCTGCCACGCGACACCAGTTCGCCGAACCGCTCGACGTCCGACTCCCCCGGACCGATGGCCAGCTCGTACCCGCCGTCCCGAGCCAGCAGACGATCACCGATCACCCGGCGCAGCCCGGACGCGTAGGTCCGAAGGTTCGCGGTCGCCGACTGCGGCGGCTCGTCCCAGAGGAGCTCAGCCAAACGTTCGAGCGCGACTCGCCGGTTCGAGTTCAGCAGCAACGCCGCCAGCAGCCCGCGTTGTTTCGGTCCACCCAGCAACAGCTCCTCGCCACCACACGTCACCGACAGCGGCCCAAGGATCCGAAAATCGAACTGGTGCAACGACAGCGCCCCACACCCCTTTGCCATCTCGAAGCAAGACCCGCTCGATTCTAGGGCCCGCGCCCCCGGTTGCCCTGAACTCAAGCCGCACTGCCGCTCGTTGGCAAGTCTTCGGCACTGGGCCCGGCTATGAGCCCGCGGCGCCTGTGAGGTGTTCCCTGTCGAGCTCAGCCAGCAGTGGAGACGGCCGGAATCCCTTGACGATGAGGTAGATGGCGAACGACAACTCCCAGCAGAACTCCGGAATCGTCGCAATGCCCTGAACCGCGCCGCCACGGCCGATGACGTCGAACATGACGGCGATTCCCGAAGCCGCGATCAGTGGCCCGCCGACCAGCCCCAGCATCGCCATCCGTCGTGGTACCAGGCCGGAGCGATACATGAGGTAGCCGAGGACCATTCCGTTCGCGACGCCGGCGAAGAAGCCGGGCCCGATCAGAAATGCCCGGTCGTAGATTGCGACGAAGACCTGGCCGAGAGCGGCGTCGGTGCCGGCCGTGCCTTCCTGCCGCAGGAAGACAAAGGTCAGCACGCTGACGATGCCGATGGCAATGAACATGGCCTCGACGAGCCGCGCCGCGACGTACCCGAGCGCGAGGCTCTCGCTGTAGCGCTTGAAGATCGCGTAGGGCACCACGGCGGTGCCGACATTGGCGATGATGACGACGAGTTCGAGGACAGCTCCCAACGCCACGCTTGCGGTCGGGTCGGAGCCGCTCCCGGTGATGGACCCCGGGTGATCACGAAGTGGCGCGTAGAAGACGAAGTACGCCGGGATGGAGGCAACGAAGGTGACCGCCATCAGCCAGCCTGTCAGCGTGGCGATCTTCCTGGTGTACGCCGTACTGCTGAGCTGGCGGTGTGCGGCCGGGTCCATCTGACTATTCACCGGCTCCAACAGGCGGGACGGCGAGGACGGGATCGCTGCCGCCTTGGTCGAGGCGGAACGGCGGGTACACATCGGTCATCAGGGCGGCGTACCCCGCGACCCGCAGTGCCCAGCGGTTCATTCCGAGGATCACGTCGTACAGCGGCCGTGGGTAGGCGCCGGTGAAGGCGAGGATGATGGCGGCGATGATCACCAGAATGCCGACCAGGCCGCCGCTGCCGCCGAGGTTCCATTGCCAGTTGTCCGAGCGGTTCGCGGCCCACGAACCACCGCCGACAAAGATGCCGACGACGAGATAGTGCGGGATCGCGAGCAGCCACCACTTCACCAGGACGAGTCCGCGGGACAGGTGCTCGGGGTAGTCCACGGACAGATGTGCGGGGTAGTCCTCGACCTCGGCCAGCGTGAACGGCGGGTACTGATCGGTGCCGAGCGCGCCGTACGCGTAGTACGTCACTCGCCAGGACCACCGCATGACGCCGACGTTGTAGTTGAAGATGGCGCGCGGGTAGCGCCCGGTGAACAGGATCGCGAAGAACGCTACGACCGAGCTGAGCAGGAACCCGATCCACAGGAATGCCAGGACGACGTAGTGCGGAATCACGAGGATCCACTTGACGAGCCAGAGCAACCTGGAAGAGTGCGGATCCAGCGCGGCGTTCACGTGCACGGGGTATGCGACGGATGTCGTCATCAAAACCATCTCCATGGGGTCTTGCGCAATGATTGAAGCCGGACCGATCGGCTCTCACGCCAAAGGGACAGGCGTGTCCTTCGACTCGGGCAGCGTCCAGGCATGGATTGCCCCCAGGGACCGCTCGATCGCGGTCAGTCCTGCAGCGCCCACTTTCGCCATGCGGCTGAGCTTCCCTGCGGGCGGCACAAGATCTCGGCGCCACTGTCCGTCGACGACGGAGCTGCCCGACACCCCCGCCCGCATATGCCCCGTGCTGCCCACCATCCTCGCGAGGACCAGCCCTGTCAACGTTGCGCCTCGTCCCGCAGCCGGCGACCGCCACGCCCATCAACGCACCGTCTCGGTGATTGTTTTGACCTTTGCCGCTGATCACCCCGTGCTGGGTTCGTCGCGGTGACACCGATCTTGCCGTGGGCAACATCGCCGGATGTTTGTCTTGCTGCGTTGGGCCGGAGCGGGCCGCGGCAGGAGCCGGTGCTCGATCGCGGAGCTGTTCCGCACCGGCACATCGGCCGCCTAGTCGGGACTTTAGACCCTGCTCCGTGCCGCGGATTTTCGTGAAGGTGGCAGAGGAGGTGGCTTGATGACCACGACACAGCACCGAACGTCCTTCGTCTTCGACTTCACCGAGGGAAGCAAGGAGCAGAGCGATCTGCTGGGCGGCAAGGGCGCCGGCCTTGCGGAGATGACCCGGCTCGGCCTGCCAGTCCCCCCGGGGTTCACCATCACGACCGCGGCTTGCCGTGCCTACCTGACCACCGGGGAGATTCCCTCCGGTCTGTCCGCTGAGGTCGCCGCCCACCTGGGCCGGCTGGAGCACGAGCTGGGCCGGGCACTCGGCGACGCTGAAGATCCGCTGCTGGTGTCCGTGCGCTCCGGTGCGAAATTCTCGATGCCCGGCATGATGGAGACGATTCTCGACATCGGCCTCAACGACCGCTCGGTCCACGGGCTGGCCAAGCACTCCGGCGACGACCACTTCGCGTGGGATTCCTACCGTCGGCTACTGCAGATGTACGCGCGCACGGTGCTCGAGGTGCCGGACGAACTCCTGCAGGCCGCAATGTCGCCCGAGTACGCCGTCCATGGTGTGGCCACCCCGGAGGAGCTGCCGACGCCCGCGATCGAGCGGGCCTGCGGCGCACTCAAGGGCGTCATCGCGCAGTACTCCGGCCGGGAGTTCCCGCAGGATCCGCACGAGCAACTCGAGCTCGCGATCCGTGCGGTGTTCCGCTCCTGGTCGACACCGCGGGCCGAGCTGTACCGGCGGCAGGAAGGCATCCCCGACGACCTCGGCACGGCGGTCAACGTGATGGCCATGGTCTTCGGCAACCGTGGATCGGGCAGCGGCACCGGCGTCGCGTTCACCCGCGATCCCGCGTCCGGCGAACCCGGGGTGTACGGCGACTACCTGCAGGACGCGCAGGGCGAGGACGTGGTCTCCGGTGTGCGCAACACTGTGCCGCTGGCCGAGCTGCGCACGATCGACCCCGCGAGCTACCAGGAACTGCTGGCGGCCATGTCTGCCCTGGAGCATCACTACCGCGACCTCTGCGACATCGAGTTCACGATCGAGCGCGGGCGGCTGTGGATCCTGCAGACCCGGGTCGGCAAGCGTACTGCGGCGGCCGCCTTCCGGATCGCCGTCCAACTGGTCGACGAGGGCCTGATCACGCTGGACGAAGCCCTCGCCAGGGTCAGCGGTACGCAACTGGCCCACCTGATGTTCCCCCGCTTCGACAGCGGGCACGACACGCCGGTACTGGCTCGCGGTGTCGCGGCTTCGCCGGGCGCGGCAGTCGGCGTCGCCGCCTTCGACTCGGCCGAGGCGCAACGACTCGCGGCCGCCGGACAACCGGTGATCCTGATTCGTCGCGAGACCACACCGGACGACCTGCCGGGCATGGTCGCGGCCGAAGGCATCGTCACCACGCGGGGCGGCAAGACCTCCCACGCGGCCGTCGTCGCCCGCGGCATGGGCAAGACCTGTGTCTGCGGCGTGGACACGCTGACCGTGGACGCCGACGCCCGTCGCGCCGTCGCCTCAGGCGGTGTCGAGATCGTCGAGGGTGACCTGCTGTCGGTCGACGGCCTGACCGGCACGATCTACCGCGGCCGCGTCGCGGTCGTGCCCTCACCGGTGGTCGCCTTCTTCGAAAAAGGGGCCGATGGCAACGAAACGGACGAACTGGTCACCGCGGTCGACCGCGTCCTGCGGCATGCCGACCGACGCCGCCGGCTCGGCGTCCACGCCAACGCCGACACGCCCGCGGACGCCCGGCGTGCGCGGCGCTTCGGTGCCGAGGGCATCGGTCTGTGCCGCACCGAACACATGTTCCTCGGTGAACGCCGGCAACTGGTCGAACAGCTGATCCTGGCCGAGGGACCGGTCGAGCAGCAGGCAGCGCTCGACCAGCTGCTGCCCCTGCAACGCGCGGACTTCACCGAGATCTTCACGGCCATGGACGGCCTGCCCGTCACGGTGCGCCTGATCGATCCGCCGCTCCACGAGTTCCTGCCCGACCTCACCGACCTGTCGGTTCGGGTCGCGGTCGACCGCGCGCAAGGGCGCGCCGATTCCGACGCGGACCGGTTGCTGGCCGCCGTACGCCGGATGCACGAGATGAACCCGATGCTCGGTCTGCGTGGCGTCCGGCTGGGCATCGTCATCCCCGGTCTGTTCGCCCTGCAGACCCGGGCGATCGCCGAAGCAGCCGCCGCGGTGGCCGCGGCCGGCGGTGACGTCCGGCCCGAGATCATGGTGCCGCTCGTAGCCGGCGAGCAGGAGATGCGGCTGGTCCGGCACGAGATCGAGCAAGTGCTCACCACCGTCGCCGCCGAGACCGGACAGCGGCTCGCCATCCGGATCGGGACGATGATCGAGGTACCGCGGGCCGCGCTCCGCGCCGGGGCGATCGCCCGTGCCGCGGACTTCTTCTCGTTCGGCACCAACGACCTCACCCAGCTCACCTGGGCCTTCAGTCGCGACGATGTCGAGGCGACGATCTTCCCCCGCTACCTGGAGTCCCGCATCTTCGCGGTCTCTCCCTTCGAAACGCTGGATCGCGAGGGCGTCGGCCGGCTCGTGGAAATCGCAGTCGCCGAAGGCAGAGCGGCCAACCCCGACCTGGTGATCGGCGTCTGCGGCGAGCACGGCGGCGACCCGGGCTCGATCGACTTCTTCGCCCAGGCCGGCCTCGACTACGTCTCCTGCTCCCCCTTCCGCGTTCCGGTCGCTCGCCTGGAAGCCGGCCGGGCAGCGGTAGCCGCCTCCACCACCGACACCCGCTGACCAGAAAGAAGCGAACCCACTGCGGGGCGTGGTACGACGAAAGCGCAACCCCGAGGGAAGGCAGCGACGCCATGCAACTCGTCATCAGGCCGCTGTGGCCTCGACATCATCGCTACCCACGCCCCGCGATGGCGGAACGCCGGACCCGCGACCTCGTCGCCACCACGCTGGTCGGCACCCTCGTCGTGCCTTATGTCGCCGTCGTGGCAGGCAAGGAGGTCCTGCTGGCCGATGATCTGCGCGCGATGTCCGCCCTGGCCCTCATGCTCGGCGGCAGCGCGCTGGTCATGCTGGCCGACGACCAGTACAACGGCGCCATCAGTTGGCTCACGACGCTGCTGTCGGTGGCCGCGACCACCAGCGGCCTGCTGGCCCTGGCGCTGGCCGACACCTCAGCCGCCGAGCTCCTCCTGACCGTCTTCGTCGGCCTCGTCATGACGATCTGGGCCGTCCAGCTCGTCGAACACCGTCACCTTCGGGCGGTCAGCGGCGGTCGCGGGGTGCTGCGGTCAGGCTGACGCGGTCGTCGGCGGCAGAGGTTCGGTCGCCCTTCGAATCCACCCGGTCGCGCTCATCGGCTCTACTCGTAACATCATCAGGCCGCACTGGTGTGGGTCGCTCGTTCATCGGCTTCCCTCTCATCGGCAATGCGCGCTGCCTGCAGCCCATGAACTCGCTGTCCACGGTCACTGCCAATCGCACACTGCCCCTCCGACACTACGCCCAACGCCGCCTTGGCGCCGGAATCCCGAGATTCCGTAGCAGACACGTCCCAGCCTCGGGTCCCGGCGGTCTTCAGCGCAGTACTGCCCAGACGGTCTTTCCGCCGGCCGAAGTGGGCGACGACCCCCACGCGGCCGAGAACGCCGACACCAGCTGCAACCCGAACCCACCAGTCGGCAGCTCGCCGTCACGCTCTTCTCTCAGCTGCGCCGGCTCCGGGCTCGAGTCGGTCACGGCGACAGTCAGCAATCCGCGTCGTAGCTCCAAGCGGTGGCTCAGGTCGCACTGGGTGTAGCGCAGCCCGTTGCTGACCAACTCGTCGCTCACCGCCACCGCGTCCGTCGTCAGCCGGGAACAGCCCCAACTCTCGCAGGTCTCGGCGACCTGGGTACGGCTCGTCCTGGCGCTGCGTGCGTCGTTCGGCAGCCGCCTCAACGCCAACAGCCGGACGGGCCGCTTCGGAATAGCCCCCCACGCACCGCGGATCGTGGGGTAGATCCCGACAAAGCGCCCTAACGACCTGGACTGAAGCTGGCGTTCCAGGTCGTGCCCCGCGACCAGCAGCAGCGGTACTCCGGACCACAACGCCGCCTGCCGCGCGACCACGCGAAGATACTCAAGGCATAGATCTGATGAACGCGAAGCAATGCCAGGTCGACCACGATCGCTGTCGGCTGATCGGCCACACATTTCAGGAGCGCGTCGCGCAACTGAGAGGCGTTGGACGTCGACAACAATCCGACCGGCATCATCGTGATCACCCGGCCGTCGGTCTCCTGCCCGATATGGAGCGGGGCGTGCAGATAGGTCCGGAATCGTTCAGGCTCGCCTCTGCTCATGGGCGTGCCGCTCTCTCAACTTGTCCTGCGGTGCAACGGGTCCTCTCACAGTCGCACGGATAGGCGCCGATGTCACCGCCACGGACCGACCAGAGGCCGCGACTTCACACCTCAAATGGTCGCCCACTTCCACGCTTCGCCGCGGAGAGAGTGGACGTCGCGCTACACCCGCGGTGGAACCACGAGGCTTGCGCCGTTCTGTTGCCTATGGCAACTGAGTCGCCGCGAGGCAGTGTTGACGTCCGCCGGTGTGACAACGCGGCTCTCAGGCGGCGAGGTGGTCGCCGAGGCGCGGAAGGGCGTCGGTGGCGAGGGCGATCGACAGGAGGAGCCGGGCCTTTGAGGAAGGGAGTGAACCGGCCATGAGCGCGCCGGAAGCGGCGAGATCGGCGCCGCCGCCGTGGCCGTAGATCGCGGCGGTCGGGCCGGACACACATCGGCTGGTGACGAGGACGGGCAGACCGGCCGACAGACAGCGACGGACCTCGGCCAGCAGGCCCGGGGTCGGATTTCCCGCGCCGAGGGCCTCCAGGACGATCCCGCGGGCACCGGCTTCCCGGCAGGCCGCGAGTTGGACGCCGTCGGCGCCGACGTACGAGGTGACGACATCAACGCGGGGAAGGACGGGAGCCAGGTCGAAACCGGCCGGGCGGACCGGTGACGACCAGATCCGCACGCTCCCCCGCCGCACCTCGCCGATCGGGCCGCCGTCGAACGACGCGAACGCGTCGAGCGCCAGGGTGTGCGCCTTGACGGCCTGGCGGGCGGCGTGGATCCGGCCGTCCATGACGACGAGGGGGCCCAGGCCACGAGCCGCCGGCGAGGCGGCGATCCGGACCGCGTCGGCGAGATTGCGTGGCCCATCGCCGTCCCGCTCCCCCGCATGACGCTGTGCGCCGGTCAGTACGACGGGAACCGAGTCGGCAGGCGTCACCAGGTCGAGGAGGTACGCGGTCTCCTCCAGCGTGTCCGTGCCGTGGGTGACAACAAGGCCGTCGTACTGCGCTGCCTCGGCGCGGATGGTGCTCACGAGATCTCGTACCTCCGCAAGTGACAGCGCGAAGCTGTGCCGCAGCGCCACTTCCCGTACTGTCACCGGCACCGGCCAGTCGTCGAGGCCGTGCAGGTCGCGGCCGGCCACGGCCACGCCGACCGTGCCATCAGGTCCCGGCGCGGACGCGATCGTCCCACCGGTCGTCAGCAGACCGACGTTCACCGGCCCTCCCACCCCACGCTGGCGACCTTCACGATGCTGCGCTGCCGCGAGACCAGCCAGTACAGCCCACCGGCGACGAGCGAACTGGACAACCACGAGAAGTCGGTCCCGTTCATCGCCGTGGCCATCGGTCCCTGCATCGCCGGGACCAGCCCGTACTGCCAGCACCAGCCCGCCACCAGCCCGGCCGCGAGACTCAGCAGGGCGCCCTTGTTCCAACGCCCGTACGCCGAGTCCGCGGCGTACAGCTCGGCGATGTCGAGCCGGCCACGGCGTACGACGAAATAGTCGAGGCCGACGATCGTTGCCCACGGACTGATCCAGACCAGGATCGACACCATCCACTGGTCGAAGGCGGACGCGAAGCTGTCGGCGCGGACGAAGACGACCAGTACACCGGAGGCGACCAGACCGGCTACCAGGGTGACCTTCCAGCGGGCCGCGCGGACACCGATCGAGAGCGCGGCCAGCGAGCAGGAGTACAGATTCAGGATGTTGGTGGCGACCGGCCCGTGCATGATCAGCAGCAGTACCGGCAGCGCCAACGCGCCGAATGTGCTGATCACGAGCGTCGACGGGTCGCTGCCGCTGCCCGCGCTGGCCAGGCAGGCGCCGAGAGCGGCGAGCCATACGGTCGGCACGTACATCCCGAGCATGGATGACCAGAACACCGCCCGGCTGGATGCGGACGGCCGGACGAAGCGGCTGTAGTCCGCGGAGTACGGCAGCCAGCTCAGGCCCCAGCCGATCCCGATCGCGGTCATCAGTTGCGTGATCGCGGTGACCTTCGCCGCTGGTCCGTCGGTGCTCGCGGCGGTCCAGTGCAGATCGGCCTGGCTCAACGCCAGCACCGTCATCACCGCCATCACGAGGACAGTGAGCGGCACGGTGTACTTCTCGAACGTGCGAATCGCGTAGAAGCCGTACAGCGCGAGTCCGAGCTGGACGATCATGATCACGGCCGCCACCAGGTACTCCAGTACGACGCCGCCGTGCACCCCGAGCTTGCCGAGAATCGCCAGCACCAGATCCAGCACCACCCAGGTGTTGACCCCGACCCAGGCCATGGTGAGCAGGCACTGGACCACTCCCGGTACGGCGGCCCCGCGACGGCCGAACGCCGCCCGGCCCAGCACCATCTGGTTGACCGCGGTCCGGTGGCCGATGACGTTGAACAACCCGAACACCGCGCAGCCCATCAGGTTGCCGATGGCAACAACGAGCAGGGTTTCCAGCAGACTCAGCCCGAGCGTGATGCCGAGTGCCCCGAGCACCCAGTTGATCGGGGCGAGGTTCGCCCCGGACCAGATCCAGAACTGCTCGCGCGGGGTGGAGTCCCGGCCGCCGGCCGGGATCGGGTCGACGCCGTGGGCATCGAAGGGAACGGCTTCGGTCTCGGTACGCATGACGGCCTCCAGGCAATAGTGCGACAGGTCACGCTGATCGGCCCAGGAAAGCAGTCGGAACATGCTCGGGTCAGTGGCTGAACCTCTAGTGAAATCCGCCCCGGCTGGATATGTTCACAGGGTGCTCAGTCTTGCTGCCCTGGTTCGGGATCCGGCTCTGGAGCTGACGGTGCTGGTCCCCGGAGCGCCGGGCGCGCTGGAGCGCGAGGCGTTGTGGGTGCACAACACGGAACTGCCCGACCCGTCGGCGTACGTGCGGGAGCGGGAACTCGTGCTCACCAACGGTCTGTGGCTGGCCGAGACGACCGCGGCGGAGTTCGCGGCTAACGTGCACCGCGCGGGTGCCGCCGGAATCGTGTTCGGGCTGCGCGAGGAGGCGCCGTCGACGCCCGACGAACTGGTGCGGGCGTGCGAGCGGCTCGCGTTGCCGCTGGCGGAGATCGCGATCGAAGTACCGTTCACCGCCGTGACGCAGGCCGCGTCGATGCTCCAGGCCGATCAACGCCGTGATGCGCTGGTGGGGATGGTACGGCGTGGAGACGCGCTGGCCGCCGCGATCTCGCACGGTGCTGGAGCGTCCGGCGTACTGGCCGTTCTCCGGCGTGAGCACGATCTGCCGCTGGTCGTGGTGGACCGGATGGCGCGCCCATTGGCGGCGGCCGGCGCGCAGCTCACCCCCGAGCAATGCCGGCTGATCGCGGCGGGTCTGGCTCGGCGGCCGCCCGCGCTGGAGGTGGATCTCGAGGCGGGGATCGGCCGGGCGACGTTGTTCCTGGTCGGCGCTGTCGGCGACACCGACGCGGCTCTTGTCTGCGTGCGGCCGTTGGCCGAGCTGAGCCGGGCGGAGCAGGACGCGCTCGAGCAGGCGGCTCGTTTCCTGAGCTTGGAGGTCGCCAAACAGCAAGCAGTGCAGGCGATCGAGCTGCGGTTCGCCAGCGAACTGCTCGACATGATTCTCTCCGGTGCCCAGCGAGCCGCGGAGGTCCCGGACCGGTTGCGGGCGTTCGGAGTCGACCCGGGCGGTGAGCTGATCGTGCTGACCACCGCCTTCGCCGACGGGGAGGAATCCACGCTGCCCGGGCTCACCGAAACAATCAGCGGCTTCTTCCTGGCGACGGGCCTCGCCGTGGTCGTTGCCGGAGGCACCCAAGATGTGGTGGCCGTACTGCAGCGGCCTCGGCAGGACGTGCGCGAGTTGGCCGCAGCTTTGCACCGCACGATCACACGGCGCTTCCCGGACCGCCGTACGGTGATCGGGCTGGGCGAGCCGGCGGCCAATGCCCAGGCGCTCCGGCAGCCACTGATCCAGTCCCGTGAGGCCTGCCGGGTACTACGGCGCCGGTCGACGCCGGCCGTCGCGTCGTTCCACGACCTCGGCACCCATCGATTGCTGCTGGGTCTGCAGACCACCGAGACACTGCGCGGGTTCGCGGACGGGATCTTGCGGCCCCTGCGCGAGTTCGACCACAAGCGCGCCGCGAATCTGGAGGTCACTCTGCGGGCCTTCCTCCAGCACGACGGCCAGTACGGCGCGACCGCGGCCGCCCTGTACGTGCACGTCAACACCTTGCGCAACCGGCTGGCGAAGATCACCGAGCTGACCGGCCGCGACGTCACCCGGACCGAGGACCGGGTCGATCTCTACCTGGCCTTGGAAGCCGACGAGCTGGTTCAGTCCGGGTAGACGTCCCGACTCGCATGCGGCACGGACACCGGCCGCACCGGCAGCGTGTCGTCCGCCTGCGCCCGTACGGCGATGTCGCGGCACCGGGCAAAGCTCACGTCGCCGCACGACCGGGCGTACTCGATCAGCTCCCGCACCGCCATCAAGCGACCAGGCCGGCCGGACAGGAACGGATGCAGGCAGAGCGTGAACAGGCACCGATAGAACCGCATGCCGTCGAGCTCGGCCTTCCACAGCTCCAGAACCTTGCGCGGCGACTCGATCACCGAACCGATGTCCGGCTCCGGCAGGAACGCGTACTGCTCCCAGTCGTCCAGCGACCAGTGCACCGGCAGCTCGACCACTCCGCCCGCCTGCAGCAGGTACGGCCGGTCGTCGCCCATCAACGACGAGTCGTACAGCAAGCCATGCTCGGCGATCAGTTCCGCGGTCCGCGTGGTCGCCTCCCACAGGGCGGCACGGTGCCCGAACACCTCGATGCCTTGGGCATCGAACACCGCCAGCGCCCGCTCGAAGTCGTCACGCTCCTCCTGGCCGGTCAACGACGTCGGCGGCCGATGGCTGTACGAGTGATGTGCCACCTCGTGCCCGCGCTCGACGATCGAGGCGGCGAGGCCCGGGCGTTGCTCGGCGACCCAGCCAGGGACGAAGAAGGTCGCCGCGACCTCGAGCTCGTCCAGCAGGTCGAGGATCCGCGGTACGCCGACGTCCGGACCGTACGCCTGGTGAGACATGGTCGAGACGTGCTCGGCGTAGCGCCGGCCGCGGGCCAGTACCGGCGTCTCCGCGTCGACGTCGAAGGTCAGGGCGGCCACCGCCGCGGCGCCGTCGGACCAGCTGGGGCTCATGACCTGACAGCCTGCCACGCCCGTGCGGTCGCGAGGGTGACATCCGGGTGGAGCATGTTCCGGTCGAAGACGCGCAGCTGCGATCCCTCGGCCAGCCGCTTCGGGAGGTCCGGGTTCACCAGGGCACCGCGAGCGACCGACACCAGGTCGGCGTGGCCGTCGGCCAGCACCTGCGCGGCCTGCGCCGGGTCGTGCATGCCGCCGTTGGCGATCACCGGCAAGCCGGTCAGCCGGCGGGCCAGTCCGGTGATGGTACGGCCGTCCGGAAGGGTCGAGGTCTCCAGCCAGTCGCGTCCCTCGCTGGCCAGGTGCAGGTACGTCGCGCCGGCCCCGGCGACCGCGGGAAACACGACCTCGGCATCGGCTGCTCCGCCCGGCCAGCGGTAGACCAGGTCGTTCACCTTCGTCTGCGACAGTCGGACCCCGACAGGAAGCCCGGCCGGCAGCGCGTCGACGATGGCCGCCGTCACCCGGGCGGTCAGGCGGATCCGGTTGGCCACCGGACCGCCGTACTCGTCGGTGCGCTGGTTCGTGTAGTCGGTGAGGAACTGGTCGAGCAGATACCCGTTCGCCGCGTGTACCTCGACGCCGTCGAAACCAGCCCGTACTGCGGCAAGCGCCGCGGCGACGAAGCCTTCCACGACAGCGTCCAGGTCGTGCTTGGTCAGTTCGTGCGGGACCGGCCATGGACCACTGCCGCCGTAGTCCGGCATCATCTCGCCGAGTGGCTGGACCGCCGACGGACCCGTGGTGTCCGAGCGGTACGGATTGCCCTGGGACAGCGCGCCCGCGTGCATCAACTGCGCGAAAATGCGGCCGCCGGCAGCGTGGACCTGCTCGGTGACGTCGCGCCAACCGGCGACGTGTTCTTCGCTGGCCAGTCCCGGCTGGTTCAGGTATCCCTGGCTGTACTCCGTGTCGGTGTAGGTGCCCTCGGACAGGATCACGCCGAAGCCGCCGGCCGCGAAGTCGGCGTAGTACTGCGCCATCTCGGCGGTCGGAATGCCGTCGGGCGTGGCCGAGGTGCGGGTCATCGGGGCGACCACGAGCCTGTTCGGCAACGCGTGCGGCCCGATCCGCACCGGTTGGAGTGCGGGATGCTTCAGGTGGTCGGTCATCGGATCTCCTCCAGTACATCGAGTGCGAGGGCGGTGGGGTTCTTGCCGTTGATCACGGTCAGGTCCTGGGGACAGGCGGACAGCACGACGACGCAGTCGAGCTCAGCGCGGAAGGTGATGCTGTCTCCGGCACTGGTGGCCGCCGGCAACCAGTCGAGCCGGCCGTCCGCGTCGGCCTGAACCCGCATGAACACGTTCACCGGCTGGGGAACGACCGGCGCGGCGAGGCCCATCGTCGCCAGCGCGGTGATCAGGTTCGTTGTGCAGGACGGGTGGTCGGGCACGCCCAGCTCGGCGTACCGCTGCGGGTCGCAGGCAGCGATCAGCAGATCGTGATGCCCGGGCGACGTGTCATCGACCAGGGTCAGCATCGGCCGCCGCCGGTCGGTCACAAAGGTCTCGTTCACCGCCGGGAACATGCGGCCGGTGGCGGTCCGGGTATGCGAGGCGCTGAGATACCCGCCCGACGGATCGCCGGCCACGAAGGCGAACAGGTCACCGACCTGCCCACCTTCCACATCGGTCACCCGGATGTACTCACCCCGCGCAACTCGCACCGCGCGCCCCGAACGCGCGGGAACAAGAGTCGGTACAGCAGCTGATCTCATGCCAGTACTCAACCAGCCCAACGACCAGCCCTCGATAGACCTTCCTCCACCGTTCCTACCGACAAGTGGACCATCCTCCATCGCCCCGAGCGCTCGCTGTGTTCTGTGGCGGGGAATTCGCGTCTAGGATGCGGTGGTGGTTTGGGGGACATCGTGAACGACGGAGTCGACGCTCTGCTGGGCGAGTTGAGGGTGCGCGCCGGGGTGGCGCGGGGGTCGGTGTCGCGAGCGGGGCGGCTTGGGTTCCTGCGGTCGTTGGTGGATCCGTTCGAGCGCCTCTCGGAGCCGGAGTTGTCGGTGGTCGAGCGGGTGCCGTGTGACGGCTATCGGCGTGACCGGGTGGAGCTCGAGGTGCTGCCGGGGATTCGGTTCGGGGCTTACGTTCTGGTGCCGGACGGGATACGTGCGCCGTCGCCCGGGGTGTTGGCCGTGCACGGGCATGGCTATGGCAGCCGTCAGATCATCGGCCTGGGAGCCGACGACAGCTCTGATGCCGATGGCAACGATCTCTACGGCCGGTTCGCTGTGCAGCTTGTCCGCAGAGGATTGGTCGTCATCGCTCCCGACGTGGTGGGATTTGGTGAGCGGATGACCGACGTCGACCGGGCTTACGACTCGGCGGCGCCCAGTTCTTGTTATCGGCTCTCGATGGAGCTGATGATGAGCGGCTACACCCTCACGGGCTTGCGAATCGCAGAGTTGCTGGGGGTGCTCGACGCGGTCGCGGCACACCCCGACATCGATCGCGACCGGATCGGAATCTTCGGTCACTCAGGTGGCTCACTGTGGTCGATGATCGCGATGGCGCTCGACGAGCGAATCCGGGCCGGCGTTCTCTGCGGCTTCGCCAACACCTTTGCGGACAGCTTCCTGGCCGTGCACCACTGCGCGTGCAACTTCGTTCCCGGCCTGCTCACCGTGGCCGAGCAGCCCGACCTTCTCGCCTTACTCGCACCTCGGCCGCTCTTCCTCGAGTCGGGCGCAGAGGACCCCATCTTCCCCGCTTCCGGCTTTCGGTCGGCCGTGGAGTCGGTATCGGCGGTCTATACCGACCTCGAAGCAGCCGACTGCTTCCGGAGCGATCTGGTGCCTGGGGTCGAGCACGCAGTCAGCGGCCGCCTCTCCTATGACTGGCTGGCCGAAACGCTGACCGGACCAGGAACGGCGCCCACGCTTTGAGAGTGCTGCTACGGGTTCGGCCAGGGGCCTCCCGCTCAACAGTCGGCGGCCGGTACGACGGCGTCGGCGGACCGGCTCTCGTCGTCGCCGTCAAAGCTCGCGCAGTGGAAGGGCAGGCGACCAAGGCCGTGCTGGAGTCAGTCGCGACCGCGTTCGGCGTACGACGTGCCGCGGTGACCTTGGTACGCGGCGCCACCAGCCGCGACAAGCTGGTCGACGTCGCCGGCAACGAGCCCGAACTCCGCCAACGCCTCACCGAATTGCTCGACGACAACGGCTCACACTGACCGAACCTGCGGCCCGGTCTACCGCCGGCCTCGGTAGGCGTGCTCGTCGTCGGCGCGGTGATGTCCGCGAGCGGCGGAACGGTGAAGTGGATCCGCCGCTGACCTGACCGGCTCCCCAGCAGACTCGCGTTGCCTAAAGCAACATCCGTGGAGCGGCTCAGAGGTCCTTGCGGAGGAAGTGGTTGGAGTGGCCGGGCGGGTAGTTGTGTTTGACGCCGTACTCCTTATAGCCCTGTTTGCGGTAGAAGTCGGGGGCCTGGAAGTCGAACGTGGTGACGTCCGACCAGCGGCAGCCACGGGACCGGCCCTCGTGTTCCAGTGCCGCGAGCAGAGCCGAGCCGATGCCACGTCCCGCCCAGGTCCGGTCGACCCACATCAGGTCGACCGTCAGCCAGTGCCAGACCCGCTCGACCCGGCCGACGCACCCGCCGATCAAGGACCCGTCGCCCGTCACGGCGTACACCTGGACCGGCTCGGACTTCAGGTTGTCCGGCTCGAACCGCACGTCGACGACCGGCGAAGCCGCCCTGTTGAACGACACCAGTTGCTCGGTCAACTCCTCTTCCAACCGCCGATCGACCCGAACCTCCAACGACCAGTCCACACCCCAACTATGAACGGCGACTCCGGCACCGACAACGCGTTATTCGCCGAGTAGTAGGCGTAGGTCCTTGCGGAAGCGGGCGGGGTGCGGGAGGGCGGCTAAGAAGTCGCGCTCGACGTCCAGGCGGATTCGTTCGGCTGCTTCGAACGTGGACTCGCCTTGCGCGGTCAGCACGACCACATTGCGGCGGCGGTCCTCCGTACTGCGTCGGCGCTCGACGAGGCCTCGTTCTTCCAACCCGTCCAGCAGGTCGCCGATCGAGGTCCGGTCGACCCGGAGCCGCGCGGCGACCTCCAGCTGTGACAGCGGCTCCCCCGACGCGACGGCCGAGAGTACGGCGAGATCGCGGCCGTTGATCCCCTGTGGCGCAAGTGCGGCCGCCTGGGCGTCGGTGAGCTCGGCCAGCACGTGTTTGAGCAGATACCCCAACCGGTCGGACACCATGCAGCCCAATCTACAGCTCCCCTGATCGTCAGGTGAGCTGATCATCAGTTACCCTGATGATATGACTGTGACCTTCGGCTTGAAGACGACCCCGATGCATGTCCCGTACGCCGATATCCGGCGCGTCTGGCTCGAAGCCGACCAGGCCCCGCAGATCCGGGACGCGTGGCTGTGGGACCACTACCTCCCGCTGGCCGGCCCGAAGGACGGCGAGATCTACGAGGGCTGGACACTGCTGACCGCACTCGCCGCACAGACCACGCGCCTCCGCTTCGGCCTGCTCGTGACCAGCAACCGCATCCGCCCGCCGGCCGTGCTCGGCAAGATCGCCACCACCCTCGACGTCATCTCCGGCGGCAGGCTCGTCATGGGTCTCGGCGCCGGCGGCACCCATCAGCCGGCGGGTCTGAGCGGAATCCCCGGCCCCAACCCGGCCATCGAGGAGTACGCCGCCTACGGGCTGACGCTCGTGCCGCCAGGTGAAGGCGTCGACAGGCTTCGCGAGACCATCCAGATCCTGCGCGGGATGTGGACCCAGGACGTGTTCGATTTCCACGGCCGCTACTACACCCTCGAGCAGAACCGGAACGAGCCGAAGCCGATCCAGCGACCCGGCCCGCCGCTTCTCATCGGCGGCTGGGGCAACCGGATGCTGCGACTCGTCGCGGAGTACGCCGACAGCTGGAACATCGGCGGCCCGCCACACACCGACTTCGACACACTCGCCGACCGGCTACGACGGCTCGACACAGAATGCGAGCGGATCGGCCGGGACCCCGCGACGATCAGCCGGTCGCTGCAACAAATCGTCTCGTACTCCGACCCGGCGGAGACGCGCGCGATCGTCCGCAAGGCAATTGCACTGGGCTTCGATCACATCGTCCTCTCACTCCCCCGCCCGTACCCCGACCGCGCCGTCGACTGGCTGATCAAGGAAATCATCGACCCAACCTCCTGAAATGATTCGGTCTCATCTCACCCGGCATGTTCGGGTCTGAACGTTCTTGCCCACCTCTGATCAACGGATGGACACCGCTCGGTGCGGGGCCGGATATTCCTGAACAGGTAAAGCCGTAGACCCTCGAGCGCTCAGAAGAGGCAAAACGATGAACGGAAGACCGCCCCATTCCCGCACCACAGCATTACGCCGATCACTGACCCTGCTGGTGGTGATGGTCCTCGCCCTCAGTGGCATCGTCGCCACCTCGGCGCCGGCCGGCGCCACCACCAACCAGTTCCGCGGTATGAACTGGGCCGTCCTGGGTGACAACTTCAGCAAAGGCCCGCTCGTCATTTCGGGCCTGAGCCAGAACGACAGCAACGCGACCGTACGCGCCAAGGCCAATGCCGTGTACGACGACATGGCAGCGGTGGGCGTCAACACCGTCCGCCTGCCGATCAACACCCACACCGTCGGCACGACCTGGTGGAACAACTACCGGGGCGCCATCGACGCCGCCACCGAGCGCGGGTTCAAGGTCATTCTCGCCTATTGGGAGGACGGTGCCGCCTCGGGCGGCAAGGTCACGGACTACACGGCGTGGAACACGATGTGGTCCCGGGTGACCAGCACCTACGGCGCGAACACCAATGTCTATTTCGAGCCGATGAACGAGCCGCACGGTTACAGTTCGGCGGACTGGCGGAACGTCGCGGCGAACTGGCTCAGCTACCACTATTCGGCGGTGCGCAGCCGGGTGCTCATCGGCGGCACCGGTTACAGCCAGGACCTGCGGGACATCTGCAACGACAGCCGCTTCAGCGGAACGCTGCTCTCCTTCCACTACTACACCTTCTTCTACGGCCCGATGACGTACGACGCTTTCCGCAGCCATATCCAGACCCGGCTCGGAAACTGCGCGTCCCGCGCGGTGATGACCGAGTACGGCGCGCCGATGTCCACCGGTCTCAACTATGCGGATTCGGGCAGCACCGACAACTACGTGCGTTATCTGCGGGCCGTCACCCAGGTCATGCGCGACAATCAGATGGGTGGTACCTATTGGCCCGCACTCGGCGGAAAGCCCACCAATGGCGGCAATTACGACTGGTATTCGATGTTCGCCCTGAGCGGCAGCGGAACCAACCTCAACCTGACCGTCCGCAATTCCTCCGGCCGCGACCGAGTCAGGTACGGCTGGGGATTGTGAACGCAGCTGCCGGCTAGCAGCAGCCAGCCAGCGGGCTGAAAGAATGTGGGCGTGGCGGAGACTAGGGACGAGGTCGTGGCTGCTGCGCTCGAACGAGCGGACGCGTTGGCGCGAAGGGATGCTGAGCGGTTGCTGGCACTGCTCCATCCTGACTTCCACTGGACATCGCATCGCGGTGAACAGTTCGATCGCGAGCGGTACGTCGCGTCCAACACGTCCGGACCTTTGGTCTGGCATACCCAGGTACTGACCGACATCGAGGTCGTCGTCGTGGCCGGCGACGCCGCCGTACTGCGTTGTGTCGTGACAGATCAGGTCGATTCAGGGTCCGGAGTCGAATCCTTCCGGATGCCGATGACCCAGACGTGGGTCCTGGTGGCCGGCCGCTGGGTCTGCCTGGCCGGTCATGCCGGGCCGCGCCTGGCGACGGCCTGAAACCCGCATGCGGTGCCGGCCCCGGGTGCGAGATGGTGTTGCCATGAGCATCGAATCGTTTCGGCTGGAAGTTTCGCAGGACGAGATCGACGAGCTTCACCGACGTCTCGAGCTGACCCGCTGGCCGGAGGAACTGACCGGCGTCGGGTGGGCGTACGGCGTACCGCTGAAGTACTTGCAGGACCTCGTGCACTACTGGCGGCACGAGTACGACTGGCGGAAGGCTGAGGCGCAGCTCAACGAGTGGGAGCAGTTCACCACCACGATCGACGGTGCCCGCATCCACTTCGCGCACGTCCGATCACCCGAGCCGGACGCGACGCCGCTCCTGGTCACGCACGGCTGGCCCGGCTCGATCGTCGAGTTCCAGCAGATCGCGGGCCCACTGACCGACCCACGCCGGTACGGCGGTGACCCGGCGGACGCGTTCTCTCTGGTGATGCCCAGCATCCCCGGCTTCACGCTCTCGGGACCGACGCACGACACCGGCTGGGAGGCGAACCGGGTCGCGCGCGCCTTCGCCGAGCTGATGGAGCGTCTCGGGTACGACCGGTACGGCGTACAAGGTGGTGACTGGGGTGCGGCGATCTCGCAGGAGCTCGGCAGGATCCAGCCCGAGCGCGTCATCGGCGTACACCTCAACCTCATCCCGGGCGCAGGCGCAACGTCGGAACCGACCGAGGAAGAGCTCGCGCCGCTCGACCCCGCGGAACGCGAACGCACGTGGGCGTCATGGCACCGATTCGAGGGCTGGCTCAAAGAGAAGCAGGGGTACGCCGACCTGCAGGCCACCCGTCCGCAGACAGTCGCCTACGCGTTGACGGACTCCCCTGTCGGGCAACTGGCCTGGATCGCGGAGAAGTTCGAGGAGTGGTCGGGCAGCCCGATCGACCGGGACCACCTGCTCACGAATGTGTCGCTCTACTGGTTCACCAGGACCGCCGGCCCGGCCGCGCGGATCTACTACGAGCGCAGCCATGCCGCGTCTTCGGGCCGGCCGATCGAAGCGTCCACCACACCGACAGCACTCGCGGACTTTCCCGACGACAACTTCATCCCCTTGCGACACATCGCCGAGAAGACGAACAACATCGTCCGCTGGACGAGCTACCCGCGCGGCGGCCATTTCGCGGCCCTGGAAGAACCGGACTTCCTGGTCACGGACATCCGCGCCTTCTTCCGCGATCTCGCACACCTTTGACGAGTCAGGCAGTGAAGGTTCTGCGGTAGAGGTCCGGGGTGGTGCCGAGTGCGTCCTGGAAGTGCCGGCGCAAGGCGGCCGAGGTCCCGAAGCCGCCCAAACCGGCGATCCGTTCGACCGGCAGGTCGGTCGTTTCGAGGAGTTGCTGGGCGCGCTGAACGCGTTGACTGTTCAGCCACTCCAGTGGTTTCGCACCGGTCCGCTGAACGAAGTGCCGGTGCAACGTGCGGACGCTGACCCGAGCATGCCTGGCGAGTTGCTCGACAGTCGTTCCCTCGTCGAGGTGCTCGAGCGCCCACTGCATCGTTGAGCCGATGCTGTCGCCGGCTTGGGGAGCCGGCCGAGGATCGACGTACTGCCGCTGATCCCCTTCCCGCTGGGGTGGTGCGACCAGGATCCTGGCGACCTGATTGGCGATATGGGCGCCGTAGTCCTTGCGCACCAGGTGCAGGCAGAGATCGGTACCGGCTGATTTGCCGGCGGAAGTCAGCACGTTGCCCTGGTCGATGAACAGCGGTGCCGGATCGACGATGACGTCGGGGTGGCGTTCGGCCAGCGTCGGGGCATGCATCCAGTGCGTCGCCGCCCGACGTCCATTCAGCACGCCCGCGGCGGCGAGGACGAAGGCGCCGGTGCAGATCGACACCATCCGGGCGCCCTGGTCCGCGGCGGCCCGAACGGCATCGACCAGGTCGGCGGCCGGCCTCAGACCCGCGTCGTGGCAGGCGGGCAGGATGACGGTGTCCGCGACGGCGAGATCGTCGTACGTGTACGGCGTCGCCGCGGCGAACCAGCGATCGACCTGCGCGTCGGGCGGTCCGCACACCTTCAGCGTGTACCAGTCGGTGCCGGTCAGTTGGCTGCGATCTTCGCCGAAGATCGCGCACGGGGCGGCCAATTCGAAGATCGGTACGCCTTCGCTGAGTGCGAGCGCGACGACATGGGCCATGTCCGAAATTGTAGCAATGCGGTCAGATCGGTCACTGTTGACCGGCTGCCCGTGCAGCCACGGTGGACCTATGACTCTTCAAGACACCACTGACCAGGTCGGGCTGAGCGGTGCCGCAGTGACCTTCATGTCGATCGCGGCCGCGTTGGGCACCTCTACCCTCTACCTACTTCAGCCCTCGGTCGGGCAGGTGGCCGGCTCGCTCGGTTCGCCGATCGGCGACATCGGCCTGGCGCTGGCCTGTGGGCCGATCGGCTACCTGCTGGGGCTGCTGGTCCTGACCCCTTTGGTGGACCGGTATTCACCCCGCCGGGTGCTGGCGGCGCAGTTTCTCGTGCTCGCCATCGCCCTGGGTGCGAGCGCGATGGTCCAGGATGTCGCGGTGCTGGGGCTGCTGATCGCGATCACCGGTACGAGTTCCGTGGTCGGCTCCGGGATGAGCTCCATCGTCGGGCGGCTGGCAGCGCCGCACCGGCGGGGCACCATCTTGGGGATCGTCACGTCCGGCATCTCGGCCGGGATCATCGCGGGACGGATCGTCGGCGGATTCCTCGCCGACCGGTTCGGATGGCGGGTCACGTTGCTGATCTTCGCCGGCGCGAGCGCCGTGTTCGCACTCTTGTGCGCGCGCTTGCTGACCGACCGGCAGGCCGCGGTTTCCGGGAGCCTGTTCACCACCATCCGTTCCATCCCTGGACTCTTCGTCCGCTACGCGACCCTGCGGACGGCCGCGCTGCGAGGTGCCCTGTGGTTCTTCGGGTTCTGCACCGTCTGGTCGGGCTTGGCCGTGGCTCTCGCGGAGCCGCCGTTCAACTACTCACCAGAGCGCATCGGCTTCTACGGCCTGGCAGGGCTGTCCGGGATCGCAGCCACGCAGGTCGCCGGACGCTGGACCGACCGGGTCGGCGCCCGCAAGGTCATCCTCTTCGGCCTGGCGCTCGCGGTCGTCGCGACGATCGTGAGCGCGGCCACCCTTCACCTTCCGGCTGTGACGATGGCGTGCCTGGCGCTCTTCGACGCCGGCCTGTTCGCGGCTCAGGTGGCGAATCAGAGCACGGTGCTGGCCATCGACCCATCAGCGCCGGCGCGATTGAACGGCGGCTACATGGTGGTGTACTTCGTCGGAGGCAGCCTGGGCACGGCCTTCGGCCCCTCCGCGGTCGCGTGGTTCGGTTGGGGAATCACCGCACTGACCACGGTAGCCGCGATGCTGATCGCGGCCCTCCTGACAATCCTCAGCCACGCCTCAAGAGGCGGCCGGACCAAGTCGCCGGTCATAGCCTGAGCGGGTGGAGAAGGCTTGTGCGGAGTTACAAGTGCTAACCGATCCCGCGGGCAACTGTCAGGCGTTGGTAGGTAGCGCGTTCTGGTTCTTGACGGCGGTGGATCCGGCCAGCCGGATCGTCGGTTTCGGTACTTCGTACGTCGTTGTCCCGGCGCCGTCCATGGCGGCGAGAACGGCTTTGCCGACGATGGTTCCGAGGCCGTGGACGTCGACGGTGACAACACTCAGTGGCGGGTGCGCCAGCCGTGCGACCGCGGTGTCGTCCCAGGCGATGACGGACAACTGGCGAGGGATCTCGACGCCCAACTCTCTGGCGACCGCGAGGCCGCCGATCGCCATCAGGTCGTTGTCGTAGACAACGGCCGTCGGGATCCGGTCACCAGTCAGCAGTTGCCGGGTGGCGGCCCGGCCGGAGTCCTCGGAGTAGTCCCCTTCGACGACCATTCCCCGGATGCCCCGCTCCGCGCAGCTTTCCACGAAGGCCTCATCGCGGGCCTTGCAGTGGGTCATGTCGCGCGGGCCGCTCACCCGGGCGATGTCGTCATGGCCGAGATCGGCGAGGGCGCGAACCGCTGCCCGGGCGCCCTCCGCGTTGTCGACCAGGACGGTGGTGATCGGCACCTGCAGTTCCGGTCCGCCCAGCAGCACCGCCGGCACCCGAAGGCCTGCGAGTTCGGCGAGCCGCGGATCCTCGCTGCGCAGGTCCACCAGGATGAGGCCGTCGACGAAGTCGTTGGCCGCCCAGCGCTGCCAGACGGCGATTTCGCCGGCGAGGTCGGCCGTGAACTCGATCAACAGGCTGCAGTGCCGTCCGGCGAAGTACTCCTCGATGCCCTGGCTGAGGTCGGCCATGAACGGTTCCAGCCCGAGCACTCTCCCGGTGCGCGCCAGCACCAGCCCAACGACACGGTCGGGAGAGGTGACCTCCTGCATAAACTGCCTCCTAAGTAGTCCGAGGACTATATTCACAGACCTAACTAACTCGGCAAGGCGGACTTCATGCAGCAGGGCAGCGACTCGTCGCGATCACCGGGTTACGATCCGGCGCCGTCGAGCAGCCGTGCCCTCATTGTGGACAGGATCCGCTCCACGGGCACACTCAGCCGGGTCGAACTCACCCAGATCACCGGTCTCACGGCGCCATCGGTGACGGCCCTGGTACGCCGGCTGATCGACGACGGCCTGGTCGACGAGGCCGGCCGGGGCACGTCCACGGGCGGAAAGCCGCGCACCCTGCTGCAGATCAGAGCGACGGCTCGGTACGTCGTCGGCGTCCATCTGAGCTACGACAGCCTCACCTACGTCCTGGTCGACTACGCCGGCGGTGTCGTCGCCCGCTGGCGGCGGGAAGGCCCGGGCGAGGACAGCGACCCGGAGGAGGTCGTCGAGCGGATCGCGACGCAGACCGGCGAACTCATCGACCGCGCCGGCATCGACTCCACTCTCGTCCTGGGCCTCGGCTTCGTCTGCCCAGGTCCACTGATCCGCAACAACGGCGTGGCCTCGGCGCCGCCGATGATGGCGCGCTGGGTCGGGTTCCCGGTCCATCAGCGTCTGGAGGAACGGCTCGGTCTGCCGGCGCTGCTCGAGAACGACGCCACGGCGGCGGCCGCAGGCACGCGGCTGACGACCAGCCACGACGTCTCCGTGATGGCCGCACTGTTCATGAGCGAGGGAATCGGATCGGGCCTGCGGCTGAACGGCAACGTCTACCAAGGTGCCCACGGCAACGCCGGCGAGGTCGGGCACATCTGCGTCCAGATCGGCGGCCCGCGCTGCTGGTGCGGGAGCACCGGCTGCCTCGAGGCGGTCGCCGGACCGGCCACGGTCATCGCGAAGGCCCGCGCGGCCGGACTCGACCTCGGCTCGCACCGGCGCAGCGGCGTCGCGGCGTTCGCGGCGATCGCACGACTCGCTCTCACCGGGGATTCCCGGGCCGAAGCCATCATCAAGGACTCCGCGGCGTGGCTCGCGCTGGGCGCCCAGGCGATCACCAACATGTACGACGTACAACTGCTGGTGCTGACCGGCCCCGCCTTCGCCGTCGCCGGGACGATCTACCTGCCGATCCTCCAGGAGCGGATCCTGAGCTCCGCCTTCGGCCGAAGCGTGACCCCCGAGGTCGTCCTCGACGAGCGTGGCCACGACGCGGCCGCGATCGGAGCCGCCCTGATGATGCTCAGATCGGACCACGCCGTCTCGGCCTAGCCGCGCTGGCGCTCGAGCCCAGCCGCGCCGTCTCGGCGTAGCCGCGCTGCTCGGATCGGACCACGCCGTCTCGGCCTAGCCGCGGTCCTTGCACGCTGCGCGTCGGCGTTGAGCGCCCACGCTCCGCTGTCGAACCGTTACCGGTCAGACCCTTGCGCATTGTTTGTTAGGCAAACTAAGTTACCCGCTCAAAGGTGCTTAACCGCTTCATCTCCTGTGTTCCTGGTGACGCCAGGGGATGCCCTCGCAGGCCCGCCTCCGGGCGGAACGACCGTTCCCGGAAAGGAATCAACCAATGCTCCGGAACCCGACGAACCGTACGAGGATGCGCCGCCTGCTCGGGGTAGCGGCCTCCGCGACGGCTGCTGCGCTCCTGCTCGCCGCCTGCTCCGACGCGGCAGGCAAGGAAGCCGGTGGCAGCAAGGACGCTTCTGTCACCATCGCCGCCGGCGCCATCACCACCAAGAACTTCAACCCGTTCAGCACCACCGCGCTCCAGCCGACGCTCGGCGTCATCTACGAGCCGCTGTACTGGTACAACTTCGCCAAGCAGTCGGAACCGACGCCGGTGCTCGCGAGCGGCTTCTCCTGGAACGCGGCCGGGACCGAGCTCACCATCAAGATCCGCCCCGGTGTGAAGTGGAACGACGGTCAGCCGTTCACGGCGAAGGACGTCGCGTTCACCTTCAACCTCGTCTCGAAGACACCCGCACTCAATCCGTCGGGACTCGCCGCGACGGCCAAGGCTGCCTCGGACGACACCGCCGTACTGACCTTCAAGTCCAAGTCGTTGATGCAGGAGCCCGCGGTACTCGCCAATCAGGCGATCGTGCCCGAGCACATCTGGAAGGACATCAAGGACCCGACGACGAACCTCAACGAGAACCCGGTCGGCACCGGCCCGTTCAAGCTGAAGTCGTTCACCCCGCAGAGCTTCGTGCTGACGAAGAACGACCAGTACTGGGACCAAGGCAAGCCCGCCATCAAAGAGGTGCGCTACATCCCGATCGAATCGGCCGACGCCGCCAGCGCGGCGCTGGTCGCGGGCAAGGTCGACTGGGCCAGCGCCTACCTGCCGGGAATCGACAACATCATCAAGTCCGGCAAGAACTTGTCGTATGTGAACACCCCGGTGATGACGACGCTGATCGTGACGTGTTCCAACCCAGGACTCGGTTGCACCGGCCCACAGACCGACCCGGCCGTCCGCAAGGCGATCTACCTTGCGATGAACCGCGCCCAACTCGCCAAGCTCGCCGGCGGCGGGGTCGCCGGCGTCGGATCGCCGACCCTCCTGCTTCCCGATCGCGACCGCGACTGGATCGCGTCACCCGGGTCCGCGACGCTGCCCCAGTCCGCCGACGCCACGGAGGCGAACAAGGTCCTCGACGCGGCCGGCTGGACCAAGGGCAGTGACGGGGTCCGTACCAAGGGCGGCAAGCGACTCTCGTTGACGATCCAGACGGTCACCGGCTGGAGCGACTACATCTCGATCAACGACACCCTCAAGCAGCAGTTGTCCGCGGTCGGCATCGAGCTCAAGCCGAGCCAGGTCTCCTGGAACGAGTGGAACGCCGCGCAGACCAACGGCAAGTTCCAGCTGTCGCTGGACTCCGTCGGCCTGGGCGCCTCCACGAATCCGTACTTCGTCTACAACGGCAAGCTCGCGACCGTGAACACGGTGCCGGTGGGCAAAACGGCCACGGCGGGCAACTTCGCCCGGTTCTCCAACCCGACCGTCGACGCCGCGCTCACCGCTGCGGCAGGCACCGCCGACAAGGCGGCGCAGAAGGCACAGTTCGCCAAGATCCAGGCCGTGATCGAGAACCAGTTGCCCTACATCCCGATCTACGTGAACTCGATGCTCACCGAGTTCAACACCTCGCGCGCGACCGGTTGGCCGACCAAGGACAACCTGTACGTGCTGCCGGCGGCCTGGAAGGCCTGGGACGCCGGGATCGTCCTCAAGACGATCACGCCGGCCGGCTGAGCAGCGCGGACCGACCGTGCGCTACCTGCTGCGAAAACTCGTCTTCTACGTCGCCGCCCTCTGGGCGGCCCTGACCCTGAACTTCCTGATTCCCCGGCTGATGCCGGGGAACCCGGTCGACCTCATGCTGTCGAAGCTGGCGACCAAGGGCCCGGTCACCCCCACGACCCGGGCGGCGATCCAGGCACTGCTGGGGACGGACACCAACGGATCCCTGTGGAACCAGTACGGGAAGTACCTTCACCAACTGGTCTCCGGCAACCTCGGGACCTCCATCGCCTACTTCCCGGCGCCGGTCTCGCAGGTGATCGGCCAGACGCTGCCGTGGACGGTCGGCCTGATCGGCCTGGCGACGGCGATCTCGTTCGCCCTCGGGATCCTGCTGGGCCGCGCGGCGGGCTGGCGGCGCGGTTCGTGGATCGACAATCTCATCCCCGTCACCACCATGCTGCAGTCGGTGCCGTACTTCTGGCTCGCGCTGTTGTTGCTGTTCCTGCTCGGCAGCACCTGGCCGATCTTCCCGCTCAACGGCGGGTACGACGTGTACTCGGTGACACCGGGATGGAACCTGCCGTTCGTCCAGTCGGTCGCGTACCACGGCACGCTGCCGGCGCTGACCATCGTCGTGTCGTCCGTCGGCGGCTGGATGCTCGGCATGCGCAACATGATGGTGTCCACCCTGTCGGAGGATTTCGTCCTCACCGCCGAGGCGAAAGGACTCACGCCGCGCCGGATCCGTTCGCGGTACGTCGCCCGCAACGCGGTCCTGCCGTCCATCTCGGGATTCGCCATCTCCCTCGGCTTCGTCGTCGCCGGTTCCATCGTGACCGAGGCCGTCTTCTCCTACCCCGGCATCGGCTCCGCGTTGTTGCTTGCCGTCAGCAACAACGACTACGCGCTCATGCAGGGCGTGTTCCTGATCATCACCCTGGCGGTTCTCGGGGCGAACCTGCTCGTCGACCTCTTGTACGGCGTCATCGACCCACGCACCCGTGCGCGGTCCTAGGAAGGGGTGAATCCGATGGCCATCACCACTCAAGGAGCCCCTGAAGAGGCGGCGCAGGCGGCCACCGACGAAAAGCAGCCGGTCACCCGGAAGAGGCGCATGCTGCCGCCGATGACCCTGAAGCTGGCCGTCGGTCTGACCATTGCCGGTCTGGTCGCGATGTTCGGGCTGATCGGCCCGCTGGTCGTCGGCGATCCGTCGACGGTCCGCGACCTCGGGCTGACCGGCCCGGGCCACGGCTTCATCCTCGGAACCACCCAGACCGGGCAGGACATCTTCGCCCAGCTGGCCTACGCGACCCGCGGCTCGCTGATCATCGGCGTCGTGGTCGGTGCGATCACCCTGGTGCTGTCGTCCTTCTTCGGCGTCGTCGGCGCGTTCGTCGGCGGCTGGGTCGACGAAGCCTTTTCACTCTTCACCAACATCATGCTGGTCATCCCCGGTCTGCCCCTGGTGATCGTGATCTCCAGCTACGTGCCGAACAAATCCATCTGGCTGGTGGCGGCGGTCCTGGCCATCACCAGCTGGGCCGGTTCCGCCCGGGTCCTGCGCGGCTTCACCCTCAGCGTACGCAGCCGTGACTACGTGCTCGCTGCCCGGATCGGTGGTGAGCGATGCTGGCGGATCCTGCTCGTCGAGATCCTGCCGAACCTCATCCCCCTGCTCGCCTCGCAGGTGGTCTTCGCGGTGATCTTCGCGATCCTCGGCGAAGCCGGTCTGTCGTTCCTGGGGCTCGGCGCCTCCGGATCGTTCACCTGGGGCACCATGCTCTTCTACGCGCAGAACGGGCTCTCGCTCCGCCTCGGCGCCTGGTGGTGGTTCGCGCCGCCGGGACTGTTGATCGCCCTCTTCGGCGCTGCGCTGTCCCTGATCAACTTCTCCATCGACGAGATCATCAACCCGAAGCTGCGCTCGCAGACGCGTGCCGAACGCAACAAGTGGGGCCTGAGCCGCCGGCAGCGCAAGGTGACCGCGGAGGTGAACGCATGAAGACGGCGGAGCATCCCGTTCTCAGCATCGAGAACCTGAGCATCGACTACCTCGCCGAGACCACCGTGCACGCCGTACGGGATGTCTCTCTGACGCTGCGGCGCGGCGAGATCCTCGGCCTCGCCGGGGAAAGCGGGTGCGGGAAGTCCACCCTCGCGTACGGACTCACCCGCCTGCTGAAGCCGCCGGCGTTCATCACCGGCGGGCGCGTCGTGTTCTCGTCCCGCGAGGGCTACGACATCGATCTGTCGACCCTCGGCGGTGAGGACTTGCGGGCGTTCCGCTGGGACAAGATCGCCATGGTCTTCCAGGGCGCGATGAACTCACTCAATCCGGTACTACGGATCGCCGAGCAGCTTGAAGACGTCTTCCTGACCCACCGGCCGGAGCTGGGCAAGGCCGAGCGGCGCAGACGCTGCGGTGAGCTACTCGAACTCGTCGGCGTGGACCGCGGCAGGCTCCGGGCCTATCCGCACGAACTGTCCGGCGGCATGCGGCAACGCGTCATGATCGCGATGGCACTCGCACTCGAACCGCAGGTCCTCGTCATGGACGAACCGACCACCGCGCTCGACGTGGTGGTGCAGCGGGAGATCCTCCAGGAGATCACCCGGCTGCGGTCCGAACTCGGTTTCGCGGTCGTCTTCATCACCCACGACCTCCCCCTACTCCTCGAGATCAGCGACCGGATCGCGATCATGCGGGCCGGGTTGATCATCGAACTGGACGATGCGCTGACGCTCTACACGAACCCTCAGCATCCCTACACCCGGCGGCTGTTGTCGTCCTTCCCCAGCCTGACCGGCGAGCGCGGCGACTTCATCCGCAGCGGCGTACTCACTGGCGACATCGCCCTGGAGGAGACCGAGCAGACCCTGGAGGCCACAGCGGCCGAGGACGTCGGGATCGACAAGGAGGAAGCACGATGACCGTGCTGGAGATGCGCGAGGTGGTCAAGGACTACCGGCTGCGCGACGGTCTGCGGAGCACGCGACTGCGCGCGGTGGACGAGGTGAGCTTCACGCTGGAGCCGGGGCGCACCATCGCTCTGGTCGGTCAGTCCGGATCGGGGAAGTCGACGATCGCGAAGTTGCTGATGCAGCTCGAGCGGCCCACCTCAGGGGCGATTCTGGTCGACGGCGACCCCATGCGGTACCGAGGGGCGCGCGCCGCGGCTTATCGAAGGGCCGTGCAGATGGTGTTCCAGGACCCGTTCGGGTCTCTCAACCCGTACCACACGATCGGCCACCACCTCGCCCGCCCGGTGCGGCTGCACCACCCGGACTTCTCGCGCGCGCAGGTGGCCGAGCGAGTCCTGGCCCTCCTGCACCGGGTCCGGCTGGACCCGGATTTCGCCGGCCGGAAGCCGCACGAGCTGTCCGGTGGTCAGCGGCAGCGCGTCGCGATCGCCCGCGCGCTGGCGCCGGAGCCGGCGATCCTGGTCGCCGACGAACCGGTGTCGATGCTCGACGTGTCGATCCGGCTCGGTGTTCTCAACCTGCTGGCGACGCTGCAGCGGGAGGAGAACCTCGGGGTGCTCTACATCACCCACGATCTCGCGACGGCCCGGCACTTCAGCGACGAGATCATGGTTCTGTACCGCGGCTCCGTCGTCGAGCACGGCCCGGCCGACGACGTGATCCTCGATCCGCAGCACGAGTACACCCAGTTGCTCGCCGAAGCCGCTCCCGCCCCGGAACGCCGGCTCGCCAAGCGCGTGCGGTGATCCGTTCGGGTTGCAGCGCGTACGACGACTCGATCCGGGTACCCGCAGGGCTCACTGCCCTACCAGGAGGAACCCATGACTGCCACCGATCCGGACGTGATCGACGTCCTCACCACCGACCACCGCGAGGCCGAGGAACTCGTCGCCCAGATCACCACGACCGCCGATGCCGAACAGCGCCGGGACCTGACCGACCAGCTCATCGCCGAACTGGTGCGGCACTCGGTCGCCGAGGAGATGTTCGTCTACCCCGCGATGCGCGACCACCTGCCGAACGGCGACCAGGCCGTCGAGCACGACACCCAGGAACACAAGGAACTCGAGACACTGATGAAGCAACTCGAGGGGGCGGACACCGGCAGCGCCGAGTTCGATGATGCCCTCGGCAACCTTCGGCGAGTGCTGCTCGACCATGTGCGGGACGAAGAGACCGACCAGTTCCCGCAGCTGCGGGCCCACATCCCGGCCGCCAAGCTGATCGACCTGAAGGAGAAGGTCGAACTGGCGAAGAAGGTCGCCCCGACCAGGCCGCACCCGTCGGCACCGAACTCCGAGCTCTTCCACAAACTGGTCGGCCCCGGTGTGGGCCTGGTCGACCGCCTCCGCGACCACCTCACCAACCGCCCGACCTGACAACTTCACGCCGTCCGGCGCGCCCTCGGCCTGCGCGCTCGCGCGAGCAACGGGCGCCATCGAGGGTGTGCCCGGGCTTGCCGATGACTCGTCGGCGCTGTCTGCTGGAAGGAAGCCGCTGGTGAGGTGCCGGCGGGCAGCCGAGGGGAAGGAGCGGGATCATGAAGGCGGCACCCGGTGATTGGCTGATGATCGAAGGCACGCACCTGAACGACCGGAAGCGGCACGGCCTGATCCTCGAGGTCCACGGGGCGGACGGCGCACCGCCGTACCTCGTCCGCTGGGACGACAGCGACGCGGAGACCGTGGTCGTCCCGGGCGCCGGCGCCCACATCCTCACCGCCGAGCAGATGGGCCGGCCGCACGACCACTGAGCAGCCGGGTGACGGCCTCGTGAACCGATTGTGTCGGCCAACCATCAAAGCCTTTCGGTAGGACACACTGAGGGCTTATTCGGAGGGCATCATGAATCGGAATATCAAGCTGGCCGGCCTGGTGACGGGGGTTTCGGTTGCTGCCGTGGTTGCGGGCGCGCTGGTTGCGGCGCAGCAGACGCCAACGCTGGCGGCGGCGTCCGGTGGGGGCGGCGTCAAGCCGATCGACAGCGTGAGCCACCCCGCACCGACGAAGTCCACCACATCGACCAAGCCATCGAGCGCGACCACGTCGGCGCAGAGCCGGCCGGTCAAGCTGACGCTCGACCTGAGCAAGCTGAAGCAAGGTGCGGCACCGAGTACGGCGTACGTCGACGGCCGCACCGTGCGCTTCGGCCAGACCCAGTTCACCTTGCCGGCCTCGGACGGCCCGGTCTGGGATGTTGCCAGGGCAGGGACCGACAGCGCACTCGTTCTGCACAGCCCGAAGGACGACGGGAAGGGCGTGCTCACGACCTGGAGCGCCGGCTCCCGCCGGGAGTCCGTCAGCGACGTCAACTCCGTACTGTCGTCGACTGACCAGACGACCAGCGCGTACGCCGTACAGCCGACCTCTGCGGACGGCACAGAGCTGCCCCGTTTCACGCTGACCTGGCGCGACAACGCCAGCGGCACGAAGTACTCGCTGCAGCGCGCCGGTGAGCACGGAGCGGTCGTGCACGCCGTACAGGGCAGCGAGGTGTACTTCAGCGCGTTGTCCAAGACCGGCAAGCAGACCCTCTACAAGTGGACGGCCGGCGACACTGCGCCGAAGGCGATCAATGCGGCACCGTCCCCGTCCGCGGTGTCGTCGGACCTCCAGCTCGCGGCGTCGATCGTTTCGCAGGCCAACGACGGTAGCTGCACCGCGCTCGTCGACCTGCCTGCTGCCGGCAAGCGCTGGACGACCTGTACCTATGCGGTCGACGAACTGCGGAGCGGCAGCGACTTCGCCCTCGGCGGCCCGGCGTACCGGGACGGGTACGGCGACGGGCTGTTCGCGGCGCTGGATCTCAAGACCGGCAAGGCGATCCGTGAGTGGTCGGGCGGTTCGCAGGTCGCCATCATTTCCACCGTGATGGAGGACACCGACCACGTGCTGGTGCTCGCCGAGCAAAGCGGCCGGACCGCCATCGCCCGCTGCGCACCGAAGACCGGAACCTGCGAGCTGGCCGCCCCCTTGAAAAAGGGCACCGGCGACAGCAACAACCGGCCCTACCAGCTCGGCCACTGACATCCGAGGCGGTGCGGCTCTCCCGACCAAGGGAGGCCGCATCGCCTTATTTTCTTGGCGTGTAGTCCACCGAGTCGAGCACCTGCTGAGCTTGCGCATCGTTCTCGGCACGCACCTGGATGCGCACCAGCGCCCCGCGGATCTCCTTCACTCGCTCGTACGTCGTCATGCCGGCCGGGCAACCCACATACTTGGCCGTTGCGACCGAGGGCTTGTCGACCCAGTCCGCCGACACCGTGCACCCCGTAGGAACAGGGAATCCGGCAGCCGACGGCAGCTCCCCCGGCGGCAGGACCCCGGCGAAGACGCCCGGCACCTTCCTGTCGGCCTTGCTCCACGAATCGTTGTCGGAGCTCACCAGCAGGCCGGGCAAAGTGCCGGTCGATCCCTGTGGTCGCCAGCCGTCGCCGGCCCGGGTACGCGCCCAGCCGCGCGGCAGTTCGACCGACAGCACCTGCTGCTGATCCACGACCCGCACCTGCTGGCGCTGCACGCCGTACTGCCAACCCAGATAGCCACCGGCACTCCCCAGCACCGCCGCTGCGACCGTAGCCGCCACCCATGGCCGCACCGAAGGACGGCGCACGGTGGCAGGAACCAAAGCAGCCGCCCGCAGCGCCTCGGCGAACGACCGCACGTCCGGCCACCGTTGCTCCCGGTCCCGGCTCAACCCGCGCAGGATGACGGCGTCCACCTCGGCAGGAACGTCGTCGCGAACCGTCCGCAAGGAGGCCGGCGGTCCCTCCACGGCGAGCACCGCGGCCAGAGTGGTCGCACCGTACGGCGGTTGGCCGGCCAGCGCGGCATA
This sequence comes from Kribbella voronezhensis, assembly GCF_004365175.1. NCBI lineage: Bacteria > Bacillati > Actinomycetota > Actinomycetes > Propionibacteriales > Kribbellaceae > Kribbella > Kribbella voronezhensis. Next base: position 934,036 of record NZ_SOCE01000002.1, on the reverse strand, counting down.
GGTGACCGCGGCCAACGCGTACAGGTCGGCGCGCGGATCCAGTACGTCGCCGCGCACCTGCTCCGGTGCGACATAGGCCGGCGTGCCGCCCGGCATCGTCACCCGCGACACCGCGTCGAGCGACTTGCCCAGGCCGAGATCGCCGAGCATCGCCCGCTCGCCTGTCGGCGTACTGCGGAAGAGCACGTTCTCCGGTTTCACGTCGCGATGCAGGACACCCCGGTCGTGCAGTTCCTGCAGGCCGGTGCTGACGTTGCCGATCAGCGCCACTGTGTCGGTCAAGGGAAGCGGGCCCGCTTTGATCCGGTCGGCGAGCGTGCCCCGATCGGCGTAGGTGAGCACGAGGTACGGCCGGTCGTCGTCGGTGCTGCCGATGTCGTGCACGCCGACGACGTACGGCGACTCGACCTTGCGCAGGAAACGGCCTTCCTCGACGAAGCGACGGCGTACGTCGAGATCGTCGACCCAGTGCTCCGCCAGCACCTTGACCGCGACCTCGGCGTCCAGCTCCTCGTCCCGGGCGAGCCAGACAGCGGCGAACCCACCGCTGCCCAGCCTTCGGATCACGGCGTAGCGGCCGAAGTGGGAGGGCTGGACCATGGCGTCATTATGCTCAACGCCATGGCGAACGACGCGGACGCGCTCGACGAACTGGCCCGGCGCGCTGCGCAGGATCCCGCTCTGCTGGACGAGCTGATCCGCCGGGTACAGCCGCAGGTGATGCGGATCTGCCAGCGGGTGCTGCCGCATCGCGCCGACGCCGAGGACGCCTGCCAGGACGCGCTGCTGGCGATCGCCACGAAGATCGGCACCTTCTCCGGCCGGAGCCGGTTCTCCACCTGGGTGCACGTGGTCGCCTCGAACGCCGCCCGCGAGACCTACCGGCGCCTGAAGCGCCGCGCCGTCGAGAACACCGCGGCCTGGCAGGACGACGACCGCCCGGCCAGGTACGACCGGCCCGATCCGCGCACCACCAGCGTGGTGGCCGGCACCCGGCTGGATCTGCTCGACGCGCTGGAGCAGTTGGAGACCGACCTGCCCGAGACGGTCACGTCGGTGATGCTGCGCGACATCTACGAGCTGAGCTACGACGAGATCGCCGACCAGGTCGGCATCCCGGTCGGCACCGTCAAGTCCCGGATCAGCCGGGCCCGGGCCTGTCTCAAGGCCCACCTGCTCCCCCGCCACGACTGAGCCGCCGCGCAGATTGTCGGTCTCGTGACCGCGCCTCGGCGCGAGTGACCTGGGCCGGGATCGTACGGTTGGGGGCGTGAGCACCTTAGGACGCCGGTTGGACGCTGCCCAGCGGCGGCATCGGCGGCTCGGCTTCCCGCTCGCCGTGGTGTACAAGTTCTTCGACGACCAGGGCAGCTATCTCGCGGTGATCATCACGTACTACGCCTTCGCCGCGATCTTCCCGATGCTGCTGATCTCCTCGTCCGTTCTCGGCTTCGTCCTGCAGGGCAACGAGGATCTGCAGAAGGCCGTCCTGCAATCGGCGCTCAAGGAGTTCCCGATCGTCGGCACCCAGTTGGCGACTCCGCAAGGTCTGCAGGGCAGCGCCCCGGCCGTCATCGTCGGCACCCTCGCCGCCGCGTACGGCGTGATCGGGCTCGGGCAGGCGCTGCAGAACGCGGTCAACGTCACCTGGGGAGTTCCCCGCAACGGCCGCCCCGATCCGTTCCGGGGTCGCTTGCGGTCCGGGGCACTGCTCTCGCTGGCCGGTTTCACCGTGCTCAGCTTCGCCACGCTGACCGTCTTGGTCGGCAGCCAGGTGTCCCTGTCCAGCGGAGTCGCCAACGGCATGGGCTGGCTGGTTTCGATCGGCTCCGTCCTGGTGCTCACAGCCATGCTGACCCTCTGCTTGCGCCCCGGGAGAAGGCCGCGGCCGCCTCTTCGCAAGATCGTCCCGGGTGCGCTGTTCACCGCTCTCGGCTGGCATCTGCTCGAGCGTCTCGGCGGCGTCTACGTCAACGACGTCCTGGCGAAGACCAGCGAGGTGAACGCCGTATTCGCGCTGACCCTGGGACTGATCGGGCTCATCTACGCCGCCTCGGTGATCGCCGTCATCGGCGCGGAACTCAACTCGGTGATCGCGCACCACCTCTACCCGCGCTCGCTGCTGGCGCTGTTCACCGACTCGGCCACCGACCTGACACCTGCCGACCACCGCGCCTACGCGATGTACGCCCAGGCCCAACGCCACAAGTCCACCGAAACGATCGAAGTCACCTTCGAACCGCCCACCCCCGAGCCCCCGCGGGACGACCGGCCACCCGCAGATCCCAGCTGAGGTACGCCTCAGCCGACACCGGGTGGTCGGCAGATTGCTCTGTGTCAGCGAAGAGCCCTCGTTCGCTGTCCGATCACCAGGCGTTAGTGAATCTCCACCCGTTCAGGGACGTCTGGCCCTATCGCGGGCGGCCTAGTCCTGATCACAATGGGCCGCGGAGGACTACACAAGGTCATCATCCTGAGGGGGGCGAGATGACCAAGATCTTGGTGATAGACGACGAACCCGACCTGGTCCGGTTCGTCCGGGGCGCGCTGGAGACCGAGGCCTACCAGGTCCTGACGGCGACGAACGGGCACGACGGAATCCGGCTGGCGCTGACCGAGCGCCCCGACCTGGTCGTGCTCGACCTGGTCATGCCTGGCGTCCACGGCGAGGCGGTGCTGTCCGCGCTGATGGCACAGGACCCCGGCCTGCGGGTGCTCATCTTGTCGGCCACCGGCGATGTCCAGCTGCGGATCTCCTGTCTCGAACTGGGGGCGGTGGACTTCCTGGCCAAGCCGTTCGCCGTCCGGGAACTCATCGCCCGGGTGCGCAGCCGCCTGCAGGAGAACGGCGCGTCGAAGCGGCGAGACATCCTGCAGGTCGGCGACATCGTGCTGGACCTGCAGGCCCGGCGGCTGGTGGTGGACGGCAAGCCGACCGTGTTGTCGCAGCGCGAGTTCCTGCTGCTGTTGCACCTGATGCGCAACCCGGGCGCGGTCTGCTCACGGCAGGAACTGCTCTCCGAGGTCTGGGGCTACGACTTCGACCCGGCGACCAACGTGGTCGACGTCTGTATCGGCCGGTTGCGGGCCAAGGTGCGGCCCGACCTCATCCTGACCGTGCGCAATGTCGGCTACCAACTCCAGAGCGCCTGAGGTGCGGGCTGCACGGCGCCCGCGGGCCGGGCTGGCCATCGATGCCTGCCTCGGCGTCTTCGTGCTGGCGATGACGGGCCTGATGGTGGCGCTGCCGGGCCACGAGGCGGCGCCGTTCCACATCATGTTCCTGGGCGTCGCCGTGGTTTACGGATTCCGCGTCTGGCCGGTCGTGCCGACCGCGGCGCTGCTGGTCGCGATGACCTTGCCGAGCGGCTGGCTGATGTGGACCCATGCCGAGGAGGGCTTCCTCGCGCGCGCCGAACTGGCCGAGATCCCGCTGCTGCCGATGGTCGTCGGAGTGATGGTCTGGCACGCGCAGCGCCGGGCGAGTGCCCTGCGTCAGGTCGAGGAGATGGCGGCGCGGCAACTGGCCGGGCTGGAGCGGGAACGAGAGTTCTTCCGGGACACCTCGCACGCGATCAGGACGCCCGTGACGATCGCGCGCGGCCATCTGGAACTCGCGGCGATCAGCGGGCTGACGGCCGGCGCGAAGGCGGGGATCGCCGTCGCGCTGAACCAACTGGAGCGGATGTCGGCCTTGTCGAACCGCTTGCTCGCGCTGGCCCGGCCGGACTCGGGCGTGGGGCTGAGACGCCGGCCGACCGACCTGTCCGAGCTCGTCGAAGAGCTGGGCACCAACTGGTCGGCGAGCGCCGATCGGAGATGGCAGGTCCGCAACCACCCGACCGGCCTCGTCACCGTGGATCCCGAGTGGATCACGTTGGCCATCGACGCGCTGATCGAGAACGCCGTGCACTTCACCTCCGACGGCGACACCATCACCCTCGGCTGCCGGTTGCTGGACCGGACCTGCGTCGTCACGGTCGAGGACTCCGGGCCAGGAATCGAGGCCGAGGACCTCGACCGGATCTTCGACCGGTTCTGGCACCGGATGCCACCGCACGGTCCGATGGGCAGTGGTCTGGGCCTGCCGATGGCCCGGGCGACCGCCACGGCGCACGGCGGTTCGCTCACGGCCGCCAACCGTCCGCTCGGCGGCGCGGTGTTCGAGCTCACGCTGCCGCGCTGACCGCCCGATGACAAGCCTGTCATCTTCCTTGCCCTGACGGCGCCCCGGCGAGCAACCTGATGGCAACTGCGTACGTCGACACGCTGGGACGGCACATCCCCCGTCCGCCTCACCGTCGTGCCCGTCGCCGGCTCACCGGCTTCCCCCAAGCCGCGGCCCGCCACAGGCACCCTTGGCCGGCGTACGCAGGACCACGTCGCTCTCCACCAGCCGGCATCGACCGTTACGTCGTTTGCATGATGCAACTATTCTCGCTGCTTCCTACCTTGGAAGCATGAGACCGACCAGGATCCTGGGACTGTGCGCGACGGCGCTGGTGCCGGCCGTCCTGCTGGCGCTGCCCACGCAGGCACGAGCCACGACCACCACCCTGTACGTCGACCGGACGGTCGCGTGCTCGGACTCCGGACCGGGCACCACCACGACGCCGTACTGCACGATCGGCAAGGGCGTGAGCAACCTCGCCGCGGGCCGCATCCTGTACATCGGCAACGGCAGCTATGCCGAGACCATCAAGCCCGCCGTCTCCGGGACCGCGTCCGCGCCGATCACGATCACCAGGTGGGCCGGACGCACCCCGACGGTCACCGGCTCGACGTACTACGGCGCGAACCTGACCGGCCGCAGCTACGTCACCGTCTCCGGACTGACCTTCACCGGAACCGTTGCCGATGGCATCTACGTGTCGAACGGTGACCATCTCACCGTCACCGGCAACACCGTCACCGGTGCGGGTCGCCAGGCACAGGGCAGGACGGCCCCCGGGATCAGCGTCCGCGGCGCCACCTCCTCGGTGGTCAGCGGCAACTACGTGCACCACAACAACGGCTCCGGCATCCTGCTCACGGCCGGCGCGACCGGGATCACGGTGTCCGGCAACACCGCGAGCTTCAATGCCGAGGGCTACCAGCGCAATGCCAACGGCATCAACGTGGTCAGCCCGGGCAACGCGGTACTCCGCAACCTCACCCACGACAACGAGGACTCCGGGATGCAGTTCTACCCCGGCGGCAACAACAACCTCGCCGCGCTGAACGTCACCTACAACAACGGCGACCACGGCATCGACAACCTCAACGTCACCGGCGGCCGGATCATCTCCAACACCGTGTACCGCAACTGCACCACCGGCATCAACGTGGAGGGAACGTCCGGGAGCTACCACGTGGTGAACAACATCGCCGTCGACAACGCGGTCTACCCGGCCTACCGCGGCATCTCGTGCGCCCGGCGGGCGGGCAACATCGGGATCTGGGACTCGGCGCCGGCCAGCACGATCGTCGATCACAACCTGGTCTGGCTGACCACGGCCGGGAAGCTCTACGCGTTCTCCACGACGTACACCTCGCTCGCGGCGATGCAGGCCGCCACCCATCAGGAAGCCCACGGCGTTCAAGCCGATCCCCGCTTCCTGTCGACCGCAACCTGGGACCTGCGGCTGCGAGCCGGTTCGGCCGCGATCGACCGGGGCGACTCGGGCGTCTCCGGTGCGCAGGCGAGCGACTTCACCGGCGCTGCGCGGTACGACGATCTCGCGACGGCGAACACCTTCGCCGAAGGCCTGCGCCGCTACGACGACCTCGGGGCGTTCGAGTTCCGGCCCTGATCCGCGGTCACGATCCGTGAGATCGTTACCGTCCGGACCGGGTGGACAGTAGATGACAGAAAGATGACCGCCTGATGACGGAACCGCGGAACACCCCCCGTTCAGGCGGCCAGGCGCCTGTACTGAAGTTCTGGGACCGAGAGGTGCGTCCTCGGGGGGCTCGTCGAAACGGCAACACGGGGTGACCGTCAGTAGCCGACATCGTCGAGCTTGAGGCAGCACGGAACCGCGGGGGCAGCGGTTTGGCTCGGTGATGACCTTGAGGGGGGTCACAGATGAGTGCTGTCAGTGCGCCGGAACCGTTCGTCGGTCAGAGTTCTCCGACCGGCGGTCCGGACCAGACGATGAGGCTGTGTCACGACCTGCGGCAGTACGTCGCCGCGGGTCTGCTGCTGTCCGAACCGAGAACCGGACAAGAAGCCGGGCAGACCCGGATGACCTTGATCCACCAGCAGTTCACCGCGATCGCCGAACTGCTCGCCGCGGAGTTCGACCGCGACCAGGGCACCGGCGCGGTCAACCTTTCCCGGCTCGCCAGCGAGTGCGCCGACGTCGTCCGGCTGACCCATCGCGGCCGGATCACGGTCACCCGCTCGAAGCACGTCCTCGTCGACGGCGAGCGGGCGCTGCTCAGGCGCGCGGTCGGCAACATGCTGGACAACGCGTGCCGCGCGGCCGGCCCGAGCGGCACGGTCGTCGTCAGGGTCGGCCTGGACGCCGGCGAGGCGAAGGTCGAGGTCGTCGACGACGGTGCCGGCTTCGGCGGCATCCCGTCCGGCACCGGACACGGCCTGCAGATCGTCGCCGCTGCCGTGCGGGCCTGCCGGGGGCGGGTGGAGATCTCCAGCGGTCCAGGGGTCGGCACCACGGTCCGGCTCTGCGTGCCGGCGCTACGGCATCCGGTCCGGCCGGCATGAGGCTCGCCGTTTGCGACGAGCAAGGATTGTTCGCGTCCGTCCTCGCCACAGCGCTCGACCAGCAAGGCCATCTGACCGTACTGACCACCCACGAACCGGCAGTGCTGCTGAGTTCCGCTGCCGAAGCCCGGATCGAAGTCTGTGTCCTCGACATCGTGACTGCCCGCCCATCTGCTGTGCAGGTCGCCGAGCAACTGGCCAGACTCGACCCCCGGCCGGCCGTCGTACTGCTGACCGACTCGTGCCGGGACGGTGTCTGGGACGCCTACGAGCGAGGGCTCTTCCAAGGCATCGTCAACAAGGCCTGCGCCTTCGCCGTGCTGACAGCGGCGATCGAGCGCGTCGCGGACGGCGAGCAGGTGTCCGAAGGCTGGCCCCCGCCCGAGCGGCGGGGGGACAACGGTGTGGTCGACGCGCTGACCAGCCGCGAACTCGAAGTACTGCGGCTCGTCGTACAAGGACACTCCACCCAGCTGATGGCCGACGAGCTCGGCGTCAGCCGGCACACGATTCGCACCCACGTGCAGCAGATCCTCCGCAAGCTCGGCGTCCACGGCAGAGGCAAGATCGCGCGGGTTGCCGCGGCGGCCGGTCTGCTCGACGCGGTCAGGTCGCCGACCGCCGAACGAAGGCCGCGATGACGGCCGGCACCACGGGGGCGGTCATCCTGCTCGTCGACGACCACCGGGTGTTCGCGGATGTGCTGCGCGAAGCACTGCTGGAACAAGACGGAATCGACCGCGTCACCCACGCGGCCTCGCTGGCAGCGGCGCGCGTTCTGCTCGCCACCGATCCACCCGATGTCGTGCTGCTCGACCTGGTTCTGGCCGACGAGTCCGGCTTCGACCTGCTCAGCGAACTGACCCGCAGTACGGCGGCCCCGGCCGCGATCGTTCTGTCCGGCAGCAGCGACCCGCGGCTGATCGTCAAGGCACTCGAGCGCGGCGCCAAGGGCTGGCTGTCCAAGACCACCCGGCTGGACGCGCTGGTGACGGCGGTGTGGCAGGTCCTCGACGGCCAGATGTACCTTGCGCCGTCCACCTTGCGGCCGGTACTGACCCATCTGCTGTCGGACGCGCGCGAGCGGGAGGCAGCGGCCGGCTTCGTCGCCGACCTGACGCCACGCGAGCTCGAAGTACTGCGCTGCCTGGTGTCGGGGATGACCAGGGGCGAGGTCGCCCAGCACCTGTTCGTGTCGATGAACACTGTGCGGACCCATGTCCAGAGTCTGCTGCGCAGCTCGGGGCAGCACTCGGCACTGGCACTGGTCGCCTTCGCGCGGTCACACGGTGTACAGGGTATCGACGAGACCGGCGATCTCCCGGCCGCCGGCAGGGCCGAATCGTCCTATTGACGTAGGTGTTCTCACCTTCTCGTCGGGCGCGGGACCCGTTCACAGCCCGTAGCGTCGAGGTCAAAGCAGGGGCTCTGAGGGGGGCTACGGGATGACGACCCGAATCAATGCTGTGCCGCGCGCCGTACCGGCCGAAGAGGTCGAGGTCCCGTTCGCGGACTGCTACATCACCACCGCCGCACAACACGCCGCACTCCGCGTCCTGCGGTCCGGCTGGCTCACCACCGGCCGCGAGGTGGCCGCGTTCGAGGCCGAGTTCGCCGGATACGTCGGCGCAGGCCACGCGGTTGCCGTTTCTTCTTGTACCCAAGGGATCGAGCTGGCCCTGCGCTCCTTCGGCCTGCCGCGCGGATCACTGGTCCTGACCTCGACGATGACCTTCTGCGGCGCGGTCCAGGCCATCGTGCACGCCGGTCTGCAACCGGTTCTCGTCGATGTCGATGCCGGCACCGGAATGCCGACCCCGGCCACGGTGCGGGACGCGGTACGAGCCTACGGGCCGCCCGCCGCGATGACTGTCGTGCACTGGGCCGGAGACCTCGCGGACGTGCCGGCCCTGGCCGAGGCGGCCGGGCTGACCTTGGACCAGATCGTCGTCGATGCGGCCCACGCGCTCGGCACGTCCGCCGGGACGACACCCATCGGATCGCAGTGCGCGGCGACCTGTTTCAGCTTCTACGCAACGAAGAACCTGCCGCTGGGCGAAGGCGGGATGGTCACCACCAACGACCCCGAGCGGTCCCGATGGTTGCATCAGGCCCGTCTACACGGCATGACCGCCGATGCCTGGCGGCGCTACCTGCCCGGCGGCAGCTGGCGCTACGACGTCGCCGAGGCCGGCCTGAAGGCCAACATGACCGATCTCCAGGCAGCGATGGGACGCGCACAGCTGACCCACCTCCCGGCCTGGCAGCACCGCCGCGCACAGATCGCGGCCCGGTACGACACCCTGCTCGCCGCGCAGCCAGGGATCGCACTCCCCCACCGCCCCGCCCTTGGAACCGGCACACACGCGTGGCATCTGTACCCCGTCCGGCTGGCTCCGGGCATCGACAGGGACGAGGTGATCGCCGAACTGGCACAGCGACGGGTCGGTACCTCGGTGCACTTCATCCCGGTCCACCAGCTCACCTACTTCGCCCGGATCGCGTCGGTTCCCCCGGCCGGGATGGCCGGGGCCGACACCCTGTTCGGCCAATTGCTGTCACTACCGATCCATCCCCGTCTGACCGACGGCCAGATCGATGCCGTCTGCGCGGCGTTGGCAGACGCCACCCACCGGCAGTTCACCAGAAAGGGAGCGTCATGAGTCAGCCTGTGCTGCTAGGACGGGACCAGAATCTGTTGCGGACGATCGTGGTCGGCGCCGGTGAGGCCGGCCTCGCCCTGGCCCGCGACCTGCACCGGGTCAGCTCGTTCGGCCTGCACCCGGTGGGGTTCCTGGACGACGACGCGGCCAAGCAGGGCAGGCGGTTCGGAGGACGCCGGGTCCTGGGGACGCTGGCCGATCTCGAGGAGGTCCTGGACCGCAACCGCGTCGACGTCGTCGTGGTGGCCATCCCGTCGATGCCGACCCACGAGGTGAAGCAGCTCGGTCTGCGAGCCGCGGCACAGGGCGTCACCGTGCTGCACCTGCCGCCGTTCCTGTCCGCACTGCAGCGACAGATCGCCGGCACCGACATGCGCGCACTGCAGGTCGGGCCGTTGATCGGCAGACCGGAGATGCACGTCGTCAGCCGCGGCGCGGCCGAGGCGATCGCCGGCAAGCGGGTCCTGGTGACCGGCGCCGGTGGCTCGATCGGCAGCGAGCTGTGCCGTCAGCTCTACGGCTTCGGGCCGGCCGAGCTGGTCATGCTCGACCACGACGAGTCGAACCTGCACCGCAGCCAGCTCGACCTGTGGGGCGAGGCGCTGCTGGACACCGAAAGCACCGTCGTGGCCGACATCCGCGACGCCGAGCGGATCCACCAGCTGTTCCGCGACCATCGTCCGCAGATCGTCTTCCACGCGGCGGCACTGAAACACCTGCCCGTGCTGGAGCGGCATCCCTGTGAGGGCGTGAAGTCGAACGTCCGCGGCACCGAGAACCTGGTCGAGGCGGCGATCGCGTACGACGTAGAGCGGTTCGTGCTGATCTCCACCGACAAGGCGGCCAACCCGGCTTCGGTGCTCGGGGCAACCAAACGGCTGGCCGAACTCGTGCTGGAGACCCATCACGGCTCGGACACCGTGCTGACCGCCGTCCGGTTCGGCAACGTGCTCGGCAGCCGCGGCTCGCTCCTGCACGTGGTCCGCGACCAGCTGGCCAGCGGCACCCCGGTCACCGTCACCCACCCGGACGTGAACAGGTTCTTCATGACCATCGAGGAGGCCGTCGGGCTCGTCCTCGAAGCGGCGAGGATGGCCGACCGCACTTCGACGTACGTGCTCGACATGGGCGAACCGGTCCGGATCGTCGACCTGGTCCGCAACTTCGCGAACCTGCTGAACATCCGCGACGTGCAGTTCCGCTACACCGGACTGCGGCCCGGCGAGAAGCTCACCGAGGAACTGTTCGGCCGCGAGGAGGAAGCGCTGCCGACCGATCACCCACGGATCTCGATGACCCGGCCACCGCACGCGATCCAGGGCTTCCGGGCCGGCCTGCGCGAACTGTACGACGCCGCCTCGCACAACCGTCCCGACGAGGTGTTCCGCCATCTCCGCCGGCTCGTCCCGGAGTACACGCCGGCGCCCGGGCTGGTGTCCGCGGTCACCGCGGGCGCGCCGTACCCGGACGACTTCTGAGCCCGACCCGAAACCAGCCGAGACGACTGCGAGTAGAGATGACCACTGAAGCCAGGCCACCACTGAACGTCCGCGTCCTCGATTCGACCGTCACCAGCCCCCCGACGGTCTTCGATGACCCCAGCCTCCTGCCGGCCGATCACACCACAGTCGCAGCGCTGCGCCATCGAGTCGAGGGCGCGGACTTGGCGGCCCCGCCGGTCGTCCTGCCCGACTTCCACCACAAGTCCAGGATGGAGCTGCCGTCCAGCGTCGCGGTCGCGACCATCGGCACGATCCGTCCCGACCTGACCAGCTCGTCGGTGAACTGCGGGATGGCCCTGATCGCCGTCGACTCCGAGGTCCCCGACGACCGGGCCGTCGACACCTTCATGCGGGCCGTCCGGAGCCGGTACCCCTATCCCACCCAGGGCACCCGCGAGTTGTCCCGCTCGGAAGTGATCAGGGCGGTCCGGGACGGCTCCGAGTTCAGCGTCGAGCGCTGGGGAGCACCCGCCGAGGACCTGGAGCGGATCGAGGAAGGCGGCCGGCTCGAACTCCAGCGCTACGGCGGCATCGAGCGGCTGCAGTCCGAACTGCCCGGTGTCGCCTTCCAGCTGGCCCGGTACCGGTTCGGCACCGTCGGCCCGTCGAACCACTTCGTCGAACTCCAGCGGGTGGAGGAGATCCTGGATCCGGTCCGCGCGGCGAAGCTCGGCGTGACCGAGGGCCAGCTGACGATCCAGTACCACGGCGGCGGTGGCGTCTTCACCGGCGAGATCGGCCGGCTGTTCTTCCGGCGCAAGGACTACCCGCGCCAGCTCAAGGCGGTCAACGCGGCCCTGAAGCCGTGGTTCCACCTGCGCTCGGCCAGGTCGTTCGCCCAGCTCAAGGCCCGGCTGAGTCTGTACTTCACCGACGGCTGTGCTCCGCTCGAGCTGGCCGGCGACGAGGGTCAGCGGCTGATGCTCGCGACCGCGGCCGCGATGAACTACGGGTTCGCCTTCCGTACCGCGACGTACGCCGCGCTGCGCAAGATCGCGGCCGAGTCGTTCGGCGGCGCCACCGGGCGGCTCGTCGTCGACTCACCGCACAACAGCATCTACGAGGAGCCGGTCGACGGAGCGACCGCGGTGGTCCATCGGCACAACTCCTGCCGCGCCTTCCCCGCCGGCATGATGACGCCGGGCACCACGTTCGCCGACACCGGTCAGGCCGTCCTCCTGCCCGGTACGCATCGCACCTCCAGCTACCTCGCGGTTGCCGGTGACAACGCCGCGACCAGCCTGTACTCCGCCTGCCACGGCGCCGGCACGGTCGTCCAGGACCTCGTCACCCGCGGTATCTCGGACAACGACCCGCTCGGGCGCAAGACGCGCCGCTACCGCTACGACGACGGTGCTCCCACCGACGCCTACCACTTCGACGACCGTGGCGTCGATGCCGCGCTCGACGTCCTCGTCCGGAACCGGCTGGTCCAGCCGGTCGCCCGGATGCGCCCAATTGCTGTTCTCCACTGATCGCAGTCGAAGGCAGGAGAGGTCATGAACAAACGGCTCAAGCACCTGGCGGCCGGATCGGTCATGATCCTCGCCACGTCCAGCCTGGCGGTGCTCACCAGCAGTACGGCGGCCGCGGCCGGCACGGGCTACTGGGTGAACAACGGCGCGGCCAACTGCAGCGACACCCTGGCAACGGCCGGCACCCAGGCCCAGCCCTTCTGCACGATCTCGCAAGGAACCAAGAAGGCGATCGCGCCGGGCGACATCGTGCACGTCGCGCCCGGTACCTATCGTGAGCAGGTCACCGTCAACGCGTCCGGAACCGCCGCGGACCCGATCACCGTGACCGGCGACGGCCCGGGCGTCGTCATCCTGGGCACCCGCGCCCTGGGCGGCGCGGCACTCTGGACCGCGACGAGCACGACGGCCTGGAGTACGCCGTACGCGCCGCCGTCGCCGCCACGGCAGGTGTTCCTGGACGGTCAGCGCCTGGCCGCGGCGGCCTCCGCGGCCACCACCACCGCCAACAGCTGGTTCTACGACGCGACGGCCAAGGTCCTGTACGTCGATGCCGGCGGCACCAATCCCGGCGACGGCCACGCCATCGAGGCGGGTGCCCAGTCCTTCGGCGTCACCGCGAGCAGCCGCGCGAATGTTGCCATCAGCAACCTCGAGGTGATCCGGCCGAATCTGGCCGGTGTCCGGTTGCTGTCCGCGACGGCGACGACGATCGACCACGTCACCGCCTCGCAGTCCGCGAGCAACGGCATCCTGATCGACACCTCGCCCGGTGGCGGCATCACCGTCCGGGCCGCCGCGGTCGACGGCTCGCTGTCGACCGGCATCCGGATCGCAGGCTCCAGCGGCGTCACCGTGACCGGATCGACCAGCCATCACAACGGCCTGCACGGGATCGGCCTGTCCACCTCGTCGAACAACCTGATCGTCGGCAACACCGCCTACGCGAACACGTCCGTCAACCCGGCCGCCACCTCGGCGGGCATCGACGTGAACACCAACTCGCCCGACAACACGGTCAGCAACAACGTCACGTACCAGAACCAGGACACCGGGATCCAGGTCTACAGCGGCTCGCACCGCGCCTTGGTCGTCCGCAACATCTCCTACGCCAACGGCGACCACGGCTTCGACACGCTCGCCTCCACCGGCGTGCGCTACCTGAACAACACCTCCTACGCCAACCGCCGCGACGGGATCTCCGTCGAGGGCAACGCCACCGGCGCGACCCTGGCCAACAACCTGCTGATCGACAACGGCGTCAGCGCGACGGAGTACGACCTGTACGTCGACGCCGGGTCCGTGCCCGGCTTCAGTGCCGACTACGACAGCGCCTTCAACCACACGACGGCCCCGACCACGAAGGTCGGCGGCACGATCTACCCGAAGCTGTCCGGCTACGCCGCTGCCAGCGGCCAGGAGGCGCACGGATCGTCGGCCGATCCCGGCCTCGTCGACCCCGCGTCGGGTGACTTCCGGCTGACCGCGGGATCGACCGCGGTCGATTCGGCCACCTCCGCACCGGCCGGCTTCCAGCCGATCGATGCCGCCGGCAACCAGCTCGCCGACGACCCGATCATCGCGGACACCGGCGCGGGCAGTCCGGCGTACGCCGATCGCGGCGCGCTGGAGTTCCAGCCGGTGGCGGGAGTGACCAACTACCCGCCCCACGCCGCGCTGGTCCTGAACCCGACCGCGATGAGCACTCCGCCTTCGGTTCCGGTGACAGCGGACGCCGGCGGCTCGAGCGACAACGACATCAACGGCATCGCGTCGTACACCTTCGACTTCGGCGACGGCACCGTCGTCGGTCCGCAGCCGGCGGCGACCGCCACCCACACCTACGCCGGTCCGGGCAGCTACGCGGTCACCGTGACCGTCACGGATGCCGCCGGTCTCACCAGCTCGGCGAGCGCGCAGGAAGTCGTCAGCACCCGCCCGGTCCAGACCTATTCGGTCGAGCAGACCAACCCGGCCTGCAGCGACACGGGCCCTGGCACCGTCGCCGCACCGTTCTGCACCATCGGCGCGGCCACCAGGAAGCTTCTCGCCGGTGACACCGCTCTCGTCGGCCCAGGCCAGTACCGCGAGCAGGTCACGATCACCACCAGCGGCGATGCGGCCGACCCGATCACCCTGAAAGCGACCTCGCCGAGCGCCGTCATCGTCGGTACCGACGACGTCTCGGACGCAGCAGGCTGGACCGCGACCGCGACGACCGCCTGGAAGCACACCTTGGCCGCCGCGCCCGGCCAGGTCTTCCTCGACGGCCAGGCGTTGCCCAAGGCAACAAGTGCCACGACCACCACGACCAACAGCTGGTACTACGACACCGCCACCACCAGCCTGTACGTCGACACGGGCGGCACCAACCCGGCGGCGGGTCACACCGTCGCCGCGGGTGCTCGCAGCTTCGGCATCCTGCTCCGCCAGGTCAGCGACATCGCCGTCTCCGGCTTCGCCCTGCGCCAGCAGAACTTCAACGCCGTCGACCTGGACCGGACCCAGCGCATCACCCTCGGCAACCTCGACATCGCCCAGGCCGGTGCGCCCGGGATCACCGTCGACGCCTCCAGCAACGCGAGCCTGACCGGCATCCAGTCGGCCTTCAACCTCTCCATCGGCGTCCGGTTCTTCAACTCCACCGACAGCGAACTGCGCAACTCGATCACCCACGAGAACCAGCACCACGGCGTCAGCGTCCAGGGCAGCACCCGGGTCACCGTGGCCGGCGTCACCAGCTACGGCAACAAGCGCCTGTCCGCCCGGCTCGCCACCGGTATCGACGTCAGCTCCTCCTCCGCGCAGACGCTGGTCGAGGCAAACCTTGCCTATGGCAACGACGACTCCGGCATCGAGACCTACAGCGGCTCGACCGGTACGACGGTCCGCCGCAACGTCGTCTACGACAACGGTGACCACGGCATCGACACCTCGTTCGCGCCGGCCACCACGGTGCTGTCGAACACGGTGGTCCGCAACGCGACCGCCGGGATCAACTTCGAGGGCGGCTCGACCAACTCCGTCAGCCGGAACAACGTGGCGATGGACAACGCCGTCGGCAGTACCCGGACGATCGGCGACATCCGGGTGGACGAGGCGTCCAGCCCGGGGACCACGCTCGATCGCGACCTGGTCTTCCAGACGTCGGCCACCGGGAACCTGTTCGAGTGGGCGTCGAAGGGCTACACCACGATCGCCGCCTACCGGACCGCCAGCGGCCAGGAGGCGGCCGGCGCCGCGGCCGACCCGCGCTTCGTGAACCTGACCAGCCGCGATCTGCACCTCACCAGCCGCTCCCCCGCCATCGACGCCGCCGACACCGCGGTCACCGGCTGGACCGCGACCAACCGCGACGGTACGGCGCCCGTGGACCACCCGGCCATCCCGAACACCGGCGTCGGGCCGATCCTGTTCGCCGACCGCGGTGCCTTCGAGTACGTCGGCCCGTCGGCCAGTGCGACCGTCACCCCCGCGACCGGGTTCGCCCCGGTGGACGTGACCGTCGACGGGTCGGCCAGTACCGCTCTCGGCGCGCCGATCACGGCGTACCGGATCGTCTGTGGCAACGGCACGGTGCTGACCACCGCTAGCGGCGTCTGCCAGTACGTCGCAGCAGGTACCTTCACCCCGACGCTCACGGTGACGGACTCGTCCGGTCTCAGCGACACCTGGACCAGCGCGCCGATCGTGGTGAAGCCCAACGGCCTGCCGACCGCGCGGATCACCGCGACGCCCAGCCAGGCCTACCGGCCGCAAGCAGTCGTCCTGAACGCCAGCGCGTCGTCCGACGCCGACGGCAGGCCGCTGGTCAGCTACACGTTCGATTGCGGCAACGGCCAGACCTCGGCTGCCCTGACCACTTCGTCGTACACCTGCAGCTACCCGAACGCGGGCAGCTTCACCGCCCGGGTGACGGTGCGCGACACGGCCGGCGTGACGAGTACGGCGACCACGCCGGTCAAGATCCTCGCCGACGTCGCTCCGACCGCGGACCTCAAGCTGAACAAGACCTCGATCAAGCTGAAGCAGTCCGTCACCGCCGACGCGTCCGGCTCGACCAGCGTCGACAAGTCGCCCATCGCGACCTACCAGTTCAGCTGCGGCAACGGTTCGGTCCAGCCGGTCCAGACCACGCCGACCACCACCTGCACCTACTCCTCGATCGGGTTGTTCGTCGTCAAGGTGACGGTGACCGACACGGTCGGGTTGTCCAGTTCCGCTACGAAGACAGTGCTGGTGCTGCTGTGAGGCACATCAGCGGACGAAGGGCACAGCGATGACTCTCGAAGAGATGTTCCGTCGGATCGTGCGGGCCCACCTGGGGATCATCCTGGTGTGTGTACTGCTGCCGGTCGCCGCGGCGATCGCGCTCCAGTCGAGCAAGCCGGCCACGTCACTGGCGTCGATCCGGCTCCAGGTCGTCTCGGGCGCGCCACGGTCGGCGACCGAGGCCGAGGGGATCAGCAGCCGGGTCCTCGCGCTGGCGACGACGCCCGGCCTGCTCGACGCCTCACTGAAGAAGGCCGGGGTGCAACGCGAGCTCGCCGACTTCGCGGCCACGCACGTCGCCGCCCAGCGACTCGGTGAGTCGTCGATCGTCGAACTGAGCGTCACCGACCACGACCCGGTCGCGGCCGGACGGATCGTCGCCGCCCTGGCCGAGCGGGTGACTCTCTTCATGAACAGTGGCGACCGGGCCGCGTTCAACGCCGCGATCACCAAGCTGGACAAGCAGGTCGACGACGCCACCGCCCACCGGAACAAGCTCACCCAGCAACTCGCCGGCATCGCCGACATCAACGCGCGGGGCAATATCCAGACCCAGATCCAGTCGGCTGACCAGTTGCTGTCCCAGCTCACCACCCAGCGGGCCTCGCTGACGACCGCCGACGCCACCCGCGACATCGTCGTACCGGTCGGCGACAAGCCGGACGTCAGCCAGGTGCGGTCGTCGATGCTCCCCCAGGCGGCGCTGGCACTGCTGCTCGGCCTGATCCTCGGACTGACCGCCGCCGCGGTGCTGGAGACGATCCGGCCACGAGTAGCCAGCGTCCGGGCGCTGGCTCACCTCCTCGAGGCACCTGTGCTCGGCAAGTCGTCCGAGGAACTCACCTCGCTGCGCAACACGATGGCGCTGGCGGCCCGTCGGCAAGGCGTCGACGCGGTCGTCCTGATGGGCGCGGACGACTCCGACGCCGACACGGTCAGCCACCTGCTCTTCGCGCTGGCGAGCTTCTCGTCCGCTCCGCACCGGGCGAAGAGTACGACGCCCGGCGGGGCCGAGGACGTCACGGAATCGAGTCTGCTCGGGCTCGACTCTCCGTTCGCCGACGTCCGGTTCACCGGATTGTCGGCCGTCACGCCTCAGGACGAGATGACCGCCGGCGTGGTGGTCGTATCCGGTGGCAGCCTGCTCCTGCGCCGGCTCGACGACTTGGACGACATTCTCAAGGCCGTCCGCTGGCCGGTGCTCGGTATCGTCAGCGGTCCGGCCAAGCGTCGCTTCGGCAGGCTGCTGTGACCGGCGTACCGATCACCCGCACGCTGCTTCACACCGCCGGCCAGCGAGTTGCCGTCGAGCAGTCCGCGGCCGCGGTCGCCACGGTCCTCGCGGCCACCGGCGGCGGCGAGAGCGGCTGCGACGACGTGGCCAACCTCGTCCTCTCGCTCGAACGCTCCAAGGAACGCTTCGACACCTCGGGCTGTGAACCGGTCACCCGCGGCGTGTGGGCGACAGGCCGGCACGAGGCGATCATCGCGAGCGCCGGCGGCTCCGGATTCAGCCAGCTCTGGTCGATCGACGAGGACGGGCTCCGGGTCATCAGCCGGTGGACGCCGTCGGCCAAAGAGGCAGCCGCGGCCCGGCTGCTCCCGGCCAGGCACCATGCGCTGACCGGACAGGTGCTCGTCCACTACCCGGCGCTCTGGCTGGCCATGCAGCAAGGCCTCGCACCGCTGCACGTGTCCGTCGTCCGGATCGCGGGAGTCGCCGTGCTGTTGGCGGGACCGGGCGGAGTCGGCAAGTCCAGCCTGGTCTCCCGGGAAATGGCAGCAGGTGGCCGGGCCACCTGTGACAACCTCGCCGCCTGCGACGGGACCATCGCCTACGGGCTGGCCGAACCGATCCGGCTGCCGGCCGAGCTGACCGAGCCAGGCGGCCGCAGGACCTATCACGGCCGCCGCGAGCACGGCTGGGAAACGCGGCTGCGATCGTTGCGGCCAGAACTGATCGTGGTCCTGCGCCGCGGGCTCCAGCCGGATCCTCGACTGCGGCCCATAACCGAGTCGGAGGCCACCCGGGCCATCGTCGCGGGCACCTACGCCGCCGGTGAGCTGCTCCGGTTCTGGCCGATCGCTGCGGCCCTCGCGATGGCAACCGGCTGCGGACCGGCCCACCCACCGGTCCAGCAGGTCGCCGCCACCCTCGCCGCCCGGTTGCCGTGTCTGGAACTCCAACTGGGCCGGCAGCCCGGTGCCGGCCTCACAGAGCTGCTGCATCCGTACCTCGATGCCGTCCACTCCGACAGCGTGTCCTGATGACGGCTCGGATCGAGGTCGCGCAGATCGTCACCCGCTTCATCGCCGGAGCGGGCGGAGTCGCCCTGCGCGGCGTACTGCCGCTGGACCCTGCTCGTTACGCCGTCACGATCATCACCGGTCAGGGCGGCCCGTTGACCGAGCGGGCCCAGGCCGCCGGTTTCCACGTCGTGATCGAACCTTCCCTGGTCGCCCCGCTTTCACCGCGCGACGACCGGACCGCTCTGCGCCGTCTCACCAGGCTCTGCGAGACCGACGGGTACGACGTGGTGCACACCCACAGCGCGAAGGCCGGAGCCCTGGGGCGTCTCGCGGCACACCGTGCCGGCGTACCGCTGATCGTCCACACCTACCACGGCTTTCCCTTCCACGAGTTCCAGAACCCGGTACGGAAGGCGGCGTACATCGCCATCGAGCGCAGGCTCGCCGCGATCACCGACGCCGTCCTCGCGATCGGCAGCGGGGTCGCGACGGAGGCACTGCGCCGTGGCCTGGCCAGGCCGTCGACCCTGCGCACGATCGCGCCGGTGGTCGAGGCGATCACCGTGCCGAAGACCACCGAGAGCCGGGCTGCCGCCCGGGCCGAGCTGGGGCTTGACGACGAAACCCCAGTGGTCGGCACCGTCGGACGGATCGACTACCAGAAGGCACCGGAGCACCTGATCGCGGCAATCGCCAAGCTGCGGCACCGCGACGCGATGGCGGTCTGGATCGGCTCCGGGCCGGGACTGGCGCGAGCTCGGGAAATCGTCCGCCACCAAGGGCTTCTGGATCGTTTCGTGTTCGCCGGCGAGCGATCCGACGTCGCAGGTCTGCTGCCCGCGTTCGACGTGTTCGCGATGGCCAGCAGGTACGAAGGGCTGCCCTGTGCCGTGGTCGAAGCGATGCGGTGCGGTGTACCCGTAGTGGCGACCGCAGTGAACTCCGTCCCGGATCTCGTCGTCCCCGGTGAGAGCGGAGTTCTGGTCCCGCCCGGCCGACCGGAGCTGCTCGCGGCCGCCATCGACGGCGTACTGGACGATCCGCGGACCGCGGAGCGGCTGGTTCGGCAGGGCCGGTTGCTGGCCGGAGCGACGTTCGATGCCGAGCGGCTGGCCGAAGTACTCGACCAGGTGTACTCAGGCGGCCTGACCGCAGGTCTGGTACGGCGATGAGTCTCGCGAGGCCGGCCGGCCGGTCCCCGCTCGCCACGTCACCCTGGATGACCCTGTGTCCACCCGGCACGCTCGAGATCGACGTCCGGACCGACGACGCCGTCGTGGCCGAGCTCGAGCCGGGTCTGCCCGTCCTGCTCGTCGACCAGCGCCCGTTCAGCCGCCGCCGGTTGCGCCGGCTGGCGCGGCGGCTGGCGCTCGAGATCGAGCGCGAGGTCATCGTGCTGCCGACGCTGCACCGGCCGGTCGTCCTGGTCGACGACACCGAGCCGTCGGTGCGGCATTTCTGGACCACGATCGCCACCGTCCCGCCGGGACTGGCGCTCAGCGCTCTGCCGGCGTCGGCACTGATCGGTCTGGCCCGGCTGCTGCCGTGGAGCTGGACCGGCGCGACCGCACCCGGCCGCGTTCTCTTGGGGAGAAGACCATGACCGAAGCACCTCGCTCGATCCAGCCCCGGCCGCCACGGTCGGTGCACGAAGTCCTGTTCGCACCGGACACCCGGGGGATCCTGATCGCTGCCTCGCGCGATCCGGACGCCAAGCTGACCTTCATCGTCACCCCGGCACCGAGCGCCTACCCCGGCCGGCCGACGGGCGCGATCGCCGTCAAGATTCCGGCCACCGCGGCGGCCGCGGCGGCGATCCGGCACGAGACACAGATGCTGTCCGACCTGCGCGCTGCCGGCCTCGGCAGTCTCGCCGGCATGGTTCCGCAGTACCTCGAGACGCTGGACAGCGACGGCCTGCCGGCGCTGGTGTCGACAGCCTTGCGGGGCAGGCCGATGAGCGTGACCTATCACCACTGGCTGCACACCGCGCGGCGTCGCTCGGTCGCTGTGGACTTCGCCCTGGCCGGTGGCTGGCTCCGCCGGTTCCAGCGGGCGACCGCGGGCGAGGCAAGCCGGATCCGCTGGGCCGAAGAGGTCAGCGACCAACTGCGCGACCGCTGGCCCGCCCATCAACGGCTCGAGGCCGCTCTGCTCAGGCTGACGTCGGCGGACCACCTGCTGGGAGCCGAACGGGTGTGCCGGTCGATGGTGCACGGCGACTACTGGTTCGGCAACCTGCTGGTGCACGACGACGTGATCACCGGTGTCGTGGACTGGGAGTGTGGTGCTCGCAGTGGCTGGCCGCTGCGGGACCTGGTCCGGTTCGCGGTGAGCTACTGCCTCTACCTTGATCGCCACACCCGCCCCGGACGCCGGGTTCTGCGGCACCGCGGACTGCGGCGTACCGGCTTCGGCGCGGGGATCAGCTACGGACTGCTCGGTGACGGCTGGCTGCCGGAGCTGGTCCGCTCCTACCTTCGCGACGGACTCGCCGCTCTCGGGCTACCCACCGAGCTCTGGTACGCCGCCGCACTGACCGGCCTCGGTGAAGTGGCCGCGCTGGCGAACGACGACGACTTCGGCAGCAGCCATCTCGAGCTGCTCGCCGGTCTGCCGCTGTCGGCCCCGGGCCGGCAGGAACCAGGGGTGAGCTAGATGACCATCATTGCTTCGCACCGAGCTTCCGGGGGGATCAGCCGGGCCGGCCGGCCGCGCGGCGACGTACTCGCGACGATGATGGGCCTGACCGTCTGCTTGTTGCCGTTCCTGGTCCCTGCCGGGCCTGGTAACACCGCTCTGGCCGACGTCGGCATGACTTTGTGCATCGGGCTGGCCCTGCTCTGGTCGGTCCGGGAGCACCTGCCGGTCAAGGTGCCCTATCTGCTGGGCGTTGCCGGACTGGTGCTCGGTGGCGCCTTCGCGGCATACATCGCGCAGGCACCCGTCGGCGTCGGCCTCGTACTGGCCCAGGACTTGCTCCTGCTGGCCTGGGGTGCGGCACTGGCCTTGGGGCGCCACAACCCGGCGATCGTGTCCGCCGTGACCCGCGCCTGGTGCCGGACCGCGCCGGTGTACTCCGGTGTGATGGCAGCGGCCTACCTGCTCGGCATCAACGCGCTCAGCGGGGTCTCGGCCAAGGACGGCGTTCGCGCGTCCTACACCTTCGGCGACCCGAACCTGGCCGGCAACTACCTGGTCGTCTCCTTGTTCGTGATGGCGGCGTGCAAATGCCCGCGGTCTCCTGGCGTACGGCGAATCGCCTACATCCTCGTCGTGACGGCGATCGGCTTCACCGGATCGAACGGCGCGATGCTCACCCTGCTGGTCGGACTCGTGCTCACGGTCGCAGTGACCAGATACCGGCGTAGCGGCCCTGTGGCCGGCCTCAGCACGCTCGCCGTGTCGATGCTGCTGGCCGGACTGGTGTTCACCTTCGTCATGCCACGGGTCGACCTGGGGCAGGTCCGTGAGGCGGCAGCCGGCAGTGTCCCGCTGCTGCGTGACTCCTTCGGCCGGAGCGCCAGCTCCACCAGTGAACGTGCAACGATCGTGCACGAGGGAACCCGGCTGTACTTCCAGGGAGACGTCACCGGGTACGGCCCTGCCCGCACGAAAGCCACGCTCGCCGCGAACCAGGCGCCCTACGTCAAGGAAGCGCACAACGACTACCTCGCAACCCTGCTCGAACGGGGCCTGATCGGCGCGCTCGGGCTGCTCGCGCTGGGCCTCGCCATCGGCGTCCGCTGCTTCCGGCTGGTGATCGGCACCCTGCCGGACGCGTACGCCGCGCTGGTGCCCAGACCGTGGTTGCTTGCCGTCATCGGGCCGGTGATGGCGACCGCGGCCGGGTTCTACGAGGTACTGCACTTCCGGCATCTGTGGACCTGGCTCGGTCTCGTCGCCGCGCTGGTGCTCGTCCTGCAGGACCAGCAGAAGAAGCGGGTCTCATGAGCGGCCGGCTGCGTTTGCCCGTCAGTGGCGAGATGTTCCGAACCGTGGTGGCGAACACGTCCGCGCGGGCGCTGGCGATCGCCGGGCTCACGCTGGCGACCGTGCTCGTCGCGCGGACCGGCGGCCCGTCCGCTGTCGGTGAATATGCGCTGCTACGGATGTTGCCCGGGCTCGTCGGTGTGCTCTGTGTCCTGGGCCTCCCCGGTGCCCTGGCCTACTTCCTCGCGGCTCCCCGGCGGGACCTGCCGCGGTTGTGGCCGACCCTGATCGCCATCGGCTTCGGTGGCGCCTTGCTGGGCACGGTGGCCTGGCTGGCGGCTTCACCGGTCATCGCGCACGTGTTCTTCCCGCAAGAGTCCACGCTGATGATTGCCGCGGCCGGGCTGACAGTGCCGACACAACTGGTACTCACCCTGGGTAAGACGACGCTGCAAGGGCTCGAGGACCGGCGAGGCGGCGATGTGGTCATCGCCGCCGAAGAGCTGGCCTTCCTCCCTTGCTACCTGCTGCCACTGGTGACCGGGATCCACGGTGTCGCTGCGATCGTGATCGGCCTCGGACTCGCCGATCTCGTCGTCGCGGTCGAAGCCTGGCGCCGGGTGAGCCGGTTGCTCGGCTGGCGGCGGTTCGGCTTGGCGGCCGACGGCCTGGGCTGGTTCGGTCGGCCGGACCGCGCGCTGGGCGGGCAGATCGCGTCGTACGGCCTGCGCGGGCAGGTCGGTGGTCTCATCACCTTGCTCAACCTCCGGCTGGACTTCGCGATTCTCGGGGCGATGGCGGGACCGGCCGTGCTCGGAAGCTACGCCGTCGCCTCGAAGTACGCCGAACTGCTCAGGCTGCCCGGCAACGCGTTGACCTGGGTGTGCTACCCCCGGCTGGCGAAACTCGGGCAGGCGGAGGCGGCGGCGTCCGCACGGCGGATGATCCGGCCCACCCTGATCGGGATCCTGCTGGCCGCGATTCCGGTGGCGCTGCTGACCTCACCCGTGATGCGGCTTCTGTACGGCGCGTCTTTCGGCCCGGCTGTGACGCCGGCGCGCGTGCTGCTCGCCGGCATGCTGCTCGCGGGAGCGTCCGGGGTCGCGAGCGCCTACCTGTACGGGCGTGGGACCCCCGGCCTGAACTCGATCGTCCTCGGCTTCGGCCTGCTCGTCACCGTTGTCCTCGACGTGCTGCTGATTCCTGCGCACGGTGCGTTGGGCGCGGCCATCGCCTCCACAGCCGCCTACCTGTCCACGGACGCCTTGCTGATCGGCGTACTGCTCCGGCTCAGCACGCCCTCGAGGGCCCGTCGCAGCAGCACAGTGCAGGCAACCGAGGTGTCCGCATGAAACTCGCCGTACTGGCACTGCCTGTGCTCATTCTCATCACCGGTTGCTCCGGCGGGTCACCGGACGCCAATCCGACCAACGCCCCGCCCGGCATGACCAGTACCGCACTCCCGCCGCGGCCGACGGGCGGACCGACCGGGGTGTCCTTACCGTCCACCGCACCCGGACCCGCCTTCACCGCCGACCGCTACGTCGAGCTCGCGAACGCGCTGCACAAGCGTGGCGTCGCCATCTGGTGGGAGACCGATCTGGTGGCCCGCTGGCTGGAGGGCCCGGGCTCATTCGACCAGGCGATCGACCGGCTCGGCGCACTCGGGAAGGTGCCGGGGGTGGTCGGGTTCAAGGTGTCCGACGAGATCGGCTACCACGACGGCCTGCAGACCGTGGCGGAAGCGGCACAGTTCCTCCGGGCGGCCAAGACGCGGCTCGCACAAGTTGCCCCAGGCAAGCAATTGCTGGTGGACGCGGTGGTGCCGGAGCTCGGCTGCCTGCCGTGGCGCGGGACCAACCAGCAGGGCTGCGCGCAACGCGTCCGGCTGAAGTATCCGGCGGCCACGGCGGCCGCGCTCGAGGGCTACCTGCGGGCCGGGCTGATCGACCGGCTCGACCTCAGTACCGGTCTGCTCGAGGAGGCGACGTACGCCAAATGGGGCCTGACCAAACGGGAGGCCCAGGTGGATGTCTGGAACCGGGTGAAAGCCCAAGGGTGGCCGCAGCTGACGATCCTCCAGGCCCGCAAGGCGCTCGCCGAACCGGACGGCTACCAAGGAGACACCGGACAGGCGAACGACGACGCGGTCACCTACATCGACGTACCGGTCGCGGCCGGAGCGCGGGCGGTCGACATCTGGACCTGGCGCCAGCAGTACCAGGGCAACGTCGTCAGCCTGCTCGGGCCGGGCCTGTCCGGAAACCCGCTGTGGACCGAATTGATCCGCCGGCGCGCTGACGGCCGGCAACTCATCACCCATATGACGCCGTCGCAACTGCCGGCCGACAGCGCCGCCTTCGGTCACGAATGCGACCTGGCCGCAGCCGCCTTCAGCGCGGTCTTCGTTGCCGCCGGCACCGGCTGAAGAAGGAGGAGCCCACCATGTCCCAGCTCACCCGCACCCGGAGCAAGGCGTCCGCCGGCCGATCGGCGTACGGCATCGGCGCGATCCGGCGAACACTCGACGTCGTGGTCGTCGTCCTGCTGTCGGTCGTGGTGGTGCCGATCATCGCGATCGTTGCCATCGGCATCTTGCTGACCGATGGCCGGCCGGTGTTCTTCCGGCAGTCCAGGGTCGGCGAGAACGGGCGGCGCTTCACGCTCTACAAGCTGCGGACGATGCGAGTGGTTGCCTCGGGCCCCGAAGTGACCGCCACGGCGGATGTCCGGATCACCCGGCTCGGCGGCGTACTGCGCCGTACCGCGATCGACGAACTCCCCCAGCTGTGGCATGTCCTGCGAGGCCAGATGACGCTGGTCGGGCCGCGCCCGGAGAGCGACGCGCTCGCCAGGCGCTACCCAGAGTCCTGCAGGCCGATCCTGCTCGCGCGCCCCGGACTCACCGGCCCGGCCCAGCTCCACTACCGGGAGAAGTCCGCGGTGGCTCCGCCGAACTGGTCCGATGTCGAGGCCTACTATCTCCAGGTGCTGGTCCCACTCAGGGTCGCCGCCGACCAGGAGTACCTGGGCCGCCCAACGCTCAGGCGAACGCTGCACTACCTGTTGCTGACGGCGTTGTTCGTCACCGGCCTGGCCGATGTCCAGCGATCGGTCGGGAGTCAGACCGCTTCCGAGTAAGGCTCGTCGCGCCTGATGTGCAGCGAGTCGGCGCGGGCGTTCAGGCAGTCGCCGGTGCGGAGATCGAACTCGAAGTTGTGGCCCAGGCAGCGCAGGACGCCGTTGACGACGACACCTGTCTCGGCCAGATCCTCACCGGCGTGCGGACAGAAGCGACTGACCTGGATCGTCTCACCGTTCACCGTCAGCTCGATCGTCTCGCCGGGATCACGAGCCGCCTCGAACTCCTCCACCGCCCGCAACGCGGCCCGGTCCGCGTGCTTGAGCAGCCCGACCAGGTAGTCGTTGTACTGGTCGGGCTGACGGCGTGCGGTGAAGCGGAGCGACAGCAACAGCTCCTCCCACCGGGTGCGGCCCGACACGACACCGTCGAGCCAGCGCCCGTCCAGGATCAGCCGGTAGTCCGCGTGGCAGTCGCCACCGTCCAGGTCGACCCGTACCCGGTCCGGCCCGATGTGGGCGTCCCACACGCCACCGTTGGGCCCCTCGACCTCGAAGCGGACCGTCATGCCGATCCGCGCCAGGAAGTACTCCGACAAGGTGCCCAGCGACTCGAAGTGGGCCTTGAACCTCTCGGCCAGGCCGGGCGACGGCGGCGGGTTGGCCGCCCAGACAGCATCGATCGCGGCACGCCGGCGTACGGCGTACTCGTCGAGGTAGTGCCGCCTCGCCTCCGGGCCGGCGTCGAGCGAGAAAGCCTGCCACTGTGGGTCTCTGGTGACCGCGAGACTGCCGAGGTCCACCTTGTCGCCGGGCAGAAGGCAGACGCCGGGTTGCTCGGGCAGCCGGTCCGCGAGCCAGGAGAGCGCCTCGCCCTGGTCGGGGAAGATCCCGCCGGGCCTGAGGCCACTGTTGAGGTCGAACAGGTCGTCGTCGAGAAAGCACGGCGGACCGGCGTACGGCATGACGAGTCGTGGCTGGACCTGGCGGACCAGCCGGGTGACGGCCTTGAACTTGCCGACCCTCTTGATCGTGGCGATCCGCTCGCGCTCGACCTCGTCGTACTCGTACCGGACGGGGTGCCAGCTCGCGCCCGACATCTGCGCGCCCATCAGGTCGAGCCGCCCGCCGGCCTCCGTCATCGCGCGCCGGGTCTGACCCAGCGAGATCCGGGCGTCGTTGGTGTGCAGCACACTCCGGCCCGCGACCTTGATCAGTACCGCGGCGTCGTGGCTCATCGGGCACTGCTCAGGGATCACCGTCAGCCAGTCGTCCGGCCCCAACGGGTACCGCTGCCAGGCATCCAGTACGACGACGCGAGTGCGGCCGATCGCCCGGAGCCGGCGTTGCATGATCGTCGACGGGTACCGCGGGATCACCACCGGAACCTCCGCCGGCAGTCCGGCGATCAGGTCCAGGTCGAGGTGGTCGAGATGCTCGTGCGAGACGACGACGAGGTCGACGTCGAGCAGGTCGGGAGTGAGCAGGTGCGAGTTGTCCGGGAACGGGAACCATGCCCCGAGAAAGGCACCGGTCGCCGACAGCCAGGGATCGGCCAGCAGACGGACGCCGGGGGCGTCGAGGCGCAGACCGGCATGACCCAGCGCGGTGACCGTCGGCTCACTCATGTTCCCAAGGCTCCCGGGCGAGCCGGGCCGCATCATCACCCGCTCGGACGAGAACCACTACGCCGTCTGGGCCAGGTCCTGCTCGTGAGTGCCGCGGCTACTGTCGGGGGATGAGCGAACTTGTGGTGGATGCGCCGATCGTGGCTGTCGTTGTCTATCCCGACCGGGCGCGGGTGACCCGGCGAGGCCGGATCACCGTGCCGGCGGGCGATCAGACCGTGTACGTCGAGCCGCTGCCGCTCGCCTTGCAGGAGGACTCGGTGCGGGTCTCCGGTCGCGGGCCGGCCACCGTGGTCGGGGTCGACGTGGCGACGCGGCATCACTCGCAGGCGCCGGACGAGACGGTGGCCGACCTGGAACGCCGACGCCGCGAGGCCGAGGCCGAGGTCGCCGAACTGGTCGATGCGGATGACGTCCAGGCCCAGCTCGACACCTTCCTCGCACAGCTCGGACGGCGCGCCGGTGGCAGCTTCGCCCGGACCCTTGCGGCCGGCGAGGCGGGCGCCCAGCTCGGCGAGTTCACCGAGTCGCTGGCCGCCCGGCTGTCCGCCGTACGGTCGAAGCGACGGGAACTGGCCGGCCAACGCGAGGAAGCCGAGGAGCGCCTCGCCGCCGCCGATCGCCGGCTGGCCGAGGTCGCGCAGCAACGCGTGCCCGACCGCCGTTCGGCCGCCGTCGCCCTGGCGCTGGAATCCGAGGCAGACGTGGAACTCGAGCTCTCGTACGTCGTACCGGGCGCCGGCTGGACCAGCTCGTACGACGTCCGCCTCACCGGCGAAGAGCTGACGCTGAACTGGTACGGCCTCATCACCCAGCACACCGGCGAGGACTGGCCCGAGTGCGACCTGACGCTCTCGACGGCCCGGCCGATGGTCACCGCCAAGGTGCCCGAGCTCGATCCGTGGTACCTCGACCGCTATCACCCGCCGGTGCCGGTCTCGGCTCCGCCCGCGCCGGGCGCACGCCGGATGAGTCGCGACGCCATGCCGACCGCGTTCGCCGCCGAGAGCGTCCAAGCCGCGGGACCCGCCTTCGCCGACCTCACGGCGACTGT
This sequence comes from Kribbella voronezhensis, assembly GCF_004365175.1. Taxonomy (NCBI): domain Bacteria; kingdom Bacillati; phylum Actinomycetota; class Actinomycetes; order Propionibacteriales; family Kribbellaceae; genus Kribbella; species Kribbella voronezhensis. The sequence goes on along the minus strand of NZ_SOCE01000002.1, from coordinate 905,469 downwards.
CGAACAGGGCGTGACGGCGGCGACCTACACTCCCCCACGACCGGTCGCCGTACCCGCGGACGGTGCTTCTCACCGCGCGACGATCGCTTCCGTCGGCCTCGACGCCGAGCTGGACTACATCACCGCACCCGTCCGGTCGACCGACGTCCACCTGCGCGCGACGGTGGTGAACTCCTCGGCGCACACGTTGCCCGCCGGGAAGGCCGCCGTCTTCCACGAGGCGGACTTCGTCGGCTCGGCCGCGCTGCCCTTGTGGGCTCCTGGCGAAGAAGTCGAGCTCGCCCTCGGCCTGGACGACCGGATCCGCGTCGAGCGCAAGCTGGTACGCCGTACGGCGAGCAAGGCGACGCTCGGCTCGACGCGTCGCCGCGAGGTCGAGTACGAGACCCGGATCGAGAACCACACCCCGCGGACGGCCCGGGTCACGGTGCTGGACCAACTGCCGGTGGCCCGCGACCACGAGATCGCCGTCAAGCCGATCAGCACCGAACCCGAGCCGGCCGAAGTGACCGACCTCGGCGTCGTCACCTGGAAACTCGACCTGCCCGCCGACGACGAGGTCCGCATCAAACTCGGCTTCCGCGTCGACACCGCCAAGTCCGTCGACCTCACCGGCTGGCGCGAATAGCCGGCCGGCTGGAGTCGTCTGCCGAGGGGGCGGCGCGGCTAAGGGGCGGGTGGGGTGTCGAAGGGGGCGCTCCAGGTCTGGTTGGGTTGGTGGCTGCCGCAGGTGTAGGTGGCGACGATCGAGTTGGGGTTGGTGAAGTCGCTCCCCGCGATGTCGACGCAGACGCCGCTCGCCTGACGTAGTTGGCCGGAGCGGTTGTAGGTCCACTTCTGCTTGCTGTCGTTGCTGTTGCAGGTCGCGAGGCGCAGGCCGGTGGAGTCGCCGGAGATGCAGAGAGTGTTGTTCTGCAGGGAGGAGATGAGGCCGGTCGGCTGGCGTTGCCATTGCTGGTTGCTGTTGCCCGTGCAGGAGTACAAGGCGACCTTGTGACCGGCCACCGCGCCGGTGTAGGCGTCCAGGCACAGGGCGGAGGCCTGGAACGCGCTTTGCGGAGCCTGGAGCTGACCGACGGCGATAGGCGCTCCGCAGCTTCCCGGATCGACGGTGAACATCGCGGTGTCGTGGCTCGCGATGGTCGTGCTGATCGTCGACTGGACCGACAGGTTGGTGTGCGTCCACAGATTCCGTGCCGTCCGGGTGCAGGTCGTGTTGCCGAAGCCGAGACGGGCAAGGTCCAAGGTGTAGTTGATCGAGGCCGCGTTCTTGTTCAGTACTGCGACGGCGCGGCGACCCCCGGCAAGCGGCTTGACCACGACATCGACGCCGGCACTCACCGACGAATTGTCGCGGGAGGCGAGGTAACCGCCCGCGCCGAGCGAATCCTGGTCGACCGCGATGATGTCGCTGTTCTTCAGGATCGCCAGCTGAGCCGCGTACGTCGTGGGGTCGGCGGCCAGCTTGCGGATGTCGGAGCTGATCATCAACGGGGAACCCATAGCCGACCAGAGCGCGAACTGGCTGCGCTGCTCGGCCAGGCTCAGTTGGTTGTTGTCACCGATCAGCAGCATGTCCGCGTCGTTGTGGTTGCCCGGGCCGTCGTACCGGGCCAGTGCCACGGTGTCGTTCAGGTTCTGCAGCACGCCGCCTTCGTAGTAGTCGCCGCCGTGCGGCCAGCTCCAGGCGGAGGCGCTGTCGCCGTGCCAGACGGCGATGTCCGGGCTGACCCGCCACATCTGGCCGAGCGTGCGCACCCAGTCCAGCGAGTTGTACTTCTCCGAACTGGTCGGTCCGTAGCCGGCCGGAGCGGACTCGTTGAAGAGGATCTTCCGGCTGGTGTTGGCCGTGGCCGTCTTCAGAGCGTTGGCCATCGTGGTGAAGACCTGCTGACGGTTGCTGGTCGTCGTCCCGCAGTTGTCCAGCTTGAGTGAGTCGATTCCCCAGTAGGCAAGGGAGTTGGCGTCGGCCTGTTCGTGTCCCAGCACTCCGCCGGGCACGCCCTGGCAGGTGTTGACGCCCGAGGTGCTGTAGAGACCGGTCTCCATCCCCTGGCTGTGCACGTAGTTGGAGTAGTCGGTCAGCTCCCAGTCGAAGCCCGGCTGACTGCTACCGCCCCAGGTGGCCGCTCCGTGCAAGTAGCCCGCGCTGGTGCGCTGCATCCAGCAGTCGTCGACGGTGAGGTTGGTGTAGCCGGCGGCCACCAGCCCGGTGTCCTTCATGGCCTTGGCCTGGTCCTGCATGAACTGCTGGAACGAATAGCCGGTACGGGTGCCGTCGAGGCGGGCCTGTGCCGCGCAGGTGAACCGTGCCCAGTTGTTGAAGCCCATTATCGGTTTCACGCCGATCGGTGTGCTGGTGTTCGCGGCCACGCTGTCGGCAGCGGCGGGGCGCAGAGTGCTCACCCCGAGTCCCGCTCCGGCCAGTACGACGGCGACGGCCAGTGCGGCCGATCTGCGGCGGTTGACAGCGATCATGCTCATCTCCTGGGGTGGGGCGGCCTACGGGTCTTGAGCAACTTGCGCCAACTGTCTGCACATTGTTGAATGAAGAAGCTAGTTATGCGCAGTTATCAGCACCAAGTGCAAGCATCATGGAACCGCCCCCGATCGCTGTCAAGGCACCGGACCCACGTTTTCGCCAAACGGCGGTGCCCCCGTTAAGGTCTCTCGCGTGTCCTCTCTCGATGTCGCCGCACCAGACCAGGAACTGCCGGATCTCGTGGAGCGCGACGTCGCCGACGTCGGCGTGGCCGCCGCGCGGATCGAGTGGGCGGGGGCCGCTCGCGAGCTGCTGCTCGTCGCCGCGAAGAAGTACCAGGGACTCGTGCAGCACAAGGACATCGCGACCGGCGTCCAGGACCTGACCGGCATCCGCACCAAGCAGCCGACCCGGCAGTGGATCGGCGGCGTGCTCGCCGAGGTCTCCGCCGAAAGCCTGCGGCGCGGTGAGCCGATGCTGTCGGCGCTGTGCGTCAACCCCGACGAGAGCGTCTTCGACGGGTACGCCGCGATCGTCGGCGCGGCCACCGGCACCACTCCCCCGGACCCCGATACCCACGCCTCCCACGAGCGGCTCGCGGCCTACCGCCACTTCGGGGCGGCCGGGCTGCCGGCCGATGGCGGCAGCGCGATGATCCCGCCGAAGCTCGGCGCCTTCCGGGCGCGCGCCCGGAAGGCCGCAATCGCCGAGCGCCCGATCAACAAGTGCCCCCAGTGCAATCTGCAGACGCCGGCCACCGGGGTCTGCGACACCTGCGACTGATTCGGCCGGGACCGCCGCGGCCACGACAACGACGGCGGGCTGACGCTCGGCCCGGCAATTTTGACGCTCGGCCCGGCGATTGCCTGGAGCAACGTCGGCGACGGTCCGGCGAGCTCGGGCACGTCGAGCTCTGGCTGCGACCGGAGTTAGGGCTTAGCCTCGGCTCAGGCAGGCACCGTGGGGGTGCCGGCCGGCACGCCGGAACCCGGGGGGGTTCGGTCACGGGACCGAGGGGCTGACAGCGGCGACCTGGGGGGTCACCCTGACGTTCGACGTGGCTTCCTGCGGTGACGGCGTCTTCTGCCTTCACGGGAGGCCCGCGTATGCGATCCACGATCCACCGACGAAGTCCCCGACGTACCGTCATGGCCGGTTTGTCCGCCGGTCTGCTGCTCGCCGCCACGCTGCCCACCACGGGCGCGATCGCGGCAGACCCGTCTCCCCCAGGCGCCCGGAAGTTCACGGCGACGCCACTCACGCTCGCCAGCACTGTCAACGGCGCCAAGTCGCCGAGCGGTCAACTGGCCAAGAGCGATCCCGCGCTGATCAACAGCACGTCGGCCAACCAGGTCCGCGTGGTCGTCAAGCTCGACTACGACTCCCTCGCGGCCTATCGCGGCGGCCTCAAAGGCCTGCCAGGCACCAGCCCCTCCGTCACCGGCAAGCGCCTGGACCCGAAGGGCACGAACGCCGCCAAGTATCTGAAGCACGTGACCACGATGGAGAACGACTTCCTCGCCGCGTTGCGGACCAGGATCCCGAGCGCCCGGGCCGGACAGACTTTGCGCACCGTGTACGGCGGTGTCGCACTCAGCGTCCCGGCGAACAAGGCCCGCGACCTGCTGAAGTTGCCTGGCGTCGCGGCGGTCCAGCAGGACAACCCGCAGCAGTTGCTGACCGACTCCAGCGGCGACTTCATCGGCGCCCCGACGATCTACAACCAGCTCGGAGGTGCGGCCTCCGCGGGCAAGGGCGTGATCGTCGGCATCCTCGACAGCGGCGCGTGGCCCGAGCATCCGTCGTACGCCGATCCGGGCACGCTGCCGGCGCCACCGGCTACCGCTGACGGCGCACCGCGCGTCTGCGACTTCGGCGACAACCCGCTGACACCGGCGAACGATCCGTTCGTGTGCAACCGGAAGCTGATCGGCGGCCGGCCGTTCCTCGACACCTACAACGCGGTGATCGGCAGCGAGATCTACCCCGACTCCGCCCGTGACTCCAACGGTCACGGCACGCATACCTCGACGACGTCGGCCGGTGGCCCGGTCGCGGACGCGAACCCGCTGGGCATCAGCCGCGGGCCGATCCGCGGCATCGCACCCGCGGCTGCCGTCTCCGTCTACAAGGTCTGCGGTGCGGCCGGTTGCTTCCCGTCCGACTCGGCGGCGGCGGTCGCCCGGGCCATCCTCGACGGCGTCCGGGTGATCAACTTCTCGATCTCCGGCGGCAGCGACCCGTACAGCGACCCGGTCGAACTGGCCTTCCTGGACGCGTACGCCGCGGGCGTGTTCGTCTCCACCTCGGCCGGCAACTCCGGTCCGGGTGCGAACACGACCGATCACCGCAGCCCGTGGGTCACCACGGTGGCGGCCTCCACCCAGAGCCGAACCTTCCGCTCGACTGTCACCCTCTCGGGTAGTGGCGCGACCGCCACGGTCTCCGGTGCCTCGATCACGGCCGGAATCAGTACGCCGGCGCCCGTCGTACTGGCTGGTTCCACACCGGGGTACAGCGACGCGACCTGCAATACGCCTGCTCCTCCTGGCGTCTTCGCCGGCAAGATCGTCGCCTGTCAGTTCACCTCGGGCCGCGTGATGAAGGGCTTCAACGTCAAGCAGGGCGGCGCGATCGGAATGCTGATGTACAACTCCGCGCCGTTCGACGTCTTCACCGACAACCACTGGCTGCCGGCCGTCCAACTCGAGAAGCCGGACGCCGACATCCTGTTGTCGTTCCTCGCGGCACACCCGGGCACCACCGCGTCGTTCACGCAGGGCACGAAGACCACCTGGCAGGGCGACGTGATGACGTACTTCTCCTCGCGCGGCCCCGGCGGCGATTTCCTCAAGCCGGACGTCACCGCTCCCGGTCTGCACATCCTCGCCGGCCAGACGCCGACACCCGAGTCGCCGGCCGAAGGACCGCCCGGCAACCTCTACCAGGTGATCGCCGGTACCTCGATGTCCTCACCGCACGTGGCCGGTGCGGCAGCGCTGGTCTTCGCGCTGCATCCTTCGTGGACACCGGGCCAGGTCAAGTCCGCACTGGAGACGACGGCAAAGACCGCGGTCAAGAAGCCCGACCGGGTCACCCAAGCCGACCCGTTCGACGACGGTGGCGGTCGCATCGACCTGACCAAGGCAGGCGACCCCGGTCTGACCATGGACGAGACCGCTGCGAACTACGCGGCCTCGGCCACCGACGCGCTGAACCGGATCGATCTGAACCTGCCCTCGGTGAACGCGCCGACCATGCCGGGCCTGATCACGGCCACCCGGACCGTCAAGAACGTCACCAACCAGACGCTCACCTTCACCGGTAGCGGCACAACCGTCAGCGGAGCGAACATCACCGTGCTACCACCGGTGTTCTCCGTGAAGCCCGGCAAGACGCAGAAACTGACGATCGCCATCACCGCACCGGCACTGGCCGACGGTCAGTACTTCGGGCAGGTCAACCTCAAGCAGGTCGGCGGCAGCCGGGCCTTGCACCTACCGGTCGCGTTCTTCCGCCAGGAAGGCATCGTGCCCATCGACCAGACCTGTACGCCGTCGAGCATCCCGCGGAACACCGGGCAGTCGACCTGCACGGTCACTGTGCAGAACAACAGTTTGCAGACCACCGACGTCACGGCGGCCAGCACGCTGAGCTCGCAGCTACAACTCACCAGCGTCACGGGCGCAACCAAGATCGGCACCCAGTTGGCGACCAAGACCGCCACGCTGGCCGGGCGACAGCCTGACCGGCCGGTCATCGCGCCGGGCACGAGCCCCGCGGGCTACCTCCCGCTGGACCTCTTCGGCATCACGCCGACGCCGATCGGCGACGAGCAGGCGCTGAACTTCAACGTCGCGCCGTTCGTCTTCGCCGGGCAGACGTACAACAAGCTCGGCGTCGTCTCCGACGGCTACTCGGTCGTCGGCGGTACCACGGCGGCGGAGGACGTCCAGTTCGCGCCGCAGAACCTGCCCGATCCCGCGCGCCCGAACAACGTGCTCGCCTCGTACTGGACCGACCTCGACGGCACCGGCGCTCCGGGCGTGCTGGCCGGCAACCTGACCGACGGGGTCAACAACTGGCTCGTCATCGAGTGGCGGGTGCATCTGTTCGGCACCAACACCCTGAAGGTGTTCCAGCAATGGATCGGCACCAACGGTGCCGAGGACATCTCCTACACCTACGACCCCGGCAACCTGCCGGGTGACCCGGGGCCGGCGTACGGCCTCACGGTCGGTGCCGAGAACTTCGAGGGGACGGCCGGCAGCCAGATCACCGGTCCGCCCGTCGAGGACTACCGCGTGCAGAGCGCACCCGGTGCGCCCGGCGGGTCGATGACGTACTCGATGACCGTCAAGGGTGTGCAGAAGGGCACCGGCACCGTCACGACCGGGACCTCCACGCCACTCGTCAAGGGCCTCACGATCGAGGTGGACAAGATCACCGTCAACTAGTTCGACCAGGTCCAGCCGGCTTGGCCGGTTGGCTTTCAGCTCGACCAGTTCGGGCCGGATCTCCAGGATCCGGCCCGAACTGCTGCTGCCGGCCGGTTGCGCGCCGCGCGTGCTGCTCGGTACAGTCACTTATCTGTTAAGAAGGTTTACTAACTGTTCTGCTTCACCTGACCCCGCCCCGTTAGGCCGAAGGAGCGCGTCGTGTACCTGTTCCGCAGTACCGCCTGGTCCGCCGCAGTTGTGGCGTTGTTGTTCTCATCCGTGACAGTCACTCCGGCGAGAGCCGCGGATGTCCTGCTGTCACAGGGAAAACCCGTGACGACCTCCAGTACCGAGAGCAGTTCTTTCGCCGGCACCAAGGCCGTCGACGGCTCGGGCACGACCCGGTGGGCCAGCGCGGAGGGCGCCGGCCAGCAGTGGTTGCGGGTCGACCTCGGCCGGATCGCCACTGTGCACCGGATCAAGGTGGACTGGGAGGCCGCCTACGCCACGAAGTACCGGCTGGAGATCTCCGACGACGGCGTCGCCTACAGCACGGTCGTTGCCGTGGACAACGGTGACGGCAGGACCGACGACCTGGCCGGTTTCACCGCGCGCGGGCGGTATCTGAGGTTCGTGGGTCTCACCCGCGCCACGCAGTACGGCTACTCCTTCTGGGAACTCCAGGCTTACGGTTCCATCACCGGGGACTCGCAGACCGGATGGCCCGGTGGCGCCGCGGTGACTGTTGCCGATGGCACCAATGTCTTCGGCGAGAACCTCAGCGGGCTGTCGTTCGAGGGTCCGGACGTGTTGTGGGCGGTGAAGAACGGGCCCGGCACCTTGTACCGCCTCGTCCGTGACGGCACGCTCTGGCGACCGGATGCGATCGGCGGCCGAGCGGTGAACTACCGCGACGGCAGCGGCGATCCTGACGCCGAAGGCGTGGTCCGTACGCCGGACGGGTTGCTGGTGGCAACAGAACGCGACGGCGACGACGACGGGACCAGTCTGGCCAAGATCCTCCGGTTCGATCCGGCGTCCACGGCGAAGTCGCTCAATGCGACTGCGGAATGGGACCTCACCGACGACCTGCCGGCGGTGGACGCCAACAGCGGTCCCGAGGCGATCTCGTGGATACCGGACTCGTTCCTCACCGCACAAGGCTTCCGGGACGAGCGCACGAACGCCCCTTACACCCCGAGCTCCTATGCCAACCACGGCACCGGCCTGTACTTCGTCGGGCTCGAGGACAACGGCATGGTCTACGCGTACGCGCTGAACCAGTCCGGCGGGACCTTCACCCGGGTCGCCGCCTTCGCGGGCGGATTCCCGACGATCATGGACCTGGAGTTCGAGCCGGAAACCGGTCTGCTCTGGTCTGTCTGTGACGACACCTGTCAAGGACGCAGTGCGACGCTCTCGATCACCAACGGCAAGTTCACTGTCTCGCACACCTACGATCGGCCGGCGCAATTGCCCGACTACAACAACGAGGGCTTCGCGATCGCGCCGCAATCCACCTGTACCGCGGGGCGTAAGCAGGTCGTGTGGGCCGACGACGGCAACGACGGCGGCCACGCGCTCCGCGCCGGGACCCTGCCTTGCACCGCGCCGGCGCAGCCCGGCTGAGCCTAGGATGCGCTCATGGAGCGACTCGAAGTCGATGGTGGCCGGGTGCTGGAATACGTGGTCGAGGGACCGGCGGGTGGCCGGCCCCTGGTGATGCATCACGGCACGCCAGGTGTTGCGATGACGCTGGCGCCGATCGCCGAAGCGGCTGCCAGGCACGGTCTGCGCTTCGTGACTCACAGTCGGCCGGGTTATCGCGACAGCACGCCGCAGCCGGGGCGCCGAGTAGCCGACGTGGCCGGCGACGTCGCCGTACTGCTCGATGCTCTGGGAGCTGACGAGTTCGTCACCCTCGGTTGGTCGGGTGGCGGCCCTCATGCGCTCGCCTGCGCAGCTCTACTGCCGGACAGGTGTCGCGCCGCGGCGAGCGTCGCGGGTGTGGCGCCGTACGACGCCGACGGGCTCGACTGGCTGGCCGGTATGGGCGAAGAGAACATCGCCGAGTTCGGAGCAGCGGCCACCGGCAAGGAAGCGCTGGACGCCTTCCTCACCGAGGCGAGTGCCGGACTGAAGGATGTCCAGGCCGACGAGATCATCGCGGCCTTCGGCGACCTGTTGTCCGAAGTCGATCAGGCTGCGCTGCGCGGCGGCCTCGCCGACTTCCTCGCCGCCTCCTGTCGTGCCGCCGTCTCCCGCGGGTACGACGGCTGGCGCGACGACGATCTCGCGTTCCTCAGCCCGTGGGGCATCGACCTGGCCGGCATCGGGGTACCGGTGTCCATCTGGCAGGGCGACCAGGACCGGATGGTCCCGCGCGACCACGGACGCTGGCTCGGCGACCACGTCGCCGGCGCCACCACCCACCTGGTCCCCGGCGAAGGCCACCTGTCGCTGATGCACAACGTCGACGCCATCGTGGCCCAGCTCGCCCGCGCCTGACCCCCGCATCGACGAACGATCGGACTTCGGGCAGGCTCAGCACGGTGAGGCGCTGATGCTGCTGCCGTCGTCACCCTCCTCCTGACCTGGTGGCCTACACCATCCGCTTCGGCTGATCACCCTCGGTTGAGGGCAACTATGTCTGCTCGCCGGTCGGCCGGGACTGTTCGGGTTAGGAGCCCTGAACAACGACTGCGACCACTGGTCGAAGTCGGTCGAGGTGGTTAGGCTCGGTTTCGGGGGGAAGATCAGATGAGCAAACCCACCATCCTGACCGTCGACGACGATCCCATGGTGTCCGCCGCGATCTCGCGGGATCTGCGGAACCGCTACGGTGACGACTATCTGATCGTCCGGGCGAGCTCGGGCGCGCAAGCCCTTGCGGTGCTGGCGAAACTCGCGCTGCGCAACCAGCCGGTCGCGTTGATCGCGGCCGACCAGCGGATGCCGGAGATGACCGGGATCGAGTTGCTCGAGCAGGCGCGCGGGCACGCACCCGGCGCGAAGTACCTGTTACTCACCGCATACGCCGACACCGACGTGGCGATCAAGGCGATCAACGACATCGGCCTCGACTACTACCTGCTGAAGCCGTGGGATCCGCCCGAGGAGCGGCTGTTCCCGGTCGTCGAGGACCTGCTCGACGACTGGCGCCAGGCCAATCCCGACCACACCTCCGACGTCCGGGTGATCGGCAACCGCTGGTCCGATCGCAGCCACGAACTGAAGACGTTCCTCGCCCGCAACTACGTGCCCTACCGCTGGTACGACGTGGAGCGCGATTCCGAGGCTCAGCGACTCGCCCAACTGGCGGAGGCGATGCCGGCCGATCTGCCGCTGGTGTTGATCCCCGACGGCGACACGCTTCGCTCGCCGTCAACTCTCGATCTGGCGGGCGCGCTGGGTCTGCGCACCACTGCTCAGCAGCCCTTGTACGACGTCTGCATCGTGGGCGGTGGTCCCGCCGGTCTGGCCGCCGCGGTCTATGCGGCATCCGAAGGCCTGAGCACGGTCATCGTCGAGCGGGAGGCGCCGGGCGGACAGGCCGGGCAGAGCGCGGCGATCGAGAACTATCTCGGGTTCCCCAAAGGACTGACCGGCTCGGATCTGGCCCAGCGTGCGGTCGCCCAGGTCTCGCGGTTCGGCGCCGAGATGGTGCTCGCCCGCTCGGTGATCGGCTTCGAGACCAGGGGCCCGGTGCACGCCGTCCAGGTCGAGGGCGCGGCCGAGATCGAGGCCCGCGCGTTGATCGTGGCCACCGGGGTCTCCTACCGACGGCTAGACGCGGCCGGGCTTGCCGAGCTCACCGGCCGCGGCGTGTACTACGGCGTGAGTGCGAGCGACGCGAGCCAGTGCCAGGGCGACGACGTCTACCTCGTCGGCGGCGCCAACTCGGCGGGTCAGGCCGCGCTCAACCTGGCGCGCTACGCGACGAACGTCGTACTGATCGTGCGGGGCGCCTCGCTCGAAGCCACGATGTCGCGGTATCTCATCGACAAGATCGCCGCCACCCCCAACGTCCACGTGCGGTGCCGCAGTGAGGTGGCCGCCTGCCGCGGGAACGGCCACCTCGAAGCGATCACCATCGCCGCCCGGGACAACGGTCGCGTCGAAGAGGTCCCGGCGAGTTGGTTGTTCGTCTTCGTCGGCGCCTCGCCGCGGACCGAATGGCTCGGCCCCGATGTACTGCGGGACGACAAGGGATTCGTGGTGACCGGTCAGGAACTGCTTGCCCACGACAAGGTATGGCGGTTGCCGAGGGCCCCCTTCGCGCTCGAGTCGAGTGTGCCCGGGGTCTTCGCGGCCGGCGACGTACGGCTCGACTCGATGAAGCGCGTCGCCTCGGCGGTCGGCGAAGGCGCCATGTCGGTCTATCTCGTACACCGCTATCTGGCCACGGTGTAGGCCATGCGAGTCGACGACCTCCGCGGGCTCGGGCTCTTCGCCGGGCTGACCGACGAGCAACTGCAGCAGCTGATCGACGGAGGTTCCGAAGTACTGATCGAGCCTGGAGTCAAGCTGTTCACCGAAGGCGACCATGCCGATCACTGGTGGGTGCTGATCGACGGCGCGATCGAACTGTCGCGGCATGTCGGCCGCGAGGACTCGGTGGTCGGGCGGCTCGACGTACCGGGTCGGTGGGCCGGTGGCTTCAGAGCGTGGGACGAGCGTGGCGTCTATCTCGCGTCGGGGCGGGGCGTGCAGGAAGGCCGCGTACTCCGGGTGCCGGCTCCGGTACTGCGTACGCTCACCGACGCCTGGTTTCCCTTGGGCAGTCACCTGATCAACGGGGTCTACGGGACCGCACGTTCCATCGAGGCGACAGCGCGGCAACGCCAGTCGCTGGTCACACTGGGAACTCTCGCCGCGGGCCTCGCGCACGAACTCAACAATCCCGCGGCCGCCGCGACACGGGCCGCGGACGCGCTCGAAGCGGTCTGCCAGACCCTGATCACCTCGCTCGACCGCCTCGCCCAAGGAGAGATCTCCGCTCCGCAACTGACCGCGCTCGACAAGCTGCGCCGCGAGATCCAGCCGGCCGCGGTCGGCCTGGATCCGCTGGACATCGCCGATCAGGAGACCGCCCTGGCCACCTGGCTCGGGCGGCACGGCGTGGAACGTGACTGGGTGATCGCCCAACCGCTGGCCGCGGCCGGGGTCGACGTCGCCTGGTGCGAGCGCGCGGCCGCAGTACTGGATGAGGACAATTTCGAACCAGGGCTGGAGTGGGTGGCGAGCACCTTCGCCGCGACGGCGTTGCTGTCCGAGGTGAGGATGTCGACCCGGCGCATCTCCGACCTGGTGGCGGCGGTCAGGTCCTATTCGCAGATGGACCGCGCCTCGTTGCAGCCCACCGACGTGACGCAAGGCCTCGAGAACACCCTGGTGATCCTCGGCCACAAACTCCGCGACGGGATCGAGGTGGTCCGCGAGTACGGCGACCTGCCCCGGATCGACGCGTACACCGGCGAGCTGAACCAGGTCTGGACCAACCTGATCGACAACGCGGTCGACGCGATGAACGGCACCGGCACGTTACGCCTGCACACCCGTGCCGAGGGCAACGAGATCGTCGTCGAGATCACCGACACCGGCGAAGGCATGTCGCCCGAAGTCGCAGCCCGCGCCTTCGAGCCCTTCTACACCACCAAGGACGTCGGCAAAGGCACCGGCCTCGGACTCGACATCGCCCAACGCATCATCACCGAACACCACAACGGCTCCATCACCATCACCTCCACCCCCGGCAACACCACCCTCCACGTCCACCTCCCCACCCACCAAAAACCCACCACCTGATCACCACCTTCCGCCAGCGGTTCGTTTCCCACGCACCTCCTCCGTCGGCGCTCCCACCCACCCCGGGTCGCGGCTCCTCCGTCGCCGCTCAAAACCCGCGCGCGCCGGCCATGCCTGCACCCACGGGCGCGGCGAGACCCAAGGCCCCCGGGCTTTCCATTCCGTGCAGGAAAGGGTTTCCGGTGCGGCGCCGAGCTCACGACGCGCCGTCGACCTCCGAAGCACACCTACCGACCGTACGGTGGGGCGGTGAGTTTCGTACGGGCCTCATTGCGGGCCGCCCACCGCACTTTGACAGACGACAACTTCGACCTCTGGTTGCTGACCGGCGCAGCCGGTGTATTCACAGTCCTCGGAATCGTGAACGTAGCGAGCATGAGCGTGCTCAGTTCGGCGATCCTCGCGCTGCTCGCAGCATTGTCCATCTCGCAGATCCGCTCCCGGCGTCTGGTCGCGCAGATCGCCGACCGCGCCGGACCTGCCGACGTACTGCTGCACAACTTCCCGGAGGATCTCATCCGCCGACGAGCCGATGCCGACGATCTCCTTCTGATCGGCATCGCGATGGCACGCACCATCCAGGGCGCACGCGACGACCTCCATCGTGCGCTGACTCGTGGCGCACGCATCCGTGTCCTCATCGTCGACCCGACCGACCAGAAACTCGTCGAGCAAGCAGCCCTGCTGCGTCCGACCGGTCGCGCAGCCCTGCTGTCGCAGCGGATCAGAACAACGCTGGACGAATTGGTCGAGCTCAAGGCCAGCACGCAAGGCAACCTGGCGATCCGCGTCGCCCAGTTCATCCCTCCCATCGGCGTCAGCCTCATCAACGCGCGCGGCTCTGCGACCGTGACCATCCAGCACCCCGAACTGAGACCCGCTGCCGAGCCTGGACCGATCCTGCACTTCGCCGAAGCTGACGGTGCATGGTTCACCTTCTATGCGCGTCAGGCCGAGCGGCTGTGGGAAGCCGGCACTGCATGGCCACCGCCGCCCGGGCGGCGATTGAACGCACTCGCACGCCCCCAGTTCACTCAATCGTTCGGCGCCGAACTGCTGACCTCGATGAAGGCTGCGAAGGAGCTTCTCATCACAGGCGTCGCGCGCAACACGTTGCTGGTCGAGAACTACACCGAGTTCGAGCGCTGGCTGCGGCAAGGCTGCGCCATCCGTATCCTGCTGATCGACCCGAGGTCGAACGCGGTCGAGACCGCGGCCCAGAGGTACTACGCGGAGCGGTCCCTGGAGTCCGCCAAGGCGCGGATCGACCAAGCCCTGCGGTTGCTGTCCGAGTTGGCCGCGTCGACCGGTGGAACGCTCGAAGTTCGCCTCACGAGCCACCCGATCCCACTCGGCCTTGTCGCAGTCGACGCCGCCGCCGGCCGGCATACCGACTACTCGGCCCTGTTCATCGAGTACTACACCTTCCAGGCACCAGGCGAACCCAAGTTCGTCCTCCAACCGGCCGACACCTGGTTCCCACAGTTCCTGGCTGAAGCCGAACTCCTGTGGAGCAGTGCGCGCCCAGCGCACTTCGGTGACCGGCCTCAGGGGTGAGGGTGGGGTTTGTTCATTATTAAGGATATAAAGCTGGCAAAGGAGCGCGACAGGAACCGAAACCGGAGGTAGTGATGGCGAACGACAGCAAGCCGACGATTGTTCTGGTGCATGGGGCGTTTGCGGAGTCGGGCGGGTGGGGGCCGGTCGTCGAGCGGCTGCAGGGTGAGGGGCACACGGTGATCGCGGCGGCGAATCCGTTGCGGTCGGTGGCGTACGACGCGGCGCAGGTGCGGGCGCTGGTCGACACGATCGACGGGCCCGTCGTGCTGGTCGGGCATTCCTACGGTGGAATGGTGATCAGTAAGGCCGGCGCGGGTGCGGAGAACGTCACGGCACTGGTGTACGTCGCCGGGTTCGCACCCGAGGCCGGCGAATCCGCGGCGGCATTGTCGAGCCAGTTCCCGGGCAGTTCGCTCGGCGAGACGTTGCGGCCGGTGCCACTCCCGGACGGCAACCAGGACATGTACGTGGCGCAGGAGTTGTACCGCGGGCAGTTCGCCGCCGACGTACCGGAGGAGACCACCCGGCTGATGGCTGCCACCCAGCGGCCGATCACCGTCGCCGCGCTGAACGAGCCGGCCGAGGGACTGCAGGCCTGGGCGTCGGTCCCGAGCTTCTTCCTGATCGCCGAGGCGGACAAGAACATCCCGCTCGCCGCGCATCGCTTCATGGCCGAGCGCGCCAAGGGCGAGGTCGTCAGCATCGAGGGCGCTTCGCACGCGGTGTTCGCCTCTCAGCCAGCCGAGGTTGCGGACCTGATCCTCCGCGCGGCCCGCACCGGCGTGCAGTAGGCGCCAACGGGGTACCGACAGCGTCGAGAAGGGATGGACGCTGGCGAAGGAGGACGATGACCGGGATGCGGGTGCTGACGTACAACATCTTGTCTCGCGATCATGCGGACGGGCCCCGGCGGGAGAAGGTGCTCCGCGCCGGGATCGCAGCTCTGCAGCCGGATGTCGTGGCGCTGCAGGAAGTCACCCGGAGCGAGCACCTCGACCAGGCGCGCGAACTGCTCGGCCCGGAGTACACGATCGTCGATCACCCGTCGCAGCCACCCGACCCGGTGGGTGCTTGTCTGGCAAGTCGGTGGCCGCTGGGTGCCGTGCACAGTCTCGACCTGCACGTCACCCCGCAGGCGGGCGGCCTGCCATGGGCAGCTGTGGTCGCGGTCGAAGTGCAGGCGCCGGATCCGCTCGGGGCCGTTCTGGTCGTTCATTACAAACCGAACTGGCAGCTGACGAGCGAGTACGTCCGCGAACGCCAAGCCGTCACCGCCGCCCGCTGGATCGAGGAGCTGGTCGGTGTCCGGGCTGATCTCCCGGTCGTGCTGCTCGGTGATTTCGACGCGGACGCGCAGGCGGCCAGCATCCGATTCTGGACCGGCCGTCAGTCGCTCGACGAGCTGAGTGTGCGTTACGAGGACGCTTGGGAGAGTGGACACCGCGACGAACCCGGTCACACCTTCAGCCCGGCCAATCCCTTGGTGCCGGCCGGGGAGATGAAACTCGAGCGCGGCCGCCGGATCGACTACATCATGGTCCGCTCCGGCATCCACGGACCACTGCTCGACGTGCGCGACTGCCGGATCGTGTTCGACGAACCGGTCGACGGTGTGTGGGTCAGCGACCACTTCGGGCTGTTCGCCGAACTGGTTCGGCCCGATCGGCCCGTCGGTGAGTGGGACTGAGGCCGACGCAGGCGATCAAGCCGCATGGGCGGAGGTTCGGGTGACGATGCCGGCGGCGATCTCGCGGAGTTTGACGTTCTGTGTCTGGGAAGTGCGGACCAGGAAGGCGAAGGCGCGCTGCTGATCGAGCCGGTAGCGCTCCATCAGGATTCCGACGGCCGTCCCGATCTCGCCCCTGCTTTCGAGGGCGCGGGACAAGCTTGTTCCCTGGCTGTTCCAGCCGAGCAGCACCGCCACCCAGTTGGCGAACATGGCGCCGAGGTAGCGTGCGTCCGGTCCGAAGGCCGCCGGCTCGTCGGCGTACAGGTTCAGCGCGCCGCGGACCAACGGATCGGCGCGGAACTGGAACGACAGTTGGGACCGCAGGCCGAGGTCGGCGGCCTTCGGCCCGTACAGCGGCCAGCGGGAATCGCTCCCCAGGTCGTCGGCCTGGACCACCTGCGCGTTCAGCGCGGCCTCGACGCACGGCCCTTGCCGGAGTTCGTACTGCGTACGGTCGGCGAGGTCGGCGACCTCGTCCGTGGGAGTCAGGGTCTGGATCGTGCCGTTCTTGCCGGCCACCGAGAGGCTGGCGTGGGTCACACCGGGGATTGCCTCCACAGCGCCGGCGGTGATCAGCGCGAGGGTGCTGTCGACATCGCCCTGCTGACGCAACGAGTCGGCGACGGTCGTCATCAGTTCAGCAAACTCAGACAGTTCCATGTCCCTGCTCCACCGAGAGGACCAGGGTGATGCGGCTCGAAGGGCCGCATCACCGGGTCAATGGCATCGAAGTTGTCGGATCTCCTCACCTCCTCCGAATCGGTCAAACCAGGTGAGCGAGCGGAGGACCACGCTGCCGGCCCCGCGGCGGACGCGCCGGCGACATGTCCGTCGGCAGGAAACCGTCACGCTGCGATCGGGCGGCCGGTCGTGGCGCGGCCCAGCCGCCGACCGGTGGACACAGCTTGCGCCGGGGCGGTTGGCACGGCGTCTCCCAGCAGGCGGTGATCAAGGCGTCGAACTCGGCCCGCAGCAGGTCGCTGTCGTCGAGCACGAGGTCGAGGAAGACCTCGTCGACCGGTGTCCGCTGGTGGATTGCCGTCATCGATCTCACCCCATCAACAGCATGCGACTGCCTGGAGGCCTCCTCAGGCGTTGATCTCCTTGCGGTCACCGCTGTCGGTCGCGGTGATCGAGATCTTGCGCGGTTTCGCCTGCTCGGCGACCGGGATCTTCAAGGTGAGGACGCCGGCCTCGTAGTTCGCCTGGATGTTGTCCGCGTCGAGGGTGTCGCCGAGGAACAGCTGCCGCGAGAACGCCCCGAGCGGGCGTTCGGCGACCTGGACCTCGACGTCGTCGCCGAGCTCGAGCGGCCGGCGTTCGGCCTTCACCGTGAGGACGTTGCGTTCGACGTCGAGCTCGATGGCGTCCGGCGAGATACCGGGCAGATCGAAGGAGACGACGTACTCGTCGCCGTGGCGGTAGGCGTCCATCGGCATCGGGGTCGGCCGCGACCACGTGCCCGGTGCCTGGCTGCCGAAGAACTGCTGGGCCAGCCGGTCGAACTCACGGAACGGGTCAGTGCGCATCAACATCGTCCTTACACCTCCTGAAACTCGATTTCCACGGTGGTGTCAACACGCACTTCCCTTATAGCAAGTCATCAAAACGATGACAAGTAGTTCCGTCATCCCATCGCTGACGATTCGCCTTCGTCGAATCCGGTCCGCCGGCTCAGCTGCGCGCGATCATCAACCAGCTGACCTGGATGTCCGGTGAGCGGGTCGGGGCGATCGTGACGGTGACCTTGCCGTCGGGACCGACCGGTACGTCGTGGTAAGCCGCCGCCTCGTTGGTTCCCGTGAAGAGGCGTTGCTGGTCGACGACCGAACCGTTGATCGTCACCTGCGCGGCACGGTTCGCCCACGGCCACGGATCGAAATAGCCCGCGTGCACGGTGTAGGTTCCCGGCTCGAGCCCTTCGAAGGTGTAGACGAGCGGCTCGTGGTTCTTGGCGTACCGCAGCGTGCTGTAGAGATCGCCGCTCGCCGGACCGGCGGGTGCACTCGCGCCGGTGTAACCCCAGGTCTTCCCCGTCGCCGGATCCACCCCGAGCGGCTGCTCAGGGCTCGAGTTCAACAGCGACCCGGCCGCCTTCGTCAGGGTCTGCCAGTCCGTGGTCGCCACGCCACCGGCGTTGACGGCGTACCGCAGGCCCTGCGGTACCACGACGATCGCGCGGGTGAAGGTCCGCCCGTCCGCCAGTGTGCCGCGGACGTTCGCCGGTCCCGGCCGGGCGACGGTCGAGGCGTCCCAGGTCACGGCCACCTGCTTCGACACCGAGCCTGTCTTGACACTCACACTGGCCGGCAGCGTGCTCGTGTCCCCCAGTGCCACGTGATCGGGAAGCTGCGTGTCGACGGTCCACCGCTGGTACGCCGGGAGGTCGCCGAGCCGCCACTCCTGATCCGGGCCGATCGAGAGACTGCCGCCCTCGCCGAACGACATCGGCATCCACACGTACGGCGCGGTCGCCAGCGAGTCCGGCGTCCACCGGTCGCCCATGAAGATGAACTTGTTCTGCTTCTGGTCGTAAGGAATCACGCTGGTGCTCTGCGAGCTGAACGTGTTCGCCGCGCCCGGTCCGCTGATCGGGCTGCCCTGGTCGGTGAACTGGCCGAGGATGTTCTCCGAGGTCGCGTACCTGGCCGGGTTCGCGTCCCAGCCGGTCGCACCCGAGGTGATCAGGTAGTACCGGCCGTCGGACTTGAACATGGCCGGCGCCTCGCGCTGGTTGCACACCAGCGTTCGCACGAAGTCCTTGCCCTGCACGGCATTCTCCGGCCGCGCGGACAGGTAGGTGTAGTCGTGGTTCAGCTTCGAGATGTACATCGTCCGGTTCTCTTCGGACGCGTAGATGATGTACGCCGTACCGTCGTCGTCCACGAACAGGTTCATGTCCCGCGCCATCCCGCCGGCCGGGTCGAACGAGGAGCCGGTGCCGCACCAGGGCACGGAATCGGTCGGCACGTGGTTCAGCCGGTACGAGTCCACCCAGCGGAACGGGCCCTTCGGCGAGTCCGCGATCGCCACGCCGGCCTCGGCCCGCGCGTACGTCGACGTGCTGGTCGGCGACGAAGGCCCGTCGGAGTGCACCCACATGACCCACTTGCGGGTGGCCTTGTTGTAGATCACCTTCGGCCGCTCGAGGATCGAGGGCTTCGCCCAGCCGTCGGTCCGGACGCTGTTGGTCGACAGGTCCCGCCAGACGATCTCCTTCTGCGCGGCGGAGTACTTCTTGTAGAGCTTGCCGAAGTACTTGTCGTCGAACTGGTCCGGCGAGCTCATCGTGCGCAGGGCGAGCCCGTCGTTCTTCCAGTTGTAGAGGTCGTACGACGAGTAGACGTGGACACCCGGGCTGTCGTAGTACCCGTTGCTGCGGTCCTCGCCGTACCAGTACCAGATCCGACGGCCGTCCTCGTCGGTCGCCGGTACGACCTGTCCCCCATGGGCCTGGATGACCTGGCCGTCGGTGTCGCGCCATTCGAGACCGGGACGGAACGAGCTGTACTTCTCCGAAGCGGAACTGATCGGCGCCGTGATCAGGCCGAGTACTGCGAGGGCAGCGCTCACCAAGGCGACGCCGCGGACCGATCTGGATGCTTTCATCGTTCTCCTAACTGGGCGGTGCGGAGAGGTGCCGGAGCTGGAAGGAACTGTTCGTGGCGACGACCCACAACGCGCAGCCCGGCACGACAGCGAGGCCGGCCACCGGGACCTGACTGACGATGACGAGGGCCACTGCCAGGACGCCGAGCGACAACAGACTGAGAGGCCAGCCCCGTACGCCGGTGTAGACAGCGAGGCGCAGCAGTGCCCGGACTCTCAGCTCCGGCCTGGTCCCCACAAGCACCAACGCAGTAAGGGAAGTGGCGAGGACAAGCACCAGCAGTACCACCAGCAGCGGTACTACGGCTGCGCCTGGCGGGCGGCCGGCCAGCACCTTCAGGTCTGAAAGCAGCACGCCCGTCAGAGCCGCCGCAATGAAGGTCACAGCGAGCGCGCGCCGACTGAACGACAAGACGAGGCGGAGCAGCGCAGTCACAGGAGGACGTGGGTCGTCGAGGGCGAAGTACGCGAACGCCCCGGCCGCGGCCGGACCGAGCGGAAGGGCCAGCAGGCCGAAGAACAAGGGGTATCGCAACGGTGCGTCGACGGCACCGAGAGCCAGCATCAACGGCGACCCGGCCAGGGCGAGGACGAGATTGACCGCCAGCACGCGATGCGCGAACGACCAGAGCAGGTCCCACGCGTCCGCGCGGACGTTCACCCGCGACAACGGCGAGGCAATCACTTCATCCCACTCGTCGCGATGCCCTGCACGAAGTACTTCTGGCCGAGCAGGAAGATCACCAGGATCGGCAGCACGGACAACACCGAGCCGGTCATGATCATCGCGTACTCGGCGTCGTACAGGCCGACGAACGAGCGCAGCCCCAGCTGGATCGTCCACAGGTTGTTGTCGGTCAGGTAGATGAACGGTCCCATGTAGTCGTTCCAGGTGTTGACGAACGTGAGCAGCGCGAGGCTCGCCAGCGCCGGCTTCGACAACGGCAGGATGATCCGGGCCCAGATGCCGTACTCGCTCAGCCCGTCCAGCCGCGCCGCCTCGCTCAGCTCGTCGGGAATGGTCAGGTAGTACTGCCGCATCAGGAACACCCCGAACGCGCTGAACGCCTGCAGCAGGATCAGCGACAGGTGCGTGTTCACCAGCCCGGCCTTCTGCATGATCACGTACTGCGGAACCATGTACGCCTGCCAGGGCACCGCGATCGTCGCGATGTAGGCGAGGAACAACGCGTCCCGGCCCGGGAACCGCACCTTCGCGAACCCGTACGCCGCGAAGCTTCCGGTCAGCACCTGCAACGCGGTGATCGTCAGGCTGAGGAACACCGAGTTGCGCAGATACGTGAGCAGCGGGATCCGCGACCAGATCGAGGTGAAGTTCTGCCAGTGGAACTCGGCCGGGATCCATCGGACCGGCACGCTGAAGACGTCCGCGTCGAGCTTCAGCGACGACGAGACCATCCAGGCGAACGGCACCAGGACCGCCACCGAGAGCAGCCCGAGCAGCAGGTAGGCGAGCGTACGCCGTACCGAGAACCCCGTCCGGCGAAGCGGCCGCCGCGGCTCGGTGAGCGGCGTCTCCGGCGTCGCCGGTGGTGAGATCGTCAAGGTCATCGCTCGCTCCTTCGCTGCAGCCGGAACTGGACCATGGTGATCGTCAGCACGATCACGAACAGCACCATCGACACCGCCGACGAGTAGCCGAACCGGCCCTGGACGATGCCCTCGCGGTAGATCACCTGCGACAGCACCAGCGTCGCGCGGCCCGGGCCGCCCTCGGTCATCACCTGGATCAGGTCGAACACCTTGAAACTGGAGATGGTCAGCATGATCAGCACGAAGAACGTGGTCGGCCGCAGCGACGGCAGCGTGATGTGGCGGAACCGCTGCCAGCCGCTCGCCCCGTCGACCTCGGCCGCCTCGTACAACTCGGCCGGGATCGTCTGCAGCCCGGCGAGGTACAGGATCATGTAGTAGCCGAGGTCGCGCCACACGCTGGCCACGATCACCGCGGGCATCGCCCAGGTGGTCGAGGTGGTCCAGCCCGGCGGGTGGTCGATGCCGACCGCCCGCAGGAACTGGTTCACCGGGCCCATGTCCGGGCTGAGCAGCATGTTCCACACCACCGCCACCGCGACCAGCGAAGTGATGTAGGGGAAGAACAACGCGGTCCGGAAGAACTGCACCGCCTTCAGCTTCTGGTTGAGCAGTACTGCGAAGCCGAGGGCTGCGCACAACGTCAGGGGGACGTGCCCGACGGCGTAGTACGCGGTGTTCTCCAGCGCGGTCCAGAAGGTGTCGTTGTGGATCATCCGCTCGAAGTTGGCCAGCCCGACCCAGCGGGGCGTGCTGTAGGAGTCCCAGTCCAGGAAGGACAACACGAGCGAGGCGATCACCGGCACCAGGGTCAGCGCGGCGAAGCCGAGGAAGTTCGGCAGGATGAAGCTCCAGCCGACCCAGGTCCGGCTGCGACGCCGGACCCGCCGCGGCGCGGCCGCGGCGGCCGGCCCCGGGCCGGAGGCAAGCCCGGACGCGGGCCCGGACGCAGGGGCGGACACAGGGGTGGTCATTGCTCAGCCGACCTCGTTCTTGACCCGCTTGGACATCTCGGCCAGGCCGTCGTCCAGCGACTTCTGCCCGGTCATCACGAGTTCGTGCTCCTCGGTCAGGATCTGGTCGACGTCGGAGGACTTGTCACCGACCGGCATCTCCAGCACGACGTCGTCGGGCTTGAACGCCTTCTTGGCCAGCGCGTCGCCGGGCACGCCCGGCAGGCCGAAGTAGGTGTCGAGGATCGGCTGGGTCTGCAGCGACGGCGTCACGCCTGCCTTCGCGACCGCGGTGGCGCCGGCCTCGCTGGAGGCCCATTCGACGAACTTCTTCGCGGCGTCGGCGTGCTTGGAGTTCTTGTTCACCGCGAACGCGGTCGGCGAGCCGAAGGTGGTCGTCTTGCCGTCCGCGGTCCGCTGCGGCAGTGGCGCCATCCCCCAGTCGACCTTGGTCTTGCCCGACTTCGTGTCGGCCAGCAGCGTCGCGGCGTACCAGGTGCCCATCGGCATCAACGCGGCCTTGCCGGTGGAGAACATCGTGTTGTAGGTGACCTTCTGACTCTTGGCGGTTGCCCAGGGCAACAGCGCGCCACTCTTCTGGAGGTCCAGTGTCATCGCGTACTGGTCCTTGAAGAAGCCGTAGTCGCCGCCGAGCAGGTTGCCGCCGGTCTGAGCGGCCGCGGTGGCCTGGACGACCGAGCGCCAGGTGTGCTGGTACGTGCCGTACACCTTGGACTGGCCGTCGCCCTTGGTCAGGCTCTTCGCCAAGGTGGCGTAGTCGGCCCAGGTCAGGTTCTGCAGCTTGGACTCCGGTACGCCGGCCTGCTTGAGCAGGGTCTTGTTGTAGTAGAGCACCCAGAAGTCCTGGCGGTAGGGCAGCGCGAAGTACTTGCCCTCCAGCTCGTAGGCCTTCAGTCCGGAGTACTTCGCCGGGTCCAGCGCCTTGGCCTGGTCCGTCATCGGCAGCAGCTGTCCCCGGGTGCCGAACCGGGCGTAGTCGATGACGTTCTTCATCGTCAGTACGTCGGTGGTGTCACCACCGGCCAGCATCGTGGTCAGCTTGGTCTGGTAGTCGTCGGCCAGGATGTCGACCGGCTCGACCTTGATCTGCGGGTTGGCCTGCTGGAAGCCGTCGATGATCGCCTTGAACTCCGGTGTGGTGGCGTAGTTCCAGAGCGCGACCTTGATGGTCTGCGGCCCGTCGGCGGCGGCCTGCCCGGACGAGCCACCTCCGCAGGCGGTGAGCAGGGCCAGCGCGGCGGCGCCGGCGATGGTGGTGACGAGGTGTCGCTTCACGACGTTCTCCTTGGACTCTGGTACGGCGTAGGTGGCGGGTTCGGGCGGGTTCGGGCGGTTCAGACGGGTTCGACGGGTTCGGGCGGTTCAGGCGGTGAGGGGGAAGACGTCGGCGGTGATCCGGGTCCGCAGTGGTTCGCCGGCCAGCCAGCGGGTGACCTCGGCGAGCACGTGATCGGTCAGCCGATGGATCTCGGTGCCGAGGGACCCGGCGATGTGCGGGGTGACCATGACGTTGTGGACCGAGCGCAACGGCGAGTCCGCCGGGAGCGGTTCGGGATCGGTGACGTCGAGGATCGCGAACAGCCGTCCGATCCGGCACTCGGCCGCCAGGGCGGCTGAGTCGATCAGGCTCCCCCGCGCCGTGTTGATCACCGTGGCGTGGTCGGGCAGCTGAGCCAGCTCGGCCGCGCCGATCATGTGATGCGTGCTCGGCAAAGCGGGCGCGTGCAGGGACAGTACGTCGACCCGCGGCAGCAGCTCGTCGAGCTCGACCAGCTCGGCACCGGCCGCCTGCACCTCGGCCGGATCGGCGTAGGGATCGGCGACCAGGACAGTCGCGCCGTCGAGGGTCCGGAGCAGGTCGACGACCCGGCGGCCGATCCGGGAGAAGCCGACGACCCCGATCGTGCGGCGGAAGTTCGACAGGTCACCGAAGCCTTGCAACTGACTCCAGCCCTGGTACGCCGTACCGGCGTCTGCGGCCAGGAACGGAGCCTTCTTGCCGGCGAAGATGATGGCAGCGAGCGTGTACTCGGCGACCGGGACGGCGTTGGCGTCGGCGCCGCTGGTCACCACGATGTCGCGCGACCAGAGCACGCTGTCCGCGAGGGAACGGACGCTGCCCGCGGCGTGGAAGACGGCCTTGAGCCGCGGCGCCGAGGCGAGCCGGTCCGCCGTCAGCCGCGGTACGCCCCACGAAGTGACGAGGAGGTCGGCCGTCTCGAGCCGTGCGCGCGCCTTCGCAGAGTCGAGCTCGTCCGTCCAGATCGGCTCGGGCAGTGCCACCAGCGAGGCGAGCCGGTCGAGCCTGGTCTGGTCGAAGTGGGCATCGAACGCCTCGCGGTTCATCACGAGCAGCGCCTCACTGCGGCAAGCGGTTACCGTTGCGGTCATGTGAACATGAGATGACCACAGCGATCACATCATCTACGGCTCGTCCGTGATCGTTCGCAAACGTACAGATTCGAACATCGGAGGTTGGTGCCCGTGTCGGACGACCGGCTGTTCGGCCTGCAGCGCCATGAGCGGGTGATGGACGAGCTCCGCCGCGAAGGGGCCGTCCGGGTGAAGGAGTTGGCCGAGCTGCTCGGCGTCAGCGAGCTGACGATCCGGCGCGACATCGCCGCGCTCGCCGCGCAGAACCTGCTCACCAAGGTGCACGGCGGCGCCACGCTGCCGACCGACCTGGCACCACCTGCGCGCCGCCGGGGCCCGGCCTCGCCCCGGTTCACCATCGGGATGGTGGTCCCCTCGCTGGACTACTACTGGCCGCCGATCGTCGGTGGGGCCCGGTCGGCAGCGGCCGCGCTGGGCGTGGCGATCCAGCTGCGCGGATCGACGTACGACTGGGCCGAGGACCGCCGCCAGATCACCCGGCTGATCGAGGCCCAGCAGGTGCAGGGGCTGCTGCTGGCGCCCAACTTGGAGGGCGATGTCGCCGAGATGATCGACTGGATCGGTCAGCTGCCGGTGCCGGTGATCCTGGTCGAGCGGCAGCCGCCGCGGTGGACGCGGACGAAGTACCAGGTCGAGTGGGTGCGCAGCGATCACGCGCTCGGCGTCGAGGTCGCCGTGCGGCACCTGTACGACCAGGGGCACCGCAATCTCGGCCTGCTGCTGTCCAAGGGCAGCCCGACCTCGGCCCACCTCGCGGCCGGCTGGGACGTGGTCTGCACCGACCTCGGTATCCCGGCCGATCTGGTCATCCGCGAGTCCGTGAACATGGACCAGCCCGGTCACCGCGACATCATCGCCCAGCTGTTCGACCGCTGCCGTACGGCGGGTATCTCGGCCCTGGTCATCCATTCGGACCCGGACGCGATGGCAGTCGCCCAGTACTGCGCGGAGCAAGGCATCCGGATTCCCGAAGA
Organism: Kribbella voronezhensis; assembly: GCF_004365175.1. Lineage (NCBI taxonomy): Bacteria > Bacillati > Actinomycetota > Actinomycetes > Propionibacteriales > Kribbellaceae > Kribbella > Kribbella voronezhensis. The sequence continues at coordinate 879,946 of NZ_SOCE01000002.1, read as the reverse complement.
GCTGGCGATCGTTGCCTACGACGACGAGATCGCGCATCTCGCGGAGCCGGCGATGACCGCGATCCGGCCGCCGAAACCGATGGTCGGCCGGACCGCGGTGGAACAGATGGTCGCCCGGCTCAGCGAGGGCCGGCGCCGGCCGACGCAACGGATCCTGATCATCCCGGAGTTGATCATCCGGGACTCGACGATGGCTCGCTCGGGCTAGAAGACGTCCAGGGACAAGGGCTCCGAGTCGCCGTCGGACCAACTGACCTCGATCTCCCGGCCGCCGATCCGGAGCTGTGGAAGAGGTTCCGAGGCGGCGCCGGAAAGGGAGACGACGGCAACGAAGAGCTGCCCGGCGACGGCCGGTCCACGTAACAGCGGAACAGCAGTGTGGTTGCCGAGGGCACTCGATTCTCGGGTGTGCCTCCGGTTGGCCGTCTCGAAGCCGATCCGTCCTTCGACGGACGACACCAGCTCGTCAGCCCGGACCTCGGCGCGGCCGTCGACCGACTCACCCTCTGGCGGGTCGTCCGCGGACAGTGGCCAGCCGGACAGCTCCAGGACCTGGTCCGGCGCCAACTCCGCGGTGGGGTCGACGAGCGCGGCCCGGATCTCGTGGCTTCCGCGCAGCAGCGACCCCATCGCGATCCGCGGCCCTGCAATGACCGCTCCCCCGCGACCCGAGCCGTGTTCGGGTCCTTGGTCGTCGTCCGTCCGCACCCAGTGCGTCGTCGCGATCGACACGTTCGGCCCGATACCGACGAATCCGTTCCGGTGCGACAATCCGAGCTCGGGATGAACTATGCCGATGCTGTTCTCGAGTGGCTGCGCCCAGAACGGCTTCGCCATCGGTGGCATGGTGTGGGTCGAATATCCAAGGCGGGCATACAACGGTGAGTCTGCCCGTTCGTCCCCCGCCACCGAGTGGTCCGTGCCGTGGTTGACGGCTCGGACGATTCCGTCGGCGCGGGTCCCGCTGACGATCCACCCGGGCTCGGGGAGCTCGAGCGTGAAGTCCGAACGCTCGACCGGCAAGGGTTCCTCGGCGGCTGTCCAGACCGGGTGGTCCGCCGGCAGCATCAGGCCCAGCATGCCTTTCACGGCCCAGTACGGCGAACCGAAGCCCGAGTACGACTGCGCGATGGCCGGCCATTCGGCGTACCAGCCGACGTTGAGCAGTCCGCGCTGGTCCGGCACACCGCGGTCGAGGAAATGGCCGAGCATTCCGGAGGCGGCGCGACGCAGTACGCCGGGGCTGAGGTCGGTGGCGCCGGTGATCGCGCCCATCCAGAAGGGCGCGGCGGCGGCGAAGCGATAGGTCAGACTCCGGCCTTGGACCAGTGGCGCCCCGTTGCCACCGACCAGGTGAGCCGCGGTCGTCAGGAACGCGGAAAGCCTGTCCCGCCAGGCCTTCTCCAGGGCCGGGTCGCACAGCTCCGGGTCCATCGATGCCCAGAGCAACGGATAGACGTGCAGTGCCCAGCCGTTGTAGTGGTCGAAGGCGCGCTCCGGCCCGTCGGCGTACCAGCCGTCGCCGCGGTACAGCGACTCGTGCACGGCGAGGCCGCTCTCGATGTCCGCCGGCGCCCACGGGCCGCCGACCGATTTGAGGAAGGTCTCGACGACGATCTGGAACCAGACCCAGTTGATCGGCGGGTACTGCGAACCGACCACGGTCCCCAACCAGGCAACGATCCGCTCACGATCGAGGTCGCTCAGCCGGTCCCACAACCAGGGGCGGGACAGGTGCAGCCCGAGCGCGACCGAGCAGGCCTCCACCTTCGCCTGGCCGAGCTGGTCCGGGCGCGGCCAGGCGTGCGGTGACGCGGGATCCGTCCCGGCCCGCAGACCGTCGGCGTACCACTCGGCCAGGTTGTGCGGATCGTTGCCGTCGTCACCTTTCAGCCGGATCGCCATCAGCAGAAAGGATCGTGCGAACGCCTCCAGCGAATCGCTGTCCGGACCGTAGGCGCTGTTCGGTCCCGGCAGGTCGATCCGGGCGTGATCAGGTGCGGCCCAGGGGCGCAACGAGAGCAGCAGCCGATCGGCGGCCACGCCCCAGGCCTCGCGGGTCAGGCCGGTGAAGCCGGCGTCAGTCACGGGTACTCCTCGTCAGCGTCAGTCCGAAAGTCCGCCGGCCCGCGCCGACGTCGATGATCAAGCGATGCACAGCCGGGCCCCAGACGCCTGCCAGCAGGTCGTCGTCGACCGCCCGCGTCTCCAGTCGCCCGGTCCCGAGACCAGGGTCCCACCCCAGCTCGGCCAGACCGCCGCTCAGTGTCTCGATCACCAACCGGCCGGCCTCGTGGCCGACGGGTCGTCCCGCGATCACGAAGTGCTCGGCGATCTCGGTCTCCGCTGCCCAGGAATCCACGATCCGAACGGCTTGCTCACCGCGGTCGAGCGTGGCCACCCTCCGGAGCTGCCCGGTCGGATAGGCGTCCGAGAGGTCGACCTCGGCACCGGCGTCCCGGCGTACGGCGAAGTCGGTGGCGCGCCATTGCCGGCCCGGTTCCTGTTGCTTGCCGTCGACAACGGGCACGTTGTGCCATTCGCTGCGGACCACCCACTGCTCGTAGCGACGCTCGGAGAACGAGATCGCCGTGTAGGTCGGCTGGCCGAGATCTATCAGCACCGGCGCCGCATCGAGAGCCGCGATGACCGAACCGACGTCGTTGTGGTTGTGGTTCTCGTCGTTGTGGCCGCCCTTGACCGCCAGCGCCCAGCCGTCGGCGGAGCCGTCGTACTGCCGGGTGACCAGCAGTTGCACATCCGGGAGCCAACTCCATCGGGGCAATGGCAGCGGTCCGGGTTCGGCCTGCCACCAGTCGTCGTCGACGAGGGCGAACAATGCGCGACCGAGACCGACCTCCGGCAGTTCCTTGCGGTGGGCAACTGCTTGCGCCATGACGGCAGGATCGCCACTTCTCCGGCCCCAGCGGTGCAGCACGTCCCAGGGTTGTCGGGGGCTGGGTCTCGCCGGACCGTCACCGACGTTCACGTACCAGTCATCGCCGAGCGCCATCCGCTGGGGGTACCGGGCAACCTCCGGGAGCGGGTCACAGTGCCAGGGATGCAAGGCGCCCTGCGTTACCCGATCGAGCAACTCCAGTGCGCTCGCCAGGCGAGCGGGCCCGTTCCACCAATAGGCGTAGCCTTCGTCGCACCCACCGTCGGCCGGGAGGGCGCGAAGGTAGCGATCGAGACCGTCGACGACCAGTTCCACCACCTGCGCGCGCGTGGCCGGATCCGTCTCGAGGAAGAGGGCTGCCGCCAGGATGTGTCCGTGGATCCAGGGGTTCCAGTTGTGCAGGTGACCGTCGAGGCCGAGCCAGTGCCAGCGACGGTCGTCGACGAAGGGCTGGAGTACGCGTCGGCGTGCCTCCTCGCGCAGGCGCCGGCGCAGCCCCGGTACGCGCTCGTCCAGCGCCGCACCGAGGACGAGGTCGGCCCAGGCCAGGATCTCCACGGTCTCGGCCGCACCGAGATCCAGGTACGGCTCGGCCGGGTCCGCGACCACCTCCTGCCGGGCCGTCGCGAACGACTCGTGCGCGGCCCAGCACCAGGTCGTCTGCTCGCACAGCAACAACAGTCCGTCGGCCGCTTCGTCGACGTACTGTTCATCCGCAGTCAGTACGGCGGCGAGAACAGCCGTACTCGTCCTCTGCCGCAACTCCCCCGCCGGCCCCTCGTACGCCGTACGCACTCCGTCACGCCAGTAGCGGGCGAAGTCGGACAGCAACGTGTGCGGCCACGGCTTGCCGCGATCCGAGTCCGCCCGGGCCAGAATCGCAGCCCGGGCGGACGCGGTCCGCGATTCCCAAACGGCACGCTCCCGCAGCTCCGGTACGCCGACGCGGTCCCTGGCCGAGTCCAGCGCCGCTGACCGGATCGCCGGACTCAGGGCGTGCCACTGGTGCGCGATCGACATTCGACCACCCTCACGCGTGCCGCCGCCTGTCGGCCAGTTGCCGAACAGAATCGATCACAGTCGTTCAGACTCGAAGCCGACAGGCGGTCGCCCGGGATCAGCCCCAGGGTGAGCTGACCAGCCAGCTCACGTCGTCGGCGTACGCGTTGATGCTGTCGAAGGCGTTCGAGCCCCCGTTGGCCGCGATGTAGACGATGTTGTTGTAGTGCCGGACGTACCGGTCGGAGAAGTTGAGCGATCTGAGCGAGACGCCTTGACCGTTGCGGCCGCCCTCCGGGCAGAACGTCGCATCCTGAGCGAACTGCGACGTCCCGTCGTTGGCCTGCAGCTGAAGCTTGTAGTTGTAGTGCCGCAGGTACTGCCCGGCCGTGTTCCTGGACTCGAAGGACACGCAGGAGCTGTTGCCGAGCCCGGCCCGTACGGTCCAGGACGCGTTGGCCTTCTCGGTGGTGGAGCTGCCGCTGCCGATGACCGCGGTGTCGACGGTCGAACCGGTGTGGTGGATGTAGCGGTCAGTGCAGCAGGCAGTGGTGGCGCGCAGGGAAACGGCCGAGCCGGGCGTCAGGCCGGTTCCACTGGAGTTCGTGGCGTAGCCGGCCGCGGTGATGTTGGCCTGGACCGCGTTCTCGGTCGAGTCCGACGGGTAGCCCGACGTCATCACGCCTTCGTAGAAGGTGCCGCGAGCACCGACACTGTTGTCACCGCCGATGCCCAGGATGATGGCGCCCTCCTTCTTCATCGGGTTGTAGCCCGGGGCGTTGGGACGGACCCCGTTGTAGAAGGTCGACACGCCACCGGACTGTGCGTTCCCGCCACGGATCGCCCAGCGGTTCTGGCCGCCCTTGACGATGGCGGTCAGGAAGCGGTGGCTGATGGTCGGGTCGTTGGCGTTGTTCCCCGTGTTCACCCCGGAGAAGAGGCCGTTCTCGAGGTCGGCCATGATCCACGGACCGTTGCCGGCACCGGAGCCCCACGACCTGCTGTTGCCGAAGTAGATGGCCTCCATCGTGCCGTTGCCGTTGTCGCGGCTGTTGGTCTCGGCATTGCCGTAGTCGAAGCAGCAGCCGCCGTTGTAGTGGGTGCCGTCGAACACGGCGTACATGCCCTCCGACTGGTCACCGGTCGCGACGCCGTTGGTGTTGTTGTTGCGGTAACCGGTGCCGGGGGCAACATAGACGCCGTACGCCTTGTGGCCGCCGACGGTGATCGGTGCCGCGGTGGCGTTGGCGAGGTTGTCGTACCCACCCGCGGCCGGGCCGCTGAAGCCGCCGGGCGGCGCCTGCGTCAGGCGGTTGTTGCGGCCCGACTGGTCGTAGATGATCGTGATCAGACAGGTGGTTCCCGAGCAGAACGAATCCTGCGTGCCGGCGTTCGCAACGCCGCCCGCGGTCAGCGGGGCGATGTCCCGGGTGGCGTTGTCCGACGCGCGCCGGACCTGGTAGAGCGGGCCGGTGTAGGAGCCGTACAACGCCCGGGTGGTGCTGTGCGCGGCGACGCACGGCGTACCACCGGCCGCGTACAGGTCGCACGGCCCCTGGGTGGCCGCCTGGGACGTGCCGCCGCCGACCACCAGGCTCGCGACGAGCGCGCCGGCGACGGCAAGCGCCGCCTGCGGGAGCAAGAATCTCGACCTTCGTGCCATCTGCTGATCCTTCCGTTGCATCCGAGCACCACTGCCGGATCCCCCGACCGGGACATGACTCAGCGGCACGCCAGGTCGCGTCACCGCGGCGTGCTTCGGCCAGGTGCTGCCGATCGGAGAAAACGGGGCGGAGCGAGTGTTAGCGCTAACATAGCGCCACCTCCCACCGAGGGCAATGGCCAAGTTTCGGTCCGTAGCCGCAGGCCGTCCTCAAGAGGCCGACGCTTCGGCGCGCGCCGGCTCGACCGCGGCGGAGGTGCGGGTCGCGAAGGGGAGGTCGAAGAGGACGTCGGGGAGGTGGCGGTGGAGCAAGAGGCAGAGGTAGGTCAGGAGGGCCGTGAGTAGGACCGGCTCTGCGATCGCGGCGGTCCATTGGATGGCTGGGCCTGCCGACGACAGGGGTTTGATCAGGGCCGCGTGGGTCAAGGCCAGCAGGGGCAGGTGCATGACGTAGATCGGGAGAGTCCGGCGGCCGATGCTGGTGAGTGCTGTGGCGAGGCGTTCCCAGCGGGACACCAGACCGGCGGCCGTGACGCCGAGGACGATCGCCACCGCGCTCACCAGCGGCCACAGGCCGAACCAGGTCTTCGCGTCGAAGACCGCGATCACGGCGAGCAGCACGACGTACGGCGTACCGATCAGGAACAGTCGTCGCCAGCTTGCCCGGGCTGCCAGGTCCTCGATCAAGCCTTTGCCGTAGAGGCCGGCGAGGAAGAAGACCAGGTTCTGGTAGACGCCGCCGCGGTCGCCGGGCACGTCGAGCAATCCGGCCGAAGCCGTTGCCGACAAGACGAAGGCCGGGCCGAGCACCACCCAGGGCGGCACGCGGCGGGTCGCCTTGGCGATCACGAAGTAGAGCGCGAGGGCGTACAGGTACCAAAGGTTCGACGGCGTGATCGTCAACTGGGCAAGGAACTTCAGCGCGCCGTCCGCACGCTCGGTGGCGAAGTCCGGCACGAGGGCGAGGACGGCGGTGTGGACGACCAGCCAGAGGACGTAGAGGTAGGAGAATTTCGCCACCTTGGTGCGGGCCACTGCCGACCAGGGACGGTGAACCGCGCGGACGGCGAAGAACCCGGAAACCGCGAAGAACAAGGGCATCCGCAGCGGCAGCAGCTGCTCGCCGAGCGTTCCCCACAGACCCCGCGCCCGGCCACCGATGTGCCAGTCGAGCTGCAGATAGTGCTTCATGATCACGTGCCACAACACGACCAGCAGGATGCAGATGCCCTTGGCAACATCCGCCCACGCGATCCGGTTCCCCTCCGCCTTCACCATGCTGGAGAACTTAGGCGGATCCGGCCACGCTGCCATCGGCCTCGGGTCGGGAGCGGCCTCATCCCTTGGTCTGACCCGGGCCGGGCGGCCCTCCACCGATAGCACGATCTTTCCGGCCGGAGCCGAACGAACTCAGCCCGTGGACCTGTTGGTTGCTAATGGCATCATTGCGGCGCGCGGGCGTCCCGGCCGTGCGAGGTCAGTCGGTGACGGCGATGTCGGCCACCACCGCGTAGTGGTCCGACGGCGGCAGGCCGCCGTCCTCGTTCAGTCCCGCCAGCCACGACCGGTACCGGCTGGGTGTGTCCGCGGACAGGACATAGTCGATCCGTTGATCCTCGAGCCAGTCCCCCTGACCGAGATACGGGTTGTGTGAGCTGTAGCTGGTGTCGTCCGGTGAGCAGTCGTGCAGCACCGAGAGCAGCCGCATGAACTCGGGCCGATCAGGTGGGGCGTTCAGATTGCCTGCCACGAACACCTTGTCGCCCACCGCCGACAGCTTCTCGACCAGTTCCAGCAGCGCACCGGCTTGCTCAGCGCGCTGCGCGTCGTGGTCTTCGTCCCAGTCCAGACACGTGGTGAGGAAATGCAGGCTGCGATCACCGAGACGTATCTCCGCCCGTACGGCGATCGTGTCGCCCGCCAAGGGGTGTCGCTCGATCCCGAGGAACGGGTACCGGCTCAGAACCGCGAGACCGAGCTGTACGCCGGGATCCGGGTCGCGCGGCATCCGCGACGGGGCGAACGTCGACGACATCCTCAGCTCGGCCCCGAGCATGTCCGCCTGACTGGTACCGTCCGCGGACCAGGTCTCCTGGAGCGCCACGAAGTCGACACTCTGCGCATGGATCGCATCCACGATCGCGCGATGCCGCCGCGGCCAGTGGTCGTCGAACCGTCCCCCCACGTTCCAGGTCAGGAAACGCATGACACCCCTACCCGTCGGCCAGTTCGTGCTGCTCTGCTTCAGCGGAGCAGAACTTGTAGTCCACTCCGGTCACTCCCCCAGCAGCTCACCAGTACCCGCCAACCGCGGCACAAATCAGCGCGGTCCGCACCGGCAGCAGCACACCACGTAACTGTCCGCACCGCGACGCCGAGGACACGATGTCGAGGCTGGGTGGCCGGCTCCGACGTTACTGTCTGACGGGAGCGAGTGTTGGGAGTGAGAGATGGGCATACAGGAGCAGATCCAGCGCGAGATCGACAGGCTGGTCGACGCTGGGATCGAGACCGGTGTGCAGGTTGCTGTGTATCGCGACGGCGAGCTGGTCGTCGATGCGGTGGCCGGTACGGCGGACGCGGGTACCGGGCGGCCGCTGACCTCCCGTACGCCGATCTTCAGCTTCTCCACGGCCAAGAATGTGGCGGCCACCCTCGCGCACCTGCTCGTCGCGCGCGGTGATCTGGACTACGACACTCCGGTGACCGACGTGTGGCCCGAATTCGGCGTACGGGGCAAGGCGACCGCGACGCTGCGGCACGTGCTCACCCACACCGTGGGTCTTCCGGCGATGCCACCCGAGATCACGCCGCGCGAACTTCCCGACTGGTCCACGGTCTGTGCGTCGCTGGCCGCCGCCGAACCGCGCTGGCGACCGGGTGCGGCCATGGGCTATCACTCCTACACCTTCGGCTATCTCGTCGGCGAGCTCGCCCGCCGCGCGACCGGGCAACCAGTGCACGAACTACTTCACGAGTGGATCACCGCGCCCCTCGGCATCGAGGGGCAGCTGTACTTCGCCGTACCGCACGAAGTACTGCCGGATTTGGCGCGCCTGGAGCAGCAACCCGAGCAGTGGCCTGCCGATCCCGAGGACGACGATCCGATCCTGGCGCCCTGGGAGAGCCGGCCCAGCGCCGAGCTCGGCAACGACGCCGAGATCCTCGGTGCCGACATACCGTCGGTGGGCACCGCCACGGCGTACGGTCTCGCCACGATGTACAACGCCGTCCTCCAGGGCAAACTCTTCGACCCCGCACTCCTGACGGAGATCGCGTTCGAGGGCACGGACGAGGTCTTCGGTACGCCGGCGCGCATGACGCTCGGCTATCCGATCGGGAGAATCGGCGCCCCCGCCGAGGAGAACTCGACAGCCTTCGGATGGCCCGGCGGCGGCGGAAGTTACGCCTACGCGGACCCGGTCCGGGGAGTCGCCTTCGCCCTCACCAAAACCCGCCTCACGCCGAGCTTCGACGCTGCCCTGTCAGTCACCGAAATCCTCGCCGATCACCTCGCCGCCGACCACTGACCTCCCGCGCGCGAGGCCGACACCAGAAGGAGACGTTCTGTGGACAAGACCCCGACACCACCTCAAGCGAGCCTTGGTCCGTTCTCGGCGCCCGGCGCCGACCTGACGCCTTGGGAGGAGACCGAGCTCGCCCTGCGCCGGATCCAGAAGTTCCAGCTCTGCACCGTACGCCGTGACGGCCGCCCGCACGTCACACCGTTGCTGGCGGTCTGGACGCTCGGGGCGATGTGGTTCACCACCGGCGCCGACGAACAGAAAGCCAGGAATCTCGCGGCCAACCAGCACTGTGTGATCACCGCGGGAACGGAAACCCTGACCGGCACCGATTACGTCATCGAAGGCACGGCAAGCCTGATCACCGACCAGTCCACCAAAGAAGCGGTGGCCACTGCTTTTGAGGATGCCTACGGCTGGCAGGTCACCCGTGAAGACGGAACCTGGTACGAACTGACGGACGCCGTCCGCAGCGGGGACGCTCAGCTTTACCGGATCCAGCCGGACAAAGCCTTCGCCTTCACCACCGGCAGCAGATCCTCCCAGACCCGCTACGACTGGACCTGAGAATCTGTTGCTCCCGGCAATTGCTTCCTTCGCGCGGGCAGGTACGTGTGGGGCGGCAGGAAACGGGGTATCGGGGGGCTGGGTTCAGCAGGAAGCCTGAGTCCGGAGCGTGAGCAGCGCACGGAGGGGGCTTCCATGGCCGACATCAGGTCCGTTCAACCGGCAGAGCTGGGAGCCGTCCACCCTGTCCTGGGTGCGGCCGGGCTCGACGAGTTGCCACCGAGAGCTACCGCTGAGCCGTCGATCGCCGAGCCGGTCGACGCGGAGCTGCTCCGGTCGTTGTTCGCGAGCACCGTCCCGGGAACCGTGGGCTTCGAAGAGGAGCTTCTGCTGGTACGCCGGGACAACTGGCTGCCCGCAGATGCCGCGGGGCTGGTCCAGGATGTCGGCGACCCCCGGGTCAAACCCGAGCTCCCGGCGTGCCAGCTCGAGATCGCGACCTCCGTCCATACCGATGTCGCCGGTGCTGTCGAAGAGCTTCGCGCCTGTCGAGCCCTGATCGCCGCCGCCTGCGATCCAGAGCTGGCCCCGATCGCGGCGCCCGTCCATCCACTCCTCGACCGATCCACCGCACTGTCCCGTACGGAGCGCGCCGCCGGCCTGAGCGCTCGCTACCCCGAGGTCATCAATCGGCAATTGGTCTCGTCGTTGCAGGTGCACCTGGCCTTCGGCGACGCCGATTGCACGCTGGCGGTGTACCACGCGCTGCGCGATCTCCTGCCCGAACTGGCCGCCCTGGCGGCCTCCGCTCCCTTCGCCGCCGGACGGGACACCGGTCTGTGCTCCATACGCCCGGTGATCGCCTCGCAACTCCCGCGTCAAGGTGTGCCGCCGATCATCGACTCCTGGGAGCAGTTCGCCGACGACCTGGCCTGGCTGGCCCGCGGCGGCGCGGTGGCGGACGCCGCGGAATGGTGGTGGGAGCTCCGGCCGCACCTTCGGTACGGCACCCTCGAACTCCGGGTGCTCGACGTCCAGGCGACCACCGAGCAGACCAGCGCGATCGCCCAGCTCGTCCAAGCTCTCGCGGCCCAACTGACAGACCGGTACCACCTCGGCGAGCTCGGCCCACCGACGCCGTCGTGGAAGATCGCGGAGAACCGCTGGGCCGCCCTGCGAGACGGAGTCGGCGGCGAGCTGCTCGACCTTCGAACCGGCGAGGCCCGGCCCACCAGTCGCTGTCTGCACGACCTCATCGACGGCGCCGAGCACTACGCGGCCGGCGGCCTGGACGGCGTACGGGCGATGGTCGAGAACCCACCGGTGAAGCAGTTGCGAGCGCTCGGGCCGCAACGGGTCGTTCCCTGGCTGGCGGAGGTGTTCCCGGCATGAAGCTGCTGACCTTGCCGGGGGTGTTCGCCCCGATCTCCGACTCCTGGATGCTGGCCGAAGCCATCCGCGAGGAGAACATCGGTCCGGGCTCACTGGCGCTCGATGTCTGCACCGGCAGTGGGGTTCTCGCCCTCACCGCGGCGGCCTGCGGTGCGACGACGACGGCCGTCGACGTGTCCCGCCGCGCACTCCTCACCGTGAAGCTGAACGCGAGGCGATCGGGTGTGCGCGTCCGGACGCGCCGCGGGCGAACCTTCGCACCCGTGGCGGGCGAGCGGTTCGACCTGATCGTGAGCAACCCGCCGTACGTGCCGTCCCCGAGACCCGACGTCCCGCGCCGCGGGCCGAGTCGCGCGTGGGAGGCCGGTCACGACGGCCGGATCGTCCTCGACAACCTCTGCGATCAGGCGCCTGAGCACCTGCGACCCAGCGGAACCCTGCTCCTCGTGCACTCCTCCCTGATCGGAACCGACACGACCGTGAACCGGCTCGAGCAAGCCGGGCTCACCGAGGTCGAGGTGCGCAGCCGCCGCCGAGGACCGCTCGGACCGCTGATGCGCGCCCAGCAGCAGGCCGGCACGATCCCCGCCGACATCGACGAGGAAGAAGTCGTGATCATCCGCGCGAAAGCCGACCGCTCTTGATCGACCATCGCCTCACCGGACCCGGACCCCGTACACCGATCGGCGACCCGCGGTCCGTCAGGGGCGGCGCCAGTCGTCGGAGGTGAGGTGGCTGCCTGCCATCGGGCCCATGTTGAGCATCCCGCCGTCGGCGGCGATGCTCGCGCCGGTCACATAAGCAGCACCCGGTGAGGCCAGGAAGGCGATCACGGCCGCGATCTCACGCGCGTCGCCGGGCCGGCCGAGCGGTACGCCGGGACGTTTCGTACCGCGCGGATCCTCGTCTTCCTGGCCGGTCATCGGGGTGGCGATCTCACCAGGCGCCACCGCGTTCGCGGTGATCCCGTACTCCCCCAGTTCCAGCGCCAGCGTCTTGATCAGCAGGCCGAGGCCGCCCTTGGCCGCGTCGTACGGCGCCGAGCCGACCCGTGGCTGGTGCTCGTGCACGCTCGTCACCGCGATCAGCCGGCCACCACGGCCCTGCTGGATCATCCGGCGGGCGGCCCTCTGCAGGCAGAGGAAGGCTCCGTCGAGATCGACCGACAACACTTTCCGCCAGTCGTCGAAGGACAGCTCCACGGCCAGTTCGCTGGTGCCGGTTCCGCTGTTGGCGACCAGCACGTCGACACCGCCCAGCGTGTCGGCCAGGTCGTCGATGACGTCAGCGGCCGCAGGCAGATCGAGCAGATCAAGCTGCCGCACCTCGGCGCGGCGGCCGAGCGACCGAACCTCCTTGGCTGTCTGCTCGGCGCCCTCGGAGTCGCTGTGCCAGGTCACTCCGACGTCGAAGCCGTCGTTGGCCAGCGCGACCGCGGTCGCCTTGCCGATACCGCTGTCAGAACCGGTGACTATCGCTGTAGGCATGCCGCGCCGGTACCCCGCGGTACGGCGTACTAACGGTGGTCAGCCGGCGTGGTTGACGGTGTCGGTGATGATGCCGGCGGCGACGTCGTGGAGTTTGACGTTGGTCGACTGGGACAGGCGGACCAGGAAGGAGAAGGCGCGGTCGTCGTCCAGCCGGTAGCGCTCCATCAGGATGCCGACGGCCTGCCCGATCGTGGTGCGCGACTGCAGCGCCCGGGTCATCGTCTCGCCTTGCCGGGCCCAGCCGAGCGCGAGCGCGACCAGCCGGGCGAACATCATGCCGAACTGGCGGGTTTCGGGGTCGATCGCGGACGGACGGTCGAAGTACAGGTTCAGTGCGCCCCGGACGTGTGGTGCGGCCTCGAACTGGAAGGCCAGCTGCGATCCCAGCCCGAACAGGCAGGCCGCCTGGGCTCCGTAGCTCGGCCAGCGCGGGTCGGTGGCGAGGTCGTCCACCTGGACGACCGGCCGGCCGTGGACCGCCTCGTAACACGGACCTTCCCGCAGTGTGTACTGCAGTTCGTCGGCACGGACGGCCACCGGATCAGTGGGGGCCAGTGTCTGGATCTGGTGATTCCTCGCCGTCACCGAGATGCTGACGTGATCGACCCCGGGAACGGACTCCGCCGCCGAGCGGGTGATCACGGCGAGGGCATCGGTCAGGTCGATCGGTAACTGCAGCGTCTCGGCGACGTCCGTCATCACGGCGATGAGTTCGCGCAGCTCCATGTCCTGGCCCTCCGTCCGGAGGAGCTGAATGGGATGTCTTCGACAGTACGCCTGATCCGGGCCGTTGCCGACGGCGCTCTTCGCCTGGACGCAAAGCGCGTGGCCTGCCTACCTTGGACACAGGTTGAGTGCGCAGCCTGGATCCCACCTCGCCAGTGAGGATTTGCGGTGCAACCATCCCCTGACAGTCCCGGACCACGGTTCCGCTGGGCGGCCCGGCCGTGCTCCGACCTCGAGGTCGACCTGGATTTCACTCCCCCGTTGCTGATCGCCCGGCTGATCGGCCGGCTCACCAGCCGCTCGGGCCGGCCGCTGCGCTCGATCCTGCACGACGCGTCGACTCAGCGACCCGAGCGCATCCTGATCGACGCGACGACGCTCGCCCCTTCGGACGAAACCGGGCTGACGGCGCTGGCCGAGGCCGTCGTCCACAGTGCGGCCGGGTTACCGGTCGGGGTCGCCGGTTTCCGCCGGGCGCAGCGCCTGCTTCTGCACCGGCTCTGCGGTGATCGCCCCCAGCAGCTCCGGACGTTCGAGACGGTCGCCGAGGCCGTCGAGGGGATGCTGGCCACACCGGGAGCCGCGCTGCCCGATCAGCAGACCCTGCTGGCCGAAGTACGGCAGCTCCACCGGGCGCTGTTGTCCCGGGCAACCATCGATCAAGCGAAGGGGATCCTGATGGCGGTCTACGGGCTGGAGGCCGACGCGGCGTTCGCGATGCTCACCTGGCACTCGCGCAACAGCAGAGTTCCGTTGCGTGTCCTCGCGGAGCACTTCGTGGCAGCGGTGCGCCAGCGGCAAGGCGGACAGCTCGAACCGGTCACGACCGACGCGCTGCTGGTCGACATCGCCGCCGGGCTCCGGAGCGGCAACTACACGGCTTGAGGCCGGGTCAGCGATCCTGGCCCGTACCGCGTTCGCCCTTGTTCTCGGCATCGCCGACGAGCTGCTCGGCCACCCGGTTGAGCTTGACGTTGCCGTGCTGGGAAAGTCTGGTCAGGAAGGCGAACGCCCGTTGGTCGGTCAGGCTGTAGCGCTCCATCAGGATCCCGATGGCCTGCCCGATCGTCCGCCGGGTCTGCAGCGCCACCTGCAGGTTGTCGACCTCCTGGGCGTATCCGATCGCCAGTGCCGACTGATGGGCGAAGAGCTGCCCGAGCGATCCCAGGTCCGTGAACGAACCGACTTCGGTGGAGTAGAGATTGAGCGCACCCTGCGATCTCGGTGCGTCGAAGAGCCGGAGCCCTGCCTGGGCCCGGATCCCGACCGCCACGGCGGTCGTGGCGTACCGCGGGAACCGCGCGTCGGCGGCCAGGTCGGGCGAGATGACGTGCGCCGTGTCGACAGCCGCCTCGTAACAAGGCCCTTCCTGCAGGTCGTACTGCGCTGCATCGACACCCCACAGCACCTCGTCGGTCGGCGCCACCGTCTCCAGCCGGCCGTCGCTGTGCTTGACCGTGATGCTCGCGTACTCCACCTCCGGGAGGACCTCGACCGCCGCCGCCGTGATCCGGCTCAGCGTGTGGTCCAGGTCGCCCGGCGTCAGCGACTTCACCAGCCGGGCCGCAGCCTCCATCAGTTCCCGATCATCCATTTCCGGCCGGTACCCCTCCAGAGTCGTTCCAAGCGATCGGCCGCGCCGGCGGCGCAGTACTGATCACGGCCGCTTGCGCGCTTCCCCGATGATCCCGTTCGCCGCCTGGGTCAGGCTGACGCCGCCGTCGGTTGCTCGCCGGACGAGCAGGTCGTAGGCGGCGGCCATGTCCACGCGCGAGAGCTGGGCGAGGACGCCTTTGGCCTGCTCGATCACCGTCCGGCCGGCCAGCGCCGTCCGGATCCGCTCGTCGAGCTGACCGGGAGTGAGTTCGTGGGACTGGATGATCACCACGGCGGCGATGTCCGCGAAGGCCTGGGTCAGCTGCTCGGCCTCTCCGTCGGCGGTCTCCGGCGCGCTGTGAAAGGCGTTCATCGCACCGATCAGCCGGCCGTGCCACCGCAGTGGGACCGCGTGCACGGCGTGGTATCCGGCGGCGATGATCGCCTCACCCACCCGACCCCAGCGCTCGACGAGCTCCGCATCGCCGGCGACCGACAACGCGGAGCCGTTCTGAGCCACGTCGACGCATGGCCCGGAGTCCTGCTGGAGCTGGTAGAGCTCGAGCTGCGCCGCGTGGTGCGAGGTGGCGCTCAGGATCTCCAGCGAGCCGTCCTCGTGTTTGACCAGGAGCCCGATCGCGTCCGCGGCGGTGAACTTCGCGCAGTCGGCCAGTAGCCGGGTCAGGGTGTCGGCGACATCGTCTTGCTGGACCATGGCCGCGGCGGCGTCCACGAACGCTTGCGAAGCGGTAGCGGCAGTCATGGAGTCTCGCTTTCGGCGTCGTCGGTGAAGTGCAGGCGCCGGCTGGTGATGAGTTCGGCCACCGCCGCCAAGGTGATGTCGTGGGAGAACGCGTGCGCCCGCAGCAGCGCGAGCGCGTCGTCGGGGCTGATCCGCAACTGGGCCACCACCATGCCGGTGGCCTGATGGATCTCCGACCGGGTCGTCCAGGGCCCCGAGCCGAGGGAGAACTCGACCGGTGGGTCCTTGACCAGGGCGGCACCGATCGCGCTCGCCAGGAACTGCGCCTGACCCGCATCCGGCAACTCCGTCGTGTGCTGATGGATCGTCAGCACCCCGATGACACCGTCGTTCCACGGCCGGATCGGGATGGCGTACAGGACCGCGGCGCCCGGGACCTTGCGCGCGGCGTCGGTGAACAGCGGCCACTGGCCGGTCTCGGCCCGCAGGTCGGCGACCGCGATCTGCTCGGTCACGTACGCCGTCGGCCCGGGCCCTTCGCCGAGCACGTCCTGCAGGTCCTCCAGCCGGGCCGCCAGATCGTCGGTCGTACAGAGCGTCACCCGCTCCGGCTCGGTGTAGGACAGCGTGAGGGCCGCGCCGTCTCCCGACATCATCGCCAGATAGGCACGGCAAAGACGCGTCTCCAGCTGCAGGCCGTTGTCGTCGTCGGCGATCAATCTCGCCAGCCGGGCCAGCAAGGTGGTCCGATCCAGCTCAGCCATCCGCCGTCACCCCGTCCGTCCCCACCTGTTGTCCGTCCCGGCCGGTGTCCGCACCGGCCGCCTGCCTCCACCCTCCCACGCCCCGGTCCCGGCAGCGGTGAAATCGGTCGGACGATTGCACAAGTTCGACGAATCGACGCCGTCGCGGCGGCACTGGGGGCCGGCAGATGCCGCTCGGCATCGCGCCGGTGAACCGATCACCGGCTGCAGCGAAAGGACGACGTCATCATGGTTGACGCTGCATCGAGAAACCTGACCAGGACCACGGTTCAAAAGGCAGCCGTGGTGGTCGCACTGGCCTTTCTGGCCGTCGGGGTGCTGGGATTCATCCCGGGGATCACCACCAACTACGACACGATGATGTTCGGCGGGCATCACTCCGATGCCAAACTCCTGGGCCTGTTCCAGGTATCGATCCTGCACAACGTCGTGCATCTGCTGTTCGGCATCGCCGGTCTCCTGCTGGCCCGGTCCGTCGCGGGCGCGCGTAACTATCTGATCGGCGGCGGGATCATCTACCTGGTGCTGTGGGTCTACGGCCTGGTGATCGACCATGCCAGCGCGGCCAACTTCGTACCGCTCAACACGGCCGACAACTGGCTGCATCTCCTGCTGGGCCTCGCGATGGTCCTCCTGGGTGTCGTGCTGTCCCGGCGACCGGTCGGGGCCAGGGGGTCGGCACGCTGATCCTTGCCGGCACGGAACCGGCAACCTCCGAGGCGGTCTGGTAATGTTCCCCTCCCCTAGCGACGATTTTCGGCGTTTCGGGTGGGGTTCGTTCCTCACTCGTCCCGGAGGTTGTCGTGCGGAAAGGCTCACGTTCCCGGCGTGATTTCCAGTGGTTGCTGCTCGGGCAGACGACCAGCCAGTTCGGTGCCCAGATCAGTGGCATCGCCGTCCCGCTGCTGGCGGTGTCGACCCTGCGGGCCTCGCCTCTGCAAGTCGGTCTGGTGACTGCGGCCGGCACCGTGGCCTTCGCGGTGATCGGTCTGCCGGCCGGCGCCTGGATAGATCGGGTACGCCGCCGGCCGGTCCTGGTCGCCGGCGACCTGTCGCGCGCGGCCCTGTTGATCTCGATCCCGGTGACGGCCTGGCTCGGGAGGCTCACCGTCACTCAACTCGTGGTGGTCTCGCTGCTGATCGGCGTGGCCCGGGTCTTCTTCGACGTCGGCTACCAGAGCTACCTGCCCGACGTGGTCGGCAAGCAGCGACTGATCGCCGGCAACTCCGCGATGGAAACAGTCCGGGCCTCCGGACAGGTCGCCGGGCCTGGTCTCGGTGGCTGGCTGGTCGGGCGGCTCGGCTCCGCGAATGTCCTGCTGATCCAGGCAATGGCTCTGACCGTCTCCGCCGCCTGTCTGCTGGCGATCAAGGTCCGCGAACCTCAGCCCACCCCGCAGCCGGAGCACTCCCGGCTATCAGGACAGATCAAAGAGGGCCTTGGTTTCCTGAGCCGATCCCCCGTACTGCGGGCCATGACCGTGACCAGTGCGGTCGGAAACTTCTCCTTCGCCGTGGCCTCCGCCGTGAACTACATCTTCCTGGTCCGCACCCTGCGACTGTCACCGGCAGCGGTCGGCGTACTGCTCGCGGTCGGTTCGGTCACCGCGATGCTCGGCGCAGCCCTCACTCCCCGGTTGGCGAACCGCTTCGGATCGGCGCGGATCGTCTGGTTGTCGTTGGTCGTGCCCGGGCCGATCGCGTTGCTCGGACCACTTGCCCGGCCTGGGTTGTCAGTGAGCCTCGTCGTACTCGGCACTGCTGTCAGCGAGCTCGGACAGATCGTCTACGCCATCAGTTCGGTCAGCCTGCGCCAGCAGTTGTGCCCCACGGAACTGCTCGGCCGGGTGAACGCCAGCGCCCGCACGCTCATCATGGCCCTGTTCCCGGTCGGAGCTCTGCTCGGCGGAGTGCTCGGCGAGTGGCTCGGCATCCGCCCGACATTGTGGCTCGCCTTGACACTCGCCGCGCTCTCCCCACTGCCTGCTTACCGAGCCCTTCGGCTGTCCAGGACTGCCGAAGACGTCACGATCACTCCTTCTTGAGCTTGTCCTGGACCTTGCCCGCGGTCTTCTCCATCAGGTTCGGCAGGTCGGTCGTGCCGTAGAACCGCGCGTCCGGCCGGGTGGGCGCCGGCATCGGCGCGCTGGTCGTCGACCCGTCGTGGTACGTGAACTCGCCGTTGCCGTCGGGTGTCGGCCCCTTCGCCCAGGAGCCTTCACTCGCGGCCGGACCGTCGCTGAAGTTCTGGTACTGGTACGAGACCTCGGTGTGTTCCTTGTTCTGCGGGAAGTTGCTCGGGACCGGGAGTAGTTCGGCGCCCTCCTCGCGCAGCTCGGCGGCGGCCGCCAGCCACATGTTCTGGTGCATGGTGTCTCGAGCGAGCAGGAACGAGAGCAGGTCACGGACGCCGTGGTCGTCGGTCATGTGGTAGAGCCTGGCGACCTGCACCCGGCCCTGCATCTCGGCGTTGGCGTTGGCCTGGAAATCGGCCAGCAGGTTGCCGCTGGCGGTGATGTAGCTGCCCTGCCAGGGGTTACCCATGCTGTCGACCGCGCGGGCGCCGGCCCCCGCGACGATGGCGTGCTGGATGTCGGTGCCACCGATCACGGCCGCGACCGTCGGGTCGTCCTGGACGGCGTCGTCGGTGATACCGAGCGGCGCCTTCTCCAGCAGTTGCGCGATCATCGTCGCGAGCATCTCGACATGGCCGACCTCTTCGGCTCCGACGCCGAAGACCAGGTCGCGGTACTTGCCGGGGGTGTGCATGTTCCAGCCCTGGAACATGTACTGCATCGCGACGGTGATCTCGCCGTACTGACCGCCGAGCACCTCCTGCAACTTGCGCGCGTAGACGGCGTCCGCGCGGTCCGGGGTGGATTTGAACTGCAGTTCCTGACGGTGGAAAAACATCGTTGCCTCCTGTGAGCGGGCGAACTGCGAATCAGCGAGGTTCCCGCTCGGCGGCCTTATTAACGGCGAGTACTAGGTCTGGGTACCAGTGCTGCGGACTGAAGGTTGCGGAAATGGGGAGGCAGCATGAAGAACAGCGGGTGGGCGTTGGCGGGTATTGCCGCCGGAGCTCTGGTCATCACGTCCTGCGCCGGGGTCGGCGGCAAGGACGACACCGGCGGCAAGGCCGGATCGGCCGGCTCCACACCCACCGGAACCCTGAATGTGATGGGTTTCAGCGGTGAGGACGAAGTGGCGCAGTCGCGCATCGCGGCCTTCAAGGCCGCTTATCCGTCCGTGACGGTGAAGAACAACAAAGGCGACTTCGATGCCCAGCAGTTCCTCACCGCGGTTTCCAGCGGCAATGCGCCGGATGTCGTCTACATGGCCCGGAATCTGGTCGGCACGTACGCCGCCAAGGGCGCGATCCTGCCGCTCGACGACTGCATCAAGAACAACGACATCGACACCGGCCAGTACCGCGAGGCCGCGCTGAACGAGGTCAAACTGAAGGACAAGACCTACGGCATCCCGGAGTTCTACACAGTCACCGTGAACCTGATCAACAGCACGGCACTGGCGTCCGCCGGAGTACAGACGGCCGACATCCAGACCACCGACTGGGGCAAGCTGGAGCAGACGGCGAAGAAGCTGTACAAGGCCAAGAACGGGCGGCCGGCGCGGATCGGCTACGACCCGCGGATGCCCGACTTCTTCCCGCTCTGGGCGCTGAACAACGGCGCCGAGCTGATCAAACCGGGCGGCGAGCCGAACCTGAACGACCCCAAGGCCGTCGAAGCGCTGACGTATGCGATCAAGCTGGTCAACGACCAGGGCGGCTGGTCGAACTTCAAGACCTTCCGCGACACCTTCGACATCTTCGGTGAGAAGAACCAGTTCACCCAGGACCAGCTCGGGGTGATGCCGATCGAGAACTGGTACCTGAACGTGCTGCTCGACTCCCGGCGCAACGGGCTGAAACTGCAGTCGACGATGTTCACCGACCGCCAGGGCAAGCCGATCAGTACGCTGGGCGGCTCGGCCTGGGTCGTCCCCAAAGGCGCCAAGAATCAGGACGCGGCCTGCAAGTGGGCCAAGACGCTGACCGCGGTGGACACCTGGCAGAAGGCGGCCGAGGCCCGGATGCAGACCGTCGCCAAGGACAAGACGTTCTTCACCGGCTTGTTCACCGGCAACAAGGTCGCCGACGAGCAGATCAAGGCGAAGTACCTGAAGCCCACCGGCGATCCGGGCTTCGACCAGGCGATCAACAACTACTACGCCAGCCTCGACGTGGCCAAGCCGCTCAATCCGTCCGCGGCCGGGGCGGAGATCGAGGCGGCCTGGAAGAGCGCCGTCGGCAAGGCCCTCGGCGGTACGGCGACACCGCAGGCCGCGCTCGATCAGGCGCAGACCGAAGCGAAGGCGGCCTTCGACAAGGCGAGTCAGGGCTGATGCCGCGCAGTGAGCTGGTACGCCGGGAGAACCGGGCCGGCTGGTTCTTCGTCCTCCCCTGGGTGGCCGGCTTCCTGATCTTCACGGCCGGTCCGATGATCGCCAGCCTGGTGCTGTCCTTCACCGACTACCAGATGATCCGCAGTCCTCGCCCGGTCGGCTTCGACAACTATCGTGCGCTGTTCGACGACCCGCGGGTGCTGAAGTCGCTGAGCAACACCTTCGTGTACGCGGCGATGTTCGTACCGCTCGGCACCGTCGCGGCTCTCGGGCTCGCGCTGATGCTGCAGCGGGTCGGCCGGGCCAGCGGGTTCTTCCGGACCGCGTTCTACCTGCCCGAGATGACACCCGCGGTCGCCGCCGGTGCGATGTTCCTGCTGTTGCTGAACGGCCAGCAAGGCCTGGTGAACAAGGTCCTCGGCTGGTTCGGGATCAACGGCCCGAACTGGACCACCGACCCGAACTGGCTGAAACCGTCGCTCGCGATCGTCAGTCTGTGGACCCTCGGCGGCACCGTGGTGATCTACCTCGCCGCGCTCAACGGCGTACCGCGGCAGTTGTACGAGGCGGCCGAACTGGACGGCGCCGGACCGGTGACCCGGCTCTTCCGGATCACCGTGCCGATGATCTCGGGCGCACTCTTCTTCACGGTCATCACCAACACGATCGCGGCGATGCAGATGTTCGACCAGGCGTACACGATGTTCTACGGGCCGCAGCAGAAGGCCGCCGCGTCGGAGGAGTCGCTGGTCTACATGGTCTACCTGTTCCAGAACGCCTTCCAGTTCTTCAAGATGGGCTTCGCCTCGGCGATGGCCTGGCTGCTCTTCGTGATCATCCTGGGCATCACCTTCGTCCAGGTCCGGATCGGCAACCGGTACGTCTACTACCACGGGGAGCGCTGAGGCATGACGATTCCCTGGCGCCGCCTGCCGTTCCTGGTCGCGCTGGTCGCCGCGACCTTCCTGTTCGTCTATCCCCTGGTCTGGCTGATCAGCGCGTCGCTCAAACCGCGCTCCCAGGTGTTCGACAACCGGCTGATCCCGGCGGTCTTCCAGCCGCAGAACTACGTTCGGGTGTGGGACGCGGGCCCGGTGATGCGGTGGCTGGTCAACTCGCTGACGGTCGGCTTCATGGCTGCCGCGACGGTGACGCTGTCCAGCGCGCTGGTCGCCTTCGGCTTCGCCTACTTCCGGTTCCGCGGCCGGAACCTGCTGTTCGGCATCGTGTTGTCGACGATGATGCTGCCGGGCGCCGTGACGATGATCCCGGTGTACCTGATCTGGAACCGGCTCGGCCTGATCGACACCCAGATCCCGCTGTGGGCGCAGAACCTGTTCGGCTCGGCCTTCTACATCTTCCTGCTCCGCCAGTTCTTCCTCGGCATCCCGCGGGAACTGTTCGAGGCGGCCCGGGTGGACGGCTGCGGCTACCTGTCGATGTTCCGGCGGATCGCCTTCCCGCTGTGCAAACCGGCGCTGGTGATCGTCTTCGTCTTCGAGTTCAAGGCCAGCTGGTCGGACCTGATGAAGCCGCTGATCTACCTGCAGACGCCGGAGTACTTCACCATGCCGCGCGGCCTGAAACAGCTGATCGACGCCTTCGCCCTGTCCGGTCACTACGAGTGGGAGATCGCGATCGCGGCGAGCGTGATCGCCGTCGTACCGATGATCGTGTTGTTCGCCTTCGGCCAGCGCTACATCCTCGACGGGGTCGCCACCACCGCCCAGAAGGGCTGAACCGGTTCGTCTCCGACCAAGAAAATGCTCGTCGCGGCGGTACGGGGGCGCGTAATGTCGGCCCCATTGGGATCCGTGCCGAGGGGAGAACCGTGAGCCAGCCAGCAGCCCAGACCGACTACCCCGACAACATCGACGCCGCCGTTCTGAAGATCGCCGGTGTTGTGGTGCTCGGGGCGATCATGTCCATTCTCGACATCACTGTGGTGAACGTCGCACTGCCGACCTTCCAGGACACGTTCGGCTCACCGCAGAGCCCGGTCGCCTACTCGACCGTCGCCTGGACCGTGACGGCGTACACGCTCGCGCTCGCGACCGTGATCCCGCTGACCGGCTGGGCCGCCGACCGGTTCGGCACCAAGCGGCTCTACATGACCGCGATCTTCCTCTTCACCGCCGGCTCTGCCCTGTGCGCGACCGCGTCGAGCATCGACATGCTGATCGGCTTCCGGGTCCTGCAGGGCCTGGGCGGTGGCATGTTGATGCCACTCGGCATGACCATCATGACCCGGGCCGCCGGACCGCACCGGATGGGCCGGCTGATGGCGATCCTCGGCGTACCGATGCTGCTCGGGCCGATCCTCGGCCCGATCCTGGGTGGCTGGCTGATCCAGGTGGCGAGCTGGCACTGGATCTTCCTGATCAACGTGCCGCTCGGTGTGATCGCGCTGATCTACGCGTGGTACGCGCTGGCGCCGGACCACGCGGAGCGCTCGGAGTCCTTCGACTTCCTCGGGGTGGCGCTGATGTCGCCGGGTCTCGCGCTGTTCCTCTTCGGGGTCTCCTCGCTGCCGGCCAAGGGCGGCGACTTCGGCGCGCCGAGGGTGTGGGTCTCGATGCTGATCGGCGTGGTGCTGATGGCGACCTTCGTCTGGCACTCGTTCCGGCCGGAGCACCCGCTGCTCGACCTGCGGCTGTTCCGCGACCGCAACCTGACCGTCTCGATCATCACGATGTTCCTGTTCGCCGCAGCGTTCTTCGGCGGCCTGCTGCTGGTGCCGACGTACTTCCAGCAGATCCGCGGTGAGTCGACCCTGCACGCGGGCCTGCTGGTGGCACCGCAGGGACTCGGTGCGATGGTCACGATGCCGATCGCCGGCCGGCTGGTCGACAAGATCCCGGTCGGCCGGATCGTGCCGGTCGGGATCGCGCTGATCGTCGTGGGGATGTTCGGCCTCACCCAGATCACCGCGACCACGTCGTACGGGCTGATCATCGCCATGCTGGTCGTGATGGGTTTCGGGATGGGCGCGACGATGATGCCGCTGTTCACCACCGCGCTGCGGACGCTGACCGGAGCCCAGGTCGCGCGCGGCTCGACGCTGCTGAACATCAGCCAGCAGATCGCGTCCTCCTGTGGCGTGGCGACGATGTCGGTCATCCTCACCAACCAGCTCAACGACTCGCCGATCATCCCCGGCACCCAGCAGATCCCCGGGCTGGGCGGCGGACTGCGCGAGACCCAGGCGGCGATCCTGTCCAACACCCGCCCCGACAACGTCGCCGCACTGCACCTCGACCCCGCCGCCATCGCCCGCGGCCTGGTCGACGCGGCGTCGGCGTTCTCGCACACCTACTGGGTCGCCTGGGTGCTCGTCGCCCTCACCCTGGTCCCGGCCCTCATGCTCCCCCGCAAACGCGAGCAGAACCGCCTCGCCGAAAAGAACGTCCCACCCGCGGTCGTCTGACCACCCGCCGACCGGTTCCGGACGTCCCCCTTGCGGCGGCGCACCGGAACCGGCCGGCGTTGACGGCAGTCGACGACGAACGGGAAGGCCGGATGACGGACAGCAACGCCGCCGAGGCGACCGGGTTCCAGGAACAGGCGCCGTACGACGAATCGATCGACCTGCGCACCGATTTCGTCATGGTCTACGGCCTCGACGACACCACGCCGGAGCGCATCGCCCGGTGGCGCGAGGCCGGCTATCGCGTCCACCTGATGACCGGCATCTCATGGGGCAGGTACCAGGACTATCTGGACGGCCGGTGGGACGGCTCGGACCACTGGGCGGACGCGCAGACGGTGGCCGACGGGTCACCGATCCTGCACGGCCAGAGCACCGACATCCCGTATCTGGTGCCGACGTTCGGCTTCACCGAGTACCTGCTGGAGAAGCTCCGCCCGATCATCGAACTCGGTGTCGAAGGCATCCATCTCGAGGAGCCGGAGTTCTGGGCCCGGGCCGGCTATTCGGAATCCTTCCGGCGCGAGTGGCAGGCCTACTTCCGGGAGCCGTGGCAGCCTCCGCACAGCAGCGCCGAGGCGCAGTTCCGTTCCGGCCAGCTCAAGCAGCACCTGCTCTCCCGCAGCCTCGACCGGGTCACCTCCGTACTGCGTGACGAGGCGCTCCAACAGGGCCGGGAGGTGCGTTTCTACATCCCCACCCACAGCCTTCTGAACTACACGCAATGGCAGATCATCAGCCCCGAATCACGCCTGCGCACGCTGCCCTCGATCGACGGCGCCATCGCGCAGGTGTGGACCGGAACCGCCCGTACGCCGAACGTGTACGCGGGGAAGGTCGCCGAGCGGACGTTCGAGACGGCGTACCTGGAGTACGGCATCGCACAGGACCTCACCCGCGGCACCGACCGACGCCTGTGGTTCCTGCACGACCCGATCGAGGACCACCCGGACCGCACCTGGGAGGACTACCTCGCCAACTACCAGCGCACCCTCGTCGCCTCCCTCCTGCACCCGGGCGTCTCGCGGTACGAGGTCGCGCCGTGGCCCCACCGGATCTTCAACCGCCCCTATCTGCGCGAGGGATCCACCGAACGACAGCCCATCCCGCCGGAGACCGCCACCAGTTACCTGATCGCCATGAACAGCCTGCGCGACCTGGACCGGCCCGCGGTCCGCCGGCCCGGCCCGCGGATCGGGATCGCGCTCTCCGACACCGCGATGTTCCAGCGCTGGTCCCCCACTGGCGAGAGCGGACACTACGACGGTCTGCAGGACGCACTCGCACTTGAGGGCCGCGAACAGTTGCACTTCTCCGACTTCTACGGGCTGGCACTGCCACCTCTGTACGACGGCCAGCAAGTCTGTCCGGTCCAACTGGAGAACGTGGTCGACACACCTGACGCACTGGACGATGTGGACATCCTTGTCCTCAGCTACGAATTCCAGAAGCCACTGACGCCGGCCATCCATTACGCGCTGGCCGGTTGGGTCAGCCGCGGCGGCAGCCTGCTGTACGTCGGCGACGGCAGCGACCCGTACCACGAGATCCGCTCGTGGTGGACCGGTCGCTACGACACCTGCGTCGACCATCTCGCCGAGGCGCTCGGCGCCGATCGCCTGCGCGACGGCGTACAGCCGATCGGTCAGGGCCAGGTCCGGTTCCTCGCCTCCCGTCCGGCCGGCTTCACCGAATCGTCGTCCCGCGCGACCGAGTTGGTCGGGGCCATCCGCGAGCTTGCCGAGACCGGCGGACTCAGCTGGGAGCCGAGCAACTGGCTGTCGGTGCAGCGCGGCCCGTACCTCGTCGGAGCCGTCCTCGAAGAGACCGGCGGCTCTCATGTTGTCGAGGGCATCTACCTCGACCTGCTCGATCCGCAGCTGGGAATCGTCCGGCATCGGGAGCTCGGTCCAGGCGAGCTGACCTGGCTCCGCGATCTCACCTACGACGACGAACCGCTCCTCGCCTCCGCGGGCCGGATCGTGGAGTGGACAAGTGATCGGACCGGGATCCGCTTCGGCTGCGAGGCACCTCGCGGGGTGCAGGTGACAACCGCGCTGCGCGTAGTGGCCGAGCCGGCAGCTGTTCGAGTTGATGGGGCCCAACTCACCGACCTCCGGTACGACGCCGAGGTCGGTGTGTTGTGGTTGCGTCATCCCGGTGCTCCCACCGGGTCCACTGTCGAGATCGACTTCAGAGCTGACGCAGACGGCGACGTTGCCAGAGAAGGAACCAGCCCAGACCAGCCGTGATCCCGCCTGTGACGATCAGGCCGACGGCGTAGGCGGCCCGGTGGTTGGAGCCGGCCTGCGCGACAGGACCGGCGAGACCTGCATCCACCGCAGTCGGTAGCGCGATCGGCGTGGACGGTACGGCGCTCGTCGTACCCCTGGTCGGTGAGGTGGCCGGCGTCTCCGACACAGTCGGCGTGCTCGATGGCGTCGAGGTCGGCCTACCCGTGGGCGTTGCCGTTGGCGTGCGAGTTGGCGTTGCGGTCGGCGTGCGGGTGGGCGTTGGAGTGCTGGTCGGTGGCTTCACCTCGCAGTGCACACGGATCCGGGCACGGGCGACGATCTTCCCGCCGGCGTTCTCGGCTTGCATTGCGTACGCATCGTCGGGCAGGCCGCCGAAATCGACCGGCGCGACTCCACGTGCGGGCGGCGACACGACATAGGTGTAGTAGATCTCGCCCGCATGGATCCCGACCATGTAGTCCTGGCTGGTCTTGTTCGGATTGCGCAGGTCTGCCTCGACCTCACCACCGGCCTCGTTGCAGGAGACCCGTACGTGGGTGAAGACCGGCGGCAGAACCGTGGTCGTGTTCTCGGCCGACGCGGCCGGAGTCCCCACCAACAACAAACCTGCCGCCACCGTCGCGGTCAGCAAACTGCCGACCAGCGGACGATGTTTCTTTCTGTGAAGAGATTTCACGGTGCCCCCTTAGGACACCTACTTGATGCGCGGCGGGCCGCGGAAGTTATCGGTGGGGGCAGTACCCGTGCTCACCTCGACCAGTGCGAGGGGCGGATCAGCCGCGGCGGAAGCGTCGTACCGGCGTCGCCGCGGGTCGCGTTGACCTGCATCTGGGTGAGGAAGATGCTCCGCGCGAGGTTCGCGCCGCGCAGGTCGGCGTCCCGCAGATCCGCACCGATGAGGTCCGCCGCCGTCAGGTCTGCCTCGCGGAGGTCTGCCGAGACCAGATAGGCGCTGCGCAGGTCCGCGCCGCGCAGGTCCGCACCACGCAACTTCGCACCCATCAGGTCTGCGCCACGGTGGTTCTGCGGTGTCTGCGAGACTCCGGCACGTGCGAGTTCGCTGGTCCGCAGCAGCAGGGAGTTGATCTGCGAGCGACAGGCGATGACGTCGAGGTCCTCGAGCGACTCGGCGCTGCCGAGAGTCAGGCGTTCGGTACCGTCGACCGCACGCCGCAGTTCGGGTTCCAGCGAAGGCGCCAACTCCAGCGCCTCGGTCAGGTACCAGAGCAGCTCGTGCAGCAGTCGCATCACCGCGAACACCCCGAACATCTGCGCGCCCGAGTCCGCTGCCCGCCGCCAGTCGCGGCCCCCGTAGGTCACCTGCGTGACCTTCTGGCCGGCACCGAAACAGTCGTACACGGTGCAGCCCGGGAAGCCACCGTCTCGCAGCCGCGCGTGGATGCCGCAGCGGAAGTCGTGTTTCAGGTTCGGGCACGGTTCCCCCGCGGGCTTGTCGATGGCGAAGTCGGCCGACGAGGTCAGTGCCAGCGCCACACAGCACAGCCCGGCACACCGCGCGCAGTCGGCGCGCAGCTCGGTACGTCGTACGGGCTCGTCGGTTGTCGCCATCTCCCTGTCGAGGCTAAGGGGTGCGGTCGCAGATCGCAGCACTCGCGCCGGAGCGTCTCTGCAGCTCGGTCATCATTTCCCGGGCGCACGACGCGGCCAGCGGATGACCGGAGTCGATGGCGAGCTGACAGGCGCGCTGGGCTCCGGCCAGGTCGCCCTGCCCCTCACGGAGTACCGCCAGGTTGAACGCCGCCTTCGGTGCCAGGTCCGCATGCCCGGAGGCGATCACCAACTGGAACGCCGACTCCGCTCCGTCGAAGTCGTCACGACCATGGCAGAGGACCCCGAGGTTCACCGCCGCCTGCGGCGCCTGGTCGGCGTGGCCGGAGTCGATCACCACCCGGTAGGCGAGCTCGGCCCCGGCGAAATCTTCCCGGCGCTCGCAGAGCACTCCCAGGTTGACGGCCGCCTTCGGCGCGCGGTCGGTGTGCCTGGAATCGATCGCCAGCCGGTAGGCCTGCTCCGCCCCCTCGAGGTCTCCCCCGCGTTCGCGGAGTACGCCGAGGTTGACTGCCGCCGTCGGGGCCATGTCACGGTGCCCGGAGTCGATCGCCACCTGATAGGCCTGCTCGGCTCCGACGTAGTCACCCCGGCGCTCACGAAGGACCCCGAGGTTGACGGCCGCCTTCGGGGCCTGGTCGGCGTGGCCGGAGTCGATCGCCAGCTGGTAGGCCCGCTCGGCGCCGTCCCGATCGTCTCGGAGCACGCCCAGGTTGACGGCCGCCATCGGGGCGAAGTCGGCATGCCCGGAGTCGATCGCCACCTGGAACGCCTCCTCCGCGCCGACGAAGTCGCCGCGGCCCTCACAGAGAACTCCGAGGTTCACGGCCGCCTTCGGCGCGTGGTCGGCGTTCCCGGAGGCAATCGCCTGCCGATAGGCCCGCTCGGCCCCGGCGAGGTCGCCCCGGTCCTCGCAGTGGACCCCGAGGTTGAACGCCGCCTTCGGCGTCTGGGCGGCCTGCGCGGAGTCGATCTCCGGTCGGCACGACCGCTCCGCCGCCTCGATCTCGCTCTTGCTCGTCCTCGTCACCGTAGCCCCCAAGCCCGGACAGCGCGCTGCGCTTCCTCCCAAGGTACGACCATCGGCGCCTGATGGCGAACAGCGTTAAGTTGCTTGAAGCAACCATCTGGCCAGACCGGTACCGGGTCCGGGGTCGTCAGGCGGACTTGACCTCGCGGCGGAGGAGCCGCAGGAGGCCGACGGCCAGCGGGATGACGACCCAGATGGTGCCGGAGACGGCGATGTGGGCCCAGTCCGTGGGGGTGAAGGTCTGCCGGGCGAAGGTCGGTGCCATGGCGGTGTTGAGGTCGAGCCAGGGAGCGACCTTTCCGAGTGCGTCGACCATCGAGAAGAGCAGGTTCCAGGCGATCGGGATCACGTAGTACAAGACGATCGCGGCCGCGGTGTTCATCAGCAGCATGCCGAAGGCGAAGCCTTGCACGATGCCGATCAACTGCAGGGCGAAGAAGTCGCGCACGTTGGCGGCGCCCACGTCCCAGGTGCCGGCGCCGTCCAGGAACACCATCCCGGCGACATTGCTGAGCGCGGCGACACCGAGCGCCACGACCACCGCGGCGAGCCCGACCAACGTCACGGCGAGCAGCTTGGCGACGGCGATCCGCATCCGGCTCGGTTCGAGGGTGAAGGTGACCAGGCCGGTGCGCTGACTCCACTCGGCGGTGACCGCGAGGATCCCGAGCACCGGAAGCAGGATGCTCTGCGGCGTCGCGGCCGCGCCGACGAAGTTCAGGAACGTCAACTCGTCCGGATCGGCGACGAACAAGAACACGGCGATGACCGCGACCGTGATCAGGCCGATGGCGGTGAGCAGCCAGAACCCTGCCCGGGTGTCGACGAGCTTGCGCAGCTCCACTCGCAGCAGTCGGTTGAAGGGAACGGCAACAACAGCCGGATCCGGGGAGACCAACAGGTCGGGCGAAGTCGCGGTACTCATGCGGTGACCTTCTCTCGTGCGTCGTCGGCGGTGAGCTGCAAGAACATGTCCTCGAGTCCGGCGCCGTCCGCGCCGCGCAACTCGGTCACAACAACGCCGTACTGCGCGGTGGCCGCGGCGACCTGCTCACGACTGGCCTGTACGACGTACGCGCCGTCCTGGGTGCTCCGGTAGCTCAAGGCGGCCGCGTCGAGGCACGTCGCCAAGGCGGCCGGATCGAGCCCGCGAACCAGGGTTCCCGCGGCGCTCAGCAGGTCCGCTTTGGTGCCGTCGGCAACGATGACCCCGCGGCCGATGACGACCAGGTGGTCGGCGATGATCTCGATCTCGTGCAGCAGGTGCGAGGAGAGCAGGACCGTCCCGCCACGGTCGGCAAAGCCTTTCAGCAGTCCCCGCATCCAGTGGATCCCGGCCGGGTCGAGTCCGTTGGCGGGTTCGTCCAGGATCAGCACCTGCGGATCGCCGAGGAGCGCGTGCGCGATGCCGAGCCGCTGCCGCATGCCGAGGGAGTAGTCGCCGATCCGGCGGTCGCCCTCGTCGCCGGACAGGCCGACGAGCTCGAGCGACTCGTCGACGCGTTGCCGGCGCAGGCCCATCAGCAGGGCGCCGAGCCGGAGGATCTCGCGGCCGGTCCGGCCGGCGTGCTGCGCGGAGGCGTCGAGCAGGACCCCGACATGGCGGCCCGGGTTGGGCAGGTCGGCGTACGGGACACCGAGGATCGTGCTGCGACCGGCCGACGGCGGCGTCAGCCCGGTCATCATCCGCATCGTGGTCGACTTGCCGGCGCCGTTGGGACCGAGGAATCCGGTGACGGATCCGGGCCGTGCCTGGAAGGAGACTCGGTCGACGGACTGATACGCGCCGTACCGCTTGCTGAGTTCTTCGACTGTGATCATGAGGTCGAGCCTGGCGCCGAGGGCAGCCCTCGCACATCAGCCGCAGTGCCATCGCGGCAGACCACGGGACAGGCCTCGGGGTAGCCCGTAGTAGGGGGCCGGACCCCGACCGCGGTCTCTGCCTTGAGACAGGCCGGTCCCGTACGGTGAGGCCGTGGACGCCTTCCAAGCCGCGCCACCACCTCCGCTGACCCGCTGGCAGTCGAGGTGGCGCTACCTCTTCGCCGTCGTCGCCGGCGCCGTCTTCTGGGTGGCAACCCTCGCCAATGCCTATGACTGGGTGCTCCGCCCCTACCTCGTCTTCGACCTCTGCCTCGGCGTCCTCAGCGTGGTGTTGATGCGCTGGCGACGGCGCTACCCACTGGCGATCGCCCTGCTGGTCAGCGCCATCGGTGGGGTCTCGTCGGCGGCATCGGGAGCGGTGGTCGTCACCGCCTTGTCCCTCGCGACCCGACGGAAACTGCCGGAGATCGTGCCCCTGGCGGTGGTGGGGCTCGTCGCCTCGATCGTGTACTTCGAGACCCAGCCCGGCCAGAAAGGTCTGGCCGTCTCGGTGGCCTTCACCCTCGTCTTCGTGAGCGCGGTCATCGCGATCGGCATGTACGTCGGCGCCCGGCGAGACCTGCTCGCAACGCTGCGGGAACGAGCCGACCGCGCCGAACGCGAGCAGGACCTGCGGATCCAGCAGGCCCACGTCACCGAGCGCGCCCGGATCGCGCGCGAGATGCACGACGTACTGGCCCATCGTCTGTCGCTGGTCGCCTTGCACGCGGGCGCACTGGAGTACTGCCGCAGTCTGAGCGACGACGAAGTGGCCAACGCGGCAGCCATCACCCGCCAGAGCGCCCATCGTGCCCTGAACGACCTGCACGAGATCCTGGGAGTTCTGCGGACGCTCGATTCGGACGCGCCACCGGAGCCGCCGCAACCGACGCTGGTCGACCTGCCGGCGCTGGTCCGGGAGGCCACCGGATCGGGCGCGAGAGTCCGACTGCACAACGAGATCGAGAACCTGGCCGACGCGCCCGAGGCGATCGGACGCAACGCGTACCGGATGGTTCAGGAGAGCCTGACGAATGCTCGCAAGCACGCACCGGACACGGCCGTCGACGTCACGCTGAGTGGGCGGCCGGGTGGGCAACTGATGCTCGAGGTACGCAACCCGCTGCGGCTCGGCGCCGCAACGAGTACTACGCCCGGCTCCGGTCTCGGCCTGCTCGGGCTCACCGAGCGCGCAGAACTGATCGGTGGCCGCCTGGAGCATACGAGCTCCGACGGAGACTTCGTGGTCCGCGCCTGGTTACCGTGGCCGGCATGACCGAAGCTGCCGGTGACCCGATCCGTGTCGTGATCATCGACGACGACGCGCTGGTACGCACCGCGCTCGCGATGATCCTGCGCGACGACGCCGGGATCGAGTTGGCCGGTGAAGCGGACGACGGCCAGGCCGGGCTCGAACTCGTCGCGCGGGTGGCGCCCGACGTCGTACTGCTGGACATCCGGATGCCGCGGCTGGACGGTCTCGAGGCGCTCACCCGGCTGATGAGCCGCCCGGCGCCGCCCAAGGTGATCGTGCTGACGACCTTCGACGCCGACGACTACGTACTACGTGCTCTCCGCGACGGCGCCAGTGGGTTCCTGCTCAAGCACACCCCGCCGGCGGAGATCGTCGCGGCCGTGCACAAGGTGGCTGCCGGCGGCCACATGCTCTCCCCCAGCGTCACGGCGCAACTGATCACCCGGCTGCGGGAGACCAACCCCGAACCGCGGCGGGCTCTCGACGCGCAAGCTCTCACCGAGACTCTCACCGACCGCGAACGCGAGGTCGCCATCGCCGTCGGCGAAGGCAAGGCCAACGCCCAGATCGCCGAAGAGCTCTACCTCAGCATGGCCACGGTCAAGGCCCACGTGTCCCGCATCATGGTCAAGTTCGCAGCCACCAACCGGGTCCAGATAGCCAACCGCCTCCACGACGCCGGACTGCTCTGACCGGGTTCATCGCGCAGACTCGAAACAGGTGACGCCGGCGGCGCGGAACGAGCGCCGGTCAGAGGAGATGCAGTTTGTCGAACGGGGAGACCACGCGCAGCAGCCTGCCGCCGCCCAGGTCGACGACGACCGCGTGGGTGCCCTCGACCGCAGTGATCCGCCCGAGGCCCTCCTTGTCGTGGGAGACCCGGTCACCTTCTTCGAACGTCTTGACCGGCTCGGGCACCCGAGGCTTGAAGGGACTCGTGGACAGGTGACGACGCGTCGTCGCGCGGGAGGGCTCCATCAACCCCAGTATGCCCCCAATTCCCGTCCAGAGCTCTACCACCCGGTCGGCACCGGTTCGCTCCCACGCCTTCGGTTACGCGAGCCGGAGCAAAACCGATGAGCCGGGCCCACGCAGAGTGACTCTGCCTCGACGTCATGTCGAGGCAGGACCGGTTCGCTGTCGCGACGCGGTACTGAAGTGGCCGGCGCGACGGCGGAGGTGACGTCGCCGGTCCGGAGCCGCTACCGGGGGAAGCGGCGGCCGGATCGCGCCGTAGAAGACGCGTTTGCCGGCCTCGATCAGGACCAGATACCCGATCACCATGGCGACCAGGGCAGCGAAGAACGCACCGGGCAGCGGCTGGAACCCCAGTGCGTGCGCGGCGGGTGTCGCCGGCAGGACGGCCCCGACCGTGACCACCGACAACGCGGCCAGGGTGAGCGGCAGGCTCGGGTGGCTGCGGAAGAACGGCACCCGGCGGGTCCGGATCGCGAAGATGACCAGTGTCTGGGTGGCGAGCGACTCGACGAACCAGCCCGAGCGGAACTGGGCCGGACCGGAGTGGAAGACCCAGAGCATCACGCCGAAGGTGACGAAGTCGAACAACGAGCTGAGCGGGCCGAACGAGATCATGAAGCGGCGAATGAAACCGATGTCCCAGTGCGAAGGACGCCGGAGTTGCTCCTCGTCGACGTTGTCGGTCGGAATGGCCAGCTGGCTGCTGTCGTACAGGAGGTTGTTCAGCAGAATCTGTGACGGCAGCATCGGCAGGAACGACAGGAACAGCGAGGCGCCCGCGGCCGAGGCCATGTTGCCGAAGTTGCTGGATGTCCCCATCAGGACGTACTTGATGGTGTTCGCGAAGATCCGGCGCCCCTCCGCCACGCCGTCGGCCAGTACGTCGAGATCCTTGGCGAGCAGGATCACGTCCGCGGCGTCCTTGGCAACGTCCACCGCGGAGTCGACCGAGATGCCGACGTCGGCGGCGTGCAGGGCCAACGCGTCATTGACGCCGTCACCGAGGAAGGCGACCCCGCCACCGCTGCGCCGCCGGGTCCGGACGATCCGGGCCTTGTGCTCGGGACTGACCCGGGCGAAGACCATGGTGGTCTGCACCGCCTTGGCGAGCTGGGCATCGGTCAGGGCATCGATGTCGGCGCCGGTGAGCACCTCGCCCGATCCGAGTCCGATGTCCCGGCACACCTTGCTGGCCACCAGCCCGTTGTCGCCGGTGACGATCTTGACACTGATCCCGAGACCGGCGAGCCGCCGGAGTGCAGCGGCGGCGTCGGGCTTCGGAGGATCCAGGAACACCAACAGGCCGGCCAGCCGCAGGCCGTGCTCATCGGCGGCGGTCACCGCGGACTGTGGCCGATCCAGCGGCCGGATCGCGACGGCGACGACCCTGTTGCCGTCGGCGAATTCGGCTTGCAGGGACGCTTCGGTCTCCGCCGGTACGCCGAGGCAGCGGGCCAGGACCGCTTCCGGCGCCCCTTTGGTGATCAGCAGCAGTCGGCCGGCTGGATCCTTGACGACGACCGAGACCAGCCGGCGTTCGTGATCGAACGGCAGGATCGCGATCTGGCTGAAGCCGGCCAGTGCGGCGCGCTGTGCGCCGGCCGCCGGGGAACCCCACAGTGCCTGGTCGAGCGGATTTCCGGCCGCTGCTGCGCTCTCGGTACAGAGCAGGCCCCAGCGCAGTACCGCGTCCGTGGTTTCGCCGCCGGCCGCGACGGCGCGCATGAAATCGATCCGGCCCAAGGTCAGGGTGCCGGTCTTGTCCGTGAACAAGGTGTCGATATCGCCGAGATCCTCGATGCAGACCAGCCTCTTGACCAGCACCTTGAGCCGGATCATCCGGCGCGATCCCGCCGCCAGACTGGTCGACACCACGGCCGGGAGCAACTGGGGAGTGATCCCGACCGCGATGGCCAGCGAGAACAGCAGGGCGTCCAGGAGCGGCTTGTGCAGCACGAGGTTGAGGCCGAAGATCAAGGTGGTCAACGCGGCGCCGACGTACACGAGCAGCATCGAGAACCTGGCCAGACCGACCTGGAACTCGGTGTCGAGTGGATGGGTGTCCAGGCCGGCCGCGATCTTGCCGAACTCGGTCCTCCCGCCGGTGCTCAGCACCACACCGCTGCCGCTTCCCGAGTGCACGACGGTGCCCATCAACGCGCAGCTCGACAAGTCGGCGAGCGACGTTCCGGCCGCCACCGGAGCGGTCGACTTGCTGACCGGCAGAGATTCGCCGGTCAGGACGGACTCGTCGCACTGAAGTCCGTTCACCGACAGCAGCCGGACATCGGCGGGAACGACCTCCCCCAGCCGCAACCGGACCACGTCGCCAGGCACCAGCGCCGTCACGTCGACCGCGACCTCTCGGGCGTCCCGCACGACGACAGCCTGGTGACGGATCTGCGAGTGCAGCGCCTCTGCCGCCTTCTCGGCGCGAAACTCGTTGCCGAAGCCGAGTCCTACGGACACCGCGAGGATGGCACAGATGATGATCGCGCTGCCCCGCTCGCCGACGACGTACGACGCGATCGCAGCGGCGACCAGCAGGCCGAGCAGCGGCGACCGCAGCTGGTGCCAGAGCACCGGCAGCCAGCGAGCACGATGTGAACTGACCGCGTTGGGTCCGAAGACCGCCGTACGACGCTGGACCTCATCGCCGGACAGCCCCGACTCCGGCCTCAGGTGCAGCATGCCGAGGACGTCTTCCAAGGGACTCGCCGCAGCATCGGCCAGCTCCACGAGGTCGCCCGATGGCACGGACCGCGCGGCGTACAAGGTCATCGCCGTCAGCTGGCTGTGGGCTGGTTCGCTGGGGCGTGGACGACCGCGACCGGGCAGGTCGCGTGCTGCAGAACGCCGCGGACGACTGCCCCGAGCAGTGCACCGGTGAGTCGGTGGCGATTGTGTCCACCAACGACGATCAGCTGCGCCCCACTGGCCTCGGCGGACTCGACAAGAGCCTGGACCGGATGCAGCCGGCTGATCTCCAAGGTGATCTCGAGCATCGGATAGGTGTCCTGCAACTGGTCGGCGATCGTCTCGAAGTGACGTTCGGCGCTCTCTTCCCAGGCCTCACTGACACTTTCGATGTTGCTCGAGCTCCAGCCGTAATCGGTCGGCTGCACCCAGGCGTGGACCATCCGCAAGGCCACGTGCCGGGCAACGGCCTGCCGAACCGCGAAGTCGATCGCGGGATCGTTCTCACCGGAGTCGTTCAGGCCGACGACGACCGGCGCATGCAGCTGGACGGGTTTCCATCCGGTCGGTATCACGACCACCGGCACGCTCGCCTGATAGGCCACGGCCTCCGAGGTCGATCCGATCAGCAACCGCTGGAAGGTGCCCATGCCGCGGCGACCGACCACCAGCATGCGGCTGCCCGCGGCGATCTTCGCCAAGGTGGTGTCGGGCGGCCCGATCACGGACTCGGCCTCCCGGGGCACCGCCGACGTGGAGTTGTCGAGGTAGTGCTGAACGTTCTTGACCAGTTCGGCCGCCGCCTCGTCCAGTTGGACAGGGGGATGGAACAGGCCGGTTCCGATCTGCTCGTCGATCACGTGCACTGCCCGCAAGGAGGCATTGTCGAGAGCCGCCTCCTGCAGGGCCCAGTCGAGCGCTCCGGTCTCACGCCAGGAGGCGTCGACGCCTACGAAGATCTCCGATACCGTCACGGGTCGTTCCTCCTGAATCGATGCGGCC
Organism: Kribbella voronezhensis; assembly: GCF_004365175.1. Taxonomy (NCBI): domain Bacteria; kingdom Bacillati; phylum Actinomycetota; class Actinomycetes; order Propionibacteriales; family Kribbellaceae; genus Kribbella; species Kribbella voronezhensis. Next base: position 843,200 of record NZ_SOCE01000002.1, on the reverse strand, counting down.
CTCCGAGTCTGTGGCTTGGCCGGTCGCGGGATCAGGGGCGCCGGTCATGCACCGAGGTGCCGAAAGTCCCTTCGCCGAGCTGTTCTGTGGACGCCCCCTTCGCAGGGCCGAAGTGTCGACCTGCGGTACCGGTCAGCGCGGCTGGAGGGCGGTGGTGAGGAAGTCGATCGTGTGGTCGGTCCATTCGGCTGGGTTGGTGGTGAGGGCTGCGCCGTGGCCGGCGTTCGGAACGACCCAGACACGGACGGTTGTGGGCGCCGCCGACTGGATGTAGCGGGCGGCCTTCGGCTCGTCCGGTTCGGCGCCGCCCGCGATCAGAAGTACCGGGCGACCAGAGGCGGCCACCGCGGCGCGCAGAGCGATGGGGGGCTCGGCCGCGGTCAGCAGATCGGTGATGCCGTAGGTCAGCGACTCGAGCCCTTCTTGAAGCGTTCCGCGCCAGCCGAACTGCTCCGACAGCCACGCCTTGTCGCCGGCTACTCGCCCGGTCGCACCCTCGGCCACGACGGCACGGATGCGCTGGTCGCCGGCCGCCGCGCCGATCGCCTCTTCGCCGCCCATCGAAACCCCCACCGCTGCGATCCGGCTGTCATCCACCTCGGGCCGGGCCTGCAGGAACGACACTGCCGCGGCAATGTCCTCATCGCCGTACCAGCCGAAGTCCATCGCCCGGCCACCGCTTCGGCCATGCCCGCGAGCGTCGAACAGCAGTACGCCGTACCCGTGCCCGGCCAGCACGACCGCGTGCGCCAGGACGTCCGATCGGGTCGACCCGGCTCCGTGCAGCAGGACGACCGCGGCACTGTTCTCGGACGGCAGGTACCAACCGGACAGCAGTACGTCGTCAGTCGTGCGGAAGCGGGCGTCGCTGAAGGTCAGACCGAAATCGGCCGGACTGAGCTCGCCGAGCTCGGTCCGCGGCACGTTCGTCGCCGCGACCGCCTGACCGAGTGAGTACAAGGAGACCACCAAAGTCGCCAGCAACGCCGGCACGACGAGCACCCGGCGCCAACCTCGGGTGAGCCGGACCAGCAATGCACCGCCGGCACAGATCAGTACCAAGCCGCCCACGAGAATCATCAGACCGGCGATCGTCGTGAAGCCGACACCAGCCTTCAAATGCGGTATGCCGAGCCCGACGCCGACCGGAACGGCGATCAGGCCCAGCACGACAGCGATCACGGCTCGCTGTCTGCGATTACCACGGTCCAGCACGCGCGTCGCGAAAGTACGGGATCCGGTTCTGCCGCCCGCCTCCGGGCCCAGCTGCGTCGACATCGTTCCTCCTCGCCCCAACTTCCAGCCTTCGCGCCCGACCGGCACCTCAGCAGAGGCGGAAGGCACGCCGAGGACAGGACTTCGGGCCCTGTAACGGCACCAGGGATCGTCCGAGGGTTGAAGTGAGGAACTAGGAGGCAGTCATGGACGAGCAGCCACTGGGGTCGGTTCGGACCGATGACGAGAAGTTGCGGCAACAGGCGGTGGAGGAACTGCGCAAGCGGCGTGAGCTGAGCGGGCACATCCTCGCCTACCTGACGGTGAACACCTTCCTGGTGGTCATCTGGTACCTGACCAGTGCGAGCTTCTTCTGGCCGGCGTTCCCGATGTTCGGTTGGGGTATCGGCGTGATCTTCCACGCCTGGGACGTGTTGTCGCCCCAGCCGAGCGAAACCGCCGTCCAGAACGCGATGGACCGCATCGCGCACCGCCACTGACCAGACCCACCCCCCCCCGGAGCCGGCCCTTCCCGGGCCGGCTCTCGACACCTGAGGAGAACGACATGGGCAGGCTCGATGATCGGGTTGCGCTGGTGACCGGCGCGGCCAGCGGGATCGGCAAGGCGACCGCATGGCGGCTGGCCGCGGAGGGCGCGGCCGTCCTGGTCACCGACATCCAGACCGACGCCGGCGAAGCCTTGGCCGAAGCCCTCCGGGACTCCGGTGCGCGCGCCGTGTTCGTCCGGCACGACGTCGCCAGCGAGGCCGATTGGGAGACGGCCTGCGCCAGGGCCGCCGAGGAGTTCGGCGGGCTCGACATCCTGGTCAACAACGCGGGCATGGGCGATCTGGCGAGTATCGAGGACACCACCCTGAAGGACTGGCAGCACACCATCGACGTCGACCAGACCGGTGTCTTCCTCGGGATGCGGACGGCCGCGCCGTACCTGAAGGCTTCCGGCCACGCCTCGGTGATCAACATCAGCTCGATCTTCGGCATCAGCGGCGGTTTCGGTACGTCGCCGGCCTACCACGCGGCCAAGGGCGCGGTGCGGACCCTGACCAAGAACGCCGCCCTGCACTGGGCCACCGAGGGCATCCGGGTGAACTCGATCCACCCCGGTTTCATCGACACCCCGATCCTCGACCAGGCCCGCGGTACGCCGTTCTGGGACGTGATGACCCAGTTGACGCCGATGGGCCGGCTCGGCCGTCCGGACGAGATAGCCGCCGGTGTCGCCTACCTGGCCAGCGACGACGCGTCGTTCGTCACCGGGCTCGAACTGGACATCGACGGCGGCTACCTGGCCCGCTGAGATGACCGGGTACCTCGTCGGCCGCGGCATTGCCGATATCAATGGTGAGCCGGTGGAGAGCGGCATGCTCGGGTACGGAAAGTTCTGGCAGCGCAGCGACGGTATTCACCTGCGGCTGCGCTCCAGGGCTTTTGTCGTGATGGACCCGGCGAGCGGGCGGCGGGTGCTGCTCGTGGTCAACGACCTGCCGATGGTCTTCGGCAGTATCCACCGCGCGCTGCTGCGCGCCCTGGCCCGCTCGTACGGCGATCTCTACACCGAGCAGAACACCATGGTCACCGCCACGCACACGCACAGCGGACCAGGTGGCTACTCGCATCATCGGCTGTACCACTCGAACACCGGCGGCTTCCGGCCGAAGACCTTCACCGCCATCGTCGACGGCATGACCGAGGCGGTCCGGCGGGCCCACAACGACCTGTCCCCCGCGGTACTCACGCTTGCCCACGGGCACTTGTGGGACGCGAGCGCCAATCGCTCTAAAGTTGCCTTTGACAACAATCCTGCGGCGGACCGGGAGCAGTTCCCGACCGGCATCGATCCGCAGACGACCCTGCTACGCATCGATCGCGACGGCGAACCGGTGGCCGCGATCAACTGGTTCGCCACCCACAACACCAGCATGACGAACACCAACACCTTGATCAGCGGAGACAACAAGGGATACGCCGCCTACCACTGGGAGCGGCAGGTGGAGGGCGTCGACTACCGTGCCCGCCGATCCGGCGACTTCGTTGCCGCGTTCGCCCAGACCAATGCCGGCGACCAGACCCCGAACCTCGACCTGCGCCCCGGCTGCGGTCCGACCACCAGCGACGTGGAAAACACCCGCATCATCGGACTGCGCCAGTACGAGGCTGCCGCCGCGCTGATGTCGGCGCCGGGCCGACGCCTGACCGACGGAGTCGACCACCGGATGACACAGATCGACCTCGCCTCGGTCGTGATCCGGCCGGAGTACACCGGTGACGGTGCGATGCACCGCACGGGCAACCCGATCGGCGGTGCCTCGGCGCTGGCCGGCAGTCTGGAGGACGGTCCGGCGTTCCGCGGCTTCACCGAAGGCCGCAATCCCTTCTGGGACTGGCTTTCCCGGCGGGTCTACGCCCGATCGCCGCGGCTGCGGGACACCCAGGCGCCGAAGGCGATGGTCGTCGGTGGGCGTGCGCTCGACCTGCTCGGTCCCTACGTCGCGCGCACGGCAGTGATCCAGTTGCTGCGGATCGGTCAGCTCTACCTGATCGGCATCCCGGCCGAGGTCACGGTCGTTGCGGGCTTACGCCTGCGTCGTGCCGTCGCTTCGATCGTGTCCGCCGACCTCGCTGACGTACTGGTGGCCGGCTACAGCAACGGCTACCTGCATTACGTGACCACTCCTGAGGAGTACGACACCCAGCAGTACGAAGGCGGCAGCACACTGTTCGGTCGCTGGACCCTGCCTGCTCTGGTACAGGTCGCGGCCGAACTCGCAGCGGCGATGCGGGACGGCCGGCCGACGCGGTACGGCGTACCCGAACCGGACCTGAGCGGTCGGCAACGGCACGCCCGGCTCCGGATACCTCACGACCGCCCACCGCCCGGTCGCGCCTTCGGCGATGTCCTCGTGGAACCGCGGTTCCGCTATCGCCCTGGGGACACGGTCACGGCGGTCTTCGCAGCCGCCTATCCGAACAACGATCTGCGTCGGAACGGTACCTACCTGGAGGTCCAGCGCTACGACGGAACCGGCTGGGTGACAGTCGCCGACGACGGCGACTGGTCCACCACCTTCCGGTGGCGCCGCGGCCGGCGCGGCCAGGTGGCCGTCGTCGCCTGGACGGTTCCCGCCGGTGAACCGCCGGGCGAGCACCGGATCCGCTGGTACGGCGAGGTCCGCGATCGGGTCCTTCGGCCCTACTCGGGTGCCTCGCGGGTGTTCACCATCGAAAGCGAAGGAGGACGCCATGACACTGCGGATCAGACTGCCCCGGACCGACGGCCGACTCGTCACTGACGTACCCGACGAGCGCGCCATCATGCCGTTCATCATGCGCAGACGCACGGACTCGGAGGTCTACTTCGAGCAGAACGTCGACATCGGTGCGGCCCAGGCCTGGGTACGGCGCTGGAACGAGGCGGGGGGCCCACATCTCAGCCTTTTCGTCCTGGTCCTGAGCCAGGTGGCTCAACTGCTGTACGACCGGCCCCGGCTGAACAGGTTCATCGCCCGTCGCCGGTTCTACGACCGCGACGGGGTACTGCTGTCCTTCGGCGCCAAGAAGGAGATGACCGACGACGCGCCACTGGAGATGCTGAAACGGCGGTTCGAGCCCAACGAAAGCCTGGCCGGCGTGATCCGCAGTCTCGACACGGCGGTGACCGAGGCGCGCACCGGTGCCGGCGCCGAGGTCGACAAGGAGGTGAGACTGTTCCTCGGCCTGCCGACGCCACTGCTCGACGCGGCGATCAGCGTGACTCACTGGCTTGACGAACGAGGCGTGCTGCCGAGTGCGCTGACCCACTCGGACCCGTTGTACGCATCGGCTGTCGTCTCGAACCTGGGCAGCCTCAAGACCGACGCGGCGTTCCACCACCTCTACCAGCACGGCAACTGCCCGTTGTTCCTCGTGGTGGGAAGGGTGCGGCCCGTGCCGGTGGCCGTGGCAGGAACGGTTCAGGTCAGGCCGATGCTCGCTCTGCGCTGGACGTTCGACGAGCGGATCGTGGACGGCCTGTACGCCGCCCGGTCCGCCGAGTTGCTGGCCTGCCGACTGGAGGACCCACGGCATCACCTCGGTTCACCGGAGGACGCCGTACGGCAGGAGCGCGGCGCGGACGAGGCTGTTCCCGGGAAGACGTGACGATGCGACAGGTGGACGACCTCGGCGCGATGTACCTGGCTGCGGAGAACGCGCGGGTCAGCACCCATACCGCGGCTCTGATCACGATCGATCCGGCCGCGCTGCCCGGCGGACGGCTGACGATCGACCGCCTGCGCGACGTCGTGCGCGAGCGTCTGCCACTGATACCGGCCTTCCAGTGGAGGGTGGTCCGGGTCCCCCTCGGACTCGACCGTCCGTACTGGGTCGAGGCCGACAGCGACCTGGACTATCACGTGCAGGAGATCGCGTTGCCGTCGCCGGGTGACGACGACCTGCTGCGCGAGCAGGTCGCGCGGATCTTCTCCCGGCCGCTGGACCGCTCGCGGCCACTGTGGGAGATGTACCTGATCCAAGGACTCGCCGGCGGCCGGGCCGCCGTACTGACCAAGGTCCACCACGCGGCCGCCGATGGTCGCGCGGGAGCACAGATGGTGGCCACTCTCACGGACACCGAGCCGCATCCACCACCTGCTGCCGGCCTCACAGCACCCCCGGTCCCACCGCCGCCGTCCTCGGTGTCGATGCTGGCGCGCGGCCTGGCCGGTTTCGTCCGCCAGCCGTGGCGGGCAGTGTCCGGCGTACCGGCGATGTTGTCCGGCCTGGACGAGTTGCCGGTCTTCGGCACCATGCCCGGAGCCCGGCTGGTCGGCGCGAGCCTCGCGTTGGTACGGCGCGAACGCAGGCACACGCCGGTCGCGAGGGCACCGCGTACGTCGTTCAACCGCCGGATCTCCCGGCATCGCCGGATCGGCATCGCCACCCTCGCGCTCGACGACGTGAAGTTCGTGAAGAACCGGTTCACGGTGAGCGTGAACGACGTGGTGATGGCGCTCGCGGCCGGTGCGCTGCGTCGCTGGCTGCTGGAGCGCGACGAGCTTCCGGCCCAACCACTGACCGCCGTCGTACCGGTGTCGCTGCGCGGCGACCGATCGGTTGCCTTTGGCAACGCCCTGAGCGCCGTCGTGGTGCCGATCCCGACCGGGGTGGATGATCCGGTCGCCCGGCTGAACGGTGCGCATGCCGCGATGCTGGCCGCGTTGCGTGATCTCGGCACGACCGCGCCGGACGCGCTCGTCGATACGGTCCGGCTGGTGCCGCCGGTTCTCTTCGTACAGACCGCGCAACTACTCACCCGGCTCAACGCCTGGCCGGTTCTGCCACCGGCGATGAACGTGAATATCTCCAACGTGCCAGGGCCGCAACAGACCCTGTACCTCGCGGGCGCGAAGGTGGAGTCGGTGGTGCCGCTGGCGGGCATCACCGATGGCCTGGGCCTGAACATCACCGTGCTGAGCTACTGCGGACGGCTCCACGTCGGCGTCGTCGCGGACCGCGATCAGGTGCCGGACGTGCAACGCATCGCGGACTGGACGGCCGAGGAACTTGCCCTCCTGGTCAAGGCTGCTGATCGCTGAGAGTCCGCAATCTGGCGGTCAGCAGTCGCTGAACAGCCCGGTCGGCGCCCATCCCGTTGTGGGTACTGCGAACCTCGATCTGCTCCGCGGCGGGGTCGAGACAGGCCCGCCAGTCCACCACGCCGTCCTGCCGTGAGTACACCGAGATGAACGGCAGCCCGGTCGGCCAAGGGGACTCCAGCAGAGCGCTCGTCCGCTCCGCGCAGCCGCCGGTCAGGCAGTCGGACGACACGAGCCACGGCCAACCGCGAACATTCAGGCGAGCCAGCAGGTTCACCTGGGCGACCAGGTCCCGTGTCGTCGCCAGTTGATGGAGCAACGGCGAGGCCAGGGTGACGAGGCCGGCCACCTGGTCCGGCCGACGGATCGCCAGCATCCGGCAGAGTGTCCCGCCACGGCTCTGACCCACCAGGACGACGGGTCTGCCCGCCTCCTGGACCACTTGCTCCAGCCGGCGTTCGAGGAGGCCCAGCAGCATCTCGGTGCAGCCGGAGTTGAGCGCGATACCACTGGTGAAGGTGGCGTGCCCGGAGCGCCGCAGATGCCGCGCCAGCGGAATCAGCGACCAGTCACCCGCGAGGAAGCCGGGCACGAGCAGGGCCGGCACCTGCTGCGAGAGGCGCGGGTCCACGGCGGGAACCGGTGGCCCGACTGCCTGGACATAGGACAGCCAGCCCACCATCTCCCGCACGCGTGCCTCAGCCGGCGGATTGAAAGGTTCCCACTTCCGGTCAGCGGCCATACTGTTCACGCTCCTCCGTGAAAGTGTAGGTGGAAATAGACCTGCCCTACTTGGCTCTGTCGATATCCCGGGGCGGCTCGTCTCCGACAAAGCCGGCGCCCAGGGGGTTGGCCAGTGGTTCTCACTGGGGCGACGGTGGTTGCTGACGGGTCAGGATGCGGGCATGAAGCGACCCCTGATCATGCTGATCGCTGCGGTGATGCCGGCCGCCGCGGTCATCCTTCCCGTGGCGTCCAGCGCCGCGGCCGACAACTCCCCCGCTACGACAACCTGCGCGCCCGTCCCGGTCGCCGCGCCCACCGGCACGAAGGTGGTGTCGGTCGACGCGGTGGCCAGGCCGGGCGGCGACTTCACCTTCCCGAACGCCTATCCGCCCGCCGACCCGATCACCGACGTACCGGCCTGGTGTGACGTACGCATCGTGGTGACCCATCCCGGCGCGAACGACACCGTCACCATCAAGGTCTCCCTCCCCCAGGACGCGAAGAACTGGAACGGCCGCTTCCAGGCCACGGGCGGCAGCGGCTACTCGGCGGGCGACATCAGCGACCTGAGCATCCCGCTGATCGGCGCGGTCAAGAAGGGGTATGTCGGTGCAGCCACCGACGCCGGCGTCAAGGACGGCCTCGATGCCAGTTGGGGGCTGACCGCGGACGGCAGGACCAACACCGGTCTGCTCACCAACTTCGCGTCCCGCTCGGTGCACGACCTCGCCGTGATCGGCAAGGACGTGACCGCGAAGTTCTACCAGCGCGCCGCGAGCTACTCGTACTTCACCGGTTGCTCGACCGGTGGCCGCCAGGGGTACGCCGAGGCCGAGTACCACCCCACCGACTTCCAGGGCATCCTCGCCAACGCGCCCGCGGTCGACTGGAACCGGTTCGAGATCGCCACCCTGTGGTCGCAAGCGGTCTTCAACGAGGAGCACGTCGCACCGACCAAGTGTGAACTGGACGCGTTCACCAGCGCCGCGGTCGCTGCCTGCGACACTCTCGACGGGGTCAAGGACGGCGTCATCGACAACCCGGCGACCTGCACCTGGGACGCGCGCCGCCTGATCGGCACGAAGGTGCTCTGCGACGGCAAGGAACTCACCATCAGCAAGGCGCTCGCCGTCGCTGTCGACAAGCTCTGGGCCGGTCCGGTCACGCCCTGGGGCAAGAAGCTCTGGTACGGCCAGAACAAGGGCTCCTCCTTCGACTTCATTGCCGCCTACAACAAACCGTTCACGGTTCCGGATCAGTGGGCGAAGTACTTCGTGACGAAGAACCCGTCGTTCGACAGCACCAAGCTCACCTACGCGACCTTCGAGCGAGTGTTCGCCTCGGCGACCACGCAGTACGACGCTGTCATCGCCGACAACAACCCCAACCTGTCGAAGTTCGCCAAGGCCGGCGGCAAGCTGCTGACCTGGCACGGCCAGTCCGACCAGCTGATCCCGACCCTTGGCACGGTCCACTACCGCCGGCAGGTGGACGCGCTCTTCGGTGGAACCAAGCGCGTGGACGACTTCTACCGCCTGTTCCTGCTCCCCGGCGTGGATCACTGCGGCACCAAGCTCTACAGCACCGGTCCGCTGGTCAAGCCGGGCGCCGACCTCGACGCCCTGGTCAACTGGGTCGAGAAGGGTGACGCACCGGCCACCCTGCCGGTGACATCGCCGGACGGCACGACCACCCAGGACATCTGCCGCTACCCGATGCTCACGCAGGACTCCCACTGCGGCACCCGCTGACCAGCTCCACCACGACGGCCCCGGACGATGGTCCGGGGCCGTCGCGTCTGTCTTGTCAGCAAGGCGGAGTCAGGCGTCCGGAGCGCTTGCCTCAAGCAACTTCTGGTGCTCGAGCCGGAGCCATCGGGACACCTTGAGTCCGGCGAGGAAGCGCTCGTCGTGGCTGACGACGACGAACGCGCCTTCGTACGCGTCCAGCGCGCTTTCGAGCTGGCTCACACTGACCAGGTCGAGGTTGTTGGTGGGCTCGTCCAGCAGGAGCAGCTGGGGTGCCGGTTCGGCGTACAGGACGCAGGCGAGCGTCGCCCGCAGGAGTTCACCACCGGACAGTACGCCGGCCTGCAGGTGGATGCGCGAGCCACGGAACAAGAAGCGGGCCAGGAGATTCAGCCGCTGACCTTCGGGCAGCCCCGGCGCGAAGGTGGCGAGATTCTCGGCGATGGTGCGGTCGAGATCGAGAAGATCCAGGCGCTGGGACAGGTAGGCGATGCGGCCGTCCGCGCGCTTGAGCTCACCCGCGTCCGGAGTCAGGTCGCCGTGGATCAGCCTGAGCAGCGTGGACTTGCCGGCGCCGTTGGGACCGGTCAGGGCGATTCGCTCCGGGCCGCGAATGGTGAGGTCGGCGCCGCCGATGATCTCGCGACCGCCCAGCGTGACGCGGAGGCCTTCGCCGTGAAAGACCGTTCGCCCGGCCGGCACGTTCGTCGCGGGCAGTTCCAACGCGATCCGCTGGTCGTCGCGGACCGCGCGGCCCGCCTCGTCGAGGCGCGCCTTGGCGTCGTTCACCCGCGCGGTGTGGGTCTCGTTCGCCTTGCCTGCCGACTCCTGCGCGTTGCGCTTCATCGTTCCGGCGAAGATCTTCGGGAGACCCGCGTTGCCGAGGTTCTTGCTCGCGTTGCCGGCCCGCCGCGCCGCGCGCTCCCGGGCCTGCTGGAGTTCGCGCTTCTCGCGTTTGACCTCCTGCTCGGCGTTCCGCAGGTTCTTCTCCGCGACCTCACGAGCCGCCTCGACCGCTTGTTCGTACGCCGTGAAGTTGCCGCCGTACGCGCGGAGTTCACCTCGGTCCAGTTCGGCGATCCGGTCCATCCGGTCGAGCAGCACGCGATCGTGACTGACCACGAGAAGGCATCCGGCCCACTCGTCCAGTACGTCGTACAGCTTGCTCCGGGCAACCAGATCGAGATTGTTGGTCGGCTCGTCGAGCAGCAGGACGTCCGGTCGCTTGAGCAGCTGGGCGGCCAGGCCGAGTGAGATGACCTGGCCTCCGCTGACTGTGCTCAGGCTGTGGTCGAGTTCGAGGCCGCCCAGACCGAGCCGATCGAGCTGGGCGACCGTGCGCTCCTCGATGTCCCAGTCGTCGCCGACCGTGGTGAAGTGTTCCTCCGCGACGTCACCGGACTCGATCGCGTTCAGTGCTTGGATGATCGGCGCGACCAGACCGCACGTCTGCTCTCCTCCACGAAATCTCGTCGCCAGCTTTAGCAAACGACAGCAGGCTCTGCCGCGGGCGGTAGTTGCCGATGACAACGGTCTCGGCCGCGGACCGGTGCCGGGTGTCAGGGACACTCGTTGTAGTCAGGTGACAACACAAAATGATGAACGGTGGGAAAGGTGATTGTTCAGGTGGTGTTTGCCTGGGCGCTGCCGGTCGGGTGAAGGATCGGGGCGCAGTACGACCGACTTCAATGCAAGGAGCTCCGCCATGTCCCTCGATCGCCGTTCCGTCCTGCGGGGTGCCGCCGTCGGCGCCACGGGTGTCGGATTCGCCGCCGTCGGCGCCGTCCCCTCGCTCGCCGAGGCCACGCCCGCGCCCGCCTCGCGGCCGTACCCGGCGCACCGCCCGTTCCCGCCGCTGATGGACGACCCGAAGGGTCTGCTCGCCCTGCCGCCCGGCTTCAAGTACACCGTCGTCACCCGCGCCGGCGAGACGAAGCTGAAGAGCGGCCAGCCCACCCCGGAACTGCACGACGGTACGGCGGCCTTCGCTGCTGGGCCCAGGGGCTACACCCTGATCCAGAACCACGAGATCGGCGCGAACTCCGCCCTCGGCGTACCGCAGATCCCTGGCACCGTGTACGACGAGGGCGTCGGCGCGGCCGGCGGCTGCACCGTCATCTCCGTCGACCGTGACGGCACCAACCACGGTGAGTGGGTCGGCATCTCCGGCACGCTGACCAACTGCGCCGGCGGCCCGACCCCGTGGGGCACCTGGATGACGTGCGAGGAGACCGAGAACAAGGCGAACGGCACGACCCGGCTGAAGGACCACGGCTATGTGTTCGAGGTCTGGGCCGACGGCAGGACCGCTCACCCCGTGCCGCTCAAGGCACTCGGCCGCTACGCTCACGAGGCGCTCGCGATCGACCAGGACCGGCAGCACATCTACCTGTCCGAGGACGCGTCGGGCCCGAACGGATCGTTCTACCGCTGGAGCGCCCCGGCCGGCTACCGGCTCGGCAAGGACAGCTGGAAGGACCTGCAGAACGCCGGCTTCGGCAAGCTGGAGGCGATGGCCATCCTGGGTGACGACGGCAAGCCGATCCCGGACGTCGCCTACCTGACCTCGGCCCAGTTGCTGCGCCCGTTCCGGGTCGCGTGGGTGCCGGTGCCGGACCGCGACGCGGTCTCCGTCTCGACCCGCAAGCAGTTCACCGACGGCCAGGTCACCCGCGGCAAGAAGTTCGAGGGCGTCTACGGAACCCACGACGGCGTGTACGTCGTGAACTCCTACGCCAAGTCCGGTACGACGGATGTACCGGCCGACGCCGTCCCGCACGACGGCATGGTCTGGTTCTACAACTACAAGTCGAAGACCATCCAGCTGGTCACCTACTTCCCGTCGAACCCGGCCGCCGAGAACGGTGTCGGCTACGCGGACCTCAACTTCGACGGGCCGGACAACGTCACCGTCACGCCGTGGGGCTCGCTCATCCTCGCCGAGGACGGCAACGCGAGCAGCCACGTGCTGAGCGCGACGCCGGGCGGCCCGACGTACGCGATCGCCCGGAACATGCTCAACGACTCCGAGTTCACCGGGCCGACCTTCTCCGCGGACGGCAAGGTGCTGTTCGTCAACATCCAGACCCCGGGCATCACGCTGGCCATCACCGGCCCTTGGCGCGACTACCTCGGCTGAGCAACCAACGCCGAGGAGGTGACACGGCTGACCGTGTCACCTCTTCGCCCGCGGGAGTCCTACTGGCGGACGTCCTACTGCGAGATGTCCTGGACGACGTCGCCGGTTGCCGCGTCGGGCATGGCGCGCGCGATGTCCGCCTGGGCGAGCATGCCGACCAGGTCGTGGCCGTCGATCACCGGCAGCCGGCGGACCTGGTGCTTGCTCATCGTCGCCAGCGCCTCCTCGATGCTGTCGTCCGCGCCGATCGTGACCGGCTTGCCCTGCCCGAACTGGCCGGCCAGCGCCGTCGCCGGGTCGCCGCCGTCGGCCAGGCAACGGACCACGATGTCGCGATCGGTCAGCACACCCTTCAACCGGTTGTCCTCGCCACAGATCGGCAGAGCGCCGACATCGAGGTCGCGCATCTTGCGAGCCGCGTCGACCAGTGTCTCGTTCTCACCGACACACTCGGCACCGGCTGTCATCAGATCCCGTGCTTTGGTCATCGTCTTCAACTCCTCACCGAACTCTGCTGGCTGTCAACGGACAGCTCTGCGGTTCCCCTCCGCGGCCGATCGAAACGGGCCGGAGCCACAACCGATCAGGCACGGGCGTCCTGGTCCAGCAGCTTGTTCACCGAGCGCTCCACGACGGCACGGGTCTTGTCGTCGTCGAGGTCGGTGCCCACCTTCTCGACGGCGTCCGCGATCGTCCGCCCGTGTTCGTACTGCTCGACGACCCGCGGATCGACATAGGAGGCGCGGGCGACGGTCGGGGTGTTGCCGAGATGATCGGAGACCTCTTCGAGCATGTCCTTCACCGCGGCGTTCAGCGCCTTCTTGGTGGCCGGCGGATCCGCCTCGGCCAGGTCGACCGCGGCGTGCACCGTGGCGGTCCAGGTCCGCAGGTCCTTGACCGTGTAGTCGTCCCCGACCAGTTCGTGGAAGCGGTCGTTGACCATCCCCGCGTCGATCTCGTGGTACCCGGACTCGTCGCGGTAGACCAGCAGTCGCGGGCTGTCGTGGCGAGCCCGTTTGAGTGACCGTACGGCGGCCACCAGGCGGTCGTCGTCCAACGCGATCTTGCGCTGCTGGCCGCCCTTGGCCACGAAGTCGAAGACGACCTTGCCCTTGCTGACCCGGACGTCGTCGCGCAGCAGAGTGGACGCGCCACGGCTGCCGTACTCCTCGGCGTACTGCGTGTTGCCGGTCCGGAAGACGCCGTAGTCGAGCATTCTCAGCGCAACCGCCAGCACACGACTCCGCCCGAGGCCGCCGGCGCAGAGGTCGGCGTCGACGGCCTCGCGGAACGCCGGCAGCTTGCGGGCGAGCCGGCGTACCCGGTCGTGTTTGTCGCCGTCCTGCGCCGTGCGCCAGTCGTCGTGGTACAGGTACTGCCGCCGGCCGGCCTGGTCGGTGCCGATCGCCTGGATGTGCCCGTTCGGATAGGGGCAGATCCACACGTCGCGCCAGGCGGGTGGGATCGCCAGGGTCCGGATCCGCTCGATCACGTCGGCGTCCTCGATCCGGCCGCCCTCGGCGTCGTGATAGCTGAAGCCGCTGCCGCGGCGCCGGCGGGTGTACCCCGGCTTGTCAGGATGGCTTCGACGCAGTCGCATGCCGCACCTGTACCCCGGCCGATTCACCGGCGCGTCCTCGGTTTCCAAGCCGCGGTGACGGGTACCCCGGGCTATGGACGAAAAGCACGTGGTGGTCACCGGCGGGGCCGGATTCCTCGGCAGTCATCTCTGTGAGCGCTTGCTCCAGCAGGGCCACCAGGTGACCTGTCTGGACAACTTCCTCACCGGATCGCCCGGCAACGTCGCCCACCTGCTCGACGATCCCGCGTTCACCTGCACGCGGACCGACCTGACCGAGTTCGTGCACGTTCCCGGCCCGGTCGACCTGGTGCTGCACTTCGCGAGTCCGGCCTCGCCGATCGACTATCTCCGGTTGCCGATCCAGACCCTGAAGGTCGGCGCGATCGGCACCTGGCACGCACTCGGCCTGGCCAAGGAGAAGGGGGCCCGCATCCTGTTGGCCAGCACCTCCGAGGTGTACGGCGACCCGCAGGTCCATCCCCAGCCCGAGTCGTACTGGGGCCACGTGAATCCGATCGGCCCACGCGGCGTGTACGACGAGGCCAAGCGGTACGCCGAGGCGCTCACCACCGCCTACCGGACCAGCGAGGGCCTGGACACGGCGATCGTGCGGATCTTCAACACCTACGGCCCGCGGATGCGGCCGAGCGACGGCCGCGCGATCCCGACCTTCATCCGCCAGGCGCTGGCCGGCGAACCGCTCACCGTCGCCGGGGACGGCAGCCAGACCCGCTCGGTCTGCCATGTCGACGACACGGTCAGCGGCATTCTCGGGCTGGCCTTCAGCACACACCCCGGGCCGGTCAACATCGGGAATCCCGACGAACGCTCCGTCCTGCGCATCGCTGAGGACGTCGTCGCGGCGACCGGTTCACGGTCCGCGATCGAGTTCATCGATCGCCCGGTCGACGACCCCGCCGTACGACGGCCCGACACCACGCTGGCCGAGCAGTTGCTCGGCTGGAAACCCCAGGTGGACTGGGAAGAGGGGCTCAGGTCGACGGTTGCCTGGTTCCGCGAAGCACTTGATCCCGAGCGGCCCGCAGCACTTCAGGGACGGTGATCCGGAGCAAGGCCGGGTCGGGTTGATCGGCATGCGGGTCGCCTGGCGACCCACCGTGGTACATGACGGTGTGCCGGTCGGGGTCGATCGCAGGGCCCCACCACAGTGGCGGTGTCGGGCCGAACAAGGTCACCGATCTGGTCCCGACCGCGGTCGCAAGGTGGGCGACTCCGGTGTCGCCGGACAACAGCACCGCCGCCGCGGCAACCCGACCGGCCAGCTCTTCGAGCGACAACCGTCCAGCCAAATCCTCGGCGCCTGTTTCCCGAGCCAGCAACCCGCACAATTCCACTTCCGAACCAGTCAGTACTACGTGCTGCCCGTCCTCGCGCAATCCCCGGATGACCTTGGTCCACCTGTGTGGCGGCCACTGCCGCGCGACGCTGGCGGCTCCTGGATGGACCACGACCGCTTCGTCCGGCGCGGCCTGCACCGACAGCCGAAGATCCTCGCGAGAACACGAGCCGCCGGCGTCCCCCACCAGCCGGCACCAGCGATCCACCTCGTGCTCATCGAGTCCCCAGCGGCTTGGACTGTGATGACCCGCGGCAGCGCAGTCGAACGCCAGCAGGTGGTCCGGGGTGCTTGCCTGGAGCAACAGATGACTCTCCGGTCCACGGCCGTGCAGGTTGACCGCGGTGTGCCGGCCGAGCGAGCGCCCGGGCGGTGGCCCGGACAGCCCGTCGGTCGGCACCACCTCGTCGACCAGTCCCAACCCCCAAAGCCAGCTGGACACGGGCTGCCGGCCCGCCAGCAGCAGCGGGCGGCCGGCGTACAGGCGTCTGAGGCCCCTCAGCGCCGGGACGGCCGTGAGCGCGTCGCCGAGGCCGAGGGCTCGCAGGACCAGGACCGGCCGGGGCACTACGGCCAGGAAGGTTCGACGGACGGGCAGATCACCAGTTCGCGGATCTCGACACCGGCGGGTTGACCGAGCGCGAAGACCACCGCGTCGGCGACGTTGGCGGGATCGTTGAGCATGGCATCCGGTCCGGGCTTGTACTGCTCGGGGCGGCCGTCGAAGAACGCGGTCTGCATGCCGCCCGGCACCAGCATGGTCACGCCCACCCGCCCGGCCGTCTCGACGGCAAGTGCCCGGGTGAACCCGACCACGCCGAACTTGGAGGCGCAGTACGCCGTCGCGTCGCTGAGGGCCCGCAACCCCAGGGTCGACGCCACCGTGACGAGCCGGCCGCGGGTCTGCTCGAGTCGAGGGACGGCGGCTCGGGCGATCGCCGCAGTACCGATCAGATTGACGTTGATCACCCGCACCCAGTCCTGCAGGTCGACCTGCTCGATCCGGCCACAGGCGTCGACTCCAGCGGCCGTGACCACACCGGTCAACGGTCCGCCGAGCTGTTCCTCCGCGGCCGCCAGCGCCCCTTCGGCGGAGGCAGGATCGGCGAGGTCGGCCTCGACCCAGCCGACGTCGTCGCCCGGCTTCTGCCGGTCGACGGCCACGGCAGTCCCGCCGTGCTTGCGTACTGCGCGAACGACGGCGGCGCCAAGTCCACTCGCGCCACCGGTGACGGCTACTCGGTCCAGACTCATCGGGTGGTTCCTTTCTCGAGGATCGCGGTGGTCGAGCGGCCCGGCAGGTACGGCATCAGGACGACTCGGCCACCCCAGCTGGTCACCAGAGGGTTCTCGGGCAACATCTCGGCGGTGTAGTCGCCACCTTTGGCCCAGATGTCCGGGCGCAGTCGCTGCAGGGCCGCGCGCGGATCGTCGTCGTCGAAGACGACCACGGCATCCACGCACCGCAGGGAAGTGAGGACCCGGCACCGGTCCTCCGTCGAGTTCACCGGCCGGCCGTCGCCCTTGAGCCGCCGGACGCTGTCGTCGGAGTTCAGCAGAACGACCAGGGCGTCACCGAGGCTCCTTGCGGCCTCGAGCGAGGCGATGTGGCCGGCATGCAGGATGTCGAAGCAGCCGCCGGTGGCCACGACTGTTCCCCCGGCCGCACGCACCCGCCGGACCACCGCCTCGGCGTCGAGGCTCTGCGCCACAGACACGGTCTCCGCGGTCGCCTGCACTCCCCCGGCAGCAAGCCAGTCCGCAGTGTCCTGTACGGCGGCTTCGACCGCCTCGCTCGTCGTCGCGCCCGCGCCGAGTCTGGCAGCGACCGTGCCCGCGAACCGGTCTCCGGCGCCGCAACTGTCACCGCGATATCTGAACGGCACCGGAGTGAACTGGGCCTGCGCTCCCCCGCTCGCCGTGAACACGCCGTTGCCGCCGTCCGTCACGGCGACCGACCAGGCTTGCCATCGCTCGCGAAGCTCCACGGCCAGCCGGTCGGGGTGCTCGACTCCCGCGGACCCGAACCGGACGGCTTCGGCCTTGTTCGGTGTCACCACGGTCGCCCCGGCTACCGGCTCGGCTCCGCGCGGATGCGGGTCCCACACCATTGGCCGGCGACCTGCCCAGTCGAGGAGAACGCGTCGTACCTCGGGGTGGTTCAGCACGCCGCCGCCGTAGTCGGACACGAGCAGCGCATCCGCTTCGTCCAGGGCCGCTTCCAGGGCGGCGATGTCGCAGCTGCCGTCACTGCTCGCCGAGGCCTCGACATCCATCCTCAGCAAGGACTGCCCACCGCTGCGGATCCTGGTCTTGCACCGGGTGCCGGGTGAGGTCAGCACCGACGTGACCGGGATCCGCTGCGTCAGAAGGTTGAGCAAACGCTTCGCGGGCTCGTCATCGGCCAGCGCGGTCAGCAGGTGCACCGAAATCCCTGGCCGGTCCAGCAGCACGGCTGCCAGACCGGCGCCACCGGCGCGATCTCTTTCCGACCCGATCTCAACCACGGGGGCCGGAGCATCCGGCATGATCCGCCGGACCTCACCCTCGATGTCCCGATCCAGCAGGACATCCCCCAGCACGACCACGCGCGCGGTCATCGGGACACCTCGGCGGCCTGGTCCGCCCACCGCACCGACGGCAGATGTCGCTCGACCGCCGCGCAGAGCGCGTGGACGGCGATCAGGTGGATCTCCTGGACCGCGGTCGGTGCCGCTGTCTCGACGGCCAGGGTCTGGTCGGCCAGGTCCGACAGCGGACTGCGGCCCGGCCCGGTCATCGCCCAGACCTGCATCTGCCGGTCCCGTGCGTCAGCCGCGGCGGCCAGCAGGTTGCGGCTCCGGCCACTCGTCGACAGCAGGATCAGGACATCGCCCGGGCGGCCGTGGGCCCTGACCTGGCGGGCGAAGATCCCGTCCGGCCCGAAGTCGTTGCAGATCGCTGTCAGACTGGACGTCTCCGCGTGCAGCGCGATCGCCGGCAGCGGCGCACGGTCACACTCGAACCGGCCAACCAGCTCGGCGGTCAGGTGCTGCGCCTCGGCCGCGCTCCCACCGTTGCCAGCAGCAAGCAATTTGTGACCGGCGACGAACGCGGTGGTGAGCTGTTGTCCCCAGCTGTCGATCAGGCCGGCCTGCCGGTCGAGGCTGGCCAGGCCGTTGCGCAGGTGGCCGAGGTGCTCTGCGACGGTTCCGAAGCGCGCCATCAGGACACCCTCCCGGTGATGACCGACGCACCGATGCGCCGGTAGATCTCCTCGGTGGCCGCGGCGACCCGCGGCCACGTGTAGTTACGCCGTACCCGGGCGGCTCCTGCTCGGCCGAGCCGTTCACGCCGGCCGGGATCGGACAGCAGGTCACGCAGGGCCGCCGCGAGCCGGCCGGGATCCCGAGGAGGAACCAGGAGGCCGGTGACGCCGTCCACCACGGTGTCCAGCAGCCCTCCGACCGCCGCACCGACCACTGGCCGGGCGCAGGCCATCGCCTCCAACGGCACGATGCCGAACGGCTCGTACCACGGGGTGCAGGCCACCACGTCCGCCGACAACATCAGCCCCGCGACATCACCGCGGGCCACCGGACCGATGAACCGCACCCGATCGGCCACCCCGAGCCGATCAGCCTCGGCACGCAGCCTGCGCACCTCCGGGTCGTTGTCAAAGGCAACCACAGGGCCGCCGGCCACCACCAGCTCGGCACCGGGGACCTCGGCCAGCGCCGCGATCACGGTGTCGACACCCTTGCGCTCGACCAGCCGCCCGAGGGACAGGATCCGTCCGCCCGGCCCGGTTCGCCACCACCGGTCGTCGGCAGCACCACCACCGAACAGCTCGACCCCACACGGTACGACGTGCAGCGACTCGGCCGGCGCTCCCAGTTCCAGCAGTTCACGCACCTCGTCCGTCGCCGTGGCGATCACCGCGTCCGCAGTACGGGTCAGCGTCGCCTCGATCTCCAGGCGGCCGGGTGGACTGGTGTCCCGGTCACCTTGGTGACGTCGTTTCACCACCCCCAGCGCATGAAAGGTCTGCGCGAACGGGAACGCGGTGAGCCGGCGAGCGTGGTCGCAGGCGAGACCGGACATCCAGAAGTGCGCGTGCACGACATCGGGTACGGCCGACGACCAGCGTGTTCCGAGCCACCGGCCGAACGCCGGCATGTACGGCAGCAGGTCGTCCTTCGCGACCGGTTCGGGCGGTCCGGCCGGCACGTGGACGACGTCGACGCCGGGTCCGAACGGAACCCGCTCCGGGAGCGTTGCGTCGTCGCTGCGGGTGTAGACCTCCACGTCGTGGCCGCGATCAGCCAGGGCCGACGCGAGCGCGGCCACGTGGACGTTCTGCCCACCGGCGTCGGCGCCGCCCAGGACAGCCAGCGGACTCGCGTGTTCCGACACCAAAGCGATCCTCATCGGCAGACCTCCTTCAACAATCCGTCCCAGTCATCCAGGAATCGAGCGAGTCCGAACTGCCGCAGCGCATGGGCGCGCCCGGCCTGACCGCGGGCCCGCGCCTCGGCCGGATCCCGGCGCCAGCGCTGCGCGGTCTCGATCAACCGGTCCGGGGCGGTGCTGACCAGACCGGCCTCCGGTGGCACCGCCTCGTACGCGGCGGTCGCACCGATCGCCAGGACCGGGAGCCCGAGCATCATCGCCTCGATCAGCGACAGCCCCAGGCTGGTCCATCGATACGGGTGCAGGTAGCCGAAGTGCCGGCCCATCCGCTCGTGCAGTTCGGCTTGCGAGAGGTCGTCGACACCAGCCAGTCCGGGGATCCGCGCCGGTAGTTCCGCAGTGCCCATCCCGTAGACACTGACCGGCACCTGCTGGGTGACGCGGGCGACCAGATCGGTGCCGGCCACCCGCCACCGGCGTACCGGTTCGTTGATCGCGGCAACCAGTGAGTCGTCGTCGCCGACGTAGCCGTAGCCGTAGTCGGGAACGCCGTGCTCGATCACGAAGGCCGGCGCGATGCCGTTGTCCCACACCGTCCGGTTGAACTCGGTGACATGCACGATCGGCACATCAGCCCGCGCCGCCAGTGGATGCTGCCAGTCGGCGACATCTCCTCGTGGTGTGTTGTGCTCGACATACACAGCCGGTACGCCGTGACGCCCCAGCGCGCGCCCGGCCCAGCGCGCGAACAGCTCCACCTCGCACGGACGCTGGAGCAGCACCACGTCGAGGTCGGTGGTCCGCAGTTCCTCGGGAGTGATCTCGCGGACGGTGTCCGGCCAGTCGTAGGTCTGGGCTCTGCCCTTGCCGTCCGCACTGCGATCGGGCAGCACCGGAACGTAGTACTCGTGCGGCCCTTGGACGAAGGACGTCATCCAGGCCGCGTGCACATGCCAGGCGAGGATTCTCATCCCGCTCCCTCCTCGATCAACTTGCTGACGGCAACGACTACCTCGTCGACCGCGATGCCACTCAGACAGGGATGACCCGGGATCGGGCACTCGCGGGCCCTGCTGCCCCGGCACTCCGCTTGCTGGTCGCCGAGCAGGATGGAAGGCACCCGCCACGGCGCCCACTGCTCCGCCGAGACGACCGGGGCGAACAACGAGACCACCGGCGTACGGACCGCGGCGGCGAGATGCGCCGGCCCCGTGTTGCCGACGACCACACAGGAAGCGGCCTGCAGTACCTCGGCCAACTGGCCGTAGTCCGTCTGGCCACCCAGGTCGATTCCATTGCTCCCAGCAACCACTTTGGTGAGGTCCCGCTCGGCCGGTGAGCCGGTCACCACGACCTCGTGGCCGGCGGCAACCAGCGCATCGACCACATCGGCGAGCCACTCCGGCCGGGCCGCGCGAGCCGACACCGAGGCGCCGGGGTGAACAACGACGTACGGGCGGTCCGGCCGTCGTACCCGCCTGGTCTGCCGCACCGCGAGGCCGCCGTCGTCACCCGGAGGCAGTTCGTACCCGGCGGCCCTGACCAGCGAGAGTTGCCGGACGACCTCGTGGCCGGCCGGCGCGCGGTGGCGGAGGTCGAGCAGCGCGCCCGGGTAGTCCTCGGAGGCGGCCGCGATGTTCTTGATCCCGGCCATCCGCAGGATCAGGGCCATCGGCAACGAACTCTGGTGGTACGAGGTCAAGACGAACGCCGCACCGAGGTGGGCCAGCGAAAGGACCTCGATCAAGGTGTTCACGCTGCGCCGGTTCACCGCGGGCGGGCTGAAGCCGGTCCACGGACAGGGCCAGACCAGCAGGTCCGAGACACCTGGCAGCAGCCGGGCCGCTTGTTCCCCGGACGGCGAGACCAGCAACACGACCCGATCGGTCGCCGCGACGGCCCGGATCGCCGGTCCGGCGAGCAGCACGTCCCCGTCGTTGTCGAGCCGCGTGATCAGGACCGTTCGCATCAGCGGCCTGCCCCGGAAGCGGCGAGGACGTGGTCGACCGCGGCGGCCAGGTCGGGGGCGGTCGTGCGGGCCTCCAGTATTTCGTCGGCCCTGGTCTGCCGGTTCGGCACCAGGACGGACCGCGCGCCGGCCGCCTCGGCGGCGGCCAGATCGGCCGCGATGTCACCGATCACCACGATCTGACGCGGCGGCACGCCCAGTTCGGCGGCCGCGGACAGGACCAGTCCCGCGGCCGGCTTACGGCACGCGCAGCCGTCGGCGGGTGCGTGTGGGCAGACCTGCCAGGTCTGGAAAGGCCCGATCAGGTCGTCGATCCGGCGATTCACGTCCGCTACCTGCTCGGCCGTCAGCAGGCCGCGGCCGATCCCGGACTGATTGGTCACCACGCCGACCTGCAGACCCGCGGTGCGCAGTCGCTCGACCGATTCACGGGCGTGCCGAACCAATTCGACCCGCTCCGGATCGCCGTTGTAGGGAACGTCTTCGACCAGCGTGCCGTCCCGGTCGAAGAGCACCGCCCGGACCGGTCCGGGCCACGCCGTACTGCCCCGGTGCCGCCACATTCCCGACAACCGGTGCCAGACAGCGGCGAAGGGCAGCACCACCGAGGTCACGGTCATCCGGGCGATCTCATCGGGACTCCGTGGCCCCGGTACGATCCGGCGGGCGATGAACTCGAGGGTCAGCCCCAGCCAGGCGACCGCCCCGAGTCGCCGGTACTTCGTCGCCAGCACCGCTGCGCCAACGGCGGCCAGGTGTGCCTTGAAGCGTCCCGGCGGGCACTCCGCCAGCCGGCGCCAGTGGCGGCCGTAGATCGCTCGCAGCAAGGCGTCGTCGGCGTTGCCGCGCTGCACGCGGACACTGACCCAGAAGCCTTCACGACGCACGGGATGGATCACATAGCGGCCGCCGCGCGTCAAGATCCAGCCGGCCCGGCGTACCCGGAGCGCCAGTTCGGCGTCCTCGCGGTAGGCCCGCGGAAATCTCTCGTCGAAACCGTCGACGTCCTGCAACGCCTGGCGTCGATAGGCCATGTCGGCCGTGGCCCACCGCGCTGTCTCCAGCCCGGCCGTCGAGCGCTCCCAGTCGGTGCCCGGCCGATCCGTGGGCCGCGGTACGACGATGGCGCCCTGGATCCCGGCGGTCGACGGGGCCGCGCTCGCGAGATCCGCGAGCAGATCCTCCGACCAGGTGCCGGAGAGCCGGACATCGTCGTCGAGGAAGGCGATCCACTCCGTGCCGGCGGCCCGCCAGCCGAGGTTCCGCGCCCGGGCCGGGCCATGACCACCGGCCGTGAGGATCGTCGCGTCGACCGGCAAGCGGCCCTCCGGTTCGCGCCGGTCGTCGACGACGTAGATCGCATCGGGCTGGTGGACCTGACCAGCGAGGTCGTCCAGCAGGTCGAACAGGCCCTGCCTGCCCACCGTCGGAATCACCACCGACCAGGTCGTCATCGGAACGCCTCGGCCCGGCGGACGACGTGAGGTCCCAGCACCAGCAGGCCGACCGGCGTCGAGCCGAACAGTTCGAGCGCGTCCGACGGGCTGTCCACCATCGGCCGGCCGGCCGTGTTGAGGCTCGTGTTCACCAGGACCGGCAGCCCGGTCCGTCGCTCGAACTCGGTCAACAGCTCCGCGAGCAACGGTTCGTCGGCCCGGTCGACCGTCTGGATTCGCGCCGTGCCGTCGACGTGCACCACGGCCGGGATGCGCTCTCGCCAGGCCGACGCGACCTCGTGCACGAACAGCATGTACGGGCTCGGCAACGGTCCGTCGAAGATGGCCGCCGCCCGCTCCGCGAGAACCAGCGGCGCCACCGGGCGGAACTGCTCGCGTCCCTTGATCTCGTTGAGTCGCTCCAGATTCTGCCGCCGCCCCGGATGAGCGAGCAGGGACCGGTGACCGAGCGCCCGCGGCCCGTACTCCGAACGGCCCTGGTACCACGCGACGATCTGGTCGTCCGCGAGGGCCTGGCCGACCACGGCGGCCAGGTCGTCCGGTGTTTCGAACGGCAACGCGGCCTGGCGGAGGCGAGCGGCCAGTGCGTCGTCGCTCCAGCCACGACCAAGCGCCGCCGTCGGCATCGGGTCCGGCCGGCCATCGGTTGCGCTGAGATGCAGTGCCGCGCCGAGCGCCGTACCGGCATCACCTGCTGCGGGCTGCACCCACACGTGGTCGTAAGGACCTTGCCGGGCGATCACCGAATTGGCCACGCAGTTCAGCGCGGTACCGCCGGCCATCGTGAGCGCCTTCGCACCGGTCTGTTCGTGCAGCCAGCCGGTCAGCTCCAGCAGAACCTCCTCCAGCCGGCGCTGGACACTGCAGGCGAGGTCGGCCTGGGCGTCGCTCAACTCCATGCCATCCTGCGCCTTGGGCGCGTACGCCGACCAGTCCACCGGCTCGGTGACGAAACCACCGTCGCCCGTCGTCCGGACCAACTCGCGAAAGTCCGCCAGATGCCGCGGTTTTCCGTACGACGCGAGCGCCATCACCTTGTACTCGTCGCTCGAGCGCAGGAAACCCAGGTGCTCGGTCAGGTCCTCGTACAGCAGCCCGAGCGAATGCGGCAGGTCCTGGGCGGCGAGGACCTGCAGTTCAGGTCCGTCGTACAGACCGGCCAGGTGGGACGCCCGCTCGCCGCGACCGTCGAGCACCAGACAGGCGCTGCGCTGGTACGGCGCTGCCAAGCCGGCCGAAGCCGCATGGGCGACGTGATGAGGAACGAACCTGACCTTCGCCGGATCGAGCCCCGGCAGGGCGGCCGCAAGGAAGCGCGGTGCCCGGCGGGCATAGTCGAGCCGGGTCGCGTCGCCCGGATCGGAGACGCCGAGCCCGGCCAGGTCTACGCACAGTGACGGGTCGAACGAGTAGCCGACCGCGTCGAGGTCTTCAGGTCGCAGGCCGGCAGTGTCCAGACACCAGCGCATGGACTGCTCGGGCAGTTCCCACGCCGACCATGGAACCGGCCGTTTTCCGTGCTTGCGCCGACTGAATCGTTCCTCCTCAGCGGCGGCGACGACCCGTCCGTCGACGACCAGTGCGGCCGACGGATCGTGGAAGATCGCATTGACGCCCAGAACCCGCATGTGCTTGACCTCCTTCGCCGGGGAGCAGCGGAGGTACCCGGGCACAACGCTCGTACACGTCGAGTAGCGCTTCTTCTCGCATCGCACTCGAAGCGCTACAGCGTGATTCGGTTGGCAGAAGCTGGGTACGGGTGCCCGATCCGGCCCGTGGCCCAGCCCCTCGCCACACTGCCGGTTCGGCGAGTGGGTGTGCTCCATGGCCATCAGCGATTCAGTTCCCCAGCCCAGCACTTCCGTCCGGCCGCCGGCGCGCCCGCTGCGCGATCAGCAGGCCACCGAAGTGGAGCGGCTGCTGCGACTTGCCGCAGGCGCACCGGAGTACCAGAAGGCGCGGCTGCTCGAAGAAGCCATCCTGGCGGGCCTGCCGATGGCGCGGACGCTGGCCGCGCGGTACTGCCGGCGAGGAGTGGACACCGAGGACGTCCACCAGGTCGCCTGCGTCGGTCTGGTTAAGGCCGTGCGCGGTTACCGGCCCGGCGACGACACCGACTTCCGGTCCTATGCACTGCCGACGATCCGCGGCGAGATCCGCCGGTACTTTCGCGACCGGGCCTGGATGGTCCGGCCGCCTCGCAACATCCAGGACGTGCAGTCCGCGATCAACGCAGCCGAGGGCGAACTGGCCCTGCTGCTGCGGCGCTGGCCGACCGCCGACGACCTCGCCACCGCGCTCGACCTCCCGGTGGCCGAGATCCTCGACGCCCAACGGGCGCAGGGCTGCTTCCACCCGACCTCGCTCGATGCCAACGTCGTCGCGTCACCGACGTTGTCACTGGCCAACACCATCGCGGACGAACGCGACACCTACGAACTCGTCGACGACGTCGAGGCACTGCGGCCGGTGGTCGCCGACCTGCCGGACCGGTCGCGGCTGATCCTGCACCGGCGGTTCGTCGAACATCGCACCCAGGCCGAGATCGGCGCCGAGATCGGTGTCAGCCAGATGCAGGTGTCCCGGCTGCTGCACGAGATCATGCAACTCTTCCGCGCGGCCCTCACCGCGTGAGCCATGGACAGGTTGCATAAGTTCGGGCCGCAGAGGTTTGTCGCGGACGTCCGCGGTTACCCCGATGTCATGAGCAATCACCTGACGTCAGCCGATCCCGCGACTCCGCGGGGGCGGATGTCCGTCGGCGATCGGGTCGTGCTGGTCGCCGCGGCTGTCGTTCTGGCGGTGAGCGGGATCTGGCTCGCTGCCTCTACCGCTACTGCGGCCAGCAACACCAGCGGCGACACCGCGGCCGTGACGGTCGCCTCGGTAGCGGCTGCCAGCCCGAGCCCGCTTCCGGCCGGCGACAGCGACGGTGACGCGAGCGACTGGACCGGGACGCCCTTGGTCTTCGTAGGTCTGCTCGCAGTGTTACTGGTTGCCGCCAGCGTGATCGTGGTCCGCTACCGCAGCCATCGCAGCAAACCGAACCGGGAGCAACGATGAGCGAAGAGTCTTTCCGCAAAGGCGATGCCGTGGAGTGGGACAGCCACGGCGGTACCGCGCAAGGGAAGGTGGAAGGCAAGATCACCGAGCGCACCGAAGCCGGTGGCCGGACGGTCGACGCCTCCCCCGACGAACCGCAGTACCTCGTCCGGAGCGACAAGTCGGGCGGCACCGCGGTCCACAAACCGTCGGCGTTACGACGGATCGGCAAGAAGTCCTGACACCACCTGGCCGAAGAACGGCATACCTCTGGAGGCGATGATGAGCTTCGATCGACCTGGCGTGAACGATCAGAAGACAGTCAGTGATACCGAAGTCAACGATGCGTTGGAGAACGGTGACATCGAGACGGAGTTGGCAGACGTCGACACCGTCGAACACGATGACGGACGGCGTTCTCCCGGCCCCGTTGAGGACGACGGACGGCAGCCGCCGAGTGAGCAGGACGTCACGAGCGGCGAGCAGGGGAACCCGGTGGAGCCGCCGGACTGATCAGCGCTGACAGGGAACCGGCCGCTGGCTGGGCGGAGTAGGTCGAGGAAGCCAGCGGCCGGATCCCGGAGTCGGGCGTCAGCCCCACCAGTAGAAGTGGTAGCCGCCACCGCGGTAGTAGATGTGGGTGACGATGTACTTCTCCCCGTACTCGAACCATTGCTGCACGCACTTGGCGTAGTCGTAACCGCATGCGACTTCGCCTTCTGACTGGACGCCGGTCGTGACGGTGGTCTGTGCGTGCGCCGCGGTCGTGGTGCCCACGACGGCCGTCACTGCAAGCCCGGCGGCCGCGATCAGTCGTGTGATGGTACTCATCAGGTGGTTCCGCCCTTTCGTCCTCGGCATTTGCCTTGCGCAACTTTGTTACGCTCTGTGCGACTGCCGGTACCCTCCGCGATCGGGCCTAATCACCTTTTCCTGACTCAGCTGTCGGCACCCCGGCCGGTCCGGGCCTGCAGCTCGTCGATCATCCGGGACGCGTCGGCCTTGGTGAGTTCGACCGGCACTTCGACGCCCGCCTCCTGCGCCAGCGTCTCGAGGTACGACGCCTGCGGCCCGGTCATCGGCTCGTCCCCCGTCGTCCAGTCCTCAGGATCCTTCTCGGGCACCGGGTTGACATCCATGATTCCTCCTGTCGAACAACCGCTCGATTACTGGGCACCAGGTACCCAGGTCGGCGCCGGTCAATCAGGTCAATGGACGCATGAACGTGCGGTCGTAACGCAGTACACAGCCGCTCTCGTCCCGGATCTTGTCCGCGGCGACGAAATCGGGATCGACGCCGAAGAGCGCGCGGTACTGCTCGTACTCCGCCAGGCTCGGGAAGCTGAACAAGGCCAGGGCCCGGTCGCTCGCGCCTTCGGACGGCAGGTAGTAGCCGTGATGGGTGCCGCCGTGCCGGTCGACCAGTTCGATCCAGCGCCGGCCGAACTCCTCGAACGCCTCGATCTTCGCCGGATCGATGACGTACTCGACCACACAGGTGATCATCCCGAATCTCCTTCTTGTCGGCTGTCGGGTGCCCGACGGGCCGGGGCGGAAACCCCGCGCGCGTGGCGGGGCGGAAACCCCGCGCGCGTGGCGGCGCGCCGCCGGGGTACCGGATGCGGCATGACGAGCGTTGGGCGGCCGTGACCAACCAGTACGGCGTACCGCCTCCCCCGCGCAGCGCGTTGACGCTGCGCCTGATCCTCGCGACCTTCGGCCTGCTCGTCTGTGCCGCCGCGGCAATCGTCTTCGCCCTGCTCGACCTGCCGCTGCCCCTGATCCTCGTCGCGGCCCTGCTGGCCGTGGTAGCCGCCGTCGACCTCGTCGTCATCACCCGCCGCAAACTCCACGGCGAACCGGGCTGATCCGAGGCCCACGGCAACTTCGTGGTGCGCTAAGCCGGCTCTTCGTCACCGAGTTCGGTGAAGAGCGTGAGCTGGATGCCGCCGGGGGTTTCGAGGCGGGCGTTGAGGGAGTTCCAGGGCGTTCGGGTGGGCTCGGCGATCACGCTGGCACCTGCCCCGGCGAGCTGGGCGGTGACGGCGGCGGAGTCGTCGACCTCCAGCGCGACGCGAAACTTGCCCGCCACCCGCCGTCCGACCTCGACCTTGTCGATGAAGTCCGCCTGGTTCGGGTCGGCGATCTCCAGCGTCGCGCGACCGGCCTCCAGGATCATCACCCGGCCGTCCTCGGACGAGTACGACTCACGCTCGGCCAGCCCCAGTACGTCGCGGTAGAACGCGACCGCCTCGTCGTAGTCCGTCGCCGTGACCACCAACCGGAGTTCCTTCACACCCATCCGACAACCTCCCAGTCCTGCGGTCCTCGACCGCACCGGCCATTCCGCGCCCTCAGGCACCCGCGATGTCTACCACGCCGGAACGTCATCCAGGCCCGAAGAACCTGACCGACGACTGCACCACCCGGGACCTAAGTCAGCAGTGCAACCACGGCTGGGTCGCGAACCTGAAGGTATGACCACCAGACACCGCATCTTCCTCGTCCTCGCCGTCGCCGGTCTCCTCGTCGTGACGGCCTGCGCGGCCGGTCCCAACAACGTGGCCCAGATCGATGCCCCCCGCATCGCCGGCTTCTGGCTCGGACTCTGGCACGGCGCGATCAGCCCGATCACGTTCATCGTGTCCCTCTTCACCGACGACGTGAGCATCTACGACGTGCACAACAACGGCAACTGGTACGACTCGGGCTTCATCCTCGGCGTCGCCATCGCCTTCTCCAGCGCCGGCAGAGCGGGTGCCGCCCCGCGCCGTCGTACCTCATGAGCCGGCCCTCGTTTGCGCGGGTTCTCAGCTCGCGGCCGTCTGGATGGGCATGCCTGGCAGGGCGCATTCGACCCAGGTCGTGCCGGGCGCGAGCAGCAAGGCCTTGCCGGTCGTGGTGGTGAAGGTGAAGGGCCGGTCAACGCCGGCCTTCGTCCAGTGGCCGTCGACCACCTTGCCGCCGGTGAACAGCTGGAGCGATCCGGACGCGTCGGTGAGGTCGAGGATCGTCATCGACGACTTGGCCTGGGGGAAACTCAGGTCGCGCTGGGCGTGCAGGACGATGACATTCTGCGCGGAGACCTGGTTCCCGTCCTCGAGGCGGTGCGCCGCCCACTTCTCCGCGCGCAACCAGCGGCCGGAAGCACCGTCGTACCGCCAGGTCGCCGTCGCCGAACCGCCGTACCCGACGGTCACCGACGTCGCCGTCCGCCCGCTGCTCAGCGGCGAGGAGTGGGCGACGTCCCCGGCATAGCTGAAGTACGGCGGTGGCGGGGCGACCCGATCGGTCAGCTCGAGCAGCCGGGCCGGCTGGGCGAAGACGTGGTTGGGCGCGCGGCGGGTGCGGTCGATGAAGTAGGTGCCGCTCGGGACCCGTAAGGTGCCCAGGTTCGCCAGACCGGCGACCCGGTCGATGTACTGCTGCACCCAGTGGTCGGCCATCGTGTTCGCGATGACGCCCTTTGTCGGGCTGATCAGCGGCGCATCCATCGGCCGCAGCGAGCGCACCGGGCCGACCTGCGGGGGCAACTGCGAGTGGAAGATCGCCGCGAGCCGCGTCGTAGCGCCGGTGATCGGCTCGACGAAGACGATGTCGGCGGAGCCGAGACCGCGCTGCGGATGCGCGTCCGGCGTGTTGGAGACCTTCACCGTGACGGCGGGGTGATTCAGCGCCTTCGTCACGGGCAGGCCGGTCAGAGGAGCTCGGCCGTCCATGTTCACGGCGCCGTCGCCGGCGGGGCTGCTGTCGTCGACGGGAGCCGATGCCGTCGTGGGTGGTGCGCCGGAAGGCCCTGTCGACGATCCGTCCCGGACGACGTACCAGCCGACGCCCAGGAGGACCGCGGCGATCGCCACCGCCGCCAGCCCGACCCGGGCCCGAGTGCTGGCGAAGAACTTGCTCATGCGCATGGCTGATCCCCTCGCTCCGGCACCGGACGCTTGCCGGCCGGAATCTCGTCGGTCGGGCGCTCGCTGTCCGGGCGCTCGATGTCGGGTCGCCCATTGTCCGGGCGCTCAACGGTCGGGCGCTCATTGGCCGGGCGCCCATTGTCCGGGCGCTCGCCGGACGCGCCGGTGGCCGCTGATGGCCGGTGGGCCTGGTTCTTGGCCAGCCGGGAGGCGATGAGCAGGCCGAGAAGGGCGATCACGCCGCCGACCAGGCCGTCGAAGAGGTAGTGGTTCGCGGTCAGCACGATCGAGGCGAGCATCGCCGCCGGCATCAGCCAGCCGAACAACCGCAGCAACCAGTGACCGGCCAGACCGGCGATCGCGATCCCCATCAGCAGGTTCCAGCCGAAATGCAGGCTCGGCACGGCGGCGTACTGGTTGACGAACGCCGGCGGCTGCAGAACCCGGTACGCCGAGGTCTGCTGGGTGACCGTGTCGATGAAGCCGTAACCGACCAGGAAGCGCGGCGGCGCGACCGGGAACAGCGCGAAGATCACCAGGCCGATCCCGCCGGAGATCAGCATCGCGTTGCGGAAGGTCCGGTAGGCGTCGCGATGCCGGATCAGCAGCCACAGCAGAGCGGTCAGCAGCACCGGCCAGTGTCCGTAGATGTAGAAGTAGCTGACCGCGTCGATCAGCCACGCGTGCTGACCGGCCGCGGCCTGCAGTGCGGGCTCGGCGAAGACGCCGGCGGACCGTTCGAGCGCGATCACGTTCTCGGCATTGCGGTAGGCGAGGTCGACCCGGGTCTCGATCAGCCCCCGGACACCGAAGTACAACACGATGGCGGTGGCGATCAGGGCCACCTCCCGCGCGATCTGGTAGGCGCGGTGTGGCAGCCGCGGCCCGGTCCTCCGGCTCTGCGCCGCCATCACTCACTCCCCCTTCGGATGCTCGTGATGCCACTTTCGTCCACTCACCGTCCTGTCCCCAGGGCCGGACCGCCTTCGCCTGCGGGACCAATGGCACCCCTGTGCGCCCGATTCGCGATGCCCGTCGGGCACTGGGCGTGTCGCACATCACCGCCGATCCGTGGCCGACGAGCCGCACGGCTTGGACCTGGCAGTTATGGTCTTTGCACGGCGTCCTGGGGCAGCTAGAGGTGAGCGCCGGGTATGAGCCCTGAAGGAGCCCGTTGTGCACATCAGCGACAGGCGGATCGCGCGCATCCTGCGGCTCGGTCGCACGATTGTCGCCAGCCGCGCTGTCCGGGTCGCCGCGCTGGTGGCCGCGGCCGGACTGGCCCTCTGGAACGTCGACCGCGTTCCGCATCCGACACTGCTTCCCGCGGTCATCGGCCTGATCCCGTTCGCGGTCGGCAAGTACGTTCTGTGCCCGTTGCGCTGGCACGCCGTGTCGACCAGCGGCCAGACCCGCCGATGGCACCTGCGGGCCTACGCGGAAAGCGAGATCCTCGGCCTGATCTCACCGTGGCACGCGGGCGCCGACCTGTGGCGGGTGCACCGGTTGGAGACCACCGGCGCACGACGCTCGGCTGCGGTCGCCGGGGTCGCTCTGGACCGGTTCGTCGGTGCGGTCGGACTGATCGTCGCTGTGGCCGTCTGCGGAGTGGCTCTGCCGTGGAGCGTGCTGGTCGTCGCACTCGGCCTCGCGGCCGTGGTGCTCGCCGTGGCCCTCGTCGTACGGCGGCGGCGTCCCGACCTGGCCGGTCGCTGGCCGTGGCCGTCACCGCGGGTGTTCGCGGTCGGCGTCGTGCTGTCGATCGGCTACCAGGCAACGATTCTCGGGCTGCTGATCGGTGCGATCCACGCCGTCGGCGACTCCGTGTCGGCCTTCCAGTTGGTCGCTGTGTTCGGTGCCAGTCAGATCGCCGGCGTGCTGCCCGGCGTCCATGGTGCAAGCCCACGTGAAGGTGCGCTGGTCGCAGGCCTGGCATCGATCGGGGTCTCCTGGACCGACGCCTTCGGGGCGGTGGCGCTGACTGCCTTGCTCTATTGGGTTCCCGCGGTGCTGTTCGGCGGCAGCTGCTTCTTCCTCCGCTGGCGTGGCTGGTTCACCGAACCGGCGGCGAGCTCGCCGTGACTCGGCGAATCGTGGTGGCGCACCGAGCCGGTAACGAGCTCGGCACGCTGCGATCCGCGCTCGAAGCCGGCGCGGACCTGGTCGAAGCCGATGTGCACGCCTACCGGGGGCGTCTCGAGGTACGGCATCACAAGTCGCTCGGCCCGTGGTGGTTGTGGGAGCGCGGCGAGCTGCTCCGCCGCCGGGACGCCCCGCTCCTCGAAGCTCACGAGCTGCTGGCGGCACTCGACGGCGATCACCGGTTGCTGCTCGATCTGAAGGGAATCCATCCTCGTCTTGCGGGCAGGCTGGCGACGCTGTTGCGCCACGTCATGCCGGACGCCGTGGTCACCGTGTGCACGCAACACTGGTGGATGCTCGACGCTTTTCGCGACTTGGAACACGTGCGGCTCGTGCTGTCGGCCGGCAGCCGACGCGGGTTACGCCGGTTGCGAGCCAGGCTGCGCACCCGGCCGGCGTACGGCGTGTGCGTCCACCGCCGACTGCTCACCCCGGAGATCGTCACCGAGCTGCGGCGGAGCGCGACCGTCGTCCTGACCTGGCCGGTCGACACCGAGTACGCCGTACGCGACGCCCACCGGCTCGGCGTCGACGGCCTCATCGGGAAGAACCTGCACCTGCTCGGCCCGCAAGCCTGACGTCCGAGGGACATTTTCGGGTCCTCCGACCCTGCCGCGGCTCGGTTCGCCGGCAGACGATGACTGGCGGAAGAAGTCCGGCGTCCTGACAGGAGGGCCCATGACCGAGCAACGTCCGCTGCCGAAGAAGGTCGCGCTGGCCGCGGTCGGCCGCTGTCTGGTGACCACACTCCAACTGCTGCTCCAGCGACGCATTCACCAACCGCGCGAGCACGTCGGGACGTTGCTGCGGTTCGCCGACGGAACCGAGGGCAGGGTGTACCGGGAGACTGTCATCGACCGCCCGCCCGCAGCCGATCCGTGCGTCCTCGTGGTCGCCTTCCGATTGCGTGGGGTGCGCGGTGCCGGTCACACGCTGTTCCGGTGGGAGTCGTGGTGCAACACTCCCTTGTTCGCCGGGTTCCCAGGCCTGATCTCCAAGCTGTGGCTGGCCCACGACGAGTCCGCCACCTACCGTGGCTTCTACGAATGGGACGGAGCCGAATCCGCGGAAGCCTACGCTCGCGCCCTCTGGCGCATCCTCGAACTCGTCAGTGAACCAGGCTCCATCCACTACCACGTCCTCCCCGGCATCCACCGCGACGAGGTCCTGGCCGACCCCGATCTCCTGACCCCTGCCGACGACCCTTCCTGGTGGCGCCTGGTCGGCACGCGCTGAGCGAACCCGCCTGGGACGTGGCGGTCCTTGGCAGGACTTTCGCCTCTGTGCGAGCCGGGGAGATCTCGCGACGCTCAGATCATGAGACCGTTGCGCGAATCAACGGGAGCGCCGCCGCGACTGTCCGGGCGGCCGGCGACTCGCCGTACCCCTGTGCTGATCGAGGCACTCGCCTATCTGGGTGGTGTGGTGGTGCTGGTCGGCGCGATGCTGGTCATGGCGCAGTACTGGCCCGACCTCGGAACCGTCACGCGGCTGGTCATCGTGGCCACGACCGCGCTGGCTCTCCTTGCTGCCGGCCAACTGATTCCGGCGCGAGCCGACGCTGTCACCCTGCGCCTGCGGGCGATTCTGTGGTTCCTGTCGACGGCCGCAGGCGCCGCCTTCTGGGCCTTGCTGGGTCACGAAGCGCTGCACTGGCCAACGCTGGACACCGCGTTGCTGACCGGTGTGGCCACAGCTTTGTACGCCGCCGGACTCTGGGCAGCGAAGCCGACCGCGCTCCAACAGTTCGCAACCTTCGTGGGCACCTTGATCGCGGCGGGCACCGCCGGTGCTCACCTGCACGGCGCTGCCTGGCCCGGCATCGCAATCTGGGTCGTCTCAGCGGCCTGGCTGGCAGCCGGGCGTGCTGGGCTGTTCGCCGCCAAGCGCCTGACCCAAGGGATCGCCGCCGCCGGCCTGGTGTTCGGCGCGATGTTCACGATGCCCGAGGACGCTGCGATCGTCTTCTCGCTGGTGACGACCATCGGACTCATCTGCGCCGGGGTGCTCTGGCGCGAGATCGTCGTGGTGATCGTCGGCGCGATCGGGCTGGTACAGATCCTGCCGGTCGCCGTGACCACCTGGTTCTCCGGTCGCGCCGCAGCTCCGCTCGCCTTGGTGTTCGGAGGTGGCCTGCTGGTCGTGGCGGCCGTCGTACTGGCCCGGCGCAACGCCGGCAAGCACGCCGCGGACGAGCTGTCGATCGATCCCGAGCGGTACGACGCGGTCGTCTTCGGGCTGGACTGCGTCGTCAGTGACACCGCGGCGACCCGGCGGCTGATCGAGCGGCTGGACGCCGGCCAAGTGGATCGCGCGGTGATTTCGGCCGACCGCGACTGCGCCGGGCTCCTCGAAGCCGCGGGACTCGCGGACACGTTCCAGATCCGGATCGACCGGGTCACCTGGACCGATCTGCGCCTGCCCGGCCCACCCGATCCAGCGGGCTACCTGCTCGCGGCGCGCCGCCTCGGCGTCCGGCCACGACGGACCGTCGTCGTCGAAAGCTCACCGGCAGGCATCGCCGCAAGCCGCGCCGGCGGCTTCGGCCTCACCATCGGGCTGGATCTCACCGGCCATCCGCAGGACCTCCAGGCGGCCGGCGCGACCACTGTCGTCAACAACCTCGACGATCTCCCCGTCCCCTCCGAACTCGTCAGCGTGCACTGACCGACGGTCGCTCCCGGCAGGTTCGCACCCGCCTGAGCCGCTCGGGCCCTCGCTGCGGCGACCGGCGCGGAGCGGCTCCCGCTACGGCCTTTGGTCACCGGCAGGGTGGCCGATGGGCCCTGTGGTGGGGGTGGTGGCCGAGGTGGACTGGAGGTGAGGAGAAAAGGAGGCGGTGGTCGATGACCACACTGGCAAAGCGCGAGCGCGGCACGTTCGCGGACCTGTTCGACTGGATGGAGACCGAGTTCCCCACGTTCCCGGCCTTCCGTTCGTTCACCGGTGCGCAGATGATCCGGGTCGAGGAGTTCGACCAGGACGGGCACTACGTACTGCGGGCGGAGTTGCCGGGGATCGACCCGGACAAGGACGTCGACATCTCGATCGAGGACGGCCTGTTGACCGTCAAGGCGGAACGGCGTGAGGAGAAGAAGGAGAGTGGACGCTCGGAGTTCCACTACGGCACCTTCACCCGCACGCTGCGGCTGCCGGCCGGCACAGTCGAGGACGACGTGAACGCGTCGTACCGCGACGGCATCCTGGAGATCAAGGCGCCGATCGCGCCGGAGAAGCTGCCGACGGCGAAGCACATCTCGGTCGACAAGGGCTGAGGTGACGCACGTGGCCGGGGTGGTCCGCTGGACCACCCCGGCCGCACGTCCGTGCTGCCGCCGCTGTCACGGCGTGCGCACGTCTCGGCCGCTGAGGTGGGCCTTCGCCTTGGTGTAGGTATCGGCGTCGATCTCACCGGACGCGAAGCGCCGGTCCAGGATCTCCTGCGGCGTTTCGCGACCTGGCAGGGTCGGTGCCGATCCCGTCGGCCGGTGGACGACCTGGAGCACCGCCCACACGATCACCGCCGTCAGCGCGATCCACAGCAACGGCATCACCACCATCATCCAGCCCCAGCCCCAGTCGTCGTGGTACCTCATCGTCGTCTCCCAACAGTCGATGTCTACACACCCACCGTCTGCCGCTCCGCCGCCGGCGATCAGAGGCTTAGGACTCCCCCGGCCAGACCTTCGGCCCTGATCGCGCGGGCCAGGGCCACGGCCGCCGTGAGTCCTCCGAAGCAGTGACCTTCGGCCCTGATCCGCGCCGCGGCGGAGAGCTGGAATGGAGGTAGGCGAGGGAAGTCAGGCGCAAGGGTACGGAGAAGCGGCCAACAGCCGTGCACCGTACAACTCGATCCGCAGCGGTAGCGGCGGTGGACTTCCCTCGCCACTCAGGTCGGCGGACGCGAGCCGGTCGCCGTCCTACGTACGAAGTAGGCGGCGGCCGCGCAGTAAGGCGATGCGGATCTGGATGACGTGGTCCAGGTGTCCGGCCCACGGTCGCAACGGCAGCTTCGACAGTCGGTCGAGTTCTGCCGGGTTCGTCACGACGGTTGCCTGGCCGACGGCGGTCACGCTCCAGCCGGTCTCGGTGGTTGCGTCGTACTCGTCCACCTCGAAGGCCACCACCGCTCCAGCCGCCGCGGCAGCCAACTTCGAGCCGGTCATCGCCCGGATGATCACGCAGCGATCGTCGACGACGAAGTTCACCGGCTGCACGGCCGGCAGGGCTCCCTCGGTGAACACGATGCGGCCGACCGGAACCGTGGGCAACAGCGCAAGGCACTGCTCGTCGGTGAGGATCTCCAGCCCGGCCCGGTCGAACTCAGCCTGCTCACCCACGGCGTGCGTCGCCGGCGAATCCGTCAAGGTCACCTCTTCCCACCGGTCCGCAGACCACGGACGACCCCCGGCATCAACCTGTCGGTGCCATCAAAACCGAAGTGGCCCGGTTCGGAACAGGGCCAGAGGCCCCTAGTTCTGAAGCGTGTCCGTGGTGTATGGAAGGCACTAGCTGCTCAGGCGGCGCCGGAGCAGAACGGCGGCCAGCGCGAGCATTCCGGCGGCGAAGCCGGCCAGCACGGCCAGATCCGTCGCGATGTCCGCGAGGCCGCCGGCGCGGGACAGCAAGGTGATCCAGGCGTCCACCGCCCAGGCGTGCGGTGTCGCGTGGCCGACCGTGCGCACGGTTGCCGGCACGATCTCCAGCGGCCACATGCAGCCGCCGAGCATGGCGAACGCGATCCCGACGACCGGGCCGATCGCCGACGCCTGGTCGGGTGTCTTGAAGACCGCACCACTGAGCATGCCCGCGCCGGTGCCGACCAGCGCCCAGGTCACGACCAGCGCGATCGCCGCCGGCAGATTGCCCCAGCTGACACCGAACAGCAGCGAGCCGGTGCCGATGATCAGCGCCGACTGGAGCAGTGCGAACGTCAAGTAGGACAGGGCTTCGCCGAGAACGAGGTCGCGCGCCCGGACCGGTGCCGCCAGCGCGCGACCGTAGATACCGAGCTGTCGGGTCTGCACCACCGTCGCACCACCGGCCAGCGCGTTGATGAAGACGAACAACACCAGCATGGTCGGCGCGCTGTACCCAAACCCTAGCGGCAGGTAGTCGCTCCCACTCGCGACGTTCTCCGTGCTGACCGAGATGCGTGGCGTCACCCGCTGCAAAGCAGTGGCCCTAGGCAACTGTTCGGCGACGGTGCTGTTCGTACGCCGGGCAGCGAACGCCGCCGCCTGGACCCGCTCCGCATGCCGGGCGACCGCAGCGGAGATGGCAGACCGTACTGCGCTCTGCGTCGACTCCGCCCCACCGGCGAGCACCGGGATCACCACATCGTCACCGCGCAGCAAAGCCGCTTCCAGGTTGACCGGAACGAGCACCACTGCGTCCAGTTCGCCGCGGCGCAACGCCGTACGGGCGGTCTGCTCATCGGTCTGGAGCTCGACCGGGCCGGCCGCGCCGAGATCGTCGACCAGCGAAGTGGCGAGTGCCGGCCCCGAAGCCTGGGTGGCCAGTACGCCGATCCGGAAGCCGCCCGGGTTGTGCACCACGGTGCCGATGATGGCGATCACCAGGACCGGCAACAGGACGACGAAGAACAACGCGGTCCGATCCCGCAGCATCCGGCGAAGTGAGGCGGCAGCGACGGCGAGAGCGGTCATGAGGCGGCCCTCCAACGACCGATCACACCGGCGAGCAGGCCGACCAACGCGGACATCCCGAGGATCACGAGCACGGGCAGCAGCACGGTGGTCGCGGCCGCGCCGGTGGCGAGGTCGGTGAAGCCGCGCAGGGCCCACCCGTTCGGTGTCAGCAAAGCCAGTTTGCGCAACAGCTCAGGCGCCTGGCTGATCAGGACGAAGTTCCCACCGAGCAGCAGCAACGTGAAAGTGATCATCATGGCGATCCCGTCGGCCTGCCGCTCCGTGCGCGAGACGGTGATCACCAAGGCAGTCAGGGCCACCAGCGCCGCCGACATCGCCAAGATCAACGCCGCGGCCGGGATCGGTGGACCCCACTGTGCGTCGAACGCGAGTGTCGACACCACGGCAAGGCTGGTCAGGCTCGCGACGCTGTAGGCGAAGGCCGCGAGTGATTTGCCGAGCAGGACGCCACCACGGCCGATCGGTGCGGCGCTGATCCGCTCCAGGGTTCCACCACGTTGCTCGGCGAAGAAGCTGTGAGCGGTGAAGCCGATCGCGAACAGGACGAACATGATGCCCATCGCCGGCGCGTAGTAGCTGGCTGTCGTCAGCTGCCGGTAACCCGTCGCGCGAGCCTCGACCGATTCAGGGAGCCTGAGTCCGGCCACCGCCTTGGCCAACTCGGCCGTACGACCAGCGGGTACGCCGGCCGCCAGCGCCGCATGCACCGAGAGCCTGTCGGCGTTGAGCTGCGCGACATAGGCATCCGCGACGGCCTTCGCCACCTGCGCCTCGAGGGGACTGTCAGGGCTGCCGAGCACGGTCAGGCCGATCGGTTCGTCGCCCACTGCCGCCGCGCTGAAGCCGGCGGGGACCACCAGTCCGGCACCGGCGTCGCCGTCGTCCACCAACTGGCGGGCCTGCTGCTCGGTGGCGACCGATTCGATGGTCAGGACGTCGGACAGTTCCGGGCTGGTCAAGGCCGTCCGCAGGGCGACCGCGATCTGCCCGTGGTCGTTGTCCACGAACGCGACATCGGCATGGAACGCCTCCACGGACGAGAAGGCGAAACTCATCAAGGCCGCCACCAGGACGGGCGCGACGAAGCCGAGGACGATGGCCGAGCGGTCCCGGAGGCGCTGGCGCAGATCCTTGGCGGCGATCACGAGTGCGGCGTTCACGATCACTCCCGCAGGGCGGTGCCGGTGAGGTGCAGGAACACCGCTTCCAGGTCGGGCTCGGCGACCTCGACCGACCGCACCGTCGTACCGATCCGCTCCGCGGCCTCCAGTACGGCGGGCAGCAGCCGGCGTCCCTCGACGGCCAGCAACTGGACCTGACCGTCCTTGACATCGGCCCGGTCGATTCCTTCGATGGCACGGCAACGATCGGCCAGGGCGGCGAGATCACCGGTCGCGGTCAGCTGGATGTGGTCGTGCTCGCCGAGCTGCGCGACCAGCTCGCGACGGGTGCCCTCGGCAACCAATCGGCCGTGGTCGATGATGCCGACCCGGTCGCACAGGCGCTCGGCCTCCTCCATGTAGTGCGTCGTGTAGAGCACCGCCATCCCCGCCGCGCCGAAGGATCGCACGCTCTCCATCACGGCATGCCGGCTCTGCGGGTCGACACCCACGGTCGGCTCGTCGAGGACCAGCAGGGTGGGCTCGTGCAGCAGCCCGGCGCCGATG
This sequence comes from Kribbella voronezhensis, assembly GCF_004365175.1. NCBI lineage: Bacteria > Bacillati > Actinomycetota > Actinomycetes > Propionibacteriales > Kribbellaceae > Kribbella > Kribbella voronezhensis. Next base: position 803,584 of record NZ_SOCE01000002.1, on the reverse strand, counting down.
TTCAGCCGGCGCTTCATCCCGCCCGAGAACGACTCGACCCGGTCACGGCCGCGTTCCGACAGCCCGATCAGTTCGAGGACCTTGCCGACCCGGTGGTTCAGCGCCTTGCCGTGCAGCCCGTAGAGCCGGCCGAAGAACCGCAGGTTCTCCCGCGCGGTCAGATCGGGGTACAGCGCGATCTCCTGCGGGACATAGCCGATGCAGCTCTTCGCCGCGGTCGCCGTCGTACTGACCGGTTGTCCCGCGATCAGGGTCTGGCCTGCGTCCGGGCGGAGCAGTCCGCAGATCAGCCGGATGGTGGTCGTCTTGCCTGCGCCGTTCGGCCCGAGCAGTCCGTAGGTCTCCCCCGCCGCCACGGCGAAGCTGACGTCGTCGACCGCTACTCGTTCGCCGAACCTCTTCCCCAGGTGCGATGCGACCAGCACCTGGGCAGCGGTCTGCTCGAGGTGGGCAGGAACGGTCTCGACGCTGTACATGATGCCTTCAATTCCGGGTCGTGACGGTGTCGTCGAACGCCCAGGTCAGGTTGTTGCGGACATCGACCACGCCGTCCACCTCGCGGGTCAGCTTCTCGGCGATCGGCACCAGGCTCCGGTTGTCGAGCTCACCGGCCAGCGTCACGACACCGTCGCTCACCGACACCTCCACACCGAACGGGTCGTCCCACAGCGCGTGCTGGAGCACGTCCAGCCGGACCCGCCGGAGGATCTCGCGGTCGGTGGCGACATAGGCGCTCAGCAGGTCCGACCGCGTCACGATGCCGTCCAGGAAGTAGCCGTCGGCATCGGTCACGACCAGCCGGGTGATGTCCCGGGCAGCCATCAGCCGGGCTGCCTCGTCGATGGTCGAATCCCGCACCACGGTGACCGCCGGACGGGTCATCAACTCCCCCGCCGTCACCGCGGCCGCCTTCGCCCGGCGCCGGCGCTGCCACCAGCGCGACACCCAGGGCGCCTCCGCTGCCCGCTGGAACTCCTCTTTGCGCAGCAGGTCCGTCTCCGACACCACGCCCACCACGGTGCCGGCGCTGCCGATCACCGGTACGGCGCTGATGTGGTGCTCGGCCAGTGTTTCGGCCACCACCTTGAATCCCGCGTGCTCGGGCACCGTGACGACATCGGTCGTCATGACGTCCGCGACGGTCAGCCGGTGTCTCATCGCTGCTCCCTCGGGGGACGGACGACGGCGATGGGGCAGTTCGCGTGGTGCAGCAGGTTCTGGCTGACAGAGCCGAGCAGCAGACCCCTGACTCCACCACGGCCTCGCGAGCCGACGACGACCATCGAGCAGCCGCTGCTCCGTTCGGCCAGTACGGCGGCCGCCCGGCCGGCGACGACCTCGGCCCGCACCCGCACGCCGGGGAACTTGTCGCGGTACGGCGCCAGGCTCTCGGCGAGCCAGTCCTTCAGCAACTCCTCGGCGTCGTCGATCGACACCTCGTTGCGGCCCAAGGGCTGCCAGCAGTAGACGACCTGCAGGTCGCTGCGGGTCCGCTGCGCCTCCTCGAAACCGAACTGGACGGCAGCGTCGGAGTCTTCGGAACCGTCCGTGCCGACCAGGATCGGACCGTCCGCCGGCGTACCGCGGACCACGACGACCGGGCACGGCGCCTTCGCCGTCACCGCGGTCGCGACCGAACCCAGCACGGCCGCACCGAGCTTGGTGCTGACCCTCGACCCGAGCACGACCAGCTCCGCTTCCGGTGCCTCGGTCAGGATCGCGTCCGCCGCCGGATAGTTGGCCAGCCAGCCGGAGCCGTTCTGGTAGCCGAGCCGGTCCCGGACGATGTCGACGTCGGCGTCGAGCTCGGCCTGGTAGCGGTCCGCCTGCGACTGGGGGATGAAGCCCTCGGCCCCGATCGCCGGCCACTGGGCCACCTGGTCCAGGTAGGCCCGGACGATCCGTACGGCGGTGCCGCGCGCGGCGGCCGCCTGGATCGCCCAGCGCAGCGCGAGCTGGCTCTCCGGCGTCCCGTCGACCCCGACGAGGATGAACTCGGGTGCACTCTTCATGATCAGTCCTTCAGTCAGTCGGGAAACTCAGGTGATTTCCTGGTCGTGACTCGACCGGCCGGCGCCTCAGTGCGCTGCCGAGCCGAAGCGTTTGGCGACGTCCTCGAGATCGCCGGCGACCGCGTGGACGAGCTGGTGGGACAGGTCGGACAGCGCGCGGGCCACGGCCAGCTCGTCGCCGATCTCGGCCACCTGGTCGTCGGTGGGGTTGCGGTGTGCATCGCCCTGTCCGAGCAGGTGGGTCCGGTCGTTGGTGTGCAGTCGGGCCTCCGCGTGGGTCAGCCCGCTCTCCTCGTGCTCGTCGATGTAGATCTCGACGCTCCAGCGGCGCATCGTCGTCATCGGTCCGGCCCTCTCCTGGTCTCGACTTCTCAGCACTGCCAGATTGCCCCGGCGGGCGGCACCCTGAGCAGAGTCCTAGGTCCCGCTTCGCAGGGCACTTTGGGCGCCCGTCAGCCGAGGTAGTGGCCGCCGGGCAGCTGCGGCGATCGCGCGCGTTCGAGTGTCAGGACCGCCAGATCAGCCATCGTCAGGAACCCGACCAGTCGGCCGTTCCCGTCCACGACCGGCACGACCTCCAGGTCCAGCGCGGCCATCCGGCGGGCCACCTCGTCCAGCGGGGTCTCCCGCCGTACTGCGATCAGGTCTGTGTGCATCACGTCCCCAGCCGTCTCCGGCTCGATCATCGCGTCCTCCGTCTCGACGGACCGGCCATCGGAGTCCGGTCGAATTCCACGATCCGGACCGTCGGCGTACGGCGACAGGGACGTCGTACTCCGATCGGTGGGACTTTCGGCCAGGACGTGCCGGCGAGGACCGGAACCGCATCGACAGCGGCCCGGCATCATCGAACGACGCTTGCTACTGGCAACTTTCTCCGGCCGACCGGACCCCGGTGAAGGGGCGAGTGGGCCACCCGGACGGGACCTTTGGCCCTCTCGGTCGGGCTGGCGGATCGGCTGTACTCGGAGGCACGTGCGCCGACCGGTGCCTGAGCCAGCTCCGAAAGGTGCGACGACATGAGTACCTCCATTGCCAACGACCCGGCGAGGGGCCATGGTGGGGAAGGTGACCCCGGCGACGAGGGCAAGGCGATGACGGCTCCGTCCGCGTCGGAGCCGCGGGCTCGCGCGGTCACCCGCTCGCCCTGGCTGATGCTCGCGATGGCGACGATCGGCTTCGCGGTCAACTTCTGGGCCTGGGCGCTGATCAGCCCGCTCGGCCCACTCTTCCGGACCACCGGCTCCCTCGGCGCTCTGACGGAGTCCGACGTGGCCCTGATGGTCGCGGTACCGGTGGTCGTGGGCTCGCTCGGCCGCATCGTCGTCGGCGGGCTGACCGACCGGTACGGCGGCCGCGTCATGTTCCCGATCATCTCGGGTGTCACCATCCTGCCGATCCTGTTCATCGCGTTCGTCGCCCTCGACTCCTACGCGCTGCTCCTGGTCGGTGGCTTCTTCCTCGGCATCGCCGGTACCGCGTTCGCCGTCGGTGTCCCGTTCGTCAACGCGTGGTTCCCACCCGACAAGCGTGGTCTGGCCATCGGCGTCTTCGGAGCCGGCATGGGCGGTACCGCGATCAGCGCGCTGACCACCGTCAAGCTCACCGACCACCTGGGTGCCAAGTCACCCTTCCTCATCACCGCCGCCGTACTGGCCTGCTACGCCGTTGCGGCTTGGCTGGTCCTGCGGGACGCTCCCGGCAGGGTCGTCCCCACCACCTCACTGGCGTCGCGGATCTCGGTCAACGCGCGGCTCGCGATCACCTGGCAGGCGTGCGTCCTCTACGCGGTGGCCTTCGGCGGGTACGTCGCCTTCTCGGTGTACCTCCCGGCGTACCTCAAGACCGCGCACCACCTCACCGCGGCCGACGCGGCCAACCGGATGGCCGGCTTCGTCCTCGTCGCCGTCATCATGCGACCGGTCGGGGGCTGGCTCGCCGACAAGGTCGGCGCGATCCCGGTACTGGCGACCGGCTTCGGTGTCGTCGTGGTCTGCGCGGGCATCTCGGCCGGTACGCCGCCACTGCACGGCATCGGAACGCTCGCCTTCCTCGCCATGGCGGCCGCACTCGGCTCCGGCAGCGGTGCGACGTTCGCCCTCATCGCCAAGGTCACCGAGCCGTCCCGGGTGGGCGGGGTCACCGGCCTGGTCGGTGCCGCCGGCGGACTGGGTGGCTTCGTCCCGCCGTTGATCATGGGCTACGTCTACGGTCGCACGGACTCCTACGCCATCGGCTTGTGGCTGCTCTCCGGTACGGCGGCCCTCGCGCTCCTGCTCACCCTCACGATCGTCCGCCGAACCGCCACCAAGGGACAGGAACCTCGTTGACCGACTCGCAGCCCAAGCCCACGTCCGACCCAGGGATGGACGGTTCGTTCACCGAAGCCCTCGTCCGCACCGGGAGGTTCTTCACCCGGGGCACCGTCTCGGACGACCTGCGAACCATCACCAAGGCCGGCGGACGCGAGGCGGACGACTTCTACCGCGACCGCTGGAGCCACGACAAGGTCGTCCGGTCCACCCACGGGGTGAACTGCACCGGCTCGTGCTCGTGGAAGGTCTACGTCAAGGACGGGATCATCACCTGGGAGACCCAGCAGACCGACTACCCCTCTGTCGGCCCGGACTCGCCGGAGTACGAGCCACGCGGCTGTCCACGCGGCGCGGCCTTCTCCTGGTACACCTACTCGCCCACCCGGGTGCGCTACCCCTACGTGCGCGGTGTCCTGCTCCAGATGTTCCGCGAGGCCAAGGCGCAGTACGGCGGCGATCCGGTCCGGGCGTGGGAGCACATCGTCGAGAATCCCTTGCGGGCCAAGGCCTACAAGTCCGCTCGCGGCAAGGGCGGTCTGGTCCGGGCGAGCTGGGACGAGGCGAGCGAGATCGTGGCCGCCGCGCACGTTCACACGATCAAGAAGTACGGCCCCGACCGGGTGGCCGGCTTCTCGCCCATCCCCGCGATGTCGATGGTTTCGCACGCGTCCGGTGCCCGCTTCGTCAATCTCATCGGCGGCTCGATGCTGAGCTTCTACGATTGGTACGCCGATCTGCCGGTGGCCTCGCCACAGGTCTTCGGTGACCAGACCGACGTTCCCGAGTCCGGCGACTGGTGGAACGCCGGCTACCTGATCATGTGGGGCTCCAACCTCCCGGTCACCCGGACTCCGGACGCGCACTGGATGACCGAGGCGCGGTACCGCGGCCAGAAGGTCGTCGCCGTCGCTCCCGACTACGCCGACAACGTCAAGTTCGCCGACGAGTGGTTGCCCGCGAAGCCCGGTACCGATGCGGCTCTCGCGATGGCGATGGGTCACGTCGTACTGCGGGAGTTCTTCGTCGACCGGGAGACGCCCTACTTCACCGGGTACGTGAAGACCTACACCGATCTGCCCTATCTGGTCCGGTTGGAGGAGAGCGCCGACGGCGAGTACACCGCGGGCAAGTTCCTCACCGCCGCCGACCTGGCGGACCACTCCGGCGACGAGAACGCGGCCTTCAAAACGGTGCTCCTCGACTCGCGCAGCGGCGCGCCCGTCGTCCCGAACGGCTCTCTGGGACACCGGTACGGCGAGGCCGGCGTCGGCAAGTGGAACCTCGAGCTCGGTGACGTCGACCCGGCGCTGTCCCTCCTCGCCACCGCGACCGAGTCGGTCGTCGTCCGGATGCCACGTTTCGACACTCCCGACGGTGCTGCCGCCGACCTACCCCGAGGTGTGCCCGTGCAGCGCGTGGAGGGCCACCTGGTCACCACCGTCTTCGACCTCCTTCTCGCCCAGTACGGCGTCGGCCGATCGCAGCACGGCAGCGCACTCCCCGGCACCTGGCCGACCGGGAAGAACAAGGGGTACGACGACGCGTCGTCGCCGTACACACCCGCTTGGCAGGAAGCCATCACGGGCGTGCCGGCCGCCACGGCCGCCCGGATCGGGCGCGAGTTCGCCCGGAACGCCGAGGAGTCCAAGGGCCGGTCGATGATCGTCATGGGCGCCGGCACCAACCACTGGTTCCACTCCGACACGATCTACCGCGCCTTCCTCACGCTCACCAATCTCACCGGCTGCCAAGGGGTCAACGGGGGCGGCTGGGCGCACTACGTCGGCCAGGAGAAGGTCCGCCCGATCACCGGCTACACGCAGATCGCCAACGCGCTCGACTGGAACCGCCCACCACGCAACATGATCCAGACCGCGTACTGGTACCTGCACACCAACCAGTTCCGCTACGACCAGTTCGGTGCCGACACGCTCTCGGCCACCACCGGCAAGGGCCGGCTCGCGGGCCGGTCGACGGCCGACGTGATCGCGCAGAGCGCCCGGATGGGCTGGATGCCGTCGTACCCGACCTTCGACCGCAATCCGCTCGACCTCAGCGACGACGCGGCGGCCGCGGGACAGCCGGTGGGCGAGTACGTCGTCCAGCAGCTCAAGGCCGGCGAGCTCGGCTTCGCCGGCGAGGATCCCGATGCCCCCGGCAACTATCCGCGGATCCTGTCGATCTGGCGGGCCAACCTGCTCGGCTCGTCGGGCAAGGGCAACGAGTACTTCCTCAAGCACCTGCTCGGCACCGACTCCTCGCTCCGCGCCGCCGAGACACCGGAGGAACTGCGGCCCGTCGACGTCACCTGGCGCGACCATGCGCCGGAGGGCAAGCTCGACCTGCTGATGACGATCGACTTCCGGCAGACCAGTACGACGATCTTCTCCGACGTCGTCCTGCCGGCCGCCACCTGGTACGAGAAGCATGACCTCAGCACCACCGACATGCACCCGTTCGTGCACTCCTTCAATCCCGCCATCGCGCCTCCCTGGCAGACCCGGACCGACTGGGACGCGTGGCAGACCATCGCGGAGAAGTTCAGCAAGCTCGCGGTGACCCACCTCGGCGTACGCAAGGACGTCGTCGCGGTGCCGCTCACGCACGACACCCCGGACGCGATGGCCAACCCGCACGGCGTCGTCCGCGACTGGAAGAAGGGCGAGTGCGAGCCGATCCCCGGCGTCACCATGCCCAAGCTCGTCGAGGTCGAGCGTGACTACGGCGCGATCGCCGACAAGCTGAACGCGCTCGGTCCACTGGTCGACACCCTCGGCGCGACCACCAAGGGCGTCACCTTCGACCTGACCAAGCCGGTCGACTACCTCAGGGCCAAGAACGGCGCCGTCCGGGGCGGCGTCGCCGACGGCCGACCGTCCCTGCAGAAGGATGTCCACGTCTGCGAAGCGATCCTGGCGCTGTCCGGGACCACGAACGGACACCTGGCGACGCAGGGATTCAAGACCCTGGAGAAGCGCACCGGCGTACGGCTCGCCGACCTCGCCGAGGAACACCAGGGCAAGCAGATCACCTTCGCCGACACCCAGGGTCCGCCCGTTCCGGTGATCACCTCGCCGGAGTGGTCGGGCTCCGAGACCGGCGGCCGGCGCTACTCGCCCTTCACCGTCAACGTGGAGCGGAAGAAGCCCTGGCACACGCTGACCGGGCGGATGCACTTCTACCTCGACCACGACTGGATGACCGAACTCGGCGAAGGACTGCCCGTCTACCGGCCACCGCTCAACCTCGCGGCCCTCTTCGCGGAGCCCGCTCTCGGCAGCGTGTCCGACGGGTCGGCGGGTCAGGTCGAGGGGCTGACCGTGCGGTACCTGACCCCGCACAACAAATGGTCGATCCACTCCGAGTACCAGGACAACCTCTTCATGCTCTCGCTGTCGCGCGGCGGGCAGAACATCTGGATGAGCGACCGGGACGCGGCCAAGGTCGGGATCGAGGACAACGACTGGATCGAGGCGGTCAACCGCAACGGCGTCGTGGTCGCCCGGGCGATCGTCTCGCACCGGATGCCGGAAGGAACGGTGTACATGTACCACGCGCAGGACCGGCTGATCGACGTACCGCTGGCGGAGACGTCCGGCAAACGCGGCGGCATCCACAACTCGCTGACCCGCCTGCTGGTGAAGCCGTCCCACCTGATCGGCGCCTACGCCCAGCTGACCTTTGCCTTCAACTACCTCGGCCCCACCGGCAACCAGCGCGACGAGGTCACCATCATCCGCAAGCGCAGCCAGGAGGTGACCTACTGATGAAGGTCATGGCACAGATGGCGATGGTGATGAACCTCGACAAGTGCATCGGCTGCCACACCTGCTCGGTCACCTGCAAGCAGGCGTGGACCAACCGATCGGGCACGGAGTACGTCTGGTTCAACAACGTCGAGACCAGGCCCGGGCTCGGCTACCCGCGAACGTACGAGGACCAGGAGAAGTGGCAGGGCGGCTGGGAGCTCACCAAGCGCGGCCGGATGAAACTCAAGGGCGGTGGCCGCCTGAAGAACCTGATGACGATCTTCTCCAACCCCAAGCTGCCGTCGATCAACGAGTACTACGAGCCGTGGACCTACGACTACTCCACCCTCACCGACGCGCCCGCGCAGGAACACACTCCGGTGGCCCGGCCCAAGTCGCTGATCAGTGGCCAGGACATGAAGATCGAGTGGTCGGCCAACTGGGACGACGACCTGGGTGGCTCGACCGCCACCGCGCACCGCGACCCGATGCTCGCGAAGATCGCCGACAAGGTGAAGTTCGAGTTCGAGCAGACCTTCATGTTCTACCTGCCGCGGATCTGCGAGCACTGTCTCAACCCGTCGTGCGCGGCGTCGTGTCCCAGCGGCGCGATCTACAAGCGCGCGGAGGACGGAATCGTCCTGGTCGATCAGGACAGGTGCCGCGGCTGGCGCAAGTGCGTCTCGGGCTGCCCGTACAAGAAGGTGTACTTCAACCACCGCACCGGGAAGGCCGAGAAGTGCACGTTCTGCTTCCCGCGCATCGAGGTCGGGCTGCCGACCGTCTGCGCGGAGACCTGCGTGGGCCGGCTGCGCTACATCGGCCTGATGCTGTACGACGCCGACAAGGTGCTCGAGGCGGCCTCCACCACTGATGACCAGGGTCTCTACGAAGCCCAGCGCGACGTCTTCCTCGACCCGTCCGACCCCGAGGTGATCCGCGAGGCGGAGAAGGCCGGGATCGCCCGCGACTGGATCGATGCCGCTCAACGCTCCCCCGTCTACGCGCTGATCAACACCTACAAGGTCGCGCTGCCGCTGCATCCGGAGTACCGGACGATGCCCATGGTCTGGTACATCCCACCGCTGTCCCCCGTCGTCGAGGTCGTCGCGGAGACCGGTGAGGACGCCGAGAACAAAGGCAACCTCTTCGCCGCGATCGACGCGCTGCGGATCCCCGTCGAGTACCTCGCCGAGTTGTTCACCGCCGGCGACGTCGGACCGGTCGACGCCGTACTGCGGAAGCTCGCGGCGATGCGCTGCTACATGCGCGACATCAACCTCGGTCGCGACCCGGACGCCTCGATCCCGGCCGCCGTCGGGATGAGCGAGGAGGACATGTACGACATGTACCGCCTGCTCGCGATCGCGAAGTACGACGAGCGCTACGTGATCCCGCCCGCTCACGCCGAGCAGGCCCACTCGCTGGAGGAGCTGTCCACGGAGTGCTCGGTCTCGGAGTACGGCGGTGGTCAGCACGACCTGTTCGGTGAAGGCTCCGGAGTGCCGACGCCGATCGCGGTCGAGAACTTCCAGATGCTGCAGGACCGGCAGACCTCGGACTCACTGAGCGGCCCCGAGAACAAGGCGGGTCGCGTCAACCTGCTGAACTGGGACGGCAAAGGATCGCCACCCGGGATGTTCCCGCCGAAGGACGCCGACTCGTGACCGGCCGACGCCCCAAGCCGGTGCTGCCGCCCGGCCAACTCACCATCGCGTGGCAGTCGGTCTCACTGCTCCTCGACTACCCCGACGAGGATCTGCTCGCCCGCACGGACCTGCTCCGCTCGGCCTCGCGCGAACTGCCGACCACCGTCGGGGATTCTGTTCGGTCCTTCCTCGACCACCTCGAAGCAACGCCGTTGCCAGAGCTTCAGGCCGACTACGTCGAGACCTTCGACAGCAGGCGTCGTTGCAACCTGTTCCTGACCTACTTCGCCCACGGCGACACCCGCAAGCGCGGAATGGCGCTGCTGCGCTTCAAGCAGACCTATCTGCGCGCGGGTTTCGAGCCCGGCGAAGCCGAACTGCCCGACCACCTCTGCGTAGTACTGGAGTTCGCCGCCACCATCGACCAGAAACTCGGCCGCGACCTGATGCTCGACCATCGCGCCGGACTCGAGTTGCTGAGGCTGTCCCTGCGCGACAAGCGCTCGCCGTGGGCGCATCTCGTCGACGCGGTCACTGCCACCCTGCCCGCACTACGCGGAGACGAGCGAGACGCCGTACGCCGGCTTGCTGCCGAAGGACCTCCCGAGGAGGAGGTCGGACTCGCGCCCTTCGCGAGCCCGACGTTCAGCCCCGGCGCTTCCACTCTGCTGCCGATGCCGACGTTCCCGGGAGCCCGCACATGAGCGAGTTCCTCTTCGTCGTCGTCCCGTACCTCTGCCTTGCGACCTTCGTGGTCGGACACCTGTGGCGCTACCGCTACGACAAGTTCGGCTGGACCACCCGCTCGTCCCAGCTCTACGAGAACCGGCTGCTGCGGATCGGCAGCCCGCTGTTCCACTTCGGCCTGCTCGGCGTCGTCGGCGGCCACATCATCGGCCTGCTGGTACCGGAGTCGTGGACGGACGCGGTCGGCATCAGCGAGCGCACGTACCACGTGGTCGCCGTGATCGGTGGCCTGCTCGCGGGCCTGATGACGGTGGCCGGCATGGCGATCCTGATCTACCGCCGCCGCACGGTCGGCCCTGTTTTCTCGGCCACAACCGTTATGGACAAGGTGATGTACGCCTTCCTGGCCGTCGTGATCGTGCTCGGCATGTGGAACACCATCGCCGGGTCGATCCTGACCATCGGCGGCGAGTACGACTACCGCGAAGGCGTCTCGGTCTGGTACCGCTCGTTCCTCGCCTTCAACCCCGACGCCGCCTTGATGGCCGACGCCCCACTGGGATTCCAGCTCCACGCCCTCGTAGCCTTCGGCCTGTTCGCCCTGTGGCCTTTCACCCGCCTGGTCCACGTCTTCAGCGCCCCGCTGGGCTACCTGACCCGCCCCTACATCGTCTACCGCAGCCGCGACGACACCCGCCTCGGCAGCCACCGCCCCCGCCGCGGCTGGGACCGCACCGGCTGAGTTGAGCGCCTGCCGCAAGGCCACCGCTCAGAGCGCGGTGCTGTGCGGACTCGCGCCCGGTTTCAGCAGGCCCAGTTGGATGATTCGGGCTCTGTCGGCCACGGTGATCAGGCCGACGACCTGGGTTACCTCATCGATGACGACGGCAACCAGTAGTCCTACGGGGCGGATCGCGAGGATGGTGTCGGCCGGTGCGCCGGCGGGCAGGAGGTTAGGGCCGGCCAACGGCGTCATCGCTCCCACGAACAGCAGCCCGAACAGTACGCCGAGGCCCGACCGGAATCCCCGCGATGCGGCCCGATCGCAAGCTCATCCTCATACCCCGACGATGCGCCCGCACCTGTGCGCTGTCCGGAGGCCACGGACTGTGCCGCCCGGGCTGAAGGTCCCGGTCAACTGGTGACCTCAGGCCCTGCGGGCCGCGGCCGAGGACGCCAAGTCTGGATCTGTCCAGCTCGAACGCACCAGGAGGATCCATGATCTACGCAGCACCGGGCACACCAGGAAGTCTCGTCGACGTTGCCGAACGCTACGACAACTTCATCGGCGGCAAGTGGGTTGCTCCGCACAACGGTGAGTACATGACCGACCTGAGTCCGGTGACCGGCCGGCCGATCTGTGAAGTGGCGCGTTCGTCGGCCGAGGACGTCGACGAAGCGCTCGACGCGGCGCACCGCGCGGCGCTGGAATGGAACCGGTCCAGCCAGACCGAGCGGGCCGCGGTCCTGAACCGGATCGCCGACGCGATCGAGGCCAACCGCGAGATGCTCGCGGTCGCCGAGAGCTGGGAGAACGGCAAGCCGGTCCGGGAGACCCTGAACGCCGACATCCCGCTGGCCGTCGACCACTTCCGGTACTTCGCCGCCGCCGCGCGCAGCCAGGAGGGCCGGCTGACGGTGATCGACGAGCTCACCACGGCGTACCACTTCCGCGAGCCGTTGGGTGTGGTCGGCCAGATCATCCCGTTCAACTTCCCGCTGCTGATGGCGGCCTGGAAGCTCGCGCCGGCCCTTGCCGCCGGCAACTGTTCGGTCATCAAGCCCGCCTCGCCGACACCGTGGTCGATCCTGAAGCTGGCCGAGATCATCCAGGACGTCGTGCCGCCAGGTGTCGTCAACGTCGTCACCGGACCGGGTGGCGAGGTCGGCAAAGCACTCGCGACCAGCCCGAAGGTCGCCAAGATCGGCTTCACCGGCGAGACGACCACCGGCCGCCTGATCATGCAGTACGCCTCGCAGAACCTGATCCCGGTCACCCTCGAACTCGGTGGCAAGTCCCCGAACGTCTTCTTCGACGACGTGATGGCCGAGGACGACTCCTACCTCGATCGCGCGATCGAGGGACTGGTGCTCTACGCCTTCAACAAGGGTGAGGTCTGCACCTGTCCGTCCCGCGCACTGGTCCAGGAGTCGATCTACGACCGGTTCATGGAGCGCTGCCTGGCCCGCATCGCGGCGATCAAGCAGGGCAACCCACTGGACGAGTCGACCATGATCGGCCCGCAGGTCTCCCGGCAGCAGCTCGACAAGATCGCGTCGTACGTCGAGATCGGCCGGGCCGAAGGCGCCGAGGTCCTGATCGGCGGCAGCCCGACCGGGCTGACCGGTGACCTCGCCGGTGGCTACTTCTACACCCCGACCGTGCTGAAGGGTCACAACAAGATGCGCGTCTTCCAGGAGGAGATCTTCGGTCCCGTCCTGGCCGTCACCACCTTCACCGACGAGGCCGACGCGCTCGCGATCGCCAACGACACGCTGTACGGGCTCGGAGCCGGCGTCTGGACCCGGGACGCGAACCGGGCGAGCCGGATGAGCCGGGGCATCAAGGCCGGACGCATCTGGGTGAACTGCTACCACCAGTACCCGGCCGGCGCGTCCTTCGGCGGCTACAAGATCTCCGGCATCGGCCGCGAGAACCACCAGATGATGCTCGATCTCTACAGCCAGACCAAGAGCGTCCTGATCAGTACCGACGAGAATCCCGTCGGGCTGTTCTGAGCGCCGGAACCGGCCCAGCCATGGACAGCTCCCAGCTGCCCCGGGTCACCGCGACCGCCGCCGCTGAACGAGCAGTAGCCGACCTCGTCGCCCGACGAGGACCGCTGATGTTCGTCCAGTCCGGCGGCTGCTGTGACGGCAGCGCACCGATGTGCTTCGAACTCGGCGAGTTCCTGACCGGCGACCAGGACAACCTGGTCGGCGAGGTCGGCGGTTGCCCGGTCTACGTCGATCAGCGCCAGCTCGACGCCTGGCCGCACACCGATCTCGTCCTCGACGTCGAACCCGGCTACGCCGACGGCCTGTCGCTGGCGGCAGGTCCCGGCCTCCACTTCGTCACCCGGTACACGGCACCGGGCAGTACAGACCAAGAAGGGCAGACATCGTGAACAGCACTGGCTCCTCCCCCACCGCCACGGCATGGTCCGTGGTGGTGGGGGTTCCTGCCGAGCAACCCGGCGAGCACCGGGTGTCGTTGATGCCGGAATCGGTCCGGAAGCTGGTGACCGCGGGAGCCGAAGTACTGGTCGAGAGCGGCGCGGGCGCACTCGCGTACGCGACCGACGCCGAGTACACCGCCGCCGGCGCCCGGGTCGTCAGCAGGCGGGAGGTGCTGGCCGACAGCATCCTCGTCACCTGTGTTCACCCACTCCAGGCAGCTGAGCTCCACGACGGCCAGATCCTCGTCGGTCTGCTCGGGAGGCGCTCGGACACCGAAGCGATGAGTTCGTACGCCGAACGTGGCGTCACCGTCGTGAGCCTGGACGAACTGCCTCGCAAGCTCAGCAGGGCTCAGGCCATGGACGCGCTCACCTCGCAGGCCAACCTGGCCGGCTACAAGGCCGTGCTGGTTGCCGCCACGGCCTACCCGTCGGCATTCCCGCTCCTGATGACGGCCGCCGGAACGTTGCGTCCGGCAATGGTGCTGGTGCTTGGTGCCGGCGTCGCGGGTCTGCAGGCGATCGCGACTGCCGCCCGGCTGGGCGCGGTCGTGCACGGCTACGACGTACGGCCGGAGGCTCGCGGCGAGATCGAGTCGCTGGGAGCGAGGTTCCTGGACCTCGGCATCACTTCGAGCGGGAGCGGCGGCTATGCCCGGGAACTCGCTACGGACGAGACAAGTCGCCAGCAGACCGGACTGGCCCAGGCGATCGGCAAGTACGACGTCGTGATCACCACCGCCCAGGTGCCGGGCCGGACGCCACCCCTCCTCGTCACCGAGGAAGCGCTGGCGCAACTGCGGCCCGGATCGGTGGTCGTCGACCTCGCTTCCAGTGGCTTCGGCGGCAATGTCGCCGGTTCGGTACCGGGCCAGACGATCGCCACGGCGTACGGCGTCACTGTCGTCGGCGCCGGCGAACTCGCGGGCACGATCCCCGCGGCCGCCTCGCTCGTCTACTCGCGCAATCTCGTCAGCGTCGTCGAGCACCTGCTCGCCGACGGCCGGCCGGCGATCGATCTCGACGATCCGATCCAGGCGGCCGTCGTCCTGACCTATGACCACCGCACCGTCACCCCGGAGGACCACGATGAGTTACAGCCTGTTCGCTGACCTGGCCGTGTTCGTACTGGCCGTCCTGGTCGGGATCGAGGTGATCAGCAAGGTGCCGGTCACCTTGCACACGCCGTTGATGTCGGCCGGTAACGCCATCCACGGCATCGTCATCGTCGGCACCGTGTCGATCGCCGCCGAGGCCGCGGCCACCGGCAGCTACCTGCTGACCTTCGTCGCCGCTGCCTTCGCGGCCGCGAACGTGGCCGGCGGTTACGTCGTCACCGATCGGATGCTCGCCATGTTCCGGCCCCGCAAACCCGTCGAGACCGGCACCGGCCGGACCGAAGGAGCTCCTCATGACTGACTTCGAGACCGGCCGGCACCTGATCTACCTGGCCGCGGCGGCGATGTTCATCATCGGCCTGCACCTGATGAATTCTCCGCGCACCGCCAGGCGGGGCAATCTCGTCTCCGGCGCCGGCATGCTGCTAGCGCTGGCGACCAGCCTGGTCGGCCTGGTCCATGACGGCACCGCACGCACCTGGGGCCTGGTCGCCCTGGTCGGCGGCGCCGTCGTGGGCGGAGCTGCCGGGTTCACGGCTGCCCGCCGTTTCAAGATGACCGACATGCCACAGCTGGTGAGTCTGTTCAACGCGGTCGGCGGTGGCGCGGCAGCACTGGTGGCCGTTGTCGACGCCGGGCAGCGGCCGGCCGGTCTCGGCTCGATCAGCGCCGGCACCGGCTTCGTGCTGGTCGCCGACATCGCCATCGGCGCCCTCACCTTCGCGGGCTCGCTGATTGCCGCCGGCAAGCTTCAGGGCATCGTGCCGGGCCGTCCGGTGGTCTTCCGGGGTGCGCGCAGCGTCAACCTTCTGCTCGCCGTCGCCGTCCTGGCCACGGCACTGCTCGCCGTGACCCGGACCGGGCCCGGCTGGGCACTGGCCGGCGCCGGCCTGGCCGCGATCGTTCTCGGTGTCACCTTCGTCCTGCCGATCGGCGGCGCCGACATGCCTGTCGTGGTGTCGCTGCTCAACGCCTGCACCGGTATGGCCGTCGCGATGGCGGGCTTCCTGCTCAGCAACACGGTCCTGATCACCGCGGGCGCACTCGTCGGAGCCTCCGGAACGATCCTGACCGTCCTGATGGCCAAGGCCATGAACCGCTCGCTCGGCAACATCGTCGCCGGCGGCTTCGGCACCGGCGACAACGCCGTCACCACCAGCGTCGCGGGCGCCGACGACAAGGCCGTTCAGTCCGTCTCCGCCGACGACGTGGCGATGCAACTCGCCTACGCCACCTCCGTCATCGTCGTGCCGGGCTACGGCCTCGCCGCGGCCCGCGCGCAGAGCGAACTCGTCGACCTCGCCAACACGCTCAGCTCGCGCGGCGTCACCGTCTCCTACGCGATCCACCCGGTCGCCGGCCGGATGCCCGGCCACATGAACGTCCTGCTCGCCGAGGCCCATGTGCCGTACGACCAGATGCTCGACCTGGAAACCGCCAACCGCGCCTTCGGCCACACCGACGTGGCGCTGATCGTCGGTGCCAACGACGTCGTCAACCCGGCCGCCCGTACGCCGGGCTCAGCCGTCTACGGCATGCCCATCCTCGACGCGGACAAGGCCGGCGCCGTCATCGTCATCAAACGCTCGATGGGCCACGGGTACGCCGACATCGACAACCCGCTGTTCACCGACACGAAGACGCGGATGCTCTTCAACGACGCCAAGGCCGCCCTCAACGACATCGCCCAAGCCACCAAGACCCTGATCAGCTGACCTCGACCACGCGGACGGTCTCGCGGGCGATCTGCCATTCCTCGTTGGTGGGGACGACGAGGACGGCGACCGGGCTGTCGTCGGTGGAGATCCGGCGGGCGTCGGTGGAGGAAGCGGTGTTGCGGTCGGGGTCGATCGTGATGCCGAGACGGTCGAGATCGGCGAGGGAAGCTGCGCGGACGGCCGCGTCGTGTTCGCCTACGCCGGCGGTGAAGACGATCGCGTCGACGGTGCCGAGCGCGGCGTAGTACGCGCCGATGTACTTCTTGATCCGGTAGCAGTAGACGTCGAACGCCAGCTGAGCGCGTTCGTCGCCGGCCGCGCGGCGGCGGGACAGCTCGCGGAAGTCGTTGTCGCCGGCCAGCCCCTTCAGGCCGGAGCCGAAGTTCAGCAGGTGGTCGATCTTGTCGAGTGACCAGCCGAGTTCGCGCGCCAGGTGCGCATGGATCGCCGGGTCGAGGTCGCCGGATCGCGTCCCCATCACGAGGCCCTCGAGCGGAGTCATGCCCATCGAGGTGTCCACCGAGACACCGCCGCGGACGGCGGTCGCCGAGCAGCCGTTGCCGAGATGGAGTACGACGAGGTTCACGTCGCTCGCGGGCCGGCCCAGCATCCGCGCGGCCTCCGCGGAGACGAAGGCATGCGAGGTGCCGTGGAATCCGTAGCGGCGCACCCCGTGTTCGGTCGCCCACTCCTGCGGTACCGCGTACGTGTGTGCCGCCGGCGGCAAGGTCTGGTGGAAGGCCGTGTCGAACACGGCGACCTGCGGGAGGTCAGGGAACAGCCGCAGTGCCACCCGCATCCCGTCGAGGTTGGCCGGGTTGTGCAACGGAGCCAGCGAGATCAGTTCGGAGACCCTCGTGAGCAGCTCGTCGTCGATCAGGGCCGGCTCGGCGAAGTACGTTCCACCGTGCACGACACGGTGGCCCACGGCAACCATGCCGACCTGGTCCAGTGCGGGTCCATAGGTGCCGAAGGCATCGATCGCCGCCCGCAGCGCCTCCTCGTGCGAGGACGCGGTCAGCACCGTACTCGTCTCGCCCTGCGGGCCGCGATGCGTGTGCCGGCCCTCGCTCTCGCCGATCCGCTCCACCAGGCCGCTCGCCGCGGCCTCACCGGACTCGGCGTCGACCAGGCTGTACTTCAGCGAGGACGACCCCGCGTTGATCACCAGGACGTAGGCGCTCATCGGTTCCTTCCAGCGGTCTGCTGTGCCTGGATGGCCGTGATCGCGACGGTGTTGACGATGTCGCGCACGGTCGCACCACGGGACAGGTCGTTCACCGGCTTCTTGAGCCCTTGCAGGACAGGTCCGACAGCTACCGCGTTCGCGGATCGCTGCACAGCCTTGTACGTGTTGTTGCCGGTATTGAGGTCGGGAAACACGAAGACGGTGGCACGCCCGGCCACCGACGACTCCGGCAGCTTCGTCTTCGCCACGGCACTGTCGATCGCGGCGTCGTACTGGATGGGTCCTTCCACCAGCAGCTCCGGAGCGCGCTGTCTGATGATGCTGGTTGCCTTGGACACCTTTTCGACATCGGTCCCGGACCCCGACGTACCGGTGGAGTACGACAGCATCGCGACGCGGGGCTCGATACCGAAGGCCGCCGCGGTCGCCGCCGAGGAGATCGCGATGTCCGCGAGCTGCTCCGCGCTCGGATCCGGGTTGACCGCGCAGTCGCCGTACACGAGGACCTGGTTCTCCAGGCACATGAAGAAGACCGAGGAGACGACGGAGACCTCGGGCAGCGTCTTCACGATCTCGAGCGCCGGCCGGATCGTGTGCGCGGTGGTGTGCACCGAGCCCGAGACCATGCCGTCGGCCAGACCGAGTTGCACCATCATCGTGCCGAAGTACGAGACGTCCTTGACCAGTTCGCGCGCTTGGTCGAGCTCTACGCCGCGGTGTCTGCGCAGCCGGTGGTACTCCGCTGCGAAGCGCTCCCCCAGCTCCTCGTCGCCAGGACTGAGGATCCGCGCCGCCGAGATGTCCACCCCGAGACCGGCCGCCTTCGCGCTGATCAGCACCGGATCGCCGAGCAGCGTCAGTTGCGCCACCCCTCGCCGGAGCAACACGTCGGCCGCCCGGAGGATTCGCTCCTCCTCGCCCTCCGGCAGCACGATGTGCTTGCGGTCGGCAACGGCCTCGTCGATCAACTGGTGCTCGAACATCAGCGGCGTCACCGCGCTGCTCCGCGCCACCGCGAGACGATCCAGCAGCGCCGCGCCGTCGACGTACTGGTCGAACAGCGCGAGGGCCGTATCGACCTTGCGCGGCGAGTTCTTGGTCAGCCGCCCCCGGACGGCGGTCAGTGCCGTGGAGGTCGCATGCGTCCCCAGCTCGGTCTCGATGATGGGCATCGTGCTGCCGACGCCCTCGATCAGCCGCAGGATCTGCGGCGGCAACGCGAACCCGCCGTTGAGGAAGATCGCCGAGATCTGCGGGAAGTTCTGCGAGGCGTTGGCCATCAGCACCCCGACGACCACCTCGGGACGATCCGCGGCGGTGATCACGGCGGCGCCGTCGAAGAGCCTGTCGAGCACGTTCGGCATCGTCATCCCGGCGACCACCAGGCCGCTGGCCTCACGGGACAGCAAGCGCGGATCACCACTGAGCAACCGTCCGTCGACCGCGCTCATCAGATCCGCCACCGCGGGCGCACTGAGCAGCGGCTCCTCCGGGATCGCGTACGCCGGGACGTCGGCATCCGCCAAGGCCGCCACGGTCGGCCCGAGCAGCTCCGCGTCCACCCTGTTGGCTATCACCGCGAACAGCGACCCGTGGTTCGCCGTCAGTTCGGCGGCTGCCATGTCGGTCAACGTGCGGAGGTCCTCGGGTCCCCGACCGGAACCGTTCAGGACGAGCAGCACCGGCGCGCCCAGATTGGCGGCGATCCTCGCGTTGTAGGAGAACTCGGTCGGCGTACCGACGTCGGTGTAGTCGCTGCCGACGATGACCACGGGATCACCCCGGTCGGCCACAGCGCGGTACCGCTGGACGATCCGATCCAGCGCGGCGTCGGGGTCTCGGTGCACCTCGTCATAGGTGACGCCGATGCACTCGTCGTACGGCAACGAGACGGCGTCGTGAGAGGTGAGCAGGTCGAGAACGTAGTCGCGCCCGCCGTACAGAGCGGTGTCCGGGCGCACGATCGGCCGGAACACAGCCACCCGCTCGACCCGCTTCGACATCTGCTGCAGCACTCCCAGTGCCACTGTCGACTTACCTGTGTAGCCCTCCACCGATGCGACGTAAACGCTGCTTCCCATACCCCGAACCCTAGTCAAAGCCGGTCAGAGCCGTTCGGGGAACATCTCGATGACCCCGCTCGGACATTCGGCGGCACACAGGCCGCAGCCCTTGCAGAAGTCCAGGTCGATCTCGTACTTGCCGCCGCCGAGCTTGATGATCGCGTTGTCCGGGCAGACGCTGAAGCAGTTGTCGCACTCCAGGCAGTTGCCGCACGACATGCAGCGCCGGGCCTCGAAAACCGCGGTCGACGCGTCCAGCCCGCCGACCACCTCGTCGAAGGTGCTGATCCGCCGGGCCACGTCCAGCCGCGGCCGCACTGTCGCGGGCGCGTCCGAGTAGTACCAGGTGTTCAACCGCTCGTAGGTCGCCAGGTCGTGGCGGGGCGGCCGCTGGTCCGTCGTACCGCGGAGCCAGGCGTCGATGTTGCGGGCCGCCTTCTTCCCGTGGCCGATGGCGACCGTGGCCGTGCGCTCGGAAGGAACCATGTCGCCGCCGGCGAACAGACCCGGGTGGCCGGTCATCAGGTGCGCGCCGACCTGTACGACGTGGTCGGTGATCGTCACGTCGTCCATGCCCTCGACCAGCGCGAGGTCGGACAGTTGTCCGAGCGCGAGCACGACCGAGTCGGCTTCCAGTTCCTCGAACTCGCCCGTCGGAACGGGGAACCCGGTCTCGTCGAGCTTCATCTTCTCGATCGTGATCCGGCCCGCGTCGGCGTACGTGATCGTGGACAGCCAGCGCATCCGGACCCCCTCTTCGAGCGCCTCGGTGACCTCGATCTCGTGCGCGGGCATCCGGTCCCGGGTTCGCCGGTAGACGACGACGGCATCGGTGGCGCCGAGCCGGCGCGCGGTCCGGGCCATGTCCATCGCGGTGTTCCCGCCGCCGTAGATCGCGACCCGGCGGCCGAGCAGCGGCTGGTCGCCCTGCTCCACCTCGGCCAGGACGGACACGGCGTCGAGGATGCGGGCGGAGTCGCCCGCGGGGATGTCCGCGCGCCGGCCGACGTGCGCGCCGACCGCCAGGAACACCGCGTCGAAGGCGTCCAGCTCGGCCTGCAGGTCCGTCACTGTGGTGTTCAGCTCGAACCGTACGCCGAGGTCGGCGATCCGCTGGATCTCGGCGTCGACGACGTCGCGTGGGAGCCGGTAGGCCGGGATGCCGTACCGCATCATCCCACCGGCTTCGGGGCAACTGTCCCGAACGGTGACCTCGTGGCCGAGCAGTCTCAGGTGGTACGCCGCAGAAAGCCCGGAAGGCCCGGCCCCCACGACGAGGACGTGCTTACCGCTGGCCGGCGCGTCCACCGAGACGGTCCAGCCCTGCTTGATCGCCTCGTCGCCGAGGAAGCGCTCGACCGAGTTGATGCCGACCGGCTCGTCCAGGATGGCCCGGTTGCAGGCCGTCTCGCACGGGCGGTAGCAGATCCGGCCCATCACCGCCGGGAACGGGTTGTCCGCCATGATCTGGCGCCAGGCCGCCTCGTACCCGGACTCCTCCGCGTGGTGCAGCCACTGCTGGATGTTCTCCCCCGCCGGGCAGGCGTCGTTGCACGGCGGCAGCCGATCGACGTACGCCGGCGCCTCGGTCCGCCACGAGCCGGTCTTGTTCGCCAGGCTGGAGCCGGGATCGAGGGTGATCGCGAACGGCAGCGGGCCGTGTTTGCTTGCCTCAGACATCTAACTCACCACTCCGTGAACGGGTACTTCCGGGTCGGTCAGTCCGAAGACACGGACGTTGCGGTCCGCCTCGGCCTGGATCTTGGCGATGACGTCCTCGCGCGGCGTCGCGCCGAACAGGTGCGCGAAGCGGCCCTGCGGTTGCAGGTAGTCCCCGACCGGGCGGCGCTTGCGGATCTTGGAGACCGCGACCACCTCGCCGTCCTCCGCCTCGAAGACGGGGAAGATCCCGGTCTCGGTGGCCAGCCGGGCGATCTTGACGGTCTCGTTGGACGCGGTCCGCCAGCCGAGCGGGCAGGGCACCAGGACGTGCAGGTACCGCGCGCCACGGAACTCCATCGCCCGGGTCGCCTTGTACTCCAGGTCCCGAAGGTCCGCCACCGTCGCCGTCGCGACGTACGGGATGCGGTGCGCCATCGCGATCGCGGGCAGGTTCTTGCCCTTCCCGAAGTCGTTGCCCGGCTGGGGCCCGACAGCCGGGGTGGTCGTCGTCGCGGCGCCGTGCGGAGTCGCGCCGGACCGCTGGACCCCGGTGTTCATGTAGCCCCCGTTGTCGTAGCAGATGTACAGCACGTCGTCGTTGCGCTCGAACATGCCCGACAGACAGGCCAGGCCGATGTCGACCGTCCCCCCGTCGCCACCCTGACCGACCACCCGTACGTCGGTGCGTCCCTTCGCCTTGAGCGCGGCGGCGACGCCGGTGGCCACCGCGGGTGCGTTGCCGAAGAGCGAGTGCAGCCAGGGAACCTGCCAGGCGGTCTCGGGGTACGGCGTGGAGAACACCTCCAGGCAGCCGGTCGCGTTGACCGCGACCATCTGGTTGCCGGTGGCACGCATCACCGCGTCCAGGGCGTAACGGGCGCCCAGCGCCTCACCGCAGCCCTGGCAGGCGCGATGCCCGGAGTTGAGTGAGTTCGTCCGGTGGGTGTCCGACTGGACGGTCTGCAGCTCACCGTCCAGCAGCCGGTTACCGGCAGCGTAGCTCCCGATCTGGTAGAACCGCACGCGTTCCATGACTGTCCTCTCAACCGACTCGGGTGCCGAGATCGCGCAGCAGGTTCTCCGCCGCCGGCCCGGACCGTCGCGTTGTCCTGGTCCGCCGCAGTTCGCGCTCGACCAGGTCGCGATCGAGGTCGAGGAACGTCAGCGGCTCGAGCTTGTCGGCGACCGCCTCGTGGAACAGGCGGGTCAGCGATGCCTTGGTGATCGCGCGACCGCCGAGACCGGCGATCACGGTGTAGCCGTGCAAGGAGATGCCCGACAGCGCCATCCGGACATTGGCGGCGACGATGCCGCCGATTCCGACCGCGAGGGCACGCTCCAGTACGACGACCCGCTGCGCGCCAGCGAGCGCCGTACGGACGGCATCCAGCGGGAACGGACGGAACGAGGTCAGACCGAGTACGCCGATGCTCATCCCCTCGTCGCGCAACTCGTCGACGGTGTCCTTGATCGTGCCGAGCACCGACCCGAGCGCGACGACGACGGTCTCGGCGTCGTCACAGCGGTACGGCCGGACCAGACCACCCGAGTCGCGCCCGAAGGCCGCCGCGAAATCGGCGGCCACCGCCGGGATCAGGTCGAGCGCCTGCATCTGCTTGTCGTGCGCCAGGTAGCGGACCTCGGTGAAAGCGTCGGGGCCGACCATCGCGCCGATCGAGATCGGGTCCTCGGGATCGAGAACCTGCCGCGGCTCGTACGGCGGCAGGAACGCGTCGACCTGCTCCTGGGCCGGTACGTCGACCCGCTCCACCGCGTGGGTCAGGACGAACCCGTCCATGCAGACCATCACCGGCAAGGACAGCTCCTCGGCGATCCGGAACGCCTGGATGTGCAGATCCAGCGCCTCCTGGTTCGTCTCGGCGTACAGCTGGATCCAGCCCGAGTCGCGCTGCGACATCGAGTCGCTGTGGTCGTTCCAGATGTTGATCGGAGCCCCGATCGCGCGGTTCGCCACCGTCATCACGATCGGCAGCCCGAGACCGGAAGCGTTGAAGAGCGGCTCGGCCATGTAGAGCAACCCCTGGCTGGCGGTCGCCGTGTAGGCCCGGGCGCCGGCGGCGGAGGCACCGATGGCCACCGACATCGCCGCGAACTCGGACTCGACGTTGACGAACTCGCACGGCGCCAGCTCACCCGACTTCACCAGCGTGCTGAGCGCCTCGACGATGTGCGTCTGGGGCGAGATCGGATAGGCGCAGATCACCTCGGGGCGGCTGAGCGCCACCGCCTCCGCCACACCGCGGGAACCCTCAATCTGCTTCAGCACGGGCCGACTCCTTGATCTGTGCGCGGACGTAGTCGTAGGCCTCGTCGGCCGCGGCGATGTTGCCGGCGGCAACAACTGCCGAGAAGCGTTCGCGGATGGCCTGGTGCACCGACTCGATCTCGACCTGCCGGGTGAGCGCCGCGAAGGCGCCGAGCAGTACTGCGCCCGGCAACGGCCGGCCCAGATGCTTCAGGGCCAGCTCGGTCGCCGGGACGGTCATCACCTGGTTCCGGCCGAAGCGCTCGACGTACTGCGCCAGGCCGAGCTCGGGCAATGTGCGCGAAGTGTTGACCAGCAGATAGCCACCGGCGTCGAGTCCGTCGAACACGTCCACCTGGTGCAGCAAGGTGGCGTCCTGGATCAGCACCGCGTCGGGGCGCGCCACCGGCTCGTGGCTGCGGATCGGCTGGTCGTCGATCCGGCAGAAGCCGACCACCGGCGCGCCGGTGCGTTCCGACCCGAAGGTGGGGAACGCCTGTGCCTGCCGTCCTTCGGCAAAAGCCGCGACGGACAGCAGTTCGGCGGTGGTCACCACGCCCTGACCACCGCGACCGTGCACTCGAATCTGGAACATACCCTGATCCTCGCCGCCCCGGCTGCCGGTCGGGAGGGACATAGGTCCCGGGCTCAGAGGGCCGATGGCAGATGTTTCGCAGGGTCGCGCCGCGGTCTCATGGAGACCGGAGGCGATGCGCGATGGACACGGCGAACCGAGTCGGGAACGACCATGGATGGACCGGCGGGGATCTGGCCCGGCGGGTCCGCCGGCGCCGGATCGCGCTCGGCCTGAGCCGCGACGAGGTCGCCGAGCGTGCGCGGATGGATCCGGTCTACGTCGACCGGATCGAGAGCGCGCCGGTCGCGCTGACCGGCGGCGACCTGATGCGGCTGGCCGGCGCCCTCGACACGACGATCTCGGAGTTGCTCGGAGCACAGCCGCAGCGGCCGTCCGGGCACGGCCGCGCCGCGCTGCATCCGGTCATCGACACGATGGGCGAGGACGAGTGCCGCCGGCTGATCGAGCCCGGTGGCGTCGGCCGGGTGGCGTTCGAGCTGGCCGGCCGGCTGAACGTCGTACCGGTGAACTTCGGCATGCACGACGGTGCCGTGGTCTTCCGGACCAGTGCGACCACCGCGTTGGGCCGCTACGGGGCCAGGGCCGTCAGCTTCGAGATCGACCGGATCGACGAAGGCATGCACGAAGGATGGAGCGTCGTGATCGCCGGTATCGCCCGGCACGCCGGGCCCCGGGAGACCGACCAGCTCCGCAAGGCGCTGGACGTCGACCCGTGGGCAGGTGGTGACCGCGAGGTCTACATCGTGATCGAACCGGAGCAGATCAGTGGACGCCGCATCCGTGCCTGGTGAAGCGGCCCGCTCACTTCGGTGGCTGGCGCTTGGTCCGCTCGACCGCGTAGACGGCCGCCTCGGTCCGCCGTTCCATCTCGAGCTTGCGGAGCAGACCCGACACGTAGTTCTTCACCGTCTTCTCGGCCAGGAACATCTCCTGGGCGATCTGCCGGTTGGTCTTGCCCTCGGCGATCAGGTCGAGGATCTTGCGCTCCTGCTCGGTGAGCGACTTGTACCGCGGGTCCTCGTCCTCCTCGGCCGGGTGCCGCAGCCGCTCCAGCACCGCTGTCGTCATTGCCGGGTCGAGCAGGGACTCCCCCGCCGCCAGCCTGCGGACGGCGCCGATCAGGTCGGTCCCGCTCACCTGCTTCAGCAGATAGCCGGCCGCACCGGCCATGATCGCCGTGAACAGCGCCTCGTCGTCGGAGTACGACGTCAGCATCAGACAGGACGGCGGATCGTCCATCGCCGACCGGAGCTCCCGGCACACGGTGATGCCGTCGCCGTCCGGCAGCCGCACGTCCAGCACCGCGACGTCGGGCCGCAGCGCGGGAACCCGGGCGATCGCCTGGGCTGCCGTGCCGGCCTCGCCGACCACCTCGATGTCGTCCTCGGCCTCCAGCAACTGCCGCAGGCCGAGCCGGACCACCTCGTGGTCGTCGAGCAGGAACACTTTGATCGCCATGTCGTGACACTCCCGCTGTCGCCGTCAGTCCTCGTGACCACAACAGTAGACCGCCCGAACCTTCGAAAGGGGTCACGATGAGTGCCCCGCCGCGCCGCTTCGACCACACCGGCCTGCAGATCCTCGACGACGACGAGTGCCTGAAGCTGCTCTCGTCGGTCCCGGTGGGTCGCCTGGTCTTCACCCTGGGCGGCCTGCCCGCCGTCCGGCTGGTGAACTTCTACGTCGACGAACGGACGGTGATCTTCGCGACCGCGGACGGTGACAAGTACCGCGCGGCGCAGCGCGGGGACGTGGTCGCGTTCGAGGTCGACACCGTGGATCCCGACCGGCACCTGGGGTGGACCGTGACAGCGACCGGCCACCTGTCCGTCGTCGATCCGGAGGAGGTGGCGGTGCTCGAGCGCACCAGGCCGATCCGCGCCTGGGCCCCGAACCGGGACCGGCATCTCATCCGGCTGGCCATCGAGGTCCTCGAAGGCCGCCGCCTGGTCGCCTGGGCCCAGCGCCCGCACCCGGCGGAGGACGAGCGCCGATAGGCACAACTCGCCGGTTGCTGCCCGGAGCCCGTCGAAGCCGCTTGTTCAGGTGGCTGTTCGGGTGTGGAAGGCCTCGACGGCGGTGGGAAGGGTGAAGAAGACGTTGTCGCGGCCGAGGCGGTCCAGGAAGCCGGCGGCCTCGAGGTCGTTGCGCAGGTCTTGTTTGACGCGGGCGAGGGCCAGCACGATGCCGCGCTGGGCGAGGTCTTCGCGCAGAGCGTCCAGGGCATCGATGGCGGTGATGTCGATCTCGATGTTCGCCTCGGCGTTCAGCAACAACCAGCGGACCGGCCCCGGCGCGGCGTCGACGGCGGCCAGGGCCCGGCGGTGGAAGTTCTCTGCGTTGGCGAAGAACAGCGGCGAGTCGTAGCGGTACACGACCAGACCGGGAACCGGCCGCGCCGTCGGGTAGTCGTCGATGTCGTGCATGCCGGGGACACCAGGAGCGATCCCGAGGATCCCGTCGTGCGGCCGCGCCACCCGCCGGAACAGGTCCAGGACGGACAGCCCGACCGCCACCAGTACGCCGTTCAGGACGTCCAGCGCGACGACGCCGAGGCAAGTCGCCAGCGCCAGTACGAACTCGCTGCGCCGGAAGGCCGCGATCCGCCGGAACTCGCCGAGATCGACCAGCCGCAGCGCGGCGTACACGACCAGTGCGCCCAGCGCACCCGTGGGGAAAGTGGACAACAGGGGGCCGGCGAACAGCAGGGTGGCAACGACTGTCGCCAGTGCCACGAGTGAGTAGAGCTGGCTCTTCGCGCCGGCCGCGGCGGCTACCGCCGTACGGCTGCCACTACTGCTGACCGGGAAGCCGTGCAGGCCTCCGGCGGTCAGGTTTGCCACGCCCAGGGCCAGCAGCTCTTGGTCGGCGTTGACCCTTTCGTGCCGCTCGCCGGCAAAGGCCCGCCCGGTCAGGACTGTGTCTGTATAACCGACCAGTGCGACTCCGACCGCGGGCAGGATCAGCAGGCGCAGGTCGTGGAGGCTGATCGAAGGCAGCGCCGGAAGCGGCAGTCCTGACGGAACATCACCGATCAGAGCGACGCCGCGATCACCTAGACCGGCCACTGCGGCCACAGCAGCGGCAAGGGCCATCACGAGCAGCGGTGCGGGCAACCGAGGCAGCCAATGAGTAGCTGCGAGAAGCAGTGCGAGAACAGCAAGCGACAGAACGAGTGTGGCCGGGTGCCAGGCCCGGACCTGCCGAGCGGCCGAGATCAGCTCTTCGACGGGCGACTTGCCTTCGACGCTGCTGCCGGTCATCCGGCCGAGCTGGCCGGCGATCATGATCACCGCGATCCCGGCCAGGTAGCCGATCAGCACGGGCTTCGACAACAGATCCGCCAGGAAACCGAGGCGGAGCAGCCAGCCGACCACACAGACGACGCCGACCAGCAGGGCCAGCGCGGCGGCCAACGCGACGTACCGCGCGGGGTCGCCGGTGGCCAGGACGCCGAGCGTCGCAGCGGTCATCAATGCCGTGGTCGACTCGGGACCGACGGACAGCAAGCGCGACGTACCGAGGACCGAATAGACGGCCAGCGGACCGAGCACCGCCCACAGACCCGTCACCGGCGGTAGTCCCGCCAGCTGTGCGTAGGCCATCGCTTGCGGGACCAGGTAGGCGGCCACCGTCACACCGGCGACCAGGTCTGCGCGCAGTCCACCCCGTAGGCCGGTGAGCCCGGTCGCCACCTTCACCGGATCAGTATGTCGGTACGACGACGTCGCCACCCGTCTCGACGATCCGCGAGCGTTGCGCGCGCTCCTTCGCGGTCACGTGATGCGGCACGATCGCGACCGGGCAAGCCATCGCGGCGACGGCCCGCCGGGCGACCGGATCTCCGACCGGAAGCAGCCCGGCGCGAGCTCCCAGGACGACCAGTCCGGCCTGTGCGCCTTCACGGACCAGTGCTTCGACCACCGGCTTGGCCGTCAGGAACCGCGTCACCTTGACCTCGGGGTACTCGTCGGCCCAGCCGGCCAGCGTCTCCGACACGGTCAGGTCGCCGCGGCGTACCCAGGAGCTCTCGACGTCGCCGTCGGCGTCGTCGTGCCGCGGCGCGTGCTGCGCGTGTACCACGGTGAGGTCGCCCTCACGATCGGCAGCCGTCCGGAAGGCGAACTCGACCGCCTCGAGGGACAGCGGCGTACCGTCGATGCCGACGGCAACTTTCCGGTCGGCCAGCGACGGGCGCCAGTTCAGCGGTACGACGATGACCGGGCAGCCGGTCCGCGCGGTCAGGTAGATGTTGCCCTGCGCGGCCACCAGGCGCTGCGGCCCGCGGGTCCGGGTCCGGCCGACGATCAGCAGCCGGGCATGCCGGGCCGCCTGGGGCAGCACCTTCAGCCGGGCACCTTCTTCGGAGACCGCGGTGACTTGCAGTGTGTAGCCGTAGTGGTGGCGAATGTGCGCGACCGCCGCGCGGAGCGCGGCGTCGGCCAACTCGCCCGGCGGCTGCGGCTGGTAGCCGGGCATCATCGGGTTGTACGAGCTGCGCGCCTGGTAGTGCGCCACCAGCACCAACTCGGCGCCGGAGCGTACTGCCTCCAGGCAGGCGTAGTCGACGACATGGAATCCTTCGGCGCTGCCGTCGACCTCGACGACCACCGGTCCGGTCCGTGCCCAGGTAGCCATTTCGTCCTCCTCATCGGTTGTTCCCAGCGTCTCGCCCGCAGGCACCTGCCGGCAGTGCCGCCGGGCACCGATGAACGGGACCGAAGACGGCTCCCGAGGGGACCTTCGGCCCCGCGGCGGCGCCGGTTCCGGGGGCCGGGTCCGTCGGTCACCGCGAGTGGTGGGGTGGTTCCCTTTCCGACCGCCGTTCCGTACGGTGGCGCCATGGGTGGGAAAGAGAACGGGCACCGCACCGGCTGGGACGAAGGCGCGCTCGAGTTCGCCGGTCTGTCGAGGGTCCGGCTGGACGCGCTGCTGCAGGAACTGCTCGGTCGCGTCGACGAGATCATGGACACCCAGGAACGGCTCCGTGCCCTGCTCGACGCGGTGGTCGGTATCGGCGCCGACCTCGACCTGAACAGCACCCTCGACCGGATCGTGACCGCCGCCTGCGAGCTGGTCGGTGCCCGGTACGGCGCCCTGGGCGTGGTCGGCCCCGACGGTAAGCGTCTCGTCCGGTTCATCACCCACGGCGTGACCGACGAGGAGATCGCCGCGATCGGCCCGTACCCCGAAGGCCACGGCATCCTCGGTCTCCTGATCGACCACCCGACCCCGCTGCGGCTGACCGACCTGGCCGAGCATCCGCGCTCGTTCGGTTTCCCGGCCAACCATCCGCCGATGCGCAGCTTCCTCGGGGTACCGATCCGCACCCGCGACCACGCGTTCGGCAACCTCTATCTGACCGAGAAGGCCGAGGGCGCCGACTTCACCGAGGAGGACGAGCGGACGGTCACCGCCCTGGCGGCGGCGGCCGGCGTCGTGATCGACAACGCCCGCCTGTACGCCGATACCGAGCGCCGCCGCCGCTGGCACGAGGTCACGGCCGAGATCACCCAGTTGATGCTCGGCGACTTCGACGCCCAGCAGATCCTGCAGCTGATCGCCGCCCGGGCCCGTGAGGTGTCGGGCTCGGTGCTCGGCGCCGTGCTGCTGCAGGAAGGCGGCCACCTGGTGATCCGGGCCATCGACGGACCGGCGGCCTTCGACGACTACCTCGGCCGCTCGATGCCGGCCGACCGGCCGATCCTGAGCGACGTCCTCGGCGGGGACGAGCAGGTCGTGGTCGAGGACCTGTCCACGCTCTTCAAGGAGACCGGTGAACTGGCGGACTTCCCCGAACTGGGTGAGCTCGGCCGGACCATCCTGGCCCCGCTGCCGGCCGGCGAAGGCAGTACGGGCGGAATCCTGCTGGTCGCCGCCGAGCGCGGGGCCGTTCTCGCCGTGACGGTGGGAACGGACCTGGTCCGGATGTTCGCCAACCAGGCGACACTGGCCCTCGATCGGGCCGAGGCCCAGCAGACACGCTCGGTCCTGGCGGTGCTCGAGGACCGCGACCGGATCGCCAGGGATCTGCACGACCTCGTCATCCAGCGGCTGTTCGCCACCGGCCTGCAACTGCAGGGCATGCACCGGATGGTCCGCCCGGAGGTCCAGGAACGCATCACCCGGTCGGTCGAGGACATCGATGCCACCATCCGCGACCTGCGCGGCGCGATCTTCGAACTGCAGAGCGGTCCCGGCAGACCGTCGCTACGCTCCGACATCCAGACCCTGGTCGACGAGTACACCGGCCCGCTGGGCTTCCGCCCCGACCTGATCGTCACCGGCCCGATCGACAGCGCCGTTCCCGCGTCGGTGCGGCCGCAGATCGTCGCCGCCGTTCGTGAGTCGCTGTCCAACGTGGTCCGGCACGCCCGGGCCGGCAGCGTCAAGGTCGAGATCATCGTCACCGGCGCCGACGTCACCGCCCGGATCACCGACGACGGGATCGGTATCACTTCGACCGACCGGCGCAGCGGCTTGCGCAACCTCGAGGACAGGGCCACCGCATTGGGTGGTGCCGTACGGCTGGAGTCCAACCAGCCGCACGGCACCGTGCTGGAACTACGCGCGCCCCTCAACGCCGGCCCCAGCTGATCTGGCGTTCTCGTCGCCGACGTGAACGACGGCGACCGGACAGGTCGCGTGCTGCAGAACACCGCGGGCAACCGATCCGAGCAGAACGGTGGCCAGCCTGTGGTGCTGCCGTCCACCGACGACGAGCAACTGCGCGTCGACGACCTCAGCGACGGCGATGACACCGTCGACAGGGTGTCCGCGCCTGACCTCGACCTCGATGGGCAGGTCGGGGTACTTGTGGCGCCACTGCTGGGCGACCTCCTCGTAGTGACGCTCGGCGGTGCGCGACCATTCGTCGCTCACACCGGCGAGGTTCATCGCGTCCCAGCTGTAGATGGAGGGCAGATCCCAGACGTTCACCATCCGCAGCGAGGTGTGCCGTTCGATGGCGGCCGTGGCCGCGAACTCGATGGCTGCCGCCGTCTGACCGGAGTCGTCCACACCGACCACGACGGGCCCGGTGTGGTTCTTCGGCTTCCAGCCCTCCGGGACCACGACCACCGGTACGTCGGCCAGGTTGGCCACCGCCTCGGAGGTCGAGCCGACGAGCAGTCGCTTGACGGTGCTCATCCCCCGGCGGCCGACCACGAGCATCTCGCTGTCCGCGGCCAGCCTCGCCAGTGTCGTCGCCGGCGGACCGACCACGAGGTCGGTTTCGTGGTCGAGGACCGGGTCCTGGCTCTTCATCTTCTGCAACACGTCGTCGATCAGGTCGAGTGCGGCCTCGTCGATGACCTTGGGTTCCCAGTACGGCGCGTGCCGCAGCTTCTCCTCGATCACGTGAACGGCCCGGAGCGGGGCCCTGCGGATCAGAGATTCCTGCAGGGCCCACTCCAGCGCACCCGTGTCTCGCCAAGAGCCGTCGACACCGACGTGGATCACAGGTTGCGTGGACATCCGACTCACCGCAGCCAGGGGTAGCGCTCGACGATCGGGAGCCGCGCCCACTGCTTGCCGAAGCCCCACACGTTGCCAGCGGCAACCAGCGCGAGAGCGATCAGCGTGATGGCGCCGACGATGTGGTCGTCGAGGACCGGGTTGTTCTCCGGGGGCAGGACGGCGCTCCACATCATCACGTAGAGGATGGTTCCGGACACGGCGGCGATGCGCATGCCGATGCCAAGAGTGAGGGCCAGGCCGATACCGGCCAGGGCGATCATGAACAGCGGGCTGACCCAGAAGTCTCCGACCAGCGAGTGGTAGAAGCTCTCGAACGGGCCTTTGGCGCCTTTGCCGAGGAATCCCGCGGTCGGGTCGCCGCCGTCGATCCAGCCCTTGCCGGACTTGGTGGCGTAGCCGAACCCGAAAACCTTGTCCACGAAGGCCCACAAGAACGTGAGGCCGTAGACGATCCGGAGGACTGCGAGTGCCCGCCCGGCAGCAACCCGGGTGGTGCTGGGCGTTACAGGCTCCGTGACAGCTGCGGGGACTGGCCGCCGGTGCGGTGTGGTGGTCATGGTCTTTCCTTTCGGGGTTGTTTGACAGTTCGATCCTGGCGGTCGCGGCTCTCGCGGCGGCAGAGCACGTGGTCATGGCAGAACGTGCCGAAGGGCCTGACTGGTCGGGACCCATGCCTGCTGCGCACGGACGGGTTCCGAGCCGAGGCTGAAGGTGCGGCAGCGGTTGCCGCCTGAGCAGGTTGTGGAGGCCCGTCATGTCCGAAGACCAGCTGTCGATGGAACAGATCGACGTACTGCTCAGTGCTGCGGTCGCGGCACCGAGCATGCACAACACCCAGCCGTGGCGGTTCGAGGTCGACGGCAACGTGATCGACGTCTTCCTGGACGGCTCTCGCGCGCTGCCTGCCGAGGACCCGACCGGACGGGCGATGCGCATCGCCGCCGGCGCCGCGACCTACAACCTGCGCTGCGCTGCCGCGTCGATGGGCTACAACAGCTGGTTCGGCCTGGTGCCGGATCCGGCTGAACCCGACCTGGTCGCCCGCATCGTCGTCGAGCCGACGGACACCCCCGACCGCAACCTGCAGAACCTCTTCACCCAGATTCCCCGCCGGCACACCAGCAGGGAGCCGGTCCGGCCGGTGCCGCTGTCCACCGACACGCGGCTTGCGCTGACCTGGGCCGCGATGGACGAGGGCGCCGACCTCACCTGGCTGCCGCCCGACAAGGTCCACGAGGTACTCGACCTGCTGATCGACACCGACCTGCGCGAGATCGGCGACTGGCACCGCCGCGACGAGCGCTCCCACTGGATCGGCGGTGAGCGCGTCGGTGAAGGCGTCCCCAGTTCGGTGCTGGGTCCGCGGGCAGCCGCCTACCCGGCCCCGGTCCGCGACATGGCCACCTTGCCTGCTGATCGGCTCCGGCCGACCGCGGCCTTCGAAACCGAGCCCGCGCTGGCGATCCTGTCGACGGCCGGCGACTCCAGGACGGATCAACTCACCGCCGGCCTCGCGCTCCAGCGAACGTTGCTGGTCGCCACCCGGGAAGGCCTGAAGGCCGCCTTCCTCAACCAGCCGCTCGAGTTCGACGACCTGCGCCGCACGGTCCAGCGCATCACCGGCAAACCCGGCTACGCCCACATGGTCATCCGCCTCGGCCACAGCACCGTGCACGGCGCTACGCCCCGGCGACCCGTTTCCACCTTCGTCCACACCGGAGCCGAGGAGTCGTGATGAACGACGTCAGGGAGCTGCAGACCGAGATCGCTCGCTGGGAAGACGATCTCGCCGCGCTGGAGGACGAGTGCACGGCCGAGGGCTGGACCGAGCCGGAGAAGCTGCTCTACACCCTGCAGCGGACGGTCGGCACCTACCGGCGGCGCGTCCTGCCGCGGATCGTCGCCGACGGTGCGCTGATGTTGCCTGCTCTGCCGGACGACGACGCCCCGGCCGCACTGGCCGCCTACAACGCGATCATCACCGACGAACTCGTCCAACTGGTCGACCGGATGGAGGAACTGCGGCTCGAGCTGATCAGATTCGGCCAGACCGCCCAACTCCAGCTCCAGGCGGTCGAGATCCTGGCCGCCGTCCGCGCCCTGGGCACCGTCGTGCTGCGGTTCGGGCAGGAGGTCGAGATCCCCAGCCTCACTGCGCGGCTCACCCCCGATCAGTCCGACCAGCTCACGGCCGCTGTACACGCCTACGAGAGAGACCTGCGATGACCGCCGGCGTACTGACATTCCTGGGCGCTGCCGGAACCGTCACCGGCAGCAAGTTCCTCTACGAAGAGGAAGGGCAGCGCTATCTGACCGACTGCGGAGTCTTCCAGGGCGAGGCCGTCTGGCGCCGGCGCAACTGGGACGAGTTCCCGGTCGACCCGGCGAGCCTGCGGGCCGTCGTACTGACACATGCCCACCTCGACCACTGCGGCTACCTGCCTGCCCTTGTGCGGCAGGGATTCAGGGGCCCGGTGATCTGCTCCGAGTCCACCGCGGACGTCGCCGCGATCGTACTGCGCGATGCCGCCCACCTGCAGGAGGAGGACGCCGAGCAGGCCAGAGCTGGAAACTACTCGCGTCACGATCCCCCGCTGCCGTTGTTCGACACGGCCGACGCCGAGCGGGCGATAGCGCTCTTCCAACCGGTCGGTGACAGCAAGACAGAACTGCCGGGCGGTACCGCGGTCACACTGCATCGCGCGGGCCACATCCTTGGTTCGACCTTCGCCGTCCTCGAGCGTCACGGCCATCGCCTGCTGGTCAGTGGAGACCTCGGCCGGCAGTCGCACCCGCTGCTCCGGCCGCCGGCCACTCCCCCGGCGGCCGACGCCGTCGTCATCGAGTCGACCTACGGCAACCGCAAGCACACGCCGATGGATCGCGAGCGGCTGGGCAGGCTCATCACGATGACCGCCCACCGAGGCGGTACGACGCTGATCCCGGCCTTCGCGGTCGACCGTACGGCGATCGTGCTGCACACGCTGGCCGGCCTGGCCCATGACGGCCTGATCCCCTATCTGCCCGTCTACGTCGACAGCCCGATGGCCCTGAACGCCCTGAACGCCTACCGGACCGCGATCGAGGAGAAGGCACCCGAGCTGCGGGACGACCTGACCGGTCCGGGCGACCCGTTCGACCCTGGTGACCTCCGGCTGGTCCACAGCGCGGACGAGTCACAGCGGCTGAACAACCCAGGCCGTCCCTGCATCATCGTGTCCGCCTCCGGCATGGCGACCGGCGGCCGGGTTCTGCACCACTTGCGCTACCAGCTGCCTGACCGGCGCAACACCGTGCTGCTGACGGGCTTCCAGGTCCCCGGCACACGGGGACGCAGCCTGCTCGAAGGCGCTACCTCCGTGAAGATCCACGGCCGGTACGTACCGGTCCGCGCCCAGGTCGCCGACTTCCCCGAATTCTCCGCCCATGCGGACTCCGACGAACTGATCGGCTGGCTGGCCGCGAGTCCGGAGCCACCACAGACCGTCTATGTCGTCCACGGCGAGCCGGACGCCCGGCAGGCCCTGGTCGATCGCATCAGCACCGAGCTCGGCTGGCTCGCAGTCGCGCCACAGCACCTGGAGAGGGTCAGATTATGGTGATCCAGCACGACAACCCGCTGCTCAGTCACGACGAGGTCGGCATCCTGCTCAGCGCGGCCGCCACCGCGCCGTCGATGCACAACACGCAGCCGTGGCGCTTCGAGGTGACCGGTTCGGTGGTCGACGTCCTGCTCGACGAGGACCGCACGCTGCCGGCCGAGGATCCGTCCGGGCGGATGACCAGGATCGGCCTCGGTGCGGCTGCCTTCAATTTGCGGGTGAGCGCCGCGATGCTCGGCTACGACACCACCCTGGCGATCGACCCGGATCCGGACCGCCCCGACATCGCGGTCCGCATCTTCCTCGGTGCCCGGCATCCGTCCCGCAACTCGCCACTCGGCGCCCTCTACAGCCAGCTGCGCCGTCGCCGCACCTATCGTGGCCCGCTGGCGACCACCGACGTCCCCTCGACGGTGCTCGACCAGATCACTTCCGCGGCACGGTGCGAGGGTGGCGAACTCCGCTGGCTCGACGCCGCCGCCCGGTACAAGTTGGGTCAGACTCTGCAGGCCGCCGATGTACTCGAACTGCACGACGAGGACCGACTGACCGAACGGGGCCGTTGGGTCGGCGGCGATCGCGCCCATGAGGGCGTCCCGTCAGCCGCACTCGGGCCACTGCCCACCAAGCCCGCCGCGGTCCGTGACCTGTCCGCCGGGTACGCCGATCCCGCCCGCGACTCGGCAGCTTTCGAGACCGATCCGCTGATCGCGGTCCTCACCACTGCCGTCGACGACCAGGTCGGCTGGACGCGGGCCGGCATGGCGCTGCAGCATTCGTTGCTCATAGCAACGTCTTACGACGTGGTGGTCTCGTTCCTCAACCAGGCCATCGAGTATTCGGCGCTGCGACCTCAGGTCCAGGACCTGGTCGGCCACGGCGCGTGGCCGCAACTCGTCCTCCGGGCCGGCTATCCCGCCGAGTCCGCCGCCGAGACGCCGAGGCGTTCCTGGCACGACACGCTGGACGTCTGGCAGTAGACGACATCCGACCAGAACGGCCCGGTCCAGCCAAGGACCGGGCCGTTCTGTACGCCGGACAGTTCAGCGGTCGCGGCGGGTCCAGTCGGCGGCCACCTGCTTCCACTCGGCCGCCCAGTTCGCGAGTCGCCTGCGGTCAAGCGCACAGCGAGCGAGGAGCAGGAACAACCACAGCGCGAGCCAACAGCAGGCGACGATGCCGAACCCTGCCGCCGTGCCGATCGCCGCGCTGTCACCGGCAGGCCGGGGCGGCTTCGCGACGGCGCCGACTCCGTCGATCCAGACGGTCACCTCGGTGCCGGCCTTCGTACCAAGCGCCACGTCCGTCCGGCCGCGGTGGTCGAGACCGGTCTCGTCCTGCCAGCTCACGGTGACCGGCCAGGTGACCAGGCCGATCTCCTGCCCGGTCAGGGCCGGCGTCTCAGCGGTGGTTCGGGCCAGGACCTCGTGAAGGAGCATGCGCTGCTCGGTGGCCCGGGTCTGGCTCGCGTCGCGGATCGAAGTACCGGCAGCGGCTCCGGCCGGAACCATCAGGAGGCCGGTCAGCAGGACGATCCAGGTCAGCAAGGCCTCGAAGCGGTCGGACGGGCGGCGCAGCGGATTGCGACCGAAACCCAGTCGCCGGGTCTGCATCGCGACCCACGACTCGGCACGTCGCGGTCGGTCGGTGCTCATCGCTGTCCCCTCGGGCAGATGGAGGGGGACCGCCGGCTGACCGGGTCCGGGGTGCCCGTCCTGATGACGGCGGATCTCGTGGCCTCGGCCACCTCTGTCTGTCCCCGGTCCGGCGAGCCGGCCGGCTCCCCTGTACTGACAGCATCTCCGCGTCGTCCGGCCGGCGGCAGGGGCCAAGGTCCCTAGCCGGCAGGACGGTGGACCGGGGCAGGCCGGCCCGGGTGGAGGTGACCTTGGGCCCTGGGAGGGTTCGCGGGACAGGGTCAGAGTGTCTTCATGACACCAGTTCCGACCGCTGATCAGGCAGTCATCGACGCTACCCGGTACGACGCCGTCGTGTTCGACCTGGACGGCGTCGTCACCGACACCGCATCGGTGCACTCCCGAGCCTGGCGAAGGCTGTTCGACGAGTTCCTGACTGCCCGTCCTGCGGCCCGCGACGAAGACCACTCGGCCTTCACCGACGAGGACTACCTGCGCTACGTCGACGGCCGGTCCCGCTACGACGGCGTACGGACCTTCCTGGCCTCCCGCGGTATCGAGGTCGACGAGGCGACCGTGCGGGGACTCGGCGACCGTAAGGATCACTACTTCCTCCGGAGCCTCGAGGAAGAGGGCACGCATGCCTTTCCGGGAACAGTCGCGCTGATCGGGCAACTCGCCGCATCAGGCCTGTCGTACGCCGTCATCTCGGCCAGCAGAAACTGTGCCGACGTGCTCGCCGCCGCCGGCCTGCAGGATGTCTTCGATGTCCGCGTGGACGGTCTGGCAGCCCGCGAACTCGGACTTGCCGGCAAACCCGATCCGGCCGTCTTCCTGGTCGCGGCTCACCGGCTGGGGGTGACGCCGTCCCGGACCGTCGTCGTCGAGGACGCACTGGCCGGTGTGGAGGCCGGCCGGGCGGGCGGTTTCGGGCTGGTGATCGGCGTCGATCGCGACGATCACGCCGACGAGTTGACCGCGCACGGCGCAGACCTGGTCGTCGCCGACCTGGCCGAGGTCAGTGTCGTCCCCGAGTACGAGCCGGCCCGATGAACGAGTGGATGCTGAGCTTCGACGGGTACGATCCGTCCGACGAGCGCCGCCGCGAAGCACTCTGCACCGTCGGCAACGGGTACTTCGCGACCCGCGGCGCGTGGGCCGGTTCCCGGGCCGGTGGCCGGCACTACCCGGGCACCTATGTGGCCGGTCTCTACAACCGGCTCACGGACGAGATCGAGGGCCGCACGGTCGAGAACGAGAGCCTGGTCAACCTGCCGGACTGGCTGCCGCTGTGCTTCGCGATCGGCGACGGCGACTGGATCGGCCCCGACGACGCCGAGTTGCTGGAACACCAGCAGGAACTCGACCTCCGCCGCGGCATCCTGACCCGCCGGTTCCGCCTCCAAGTTGCCGACGGCAACATCTTGTCGGGCACCGAGCGCCGGTTCGTCAGCATGGCCGACAGCCATCTGGCCGCTCAGACCCTGGTCGTCTCGGCCGAGAACTTCTCCGGCGTACTGCGGTTCAGGTCCGGCGTCGACGGCAGCGTCACCAACAGCGGCGTGGACCGCTACCAGAAGCTGTCCGGTCAGCACCTCGTCGACCTCGAGCCGAGTCTGCCCGACGACAACACCGCGCTCGTCGTGGCCCGGACAAGCCAGTCGCACGTGCGGTTGGCGGTGGCGACCCGTACCACGGTGCGCCACAACGGCCTTCCGATCGACGAACCGATCCGGGTCGTCGATTCCAGCTCAGCCTATTCGGACTACGCGATCGCAGTCCGGCCCGGCGATGTGGTCCGCGCCGACAAGGCCGCCACCGTCTACACCGCGCGCGACATCGCCATCTCGGAGCCCGTCCTGGCCGCGCTGTCCGCGCTGCCCGAGCGGCCGGTGTTCGACGAACTCGCGGAGCCGCACGCGCTGGCGTGGTCGCAGCTGTGGCAGCAGTTCGCCGTCGAGCTCGAAGAACCGGCCGACGGCACACCTGCCGCAGTACGGCTGAATCTGTTCCATCTGCTGCAGTCGGTCTCGCCCCACAGTTCGGACGCCGATGCCGGCGTACCGGCGCGGGGTCTGCACGGCGAGGCGTACCGCGGCCACATCTTCTGGGACGAGCTGTTCGTCTTCCCCGTCCTGACGTTGCGGATGCCGGCCCTCACCCGCACCCTGCTGCGCTACCGGCACCGACGGCTGCCGGCTGCTCGGCGGGCGGCCGCCCAGATCGGGTGCCGGGGCGCGATGTATCCGTGGCAGTCCGGCAGTGACGGCCGCGAGGAGAGCCAGCGGCTGCATCTGAACCCGCTGTCCGGCCGCTGGAACGTCGACGCCACCTACCGGCAACGGCACGTCGGGCTGGCCGTGGCCTACACGATGTGGCAGTACGTCGAGGCGACCGGTGACGACGAGTTCCTGGCCGATCATGCCGCCGAGGTGATCGTGGAGGTGGCGCGGTTCTTCGCGGACCTGGCCCGGTACGACGAAACCCGCGACCGGTACGTGATCGAGGGTGTGGTCGGTCCGGACGAGTTCCACACCGGTTACCCCGGCCGCCCGGACGAGGGCATCGACAACAACGCCTACACCAACGTGATGGCCGTCTGGCTGTTCCGTCGGGCGGCCGAGGCACTCGACCGGCTACCCGGTTGGAGGCGAGTCGAACTCACCGACAAGCTCGGACTGCGGCCGCAGGAGGTGAGCCACTGGGAGGAGCTGACCAGGCGGATGTACGTGCCGTTCCACGACGGCGTGATCAGCCAGTTCGAGGGGTACGCCGACCTGGCCGAGCTCGACTGGGACCACTACCGCCGCCAGTACGGCGACATCCGCCGGCTGGACCGGATCCTGGAGGCAGAGGGGCACCAGGTCTCGGCGTACCAGGTGTCCAAGCAGGCGGACGTCCTGATGCTGCTCTACCTGCTCCCCCGGCACGAGCTCGACACCCTGCTGGAGCGGCTGGGCTACCCGATCAACACCCAGCTTATCCGTCGTACGGTCCGCTACTACCTCGCTCGCACCTGCCATGGCTCGTCGTTGAGTGCTGTCGTCCACGCGTGGGGGCTGGCGTCGCTCGATCCGGACCAGGCTTTGATGTTCCTCTC
This sequence comes from Kribbella voronezhensis, assembly GCF_004365175.1. Taxonomy (NCBI): domain Bacteria; kingdom Bacillati; phylum Actinomycetota; class Actinomycetes; order Propionibacteriales; family Kribbellaceae; genus Kribbella; species Kribbella voronezhensis. The sequence continues at coordinate 763,561 of NZ_SOCE01000002.1, read as the reverse complement.
GCAGGCGTTGCGTTCCGATTCCGGCGATCCCGCTCAGACCGGTACCACCGCCGAAGGCATTCACCTGGCCGCGATGGCCGGCAGCGTCGACGTGGTGCAGCGGTGTTTCACCGGTCTCACCATGTCCGGCGACGTGCTGCGCTTCGATCCACACTGGCCGGCCGGGCTCGGCAGGATGCTGATGACTCTTCGGTACCGCGGCCAGCGGCTGACCGTCGAGGTGGGCACGGACCACCTGCGAGTCGCCGCCGACCAGGGCACCGCGCCGCCGATCAAGGTCCGCTGCCACGGTACGACGAGGTCGCTCGCCGCCGGCGAGACGGTGCAGTGGCCGGATGCGTGAGGCCTGACGACCCTTGCAGGACAGGACCATCAGCCCTGCCCGGGAGGACCGTGAGCGGCGAGAGTCGAATCAGAGAGTCCAGCTCCGAGGAGGAACCATGTCGTCACAGACCGCCCCGGTCGTCGTGGGATACGACGGCTCACAGGCGAGCAGCGCAGCACTGAACTGGGCCGCGGCCGAAGCGATTCGCGAGCACACCTCCCTGCGGATCGTCGAGGTCTTCGAGCTCGTCATCGTCGATCGGCCCTCGCCCGGCAAGGTGGTACCACTGGCGGCGCTGCGTACCGCCCGCGAACGAGGCCTCGAAGCACTGGCCGAGTCCGTGCGGCTGCGGCACCCCGGGCTGCGCGTGGACGCCCTGCTGCTGGAGGGTCCGCCGGCCCCCGCTCTGGTCGAAGAGAGCGCTCAGGCCCGCATCCTCGTCCTCGGCAGCCGCGGCCTCGGCGGCTTCACCGGCATGATCCTCGGCTCGGTCGCCGTACAGGTCGGTGCGCACGCGCAGTGCCCGGTCGTCGTCGTGCCGCCCGACACCTTGCCGACACTGCACAACAGGCGTCGCGTCGTGGTCGGCGTGGACGGATCGAAGCTGTCTGCCAAGGCCGTCGACTTCGCCTTCGAGCAGGCCGAGGCGCTCGGCGCCCGGGTGGTCGCCGTGCACGCCTGGAACAGTCCCTTCTCCACCTACGAGAACGGCCGTGGCGAGTTGGTGTTCGACAACGAACAGGTCCGCAAGGCGTCGGAGGTTCTGGTCGCCGAGGCTCTGTCCGGGCCGCGCTCCGATCACCCGGACATCGAGGTGGACGTCGAACTGATCCCGGGTCAGCCGGCTCGTGCCCTGTTGCACGCGGCCGGGGCGGCAGACCTGCTGGTCGTCGGCTCGCGCGGACGTGGCGGTTTCACCGGGCTGCTGCTCGGGTCGACCAGTCAGCACGTCCTGCACCACGCCCACTGCCCCGTCGCGATCGTCCGCTGACCGGACCCAGTACCCCGTTCGCGGCCGCCCAGCGCATGGCGCGGCGGTGCGAACGGGTACCGGAGGGTCAGCCCCAGGAGGAGAGGTCATGCACACCGCATTGATCGACAACCGGACGCTAGCGGCCCAGCCGACCGCCGTACGGCGCACGGTGCTGCGACCGGGCGAGGCGGCCGTCTGGATCTCGATGACGCTCCGTGAGATCGCCGAAGCACTCCGCTGCCGCCGGATCGTGCCCAGCGGCTTCCCGTTCAGCCGCCGCCACCCAGCACCCGACGGGATGGTGGTGGTGGAGGCCGGGTTCCCGCTCGCGCTCCCGGTGGTCACCGACGGTGCGACCCAGGCCTGCGAGCTGCCGGCCGGACCGGTCGCGGTGACCACCCACCACGGCCCGTACGACAAGATCGACGCGACTCACGACCTGATCGCCGACTGGCTGCGCGAACACGGCGCCCGCCCGGCCGGAGACCCCTGGGAGATCTACCACTCCCCGCCGATCGGATCCCCCGACGACTGGCACACCGAGATCGTCCAGCCCTTCCAGCCGATCGGCTGAGACCCCCGAGCAGCGGCACGCCGCGACTTCCGGAGCCGACTTTCAGGGCGACTTTCAGGGCAGCAGCACGTCGGCGATCGGACGCCGCGGCGTCGCCGGTACGGCGGGCCCGTAGCCGAACCGGATGACGGCCTGCGGCCGGGTCCAGGCGCCGAGCGGATCGTGCAGCAGCCAGCGTAGGGTGTCGTGCTCGATCGCCTGGTTGAGCAGCGAGGTCGCCAGGCCGGCAGCCGTTGCCTCCAGCAACACCCGTTCCATCGCCTGGCCGGCTCTCAGCCACTCCGCCGGGCCGTCCCGGCGGGTCGCCAGGATGGCCAGCTGGGGAGACGTTTCGAAGGCCGCCGCGACGCGATTGGCATCCGCCGGGGTCGCGGCCATGTCCCGGACCGGCGCGCCCGGACGGTCCGGGCGCGGGCCCAGTGAGCCGGTGGGGATGCCGTCGACGGACCGCTGACCGCCGACCCAGAGCCGCCGTTCCCCCGTGCGGGTCGGACTGCGGTCGTCCTCCTGGTTCGCATCGGCCGTCGCGAGGTGAACCCAGTTCACCCGGGTCTCGTCGTCCAGCCATTGCAGCTGGGAGCCCTCCAGCCGGGCACTCAGGTCCAGCAACTTGCGGGCTCCGACCGGGATCCGCTCGCGCGAATACGGCCGGCGATTGGTCCGCCGTAGCCGGACCGACGGCGCCAGCTGGCGCAGTTGCTCCAGCTCCGCACCGCCGGCCGTGAGTTCGACCTCGGCGACCAGGTCAGGCCGGGCGCGGTCGAGCACGCTGCGCACGACGGCGCCGTAGGCGAGATCGGCCGCCGCCACCTTGAGGTTGAAGACCGCCGCACCCAGCGACAGGTACAGCATCCGGCGGTCCGGGTCCTCGGCCGGAAGCTCACGGGACCGGTCTCGATACACCTCGATCACGCTGCCGGTGAAACGGAACTTCCACGGCTGCGTGTTGTGCATCGACGGGGCCGCGACGGCTGCGCGGAGCAGCTCGTCGCGGTCCTGGCCGGTCGGCGTGAGCATCCGCTCAGTCCTCGAGATCCTTGGACTCGTCGCTGAACAGCGCCACCTTCAGCGCGCCGGTTTCGCCGGCCCGGGAGAAGACGTCGTACGCGTCCTGCATCTCGTCGAGACCGAACCGGTGCGTGATCAGGCCCGGCATCGACAACCGGCCCGCGGCCAGCATCGACAGCAGCCGGGGTGTGGTCCAGGTGTCGACCAGACCCGTGGTGATCGTGACGTCCTTGATCCACAGGTCTTCCAGGTGCAGCGTCGCCGGAGCGCCGTGGACACCGACGTTCGCGACCCGGCCACCCGGCCGGATCACCTGCGTGCACAGCTCGAACGTCGCCGGTACGCCGACCGCCTCGATCGCGACATCCGCGCCGAGCCCACCGGTCAGCTCCTTGATCGTCTCGACCACGTCGTCCTCGGGCCCGAAGGCCAGGTCGGCACCGTGGTCCAGCGCGGCCTTCTGCCGAGCCGGTGCGGAGTCGACGACGATCACGCTCGACGGGCTGTACAGCTTGCTGGTGGTGACGGCAGCCAGCCCGATCGGCCCGGCCCCGACGATGACGACGGTGTCACCGGGGGTGACCTGTCCGGCCAGCGTGCCGACCTCGTAGGAGGTGGGCAGGATGTCGGCCAGCAGCAGCGCAGATTCGTTGCTGACGTTGTCGGGCAGCTTGTAGACGGACCGGTCCGCGAACGGAACCCGGACCATCTCGGCCTGCGTGCCGTCGATCAGATGGCCCAGGATCCAGCCGCCACCGCCCAGGCACTGGCCGTACCGGCCCTTGCGGCAGTACTCGCAGCGGCCGCACGAGCTGATACACGAGATCAGCACCCGGTCGCCCACCTCGACCCCGCGGACACCGTCGCCGACGGACAGGATCGTCCCGACCGCCTCGTGGCCGAGGATCCGGCCGCGCTCGACGGTCGGTACGTCGCCCTTCAGGATGTGCAGGTCGGTGCCGCAGATGGTGACGGCGTCCACCCTTACGATCGCATCTTCGGGGTCCTGGATCACCGGGTCCGGCACCTCGTGCCAGCTCCGCTGCCCAGGTCCGTTGTAGACAAGCGCCTTCATGGTCGGTCGACCTCCAGGGTCTGAGGATTTGTCTGTCAGCTCGACCCTGCCCCTGCCGCGGGCGCGCCAGCAGGGCCCAAACACACCACTCGGGCGGGACCTTCGTCGTGTCCGGACGGGCCGTTGCTCCCTGTACCGCGGACACCCACTCCGGCTGCACTGGAAGCAGGAATGCCGAGCGAGAGGTGCCCCCCATGTCCGCGCACGCACGCCCTGCCATCGTCGTCGGCATCGACGGGTCCGCCGACGGACTCCACGCGCTCTACTGGGCCGTCGAACTGGCCACCCGACGCGGCTGGACCGTCCGCGCTCTGCACGTCGTGGACGAGGACCGGCCGGCCCGGCCGTTGACCGCCGAGGCCGACCACGACGACGGGACCGACGTCCTCGACGACGCCGCGGACGAGCTCGAGCGGATCGGGTTCACCGACGCGGTCCTGGAGGTCGGCTACGGGCACCCGGCTCAGGCTCTGCTGAAGGCCTCCCACGACGCGGCCGCCCTGGTGATCGGCCGGCGGGGTGCCGGTGGTTTCGCCGAGCTGACGCTGGGATCCACCTCTCAGGTCTGCGCGGCACTGGCCGGTACGACGTTGGTCGTCGTCCCGGACACGTGGCGGCCGGACACGCCCGCGCAGGGTCAGATCGTCGTGGGCGTGGACGGCTCGCACTCCTGCCAGGCCGCACTGGGGTTCGCCTTCGAGATCGCAGCCGAACGGGGTGCCGAGCTGACGCTGCTGCACGTCCCCGAGGTTCCGGAGACGTTCCCGCGCCCGGATCTCTGGGTCGATCCCGAGGACGCTTCCTGGCACCGCGACGCCCGGGCGCTGGTCGGTGAAGCACTGTCCGGCTGGCCGGACAAGTACCCGGACGTCATCTTCCGGACCAGGTATCCGATCGGTCATCCGGTCCAGGTCCTCGCCAAGGAGTCGGAGTACGCCGACCTGGTCGTCGTCGGCGGACGCGGCCGCACCGAGTTCACCGAACTCCGTCTCGGCTCGGTCTCCCGCGGCCTCCTGCACCACGCCCGGTGCCCGGTGGCCATCGTGCACAGCGAGGTGGCCCGATGACCCTGGCGACCACCCTGCCGACCGGTCTGTCCGACCAGGACGCACTGAGGGCACTGCAGGACCACGGGCCGAACGCGATCGCTGAGGTACCGCCGCCCGGACTGCTGTTCCGGGTGCTCGCCCAGTTGCGCGATCCGATGATCCTGCTGCTGCTCGGCGCATCGGTCCTCACCGCCACCCTGCACGACTTCACCGATCTCACGGTGATCCTGGTCGTCGTCGTCCTGAACACCACTGTCGGGGTGATCCAGGAGCTGCGGGCCGAACGTGCGCTCGCCGCTCTGCGCCGGCTCGCGGCACCGCAGGCGAGGGTCGTGCGCTCGGGCCGGACCCGGCTGATCGCGGCGGCCGACCTCGTGCCGGGTGACCTGGTGCTCGTCGAGGCCGGTGACATCGTGCCCGCGGACCTCCAGCTGGCGGAGGCCTTCCAGTTGCAGGCCGACGAGGCCGCGCTGACCGGCGAATCGGTACCGGTGGAGAAGGACTGTCCCGGCGAGTTGTCCGCCGGAACCGTGATCACTCGTGGCCGCGGCAAGGCCCTGGTCACCCGGACCGGCCCTGACAGCGCGCTGGGCCGCATCGCCGTACTGTTGTCCGGCCAGCGGCCGCGACCGACACCACTGCAGCGCCGCCTCGCATCGTTGAGCAGAGTGCTGAGCATCGCGGCCGTCGCCTTGTCCGCGATCGTCGCCGTCTCCGGCCTGATCCGCGGCCTCCCGCTGCCCGACATGCTGGTGACGGCAGTCAGCCTGACCGTTGCCGCCGTTCCCGAGTCGCTGCCGGCGGTGGTGACGTTGGCACTCGCCATCGGGGCACACCGGATGGCCAGGCGGTCGGCGGTGGTGCGGCAGCTGCCGGCCGTCGAGACGCTGGGCGCGGTCACGGTTGTCGCCGCCGACAAGACCGGAACCCTCACCGAAGGCGTCATGCTGGCCGAGCGGATCTGGACCGAGTCCGGCGAATATGTTGCCTCTGGCAATGGCTATTCGCCGGAGGGCGCACTGGCCGGCGGATCCGCCGAGGGGCAGGACGCCCTGTACCGGCTGCTCCGCGATGTGGTGCTCTGCAACGACGCCGACCTGCTGCCGCCGGACCCCGACCACGCCGGCTGGCGAGCACTCGGTGATCCGACCGAGGCGGCACTGATCACCCTCGCGCACCGGGCGGACCTGTCACCCGGCGACCTACGGGCCGCCTACCCCCGAACCGCGGAGGCGCCCTTCGACAGCGTGCGCAAACGGATGACCACGCTGCACCGGCTGCCGGACAGTGACGAGGTCCTCGTCATCTGCAAGGGTGCGCCGGAACTGCTCCTGGCCGAGAGCATCACGCCGTACGGGCCGGTCGCCCGGGCCCGCGAGGCTGCCTCGATCCTGGCCCATCAGGGCTACCGGGTGCTTGCTGTCACCGATCGCACTCTGCCCGGTGGCAGCAACACCGCTCACGCGGAGGCGGGGCTGCGGTTGGCCGGCTTGGTGGCCATCACCGATCCGGTCCGGCACAACGCCTCCGACGTCGCCGCGGCGTTCACCGACGCCGGCGTGGAACTGCTGCTGATCACCGGTGATGCCCCGGGCACGGCCAGGGCGGTCGCCGACCAGGTCGGGCTGGACAGCGTCGAGGTGATCACCGGCGAAGACATCGACGCCGGAAGGGATCCCGCGGACGGGTCGCGGGTGCGGGTCTTCGCACGGATCAGGCCGGAGCAGAAGCTGGACATCGTCCGGGCCTGGCAGGCCGCCGGCCACGTGGTCGCGATGACCGGCGACGGCGTCAACGACGGGCCGGCCCTGCGCCGCGCGGACATCGGCGTTGCGATGGGACGCGACGGAACCGAAGTGGCCCGGCAGGCGGCCGACCTGATCCTGACCGACGACGACCTGGGCACCGTGGTGGCCGCGATCGAGGAAGGCCGGCGGATCTACTCCAACGTCCGCACCTTCCTGCGGTACGCCCTCAGCGGTGGACTCGCGGAGGTCCTGGTGATGCTGCTCGGGCCGTTCGCCGGACTGACCCTGCCGTTGCTTCCGGCCCAGATCCTCTGGATCAACATGCTCACCCACGGCCTGCCCGGCGTCGCGCTGGGCGCCGAACCCGCCGATCCACAGGCGATGCGACGCGGTCCCCGCCCGACCACGGAGCACGTCCTAGGTGCGGGCCTCTGGCAACGAATCGGCTGGACCGGCACCCTGATCGCGGCGGTCACGCTGGCCGCGAGCCTGCTGGTGCGGCACTCCGGCGGACCCTGGCAGACCACGACGTACCTCACCCTCGGTCTCGCCCAGCTCGGTGTCGCCGCCGCCCTGCGCCGCCCACGCGGTGTGGACGGGCGCGCGTTGCGATTCCTCGACGTGGCCATTGCCGGAGCAGTGGTCGCGCAGGTGCTCCCGCTCGCGCTCGATCCGCTGCGCGACCTGCTCGGCCTGGAGCCCGTCACCATCGGTCAGCTCGCGCTCGCGATCGCGTTCGGCTGCATCCCGGGAGCCGTGGTGGCTCTGCTCCGCCTTCGGCATCGCAAGTCCTGAGCCGCGTGCGGCAGCAGAAGGCCCTTGGCGCTCACCGAGCACCAAGGGCCTCTTCGGGTCCGGTTCAGCGCAGGTGACGCGCGTACCAGTCCGGCTCCGGATCCGCCGGTGCCAGCCGCACCTTCACGTCCACCGCGACGGCTCCGGCGGGGGCTGCGGTCAGCGGGTTGATGTCGAGCTCGGCGAGTTCAGGGACCGCATCGGCAAGCCAGGCGATCCGGTGCAGCACATCCAGTACCGCGGGTTCGTCGGCTCCGGCGGCACCGCGATAGCCGGCCAGCAAAGGCGCGCACCGCAGTGACCGGAGCATCTCCGCGGCGTCCAGATCGGTGAGCGGGAGTCCCCGCCAGCGCCGGTCCGCCATCAGATCGGTGAGCACGCCGCCGCTGCCCACCATCAACACCGGGCCGAACAACGGGTCGCGGACCAGCCCGGCCACGAGTTCCACTCCGGGCCAAGCCGTCGCCTGGACCACGACGTGCGGATCCGAGACGGCGGCCGTCAGTTCGCCGTACGCCCGGTCCAGTTCCGCTGCGGTCCGCAGGCCGAGCCGCACCCCGCCCACATCGGTCTTGTGCACGATGCCGGTCGCCGCCGTCTTCAGGACGACCGGATAGCCGACCCGCTCCCCCGCTTCCAGCGTCGCCTGCCGGGTCGCGGCCGTGAGTGCCGCGACGACCGGGATCCCGGCACACAACATCAACTGCTCGGCGCGGGCCGGGTCGAGCCAGCCGCCTTCGCGGTGGCTGTTCAGGAAGTGCCGGACGATCGCCCGGGCACCGTCGCGGTCGGTACCGTCGACCACCGGTACGACGCCCTGCGGGCGGGTCCGCCAGGCGGCGTACCGAACCGCATGTCCGAGGGCCCGCACCGCCGTCTCGGGAAACGCGTAGACAGGCAGACTCGATCCGTCCGCCAGCGGAATCGGGCCCGCGGCCCCGGACGCACCGAGGCAGTTGACGAGGATCGGAACGGTCGCGCCGGCCGCGGCACGCGCGATTGCGGCGTACGTCGCGTCGAGATCCCCCGCCCGGGTGGCGGCGTAGCTGACAAGTACGGCGTCCACCTCGCCGCTGGCCAGGACGATCCGGATCGCGTGCTCCAACGTCTGCGGAGTCGCCGCGGCACCCAGGTCGACCGGGTTGCCGGCGCCGACGGCGCCGGTCACCTCGACCAGTTCGCTCATCGTGGTGGCGCTGAGCTCCGGCACGTCGAGATCGACGGCGCCCGCGGCGTCAGCAGCCAGGACTCCGGCGCCGCCGGCATTGCCGACGATCCCCAGTCTGCGACCCTGTGGGAGTGGACGGCCGGAGAGCACCCGGGCGGTGTCCACGAGCTCCTCCAGCGTCTCCATCCGCAGCACACCCGACTGCTCGAACAACGCGTCGACGGCGGTGTCGGGAGTCGCCGCGGCAGCGGTGTGCGAAGCGCCGGCGCGGCGGCCACCGGTCGACCGGCCGCCCTTGACCACCAGCACCGGCTTGGTCCGGCCCACCAGCCGGGCGAGCCGGCCGAACTTGCGCGGGTTGCCGAAAGACTCCAGATACAGGCCGATCACGTCGGTCCGCGGGTCGTGCCACCAGTGCAGGAGAAGATCGTTGCCGCTGACATCTACTTTGTTGCCGAGCGACACGAATTCCGAGATGCCGGGCCCGATCCGGCCGGCATGGTCCAGGACGGCGATGCCGACCGCACCCGACTGTGCCGCCAGCGCCAGCGAACCGGCGGTGGGACGGACGGTCGCGAACGTGGCGTCGAGGCGCACCTCGGGATCGGTGTTGACGATGCCGAGACAGTTCGGGCCGATCAACCGCAGGCTGTGCCGGCGAGCGATCTCGAGCAGCTCCAGCTGCGCCTGCCGCCCCTGCGATCCGAGCTCGGAGAAGCCCGAGGTCAAGATGACGGCTCCGCCGACGCCGAACTGCCCGCACTCCTCGACCACGCGGGCAACCCGGTCGGCCGGTACCGAGATCACTGCGAGGTCGACGGGCTCGGGAACCTCCTTGATCGAAGGGAAAGCGGGGATGCCGGCGATCCGGTCGGCGTTCGGGTTGACGGCGTACAGGCTGCCGGTGAAGCCGCCGTCCTTCAGGTTCCGCAACACCTCGTGGCCGATCCCACCGGCTTTACGCCCCGCACCGATCACCGCGACACTGCGCGGGGACAGGACCGGCCGCAGCGAGCGTGACTCGGCGGCACTCTCCCGCTCGGCCATCCGGTCGAGCGTGCGCACGTCGTACTCGGTGTCGAGCGTGAGCTCCACCACGCCGCTGTCCATCTTGTGCACCTCGCGGAATCCCGAGTCCAGGAAGAGCCGGAGCATCGGTGCGTTCTCGACCAGGGTGTCCGCGTGCAGGTGCCGGATCCCGCGCTCGCGGGCGACGGCCGCCAGTTGCTCCAGGAGCAGTGTGCCGATGCCCCGGCCGTGCACGGCGTCGTCGACGAGGAAGGCCATCTCCGCTTCGTCGGCCCGCATCGGCTCGTAGCTCGCGACACCGACGACGGCGCCGTCCAGCTCCGCCACCAAGGCGACGTACCCGTGCATCGGATCGGCGCCGATCAGATGATGCGTGTGCTCGTCGGCGTTCACGCGGCTGAGCGCGAAGAACCGTAGGTAGATCGACCGGTCGGAGACGCGGTGATTGATCGCCTTCAGGGCGGCTTCGTCGTCGCGGCAGATCGGCCGTAGATGCACGACCGAGCCGTCGGCGGCCAGGACGTCCCAGCCGACGGCCACCGGCCGCACCTCCATCGGCGCGGTCGGGTTCTCGCGTTCGGATGTGGTCATTGGCCGGCTCCTCGTCTACAGATCCACCATCGGCACCAGTCCACCGCATGGAGGGCCCGCGCAGGCAGGGCCGGAGGGACTCCATCACTGCGGACCTTGGGCCCTGTCCGCGGTAAGGGCTGCCTTCGTACGGTCGAACCATCGAGCGGTAGCCGAGAACGAAGGAGCCAGTCATGGACACCGCGATCAGGACCCGGGAGCTGTCGAAGCAGTTCCGGTCGCACGCAGCTCTGCGGCGGCTCAACCTCGAGGTTCCGTGCGGTTCGGTGTTCGGCTACCTGGGTCCCAACGGCGCCGGCAAGACCACCACGATCCGGATCCTGGCCGGTCTGATCAGCCCGACCACGGGCGGTGCCGAGGTGCTCGGGTACGACGTGGTCGACCGCTGTGAGGACGTGCAGCGCCGGATCGGCTACCTGCCCGGCGAGTTCGCGGCGTACCCCGAGCTCTCCGGCGCGCAGTACCTGCGGTACATGGCCCACCTGCGCGGCGGCGTCGACTGGTCGGAGGTGGAGCGGCTGGCCAAGCGGTTCGACCTCGACCTGACCAAGCGGTTCAAGACCCTGTCGCACGGCAACAAGCAGAAGATCGGCATCATCCAGGCCTTCATGCACCGCCCCGAACTGCTCATCCTCGACGAGCCGACGACCGGTCTCGACCCGCTCATGCAGCGCGAGTTCCTGGCGCTGCTGCGGGAGACCCGGGACGACGGCAGGACCGTCTTCCTGTCCTCGCACATCCTGTCCGACGTGGAAGCGGTCGCGGACACCGTCGCGATCCTGCGCAGCGGCGAACTGGTGGTGACGAAGTCGGTCGACGAGCTGCGTGAGCGCGCGCTGCGGCGGCTGGAGCTCACCTTCGCCGGTCCTGCGCCGATCGACGCGCTGCGGCAGGCAGACGGCGTACGGGAGATCACCGTCGACGGCGACACCGCTCACGTGGAGGTCGCCGGATCGACCGCCGGCCTGCTGCAGGCCGCCGCACCCCATCAGGTCGTCAACATCGTCAGTCACGAGGTCGACCTCGAAGCCATCTTCCTCGACTACTACACCGCAAGGAGCTGAGCCCCGTGTTCCGCAACGTGTACTGGAAGACCCTGTACGACCAGCGCCGCGGCCTGGGCGCCTGGTCCATCGCGATCTTCGTACTGGTCAGCCTCGAGTCCGCGCTGTGGCCCTCGATCCGGGACATGCCGAACCTGAAGGACATCTACGCCAGGATGCCGGAGGAACTCGGCAAGCTCTTCGATCTGAACGCCATGTCCACCGGCCCGGGCTTCCTGAACGCCGAGCTGTTCACGCTCCTGTTGCCGGCGCTGTTCCTCGTCTACGGCATCGGGCACGGCGCCCGCTCGCTGGCCGGCGAGGAGGAGGACGGGACCCTCGACCTGCTGCTGGTGATGCCGATCACCGGCGCGCGAATCGTTCTGCAGAAGGCTTTGGCCCTCTTCACCTGCCTGTTCACTCTCGGCCTGGTGCTGTTCGTCGCGACCACCACGATGAGTCTGGTCTTCGACGTCGGGATCAGCGCGGGCCAGGCGGCCAGCGGGTCGCTGGCGATGGTGCTGCTCGGCTCGGAGTACGGCGCCCTGGCGCTCGCCGCCGGTGCGATCCTCGGCCGTCGCTCACTCGCTGCCGGGATCGCCTCGGCTGCCGCCACCGGTGCGTACGTGCTGTACGCCGCCGGCCTGATGATCGAGTCCGTCGAACCCTGGCGACCGCTGTCCCCGTTCGACCAGGCACTCACCGGCGGCCCCCTCGGCGCGGGCCTGCCGGCCGCCTATCTCTGGCTCGTCGGCGGCGCCGTCGCCCTCACCCTGATCGCCATGCCCGCCCTCGACGGCCGCGACATCGCCGCCCACAACTGAATCCGGAGGTCTTCGATGACCACCATCAGCAGTACCGTGCCCGCGCCGATCAAGCCGGGACCCGAGATGAAGGCGCTCGCCCGCTTCCACCAGGACGTGAGCTGGGACGGCGTGATCCAGGCGGACGGCATGGGACCCGGAACGCCACGGATGACGGCGACCGGAACCGGCCTTCACCACGTCATCCAGGACGGCCGGTGGATCGTCGGCGACTACGAACAGGACCAGTATCTGCCGGACGGCACCTTCGTCCTGCGCTGGCAGTTGCACTGGGTGGCGGGCTGGGATCCGGCCGCTCAGGAGTACCGCGCCACGATCGCGGACTGCTACGGGCACACCGACGTACTGCGCGGCCGGATCGACGGCGACCTGCTGACCTTCCAGACCCTGGACGAGCACGCACCGGTCCGGATCCGGCTCTACTGGCACCTCGAAGGGACCGACCGGATCATTTGGCGCAACGAGATCTCCCTGAACGGCGGCCCCTTCGAACTGGTCGAACGCTACGTCTGCCGCCCCTGGGACGACCGGGGTCTGAGGGTCCCGTCGGTGTAGGACCTTCGACTCTGGGGGCCGGGCTGGTCGGGCTGGGACCGTCGGTGCCATGGATGCCATAGACCTTGCCCGGTGGCAGTTCGGGATCATCACCGTCTACCACTTCCTCTTCGTGCCGATCACCATCGGGATGTCCGCGCTGGTCGCGGGCCTGCACACCGCGTGGTACCGGACCGGGAAGCAGAAGTACCGGCGGATGACGCAGTTCTGGGGAAAGCTGTTCCTGATCAACTTCGCCATCGGCGTGGTGACCGGGATCGTCCAGGAGTTCCAGTTCGGGATGAACTGGAGCTCCTACTCGAAGTTCGTCGGCGACATCTTCGGGGCGCCGCTGGCGATCGAGGGGCTGCTCGCGTTCTTCCTCGAGTCGACGTTCCTCGGCCTGTGGATCTTCGGCTGGGACCGGTTGCCGAAGAAGGTGCACCTGGCATCGATCTGGCTTGTTGCCATCGGCACCCAGCTGTCGGCGTACTTCATCCTGGCCGCCAACTCGTGGATGCAGTGGCCCCGCGGTTACACCTACAACTCCGCGACCGGCCGGGCCGAACTGCACGACTTCGGCGCGGTGCTCACCAACAAGGTCGTGCTGGCGACCTACCCGCACACCATCGCGGCCAGCTTCCTGACCGCCGGCGCCTTCATGCTCGGGATCGCCCTGTGGCACCTGCTGCGCCGGCCCGGCGAGAACGGCAGCCTGTTCCGGCCCGCCGTGAAGCTGGGTGCGATCACGACGCTCGTCGCAGCCGCCGCGCTGATGATCACCGGTGACATCCAGGCCAAGATCATGACCGACACGCAGCCGATGAAGATGGCGGCCGCCGAAGCGCTCTACGACACCTCGGCGCCGGCACCGTTCTCCATCCTGACGATCGGGTCGCTCGACGGCAGCAAGGAGGTCTGGTCGCTGAAGGTCCCGCACGGGCTGTCCTTCCTGGCGACGAGCACCTGGAACGGCAAGGTCGAGGGGATCAACAACCTGCAGACGGCGTACGAACAGCGCTTCGGCCCGGGCTCGTACAAGCCCAACGTGCCGCTGACCTACTGGACCTTCCGCTTCATGATCCTGGCCGGAGTACTGACAGCGGCGATCGCGTTGCTCGCCCTGTGGCAGCTCCGCAGGCAACGGAAGTCCTCCAAGTGGCTCATCCGCGCGGCGCTCGCGGTTCCGCTGCTGCCTCTGCTGGGCAACAGCCTGGGCTGGATCTTCACCGAGATGGGACGCCAGCCGTGGATCGTCTTCGGGCTGATGCAGACCCGCGACGGGGTCTCCCCCAGTGTCGGCGCCGGCAGTGTGCTGACCTCTCTGATCGTCCTCACCCTCCTGTACGGCGTACTCGCGGTGGTCGAGGTCTTCCTGCTGCTCCGCTTCGCCCGCGAGGTTCCCGCGGAGACGACCGAGCCGTCCGACCCGGAGGCCGCTGAACCGGCCTTCCTGTACTGAGGAGCACTCCGGTGGCACTCACTGATATCTGGTTCCTGCTCATCGCCGTTCTCTGGACCGGCTATCTCGTCCTCGAAGGCTTCGACTTCGGCGTCGGCATGCTGCTCCCGTTCGTCGGCCGCGACGCCGTCGACCGCAAGGTCACACTGCGGACCATCGGCCCGGTCTGGGACGGCAACGAGGTCTGGCTGCTGGTCGCGGGTGGCGCGACCTTCGCGGCCTTCCCGTTCTGGTACGCGACGTTGTTCTCCGGCTTCTACCTCGCCCTGCTGATCATCCTGGTCGCGCTCATCCTTCGCGGTATCGCACTCGAGTACCGCGGCAAGCTCGACGACTCCAGCTGGCACCGCCGCTGGGATCTGGTGATCGTCGGCAGCAGCGCGGTACCGGCTCTGCTCTGGGGGGTCGCCCTGGCCAACATCGTGCGCGGTGTGCCGATGGGTGCCGATCACGAGTTCGCCGGGAACTTCTTCACGCTGCTCAACCCCTACGCGCTGCTGGGCGGAGTCACCACCCTGCTGCTCTTCGCCTTGCACGGCGCGATCTTCCTTGCGCTGAAGACGCACGGCGAGGTGCACGACCGGGCGCTGAAGCTGGTGCCGCCGATCGGTCTCGCCACTGTGGTCGCAGCCGCCGCCTTCCTTGCCTGGACGCAAGCCTTCGACGGCTCGGCGCTCACCTGGACGCTCGCACTGGCTGCCGCCCTCTGCCTGATCGGTGCGCTGGCCGCATCGCGGTTCGGCCGGGAGGGCTGGGCCTTCGTCGGTACGGCGGCCACGATCGCGTTGGCAGCCGCGACGCTGTTCACCACCCTTTACCCGAACGTGCTGCCGTCGACCACCGACGCCGCCTTCAGCCTGACCACGGTCAACGCCGCGTCGACCCACTACACGCTGAAGATCATGACCTGGGTCGCCGTGATCTTCACCCCGGTGGTGCTCGCCTACCAGGGCTACACGTACTGGGTGTTCCGCAAGCGCCTCGGTCGCACCGACATCTACCAACCGGCCGAGAAGGTCACCAGCTGATGCCCGCCATCGATCCACGCCTGCTGCGCTATGCGAGGACCACGCGCGTCTTCCTCACGCTGTCGGTCCTGATCGGTGTCGGTCAAGCCGTGGTGATCCTGACCCAGGCGTGGCTGCTGGCATCCATCATCACGGACGCCTTCCTGCACGGCGCCGGCTTGAGCGATCTCAGCGGGCGGCTGACCTTGCTCACCATCACCCTGGTGACCCGGGCGTTGCTCGCCTGGGTCGCCGAGGTGACGGCCCACCACTGCTCGGCGGCGGTGAAGTCCGAGCTCCGGATGCGCCTGCTGCACAAGGTCGTCCAGCTCGGCCCGCGCTGGTTGACCGGCGAACGCAGCGGCGAGCTGACCACCCTGGCCACCCGCGGCATCGATGCCCTGGACGACTACTTCTCGCGCTACCTGCCGCAGTTGGTGCTGGTCTGCTTCGTTCCGCTGGTGGTCGCCGGACGGATGTTCGCCGCCGACTGGCTGAGCGCCTCCATCGTCGTCGTCACGCTGCCGCTGATCCCGGCCTTCATGATCCTGGTCGGCCTGACCACCAAGCAGTTGACGGCCCGTCAATGGGCAGCACTCCAGCTGCTTGCCCACCACTTCCTCGACGTGCTGGCCGGGCTGGGCACCCTCAAGGCGTTCGGTCGCTCCCGGGCCCAGCTCGGCACCATCGAGCGCCTGGCCGACAAGCAGCGCAAGGCGACGTTGTCGTCGCTGCGGATCGCCTTCCTGTCGTCCTTGGTGCTGGAGCTGCTCGCGACGTTGTCCGTCGCTCTCGTCGCCGTCTCGGTGGGCCTTCGGCTGGTGGACGGCCGGCTCGATCTCCAGACCGCCTTGCTGGTGCTGATCCTGGCGCCCGAGGCTTATCTGCCCCTGCGATTGCTGGGGGCGCACTACCACGCCAGCGCGGAGGGCCTCGGCGCCGCCGAGCAGGTCTTCTCGGTCCTCGACCACGACGTACCCGACCAGGGCACCGCATCGGTGCGAGCGGACCGGACGATCGAGCTCGACCAAGTAGTGGTAGCGGGCAACGATCGCGAAGGCGCCGCTCTCGACGGTCTGAGCCTGACGATCCCGGCCGGGAAGGTGACGGGCATCCTCGGGCCGAGCGGTTGCGGCAAGTCCACCCTGCTCGCCGTGCTCCTGGGCTTCATCCGGCCGGACAGCGGCCAGGTAGTTGTCAACGGCATCGACCTGGCGACCGTCGAGCTGGCCGGCTGGCGATCCCAGATCGCCTGGATGAGCCAGGATCCGGTGCTGTTCGCCGGCACCGTCTTCGAGAACATCCGGCTGGGACGTCCGTACGCCGACGACCTCGCCGTCCGGCGCGCCGGCCAGGCGGCCCGGGTCGACGTACCGCTGGAGAAGGTGATCGGTGAACGCGGCAACGGTCTGTCGAGCGGCCAGCGCCGCCGGATAGCGCTGGCTCGTGCCCTGCTGCTCGACGCTCCCCTGTTGCTGCTCGACGAACCGACCGAAGGCGTCGATCCCGAGACAGAACAGGACCTGCTCGGCACGCTGCCGGCCGCCTTCGCCGGACGTACCGTGGTACTGGTCACGCACCGGACAGCGCTCCTGAGTCTTTGCGACCAAGTCGTCGAACTGGCACCGGCGGAGGTGGCCGCATGATGTCGGTGCGTTGGCTGCTGCGGATCGCGCGGCCCGAAGTGTGGCGGCTGGTGGCGGCCGCGGTACTGGGATCCCTGGCACTGGGTTGCTCCATCGGCCTGATGGCGACGTCCGGCTGGCTGATCTCACGAGCCGCTCAGCAACCGCCCGTGCTCTACCTGACCGTCGCCATCGTCGCCGTGCGCGCCTTCGGCATCGGCCGGGGCGCCCTGCGGTACGCCGAACGCCTGGTCGGCCACGACGCCGCGTTCCGGGTCCTCGCCCGGACCCGCGTCCAGGCCTGGATCGACCTGGACCGGGCGGCACCGGCCGGCCTCGGCAAACTCCGCTCCGGCGACGTCCTCGCCAATCTGGTCGGCGACGTCGAAGCCGTGCAGGACCTGCTCGTCCGGGCGGTGCTGCCGATCGCCGTCGCGGTGATCACCGGTACTGCGACCGTGGTGCTGCTGGGCGCGCTGCTGCCGGCTGCGGGACTTGTCCTGCTCATCGGCTTGTTGGTGGCGGGTTTGGCCGCGCCGGCGATCACGTTGTCGGTGGCGGGCCGGGCCGAGCGCAGACTGGCCCCAGCACGAGCGGCTCTCACCGATCCGGTGCACGAACTGCTGACCGGCGCCGCCGATCTGATCGCCTATGGCGCGGCCGGGCCGGCGCTCGACCGGATCGCCGGTCATGACCGGAAGCTGACGTCATTGGCCCGGCGGTCCGCTGCCGGCGCCGGGGTGGGTGCTGCTGTCGGTGCGACAGCGCTGGCGTTGACGGTGGTGGGCGAGCTCCTGGTCGGAGTACAGGCTGTGCGCGCGGGTCAGCTGCCCGGCGTACAGCTTGCCGTCCTGGCGTTGACGCCGCTGGCCGCTTTCGAACTGACCAACTCGCTGCCTGCCGCGGCCCAGCACCTGGTCCGCGGCCTGCGGGCGGTCGACCGGCTCCGGGCGCTCGAAGAACTGCCTCAGCCATCGGTTGCCTGGGGCAACAAGGATGTCATCGGTCACACCCTGAAGATCGCCGGCGCCGATGCCCGCTGGCCCGGAGCCTCGCATCCCACCCTGCAGGACATCAGCCTGCGGCTCGACCCGGGCCGCCGGATCGCCGTGGTCGGCGAGAGCGGTGCCGGCAAGAGCACGCTGATCGCCACCCTGGCGGGCTTCCTGGCGACCGAGCAAGGACTGGTCACGTACGGCGGCAGGCCGCTCACCGAGTTGGACGAGAACGCGTTCCGGCGCCAGGTCGTCGTCTGCGCCCAGGACGACCACCTGTTCGACACGACGATCCGGAACAACCTGCTGGTCGGCAGACCCGATGCCACCGACGCCGAACTGATGAGCGCTCTGCACCAGGCACGGCTCGGAGCCTGGGTCGATCGCCAGCCACGCGGCCTCGACACCACCGTCGGCGAACGCGCCGACCAACTCTCAGGCGGTGAGCGCCAGCGCCTCGCCCTGGCCCGCGCCCTGCTCGCCGACCCGGCGGTTCTGCTCCTCGACGAACCCACCGCCCATCTCGACGAGCCCACCGCCGCCGAACTCACCCGCGACATCCTCGCCGCCACCCGCGGCCGCGCCACGCTGCTGGTGACCCACCGGCTGGCAGACCTGGACGACCTCGACGAGGTCATCGTCCTCACCCACGGCAAGGTCCAGCGCCGCGGTCACCCGGCCGACGTACTCCAACCCACGCCGACCAACTGAGCGGTTCGCGGACGACAGCCCCCGGTAGGCGAGCTGATCGACTACCAGGGCTGGTGTGTCCGGGGTAGCGGCCTACCCGTGCCGGCGTACCGGCGGTGCTGCGGGCTCGGCGGGAGGCGGGCTGACAGCCGCGTCCGCACTCGCCGGGTCGAAGAGATCGCCGGCCGGGTGAACGACGTCGGCGCTGCGCGCTACCTTGGCGAGCCTCACCCGGGATGCGACCCAGAAGACCGCCAGGATCAGCAACAGAGCCGACAGTGGGATCAGTACGAGCGTCAGGTGTACTGGTGGGCCGTTCAACGCGTCCATCTCGCTGTCCCCCGAGGTCTCGCCGGCTGTCTGCCGGACGATCTCAGAGTTCCATCGTCAGGCGACCGAGCGCAGGGCCGGAGGTCCCCGAAGATCCGGTGGAAGTCACCCTCGGCGAGGGCGGCCTCACAGGACCGATGATCCGACCAGTTGGCCGATACCGAACGTCACTGCCATCGCCAGCGCACCGCCGCCGACCAGCCTGACCACCGCGGGAAGCCGCCGGGTGCCGCCCAGCCGCGCGCTGAGCTGACCGGTGCCCGCGAGAGCCAGCAGAACCGCCGCGAAGGTGACGGGCACCCGTGCTCCCGCGGGCGGCAGCAGGATGGCGATCAACGGCAGGAGCGCACCCACGGTGAAGGCCAGTGCGGAGGCACCGGCCGCGTGCCAGGGGTTGGTGAGCTGATCAGGGTCGATCCCGAGTTCCGCGTCGGCATGCGCGGCGAAGGCGTCTCGTTCGGTCAGTTCGATCGCGACCTGCTGTGCGGTTTCGGCGCTCAGTCCTTTCGCTCGGTAGAGGCCGGCCAGTTCAGCCAGTTCTGCCTCCGGCGACTCCAGCAACTCGGCACGCTCCTTCTGCAGGAGCGCGCGTTCGGAGTCGCGTTGGCTGCTCACCGAGACGTACTCCCCCAGCGCCATCGACACGGCACCGGCGGTCAGCCCCGCCACCCCGGCCGTCAGGATGGCCCCGGCGGAGGTGGTGGCACCAGCCACACCGACCACCAGCCCGGCCGTCGAGACGATGCCGTCGTTGGCCCCGAGCACCCCCGCCCGCAACCAGTTCAACCGGCTGGCCAAGCCGCCGCGATGAGGTTCGCCCGGGTGAACAGTGGTCATCGAGTCTTCTCCTTGCTGGAGTGGGCGCGGACGGCCTTGTGGGTGGCGTCCACGAGGAGGATCGCGGGGGCGGCTGCGACGGCCCAGAGCCAGCCGGTGGCTGACGGCCAGGATCCGCCCAGCAGGTCTGCCAGCGGCGGGAGGCCGACGAAGGCGAAGAGCAGCACCAGTTCTGCGGCGACAGCGACCAGCAGGGCGCGGTTGCCCGCGGGTGCGAGCTTGGTGATCGGGCGCGTCTCGCTTCGGCAGGCGAACGCGTTGGCCATCTGGCCGACGGCGATCACGGCGAACGTCGTACCGGAGGCTACTGCCAACGCGGCGTGCGACGGCTCGTCGCCGTACCGCCAGCCGGACGCCAGCAAGACGGTGACGAAGGCTCCCATCGACAGCAGCGCCTCGGTCGCACCTAGTACTGCGAATGCACGGAACAGCAGAGCGCGGTCGACGATCCGGCGGTGCAGTGCAGCACCTTGCAGCGAGTGGCGTCCTGGCGCTTGGATGCCGAGGGCAACGGCAGGCAGCATGTCGGTGCCGATGTCGAGGGCGAGGACCTGCAGCACGCCGATGGCCAACGGGATCGAGCTCCCCGTCAAGGCCCAGACGGCGAACGGGGCGAGCTCGGCGACGTTGTCGGTCAGGTGGTAAGTCAGGAAGCGCCGGACGTTCGAGAAGGTCGCCCGGCCGAGCCGGATCGCGGTCACGATGCTGGCGAAGTGGTCGTCGAGCAGCACCAGGTCGGCCGCGGCCCGGGCGACATCGCTGCCGGAGGCCCCCATCGCGACGCCGACATCGGCCTCCCGCAACGCGGGCGCGTCGTTCACGCCGTCACCGGTCATCGCCACGACATGACCGCGGCCGCGCAGAGCACGCGCGATCCGAAGCTTGTCGGCCGGCGTGACCCTGGCGACGACGACGCCCTCGTCGCGGTCCAGTAGTACGCCCAGCTCCTCGTCACCGGCAGGCAGCTCGGCACCGTTCACGACGAGACCGCCGGGCAACAGCAGACCTACCTCGCGCGCGATCACCGAGGCCGTGGCCGCGTGGTCCCCGGTCACCATGGCGATCCGTACCCCCGCCGTACGGCAGGCTTCCAGGGCCGGTCGCACATCGGTGCGCGGCGGATCCTCCAGACCGACCACCGCCAGCAACTCCAGCGCGTCGGCAGCCAAGGTGAGCTGGCCATCCTCGACCAACTGCTCGGTGGAGCGCGTGACAGCGAGCACCCGCCGACCGCGCCCGGCCAGTTCCTCCACTGCCGCAGTGGCCTCGGCAGCACCGGCACGGCAGAAACTCAGCAACGCATCAGGAGCACCGATGACCAACGTCCCGTCCGGTACGCCGGCGGCGCTGTACCGCGTCTCGCTGCGGAAGCCCACCCGCTGTGTCACCAGCCCGGGCTCCACCGGCGTCGTCCCCAGCCGCCGAGCGAGTACGTCGAGTGCCACCTCCATCGGGTCGCCTTCCGCGACCCATCGGTCGCCCTTGCGCACCGCGCGGCCCCGGACACAGGTCACCGCGGCGGCGGCCGCCTCAGCGGCGAGTTCCAGCGCCGTCGCCGAGCCGTCGGCACTGCCTGCGGGGTTGTAGCCCTCACCCTTGATCAGCACTGATCCGGCAGGGGTCCACACTTCCTGGACCGACATCTGATTCATGGTCAGCGTGCCGGTCTTGTCGGTGCAGACGAAGGTGGTCGCACCCAGCGTCTCGACCGCGTCCAGGCGGCGTACCAGCGCGTTGCCATGAGCCATTCGCTGTGCTCCACGGGCCAGTGACAGCGTCACGGTCGGCAACAGTCCTTCTGGCACCAGGGCCACCATCACCCCGACGCCGAAGAGCAATGCCTTGGTCAGCTCAAGACCGAGCAGCAGGGAAACCCCTGCGAGTGACACTCCGACAGCGATCGCGATGACGGCGATGACCCGGACCAGCCGATGCAACTCGACGGTCAACGGGCTGTCCGGCCGATCCGCGCTCTCCGTCAGTGACTGGATGCCGGCCAACCGGGTCGCGCCGCCGATCGCGACGACAGTGGCTTCGGCTTCTCCCTGGACGACGAAGGTGCCGGCCGACAGAGCAGCGCCCGCCGGTGGTCTGACCGGCTTGCTCTCGCCGGTCAGCATCGACTCGTCCACCGCGAGTCCGTGCCCGGACAGCAGTTCGAGATCCGCGCTGATCCTGTCCCCCGCGGTCAGCAGCACCAGGTCACCGCGAACCAGTTCGGCGGCGTCCACGGTGCACAACTGCCCGTCCCGCCTGACCTGGACCCGGGCCGGCAGCAGATCGCGAAGCCGCTGAGCGGCCCGATCCGCGCGGTACTCCTGGGCGAAGGCGAAGACACCGTTCAGCACGATGATCACCACGATCGCCAGCGCCAGCGGGGCCAGCCCCGCCAGCACCGCGAGCCCTGCCGCCGCCCACAGCATGAGCGCGAACAGGTGGGTCATCTGGGCAAGAAGCAGTCGCCACGGCGGGGTCTGCCGGACGACCGGGAGTTCGTTGCGGCCCTCGGCCGCCAGACGCTGGGCGGCCTCCGTCGAACTCAGTCCCCCCGCCGACAGCTGTGCGGTATGTGGTGACGTCGTCATGCCCCGAGCATCACCGGCCGCAAACCGCACCCGGTAGGGCCGAAAGCCCCGAATGGGCGAGCCGGAGCCGCGGCGCTGACCACCGTCCCGGCCACGACGGACTTTTGGCCCTGCCGCCGGCCGCCGGCCGGACCGCAAGGTTGAGGTACCGATCGAACGAGCCGAGGAGCAGGCATGGAGCAGGTCGCGGACAAACCCCTGACCACCACGGAGGTAGCGGCGCTGGACGCCTACTGGCGGGCGGCGAACTACTTGTCCGTCGGGCAGATCTATCTACTGCGGAACGCGTTGCTGACCAAGCCGTTGCAAGTCGAGGACATCAAGCCGCGGCTGCTCGGGCACTGGGGTACGACACCCGGCCTGAACATGCTGTACGTCCACCTCAACCGGGTGATCAAGCAGCGCGACCTGAACATGATGTACGTGATCGGCCCCGGCCACGGCGGCCCCGCGATCGCCGCGAACACCTGGCTCGAGGGCAGCTACAGCGAGACCTACCCCGACGTACCGCGCGACGAGCACGGGATGAACCACCTGTTCCGCCAGTTCTCCTTCCCGGGTGGGATTCCGAGCCACGTCGCTCCTGAGCTGCCCGGCTCGATCCACGAGGGCGGCGAACTCGGCTACTCCCTCAGTCACGCGTACGGCGCGGTGCTGGACAACCCTGATCTGGTCGTCGCCTGCGTCATCGGTGACGGCGAGGCCGAAACCGGTCCGCTCGCGGCGTCGTGGCACTCCAACAAGTTCATCGACCCGCGCACGGACGGCGCCGTACTGCCGATCCTGCACCTCAACGGCTACAAGATCGCCAACCCGACAGTGCTCGCACGGATCGGCGAGGACGAACTGACCGATCTCCTCCAGGGCTACGGCTACCTGCCGTACCTCGTCGCCGGGGACGATCCCGAACTGGTGCACCAGAGCCTCGCCGCGACGCTCGCCCGGGTCCTCGACGAGATCGCCGACATCCAGAACGAGGCCAAGGCCGATCCGAACGCGCCGCGACGCGCGTGGCCGATGATCGTGCTCCGGACGCCCAAGGGGTGGACCGGGCCGCACGAGGTCGACGGGGTCCTGGTCGAGGGAACCTGGCGAGCCCACCAGGTGCCACTGTCCGGCGTACGGCAGTCACCGGAACACCTTGCGCTGCTCGAGGAATGGATGCGCAGCTATCGCCCGGAGGAGCTGTTCGACGAGACCGGTACGCCGGTACCGCAACTGCTCGACCAGGTGCCGGACGGCGACCGCCGGATGGGTTCGAACCCGCATGCCAACGGCGGGCTGCTTTCTCGCGATCTGGAGCTTCCGGACCTGTCGGCGTACGCCGTCGACGTACCGCATCCCGGGAGCGGTCCGCACGAGCCGACCCGCGTTCTGGGCGGTTACCTGCGTGACGTCATGCAGGCCAACAAGCAGGAGCGGAACTTCCGGGTCTTCGGGCCCGACGAAACGGCCTCCAACCGGCTGGGTGCCCTGTACGAGGTGACGGGCAAGGCCTGGAACGCCGCGGTCCTGTCGACCGACGAACACCTCGCGGTCGACGGCCGGGTGATGGAGATCCTCAGTGAGCACACCTGCCAGGGCTGGTTGGAGGGCTACCTGCTCACCGGCCGGCACGGCTGGTTCTCGTGCTACGAAGCCTTCGTGCACCTGGTCGACTCGATGGTCAACCAGCACGCCAAATGGCTCAAGGTGACCCGCAAACTGGCCTGGCGGCGACCGATCCCGTCACTCAACTACCTGCTCACCTCGCACGTCTGGCAGCAGGACCACAACGGCTTCTCCCACCAGGATCCCGGCTTCATCGATCACGTGGTGAACAAGAAGGCCGAAGTGATCCGCGTCTACCTGCCGCCGGACACCAACACGCTGCTGGCCACCGCGGCGCACTGCCTCGCCAGTCACGACTACATCAATGTGATTGTCGCGGGCAAGCAACCGCAGGCGAGCTGGCTGGACCAGGAGTCGGCCGAACTGCACTGTGCTCGCGGACTCGGCGTCTGGTCATGGGCCAGCAACGACGAGGGCGAGCCGGACGTGGTGATGGCCAGTGCCGGCGACGTACCGACACTGGAGACGCTGGCCGCCGTCAGCCTGCTGCGTGAGCACCTGCCGGAGCTGAAGATCCGGGTCGTCAACGTCGTCGACCTGATGCGGCTGCAACCGGCCGCCGAGCACCCGCACGGGCTGGCGGACGCGGAGTACGACGCGCTCTTCACCACCGACAAGCCGGTCATCTTCGCGTACCACGGGTATCCGTGGCTCATCCACCGGCTGACGTACCGGCGGACCGGGCACGACAACCTGCACGTCCGCGGGTACAAGGAGGAAGGGACCACCACGACGCCGTTCGACATGGTGGTCCGCAACGACCTCGACCGGTTCCACTTGGCGATGGACGTGATCGACCGCGTTCCCGGACTCGCGCAGCGCGCGGTCGGGTTCCGCCAGTGGCTGATCGACCAGCGGGCCCGGCACCACGCCTACATCCTCGAGCACGGCGACGACCTGCCGGAGGTCCGTGACTGGCACTGGCCGGTCCAGGAAGGGGATCCGTCATGACTTCTCGAGCAAACGCAGTCGTCGTCGGGTACGACGGTTCGCCCGCGAGCCAGACAGCGGCCTCCTGGGCCGCCACCGAGGCCGAGCGGCTGGGCGCCAAGCTGCGGCTGGTCCACGTGCTGGCCCTGCCGGTGAGCAGCAGCCCGTTCGGAATCGCGGTGACGGTGGAGTTCGAGCCGCTGCGGCACGCGGCACATGAGTTGCTGGACAAGGTCAGCCGGCGGATCCGGGCCGACCATCGCGAACTCGCCATCGAGGTGGTGGTCGAGTTCGGCGGCACGGCGCCGACTTTGCTGCAAGAGGCAACACAAGCGCGGCTGGTCGTTCTCGGCTCGCGCGGCCTGGGCGAGTTCCGCGACCTGACCGCGGGCTCGGTGTCGGCGCATGTCGCGACCCACGCGCCGTGCCCGGTCGTCGTCATCCCCGCGGACTGGTCGTCGCAGGACGCCGACGGCGTGGTCGTCGGCGTCGACGGGTCCGAACTGTCGATCGACGCGGTCGACTTCGCCTTCGAGCAGGCCCAGGCGAGGAACATGACCCTTACCGCGGTGATGGCCTGGCACGACCCGGTCCGGACCGGCCCGGGCGACCTGCTGCCGCTCGTCTACGACCTCGACGCGCTGGAGCAGGAGTCGGCCGCCCTGCTCGCCGAATCGGTGGCCGGACACTCCGCCAAGTACCCCGACGTCGTCGTACGGCAGGAACTGGTTCGCGGGCATCCGGACGACGTGCTGATCGACGCCGGCCGCTCCGCGGAGTTGCTGGTGGTCGGATCGCGAGGCAGGGGCGCCTTCCGCGGTCTCCTGCTCGGATCGACCAGCCGGGCCCTGGTGCACTACGCGCCCTGCCCGATCGCGGTCGTTCGCTGACGGCCCGAAGACCGCCGCGGCCGGGACCTTCGGCCCTGTGACCGGGGTCCGGCCGGACGGATCGTGAAAGTGAGGAGGAGACCGCGATGACGAGAGCACGAGTGGTGGTAGCGGGCATCGACGGATCGACCGCCGCCGAGACAGCCATCAGATGGGCAGCCGACGAGGCCGTCTCCCGGAAGGCTTCGCTGCGCTTGGTGCACGCCTTCGTCTGGCCCGAGTTCAAGGTGCCGTTGGGAGCCAGCGACGTGGCGCCGGGGCTACGGGCCGGCGCCGACAAGGTCGTCGAGGAGTCGGCCGAACTCGCCCGCAAGCTCGAGCCCGGCCTGGAGATCGAGGCAACGCGCTACGACGGCTTCCCGGCGCCGATCCTGCTCAAGCAGTCGAAGCAGGCCGAACTGCTGGTGATCGGCAGCCGCGGCCTGAGTGTGACGCTCGGCGCCCTGATCGGCTCGACCGGGCTCGACCTGGCCGCCAACGCCCATTGCCCGGTCGTGATCGTCCGTCCGGACCACGTCATCGATGCCGGCGATCACGTGGTGATCGGGTACGACGGGTCGTCGGCCAGCGCCGTCGCCCTCGACTTCGGTATCGACTACGCCTACCGGCACGGCCTGCGGGTCCGGGTGGTCGCCGCGAAGCCGCTCTACAGCGCCGACGGCCAGGTCCACCACCTCGACCTGGAGAGCGAGTTGCGCGGCCGCCACGGCGGCGCAGCCCTGGAACTCGTCGAGGTCACCGGCCACCCCGCCGAACGGCTCCTGCAGCAGTCCGCGGACGCCCGGCTGATCGTGGTCGGCTCGCGCGGCCGGGGCGGCTTCAGCGGCATGCTGCTCGGCTCGGTCAGCCAGACCGTACTGCACCACGCGCTGTGCCCGGTGGCGGTCATCCCGGCCGCCGCGATCGGAGGATGATCGCGATGACAACCCTGCAGAACAAGGCGGTTCGGCCGGATCCGATCCGGGTCCGGTCGGTCATCCTGGCCGGCTTCGTGCTGATGTTCGGCCTGGGATCGTTCGTCCACGTCGGCCTGGCGATCACCAACCCGACGACGTACCGGCCGTTCGCCGACGCCGCGCTCTTCGGCTGGGTGCGCGAAGGGTGGGAGGACATCTTCATGTCGGACCCGAGGCTGTGCGCCCTGTTGCTCGGTGCCGGTGAACTGCTGGTCGCCGTCCTGCTGATCGTTGCCCGGCGGTTGGGCTACACAGCCGTGATCCTGTTCCACCTGGCTCTGATGCTGTTCGGCTGGGGCTTTTGGCTGTGGTGCGTCCCGGCACTGGCCTTCGCCGTACCGGCCGCCCGCTACGAATTCCTGAAGCCGGCCCGACGGGTGACGTCATGAAGCGAGGGCAGGCACGGGTCGTCGCGGTCCCCTGGGTGAGGCAGTTGGTCATCGACACGGGCCGTGCCTCGCGGCGCCGGCACTCGATCCACGGACTCTTCGAGGTCGACGTGACCCGGGCCAGGCAGGCCTTGCGGGCGCAACGGCGCGACACAGGTGAGGCGTTGTCCTTCACCGCGTTCGTCGTGGCCTGCGTGGCGCGCGCCGTCGCGGCCGACCCCGCCGTACAGGCCTACCGCGATCTCCGCGGCCGTGCGGTGATCTTCCCCGAGGTCGACGTCGGCCTGCCGATCGAAGTCGAGCTGGACGGGGTTCCGTTCGCCTTCACCCACGTACTGCGTGATGCCGGCCGGCGTACGACGCGCGAGCTCCACGACGAGATCCGCGCCGTTCAGGCCGACCCGGCCCTCAGCCCCTCGGTGCGCAACCAGGCCTGGGCCCGGGCCTACCTGCTGATCCCCGCCGTACTGCGAACCGGGTTGCTCGGCGCACTGCACCGCTTCCCTGGCCGGCAGCGGGCCATCGCCGGCACCGTCGGCGTCACCGCGGTCGGCATGTTCGCCGGTGGCGGCGGCTGGGGTGTCGCGTTCCAGGTGCACACGCTGAGCGTCGTCATCGGCGGCATCACGATCCGCCCCGCTCTTTGCGACGGGCAACTGGTCGAGCGGGAGTGGCTGCAGTTGACCGTCAGCCTCGACCACGACGTCGTCGACGGCGCCCCGGCCGCGAGATTCGTCAACCGGCTCCGCTCCCTGCTCACCACCGCCGACGGCCTGGATGAACCGCGGACGCCTGACCCCCAGCTTCCCGATCCACTCGGGAGCGCCCGGAACTGACAAGGAGGGCAGAACCATGGGTGAGATCGACAACGCCCGCCAGCAGCGGGAAGCCCTGCGCAAGTCCAAGGGCCGGCCGACCGACAGCGGCCGCCGCGCCTCCACCGGCATCTTGCGCTACCTCGGCGTGAATCTCTACCGCGAGCGCAACCGCGCCGCCGCGGCCGAGAAGCACGACGCCGACGGCAAGGAGGATTCCGATGACTGACCAGCTGACCGATGTGCCGCTTCAACTCACCCTTCGCGGTGTCACACCGCGTGGGCCCGTCTCCGACGCGCTGCGCAAGATCGAGCGCGTACTGCGGCGATCACCCATGACGGTGCTGCAGGCCCGGGTGGTGATCAGTACCGAGAACAACCCCGCACAGCGGCATCCCGCACGGATCGAGGTGAGCGCCTTGGCCGACGGCAAGCCGATCCGGGCCCACGCTGTCGCCGGCGACATCACCACCGCCGCCGACCAGGTGATCGACCGGTTGGACCAGCGCCTGGACCAGGTGCGGTCGCGCAACCGCACCACCCATCGCCGGCCGAGGACGGCGACACCACGCGTCTGGCGCCATGGCGGCCTGCCCCCGAAGCTCGTCGCCGCGCGCTCGGAGGACCACTCGAGGGTGATCAAGCGGAAGACCTATCTACTGACACCGATGACGGCCGAGCAGGCGGCCGACGAGATGGAACTGCTCGACCACGACTTCTATCTGTTCATCGACGCTGAGACGGGTGCGGACGCCGTCGTCCACCGCCGCCACGACGGCGGCTACGGAGTGCTGGGGCCGACCGCTGACGCCGCTGGTCCGCAGGGGTCGTGCAGCAGGCCGCCGGTTCTGACCGCGGCCCAGGCCAGGGAACGGCTGGCTCTGACCGCGGACAGATTCCTCTTCTATCGCGATCCGGACGACGACCGGGCCCGCGTCCTCTACCGCCGCTACGACGGCAGCTACGGGTTGCTGGTCGCCTCCTGAGCCCGGATGACCTCCTGCGGATCGGAGGGGTCCTTCGGCCCTGACGGCCAGGACCTCTTCGTCGCAAGGTGAAGGAAAGACCTGAAGAACGAGGTGAGAGCGATGTTGATCCGCGAGTTGATGACCAGCCCCGCGGTCACGGTGACCGGACAGACCCCGATCGGGGCCGCCCTGCGGCTGATGGACGAACGCAAGATCACCTCGCTCCCGGTCGTCGATCACCACGGCGGACTGATCGGGATCGTGAGTGAGGCCGATCTGGTCTCCGACGGAGAACTGCTGGACGACCGGTTCCCGGTCGCGGCCGTCCGCGCCACCGCCCCCACGCCGACCCGCCGGGTGGCCGAGGTGATGACGCATCTGGTCGTCACCGTACGGGCCGACGACGAACTCGAGGTGGCGATCGATCTGATGCGGTCGACGATGATGAAGAGCCTGCCGGCGATCGAGCAGGGGCGGGTGATCGGGATGATCAGCCGCAGTGACGTGATCCACCTTCTCGCCGGTCGCGACCAGCGGATCCGGACCGAGGTCGGCGAGCTGCTGAACTCCGAGTCGCCGGGCTGGCAGGTCCAGGTGCAGGACGGCATCGTCACGGTGACCGGCCCGGCCGACCCGCACGAACGCCGGCTCGCGGAACTCCTGAGCGGCACGGTCCGCGGCGTCGTCGCGGTACAGATCACCCGGCTCAGCGAAGCAAGGCCCGGCGCCCCCACCGGCCGCTGACGAAAGGAACAGTCATGACTGTCGTATGGATCGCTATCGCGGTGATCGTGGTGCTGGCCCTGTCCTGCATCCGCATCGTCACGCAGTACGAGAAGGGTGTGCTGTTCCGGCTCGGACGGATGAAGGCGGTCCGGGAGCCGGGGCTGCGGATGATCATCCCACTGGTCGACGTCCTGCGGAAGGTGTCGCTGCGGATCGTGACGCGGCCGATCCAGTCGCAGGGCATCATCACCAAGGACAACGTCAGCGTCGACATCTCCGCCGTCGCCTACTACAAGGTGGTCGACGCGGCGAAGTCGGTGTTGTCGATCGAGAACGTCGCCGCGGCCATCGACCAGATCGCCCAGACGACGCTGCGCGGAGTCGTCGGCCGGCACACGCTCGACGAGACACTGTCCGAGACCGAGGTGATCAACGCCAACATCCGCGAGATCCTCGACGAAACCACCACCGAGTGGGGCGTGCTGGTCACCCTGGTGCAGCTCAAGGACATCCAGCTGCCCGACACGATGAAGCGCGCGATGGCCCGCCAGGCCGAGGCCGAGCGGGAGAAGCGCGCCAAGATCATCGCCGCCGAAGGTGAGGCGATGGCCGCGGCGTCGCTCGGCGACGCCTCCGACACCATGATGGCGCACCCGCTCGCGCTGCAACTGCGCAATCTGCAGACCCTGGTGGAGATCGGCGTCGACAAGAACTCGACCGTCGTCTTCCCGGCTCCGCTGATGAGCACGATCGGCGAGCTCGGCACCTTCCTCACCCGGGAGAACGCCGCTGCCGGCAGTCACCGTCCGGTGCCGCCGGTGACCGAACGGGAAACCCCCACCAATGGTCAACCAGTTGCCCTCAGCAAGTGAAATGGAGCGGCCTGCGCCCCGGCCACCGAGGCGCAGGTCGTCGACCGTTCTCGGCTGGCTGCGCAGTGCCGTCGGTCTGCTGGTCCTGATCGCGCTGGTGGACTATCTGGTCCTCCCCCAGCTGGCCGGCAGCGATCAGTCGTTACGCCTGCTCCGCGCGGTCAGGCCCTGGTGGGTGGTCGCCGGTATCACCCTGGAGGCGCTCAGCCTGACCTGCTACTCCCTGGTCACCCGGAGCGTCCTGAGGCAGAGTCCGCCCCGCTTCAACTGGCTGCTCCGCAGCGACCTGACCGGCTACGGACTGGGCCGGGTCGTACCTGGCGGCGGTGCCACCGCAACAGCCCTTCGCTACCGGCTTCTGGTCTCCGGTGGTGCCGCGCCGGCAGATGTCACCGCCGCGATCGCCGCCCAGGGTATCGGTTGCGCGGTCGCTCTCGCGGCGATCCTCTGGATCACGTTGATTCCCACGCTCCTGCTCTACGGACCGACCGCGCCGTACCTGATCACCTGGCTGATCGGCGCTGTCCTCACGGCCTGCGGACTCCTCGTGGTCCACCAGCGGTCACGCCTCGCGGCGCCCGCGACGCGCGTCCTCGACTTCGCGCTGCGCCGGTTCCCGCGCCGCTGGCAGCCGCGGATCAAGATGGTTGCCGTCCAGTTGCACCAACTGCTGACCACCCGCGAGGTACGGCGTTCCTTCGCCCTCTGGGCGGTTTCGAACTGGCTGCTGGACGCAGCCGCGTTATGGGTCTTCCTCGCGGCCTACGGTCACCTGATGAACCCGGTTCTGCTGGTGCTGGCTTACAGCATCGCCAATCTGCTGGCCGTCCTGCCGATCACCCCCGGTGGACTGGGAATCATCGAGGGTGTGCTGATCCCGGGTCTGATCGGATTCGGCGTACCGGGCGGCGTCGCCGTACTGGCAGTCGTCTCCTGGCGACTGTTCCAGTTCTGGCTGCCGGTGCCGGTGGCGGGCCTGTGCTACCTGTCGCTCAGGACACCCGGCTGGCGTGAGAGAGTCGCCGCCACGCCCAGGGGGCATGACGGCGACTCGTGAGCAGAGGGCTCACTTCTCCTGAGGTACCTCGTGAACGACGGCGACCGGGCACGGCGCGTGGTGCAGGACACCGCGAGCGGTGGAGCCGAGCAGCATCGTGGTGATCCGGCGGTGGTTGCGCCCGCCGAGGACCAGCAGATCGGCCTTGTTCTCCTCGGCCGCCGAGATCAGGCCGGCCACCGGGTGCCCGCGCCGGGTCTCGGTCTGGATCTCCAGCTCCGGGTACTTCACCCGCCACTGATCGGCCATCGCCTGGAGAGCCTTGTCGCTCTGCTCCAGCCAGCCGTCGTACTGGTTCGTCACGGCGGCGGCGTCCCAGGTGTACATGGCCGGCAGGTCCCAGACCCGGACCATCCGCAACGGCACCTTCCGCTCCGTCGCCGCGGCGATCGCGAAGGCGATGGCCGCATCGTCCTGGTCCGACTCGTCCACTCCGACGACGACCGGCGCCCCGGGGTGGTAAGGCTGCCAGCGATCCGGGACGACGACCACGGGGACGTCGGCCAGATGGGTGACGGCCTCGGCGGTCGATCCGATCAGCAGCCGGGACAGCAGCCCGGTCCCCCGCCGTCCGACAACGAGCATCTCGGCCCCGGCGGCAGCCTTGGCCAGCTTGCTCGCCGGCGGACCGGTCAGGACGTCGGTCGTGTAGGCGGCGCCGTCGTCATGACCGGCAAGGTAGTCGTCGACATCCGCGATCAGATGCTTGGCGGCCGCGTCGACGCCGGGTGCGGCGAAGTACGGACCTGCCGGGAGCTTTTCCTCGACCACGTGGACGGCGCGAACCGGAAGGCCGCGAAGGTGCGCCTCCCGCAGCGCCCAGTCGAGTGCCCCGCTGTTCTGCCAGGCAGCATCGACGCCGACGAAGATGGTGGACTCGTTCATGGTGTTCTCTCCTCGATCTCGGGGCCGGTGGCCCAACGCCACGGGCCAGGTGGTGGAACGGTGTCGTCGAAGGCGTAGGTGAGCCGGTTCACGACGTCGACGACGCCGTCGACCTCGCGGACCGCCTGGACCGCGAGCGGGATCCGGCTGCGGTGTTCGAGCTCACCGGTCAGCGTCACGACACCGTCCTTGACCTTGACCTCGACCCCGAACGGGTCGTCCCACAACGCATGCTCGACGGCGTTGCGGCGGACCCGGCCCAGGATCACCGAATCGGTGTCCCGGAAGGCGCGCAGCAGATCGGAACGGGTCAGGATGCCGGCCATCCACTCGCCGTCGGTGACGAGCAGCCGGGTGACACCGCGACCGGCCATCAGCCGGGCAGCCTGAGGCAACGTCGCGCCGCTGTCGATGGTGACCAGCGGCCGCGACATCAGCCCGCCCGCGGTCACCGCCCGGGCCTTGCGCCGGGCCGCCCGCCGCGACCGCCGGGGCAGCCGCGCTCGCGCGGGTGCGTCCTGGAAGGCCTCCTTGTGCAGCAGGTCGCTCTCCGAGACCAGCCCGAGCATCCCGCCGGACTCCGACGTCACCGGGACCGCGCTGATCCGGTGCTCGGCGAGCAGCTTGGCGACCTCCTTGAAGGGCGTCTCGGCCGGAACCGTGACGACGTGCGGTGTCATCACATCCGCCACGGTCAGCTGGTGCCTCATCAGCCCGCTCCGTTCACTTGCTCGGGTGGGTGGCGAGGATCTCCTGCAGGGACTCCACGAAGCGCAGCGACTCGTCCCACGGGCGTTGCCAGACGTTGCGGCCGAAGATCAGCCCCAGGCCGCCGGCGTCCATCGCCTGCTGGGCCTTGCGCAGCATCGCCTCGTCGCCGGCCTTCTCGCCGCCGGACACCAGGACCAGCGTGTGGTTGGCCGACCTGACGACCTGGTCGATCGCCTGCTGGGAGCTGAACTCGGACTGGTACGCCGGCTTCACGCCGCTCGTCTTCTCCGGGTGCGGGAAGTTGACCTTCACCACATCGGCGCCGAGCTCGCTGGCCACCCTGGCCGCGTAGTCGACCGCGTAGAAGGAATCGTTGCCACCCTTGGCCGCGATCGCCGCGCCGCGTGGGTAGGCCCACACGATCAGCGGCATCCCGAACCGGTGCGCGTCCTCGCGGACCTTGCGGTACTGCGCGAAGTCGGCTTCCTGCGCCGGCGATCCGACGTACAGGGTGTAACCGACCGCGTCAGCGCCCAGCCGGACCGCGTCCTCGACGCTCGCGTGCAACGGCGACAGCGCCTCGGCGTCGGATGGGATGTCCGTCTTGCCGTTCAGCTTGAGGATCAGCGGCACCTCGCCGGCGTAGTCCCAGTAGAACTTCTCCGCCAGCCCGATCTGCAGGGCGATCCCGTTGAAACCGCCGGTGACCGCGAGCTTGACGATGTACGCCGGGTCGGACGCCTGCGGATTGGCGAAGAAGTCCCGTGGGCCGTGTTCCAGGCCCTGGTCGTAGGGCAGGAAGAACGCCGTACCGTTGCGTAGTCCGTGCTGGAACAGGATCCGGTGCAGACGTGTCTTCTTGCCGCTGTTCAGGCCGAGCTCGCGCAGCGATGGCCTGGTCTCCATGGTGCTCACCTCCGGGGTACGGGCGCGGACGTTCCGCACCCGATGGGTTCAGATGAAAAGGAGCTGGGCGCCGTCGGTCTTCTCGATGAAGTCCGCGGCGCTGATGATCGCCTCGACGTCGTCGTACAGGTCGGACTTGTCGAGCTGCATCATGTCGGCCGACATCCGGCAGGCCCACAGATGACCGCCGGAGGCGACGATCTGTTCGAGAAACTCCGGTACGCCGGGGACGCCGACCTCCTGGATCTGCTTCTTCATCTGGTGGGTCGCCATCGCCGTCATGCCGGGCAGGCCGCCCAGGCCCTGCGGCAGATGGGTCGCGGTGTTGCCGAGCATGGTGAACTTCAGGTCGTGCATCCTCGACTTGGTGATCATGTCGAAGCCCCAGAAGGTGAAGAACAGGTGCGTCTCCACGCCTTCGCCGAGGGCCGCGTTCGCCAGGATCAGGCCCGGGTAGGCCATGTCGAGGTTGCCCTTGGAGCAGATGATCGCGAGCTTGCGCCCGGTCGGGGTGTCGTCGCCGAAGTCGGGGACCAGGTCGGGTGCAGCGTCGGTGGTGGTCATGTCGAGCCTTCTCTCACACGCAGCCGCGGGGCTTGGGCAGACCGGCGATGTAGGCCATCTTCTTGGCCGGTTTGCCGGGGAACAGGACGAACAGCTGCTTGATCGGGATGCCGGCCAGGGTCGACACCCGCCGCAGCGTCGCGGTCTCACCGTGGGCCGGGTAGTCGGCCCGCAGGAAGCTGATCGCCTTCCAGTGCTCGTCGGTCAGCTCGATCCCGATCCGGGCCGCCAACTGCCGGGCGAGCGGCTCGTTCCACTCGTCGTACTGCGTCAGGAAACCTTCGGCGTCGACGTGGACGGTCGCCGGTCCCACCGTGACGACAGGCATGGTCAGTTCTCCTTGTCTGGTTGGTGTTTGCCGGCCATCGACATCCGGGCCGGCAGCGGCAGCCGGCGGCCGGGCAGCAGCAGGTGCCAGTAGATCCAGCGGAAGGCCAACTTGCCCCAGTGGTTGCGGGCGTTCTCCCGCAGCAACGAGAGCGGGCCGAGCTTCGCGATCGGGAACTCGCCCGGCAGCGGCTCGGTGTCGTAGTTGAAGTCGATCAGCAGCGCCTTGCCGTCGCCCGACTCCACGAAGCAGTTCGCGTGCCCGTCGAAGGCCCGCGTCATCGGCCGGCCCTCGACGAGGTCGCAGAAGTTGTCCACGAAGATCTCGGTCGAGAAGTGCGCCACCGATCCGGCCTTCGAGGTCGGGATGTCGTTCGCGTCACCGATTGCGAAGATCGCCGGGTGTTCCTTGGACCGGAAGGTCTGCTTGTCGACCGGAACGTAGTTCAGTTCGTCACCGAGACCCGATCGCGCGATGAAGTCCGCGCCCATGTTCAGCGGCACCGTGACGAGCAGGTCGAAGCCGAGCTCGCGTTCGTCGTACGAGACCAGTACCTTGCGCTCGCTGTCGATGCGCTCGACTAGGAAGTCCGGCTCGACGGTGATCTTCCGCTCGTCGAGCATGCCGCCCAGTTGCGCGGACGCGATCGGTTTGGTGAACGCACCGGACAGTGGGGTCGCATAGACGAGCTCGACCTGGTCACGCATGCCGCGCTGCCGGAAGTACGACTCGGCCAGGAAGGTGAACTCCAGCGGCGCGACCGGGCACTTGATCGGCTGGTCGACGATGTGGACGACCAGCCGGCCGCCGCGGAAGTCGCGGAGCGCACCGGCCAGGGCGACGGATCCTTCGTAGCTGTAGAAGTCGAAGATGCTCTTGCGCCATTCGGGTCCGAGCATGCCGGGGGTCTGGTCCGGACGCGGACTGGTGCCGGTGGCAACGACCAGGTAGTCGTACCCGATCACCCGCCCACCGTCGAGGGCGACGGTCTGCCGGACCGGGTCGATCCGGTCGATCTCGCCGAGCTCGAGCCGGATGCCGTCGCGCAGGAAGCGCCGGCGCGGCTTGCGCACCTCGTCCGGCCGATAAGTGCCGAACGGGATGAACAGCAGCCCGGGCTGGTAGAGGTGAATGTCGTCCCGGTCCACGACCGTGAGCTGCCACTCGTCCATCGGCAACCGCCGCCGCAACTTGTTGGCCACCATCGTGCCGGCGGTACCGGCCCCGAGAATCACCAGCCGCTTCATCAGCTTCCCTTCGTCGGACCTCTCTACTCCGACGCTATGACTGGCTGACAGTGCTGATCAGGGCCCTTTGACCCGACTTGGTCAGGCCACACGTACTCCGCTCAGCGCGCCGGAACGGCCATCCGCGCCGTCGACGGCACCTGCGCTTTGTCGACCGGTCGGCTGACGTCACGGGTGTGCTTCAGCTCACCCGAGGCCAGCAGCACGTGGACCTTCTCGGGCGAGACTTCGAGAGCGCCGGCCGCCTGGGCCAACGTGAGCCACCCGAGTCGCCGCTCGGCCAGATCCTCGACCTCGCGACGGCTCAGCGGCAGGGGTCCGCCGTACCAGGTGAGCAGCCGGACGGCGGTCAGCCGGTGAACGGCCGTGCGCGACTCGCCGAGAATGCCGGCCGCCGCGGCCACCGTGATCCGTGGCGGCCCCTCAGCCCAGGCGAGCACCACCGCCAACCGGATCATCCGGCTGGACAGCTGCCCCTGGGCTGCCTCTTCCCGGGGCAGCGCGCCGGAGCGCAGCAGGCTTCGTACCGTGGTCGTACTCAGTCCGAGGATGGCCGAGGCCTGCTTGACGTCGATCAACGGGTCAGGGGCCAGCAACGGCTCGCCGAGCTTGTGCTCGAGCCGGGCACGCTCCCCTGCTGACAAACCGATCATGGCGACCGCCTCCTGACGCTGCTACGTCATCGCGTGTACTGGCTGTCGAGTCTGGTCGGCAGCCCGGTGGACTCACCAGGGTCTTTGGTCCCGGGATTCGGGCCTTTCCGGCCGGCCCGTCTGCGATGCTCGGTGTGAGAGGCCGGAGGGCAGCAGATGAGTCGTCACCAGCACAAGACCAAGAGCGTCGACCGGATGCCGAAGAAGTTGTACGAGCGGGAACTCCTGCGCCTGCAGGCGGAGCTGGTCAAGCTGCAGGAGTGGGTCCGCGTCGAGGGCGCCAGAGTCGTGGTGATCTTCGAGGGACGGGACGCGGCCGGCAAGGGCAGCACGATCAAACGCGTGACCGAGTACCTCAACCCGCGGGTCGCGCGGATCGCCGCGCTGCCCGCGCCGACCGAGCGGCAGCGCACCGAGTGGTACTTCCAGCGCTACATCGAGCAGCTCCCGGCCGCCGGGGAGATCGTCCTGTTCGACCGCTCCTGGTACAACCGGGCCGGCGTCGAGCGCGTGATGGGGTTCTGCAACAGCAAGGAGTACACGCGGTTCCTGCACCAGTGCCCGATCTTCGAGCGGCTGCTGGTCGAGGACGGCATCCAGCTGCGCAAGTACTGGTTCTCGGTCAGTGACAACGAGCAGGAGAACCGCTTCCGCAGCCGGCTCGAGGATCCGATGCGCAGATGGAAGCTGTCGCCGATGGACCTGGAGTCGATCGCCCGCTGGGAGGACTACTCCCGCGCGAAGGACGAGATGTTCGTGCACACCGACGTACCGGAGGCACCGTGGTACGTGGTGGAGAGCGAGGACAAGCGGTCGGCGCGGATCAACATGATCGCCCACCTGCTGTCGACCATCCCGTACTACGAGGTCCAGCGGCCGCCGCTCGAACTGCCCCCGCGGCCTCCGTCCAAGGGGTACGAACGGACGCCGCGGGAGATGCAGACCCACGTGCCGGATCACGCCTCGGCGATCCAGGCGACCTGAGCAGGGCGCTCAGCCGACCGACGCGTCCTGGAGGTCGGCTTCGGCTGCGCGGTCCGTGGTGGTCGTTGCCATCGGCTCGATCCGCACGGCCAGGTCGACGGTCAGGTGGTCGATGTCGCGGACCTCTCGGTAGATGATCGCGCGGTCGTTGAACAGCGAACCCCAGCAGCGTTTCACGGCGGCCTGCAAGGCGCGCTGGCCGCTCACGCCGACGAAGATCTGGTGCGGGCCGGTCAGGAACTCGTCGAGCTGATCGCCCGGGACGACACTGCCGACGACGAGCTCGGCGTCAGGCTCACCCAGACCCGCGGACGCTTCCTCCAGCGCCGCCGCGATCTCGGCCGGCATCTGCGCGTCGAAGTACGCGGTACGGATAGCGGCGCCGACGGCAACGAGATCCGCCCCTTCGCGCAGACGCCTCAGCTGAGTTGCGATCAACGGCCGCAGCCGGGCGGCCCGGACGAACTCGCGGTACGCGGCCTCCGTCGTGACGAAGCCCGGCTGCTGAACGTCTCGGACCACGAAGGCGTTGTCACTCATCGCGGTTCACCTCCACCTCTCACAGTGACCGGGCGACGAGCTCGGTCAGGTCGAGCAGACGGCTGGTGTAGCCCCACTCGTTGTCGTACCAGCCGAAGACCTTGACGATGGTGCCGTTCGCCTGGGTGAGCGGCGCGTCGAAGATGCACGACGAGGGGTCGCCGATGATGTCGTGCGACACGATCGGGTCCTCGTTGTAGCGCAGCAGGTTCTTCAGGTGTCCCGAGGCCGCGTCGGCGAAGGCCTGGTTGACCTGGTCGACGGTGACCGGTTCGGCCAGCTGGACCACCAGGTCGGTGAGGGAGCCGTCCTCGACGGGGACCCGGACGGCGACGCCGTCGATCTTGCCGGCCAGTTCGGGGATGACCTCGCCGACGGCCTTGGCGGCGCCGGTACTGGTCGGGATCAGGTTGACCGCACCCGAGCGGCCGCGGCGCAGGTCCTTGTGCGGCGAATCCAGGATCACCTGGTCGTTGGTGTAGCTGTGGATCGTGGTCATCAGGCCGTGCTGGATGCCGAAGGCCTGGTGCAACACCGACACCATCGGCGCCACGCAGTTCGTCGTACAGGAAGCGTTCGAGATGATGTGGTGCTCGGCGGGGTTGTAGGTCTCGTCGTTGACGCCGAGGACCAGGGTCGCGTCGACGCCCTTGCCCGGCGAGGACAGCAGCACCTTGCGGGCGCCGGCGGTCAGGTGCGCCGCGGCGGCCTCACGCGTGCGGAACCGGCCGGTCGACTCGATCACGATGTCGACGCCGATCGAGCCCCAGTCGAGCTTGGCGGGGTCGCGCTCCGCGGTCACCCGGAGCCTCTTGCCACCGATGGTCAGGCTGTCGTCGGTGTAGCCGACCCGCTCCTTCAGTACGCCGTACGTCGAGTCGTACTGCAGCAGGTTCGCCAGGGTCGCGGGGCCGGTGATGTCGTTGACGGCCACCACCTCGACCACGTCGTTCCCGCGCTCCAGAGCGGCGCGCAGGAAGTCCCGCCCGATCCGCCCGAATCCGTTGATCCCCACTCTGACAGTCATCTCTGGTCTCCTCGATGGCGATGTGCTCTTGTCTCATTCCATGCCCGGACGCGGCCGCGGATCAGGGCCGAAGGTCCCTTGTGGCACAGGTATTGGGCCTGACGGACAGCTCAGCTCTGGTTGCTCTTCCAGCGCGGTGAGACCTCGGCCCATTCGCGTTCCCAGGCCAGCGCCCGCCGCCGGTCGAGCGGCACCCGCGCCAACCGGGACAACCCCGCGAGCAGCAGCCAGCCGATCATCACGGTCACGATCCCGACCAGGCCGCCCAGAGCCGAGCTGTCCGTGGTCTGGCGCGGCGCCTTGGCGATCGCACCGAAGCGGTCGAGCCAGATCGTCACGGGGCTGCCAGCTTTGGTGCCGTTGGCAACTATCGTCCGGCCCTCCTGTGGCCAGCCCGTCTCGTCCTGCCAGCCCACTCGTACCCGGACGCCGGCCTGGCCCGGTGTCGCCGGAAACATCGGGCCGCCGTCCTCGAGCGCATGCGCCTCGACCTGACGGAGCTGGCTGCGCACCTGCGCCGCGGACCGTTCACTCGCGGAGCTGACCGACGTACCGAAGGCCGCCGCGACGGGAACCAGCAACAGAGCCAGCAGCAACGCCGACCAGAACAGCAGCGCCTCGACCCGGTCGAAGCGGCGGCGCATCGGATTGCGCCCGAAGCCGAGCCGGCGGGCCTGCATGAGCACCCACAGCTCGCTGTGGTGTTGGCGGACGGTGTTCATCACGACCTCCCGGGTCGGCGCTGCCGGAGTATTGGCATCGAGGGTCTCGCGGCCGCGCCGCCCCGGTCAGAGGCAAAAGTCCCCAGCATTCCGGGCCGGTTCGCCCACCCCACCCAGCGCCTGCTCCGCCCCGTCGATCGGCCCACCGAACTGAGGACCTTCGCCCCTGCTCGCTCCCCCGCCCACGGCGTGTGCTGGTG
The DNA here is from genome assembly GCF_004365175.1 of Kribbella voronezhensis. Taxonomy (NCBI): domain Bacteria; kingdom Bacillati; phylum Actinomycetota; class Actinomycetes; order Propionibacteriales; family Kribbellaceae; genus Kribbella; species Kribbella voronezhensis. Next base: position 723,313 of record NZ_SOCE01000002.1, on the reverse strand, counting down.
ATGGAGCCCACGGGAGGAAGCCATGAACACCGAGTATCCGCAGCACAGAGTTGTTACCGAGCAGCCGACGGCCGTCCGCCGCGCGACCTTGCACCAGAGCGAGTTGGCAGGCTGGTTCGCCGCCGCGTACGGCGAGATCGCCGGCTACCTCGGCCGCCACGGCCTGACGGCCCAGGGCTATCCGTTCGCCCGCTACCACCTCCGCTCCGACGGCCGGTTCGACGTCGAGGCCGGTTTTCCGGTCGAGGCGGGCATCGCGGGTGACGGCTCGGTGCAGCCGTCGTCGCTGCCTGGTGGTCACGTGGTGACGGCCTGGCACACCGGTCCGTACCAAGAGGTCGGCCAGACCTATGCGCTGCTGGCCGGCTGGATCGCCGAACACGGAGTCGAGCAGGCCGGAGACGCCTGGGAGATCTACCACGACCCGCCCACCGGCAGCCCGGCCCTGTGGCGCACCGAAGTCATCCAGCCGTTCACGCCCGCGCAAGTTGACGCATGACCACCGTCACGTCCCGATCACCCGGCCCCGCCCGGCCGCTGTCAACCGAGGTTCAGCACTACAGGAGGGCATCATGACCAACTATCCGGTCCGCCTCGTCGGAACTCCCGATCCGGCGGTCAGTCGAGGGCTCTGGCTGGTGAAGTGGTTGCTGGCCATCCCGCACTACATCGTGCTGGCGTTTCTCTGGCTGGCCTTCGCGGTGCTCACCGTGGTGGCCTTCTTCGCCGTTCTGTTCACCGGCCGGTACCCGCAGTCGATCTTCACCTTCAACACCGGCGTACTGCGCTGGACCTGGCGGGTCGGCTTCTACGCCTACAGCGCACTCGGCACAGATCGCTATCCCCCGTTCACGCTGACCGACGTCCCCGACTACCCGGCCCGGTTGATCGTCGACCACCCGCCGCGGTTGTCCCGTGGTCTGGTGCTGGTGAAGTGGGTGCTGGCAATCCCCCACCTGTTGGTGCTCGCTCTCCTGCTCGGCGGTGGGCCCTACCTCGCCGACCGTGCCGGCGACTCGGGGCCGTATCTGGCTGGTGGTGGGCTGATCGGCCTGCTGGTGCTGATCGCCGGCGTCGTCCTGCTGTTCACCGGCCGGTACCCGCGTGACCTGTTCGACCTGATCATCGGCCTGAACCGCTGGACCTACCGGGTGGCCGGTTACGTCTTCCTGATGACCGACGAGTACCCGCCGTTCCGCCTCGACACCGGTCCGGGCGACCAGGCCGGCAACGGCACTCCGGTCCAGGACCGGCTGGCCGGTACCACGACCACGCCCCAGCCACAGTTCGTCGGTGGACCGGATCCACGCCCACCGGCCGTCCGGCCGGACGTCACGGCTCAACGGTGGTCACCGGGCCGCGTGGTCAGCATCATCGCCGGCGCCTTGCTGGTGACCATCGCTTTCGGCCTGATCCCGACCGGTGCGGCAGGGCTCCTGCTCGACCGGACCGGCCGTGACTCCAGCGGCTACGTCGCGACCGATCTCCGGCCGTTCTCCAGCCCCGGCTATGCGCTCAGCACGTCCCCCGACGCCCTGCATTTCGGCCCGAAGTGGCTGATGAACCGGGTTCTGGGTGACATTCGCGTGACCGGCACAAGTGCGACCGCGGTGCCACTGTTCATCGGCATCGCGCCCGCACGCGACGCCTCGTCGTACCTCGACGGCGTCGAGCACAGCGTCGTCGCCCGGCTGGACGGCAACCATGCCGATCCCGTCTATCAGTACCAGCCCGGCACCGCCCCGGCCGCGGCTCCGGACACCCAGAAGTTCTGGGTGGCCAGCACCTCCGGTACCGGTCGGCAAAGCGTCACCTGGCAACCGCGGGCAGGCGACTGGACGGTCGTCGTCCTCAATGCCGACGGCAGCCGTGCGGTCCAGGCCGATCTCGGCGTGGGAGCCACCGTGCCCTGGCTGGACGACCTGTCCTTCTCGCTGATCGGTCTCGGACTGCTGCTCCTTCTCGGCGGTGCCGTCCTGATCGCGCTACCGCTTCGCAACCGGCCCACGCCGGTCACCGATCACACCACCGCAGGAGTCTGAGATGTCCAGAAAGGTTCTGGTGGCCTACGCCACCAAGATGGGCGCGACCGCCGGAATCGCCGAGGCCATCGGCGCCGAACTCGAACGCGGCGGCCACCAGGTCGACGTTCGCGAGGTCGGCAAGGTGAACTCGATCGAGGAGTACGACGTCGTCGTCCTCGGCAGCGCCCTCTACACCAGGCGTTGGCGGCCGGAGGCGGTGCGGTTCCTCCGCAAGCACAGCGACGAGCTCCGTGAGCGGCAGGTCTGGCTGTTCCACAGCGGGCCGGTCGGGCCGGACAAGGACCAGCCGCAGGCGATGCCGGGCAAGGTCGAGCGGCTCGCCCACCGGATCGGCGCCACCGCGGCGACGACGTTCGGCGGCCGGCTGGAACCGGCCACGGCGAAGGGATTCCTGGCCGAGCGGATGGCCCGCTCCGACATCGCCGGCGACTCCCGGGACTGGGAGACGATCCGGGCCTGGGCCGCCGACGTCAGCGCCGCCGTCCACGCCATCGAAGCGGCTCCCTGGAACCGCCACATTTCCTGAAGAACCCCGCAGTACCGGCACTTGGAGAGACCATGGGTTTCAACCTCGCCACCATCGCGTCCGAGTCCGCCCGCAGTCACCCCGGCAAGGTCGCGGTGATCAGCGGTGATCATCGGATCACCTATGCGGAGCTGGACCAGCTGTCCGACCGTTTCGCGTCGAACCTGCGAGCTCGTGGCATCAGGCCGGGCGACGCGGTCGGGCTGCAACTGCCCAACCTGCCACACTTCGTCATCGCGTACTTCGGGCTGCTCAAGGCCGGCGCCGTCGTCGTACCGATGAACGTGCTCTACAAGGCCGACGAGGTCGGCTACATCCTGCGCGACTCGGAGACCCGGCTGCTCATCACCTGGGCCGGCGTCGCCGAGGAGGCGGCCAAGGGAGCCGCCCAGGCCGGGCTGTCCGACCTCGTCATGGTCACCACGCCGGGAACGACGGCACCACGAGACAGCGTCGCCTTCGAAAGCCTGCTGGCCGAACAGCCGGGCCCGCCGCCGTTCCACCAGTCCGACCCCGGTGACACCGCGGTGATCGTCTACACGTCCGGCACCACCGGACGTCCGAAGGGGGCGGAGCTGACGCACTTCCAGCTGTTCATGAACGCCGACACCCCCGGCCGGTTGTTCGGCGTTCGCGACGACGACGTCATCTTGGTGGTGCTGCCGTTGTTCCACATCTTCGCGTTGTCGAGCATCCTCAACGTGTGTGCCCGGTTCGCCGCGACGATGACGCTGGTCCCCCGGTTCGACGTCGCCACCGTCCTGGCCACCATCGAACGCGACCGGGTCACCGTCTTCGAGGGCGTTCCGACGATGTACATCGCGCTGCTCAACCACCCCGACCTGGACCGGTACGACGTGTCGTCGCTGCGGGTCGGCATCTCGGGTGGCGCACCGATCCCCGCCGAGGTGATCGACGCCTTCGAACGCCGTTTCGGCATCGTCATCCTCGAGGGCTACGGGCTGTCCGAGACGGCGTCGACGACGACGTTCAACGTCAGCGCCGAGGACCGCCGCGTCTACAGTGTCGGCCGGCCGATCTGGGGAGTGCAGGTCGAGGTCTGGAACGAACACGGCGCCGCGTTGCCGCCCGGTCGCGAGCACATCGGTGAACTCGTGGTCCGCGGCGTCAACGTGATGCGCGGATATCGCGGCAACCCGCAAGCGTCGAAGGATGCCTTCACCGGTGGCTGGTTCCACACCGGCGACCTGGGCTATGTCGACGAGGACGGCTACTTCTTCGTCGTCGACCGCAAGAAGGAACTGATCATCCGGGGTGGCTACAACGTCTACCCCCGCGAGGTCGAGGACGCGCTGTACACCCACCCGGCGGTCGCGCAGGCGGCGGTGGTCGGCGTACCGGATGCCCTGCTGGGCCAGGAGGTCAAGGCCTTCGTCGCCCTGCATCCCGGTCAGGATCTGCGGCCGGAGGAGCTGATCGAGCACGTCAAGGCGCGCATCGCGCCGTACAAGTACCCCAGGTCGGTGGAGTTCCGGGCGCAGCTGCCGATGACAGCCGCCGGCAAGATCCTGAAGCGGGAGCTCTAGCCATGGACCGGATGACACCGCTGGACGCGGCCTTCCTGGAAATCGAGGACGAGGAGCCGGGCGTCTCGATGGCGATCTCCTCGATCGCGGTGTTCGAGGGCCCGGCCCCGGCCGCCCAGGAGTTCGCGGACCTGCTGACCAGCCGGTTGCCACTGATCCCCCGCTACCGCCAGAAGGCCCGCCAGCTCCCGTTCGACCTGGGTCCGCCGGTGTGGTTCGACGACGAGAACTTCGACCTCGGCTTCCACCTGCGCCGTACGGCCCTGCCCGCTCCTGGCGGCGACGAGGAACTGGCGGCGCTGATGGGCCGGATCATGTCGGCCCGCCTCGACCGCGACCACCCGCTCTGGGAGTACTGGCTGGTCGAAGGTCTGCCGGACGATCGGTGGGCGCTCATCTCCAAGGTGCACCACTGCATGGTCGACGGCGTGGCGGGAACCGACCTGTACGGCGTGGTGCTGGACGACTCTCCGACGCCCAGAGCCGGCGTCGCCGACGACTGGACTCCGCACCCCGCACCCAGCACGACCTCGCTGCTGGCATCGGCTCTGGCTGAGCTGCTCGGCACCCCGGCCCGGCAACTCCGGCTGGCCACGGTGGCGATCCGGCAGCCGAAACTGCTGGCCTATCGCGTGTGGAGCGTCGGGCGAGGCCTGTGGGCGTTGTCCGAGGCGGTCCGGCCCGCGAAGAAGTCCTCGTTGACCGGGTCACTGTCGGCCAACCGTCGTTTCGCCTTGGCGCGAACGACCGTGGGTGAGGTGAAGGCCATTCGCCACCAGCTCGGCGGCACGTTCAACGACGTCGTACTGGCGGCCGTCACCGGTGGGTTCCGCGCACTGATGCTGGCCCGGGGCGAGACGCCGGTGCAGCACTCCGTCCGAACCCTTGTCCCAGTCAACGTTCGCGCGCCCGGCGAGGAGGGCATCCTGGACAACCGGGTGTCGCTGATGCTGGCGCGATTGCCGGTGCACCTGGAGGATCCCGTCGAGCGGCTGGCCGCAGTACGGGCCGAACTGGACAAGCTGAAGTCGCATCACGAGATCGACTCGGTGATGCTGCTGACCGAGCTCGCCAAGCGCGAACCGTTCCCGCTGATCGCACCGGCGTACCGGCTGGCTGCCCACGTTCCACAGCGCTCCGTCGTCACTGTCGTGACCAACGTGCCCGGGCCACGCCGGCCGCTGTACGCGCTCGGACGGAAGCTGGTCGAGATCATCCCGTACGTGCCGATCGGATCGACCTTGCGTACCGGGGTCTCCATCCTCAGCTACTGCGACTCCGTTGCCTTCGGCATCACCGGTGACTACGACGAGGCCGACATCGCCGTACTGGCCCAAGGCATCGAGACGAGCCTCGCCGAGCTTGCCGCCGGGGCGAGGCGGAGCGCTCGTCGCCGCCGGGTCAGCTGAGCCGGTGGGAGATGTCGGTGGGATAGAGGCGCGCGAGCGCGGCCGGTGGACTGAAAGGGCGCCAATGCCCTTCCGGCTGTGCCAGACGATCGGCCGCAAGCCACAGCACGGCCGGGTTGTGTCCGTAGCCGAGATGGCTGCCGTTCACCGCCACGTTCTGTCTGCCGTACCCAGGTTCTTCCACGCAGCTCTGCCACGACACGATGCCGTCGCGTTCGGAGTAGACGGAGGTGGCAGGCATCCGTAGAGGCGGCCGGGTGTGGTGCGGCGGCGGCAACTCCGACTCCGGAACGTGCAGGTGCGAGAGCATGCTGAAGACGCGATGGGCTCGTGTCTCGGTCGGTGCGCTCAGGCGATACGGACTGCCGAGCGTCATCACGTCCCGGACGTGCTGTGGATGCTCGCGCGCCAGCTCTCGTGCGTAGATCCCGCCCAGACTCCAGCCGATCAGGCTGACGGTCCGGCCGTGGCCCGCCGACAGTTCGGTCAAGCGGGCCCGGATCCCTTCCACCGCGGCGCGCGTCGGGCCGATGTTGCGGCCGAGGTTCCAGCCGTACGCCCGGTAGCCGATGCGGTTGAGGAACCATCGCAACGAAGTCGTCGAGGCGTCCGAGGCGAGCAGGCCGGGCAGCACCAGGACCGGGTGGCCGTCGCCGCGCGGCGCGGTACGGAGTACGGATCGGGCGGTGGCCAGTTGGCCGAGGTCGACGACCGCGCGGCTCGGTTCGGTGAGATACCAGTGCAGCGCGGGTGACTTGGCGGCTTGAGTTCTCGAGGCGGGCATCCGGGCCTCCTAACGGCCGGCGAGCAACGCGAACTACGCGTTACTCGGGAGTACTCCCTTCAGGGTAAGGCGATCGCCCAAATCTTCCACTCGTTCCAGCGCGCCGCGCCGCCGGGGCTCCGGGACCGTCCAGCCAGGCGCCGATCCGGTCCGCGGTGAGCTCCGGTACTTCGAGTTGCGGAACGTGACCGACGTCGGGGATCAGTTCGACCGTCCAGGCCGGGTTGCGGGCCGCGGCCACCCGGGCCGAGCCGACCGGCACCAGGCGATCCTTCGTTCCGTGCAGCAACAAAACGGGCTGTCGCACCGCATCGAGCATCGCCCAGGCCCGGTCGGGTCTCGCGTTCAGGACCAGCAGGGAGCGCGCGGCCGCCAGGAAGGCAGCGTCGAGACCAGGCACTCTCGCGCGTTGCTCCACCAGTCCCACCGAGGCTTCGACCAACTCGCCGGGAACCTTGGCGGGATCCACACAGCAGAGGGCGAGCAACTGCCGTACCTGCTCCTGCGCCGACATCTTCCGCCGCCCCTTCGCCAGCGCGTACCGACCGACCAACGGCACTGCGAAACGCGCGAAGACGGCCGCCACGGCGACGTCCGGCCGTACTCCGCGAGCCAGTGGCAGGGCCGGATCGATCAGAACCAGGCCGGCCACCGCGTCCGGCCGCCGTACGGCGAGCATGATCGAGGCCAGCGCCCCCATCGAGTTGCCGACCAGGATGACGGGGCTGCCGGCAACCTCGTCGACGAAACGACCCACCAGCTTGGCGTTGGCCTGCACGGTGGTCGCCCGGCCCTGCGGATGGCTGAGCCCGAAGCCGAGCAGATCGACCGCGAGCACCCGTGCTCGCGTGGCCAGCCGGGGCGCCAGCAGACTCCAGTTCAGGTGCGAGCCGCCGAGCCCGTGGACCAGCACCAGCCGCGGTCCGGCGGGTGGGCCGCCGAAGTCCACGTAGTGCACCGGCCCGTCGAGGTCGGCGAACCGGCTGGCTCCGCCCCAATCGGCAACGGTCGGGTTGTCCTTCACGACTGCCCTTCTCTCACCGGCGGTTGGCGCTCTCAATCTCGCCTGACCGGCTGCTGATGAGCAGAGCCGAAGGTCCTGTCGACGGGAGCCCTCACGCCCTGACGGCCGACGAGGCCGACGCCGGCCGGTGATGCCTTCCGCAAGAACTGGTGGCGTCTCACTGCCGGCCATACTCGTTGCCGGCGGCACCGAAGGCGCGATGCTCGGCTTCGGCCAGAGCTCCGTACTCCGGCTGGCGCTGCCCGAACTTTCCTGCCGCCGCTGGATCACCACGGCCGCGATCACCGGCCTCGCTCTACGCCGTCTCACCAAGGTCCAGCCGTGACGGCCGACCCGCGTCCATGGACACAGCCCGGCAGAAGGTGGACGCTGGCCTGGTAACTGCTCGTGTCTGCCGGCCAACCGAAATCGCTGGATTCCGCAGCATCTGAGAGGTGCGTCATGCTCGTCTTCCTGATCGTTCTCCTGGTCCTCTGGCTCATCGTGACCATCATCGGCTTCGCCATCAAAGGCCTGGTCTGGCTCGCGATCATCGGAATCGTCCTGTTCCTCGGCACCAGCGCCATCGGCTTCGTCCGCCGCAACACCTCCGGCCGCTGAGACCTGATACCAGCTCGACGACCCCCGCCGGAGGGTCGGAGGACCTTCGGCGCAATACCGTGGTTCTTGGGTCGATCCGATGAGGCTGGAGGTTCGGGTGCGGTTGGAGCTTGGGCGGGTTCTGGCGGCTCGGGGTGAGATCGATCCGGTGTTTGTGAACACCCCGCAGTACGAGTGTGGGCCGTTGAGCGATGCGCTCGGGTGCAGGGTGGTGGTGAAGGTGGAGACGCTCAATCCCGTGCGCTGCTTCAAAGGGCGCGGGACCGAGACCGTACTCGCCCGGCTGGAAGCAGAGGGCGAAGTCGACGCCGTGGTCTGTGCGAGCGCCGGGAATCTGGGCCAAGCGCTGGCCTTCAGCGCCCGGCGGCGTGGCATGAAGGTCACAGTCGTCGCGTCGTCAGCGGCCAACCCCTTGAAGATCGAGCGGATGAGAGCACTGGGCGCCGACGTGATGTTGGTGGACGGGGAGATCGAGGCGGCGCTCGAAACGGCCGAGCGGTACGCCGCCGGGACCGGCGCGTTCCTGGTCCAGGACAGCTTGGACATCGGGACGTGTGAGGGAGCGGCGACGATCGGTGTCGAGCTCTCGGAACTGCCCGGCGACCTCGACGCGGTACTGATCTCGCTCGGCGCCGGCGCGATGGCGTCCGGTGTCGGCTTCGCGCTGAAGAATCTGCGCAAGACGGCCGAGGTCATCTGCGTTCAGCCCGAGCAGGCTCCGGCGATGACGCTGGCTCTGCGCGCCGGACGGCCCGTCGAGGTCGGCCGGCCGACAACCATCGCCGACGGAGTCGCCGGCCGGTACGTGATCCCGGAGGTGCTCGAGGATCTGTCCTCGGTCGCCGACGACGCGGTCCTCGTCAGCGAAGAGGCCATCGTCGAAGGGATGCGCCTGCTCTATCTGCACGCGGGTCTGGTGGTCGAGCCGGCCGCCGCGCTAGGAGTCGCCGCGATCCTCGAAGGTCGCGGCCGGTTCGACGGCAGGACAGTCGCGACCATCCTCTGCGGGAGCAATGTGACGCCGACGGATTTCGCCCGCTGGATCCGGTCGTGACGTCCGATGTGCTGACATACCGTGACATCCTGGTGATTGTGCTCACAGACGGTGACTCAAACTACCGTGAGTGGCCGTCTTCACCTTAATGTGATCTCTCGTGCCTACCGCCCCCAAGCCCTCAGATCTGACCGATATCGTCCCCTCGCTGCCCGGCGATCGCCTTACCCTGGCTGACTTCTCGGGCCTCGCGACCACCGTCGCCGGCTATCTGTACGTCAAGCTCGTCCTCGACCAGCAGACCTCCACGGTCCACCTGATCGACGGCGCCGACCGGATGCTCCACGTCCAGTACGTCGGCGAGCGCATCCTCGGGATGACCCGCGCCGAACTGGCCCGCAACCTGGACGCGTTCAACGACTCCGTCTACCGCGCCGACGACCGTCGCTTCCTGCTCGGCACCCTCGCGCTGCACGACCGCCCGGAGTACGGCGGTCGGTTCTTCTCGCTGGAAACCGTCGAGGTCGACACCATGGGCCCCGACCTGCTGACCTCGTTCTACCGCACGGTCCGCGCCCTGGTCGACGACACGATCCCGGTGCTGCTGAAGCCCGCAAACCACCTGCAGGAAGGCTTTCTCGCCGCCGTACCGACCGACGACCTGCCCCGCATCCTGGCGCACGAGCTCTACTCCACCGCGCCGTACGTGCCGCTCAACCCCGGTACGACGATCGGCCGGCTCCGGCTCTTCAAGTCCGAGGCCGACTACCGGTCCAGCACCGATCCCGTGCGCTGGCACGACATCCTGGTGATGGAGCGGATGCCCGACGACATCCCGCGGGTCTCCGGACTCGTCAACGCCCGGCACACGACGCCGCTCTCGCACACCAACGTGCTCGCGGCCGGCTGGGGAATTCCGAACGCGATCCAGCAGGGCGCACTCGAAGCCTTCGCTGACCTCGACGGCAGCTGGGTCGAGCTGACCATCGACCAGGCCGCTCCGGAGCCGGCGGTGCGACCGGTGTCGCGACCGGATGCGATCGACGCCGGCCCGCCGTGGGCCACCACTCAGGTCGACATCGGCAAGCCCGACCTCGCCGCGGCCCAGATTCTCCCGCTGGAGGAGTTGCGTGCCACCGACGCGCACCGGTTCGGCACGAAGGCGGCGAACCTCGGCGAGCTGACCGCCGTACTGCGGGACGGATCGCCTTACTGGCTTGGCTTCTACGAGGCGCCACGACCGCCGCGACCACATCTGCTCGAGTACCTCGCCCGGCATCTCGACGTGACCGGAACCGACGTCGGCGAGTTGTCGCACGCGGCGCACCGGATGGTCAAGGAGCACGTCGTCGTACCGCGCGGGATCGCGCTGCCGTTCGCTCTCCAGCAGCAGTTCCTGGAGTCGTCGCCGGCGATCCAGCAGACCATCGGCAAGCTGAAGATGGCACTCGCGCTCGGCGGTGAGATCGATTCGCTCTGCGCCGAACTGGGCGGCCTCATCCGCGACACCCCGCTGCCCGACGACCTGCGCACGCTGATCGAGGACGCCGTACTGCGGCATCTCACCGGTGCCGGCCGAGTCGTCGCACGGAGTTCCTCGAACGCCGAGGACCTGATCGGCTTCTCCGCCGCCGGGATCTATGAGTCGGTGCCCGAGGTGGAGTCGATCGAGGACGTGATCGACGCGATCCAGCGGGTCTGGGCCTCGCTCGTCACTACGCGCGGCGTCCTGCTGCGCGACGAGGCCGGGATCGGGCTGGCCGAGTGCTTCATGGGTGTCGTCATCCAGCAGCAACTCGACGGAGCACTCGGTGGCGTCATGGTCACCACGAACCCGCTCGACCGGGCCGACTTCCGTTCCGTACTGCTGAACCTCGCCCATAACTCGGTCGAGGACGTCGTGTCCGGTGCGCGGGACCCGCTGCAGCACCTCTACAACACGATGGAGGGCGGCAGTCGCACAGTGGCGCTGGGAGCCGAGGCGCGCGATGTGGACGACCAGGCGAAGGCGACCCTCGGCAAGCTGGCCCTGATCGGACGGTTGCTGCAGGCCCATTTCGCCGGTGCCGACGGACCTGTCGACGCTCCGGTGGACGTCGAGTGGCTGGTCGACGGTGACCGGATCGTGCTGCTGCAGTGCCGTCCGTACCAGCTCGCCGCATGACGGGAACCGACGCGAAGCGGGTCATCCGCCGCTACAACGCCTTCCAGTTGTTCGCCGGGCTGCTGTGGTGGTTGCCGGTCTTCTACGTGTTCCAGCGATCCGCGGGGTTGTCGGACCGGGAGATCTTCTCCATCCAGAGCATCTTCTACCTGGCGTTCTGCCTGCTCGACATCCCGACCGGGATGATCGCCGACCGGTTCGACTACCGCCGTTGCCTGCAGGGCGGCGCGGTCATCCTCGTCGTGGCCAACCTGATCCCTGTCTGGCAGCCGACCTTCGTGGGCTTCCTGGCCCAGTTCCTGCTGATCGCGTTGGCACACTCGCTGTTCTCGGGTGCGGGCAGCGCCTACCTGTACGAGTATCTGCAGCGGACCGGCAACGAAACGTCGTACCAGGGTGCCGAGGGGTCGGCGCGGGCGTGGACCTTGATCGGACGCATCGCGTGCCTGCCGGCGGCTGGATTCCTGACGGCCTGGTGGGGCCCGTCGGCGTACGTGCTGTCGGCGGTGACGTGCGCGATCGCGGCTGTGATCGCGCTGGGATTCCCAGCTCTGCCTGGGATCCAGTCGCACAAGGTCGAGCCCGTCCTGCCTGCGCTCGTGGGTGCCTTGCGGTCGCTGGCCTCGTCGAAGCGGCTGATGTTGCTGATGGCGCAGGGCATCGCGGTGTTCACGCTGGTCCGCATCGGGCAGGCCAACCTGTTCCAGCCGATCCTGGAGTCGAAGCACCTGCCGCTGCACTGGTTCGGCGTACTGATGGCCGCGACGACCGTCTTCGAGGTTGCCGGTGCCGCGCGATCCGCCGTACTGGCGCGCTTCGGGCAGGTCCGGGTGGTGCTGGTGCTGACCGTGTTGATGGCCGTCGCGCTGGCCTCCGTCATCCCATTGGGGTTGGCCGGAACGATGGTCTGCCTTGCCGTGTTCTCGCTCGCCTCCGGGCTCGCGTTCCCGGTCCAGCGCAAGCTGGTCAACCAGGCGATCACCGAGCCTGCCCGCCGGGCGACACTGCTGTCCGTCGAGTCGCTCGCCGACCGGGCTGTCTGCGCGCTCGTGGTGTTCGTGATGGGCGGCTTCCTGGCCCGGGGCGCGATGCCGGAGTTCCTGGTCCTGCTGGCCGTGGCCGTCGCGGTGGCGATGGTCGCCCTCGCCGTCCTGATCAATCGAAGCCGCGAACGCGCGGCCACCAAGGAGAACGTCGCGTGAAGAAGATCCTGTACGTCTACGTCAAGGGCGGCGCTCCGCTCGAGACCGCCTTCCCGCGCATCGCGGCTTGCGGTGAGCTGCACGTGCTCGCGCTGTCGCCGCTTCCCGAAGCAGGCAAGGAGATCTGGGAGCCCTGCTGTACGAACATCACCGTGCACCCGGGTGGTCTGACGCCCGGCGAGCCGGTGGTCGAGGCGATCGTCGAGCATGCCCGCGAGGTCGGCGCGGACGCGCTGTTCACGCTGTCGGAGTTCGCCGTACTGGCTGTGGCCAACGCTGCTGATCGGCTTGGCCTGGCGGGCGCCGGCCCGGGCATCCGGGTGGCGCGGGACAAGCGGCTGATGCGGCAGGCCTGGCAGGCCGCGGGTGTGCCGATCCCCCGTTTCCGGCGGGTGGACTCCGCTGCCGATCTGCGGGCGGCTCTGTCCGCCTTGACGCCGCCGCTGCTGCTGAAGCCGGCCTGGGGTGCTGGTTCGGTCGCTCAACTGGTACTGACCTCGCAGGACCAGGTCGCCGATGCCTGGGCCGAGATCGAGCAGGCGCTGGAGCGTGGCGGCCAGGTCGGGATGAACGAGTTGTACGAGCAGAACACGGATGCCGACCGGCTGGTCGAAGAGATCATGGACGGCACCACCGAGGGCTGGTACGCCGAGCCCGGGTACGGCGACTATCTCAGCGTCGAGGGCATCGTTGCCAAGGGCAAGTACCACCCGCTGGCGATCACCGCCAAGCTGCCGACGGTGCCGCCGTACATCGAGGTCGCCAGTACATCGCCTTGCGTGCTGCCGGAGGAACTGCAGCGCCGAATCGAGGAGGTCTCCCGGCGGGCGGTCGACGCGCTCGGCCTGGACACCTGCGGCACCCACACGGAGCTCAAACTGCGCGCCGACGGCGAACTGGTGGTGATCGAGGTCGGCGCGCGCTTCGGCGGTCTGCTGACCACCAGGCAGGTCGAGGTCGTCTTCGGCCTGGACCCGATCGGCATGCTGATCCGCGAACAACTCGGCGAACCCGTTGACTACCCGCCGGCGATGCTGGTGGAGGGCGGCCGGGCGGCCGCGTCGGTCGCCGTCGTACCGGCCGATGCCGACGGCAATCCGTGGAAGACCCAGCCGCTTTGGCACCCCGAGCAGGTCGACTGGTCGAGCCTGCTCTCCCCCGGCAGCACCGTCGAACCCGTGCCCGCTTTCATGCTCCCGGCGGGCACGCGCGTGCCCGAGTTCGACCCGTCCGGTGGTTCCCGGAACTGGCTGGGCGTCTTCCTGCTGACCGCTGACGACGCCCCGACGCTGCTGCGCGACTGCCGTTCCATCCTCGACGGCCTGGAAGGCGCCCTCGCCGCGACCGCTTAGACGTCGAACGGCACCAACACCCGCCATACGGGCAGGTACGCCGGGCGGTCGGGCCGGCTGACCAGATAACCGGTCATCCCCGACTGCTCGGCCGCGGCGATCTCCGCCGGGGTCTCGCCTTCGTAGAAGGAACGGCACGCACCCGCCATCGCTTTCCCCCGCTCGAAGAGGGCGGGCGCCGGCTTGGCCTCCGCCGTACTGCGTGGCGTCAGCACCCGGTCGCCGAACCAACTCCACGGGAAGGGCTCCGCCTCGGCCCAGGCCGCGTCGATGTACGCCTTGGTCGCCGCGGCCCGCTCGGCGTCGGTAGCACCCCACTCCGGCGGCACGTTCGTGATCAACCCGACCGGCACCCCGACAGCCCGAAGCAACCGCAGATGCTCCAACGCTCCCCGCAGATACGTCATCTGCTTCGGCACGGACGTATCCACCAAGGTGTTCCCCAGATCGAACCACACCACCGAACACTTCGGCCGGTGCTCCCCACCCGACGCCGCAGCCGCTTGCCCCGCGGGCACCAGCAACCCACCCACCGCACACAGCACCACAACCAGCCGACCAATGCCCCTCACGATGCCTCCACCGACGGGCCCGAACGTCCCGCACCCCCCGATCCCAGCGCATCCCACCCCCCACCGCACCACCACCCCGCGTTTCGCGTGGTAGCTGCGCATACCGCACCGCCCGGCTGAGACCGGGCGGTGCGGGTGTGGTCAGGCGGCGTTGGGGAGGGGGGTTAGTTTGGCGCGGAGGGTTTGGAGGATTTGGCGGAGGACTCGGGAGACCTGCATTTGGCTGATGCCGATTTCTCGGCCGATCTCGGTTTGGGTCCAGCCTTCGACGAAGCGGAGGTGGAGGATCTGGCGGTCGCGCTGGCTGAGCTCGGCCAGGACGGGGCGGAGCATGTCGACGGCTTCCAGTTGGTCGACGGCCTGGTCCGGGTCGTCGGGGATGACGTCGCCCAGTTTCAGGCGGTCGTCGTTCGGCAGGGCCCGGTCCAGCGACAGGGTGTTGAAGCAGCCGCGGGCCGCCCGCGCCTGGTCGATCTCCTCGGCCTCCACGCCGAGGTACTCGGCGAGGTCGGCGACGGTGGGTTCGCGGTTCAGCTCCTGCTGCAGCATCGGCGTCTTGACGATCAGGGCTCCCTGCAACTCCTGGAGCCGGCGCGGGATCCGGACCGTCCAGGCGCAGTCGCGAAAGTAGCGCTTCACTTCACCCCGGATGGTCGGTACGGCGTACCCGATGAAGGGGGTATCCGCGGACAACCGGTACTGGCGCGCGGCCTTCATCAGGCCGACACACGCGACCTGGACGAGATCCTCGCTCTCCGCGCCCCGGCCGTCGAAGCGGTGCGCGATCGCCTTGGCGATCTCGAGGTTGAGTTCGACGATCTGTTCCAGCAGCGCCTGGCGTTCGGTCTCGTCGGTGGTTCGTTCCCGCTGCTCGAAAAGCCTGCTGGTGGCAGCTTCCCGCTCGGTTCGTTCCCGGGCCGACGAACAGCGTGCCGGCTCTGACTGGCTGGTACTGGTGGCCATCATGACCTCGCGACGGTGAGTCACCGCGCGGCCACCTTCTGGACCGCGGTCAGATCCCTTCCCCGCACCGGTATCCCGTTCCGCGACGTTCCATGCGCTTCGCGGCGAAGGAAACCGGTGGGTGCTCGGCCGCACGCGCTGATGTCCTCAACGCGTGCGGCCTAGGTGACAGCCGTGCCCGCGGGCTCGATGGTCACTTGACCCCTCGGTGCCCCTCACGGTCGGTGCTCAACCCCTTGCGCCGCTATCGATTGCTCGTGACGTCGGCAACGATCTCCTCCGCGATCCGTCGCAGCTTGATGTTGCGGTGCTGCGAAAGCCGGGTGAGGAAGGCGAACGCGCGCTGGTCGTTGAGCTTGTACCGCTCCATCACCACCCCGACCGCCTGACCGATCGCTCCCCGGGTCCGCACCGCCTCCTTGAGCTCGCGGATCTCGTGGGCGTAGTTGATCGCCACCGCCGACTGGTGGGCGAACAGCGGGCCGAGCAGTTCCAGATCGGCGAACGCACCCGGCGTCTCGGAGTACAGGTTGAGCGCGCCACGCGACGCCGGCCCGTCGTACAGCCGGAGCCCGGCCTGTGCCCGTACGCCGGCCTCCCGCGCCACCTGCGCATAGCGCGGGAAGCGCTCGTCGGTCTCGATGTGCGGGCAGGTGATGTGCACGGAGTCGACCGCGGCGGCGTAGCAGGGCCCCTCGCGGAACGCGTACTGCGCCCGGTCCAGCACCCAGAGTTTCTCGTCGGTCGGCGCTGCCGTCTCCAGGCTTCCGTCGGCATGCAGGATCGTGATGCTGCACGCCTCGACTTCGGGCAGCACTTCGACGGCCGCCGCGGTGATCTGGGCGAGCGTGTGGTCCAGGTCCCCGGGTTTCAGCGCCGACGCCAGCCGCCGCGCCGTCTCCACAACAGTTTCAGACTCCATTTGACTTGTGTACCCCGCAGGCTGAGCAGTGAATCAATCGCTGACGCCCCGGCTGAGCAGCACGGCGGCGATGAAGGTGCGGTAGAGAGTGAGCGGATCGTCACCGCGGATGACGACGACCTTCTCGTCCGCGCGTTCGACGCCTCGGAGCGCGCAGCTCAGCTCCGCGAACGCGCGGTTGTGGAACCGGACGGTCAGCTCGGCAGGCACAGTGATGCTCGGAGGTCCGAACGAGCTCAGCCGCTCCAGCGCCCGCTGCGCACCGTCCCTGATCAGCTCCCGCGCCGTCTCCGGATGCACGGACAGGGCGGCATTGTGCGAGACCGACTCCTTCACGACCACGGCCTCGATCCCCGGGCAGAACGGCAGCGTCTCGTCGATGGTCACCTGATCGCCGGAGATGAGCACCACCGGTACGCCGTGGGCAAGCGCGACCAGCGCGTTGATCCCGGCCTCCCCGGTGACCGCGCCGTTGAGGCGGACCTCGGCGATCGCCCGCGGGTTGTAGGTGTGGTGCAGCACCGAAGACGTCGAGTCCGCCGAGCCGTGGTACGAAACGAACAGCACCGCGTCGAAGGAGTCGTCGAGGCCCTCCATCATGTACAGCGGTTTGTGCCGGCCCGAGAGGTAACTCGCGCGCCCGTGCAGTTCGTCCGGCCGGAGGTTCTGCATCGTCGAGTGCGAGTCGTTGACCAGGAACTCGATCGCCCCGGCCGCGAGCGCACCGTCGATCGCAGCGTTGACCTCGGCCTGCAGCTGGCCTCGGTAGTACTCGTACTCCGGCCCGGGCCCACGGCACTGCCCCCAGTCGACGACGCCGGCCGTCCCCTCCATGTCAGTCGACAGAAAGACCTTCACGACCACCTCCAGCTGCGTCTGCCCCGAGGTGGAGGCTACCGCGCGGACTGTGACGACGCGTCGGAGAGCAGGGCGGTGACCGTCTCTTCCGCACAAAGCCGGTTGTGGCCAAGCCCTCCGGACGAGCCGCGTCTGCTCCAGCCGGTGAGGTAGGTGCTCCGCATGCCGACAACCCGCCCGTCGACCTGTGGCACCAGACCGCGCGCGTCGTCGTACGGGAGGCCCGGGACAGGCGCGGACCGGAAGCCGATCGCGCTGATCAACGTGCCGGCCCGGATCGCCTGATGGTTGCCTTTGACATCGAGTACGCCGTCCTGCCACCGCTGCGGTTCGGTCGCGAACCGCAGAACGAGCCGGCGCCCTGGCAACGGATCCGCCGCCAGATCGACGGAATCGTCCAGTACAGTGGTGATTCCGGGCAGTGCCACGATCTCCCGGAAGGCCGCTTCGGAGTACGCCGCGTGCTCAGGCCCGCGTCGTCCGAGCAGCACGACCTCGCGGATCCCACTGTCAGCCAGCGTACGGCGTACTGTCGGGCTCAGCTCCGCAGTGGCCAGCCGATTCGGGTCGCTCAGCAACAGCCGGGCGATGTCGATCGCGACGTTGCCGTTCCCGATGACGACGGCCCGGGGACCGCGCAGTACGACCGGACAGTCACCGGCGAGCGGATGACCGTTGTACCAGGCAACGAAATCGGCGGCTGTGCAGCTGCCTTCGCCGCGCTCCCCCGGGATGCCGGGCAGGCGGCTCTGGGCCGCGCCGAGCGCATACAGGACAGCGTCGTGACTCGCCGCCAGCGAGGCATGGTCGACATCGGGCCCGAACTCGACCCCCAGCCGCAACCGGATCCGCGGATGGTGCGCGACCCGTTCGAGGACTCCGACGATCTTGCGGGTGTCCGGATGATCCGGCGCAACCCCGTAGCGGGCCAGCCCACCGACATGGGGAAGCCTGTCCAGCAAGGTGATTCGGGCCGTACTGCGTAACAGCAGCTCGCGGGCCGCGTAGACACCGGCCGGCCCGGCACCGACGATCGCCACCCGCAACGGCAACGCGGCGGCGCCCCAGGTGTCGAAGGAAGGTGGCCCCCAGGACTCGAGGCCGCCGTTGCTGCGGCGGTCCGGACGATCGGCGTAGAAGTTCGCGTTCGCCGCGATCCGGTGGTCGTCAGCGGCCAACTGATCCAGTGGCGCGATCGCGTCGACCGGACAGGCCTCGGCGCAGGCGCCGCAGTCGATGCAGACCTGCGGGTCGATGTAGACGCCCTCGGTGCGGCCGAAGTCGGGTTCGCCGGGCGCGGGATGGATGCAGTTCACGGGACAGACCGCGACGCAACTGGCGTCGCTGCAGCAGCCAGCGCCGACGACGTAAACCATCGGAGCTCAGATCAGTCCGACGCGCCGGTAGACGCGCACCGCGGGCCCGGTCAGCAGACCGGTCGAGCCGAGAAACTCCATCAGGCCGGCGCAACTCGATCGCAGCAGTGCTCGATGGTGCTCGTTGCCGGCCGCTTCACGAAGAGCCCTTGCACTGTTCAGCCCCGCGTTCGCGTAGACCGCCGGATTGACCATGGCGTTGACGATCACCGACGCGGCGATGGAGATCACCAGCGCGCTCGTCCAGCGGCGCGCCCGGCCGGCACCGGCCAGCGCCTGCCTGGTCTCGTCCCGGGCGAACATCATGTGCCGGGACTCCTCGACGACGTGGATGTTGTTCACCTGGCGGATCAGCGGGACGACCCGCGGATCGCGCATCCAGTCCCGCTGCATGACATCGAGGACCTCCTCGGCCACCAGAATGGCCGCGTACGCCGACTCGCCGCCGGCCAAGGTCTTGAACAGCCGCCCGAGTTCGCGGGTGAGCGGCGACGGCCGGTAGATCGGTGTCCCGAGTTTGCCGGTCGCCCGGGCGAACATGATGGAGTGCCGGCACTCGTCGGCCACCTCCGTCAGGGCCCACTGGAACTCACTGCCGGCCGGATCCGCGGAGTACACGTCGCGAAGGATCAACTGCTGGAGGATCAGCTCGAACCAGATCCCGGTGCTGGCGACCGACGCCGCCTCGTGCCGGGTCAGCTCACGGCGCTGGTCCTCAGAAAGCTCCGCCCAGTACGCCGTTCCGTACAAGGTGCTCCACTCGGGCGACAGCCCGTACAGATCCGCCGGCTCGGCATCCCAGTCGATCTCCGTCGCCGGGTCCCGCGACAGCCGCGCCGCCGACGAGAGCAGTCGCGCGGCCCCTTGCGCCACGATCTGGTCGGTCACAGCTCTCAGCTCCCTACCATCGGGCAACAAGACATTATCAATGTAACATAGAGGCTGAACGATGGAGCGGCGCTGTGATCCGGTGGTGACAGGAAGTTGTCAGCAGGCGGCGCGGCCGGGCCGGGCACGCTAGGGTCGGCAGCCATGTCGACTCCGAAACCGTTCGCCGGGCATCAGGGTGCGGTGCGGGCGATCGCCGTGTTTCCCGACGGCAGCAGGATCGTGACCGGAGGCGACGACGCGAAGATCCGGCTCTGGGATCTGCGCACCGGCCTGCTGCTGGCCGAGCACGACGAGCATCGCGTGCACAACGACCGGGTCCTCGCGCTCGCGGTGACCGAGAACGAGCGGGTCATCTCGTGCGGCCGCAGTGTCACCGTCGACTGGGACGTCGCCGGTAACGTCACCACGACTACTCCGCACGCCACCGCCGTCGCCGACATCGCGATCTCGGCCCGCGGCGACGCGATCGCCGCGATCGACATCGCCGGCAACGTGGTGCAGCCCGCCGACAGCAGTGGCTGGCCGAGTGAGCACGAGCGGATCGACAAGCTCGCCGTCACCACGAACGGCCAGCTGATCACGGCCGGCATCGAGCCGCTCGTGCGGATCACCGACCGGAGCGGGAACGAGCTGGGCAGACTGGACGGCCGCACCCGCAGCGATGTCGCGATGGCGGCATCAGCCGAAGGCGAGCGCATCGTCTACGTCACCCACGGCCGCGTGCAGTACTGGAACCGCCGGCCGGCGAGCCGTCCGGTCCGCCTGACCGGCTGCGAGGACGCGGTCACCGTCGCCGTCACCCCGGACGACCGGCAGGTGATCGCCGGCGGCTTCGGTGGCGGCCTCTGGGCGTGGGACCCGGACGCGCCGACCGAGCCGATCGCGATGCAGGCAGACGACAGCCCGATCCGGTCCCTCGCGGTCACGCCGGACTGCCGCCAGCTCGTCAGCGGCGCCGAGAACGGCGCGATCCGGATCTGGGACCTGACCACCGGTGCGGAAGTGTCCCCCGGCCGGACGCCCAGACCACAGGCCGGGCTGACCAGCGACCAGGAGAGCGCGCTGGACCTGCTCGACTTCGCCGAGGACGTCGACAGCCTGGCCGCGCTCATCACGGATCGCGAAACCGATCCCCCGCTGGCGATCGCGCTGCTCGGCCGCTGGGGTTCGGGCAAATCGAGCTTCCTGCGCCAGCTCCAGGACAGCGTCGCCCGGCTGACCGAGCAGGGGCGGCAGAACCCGGCTCGCAGTGTCTTCACCACCGCGGTCCGCCAAGTGCGATTCGATGCCTGGCACTACAACGACGACCAACTGTGGGTGGGCCTGGTCGAGCACCTCTTCGCCGGTCTCGCCGATCCGTCCCCGGCGAACGTCGACGAGGTCCGCGCCGAGCGCGACGCCGTACGGCACAAGTTGCGTGATCTGGAGGCGCTGGCCGATCCGAAGACGCCGGCCGTCCGGCGTACGAGGGCACGTCTTCGGTTGTGGTCGGCGAGCCTCAAGCCCTGGCGCCGGCGGATCGCGCTCGCGGGCACCACCGCCGTACTGCTCGGCGTGGTGACCTGGCTGACCTGGCGGAGCTCCGGCAACAACCTTCTGGCGTGGACCCTCGGCGCTCTCACGGCGGTGTCCGCCTCCCCGATCGTGGACCGGCTGATCGCGGCGTGGCGCGCGGTGCGCGGACTGGCCGGGCGACGAACCGTTCAACTCGACCAGTCGGTGCGGGCCACCCGGATGCGGCTCGCGAACCTGGACGCCGCCGAACGGCTCGCGCTCGCGATCGAGGACGCCCGCGCCGGCGGGTACGACCAGTACCGCGGGGTGCTTGGTCATGTGCATGCCGACCTGCGCCGGCTGAGTGACAGCGCGCAGCAGGCGTTCGGCGAATGGAGCCGGGCCGGATCGTCGGGTGCGCCGCCGCTCGAACGGGTGATCCTCTACATCGACGACCTCGACCGTTGCTCACCGCGCAAGGTCGTCGACGTGCTCGCCGCCGTACACCTGCTGCTGGCGCTGCCGCTCTTCGTCGTGGTGGTCGCCGTGGACCCGCGGTGGCTACGGCGTTGCCTCGAGCAGTACCACACCGAGCTGTTCGGTGGCCCGGACAGCACGGGAACCTCGCCACTCGACTATCTCGACAAGATCTTCCAGGTCGTCTTCGCCCTCCGCCCGATGGGCAGCGAGGCCGACCGGTTCGTCGCCGCCCTGGTGCCGACCGACCTCACAGCGGTACCCGGACGCACCCCCGGACCCGGTACGCCGAAGCCCGGTGCCCCCGCGTCCGCCGGTACGACGGCAACCGGCAAACCGCAGGTTTCGGCCCGCCCGGCTCGACAGGCAGCCAACCCCCAACCGCACCAGTTGCGGCTTCGCGAGGAGGAACTGCAGTTCGTCCAGCGCCTTCGCCCGTTGCTGGAAACACCCCGAGCCCTGAAGCGGTTCGTGAACCTCTACCGCCTGGTGCGATCGGCTGTCGCCGAGAAGGACCTGGACGACTTCATCGGGGCCGACGCAACAGGTCCCTACCAAGCAGTCCTTGTCCTGCTTGCGATCCTCGTCTCCGCGCCGGAGGACTGCCGCACCCTGACGACGGCCCTGCGCGAATCGGCCCAGCGGGGAACGGTCACCGACCTCTTCGAGGAACTCGAGCGGACCTCGGCGCCCGGCGGTGTCTGGACACGCCTGCGATCGGTCCTGCGCGCGGGTGACCCTGTTCACGATAATCTGGCGACTTATCGCCGCTGGGCGGGTACGGTCACGCGATTCAGCTTCGAGACGTGGGATCTGACCGAGCCTCGCTGACGACCTGGGGAGGCCAAGCGTGTCGAGTACCACCGGACCGCGGCGGTTCCACCGGGGTCATCTGCTCGGCCTGCTCGTCGGCCTCGCCCTGATCGCCGCGACCGCGATCGGGCCACGCCAGGTAGCTGCCGACGGCAACCGTGCGGGTGAAGGTGGCAACGGTGCCACAGTCGCCCCCTGCCGGCGGACGGAGAGGATCCAGGTCAGCTCCTCGACCGAGAAGGCCGTCGTGATGAGCCGGCTCGCCGAGCAGTACAACTCCTCGGGCCGCGCGGTCGGCGACCTGTGCGGGAAGATCGATCTCACGCCACTGACCTCGGGCGCCACCAAGAACGCGCTGGCCGCCGGGATGAAGGACCCGCCCGAGGTCTGGTTGCCCACGTCGTCGATGTGGCTGCGCCTGCTCGAACAAGAGGGCCACGGCGACCTGATCGCGCGCGATCCGGCGCCGCAGTCGATCACCACCAGCACGCTCGTGATCGCGATGCCGCAGTCGGTGGTCGAGGCGCTGGAGAAGCACGGCAAAAGGCTGAAGACGTGGGCGGACGTGCTCGAACTCTCGCGGTCCGGCTGGTCGGCGTACGGCAAGCAGGCCTGGGGAAAGTTCATCCTCGGCCGGGACAACGCCGAGACCTCGACCTCGGGACTGGCGGCGACGGTCGCCACCTACATCGCGGCGCCCGGTGAACTCTCGGCGGCGAATCTGGCCAATCCGCAGGTCACCGCGTTCGTGCACGGCATCGAGTCGTCGGTGACGCGGTACGGCGACGAGGCCGTGCGTTTCATGCAGCAGATCTACGACGCCGAGCAGCGGCAGGACGCCACGAAGTACCGGCCGTATGTCGATGCCGTGGTGATCCAGGAGCAGATGGCCTACCTGTACAACCGGGGCGCTCCCGGCGGCGATCCCGGGAAGATGAGTGCCGAGCGCGTCCCGCGCAACCCACTGCGGGTGGTGCATCCCGAGGACGGGACGCTGGAGCTCGATCATCCGTACGTCGTGCTCGCCTCGGCCACGCCCGACCAGCGAGCGATCGCGCGGGACTTCTACCAGTTCCTGATCGATCCCCTTCAGCAGAAGGAGTTCGCGAACGTCGGGTTCCGGCCGCGGGACGACGCGACCCGGCCGACCGAGCAACTCGTCCACACCCTCGGGGTGCCGGCCGATCAGCACCTCACTTTCGTGCAGCCGCCCGACGGCAAACTGCTGGCCGCGATGGTGAACAGCTGGGACAAGGTACGGCGCAAGACCCGCGTGCTGCTGGTACTGGACGTGTCCGGCTCCATGAACGAGATCGCCGACGATCCCAACCGCGCGCAGGACCCGACGAAGCTGCAACTGCTGATCCCGGCGGCCCAGCGCGCCCTCGACCTCCTCGACGACGACGACGAAGTCGGCCTGTGGACCTTCTCGTCGAACCCGTCCTACACGCAGGTGATGCCGGTGTCACGGGTAGGCGCCGTCCGCGCCCAGCTCAAGGCGAGGATCCAGCACCTGAAAGCCAGCGGGAACACGGCCCTGTACGCCGTGACCGACGCGGCCAGCCAGATGATGGCGAAGTCGCTCGATCCGGAGCGGATCAACGCGATCGTGCTGCTCAGCGACGGGCAGAACACCGAGAACTACCCCGGTGGGGCACGAACGTTGCTGGACAAGCTGAATCCGGCCGGCCGGGACACCTCGGTCCGGATCTTCACGGTGCCGTACGGAAAAGCCGAGAACGCCGACGTCGCCACACTCGCCCAGATCGCGAACCGCACCAAGGCCGCGCAGTACGACGCGAGTGATCCGCTCGATGTGGGCGACGCCTTCGTCCAAGTGTTCCGGAACTTCGGGTGAGGCGCGGGATCGGGCGCCGGTACAGCGACCCCGTCGCGCTGGTCGAGGCGTCCGTGCTCGGTGTCGCCGGCGCGATCGTCGCACTGACAGGCCCCTGGCCGTGGCTCGCCGTACCGGCCGGGCCGCTGATCGCCCTGGTAGTGCTGGTGATCGCGACTTGGCGACGGCGGGTGCCCAAGCCGCTGGCGCCGGAGCGGAACATCCCGGCCCAGGTTCGCCGCTGGTCGAACCTGCTGGCGGACGACGACCCGGCCCGCGCGCAGGCCGACGAAGCCGTTCAGCTGATGGATCGGATCGAGGAACTGACCCTGCAGTGCAAACGCGCGATCACCCATGCCGACGGCTCCGCGCAGGGACCGGCCACGGACAGACTGGGCGAGATCACCGAGTACGTCACCAAATCCGTGGAAACCTACAGTGCGCCTGTCCGGGCGTCCGAGTGGAGCGCGCTGGCCACCCGGCTGGACCGGGCCCACAAGTGGCTCGAGGAAGAACTCGAGGCGCTTCGGTAAGCGTCTACAGACTGCTCAGGCGTTGTTCGAGGCTGTCCAGGAAAGTGCTCAGCTGCCGGCGGTGGCGACGCGCTCGGCCGCGGCGAGCCGGGCGGCCGACCTGAGCGAGTCCACGACGTACGTCGGAACCCGCAGGCCCCGCCGCATCGCCCAGAGCAGCTCCATCTCGACCCGCCCGATCTGCTGGGCGTAGCGAGTGAGGCCGCCTTCGCCGTCGGTGGTGATGCCGAGGTGGTGCATCACGGCACCGAACTCTGCCCACTGCTTCTTGGTGTAGGCACCGACCGGTTCGAAGGTGTGCCGGCGGAGCGTTCCCACCAGCCACTTCTGCCAGCCGGTCAGCTCGGTCCACAGGCCCTGAGCGGCGATCTTGTAGTAGGCGAAGTGCCCCGGCTCCTGTCTGCGGATGGGAGCGACGACGGTTGTCGCCACCGCGCGCTCACCCAGATGCAGCAGACCCTGATGAAGCTTGTTGTAGGCAAGGATCGCCGACTGCTCGGTCGCCACGCCGGTGAGGTAGTAGAGCATCCGGCTCACGTCCTGCACGGCGCTCCAGCGACCGAGCGCACCGAGCACCCGGTAGCTGAACGCCATCGAGGTGAGGTCGGGATCCGCCGGCGGCAGGCCGGCCAGCGACTGCAGGCGATCCAGCAACAACCCGTGATGGATCTCCTGCGGAAGCCAGACGTCGGCATAGAAATGCCGGTCCACAGCCGGCGGGTCCGGCAGCAGCAGGTTCAGCTCGAGGACGTTCCGTTCGACTTCGAGCTCGACCCGGGACATGTAGGTCAGCACCGGGCCGAAGGCCCTGGCGAGCAGTTCCGGTCGCGCCATCGTGTAGTCGGCGCTGTCCACCGGGATCGGCGGATGCTCCTCCCCCAGCCGGTCCACATGCTCGGCCAGCCGCGCCTCGACCGAGAACGGCCGCCGCCGGCCACGTCCCTTGAACCCCTTGATCACGAAGATCCCACCCACCCCAGCAGGCCTCAGCTCACCCCAGGCCAACCGACCATGAGTAAGTCTCACCTTACTTCACCCACCCCAGCGCACCACAGCACTTTTCTCCACCCGCGCTCCGCCCGGCGAGGTTCTTATCGCCGTACTCCAGGTTCGCGCTTCGCGAGGTATCGTCGACACGAGCGCGGCCGCGCGCACCACAGGATTGTTGCTGTTGGCATCTATGGTCCTGTTCGCCGGCTCCGGCAACGCGGTAGTGGCGATCATCGTCCTCGCGGTCGCTGCTCTGGTGCAGGTGGCCGGCGAACTGCTGCAGTCCCCGCGGCGACGCCATGGCGGTGGCCGGCGGATAAGGTTCGGTGACAGTTCTGTTCGTCTGATGAGGATGCTGATGCTCGACCGGTCCGAGTCCGCGATGGGCATCGTCGTCCGGTCGCGGGTCTACCGTTCGGCGTTCCTGTCCCTGCTGATCGCCGGGATCGGCATGTCGGCCGCGACGCCCCAGCTGACCCTGTTCCTGGTCCGCGAACTCGGGACGCCGCTGCCCGTGGCCGGCCTGTACTACGTGACGAACCTGGCCGCCCCGCTCGCGGGCTTCCTCATCGGGCGGCTGTCGGACCGCACTCCCGACCGGCTGCTCTGGTTCCGGCTCTGCGCCCTGATCGGTGCCGCCGGCTGGCTCGCCATGGCAGCCGCTCGATCGGTGTGGCTCCCCTTCGTGATCAGCGCGGTCGCGCTCAGCGTCGGCGGCGGAGCGATGGCCCAGCTCTTCGCCGCCTGCCGCGACGAGCTGAGCCGCCATCCGACCAGAGCCGACAACCGTGTCGTCGCGGCGATCCGGATGGCCTTCACGATCGGCTGGATCCTCGGCCCGGTCCTCGGCAGCTGGTACGGCGGTGTCTTCGGCCTCCGCTCGTTGCTGGTAGCAACAGCCGTCTGCGTCTTCGCCCAGGTGATCCCGTTCGGGCGGCAACGGGTGGCCCGTTTCCACCACCAGGCGGTCATCGAGCGCCCTGCGGGCAAACGGCCGGTCGACCACCTGATGCCGCTGCTGGTCTTCACCGCCGTCTGCATCCTGGCGATGACCGGCGACACGATCAAGTTCGGCTATCTGCCCATCTACATGGCCGAACAGTTGCACGTCTCCGACTCGCTGCGCGGCGCGGTGATCGGCATCCAGCCGCTGCTGGAACTGCTCCTGCTTCCGCTCGTCGCCGCACTGGCCGACCGGTTCGGATCGCTGACGGTGATGACCGGCGGGGCCGCCATGGGCCTGGCCGGCAACCTCGCCTACGCGATCGGCGGTTCGGTCGGCATCCTGTTCCTCGGTCAGGCTCTGACGGCCGGCCTCTGGGCCTGCGTCGGCACCCTCGGCGTCTCGATCGCCCAGCACCTGTACCCCGAAGGCGTCGGCACGGCGTCGGGCGTCTTCCTCAGCGCCATCCCTGTCGGCTCCGCGATCGGCGGCGCCATCGGCGGCCTCGGTGTCGCCGCCATCGGCCTGCCCCACGTCTTCTTCGTCCCCGCGGCTCTCACCACGTTCGCCACCCTCGCCTTCGCCGTCCTCAGCACCCGCCTCGAACACCGCGGGTAAGAAGGTCAGCGGCCGTCCCGGCGGAATCGGCCGGGGGTGGTACCGAGCGCCTGGGAGAACACCTGCGTGAAGGCCGACTCGGAGCGATAGCCCACCCTCGCCGCGATCGAGGCGACCGTGAGATCGCCGTCGGTGAGCAGGTCCGCCGCCGTCATCAGCCGGACAGTGGTGACGAATGCTCCGACGGTGGTCCCCGTCTGCCGAACGAAATGCCGCAGGAACGTTGCCCTCGACATCGAGGCGATGCCGGCCAGCTTCTCGACCGGCCAGCTCGCGCCCGGCTCACGGAGTACGGCATCGATCACGGCCGCGATCCGTGGGTTGTCCACCGCAGTCCAGAGCGCAGCCCGGGTGACGTCGCGGGGCGACCGCCGCAGCACCATCGCCAGCAACGCAGTACCGATCGACGAGAGGATCGCGGTAGTCCCGGGACCGTCGGCCAATGCTTCCTGCCGCATCACCGCGGTCATCGAATCGACCGCGTCGTCAGCACCGAACGACACCACCAAGGGATCGGGCAAACTGCGCAGCAGCAGGGAGCCCGAGGCCGAACCGAAGCTGTAGTGCCCACAGAACAGGTCGATCACGGCCGCGTCGTCGTTGTCGGTCCGGATCAGGTCGATGCCGGCGCCTCGGGTCTCGATCGAGACCTGCGGCGTCCCGGTACCCGTAGTACGGATCCTGTGCGGTGGGCTGCTCGGCAGCAGGACGGCGTCGCCCGCCACCAGCGCGATGCGCTCGCCGCCGGCCTCGAGTGTGCACTCGCCGTCGAGCAGGAAGTGGAAAGCGGCCTCGGTGCCGCCGTAGGCCTTCACCTCCATCACCGTGGCACCAGCGAGCAGGCAGCGCTTGTCCAGCACGGCCCGGACCTGTGCCTGCTGGAGCAGGTGACTGATGGCGTCCATTTGAGACTTTCGCGAGGGGAACTGGAGCAATAACCAGCTATTGAGGTTCACCGATAGCGACCAGGCTAGCTCCGTGGACAACATTTTGCGCGCGGATGTCGCAGTGATCGGATTCGGTAAGGGCGGCAAGGCCGTCGCGGCGGAACTCGGCCGGCTCGGCCGGCGGGTCGTCCTGATCGAGAAGTCGGACCAGATGTACGGCGGAACCTGCCCCAACGTCGGTTGCGTGCCGACGAAGGCACTGGTCCATCACTCGGGCCAGCGGCGGCCGGACGACTCGCCCCAGGAATGGTTCGAACACGCGGTCGGCCAGGTGCAGGCACTCACCTCGCTGTTCCGGGCCGGCAACTACGACTCGCTCAACGGCGCCGACACGATCACCGTGCTGACCGGAACGGCCTCGTTCGCCGATCCGCACACCCTGACCGTCGTCACGAGCACGGACCGGATCACCGTGACGGCCGAGACGATCCTGATCAACACCGGATCGGAACCGGTGATCGCCGGCATCCCCGGCCTCGCGGACAGCACCCGGCTGGTGACCAACGTCGACCTGATCAAGACCACGACCCTGCCGGGGCGGCTCGCCGTGATCGGCGGCGGCTACCTCGGCATCGAGTTCGCCTCGATGTACAACCGGTTCGGCTCCAAGGTCACCGTCTTCGAGTCGTCGGCCCGGATCCTCGGCCGCGAGGACGACGACGTCGCGGCCGCCGCGACGCAGATCCTCGCCGACGAGGGCGTCGACATCGTGCCCGGCGCCACCGTGGTCGAAGTACGCGACGGCACGAGCGGCACCACGATCACCTACGAGCGGAACGGCAGTCGCCACACGCTGGTGGCCGATGCGGTGCTCGCCGCGACCGGCCGCACTCCCGTGACCGACGGCCTGGAGCTGGCCAACGCCGGTGTCCGTACCACGGCTCGCGGCGCGGTCGAGGTCGACGAGTACCTGCGCACGAGCCGGCCACACATCTTCGCCCTCGGTGACGTCAACGGCGGCCCGCAGTTCACCTACATCTCCCTCGACGACAGCCGGATCGTGCTCGACCAGCTCATCGGCGAAGGCAAACGCAGCACGGCCGACCGGGTCGCAGTACCGGCGACTCTCTTCATGACGCCGCCGCTGGCCACCATCGGGCTGACCGAGAAGGAGGCCCGCGCGGCCGGGCGCCGCATCAAGGTCGCGCGGGAGAACGTCGCCGACATCGTGGCGATGCCGCGCGCGTACATCGTCGAGGAGACCCGCGGCCTGATGAAGTTCGTCGTCGACGCGGACACCGACCAGATCCTGGGCGCCGCCCTGCTCAGCGTCGACGCCCAGGAACTGATCAACACGGTCGCTCTCGCGATGCGTCACGGCATCACCGCGACCGAACTGCGCGACTCGATCTACACCCACCCCAGCTCCACCGAGGCCTTCAACGGTGTCCTCGCCGCGCTGCAGCCCAACCCCTGACCCAGGCCTTCGTGTTCGTTCGGTTCAGCGTTGGTAGGACTGGGCGTAGGTCGAACTCGGCGTACCCACGCCGGTGACGTCGTCGTAGCCGGTGACCGCCTTGATCGGGCCGTTCAGGCCGAAGGTGTAGAGGCGGGTCTTGATCGGGCTGGTCGGGTCGGTGATGTTGCTGTAGTCGTTGCGGACGACGTTCAGCAGTTCATTCGGTCCGAACGGGGTGTCGGTGACGTCGTCGAACGCCCTCGACCCGGCCCGCTGGTACAGCTGCGGATTCGCGAAGCCGATCGGCGAGCGCTGTGCCTGCTGGGCCACCGCTTGCAGACCCGCCATCAACGGGCTCGACAGGCTGGTCCCGCCGAGCCGGACCTCCAGGTAGCCGACGGTGCCGTCCGCCTTCAGCCAGGTCTGCCCGACCATCATGCCGGTGTTGTTGTCGCCGTCCATCGCGACGTCCGGCACGACCCGCATCGGGTACGCCGACGTCTCACCGGTCAGCAGCGTCCGCGCCAGCTTCGCCGGTACGACACCGGCCTGGTACGCCGGCTGGCGCACCTTCGCGCTCGTGCCACCGCCGGACCCGCCGGTGAACGCGGCCGGGTAGCCCGCCCGCGGATCCGGGTCCCAGCCACTGCCGTCGGCCTTCTTCTCCGAGCGGATGTTGCCCCAGCCGGCCTCGAAGACCTTCCGGTAGTCCGGCCCGAGCGCCATCGTCGTACCGCCGACGCCGGTCACCCACACACTCTCCGGCGGGTACTCGGTCTGTACGCCGTTGGAGTCCTCGTTGCGCCCGCAGCCGGTGACCGGGTCCTCGACTCCACAGTCACCCGAGGAGAAGTACACGCCGATGCCCTGGATCGCGGCCCGCTGGAAGACGTCCTCGTACGCCTGCCGGATCGCCTCGGTGGCCGGCCCGTTCGCGCCGTCGCCCCACGAGTTGCTGACCATGTCGGCCAGGTGGTGGTCGACCAGCCGGTTCAGCGCGTCCAGGAGGCTCGGGTCACTGCAGTCCTTGGCGCCGACGTACGCGACGTCCGCGTCCGGTGCCATCGCGTGGACGGCCTCGATGTCCAGCGCCTCCTCGACGTAGATCGCGTTCGGTGGGCCGCCGAAGCAGTCGGGTGATCCGCCGGGAGTCGTGTACTGCTTCAGCTGACCCGGCCGCCAGCCCTGCGAGACATGCTTGTTCGCGTACGCCGCGACGTCGGCCTCGATCGTCGGCGACGCGTAGGGGTCGATGATCCCGACCGTCACGCCGCGCCCGGTCAGGCTGGTCCGATCCAGTCCGTACGCCTTGCGCAACTCCTGCGGACCGTAGCCACACAGCGTCCACGGCCGCGTCTTGCCGTCGGACTTGGGTTGGTCGGTGGCCGGCTTCTCGCCCCAGTAGTTCGAGCACGGCTCCGCGCGGTACAGCGCGGGACTCGGTCCCCACGGGTCGGGCTCGGTCGCGCGTGGAGCGGTGAGTGCCGCGACCTCGTCCGCCGATTTGGCCCGAACGCCTTGTTTTGCAGGGTCCTCCAGCCCGACAACGCCTTGTACGGCGCTCGCGATGCGGGCCGGGACCTTCACCTCACCCGTCGGTGCGCGGTGCAACCCATTGGCGTCGGCGAAGTCGTGCAGCTGCACATCGAACGCCCGCTGCACCTTGTCCACCGACCCGCGAAAGCCGACGTAGTGCGAGTCGGTGCTGGTCACCTTCAGGCCGGACGATTTCAGCCACGACGTGACGGCACGGGTCTGCTCAGCAGTAGGCCCGAATCGCCGGTTCACCTCGGCGGCGGACAGGAAGTGCCGGTAGGCAGCGTTGTGTGGATCGGTCACTGCCAGCGCGTACGCCGTCATCGCCTGCGGGTCGCGTCCGGCCAGATACACCCGCGCCTCGAGCTCCGTGCCCGGATCGGTCGGTCCGCGGTCGGCCGACGCGACGGCCCAGCTCGGACGCCCGCCGGACACCTTCTGCTCGGCCGGCGCGGCCGATGCCACCGGCAGCGCGGCGACGGCCACCACCGCCCCGGCCGCCGCGATCGCCAGCGCGGTTCGCCTGGATCTCTTCACGTCTTCGTCCCTCTCGCTCGAAGTCACAACCGCGTCATCTTCGAGCGGGGAACGGGTGGCATCAACGCTTTCCAGCGCCGTGCAACACCCCGCGAGCGGAACATTTCGGCTCCGCTCCAAGCGTCCGGCGCGCGGACAGCGAGATGCGGGGGTAGTGCGCGGCGGTTATGGTCTGACCGGGTGGCGGGACGGGCAGAGTGCCCCGCCACCGCCGTTCGGTTGGCCGAGAGGAGGCCGTCGTGCGCGTCAGGCACCAACAATTCGGGACATTCCTGCGACTCGCCAAGGCGGTCGTCACCAATCGGGCCGTCCAAGTCACCGCGCTGCTGGGTGCCGTGCTGCTGTCGCTGTGGAATGTCGAACGGGTCCCGCACACGTCCGTGCTGCCCGCCGCCATCGGGCTGCTGCCGTTCGCGATCGGCAAGTACATCCTGTGTCCGTTGCGCTGGCACGCACTGGCGGCCAGCGGCCGGACCAGGGTCTGGCACGTGCGGGCGTATGCGGAGAGCGAGATCCTCGGTCTCATCTCACCGTGGCACGCCGGCGCCGACCTCTGGCGGGTGCACCGCCTGGAAACCACCGGCGTACGACGATCCGCCGCGGTCGCCGCGGTCGCGCTGGACCGGTTCGTCGGTGCCGTCGGACTCGTCGTGGCCGTCGCGGTCTGCGGGATCGCACTGCCGCCGATCGTGCTCGTGGTCGCTCTCGGACTCGCCGCCCTGGTCCTCGTAGCAGCCGTTCTCGTACGCCGGCGGCGCCCTGGTCTCGCCGGCAGTTGGCCGTGGCCGTCGCCCACCGTGTTCGCGGTCGGCGTCGTGTTGTCGATCGGCTACCAGGCCACGATTCTCGGATTGCTGATCGGGGCGCTCCAAGCGGTCGGGGACTCCGTGTCGGCGTTCCAGTTGGTCGCCGTGTTCGGAGCCAGCCAGCTCGCCGGCGCGCTGCCAGGCGTCCACGGAGCGAGTCCCCGCGAAGGCGCTCTCGTGGCCGGCCTGGCATCGATCGGTGTTTCGTGGACAGCGGCCTTCGGTGCGGTGGCGCTCACCGCCTTGCTCTACTGGGTCCCGGCGCTGTTGTTCGGCGGCGGCTGCTTCTTCCTCCGGTGGCGCGGCTGGTTCACCGAGCCACGACCGGCGACCCCGTGCGCACGGAGTACAGGTGCCGCGCTCATCGCGACGGCACCTGTTCCCCGGACGGCCGAAGGTCAGTAGCTGAAGGTGCCTTCGACCACGTAGTCGGCGGTCTTCACGTGCTTGTTGAAGAGGATCAGGAAGCAGGTGCCCGCCGGCACCTTGGTCGCCAGCACGTGACTGGGCGCCTGCTTCGTGAAGACCTCGACGTCGCCGAGGTCCCTGCCCTCACACTTCTCGACCAGCACCTCGGTGGCCTTCGGCAACGTGGTCAGCTTCAGCTTGATGTCGCCGCCGTGAGCGATGTACGTGCCCCCGCTGCTCCAACTGGTGCCCGTGACCAGTTGCTTGTACGGCTGACTGAAGGCCTTGGCGTGCGCCACCGGCGCGGCCTGCGCGGCCACCGGAGCGGCGCCCAACGTCGCGACTGCCAGCACGGACACCACAGCTGCTCGCATCTTCATCTGTTCTCCTCGATCGGATCGATGTACATACTCGGTATCTAGATACTAGGTATGTAGAGGGTCATCGATCCGATCGGCGGAGAATCAGAGCAGAAATCAGTAGATGTTGGACGGGCGGACCATGCCCTCGGCCAGGTCGCCGAAGCCGGGAGCCATGATCGCGCCCGGATTGCCGAGCACCTCCTCGACCACCGCTGTCTCCGTCGTGATGATCAGCGCCGCGATCGACGCCGCGCTCTCCAGCGCGGCCCGGGTCACCTTCAGCGGATCCATGATCCCCTCGTCGAACATGTCGGCGTAGTGACCGGTCAGCGCGTTGAAGCCGGTCCCCAACGGGAGCGACGCCACCTTGGCGGCCACCTCGTCGCCGTCGTACCCGGCGTTGATCGCGATCCAGCGCAGCGGCTCGGGCAGCGCCCGGCGGACCACCTCGCGGCCGACGGCCGCGTCACCGGTCAGTTCGACCCGGGAGACCGCCTCCTGGGCCTGGACCAGCGCCACTCCCCCGCCGGCCACCACGCCTTCCTCGAGCGCGGCCCGGGTCGCGGCCAGCGAGTCCTCGACCCGGAGCATCCGCTCCTTGAGCTCGACACTCGTCGCGCCGCCGACCCGGATCACGGCGACCCGCCCGGACAGCCGGGCCATCCGCAGTTGCAGGTTGTCCTGGTCGGCCTCGATCCTGGCCCGCTCGAACTGCGTCTCCAGCTGCGCCAGCCGGGCCGAGACCAGGTTCGCGTCGCCGTGGCCGCCGACGATCGTGGTGTCGTTCTCGGTGATCGTGATCCGGTCGCACGAGCCGAGGTGGTCCAGCGTGACCTCGGACAGGTCCAGCCCGGTGTCCGTCGCGATCACCCGCCCGCCGAGGGCCACCGCGAGGTCCTCCAGCTCGGCGATCCGGCGGTGACCGAAGCCGGGCGCCCGGACGACGACCGACCGCATCGTGTTGTGCATGTTGCCGCCCACCAGGAGCTGCAACGCCGGTCCGTCGACGTCCTCGGCCAGCACCACGAGCGGCCGGTCGGCGCGCTTGGCCACCTCGACGGTCGGCATGATGTCCTGCACCTGGGAGATCTTCTTGTTGGTCAGCAGGATGACCGGGTTGTCGTAGACCGCCTCCATCCGCTCCCGGTCGGTGACCATGTACATCGAGATGTAGCCGTGGTCGAAGTCGATGCCGTCGACAACGTTCACCGACAGGCCGAAGGTCTCGGACTCCTCGGTGGTGACGATCCCGTTGCGGCCGACCCGCTCGACCGCCTCGGCGACGACGTCGCCGATCGACTCGTCGTCGCTGGCCGCCAACGTAGCGATGTGCCGCAGGTCCTGCGCCCCGCCGACCTCGGCCGCCCACGACCGCAGCGTCTCCACCACGACCGGAACGGTCTGCTCGATGCCCCGCCGCACCCGCATCGGGTTGGCGCCGCCGTCCACCGCCCGCAGGCCTTCGCGAACCATCGCCTGGGCCAGCACCGTCGCGGTCGTGGTGCCGTCGCCGACCACGCCGTTGGTCTTCATCGCGACTTCCTTGACCAGCTGCGCGCCCATGTTGGCGAACGGCTCGCGGAGCTGGATCTCCTTCGCGATCGTGACGCCGTCGTTGGTGATGGTCGGCGGCCCGGTCAGCTTCTCCAGGACGGCGTTGCGGCCCTTCGGTCCGAGCGTCACCTTGATCGCGTCGGCCAGAGCGTTCACCCCGGATTCCAGCAACCGCCTTGCCTCTGAGTTGAACCTCAGTTCCTTTGCCATGATTCAGCCTTTCAAGGGATGAGAATCGCCCGGCCGCGGACGAGTCCCGCGTCGAGGTCGTCGATCGCCTGCTGGAAGTCGGCCAGCGGGTACTTCGTGGTGTGCAGGGTGACCTTGCCCTGCGCGGCCAGCACCATCAGCTCCTGCAGGTCGTTGTAGGAGCCGACGAGATTGCCGATGAAGTTGATCTCGGTGGAGATGATGTCGATGGTCGCGACGTCGAGGTTCTCGCCGTACCCGACCACGTAGTAGTTGCCGGCCCGGCGCAGCATCGCCACGCCCTCGGCGGTCGCACCGCCCTCGCCGACGAAGTCGACGACGGCCTCCGCGCCCTTGCCACCGGTCAGTTCCAGCACCTGCCGCACCTGGGTGCCGTCGGCAACGATCCCGTGGTCCGCGCCGATCTCGACGGCGAGCTGGACGGCCGCCGGGTTGCGGTCGACCACCACCACGGTGACCGCCGAGATCGCCTTCAGTACCTGGATGCCGATGTGCCCGAGGCCGCCCGCGCCGATCACCACGCAGATGTCGCCGGGCCTGGTGGAGCGGGCCACCTTGGCGACCGCGTGGTACGCCGTGAGGCCCGCGTCGGCGAGGGCCGCGACATCCGCCGGCTCGAGGCTGTCGTCGATCCGGACCACGCTGCGAGCCGTGGTACGGAGGTATTCGGCGTAGCCGCCGTCGGTGTCGATACCAGGGAACCGGCTGTTCTCACAGTGCACGTCGTCACCGAAGCGGCAGGCGCGGCACAGGCCGCAGGTGATGAGTGGATGCAGGATCACCTTGTCGCCGACCTTCACGTTGGTGACCGCGTCGCCGATCGCGTGCACCCACCCGGCGTTCTCGTGTCCGATCGTGTACGGCAGCGCGACGCCGCTCTTCTCGGCCCACTGCCCTTCGAGGATGTGCAGATCCGTCCGGCAGACCCCGGCGCCGCCGATCCTGACCACCACATCGAGCGGCCCGGCGATCCGCGGCTCCGGTACTTCGGTGAGCTGCAACTTGGTGTGGTAGCCGACGACTTGTACCGCCCTCATGACGCTCTCCTCGTGTCGGTGATGTGAGTGGTCAGCCCGCCCGGCTCGTCGTCGTACCGGGTCGCGAGCAGGCCCCGGCAGAAGTGCGCGTTGCCCTCCACGGAGACCCGGACCGCCTTCGCGTACCGAAGCCGAAGCGGTACGGCGGACTGCGCCACCGGCCGGCCGTCCTCGTCGACGACGACCAGGTCGTCCGGGCCGATGCCGAGCCCGATGTCGGTCCGGCGCCGCAACAGGGCCTCTTTGTGCGGGCCCCCCGGAAGCTCACCGAGTGTGAGCTCGTGCAGGTCCTCGAGCTTCCGGTCGGTCGTCCGGAGCAGCGCCATCACACAGCGCTCCATGGCGGCGGTGTGCGCCTTGCGCTGGAAGATCCGCCGCAACTCGTCCAGGCTGTCCTCCGCCTCGGGCCCGAATGTGCCGCGGTAGCCGGCGTTCAGGGCCAGGCCGGCGTTGATCCGGTCCGAGTCGTGGTGATCGTCCAGCAGCACCATCACCCGGCCGGCGCCCGGGACGCGCCGCAGCGCATCCTGAGCGTCGGCGGCCATCAGGTAGGCGAAGTTCGGTGCGCAGAACGACGTCGGCAGCCGCAGATGGACGGTCACCCCGACGTCGTCGATCCGGATCGACCGGACGAAACCGAGGTCGGTGATCGGCTCGTCCAGTTCGGGGTCGACGACGGTCGCCAGGGCCGCCGTCACCTCGCTCGCCAAACTGGTCTTCGCAGCAGGGGTGACCGTACTCATGACGCCACGGCCTCCTTCGCCCCGGCGGCCACTTCGGCGTCGGTGTCACCGGCGTCGGTGGGCAGCCGCAGCTCCTCGGGGACGTCGAGGTCGTACAGCGCGGCAGCGTTCAGCCCGAGGATCTTCTTCTTCTGTTCGACCGTGATCGGCCCGTACTCCGACTGGCCGGCCGGCAACTGGAAGTCGACGAACTTCTCGACCAGCCACTTGGGCGTCCAGATCGCGTAGTCGCTGGAGAACAGGATCTTGTCCTCGCCGATCCAGTAGAGCAGTTCGCCGAGGATCTGGGCGAAGTAGCCGGGCCGGGTGTGGATGAACGGCATCGCGACCGCGAGACCGCCGTACACGTTGGACTCCTGGGTGGCGATCCAGCAGAAGTCCTCCAGCCGGGGCAGGCCGACGTGCTCGACGATGAAGTTCAGGTCGGTGTAGTCGGTCGCCACCTTGTCGATGTCCGCCACGTCGAAGGCGTCGCGGTCCAGCGGCCGGATGGTGGGGCCCTTGTGGACATGGATGTTCTTGATGCCGAGCTCGAGGCACTCCTCGAGATAGCGGCGCGACCACGGGTCGTCGAGCTTCCAGCCGCGCGAGTCGCCGTGCCATTCGGCGGTGTAGAGCTTCACGCCCTTGAGGTTCATCCGGCCCGCGTCCTCGCGGAGCTGCTTCAGCCCTTCCTCGCCGAAGCGCGGGTCCCAGGCGTGGTTGTAGGTCAGCCTGCCCGGGTTCTGCCGGGTCAGCTCGAGTGCTTCCTCGGTCTGGCCGAACCCGGTGCGGTAGAACTCGCCGAGGATGGCCGGCTGGAAGATCGCGTGATCGACGTAGCCGTCCTCGAACAGGTCCTTCAGCAGCCGCTGCCCGCCGTAGTACGTGTAGGTGTCGTAGTCCCAGACGGCGTCGGTGGGGCTGAGGTTCTTGTGGTAGTCGTAGAAGCAGTCGATGAACTGCTTGCCGTGGATGTTCTTCTGGTTGGACGCGCGGCCGTCCCACAACGCGATGTGGGCGTCGACGACGAAGTACTTCTCACCCTCGTGCTCGTACATGACCGATCACTTCCTGACCAGGTCGAAGCCGATGTACTCGGCAGCGTCCTCCGGGCTGGCGAACAGGATGGTCTTGTCGTCCAGGTGGACCATCCGGCCGTAGTGGGTGGAGCTGATCTCCTCGAACACCGAGCCGTCGAACTCCGACCCGAGCGCGTCGGTCAGCTCGGCGTAGTCGAAGTTCAGCAGCCCGGTGCCGTCGACCCGGATCATCGACGGGTACTCGGTCAGCTCGACGCCCTCCTTGGCGCCCATCACCTCGGCGACCACCCGGCCGATCGGGGTGTTCATCAAGGTGACCCCGCACTTGTTGGAGAACTCGGTGTCGGATCCGAAATGCATGCTCACTGGTCCAGCTCCTTCGGTGAGTCGAGCCCGAGGTCCTCGAGCAGCGAACGGAACTTCTGCTTGGCGGCGTCGAGACTCGACGCGAAGGTGACCGGCTTGTCGGCCGGCTGCGACCAGATCGGCTGGAGCGCCTGGGCCGCGTCGAGACAACGCGGTACCCAGGTGGCGAGCCATTCGCCGAACAGCACCTTGTTGGTCTCGCCGAACTCCTCGTCCCTGCTCAGCAGCCGGAACAGGTTGCGGGTGTAGTTCAGGTCGCGGTCGTAGTCGTACTCGCCGGTGCCGACGATCGTCGGGGTGATGTAGTCGCCGTTGCGGGCCGCGATCTGCATCACCAGTTCGGTCCGGAACAGCGATCCGACCAACTGCTCGAACACGATGTTGGTGGCGAACAGCAACTCGCACCAGTCGCCGACCGCGGTCAGCCGCTCGACCACCTCACGGGTCGGCTGCCACTCGGGCGCGTCCTTCCAGACCCCGATGTGGGCGCTGCCGTCGAACGGTACGTCGGCTTCGCTCAGATCCAGGTTGAAGAGGGCGAGGTCCTGGGCGAACCGCATCTTGTGGGCGGCGTTGACGGCGACCGCGGTATTGATCATGTTGGTCGGCCCGGACCGCTGGATGCTGGTGAAGACGTGCAGGGCCAGGCCGTTCTCGGCGTGCATCCAGGCGCCGAGGTTGCGCTCGATGAACTTGAGCCAGGCGGCGTTCCAGCCGTCGTACACCCTGGCTCGCTTGGCGTTCTGCAGACAGAGGTCGACCTGGTGGACGACCGCGGAATTGTTCCGGTAGATCGTCTGGTCCCACTCCTCGTTCGGGTCGAGGAAGGCGTGCCAGTTCGACGACTTCGCGGCCGTCCACTCCTTCGGGTAGCCGCCGGGGCCGTCGCCGAAGCCGTAGATCCAGCCCTGGCTCAGATGCCGGTCGGGGTCCGGCTGCACGTCGACCGTGACGTCCTCGTACATCGTCGCGCGCAGCTTGGCCGGCTGGTAGTAGTTGTAGGCCCGGCTCTTCGAGCTCGGGAACTCCAGCGCGCCGGCCTCGGAGTCGGTGAACTCGATCTTCGGGAAGCTGCGCTGCTTCGGTACTGCGGATTGCGTCATCTCAGGCTCCATCGGTCGCTGGGCTGGTGAATTTGTCGTAGAAGACCTGGTCGTTCGGCACGTTGCTTGCCTCTAGCAACGTCAAGGCGGCGTCCACCATCGGCGGCGGTCCGCACAGGTAGACCTCGCTGCGATGCAACTCGGCCTCGCGGCGCTCGACCACCTCGGTGACGTTGCCCCGCTCCGCACTGCTGTCGGCGCCCTCCATCGACTCCGAGAGGCAGGCGATGAACTCGAACCCGGTCAGGTCGGCACCGAGCTCGGCGATCACGTCCAGGTAGAACAGGTCGGCCGCGGTCCGGGCGCCGTAGTAGAACCGGACCGGCCGGGTGCTGCCGGTCTCCCGCAGGTGTCGCAGGATGGACAGGATCGGCGCCATCCCCGCGCCGCCGGCGATACAGATCACCGGCAGCACGTGGCCGTCCTTGAGCGTCGACGAGCCGTACGGGCCGGTCATCGACAACACGTCGCCGACCTTCAGTTCGCCGTCGAGCAAGGCCGAGAACCGGCCCCCGGGGTACTTCTTGATCAGGAACTCGACCTCGCCCGCGGCCGACCGGGTGGTCGCCATCGAGAACGACCGGTGGTCGTCGGTGCCGGGGATGGTGAGGTCGACGTACTGACCCGGTTTGAACTCGAACACCTGCCCGGCGGTCAGCCGGAGCGAGACGATGTCGCGGGTCACCGGCTCGATCGCGCTGACCTCGGCGCTGACGGTCTGGATCGGGATGCCGCCGAGCAGTTCGTCAGGATCGAAGTTGAGCAACTCGATCGTGCAGTCGCTGTAGGCGTGCGCCCGGCACAGCAGCACGTACCCCTCGGCGACCTCGGCGTCGTTGCAGGCGAAGGTCGAGTAGCGCTCCATCTGCAGGTCACCCTCGAGGACGTACGACTTGCAGGCGGAGCACTGCCCCTCCCTGCAGCCGTGCATCAGGTGGATGCCCTGCCGGAACGCGGCGTCGAGGATCTTGTCGTCCTCGGTGACGTCCATCTCGATGTCGACCGGTTCGAAGCGGATGCGATGGCTGTCGGCCACGACGGCCTCCTCAAGCTGGCTGTGGGTTGGTACGGATAGGGGTGGAACGGCCGGTGGCGCCGGACGACAGGGCAACACGGCGCCACCGGCCGGGTCAGGAGGTCAGCCGGCAGCCTTGGTGCCGTTCGCCTTGTACGCCGCGACGTGCGCCTCGCGCTCGGCGTCCGACATCTGGTTCAGCAGCACGTTCGGGCTCATGAACGTGTTGCCGCGGACGTCGTCGAGGGTCCACATCTTCTTCGGGTCGTCCAGGTCCAGGTGCGGCTGGCCGATCAGCGTCTTGCCGTCGTCGCGGACGTAGCCGAGGTCCGACACGATGTCGGCCAGGTCCTTGTTGTGGTGCAGGGTCTCCCATTCGCGGAACCCGGTCAGCCGGCCCATGTTCGGCGTCGGCCGGCCGTCGTACTCGCTGCGGAACGCGACGGCGTCGGTCCAGTAGCAGGTCTCCGAGCAGTAGGTGCGCCACTGGTCGTCGACCTTCTCGGTGACCATGTCCTCGCGGATCAGGGCCGGCACCATGCAGGTCCAGCAGCGGTGCGGGTACTGGTACCCGACCTCCTCGAAGGCGATCGGCTTGTTCCGGCCCGGGTAGGCGAGCCGGTTGTAGTTCTCCCACCACTTGCCGTACTTGGAGTACCAGCCCGGGTACTTGTGCTCGAACCACTCGAAGTCGGTGTCCGTCATGGCGTCGATCCGCCAGTAGTTCACCGGCCAGCCGGTGGCGAAGAACCGGGCCACCTCGTGCACGTAGCCCTTGTTCGTGATCCGGTTCCAGGCCTCTTCGACCAGGTCGTGCGGGATCGTGAGCCCGTACTTCTCCAGCGGCAGCAGGTAGCTGCGGTAGTAGTCGTCGTAGATCCAGCGGCGCCACATCTCCGCATAGCTCTCCCGGTCCTTGCGCCGGTCCTTGGTGCCGTACTCGATGAACGTGCCGATCGCGGCGTCCACGACACAGTGGTTGTTCCACCACGCGTAGCGCAGGTCGCGCTCGAGCAGCGGGCGGTTGCGCTCGTCGGCGAGGGCCATCAGCAGGATCGAGTAGCCGTTGCTGATGTGCCGCGACTCGTCGGACTGCACCGAGTGGAACACCGTCGGCAGCAGGTAGTCGCCGTTGGCGGCCGCCTCGTCCGGCATGGCGACGAAGAGCGTGTTGGTGAAGGCGGTCTCCGCGACCACCGTCAGGTAAATGTTCGCGGCGGTGATCGCGTCACCGGTGATGAACCCCTCGCCGAACTGCCGGCCGATGGTGCCCGCGTAGTTGTTCGCGAACGCCTTCTCGGTCATGTCGAACCCGGCCGGGTCGATGTAGTTGTTCATGTACAGCTTCTTGAGGTTCATCTGGATCGTCGAGTGCCGGACCTCGTCGATCATCTGCACCGCGAGCCCGTTGTGGATCTCCGGGTTCGGTACCGCGTCGATCGCCATCGGCATCGCCCGGGCCGCGGAGATCTCCGGGAACGGGATGATGCTCAGGAACAGCTTCTGCCATTCCAGCCAGCGCTGCTGGACCTGGCGGAACATGTTGCCCCGGATCGCGCCGTCCATGGCGCCGTAGACCCGGTTGTCCTTCTCCTCCTCCATCGGGAAGTAGGACCGCATGATCTGCTTCAGCGGGTCCTTCTTGGGTGCCCGCTCGAACGTGTAGTCCGTCCCGAACCGGGTGGCCGGTGTGGCGAAGGTCGGCTCCCACGAGAGTTCGGTGATCTTGGCATGCGCCTTGGTGAGACTCTGCCTGCTCATCTCTGCCTCCAGAATTGCCGTTTCCGGCGATGACCGTGTTGCACTGATGAAAGGTGTCCGATGAGCGGGCCGCTGTCTCAATGTGAGACGCGGCTTTCCGGCGGGCGACTTACTGTTGGTCGTGTTCCGCTGTCCAGGAGTCGCCGAGCAGAGGGGAGCCGGGATGCCCACCGACCTGCCTGTCCGGAACACGATCCGGATGTCCTGGCAGCGCTCTCAGGACTCGCTCGTCGACGCCGACCAGCCGGCACCGTCGTACTTCGCCGGGATCGACTACGACACCACCCTGACCAGAGCCGCCCGGCCGGTCATCGACGCGTTGTCGTCGGAGCTCACCAACGAGCCGGTGTGCATCATCCTGACCGACGCCAAAGGTGTCGTGCTGGACCGTCGCGGCGGTGACCGCACCCTGATCCGGCGGCTGGACTCCGTCGACCTGGCCCCGGGTTTCCGCTATGCCGAGTCCGAGGTCGGCACCAACGGCATCGGCACCGCCCTCGAGGTCGGCGGCCCGATCCTGGTCCTCGGCGAGGAGCACTACACCGGCGTACTACGGGGCTTCGCGTGTGCCGGGGCGCCGATCGCGCACCCGGTCACCGGCGGCCTGCTCGGCGTACTCGACATCACGACGCAGGCCAAGAACTCGAACGCTGTGCTGCTGTCGTTCGCCAAGCTCGCCGCCCGGCGGATCCAGGAGCGCATCGTCGAGGAGGCGAACGCGCTGGACCAGGCCCTGCTGAGCGACTACTACGCGGTCTGCCGGCACACCGGCGGCTCCGTGATCGCGCTCGGCGACGAGGTGTTCATGATCAACTCGCACGCCCAGCAGCACTTCGACTCCACCGACCAGGCCGCCCTCATCGATCGCACCCGGGACGCCCGCGGCGGCACGAAGCCGGTGACGTTCATCGCCGACCTGCCGAGCGGGACCATCGCCCGGCTCGCCTACAACCCGACGTTCCTGGGCGACACCCTGGCCGGTGGAGTCATCCAGATCAAGGAACAGCGCTCAGGGACGCGGACGACCAGCGAGGGGCGCGTGCCCGCGCTGCCCGGGCTGGCCGGGACGAGCGCGCTGTGGCGGCACACGATCCACGAGGTCCTGGACGCCAGCGGCCGGGCCGAATGGCTGGTCGCCGAGGGTGAGGCGGGCGTGGGCAAGCTGAGCCTGCTGCGAAGCGTGCGCGACTACACCTCGCCGAACGGCAGGCTGGCGGTGCTCGACGCCGCGGAGCCGGTACCGACGGAGGACTTCCTCAGCCATGCCGGCGCCGAACTGGAGTCCGGCGCGGACCTGATCATCGCCCGCGCCCACCTGCTGAACGGCGAGGCCATCGAAGGTCTGACGATGCTGCTGCAGAGTGCACGCGACGGCTCGATCGGCCGGGATCCCTGGGTCGCCCTCACGATGCTCACCGGGCAGACCGGCGGCTCGGAGCAGCTCGGCACCCAGCTGCTCCACTTCTTCCCGCGAACGGTCGAGGTGCCACCGCTGCGCCATCACCTGGAGGACATCCCGGCGCTGGTCCGGCAGCTCCTCGGCCGGGCCGGTATCACCGGCGTGACGATGTCCCCGGCCGCGACCAACCAGCTGATGCGACTTCCCTGGGCCGGCAACGTCACGCACCTGCGGCGGGTGCTGACCGAGGTCGCCCGGCGCCGCCGCTCCGGCGTCATCGAACTCGCCGACCTGCCGGCCGAATGCCGGGCGACGACGCGGCGGCACCTGACCAGGATGGAAGCACTCGAGCGCGACGCCGTCGTCGGTGCGCTGGCGGCCCATCACGGCGACAAGACCGCCGCGGCCGCCGCGCTCGGCATGTCCCGCGCGACCATCTACCGCAAGATCCGCGACTACGGCATCGTCACCTGAAGTTGCCAAGGGCCACTGATGCTGGCGGGGTCAGGTGCGGCCGAGGGCGGTCAGGTGGCAGCCGAGGGCGGTCAGGTGCGGCCGAGGGCGGTCAGGTGGCAGCCGAGGGCGGTCAGGTGCGGCCGAGGGCGGTCAGGTGGCGGCCGAGGGCGGTCAGGTGGCGGCCGAGGGCGGTCAGGTGATCTAGGCGGCGGCCTCGTCCTCGGCCGAGCCGTCCGCGGTTTCGTGACGGGCTTGGGCAACCAGCCGGCCGCGTGAGGTCTGCGGGAAGCGGTCGAGCATCGCGCGGACCTCCGTGGCATCGACGTTCGCGCCGAACAGTTCGGTGTCGGGGCCGAAGCGCACGCCCTCGGCCAAGGGACCGGCCGGCACCGGGTCGAACCCGAGCGCGTCGACGATCCCCGCGACCACCTCGACATCACCGGGCTCTCCCGCCACCGCGATCGCCTTGCGATCCGGGGCTCCGGCCGGCCGGGCACCGTCCTCGAGGTCGTGGTAGCCCAGGTGGTTGAACGCCTTC
This sequence comes from Kribbella voronezhensis, assembly GCF_004365175.1. Taxonomy (NCBI): domain Bacteria; kingdom Bacillati; phylum Actinomycetota; class Actinomycetes; order Propionibacteriales; family Kribbellaceae; genus Kribbella; species Kribbella voronezhensis. The sequence continues at coordinate 679,180 of NZ_SOCE01000002.1, read as the reverse complement.
ACCACGCGCGCTCCCCGCAGGAACTCCTGGACGATCTCGCTGGACGACGTCCGCGGATCGGTCAGATCATCGCGGTGGCCGTCGATCTCCCACCAGTAGTTCATCGCGTCGACGACCAGCTTGCCGGCCAGCGCCTCGGCGGGAACGGTCCGGTACTTGCCGAGCGGCAGCGCGAGGATCACCACGTCGGCACGGGTGGCGGCATCGGCGGCCGTCGTCGCCTCGGCCCCGGGCGTCACGATCTCGACGATCAGCGCGATCTTCGACACCTCACCCGAACCTGCGATCAGGACGTGGTAGCCGGCAGCCACCGCAAGCCGGGCGAGCACCGTGCCGACCTTGCCCGCGCCGAGAATGGCGATCGTGGGCTTCATGCGAGCAGCTCGCGAACCATCGGGATCACCTTCGCGCCGTACAGCTCGACCGCCCGCAGCCGGGCGCTGACCGGCACGGACCCGGCGCTGTAGATCAGGTCGAACCGGCCGACGTCGAGCTTCTTCGCCGCGTCGGCGATCCGGTGCGCCACGGTGTCCGGCGATCCGACGTACAGCGAACCGTGAGCGACCTCGGCGTCGAACTCCGACCGCTTCACCGGCGGCCAGCCGCGCAACGCCCCGATCCGGTCCCGCATCACCTTGTACCGCGGCCAGAAGATCTCCTTCGCCTCCTCGTCGGTGTCGGCGACGAACCCCGGCGAGTGCATCCCGACCGGATGCGCGACGGTGCCGAACTGCTCGGCCGCCCGCCGGTACAGATCGACGTACGACGAGAAGCGCTCGGGCGAGCCACCGATGATCGCGAGCATCAGCGGCAGGCCGTAGTACGCCGTCCGCACGACCGACTGTGGTGTTCCGCCGACGCCGACCCAGGTCGTCAACCGGCCGGACTCGGTCTTGGGATAGACCTCCACGTTCTCCAGCGCGGCCCGGGTGGTGCCGCTCCAGGTGACCGGCTTCTCCTCGAGCAACCGCGCGAACAGCTGCAGCTTCTCCTCGAACAGCACCTCGTAGTCCTGCAGGTCGTAGCCGAACAACGGGAACGACTCCGTGAACGAACCGCGGCCGAGGATGACCTCCGCCCGGCCGTTCGAGATTGCGTCGACGGTCGAGAACCGCTGGAACACCCGGACCGGATCGTCGGAGCTCAGCACCGTCACGCCCGAGCCGAGCTTGATCCGCGACGTGCGGGCCCCGATCGCGGCGAGCACCGTCTCCGGAGTGGAGATCGAGTACTCCGGCCGGTGGTGCTCGCCGAGCGCGATCGCGTCGACGCCGAGCTCGTCGGCCAGCACCGCCTCGTCGATCACCTGGCGGATCGCGGCCGCGGCGGATACCAGCCGGCCTTCGTCGTCCTCCGGGATGTCCCCGAAGGTGTCGAGGCCGAACAACAGGTCGCTCATCAGGCGTCCTTCCCTCTCGTAGGCAGGTCCATTGTGCAAGTCCTGGTTGACATGTCAACACGAGAGAGGGCGTGGTTCATTCCGGGGGTCGCTCAGCACAGCAGATCAGCGGTCGTGCCAGCGCAGGTCGCAGACGACCGCGCGGTGGTCGGACGGGAACACACCGTCGACCGCGTCGCCGGCGATCATCGCCGACTCGACGTTGACCAACTGGTCCTCGTGACCCGGCCGGTAGAAGATGTGGTCGATCCGCTGGTCGACGAGTTCCGGTCCGGCCTCGAGCGGAGCACTCGGATGACTCGACGGCAACGTCACCGCGTCTTCGGCTCCCCCACCGGCGATCCAGGCATCGATCAGTACCTCGCGGAGCGGTCGCAGTACGGCGCTGTCGGCGGCCGCGTTCAGGTCGCCCATCGCGAGCGAAGGACACGGCCCGTCGGTCGAGGGATCGGTCGCCAGGTCCGCCAGCAGCGCGGCCTGCGCCAACCGGTCGTCGCTGTACGTGGTGGCGTGCTCGAGGCAGGCCGCCAGAACGGGCAGCGGCCCAGCCGGATGATCGATGGTGGCCTTGAGTACGACGGGATCCCAGGCACGGTGCCGGGACGGCATCGGGATGGCTTCGTACTGCGTGATCGGCCAGCGGCTGAGCAGAGCCACCCCGAGTTCGACGCCTTCCTGATCCGGATTCTCGGGTGACTCCGGGGCAGTCGGATACGAGGGCGCGGCGAAGACCGCGTGCAGACCGAGAGCGTCGGCCAGTTCGTCGGCCTGCGTTCCGGCGTCGGTGCCCCACACCTCCTGGAGCGCGATCACGTCCGGGGTGAAGCGGCGGACGGTCTCCAGGATGCCGGGTTGCCGCTCACGCCAGCGCGGACCGAAGCGCCACCAGATGTTCCAGGTCATCACCCGGAGTTGGTGGTCCACCGGTCAGTGGTCCGAGAGCTCGGGGTCCAACGGGTCGGGCTGGTGGTCGGGAGGTGAGCCGACCTCGGGGGTCTGCTCGGGCAGCCGGGTCTCGTCGACGAGGTCGTCGATCAACGGCTCTTCACCGGGGTGGTCGGTCATCACAGCGTCCTCTCCAGGTCGGAACTACCAGAGTCCGGCGGCGGCAAGGGCTTCGCGGACGTCGGGGTCGGCAACGGCCAGGTCGAACCGGCGGCGGGCGGCCCAGCACCGCCGCTGCGCCACATCTACCAGGTGCGGCAGGACATCGAGGTCGGCCGGATCCAGGATCGCCCTCAGATCCAGGACCACGGCCGCCGTCCTCAGTTCGCAGGCGTCGAGCAGCAACTCCCGAGCGGCCGCCGCGACAGCTTCGGTCAGCACGCCCTCGACCACGACCCGCGCGGTCTCGGCATCCACCTCGAGCCGTACGGCAGGCGTCGCCGTCGCAGCTTGGTCGTAGGTCTCACCATCGACGATGGTCATATCCCCCGGCCCTTCCCTCACACATGCAACGATTACCCGCACACTGCCCGACGAGTAGGAGCCCGGTACCCCGTTCACCCGCCGCGTAATCACACGAATCCGGGCGGAGATTTCGGCCGGGATTTCGGCATGAACAGGCCGGGCCGGGCCGGGTCGATGGGCGCCGCGGCGGGTACTGGACAGTCATGGGAGAACCGCCACGACGTACCGGCAGGATCTCGAGTCAGGTGTGGAGATCGCTGCTGTTCACCGCTCTCGGCTTCGCGATGACCGTGGCCGGGCTGATCCTCAGCGCCACCGGTGACGGACCGGTCGGTCTGGCCATCGCGCTGCTGGCCTTCGGCTCGATCCTGGTGGTCGCCGGCGCCTACCGCCGGCAGGGCGAGCGGCCGTAGTCAGGGCTCGCGGCGCTTCTTGAGCAGGGAGTGTGTCCCGTCGCACAGCGGCTTGCTGGCCGAGCGCCCGCACCGGCACAACGCGATCGTGGCGCGGCCCGGATCGATCAGCTCGCCCGCCTCGTCGCGCAGTTCGAAGTCGCCGCGCACCAGCAGCGGCCCGTCGGCGTACGCCCGGATCACCGCGCCCTCGCTGTGTTTGTCGTCCATGACCAGTAGGTGCCCAAACTTATGCATCCCGGTTTCGGGCCGGGTACCGGCCGCTCGAACGAGGAGGGTGACGATGCGAGTACCGCCTGCACGGGGGCCACTGAGCGGCTGGCTGATCAGCCGCCTGGAAGGCCACTCGGATCCCATTCCGCCGGTCGACGGCGACCGCGCGGCCCGATGGGCCGACGAAGACTTCCAGCTGACGCTGTGGTGCTGCTACGAACTCAGTTACCGCGGCTTCGACGGCGTGCCCGCCGAGGCCGAGTGGGACCCGGACATCCTGGCCTTCCGGACCAGGCTCGAGGAGCCCTGGTCGGACTGGCTCCGGGACGCCTGGTGGCCGAAGGCAACGACTGAGCCGGTGTCGGCGCAGCTCCGCCGGATGGTCGACGCCGACGACGGCCCGTCGCTGGCGGCGTACCTGCATCGGCACGCCGACCTGGGGCAGTTCGCCGAGTTCGTCGCCAACCGGTCGGTCTACCAGTTGAAGGAAGCCGACCCGCACAGCTTCGGCATCCCCCGCCTCGACGGCGCCGCGAAGGCCGCGCTGGTGGAGATCCAGGCCGACGAGTACGGCGGCGGCCGTCCCGAGCGGATGCACGCCGAGTTGTTCCGTACGACGATGCGCTGGCTGGGGCTCGACGACAGCTACGGGTACTACGTTCCCGACGTACCGGCCGTGACGCTGGCGCTGTCCAACGTGATGTCGCTGTTCGCCTTCCACCGCCGGTGGATCGGTGCGCTGGTCGGCCACCTGGCGGCGCTCGAGATGACCTCGACCCTGCCGAACCGCCGGTACGCCGCCGGAGCCGCCCGGCTCGGCGCCACCGCGGACCAGGCGCGCTACTTCACCGAGCACGTCGAGGCGGACGCCGTCCACGAGCAGATCGCGGCGCACGACCTGTGCGACTCCTACGTCGCCGATCATCCCGAAGCGGCCCCCGACGTCCTCTTCGGTGCCGCCTGCTCACTCGGCATCGACAACCTCTTCGCCACCCACCTGCTCACGACCTGGCACGCCATTCCCGACGAACAAGCAGCAAGCTGAGCCGATGCCGCCTGCTGAGCCAGGTGTGGGTCCGTACTACGGTGTGATGGAGCTGTCAGCGTGGAAATCTACGCACGGGGAACCAGGGAGGCACTGCGCAGCCTCTCTGGGGAAATGAGGACCGTGACCGATTCATCGGCCGACTCGACCGGCCAGCAGGTGGTGGCCCACGGTCATGAGCTCGTCAGCAACCTCGACGACGGGCTGTTGTACTGCGTGCGCTGCCCCTTGGTCGCCTACGACCTCGACGACGTCGCCACCGAACCCGAATGCCCCATGCCGCTGGGAAACTAGGGCCGCTGGGAAACCAGGGCCGCTCGGAAGCCGGCCGCTATCTCTGCAGCGCCCCGACGGCGAACGACACCACCAGCACCGAGAGCATCAGCGCCGACACCGACTCGACCGCCATCAGCAGCTTGGCCCGAACGGTCAGCGGCATGGTGTCCGTCGGGCTGAAGGCCGACGAGTTGGTGACCGAGATGTACAGGTAGTCGATGAACCCGGGCGCCCAGCCCGACTTGGCCGACGACCGCATCGCGACCTCGCTGATCGCGTCGTGGTCCTCGTCCTGCGGGAACCGGAAGTCGGCCGCGGGCAGCCCCGGGCGGGCCATCCGGACCCGCGTCACCGGACCGCCGCGGTCCAGCTCCCAGTACGCCAGCGCGAACACCAGGACGTTCGTCAGCCACACCTGCGCCGCGGCCGCCAGCAGTTGCCCACCAGCCACCGCGTCCCCGGCGACCAGCGAGTGGATCAACAGCACGAGCGCGGTCGTGTTGGACAACGCGATCAGCAGCACCAGCCCGATCGACAGCCTCCGCAGCAACCGGTTCTGCCGGCTCATCCGACGCGGGTTGGCCAGTAGCAGCGGGATGAACAGCAACAACTCCAGGGCCGGGATCACGTAGCGGGGGCCGATCTGGAACGAGCGCGGCAGGACGGCGTACAGGCCGATCGCCACCATCATCCCCGCCGCAGCCGGCAGCCGGGGCTCCCCCGGGTGCGTCTGTCCTGCTCGCTCCTCGGCCATGCCAGCCACCCTGGCACAACCCGGCGCCCGAACCGGGGCGACGGGGCCGCGTTGCGTCGCGGGCGGGCCGGATGCGAGCCTGTCGCGGTGGTGGACATGGGGCTACGCGGCCGGCAGCGGGAACTCGCCCTCCTGGACGGATTGGTCAGCGCGGCCCGGTCCGGCCGCAGCGAGGCGCTGGTACTGCGTGGCGAGGCCGGGGTCGGCAAGTCGGCCCTGCTCGACTCGTTGGTGGCCCGGAGCGAGACCTGCCGGATCGCCAGGGCGGTCGGGATCGAGTCCGAGATGGAACTCGCCTACTCCGGGCTCCATCAGCTCTGCCAGCCGTTCCTGGCTGCGATCGACCGGCTTCCGCCGCCTCAGCACGACGCCCTCGGGACGGCGTTCGGCCTGCTGACCGGGCCGCCGCCGGACCGGTTCCTGATCGGCCTCGCCGTCCTGAACCTGCTCTCCGACGCCGCCGGCCGGCAGCCGGTGCTGTGCGTGATCGACGACGCCCAGTGGCTGGACCTGATGTCGGCACGGATCCTCGCCTTCGTCGCTCGCCGGCTGGTGGCGGAGTCGGTGGTGATGATCTTCGCGGTCCGCGACGGTGTCGAGCACGAACTGACCGGGCTGGCCGAGCTGGAACTGAGCGGTCTCGGCGAGGCCGACGCCGCGGCCTTGCTGGACTCGGTGTTGCCGGGCCCGATCGACCCGCGCGTGCGGGACCGGATCGTGGCCGAGACGCGTGGCAATCCGCTCGCCCTGCTGGAACTGCCGCAGAGCTGGAGTGCGGCCGAGCTGGCCGAGGGCCTGGCACCGGGTTCGCTGGCCGGCCGGATCGAGGACGGCTTCGTCCGTCGCCTCGAACCGCTGCCGGCCGACACCCGGATGTTGCTGCTGACCGCGGCCGCCGAACCGCTCGGGGACGCGACCCTGCTCTGGCGCGCGGCGGAACAACTCGGGCTCGGGGCGGACCCGGCGACGGCCGCGATCGCGTCGGGGCTGATCAGCTTCGGCCAGCGGGTCCGGTTCCGGCACCCGCTGGTGCGCTCGGCGGCGTACCGGATGGCGTCGCCGCAGGAGCGGCAGGCCGCTCATCGGGCACTGGCCGAGGTGACCGACGCCGACACCGATCCGGACCGGCGGGCCTGGCACCGGTCGCAGGCGACGTCGCGGCCCGACGAGGAGGTTGCCGCCGAGTTGGAACGCTCCGCGCAGCGAGCGCAGGCGCGTGGTGGCTTCTATGCGGCGGCCGCGTTCCTGGAGCGCGCCGCGGAGCTGAGTCCGTCGCCTGGTCGCAGAGCCGATCGCGCGCTGGCAGCGGCGGCGGCGAAACGCGGGTCGGGCGCGCTTGACGCCGCGCTGGCCCTGCTCGCCAGCGTGGCCGCCGGACCTCCCGACGCGCTGCGGGCAGCCGAGACCGAGCAATTGCGCGGACAGATCGCCTTCGACCTGGGCCACGCTCGCGAGGCCGCCGGCTTGCTTCTCGAGGCCGCCCGAGGGCTCGAACCGCTCGACGCCACCAGGGCCCGGATGGCCCATCTGGAAGCCATGTCGGCGGCGATCTGGGCCAGCGGGCCGGACGCTCCCGGCGTACTGGCTCAGGCTGCGAAGGCCGCCCCTGCCCCGGCCGAGCCGGCTACTGCGGCCGACCTGCTGCTGCAGGCCTTCGCGAAGCGGGTGCTGCGTGGCTACGCGGCTGCCGCGCCGGACCTCACCAAGGCTCTGGACGAGGCACGCGATGCCATCGTCCGCGCCGACGATCTCCGCAGCTGGCTCTGGCTGGCCGGGAATCGCGCCGCCGGAATCATCGCACTGGAGGTCTGGGATCTCGCCGCCGCTCAGGAGCTCTCCAGCCGGCAGGAGCAGATGGCCCGGGAGACGGGCGCGCTCGTCCAACTGCAGTTCGCACTCAACTTTCGCGCCAACCTCGACTGCCTGACCGGCGACCTCGCCGCCGTCGCCCGCTGGGTCGAGGAAGGCCGCCAGATCGCGGTGGCGACAGGCCAGCCCGAGGTCGCATTCGGCGGCCTCCTGCTGGCCGCCTTCCGTGGCGCCGAGAAGCCCGCGACCGACCTGATCGAGGCAACGATCGCGGCGGCGACCGAGCGCGAGCAGGGCCGCATGGTCGACTTCGCGTTCTTTGCGAAGTCGGTGCTCTGCAACGGACTCGGCCGGTACGACGACGCCCGGGACGCCGCGCTCCGCGTCTTCGACCAGGACGTCCTCGGGTACGGCGTACTGGTGGTCGGCGAGCTGGCCGAAGCGGCCTCCCGAACCGGCGACACCAAACTCGTCGAGTCCACGCTCGCCTGGCTGACCGAACGCGTCACTGCCACGCCGACCGACTGGGGACTCGGCATCGAGGCCAGGGTCCGCGCCTTGCTCAGCGCTGACGAGGAAGCCTACCGCCGATCGATCGAGCACCTGAGCCGCACCAGCCTCCGCGTCGAGGTAGCCAGAACACAGCTCCTGTACGGCGAATGGCTGCGTCGCGAAGGCCGCCGGGTCGATGCTCGGGAGCAGCTCCGGTCGGCCCACGACCTGTTCACCACCAGCGGACTCGAAGCCTTCGCCGAACGCGCCAGGCATGAGTTGCTCGCCACCGGCGAGACCGTCCGCAAGCGCTCACCAGAAACCAGCAGCGACCTCACCGCCCAAGAGGCGCAGATCGCCGGACTGGCGCGCGACGGCCTGACCAACCCGGAGATCGCCGCGCAGCTGTTCATCAGCCCGCGCACGGTCGAGTGGCACCTCCGCAAGACATTCGCAAAGCTCGGCATCACCTCTCGCCGACAGCTCCGTACTGCCGTGTCCTGAGGCGCACAGGCTCATTCACTCCAGCACGGCCGCGGCCGGCTTCGTGCGGACGGTCATTCGTTCGCCGGGGCGGGTGAAGATGCTCAGGATCTCCACCGGTTCGTCGCCGGTGCTGCCGAACCAGTGCGGGACCTGGGTGCCGAACTCGGCGATCTCGCCGGGTCCGAGGACCCAGTCCTCGTCGCCGAGCACGACCCGCATCCGGCCGGACAGGACGTAGAGCCATTCGCGGCCCTCGTGCGCCCGGGGCTCGGGCGTGACCATGCCCGGCGGGATGACGATCTTCCACGCCTGTGTCCCGTCCGGCCGGCGGGTCAGCGGGATCACCGTCCGGCCCTTGACCTGGCCGGCCTTCAGGTGGATGCGCGGGTCACCCTGCTCCGGCGCCGCGACCAGATCGCCCAGTGGCACCCGGTAGACGTGCGACAACGCCAGCAGCAGTTCCAGGGTGGGCCGCCGCTGTCCCGTTTCGAGGCGCGACAACGTGCTCTTCGAGATCCCGGTCGCCTCGGTCACCTCGGCGAGGGTGAGCCGGCGCCGGGTCCGCACGTCCTTGAGCCGGCCGGCGACCTGCTCGAGTACGCCGGCGATCTCGATCGCTGAAGTGTCCTTCACGCGACTCATCTGACGCCCCTTTCCCACTTTCGGCAACCTTCCTAGGCGAACACGGGCCTCGGGTCCAGCCTGAGACCACCAGCCGGTACGACGTACCGCCCGTTCCGAAGGAGTCACCGTGACCGCGCCAGACCCGACCAACGTCCCCGGCTCACCGACCAAGCACCAGCTCGCGCTGATGATCTGGCTCGCGGTCTTCCCGACCCTGACCCTGCTCAACCTCGCCCTCGGCGACTGGCTGCGCACCCTCACTCCGGTCGTCCGCACCTTCGTCCTCGCCTCGATCGCCGTCCCGATCGTCATCTACGGGCTGATGCCCCAACTCCACCGAGCCCGCCGCCACCTCCTGACCCGCAGGGCCGGCTCGCGGAGAGTCGCGTGACCACCGCACCCGTCCTCAGCCCGGCCAGTGCCGGCGGAGCGCTCACCACCCGCCGGCTCAACGTTCTGCGGGTCGGCTACGCGTTCATGGGCGTGGGGCTCGCGATCGTCAAGTGGCCGCTGCTGATCCACGACGTTCGGACGCTTCCGGTGCCGGCCGGAGTCGTCACCTGCCTGCTGACCGCCCTTTCGCTGCTGGTCTTCCTCGGCCTCAGATACCCCGTGAAGCTGCTGCCGATCCTGCTCTTCGAGGTGACCTGGAAGGTCATCTGGGTCGCCACGGTGGCGATCCCCCACCTCGTCGCCGACGACCTGAACCCCGAGGCCCGCGCGGTCCTGGTCAACTGCCTCTTCGTGGTGGTCGTCGTGGCGGTCATCCCATGGCGGTACACGTGGACCCACTTCGTCCGCACCCCCGGTGATCCTTGGCACTAAGGCCGTTGCTCGAAGGTGGGTCCGGCGAAGAGGTCGTCGCCGTCCTGGAGGTCCATCAGGGCGGCGGCTTTTGCTTTCAGGGCGTACATGGTGCGCGTGGCGGCGCCGAGTAGCTCCGGACTGCCGTTGAAGGCCTCCTCCAGTTGCCGCAGCAGCGCGCGGTACGCCTGGTTGAACTCCTCCTGGGCGACCCGGATCGGAGTGCCCGCGGCGTGATCGGACAGCCGGGGGTTGTGGCGCAGCGGGCGGACGCCTTCGAAGTCGACCCGCACGGCCTCACCGGTCGGGCCGGACTGCGGCGTGTCACCGCGCTGGTAGCGCCGGCCGACCTTCAGTTCCTGGAACCGGTAGTAGTGCGCGACCTCGTCGTGGTCAGGATGGAAGATGTCCTGGTCGCCGTCCCACACCTCGCCCCGGGCCGTGCCCTCACCCTCGTCGACGATCTCCTCCAGTGCCGTCAGGGCCGACTCCAGATCCTTGATCGGGGCCACCTGGCCGCCGCTGTGCCGGAACGGGCCCGCCGACACCTGGCGCGCTGGATCGCCGGCGAAGACAGCCTCCGCGCCGAGTTCGGTGCACAGGTACCGCAGCCCCTCCTCGATGGCACTGTAGAACTGCCCGATCGTCTCGTACCGATCTGTTTCGGCCGGGCCGCCGGGCGGGGCGGGCCGCTCGAGGCGCAGGAACATCTCGAGCGCCTCCGGTCCGAACGGCACCAGCGACAACTCCAGGTCACGATCGCCGTGCGGCAGCCGCCGGGGATGAGGCGGAAGCATTCCCGGCGTGTCCAGCCGCGGTTTCCCACCCACGGCGTTGAGCAGGTTCGCCGCCAGCGCGAGGTGGATCATCTCCTCGACGAAGACCCCTGCCACCGCCTGGACAGCGTCGGGATTGCGCGTTTCGTCGAGCGAGTACAACGCGTACAGATAGGGCGGCAGCGTGGCGTGCTCCAACTCGATCGCCCATTGGAGATGCTCCCGCAGGCTCTCCAACGTGGTGATCGGCGCCAGCACCGCGGTCCGTTCTTGCTGATCCATGGGTCTCACTCCGGTGATCGAGGAACGGTGACGTGGAGCGTCACCCGGTCACCAGCTAAGACAGTTCACCCCCGCGTGGTGTGACAGCTCTACTGCTCGAAGAGCATGGCGGTGGTGCCGGCGTCGACGAAGAGTTCGGTGCCGGTGATGGCGCGGGCCTCGGTGGAGAGCAGGAAGGCGACGGCGTTGCCGATGTCGTCGGACTCGATCGCGGTGGGCAGCATCTGCTTGGTGGCGACGAAATCGGCCAGCAGGTGTTCGTTGCCGCGGCTCTCCACCGCACCCGGATGGACGATGTTGCAGCGGATGTTCCGCAGCCCGTAGTCCCGCGCGATCCCCCGGGTCAGCGCGGCGAGGGCGGCCTTCGTCGCGGCGTACAGGGTGAACGTCTCGGCGGCGCCGGCGGCGTGCACCGAACCGATGTTCACGATGCTGCCGCCGCCTCCTGCCAGCATGACCGGCAGGACCTCCCGGATGCAGGTCCACGGCCCGCGGTAGTTGATCGCGTGCACGCGATCGAACTCCTCGGGCGTCGCGTCCGCGCCGTGTTTGCGCAACCCGACGCCTGCACTGTTGACCAAGGCATCGATCCGCCCGAACTCCCGAACCGTCGCCGCGACCACGTCCCGCACCGACCCGGCATCGGTGGTGTCCAGGGCCATCGGTACCGCGTCGGCTCCCGCGCCGCGCACCTCCTCGGCCACCGCCACGGCGGCCGGCAGATCCTGGTCCGCGACCACGACGGTCCATCCCTTGGCTGCGAGCACCCGGCAGATCCCGTTGCCGATCCGGACCCCGCCGCCGCCCGTGACGATGCAGACCGACCGCTCACTCATCCCGTGTCCCTCCGCTGGTGTACTGGCCGGCCTCATTCCATCAGGTCGGCAGCACGAAGAATGCCCCCGCGGGCCGGCGGGGGCATTCTTCGTGATCGGACGGGCTACTTCGCCAGCGTGTAGCGGATCAGGTCGTTGCGCAGTACGTCGCCGGAGACCTTCACGATGCGCAGCGTGTGCTGGGCGTCCGTCAGACCGGTGCGGCTGAACACCTGCCGCGTGGTGACCCGTACGTCGCTGTGCAGGTTGACCCGGGTGACGAGCTTGCCGTCCAGGTAGACGTCGGCCTCGCCCTGGTCCGGAGCCAGTGCCGTGACCCAGTCGATGCCGGTACCCCGGAAGGTGAAGTTGATCGCCGCGCCGGCTGCCGTCGAGGCGTGCACGTCGTCGCGGTAGTCACCCCGGAAGCTGAAGTCGAGCTTCGTACTCCCGACCGGCTGCGTCGCCAGGTACGCCTTCTTGATCGTCACCACCTTGCCGTCGACGGTGTAGTCGGTCCCCTTCACAAGAGCCTTGCCACCGTTGGCGATCGAGACGAGCTCACCCGGGTCGCGCCCGATCTCTGTCGTCACGTCGGCCTGGGCACCCTGGTCGAACGCCGCCGTACCGGGGTTCAGCAGACTCTCCTGTCGGACGACCAGTTTGTCGAGCAGCATGAACTGGCCCGACTTCTTCACCGCGCGGATCGTGTGGCTCCCGTTCGGCAGGTTCGAGATGCTGTAGACGACCTGTTGCGCCGAGCGCGAGTCCGCATGGGTGTCCACGGTCGCCTTGAACGCGCCGTCGACGTAGATGTCGACCTCGCCCTGCGACGGATCCTTCTCGGTGACGTAGTCGACCCCGTTGCCGACGAAGCTGTACGAGAAGGCGTCGCCATTGGTCTCGGTGTACTGCACGTCGTCCTGGTAGTCGCCGAGCCCACGCCCCGTACTCCGGCTCCACGAACCCGTGTAGACGATGCCCGGGTCATCGTTGTTCAAGGCAACAGTCCGTACGCCGGACGTGGTGACCGGCGTCGGAGCGGGCGCCGTGCCCGAGTCGGTCACCGTGACCGTCAGCGGCTCGGAGACGGCCGGCACCTCGTAGTTGTTGTTGCGCTGCCAGGTTCCGTCGTACCCGACCCGCAGGTCGTCGTCGTTGACACGGATCGCGGCCTGCTTCTGCGGCGTGACCTTGAACAGCCGGACGCCGTGCGGAGGCACGACCGCCGCGGTGTAGCCGGAGGTGAACTTGCCCAGATCCTTGCGAGCCCACAGGTCGCGCACGGTCGCCGAACCGTCCAGGCCGAGATCGGCGAAGTTCGCCGTCAGGTTGGCCTCGGTGGTCCCGAGGTTGAACAAGGCAACGGTGTACGAGCTGTCCGCGTTCAGCGCGTGCCAGACCTGCTTGTTGGTCCTGGTCGACACCGGCTGCGCCGGACGCCCGGCCTGGTTGACCCCGATCACCTCAGGGTTGGTGAGCAGTTCCACGCCGTACGAATCGAGCTTGGTCATGTCGTTGCCGATGTAGAAGGGTGCGGCGGAGACGGCCCACAGCGTTGCCGCCGTACGGCGTTCGTCCTTCGTCAGCCCGTCCATCGTGCCGTTGCCGACGTCGAGTGAGTCGAAGTCGTTCCAGCCACCCGGCCCCGCGTGCCGCCACCAGTCGGCCGCCTTCGGGAAGAGTCGCGCGATGTTCGGCCAGGCGGTCAGCGCCTCGCCCGGGCAGTAGCACTCCACGTCCCACTCGACCCGCCAGCCGTTGGCGACCGACTTCCAGTAGTCGGCGTAGTTGATGTCGAGGGCCCAGGACAGTTCGAGCCAGATCTTGTGCCGCGCGAGGGCCTGCGACCAGCCCTTGACCTCGTCGCGGGCGTCCATCGACAGGTCGTTGTGACCCGAGCCCGGCGTCACGCTGTCGAACTTGAGGAAGTCGATGCCCCAGGAGGCGAACAGGTCGGCGATCGAATCGATGTACGCCTGCGCGCACGGCTTCGTCATGTCGATGCGGTAGCCGAAGCCCCAGTAGTCGCCCTGCTGCAACGGCTGCTTGGCCAGGTCGCCCGTCCTGCACTCGGGATGACCGTAGACAGGGAGGTTGGCGTCCAGCATCGCCTTCGAGATGCCCGGGATGCTGTAGAGACCGACCTTCTGGCCGTTCCCGTGGATGTGGTCGATCACCGCCTGCAGGCCGTTCGGGAACAGCTTCGCACTCGGTACCGGCCGACCGTACCCGTCGGTGCCGCCGTTCCAGGCCGCGTCGATGTTGATGTACTTGTACCCGTACTGCTGAAGCTTCTGGTGCATCGCGTCCGACTGGGCGATGAGCTGGGCCGCGTTGATCCAGCCACCACCGTCGTTGGAGTACACCTGCATGCTGTAACTGCTCCACCCCATGTACGGCTTGGCAGCCACGGCCCCCGCCGGCCCGAGCGAAGCGCTCGACGTGGTGGTGACGTGCGCAGGCGTGGAGATGCTCGCGTTCGTGGTACTCGTCGTGGTTCTGGCGTCAGCTCGCGGCGCGGCCGGCGTACCGCGGGGATCGCGCGCGGCGGAAGCAGTGATCCCGACCGGCAGCACAGCGACGGCGACCCCCGCCAGCACGCCCCGCACCACCTTGTTTCGAAGGAACCTGGTCATCAGGGTGTGACCTCACAAACCACATATCGAATAGGATATTGGAACCCTGAGGGCTGCCGGAGGCGATGTCAAGATCTCGATGCCGACATTCTTGATCGAGTTAATTAACCTGCGCCGACCGACCGCCACCGCCGCGGTCGGTCGGCGTTCGAGTCAGGGCAGGACGACGACCTTGCCGGTGGCCTGGTCGGTCTCCATGTAGTTGTGGGCGGCAACGATGTCCTCGAGGTCGAAGACCTGGTCGAGGTTGGGGCGGTAGGTGCCGGTCTCGATCTCGTGGACGATCCGCTGCAGGGTTGACGCACCCGCGCTGCCCTTGAGGGTGTCGCTGTGGAAGGCGGTCAACCGGGTGCCGGACGGGATCATCGCGATCGGTTCGAAGTCCCGGATCAGCCAGCCGCTGAGTGAACCCGCGACACAGACGGTTCCGCCACGGCGTACCGACTGCAGTGAGTCCGCCACTGTGCTCGCCCCGACCAGGTCCAGGACGTACTCCGGTCCGTCGGACCAGGGCAGGCCGGCGCCCAGCGACCCGTCGGCGTCGATCAGCACGTGGTCGACACCGGCCGCCGTCAACGCGTCGGCCTTGTCGGCCCGCCGGGTCGTCGCAGCGACCTCCATCCCGTAGCCGGATGCGATCGAGGCGGCCGCCATTCCCACCGACGAGGTCCCGCCGCGGATCAGCAACCTCCCGCCCGACCCGGCGTCCAACGCGTCCAGCGCGCCGTGCGCAGTCAGGTAGGTCTCCGGCAGCGCGGCCAGCACCTCCCACGGCAACGAAGTACTGATCGGCATCAGCAGCGAGTTGGGCAGCAACGCGTAGTGCGCATAGCCGCCGTCGAACGCGCGGCCCATCTCACCCATCACCGCCGCGACCGTCGTCCCCTCCGGCAACGCCGGATCGGTCGAGTCCGCGACGACTCCCACACACTCGATCCCCAGCACCCGCGGAAACACCACGCTCGGCGAATGACCCTGCCGGGTCCTCAACTCCGAGCGGTTCAGCCCCACTCCCTTCACCTGCACCAAACTCCAGCCGTCCCGCACCTCCGGCACGGGCAGGTCACGGATCTCCAGAACCTCCGGGCCGCCCGCTCTGACACAGACTGCCGCTCGCATCGTCGTACTCATGTGTTCACTCTCGCCAGCGGGCGTCGTGACCGGCCACCGGTAAACTGCCAACTTATGCTCGTCGGCCGCCAAGCTCCCCGCTCGTCCCAGCTCTGGGCCTCGGGAGGCATGCACCTGTGGACCTCCGGTGGCACGAGCCCGGCGCAGTCGCATCGCCGTGGGCATCTCGTGTACGCCGCGAGCGGTGTGCTGACAGTGCACACCGAGCACGGTACGTCGATCGTTCCGGCCAACCGGGTCGGCTGGACACCGGCCGGATTCACGCACTATCACCGGGCTCACGGCGAGACGGAGATGCGAATCCTCTTCCTGCCGGCGTCACTGGCCCGGCGGATCCCCGACCGCCCGGCGGTGTTCATGGTCTCCGCGCTGGCCCGCGAACTCCTGCTCGCACTGACCGGCCCGCGCAACTACGACCCCGGCAAACCGGCGTACGACCGGGCCGCGACCGCTCGCCTCAGCCGGGCTCTCGTCGACGAACTGCCTGAAGCACAAGAGCAACCGCTGCAACTCCCTGAGCCGCAAGACGACCGCCTGCAGGCACTCGCCCGCCTGTTGTACGACGACCCGTCGACCAACACGTCACTGGCCGACCTCGGTCAGCGGATCGGAGCCAGCGGCCGCACCCTGAGCCGGCTCCTGCACGACGAACTCGGGATGACCTTCTACGAATGGCGCACCCAACTCCGCATCTACAACGCCCTCGTTCTCCTGGCCCACGGCCACGACACCACCTACGTCGCCCACGCCTGCGGCTGGTCGAACCCCAGCAGCTTCATCACAGCCTTCACCAACCTCATCGGCACCACCCCCGGCCGCTACCGGACCCAAGGCCAGCTCAGAGGAACGCGCAAAGCAGCCGCCGGCACCGAACCGGATCCTCGGTGAGACCGGCACCAAGTTCGCCGTACCGGAGGACCGGGAGGACGATCGCGTTGGACCCGTGCGCGAGTTCGCCGTCGAGCTGGAGGTCCCACCGGGCTCGAGGGTTCGCGGGCAACGAGGTCAGCGCCCTCGTTCCACCCCAGCGAGACATCGCGAGGGCGGCAGGTCGATCACCGCGGCAGGCTATCGGTCGACGGACCAGGGGGTCTCCGGAGTTTCGTCGGGGGTGGCGGGTTCGTCGGCGGACAGGTAGGTGCAGACGCAGGCCTTGTTGCCGTCCTGGTCGGCGATGACCGTGAAGGACGGCGCCTGGCTGTCGTCGACGACGATGCCGCCGGCGGCGACGGCCGCGGCGATGCGGGATTCGGCGATCTCCGGCGGGACCCAGATGTCGAGGTGGAAGCGCTGCCGGGGCGTCTCGTGCTCGTCGGTCTCCTGGAACCACAGGATCGGCACCCGGCCGGTCGCATCGCGGATGTCGGTGCCGATCGTGCCGCGCCCTTGCGCCTCGGTACTTCCGGTCAGCAACGCCGCCCAGACCGGCGCGATCGCCGCGGCGTGCGCGGTGTCGATCGCGAACTCGACCACGGTGACCGCGCTCGGCGTTGCCACGATCCCTTGCTCGGCAGCGATCTCGGTGATCCGCCGCGCGAGCTCGAGGTCCTTCTCGGTCACCCATTCGACGACGTGCTCACGGCCGTCGCCGTCACGGTAGACCGCGTCCTCGCTGATCAGCTTCAGGTCGACGAACCCGTCCCCCATCGTCACCCGCGGGTGATGTCCGAGCACATCGCCGGCCTGCCCCACCGCGGCGACGAGCCGCACCCCCTCGCCGAACCCGTCCACCACGTACCGCGCATGGAAGCCCTGGCCCAGCTTCCGCCAGTCCTTGAGGTCCGCCGCCTCGATCTGCTCCGTCGTCAACATGTCCATGACCGCGACGATAACTCCCGTTCCAGACGATCGCCGTCCGAAATTGATCCCGCCGGCCGACCGCCCCGGAAGCAGGTTTGCCCCAGCCGCCGACCGGGTAGTGCGGGCGCGGTGGCCGGGGTCGAGCAGCTCGCCTCCGGAAGAGCTTCTCGCCACCCCGGCCATCCTCATCCCGTCAGTCCAGGCAGAACTCGTTGCCTTCCGGGTCGGTCATCACGATGAATCCAAGACTCATCGGCGGCGCGGGCTCGCTGCGCCGGACCCGCGTCGCTCCCAGCGCGACCAGCCGGGCACATTCGGCCTCCAGCGCCGCCATCCGCTCGTCGCCCTCCAGTCCCGGCGCGGCCCGGACGTCGAGGTGCACGCGGTTCTTGGCGACCTTGTCCTCCGGCACCTGCTGGAAGAAGAGGCGGGGACCTCGCTTGTCGGGATCCTCCAGCGCCGACGCGCTGTTGCGCTCGTTCTCCGGCACACCGGCCCGCTCGAGGAATTCGTCCCACGCCGCCAGCGGATCGGCACCCTCCGGCAGGTCCACACCAGGCGGACCAGGGTGGACATAGCCCAGCACGTCCCGCCAGAACGTCGACAACGCGGCCGGGTCGTTGGCATCGAAGGTGACCTGGATTTCACGGCTCATCGGTTTGCTCCGCTCATAGCTGTCTTCATAGCTTCACACTGGCACCCCAAGCGGACAGGATCGGTCCGCTAGTTCTGGCAGGCTGGACGTCATGGATGACGAGCTGGGTACGACGGAACGCGTACTGACCTTGCTCGGGCTGCTCCAGCAACGCCAGGTCTGGACCGGACCCGAGCTGGCCGCCCGCCTCGGAGTCACGCCACGCACCGTACGACGTGATGTCGAGCGACTCCGCACTCTCGGCTACCAGGTGCACGCCAGTCAGGGCGTCGGCTACCAACTGGGTCCCGGGCAGGACCTGCCTCCACTGCTCCTCGACGACGAGGAGGCGATCGCCACCGCTGTCTCGCTGCTCGCCGGCGCGGGTGGCGGCGTGGCGAGCGCGAGCGACGCCGCCGTACGGGCGTTGACCAAGCTCGACCGGGTGCTGCCGACCAGGTTGCGGCATGAGGTGCGTGCCCTTGCCGGCTCGGTGGAGTCCTTCGGCGGAGGCCGGGCGCCGGTCGATCCCGAGGTGATCATGACGCTGGCCAGGGCGTGCCGGGACCAGGTCGAGGCCGGGTTCGACTACCCGTCCGGGAGCGAGGTACGCCGGCGCCGGGTCGAGCCCTATCGCCTGGTCTCCTCCGACCGGCGCTGGTACCTGTTCGCGTACGACCTGGACCGCGACGACTGGCGCAATTTCCGCGTCGACCGGATGACCGAAGTGGCGGCGCGGACCTGGCGATTCCGGGCGCGCCCGGCTCCGGACGCAGCGTCGTACGTGCAGGAAGCTGTGTCGAGCCGGGTCTACCCGCACCAGGCCCGCTTCCTCGTGCACGCGTCGGCGGAGACCGTTCGCGCCCAGATCCCGGCGGCGGCCGCCGTTGTCCGACCGCGTGATGGCGAGCGCTGCGAAGTACTGAGCGGCGGTGGCAGCCTCGACTTCGTCCTGATGCACATGGTCCTGCTGGGACATCCCTTCGAAGTACTCGATCCGCCCGAGCTGACGGACCGCTGTCGGGTCCTGGCGGAGCGACTGCAGTCAGCGGCGCGAAGCACCTGACGCGTTTTCGGACCCAGCGGCTGGGCACTTGGGACAGGTCCGACAGTGGAGGAGCTGACCACGATGACGGTGAAACTGAACAAGGCCGCCTTCGACCACGCCAAGAGCCTGGCCCGCAAGAACCAGACGGTGATGGACGAGCGCGACGACTGGAGCGAGCACGCGCCGAGCGCGGACGACGAGAACGCGTACCTCGAGAAACACGGCTGGAGCGAGTACGGCAAGTGGTACCTCGGTGTCGACACCGATTCGAGCGAGGAGACCAAAGGCCACTACAAGTTCCCGTACGGCGACTTCCGCCGAGTCCACCGCTGCGGCGTGATCAGCGCCGAGTCGCGCGCCGCCCAGAACGACTACGACGACATCACCAAGGCGGTCGCCGAACTCCACGAGCTTCTCGACGGCGACCACGCCTGAGGCAACGACGTACCGGCGTACCGCTCGCCCGGCGCCGCCCGCGTCGTCTCACGGCGCAGACTGATCGAGCCGTGTCCGTACGCGCCCGCGCGGCGGACTTGGCATGATGTGCGCATGACTCAGTCCCACCGGGTGGCCGCCGAGGAGGCACCCCTCGACGCCGAGGCGGCCGACGGCCAGCAGGTCGCTGACACGTTCGCACGGCTGGCGGTCGAGCTGCACGACGCCGACGGCCTGGTGGAGACTGTCGACGCGGTCGCCCAGTTCGCGCTGCAGGCCCTGAACTGCTCGTACGCCGGCATCGTGCTGAACGTCCGCGGCCGTCGTCCAGAGGTCGCCGCCGTCACCGATCCGGTCGTCGCCGAGGCGTACGAGATGCAGATCTCCAGCGACACCGGGCCGCTGGTCACCTCCTTGCGGGAGCGGACCACCGTGTTGATCCGCGACACGGGCACCGAGGACCGCTGGCCGGAATGGGCGGCCAAGGTCGCGGCACTCGGAGTACGCAGCGTCCTCGACGTACCTCTCCAGACGGGTGGCACGCGGCCGCAGACCGTCGGCGTACTCGGTCTCTACAGCCCCGACCCGGATGCGTTCGGCGCCGACGACGAGGCGATCGCCCACATCCTCGCCCGGCATGCCTCGGTCGCCGTCGCCACCGCCCGGCACGAGGTCTCGATGGCGCAGGCGGTGGACGCCCGCAAACTCGTCGGCCAGGCGATGGGCATCCTGATGGAGCGCTTCGACGTCGACGGCGACCGCGCGTTCGCGATCCTCAAGCGCTACTCGCAGGACACCAACACCAAGCTGCGCGACGTCGCCCAGCAACTGATCGACACCCGCAAACTCCCGGCGGACGGCACTCACGCGGGCAACACGGAGCTGCGGCCGCCGGCCTGAATCCGGCCGCGCTGGGTACGGGAAGGACACTCAGCCGATCGAAGGAGGGCCATGCCCAAGGTGCCGGCACTGGAGGAACTGCAGCAGCGACGCAGCGAGAAGTGGTTCGGCTACGACGACGGGGTGATCGCCGCGACCGTGGCGGAGATGGACTTCGAGCTGGCGGAGCCGATCACCGCGGTCCTGCACGACGCGGTTTCCCGCGGCGACCTCGGCTACACGGCCGGGGTACCGGCTTCTCTGGGTGACGCGTTCGCCGGGTTCGCGCGGCGACGGCTGGACTGGCAGGTGGATCCGGATCAGCTCGCCCTCGTGCCCGACGTGATGCTCGGGCTGATCGAGCTGTGCCGGATCGTCGCGCCGGGCGGGTCGGTCGGCTTCGCGTCCGCCGCCTATCCCCCGTTCCTGCTGCAACTGCCGCCGGCGGGCTTCTCGCTGGTGCCGATCCCCCTGGCCGCCGACGGGGCTTTCGACCTCGACGGGTTGGCCGCGCGACTGCGGGACGGTCTCGACGTGCTGATCCTCGCCAACCCACACAACCCGACCGGCCGGGTGCTGCCGCGCGACGAACTGGAGCAGATCGCCGACCTCTGCGCGCAGTACGGCGCCTGGGTGCTCGCCGACGAGATCCACGCGCCGCTGGTCCTTCCGGGTGGCGCGAAGCACGTGCCGTGGCTGGAGGTATCGGACGCGGCGCGGTCGTGCGGAATCTCGCTGACCTCGGCGTCGAAGGCGTTCAACCTGGCCGGGCTGAAGGCCGCGATGATGGTCACCGCCTCGGACCGCGCGCAGGACGTCGTACGCCGGTCGTCGATCGCCTCCGAACAGGCCGGCCTGCTCGGCGTGCTCGCGGCCGAAGTCGCGTTCTCCCAGTGCGACGACTGGCTCGACGACGTCCTGCGCCAACTCGACCGGAACCGCACCGTCATCGACACCGGGCTTCCCGCCGGAGTCTCGTGGACTCCCCCGCAAGCCACGTACGTCGGGTGGCTCGACTTCGCCGGTGCGCTCGACGAGGACCCGGCTCACTTCCTGCTGTCGAAAGCCGGCGTCGCGCTCAGCCCGGGTACCAGCTACGACCCGGCGGCGACCACCTTCGCCCGGCTCAACTTCGGTACGAGCGAAGAACTCGTCACCGAGATGCTCACCCGGATCTCGACGGCCCTCGGCTAACCCTCCGGGTAGAAGAGGAACAAGGTGCAGCCCTCGGCCGACTGGGGAACATGGGAGGAACCGGCCGGGGCGTGGATGAACGAACCAGCGGGGTAGTCGCGGATTCCGTCGTTGAAGACACCCTCGACGACGAACACCTCCTCCGGTCCCGGCTGGTGGATGTCGATGCCTTCCCAGCAGGAGCCGGGGTCCAGCTGGAGCAGGTGCGCCGAGGCGACCTCGCCCTTCCAGAGGGTCCGCAGCTTGATACCGGGGAACACCTCACGGCTGGGTACGTCGTCGGCCACTGCCCATTCGAAGTTCTGCATGTCGTCCATCCTGGAGCGCGGAGGTGTCGCGTCCCAGTGTCTGGATAGTCCCGATCCGGTACTTTTCTGCCATGGTCGTGCATCGCGTGGTGGCCCTGGTGACGGCGCCGCAGTCCAGCTTCGAGCTGGGCTGTGTCGCGGCCGTCTTCCGTGACGAGCGCTATTCCTTCGGCGTTTGCACCGAGCAGCCCGGCGCGGTTGCGACCCTTGAAGGTTTCGACATGATCGTGCCGGCCGGCCTGCGAAGACTGGAGCGCGCGGACACGATCGTCGTACCGGGCTGGCTGCCGCTCGATCGCGAGCCCTCCCCTGCCGTACTGCGTGCTCTCCGCCGGGCCCATCGGCGCGGTGCCCGCCTCGTCAGCATCTGTTCGGGTGCGGCCGCGCTGGCTGCGACCGGCCTGCTCGACGGGCGCCGGATCACCACCCACTGGCGGTACGCCGACGAACTGCAGCGTCGCTTCCCTGCCGTGCGGGTGGACCCGGACGTGCTCTACATCGACCACGGCGACATCGCGACCAGCGGCGGCTCCGGCACCGGGATCGATCTCTGTCTCCAGCTGATCCGGGCCGATCACGGCGCCGCGTACGCCGCTCGGATCGCCCGCCGGATGGTGATGCCGCCACACCGCGAGGGCGGCCAGCTCCAGTACCGCGGCGAAGCCGCCGTGGTACCGAACGAATCTCTCGGCGAACTACTGGACTGGGCGACCGATCACCTCGCCGAACCGATCACCGTGGACGATCTGGCCGCCCGGATCAACGTCTCACCGCGAACCCTCGCCCGCCGCTTCGCCGACCAGCTCGGCACGGCCCCGGGTCAATGGCTGCTGGCCCAACGCATCGCCACAACCCGTGCCCTGCTGGAAGAAACCGACCTCCCGATCGAAACCATCGCCACCCGCGTCGGCCTCTCCTCGGCCACCAACCTCCGCCGCCGCTTCCAATCCGCCGTCCGAACCACCCCGAGCGCCTACCGCCGCGCCTTCAGGTCCCGGCCGACTGCGGTGGCTGGTTTCCAGGCAGGCCCTTGACGCTGGTACGTCGTACGATCCGGAGGTATGAGCATCGAGATCCGGCCGGCGTCGGTCTTCGCGGATGTGCGTGCGGTGATCGGGCCGAAGTCGCCGACGGCGACGGTGTGCTGGTGTCTGAGCCACCGGATCCCGTCCAAGCTGAACAACTCTTTGCGCGGTCCGGCCCGGGGTGAGCTCGTCGCCGAACTGTGCAAGGCGGAGATCGCGCCAGGAGTGCTCGCCTACGACGGCGACACCCCCGTGGGCTGGGCCGGCGTCGCGCCGCGCGCCGACACCACCTACGCCCACAATCGCAGGATCCCGCACGTCGACGACCTCCCGGTGTGGTCGCTGTGGTGCATCCGCGTGCGTCCGGGGCATCGCGGCCAGGGGATCTCCCACCACCTCATCACCGGTGCCGTCGAGTTCGCTCGCGCCCACAAGGCACCGGCGATCGAGGCCTACCCTCTCGACAACGGCGACGCCAAGGTCGACCTCACCATGGCCTACGCCGGCCTCCGCAAGAACTTCGAACACGCCGGCTTCACCAAAGCCGCCGACACCACCTCCACCTTGGCCGGCCACCCCCGAATCCTCATGCGTCTCCCCCTCACCTGACCAGCATCTTCGCGTAGCACCGGGTGAGCGGCTGGTCGACGTACTTGCCCCAGGAGGCCGTACGTACATAACCGCTCGACTCGTACAACGCGATCGCCTCCGGCTGCAACTCACCGGTCGCCAACCGCAGTACCGGATGGCCGCCGGCCAGCGCCAGTTCCTCGAGGCCGGCCAACAAGGCCCGCGCATACCCACGCCCCCGCGCCGCCGGCACCACATACATCCGCTTGAGCTCGCCATCGCCGGCATGCTCACTCTCGACCCCGAACGCCTGCACCGCGCCACAGCCCACCGCCACCCCACCCTCCCCCAGCACCACGAGATACCGGGCCCCCTCCTTCACCTGCGACCGCCCCTCACGCCCGTACCGCCCCACCAACTCAGCAAACGCCCCGTCCAGCAACCCATCCAATTCCCGGTCCCCGACCACCCGCTCTTCGCACTGCTTCACAGCCGTCATCCAGGCACCGTACTTCGCTGGTGCGTTGGCAAGACACCAGCTTTCGCGTTCTTGGCCACCGGTTCAGGTTGGGCAAGGTGCAACCGGTGGGTGAGGGCGTACGTCGTACGGCGTGATCGGGTTTGGTCGAGATGGGGTGAGGCGTGATTTTGGTGTGATCGGGTGAGTGGTGGACGGGACAATCGCCAACCGGTCGTGAGGCCGGGCTCTTGTGGAGGTGGAGATGGGTAGCAGGATCAGTAGACGGCAGGCGCTCAGGCTTGGGGGTGGGGCGCTGGCCGGGGTCGCGGTGGCCGGGGCGGTGGGTGAGAGTGCCGTTGCGGCCGGTGAGTGGGTGCGGCTGCCGGTGATCACGGCCAACATCGGGCGGAAGAACCTCGGCGCCCGGGACGCGGCGATCCAGGCCGTGCGCAACGGTGACGCGACCAGGCCGTTCGTGGGCTGGCAGGAGATCAGCGAGGGCGACACGGGGGAGCCGGCGATGATCGCGCAGCACTTCGGTCCCGCGTACAACAACGTGTTCCTGCACGACCCGAGTTCGTTCCGCGTACCGATCTCGGTGCCGGCCCCGTGGACGGTCGTCAACTCCAACTCGGTCTTCGTGCACGGCGTCGTCCCCGGGGAGTCGCCGCCCCGCTGGATCAACGAGGTCGCCGTCCAGCACGGGTCGAACCCGGCGCTCAAGTTCGTGCTGATCAACACCCACTACATGCACGACGCCTACAACGGCACGCAGAACCCGAACCTGCGCCAGTACTGGGATCTGCAAAAGAAGACCCACCGCGAACGCGTGATGAACTACCACGACCGCGGTACGGCGGTGATCTGGACGGCGGACACCAACAACCCGAACTACGACCAGGCGACCGGCCAGCCGAACGAGGGCAAGGTCTTCGGCAGCGGCATCGACCGGATCGACTGGCTGCCCGGCGACGGCACGGTCCAGCTCGAGCTGCTCAACTCCAAGATCATTCCACTCAACGTCGACAGCCACGACGCCCACGAGGCGATCTTCCGCATCCGCCTCGCCTGAGCTCGTTGCGGCAGCACGCGGTTGCGTGGTGCAGTGTGGGTGTGACGGGACAGGTGTCGTTCGAGGGGCGCTCTGCGCTCGTGTCGGTGAACGTCGGCAAGCCGAAGGACGTGGCCTGGAACGGGAAGACCGTCTACACCGGGGTCTGGAAGTATCCGGTCGACGGGCCGGCGACAGTCCGCCGGCTCAATATCGACGGGGACGGCCAGGGCGACACCGCCGGGCACGGCGGTGAGCAGCGGGCCGTGCTCGTCTACCAGCTCGACTCCTACCGATACTGGCAGGAGTACTTCGGCCGCGACGACTTCAGCTACGGCCAGTTCGGCGAGAACTTCACCGTCGACGGGCTGACCGACGACGAGGTCTGTATCGGCGACCGCTACCGCATCGGTACGGCGGAGTTCGAGGTCACCCAGCCGCGGGTCACCTGCTATCGGGTGGGCCTGCGGATGGGTGAGCCCGAACTCCCCGCCCTGCTGGTCAGCCATCACCGCCCGGGCTTCTACCTGAGGGTCATCACCGAAGGAGTGGTCGAGGCCGGCGATCAGATCGTCAGGACCACGACCGGTCCGCACGCGCTGACGGTCGCCGCCACCGACGCCCTTCTCTACCTGCCCGATCGCGATCGGGCCGATCTCCTCCGCGCCACCCAGATCCCGGCCCTCAGCCCAGGGTGGCAGGGCTCGTTCCGGGACCTTCTGCAGGCGACTCCCAATGAGCCGTCCTGGAACGGCTTCCGGCCGTTGCAGGTTACCGACGTGATCGCAGAGAGCGCGACAGTCTCCTCGATCTATCTGGCCGCGCCCGACGGCACCCCGTTGCCTCCCGCGCCGGCCGGCCAGTACCTCACCCTGCGGATCGCCGACCCCGGCGTACGAGTGCCCGTCCGGAGCTACTCGTTGTCGTCGGCTCCTGGCGGTGAGCGCTACCGCATCAGCGTGAAGCACGAGCCGTACGGCGAAGTCAGCGGTTACCTGACCACCAAGCTGCACAAGGGTGCCCTCGTCGAGGCGGCCGCGCCACGCGGTGACTTCGTGCTCGACGAACAGGCCGGTCCTGTGCTGCTGATCTCCGCCGGCATCGGAGTCACTCCGGTGCTGGCCATGCTGCATCAGCTCGCGAGCGTCCGCAGTACCCGTGAGGTCTGGTGGATCCACAGCGCCCGCAGTACGCAGGAACACCCGTTGGCGGCGGAGGCCCGCGCGTTGATCGCATCGCTGCCCAACGCACGGGAGCACTTGTACTACAGCGGAACCACCGGCCGGCTGACCAAGGAGAAGTTGCTGGAGCTCGCCCTTCCGGTCGATGCGAGTGCCTACATCTGCGGGCCGGCTTCGTTCATGGCCGATCTGCGGGAGGCGCTGACAGCAGCCGGACTCGCCACGGATCGCATTCACACCGAGCTCTTCGGGGCCCTGCCGTCGACCAACCCCGGCATCACCGGGCAGGTCAGCCGCCCACCGCATCAACCCGCGGGCCCGCCCGGAACCGGACCGATGGTGACGTTCGCCCGGAGCGGCATCTCGACGCCGTTCGGCGGCACCAATCTGCTGGACCTCGCCGAAGCCTGCGACGTGCCCACCCGGTGGAGCTGCCGCACCGGCGTCTGCCACACCTGCGTCACCCCGCTCCTGTCCGGCGAGGTCAGCTACTCCCCCACTCCCCTCGAACCCGCCCCCGACGGACAGACGCTGATCTGCTGCGCCCGTCCGACGGACGACGTGGTCCTCGACATGTGAAGCCGGCGGTTGCTCACGGCATCGACTCGATCGGCTACCGCCAGGGCGGCTGTACGCCGGGAGGCGTGTCGTGTTCCAAGGCTTCCACCGCGCCCAGGAGGCTGTGGAGGGCGACCTCGTCGCGGGCGGCGTCGGCCGGGTCGACCAGCCAGGTCGCCGGCCCGGCGGCGTCGTCGGGGCGGCCTGCCTCGGCCATGGTCATTTCGACCTGGACCTCGGCTTCGAGGTCGGGTAGGAAGTCGTTCTCACCTGGCATGGTCATCGTTCCTCCTGGTCAGCACGGGTCCTGGGAGCTCACTTGGCGGACCAGGCGGCGTAGGTGGTCTCCGCGAGGGTCGCGTCGTCGTCGGGGACAAGGGCCCGTTCGGTCGGCGAGATCCCGTAGTACACGGCCTCGGGGTCGGTGACGACCTCGCGCGGATCGTTGCTCTCGGCAAGTACCGTGCGGAAGAACTCGTCCATCCGGAAGCGCTCCGGTCCGGCGACCTCGGCCTGCCCCTTCAGCGGGGCACCGACCGCGACCCGGCCGACTGCCTGCGCCACGTCGTCGGCCGCGATCGGCTGGAAGAACACGTGCGCCAGCCGGACCGCGGTGCCGTCGAAGGCCGCGTCCGCGATGCTCGGGACGAACTCGAAGAACTGGGTCGCGCGCACGATCGAGTACGGGATCGGCGAGTCCTCGATCAGCTTCTCCTGTGCCAGTTTGGCCCGGAAGTAGCCACTCTCCTGGAGCCGCTCGGTCCCGACCACGGACAGCGCGATGTGGTGGCCGACGCCCGCGGCGGCCTCGGCCGCGAGCAGGTTGCTCGTCGAGGTCCGGAAGAAGTCCAGGACGGCGTCGTCCTCCCACGACGGCGAGTTGGAGACGTCGACCACCACGTCCGCACCGGTCAGCACGGCCTCGAGTCCTTCGCCGGTGATCGTGTTCACACCGGTGTTCGGCGAGGCCGCCACCGCGTCGTGCCCGTGCTCGCCGAGTTTCGCGACCAGCTTCGACCCGATCAGGCCCGTACCGCCGACAACCACGATCTTCATGGCACACCTTCCTGTTCCGCCGGCGGCTCTCGTCACCGCCCGGTCACCAGCTAAGACCGGACAGCCCCGTGGCGTGTGACAGCTGCCGGGAACGACTTCCGGATGGCCTCTGTCACAGTGGTGACCGCTGTGCTGTCCCTAGTGCGGGGGCACTAGCTGTCGACCGACTGGAGGAGACCCTTGTCCGGAGCAAACGCCAGGATCCGGATCCGGGTGCCGATGAGCGCACGGCCGATCGACGAACCGCACCGCGTCTCCAGCCAGCTCGAGCTGCTGTTCGACCTGACCTTCGTCGTCGCGGTCGCGGCGGTCACGGCCGAGCTAGCGCACCAGATCGCCGCTGCGCACGCCCTGGTCTCGATCGTGCCGTTCCTGCAGGTGTTCTTCGCGATCTGGTGGGCGTGGATGAACTTCACCTGGTTCGCCTCCTCCTACGACACCGACGACGTCGCCTACCGGCTGCTCACGATGCTGCAGATGGCCGGCGTCCTGGTGCTGGCGGCCGGCGTACCGGCAGCGGCCGACCACTCCGACTTCCGCGCCATCACGATCGGCTACGTGATCATGCGGATCGCCCTGGTCGCGCAATGGGTGCGAGCAGGAATCGAGGACCCGGCCGGGCGGCGTACGGCGTTCCGCTACGCGGCGGGGATCGCCGTCGTGCAGGTGGGATGGGTGCTCCGGCTCGTCCTGCTGGACACCGGTGCGCTGCCGCCGTCGACCCAGCTCCCGCTGTTCCTGGTGCTGGCCGTTCTCGATCTTCTCGTCCCCCGCTGGGCCGAACGCACCTCGGCGACCAACTGGCATCCACACCACATCGCCGAGCGCTACGGCCTCTTCACGATCATCTTGCTCGGCGAGAGCGTCCTCGCCGCCGCCACCGGGGTCCAAGGCGCCCTTGACGCGACCGGGATCAGCGGTGCGTTCGTCACCGTCGCGATCTCGTCACTCGTCTTGCTGTTCGCCCTCTGGTGGCTCTACTTCCTGGAGCCGGCCGGCGAGGCTCTCAGCGCCCGCCGCGAACGCTCGTACCTGTGGGGCTACAGCCACTACGGCATCTTCGCCGCCCTGGCCGCCCTCGGCGCGGGCCTGGAGGTCGCTGTCGGCCAGACCGGTCATCACGTCGAGGCGTCACCACTCGAAGTCACGTACGCCGTCGCCATCCCGGTCGCGGTGTTCCTCACCTTGCTCTGGGCCGTCCACGCTCCGCTCGTCGACGAGCCGGTCATCCCACCCCTCTTCCTGCTGAGCTGCGTTGCCGTCATCCTGCTGCTGCCTCTGACCGTCAGCTGGATCGGCGTCTCCGCGGTCGTAGCCGCCATCGCCACGACCTCGGTGCTTCTGATCGCCGCGACCATCACCTTCCGCACCGACTAGATTGTCGTCATGGCCGAAACCTGCCCCTGCGGACTCGACGCCGGCTATGACGACTGCTGTGGCCGCCTGCACCGGGGAAAGGCAGCGGCGACCGCCGAGCAGTTGATGCGATCGCGGTACGTCGCTTTCGTCGTCCGGGACGCCGCTTATCTGCTGCACACCTGGGCCGCGGCGACCCGCCCGCCGCATCTGACCTTCGAGGAGAACCTCGAATGGACCGCGCTCGACATCCTCAACACGGTCGGCGGGACCGCCTTCCCTACCGAAGGCACGGTCGAGTTCCGCGCCCACTACCTGGCCGACGGCCGACCCGGTGAGCAGCACGAGAACAGCCAGTTCGTCCGCGAGGACGGCCGCTGGGTCTATCTGGCACCGGTCGCGTAGGGATCCTTCGCCGGCAGCCAGGTCGTCGCCGGGTCCAGGTCGAGCGGGGCGACGTCGTGAGTCAGAGCCTGCGCCGCGGCCCGGACGGCTGCCCGTGGCTCGTCCTGGCGGGAGATCAACGACCAGGTCCAGTACGGCGTGGGCGCGACGACCGGCCGCTGGACGATGTCCGGCGGCAGCTCGAAGGCGGTCCGCTTCGGCGAGTTGAGCACCGGACGGCCGAGCCTGCGGACATGGTCGAACAGCGACGGCGGGGTGATGCCGCCGTCATCGGTGTACTCCAGCCGCGCACCGGTCGCGTGCGCGAACTCCTCGGCGTACTCGTTCCAGGACGACCAGGTCGCGAGGTCGGCGTCGACCGGTACGGCGAGGTCCTTCGCCTGGACCGGGCTGTCGTCGGGACCGACGGACAGCGCGTACAGCCGGTCCACACTGATGAAGCTCGCGTCCAGCCGGTTGGCGGCGAGGGCATCGGTGGTGATCCAGGCGATCGCCAGGTCGACGCTGCCGTCGACGACCCGGGCGGCCTGAGTGTGCGACGGCATCACCCAAGTGTCGATGTGCAATTGGGCGACACCTGACACCCGGCTGACCAGGTCGGGCGGGTACCAGCTGACGTAGCCGAGGCGCACGGGCTCGGCCGCCGAGAGGCCCGCCGCTGAGCGACGCAGCTCATCGGCTTCCGCCAGCAAGGCCCTGACCTTGGGCAGCAGGGCGTCGGCCGAGGCGGTCGGTGTGACGGATCGCCGGTTGCGATCGAAGAGGCGGACCCCGAGGTCGCGCTCCAGCGCCTTGATCTGCTGGGACAGCGACGGACCCGCGATGTGCAGGCGGGCGGCGGCGCGGCCGAAGTTGAGCTCCTCGGCCACCGCAACGAAGTACCGCAGCTGCCGTAGTTCCATCCGTCGATCGTAGGCCAGTAGGAGCTTCAGCCTCTCAGCAGAGAGCCGATCGGTCGTGGTGAACCCCGGCTCCCCGAGCCACCATCAAAGGCAGAGAACGATCGGTCTCCAGACCGGTCCGCAGACAGGAGAAGACACCACCATGAACCAGAAAGTCGCAGTCGTCACCGGCGCGTCCCAAGGCATCGGCGCCGCCCTGGTGACCGCCTACCGCAAGCTCGGGTACGCCGTGGTCGCCAACTCGCGATCGATCCAGCCGTCCGACGACCCGTGGGTGCTGACCGTTGCCGGCGACATCGCCACCCCCGGCGTCGGCACCCGGATCATCGAGCACGGCCTGGACGCCTTCGGCCGGATCGACACGCTCGTCAACAACGCCGGCGTGTTCGTCGCGAAGCCGTTCACCGACTACACCGACGAGGACTTCGACCTCGTCACCGGCGTGAACCTGCGCGGCTTCTTCGAGATCACCCGGCGAGCGGTCGAGGCGATGGTCGCACAGGGCAGCGGCCATATCGTCAACGTCTCGACCAGCCTGGTCGATCACGCCAACACGAACGTGCCGTCCGCACTCGCCTCGCTGACCAAGGGCGGCCTCAACGCCGTCACCCGGTCGCTGGCCGTCGAGTACGCCGCCCGCGGCCTCCGGGCCAACACCGTGGCGCTCGGCATCATCAACACGCCGATGCACCCCGAGGAGACCCACGAGGCGCTGGCCGGCCTGCACCCGGTCGGCCGGATCGGCGAGATCAGCGATGTCGTCAACGCCGTCACCTTCCTCGAGGACGCGCCGTTCGTCACCGGCGAGATCCTGCACATCGACGGCGGCCAGAGCGCCGGCCACTGATCCACACCAGCCCGGAAGGAGCCCGCGAATGCCATCCAGTACGACAATTGCCTCAGTTCGGCCGTGGCGCCTTGCGGGCGAAGCGGCGACGGCACTCGCGGTGGGAATGGGGGTCGGCAGATTCGTGTTCACCCCCATCCTTCCCCTGATGCAGGCGCAGGCCCGGATGTCGCCGCGGCTGGGTGCGGGACTCGCGACGGCCAACTATGTCGGCTATCTGATCGGTGCGCTGGCCGCGATCGTGATGCCGGCACTGATCCGCTCCCGTCCGGTACTGCGGGGCTCGCTGCTGGTCCTGATCGGCACGCTCGCTCTGATGCCGATCAGCACCAGCGGCGGCCTGTGGACAGCGCTGAGGCTGGTGGCCGGGATCGCCAGCGCGGTGATCTTCGTGATCGCCGTCAGCGGCCTGCTCACCAGTCCCGCCAAGCACCTCATCGGGTGGGCGTTCGGCGGTATCGGAGCAGGTATCGCGTTGTCGGGCGCAGCCGTCCTCCTGCTCCGTACGACGGGTAGCTGGCGAGCCGCGTGGTGGTCGGCAGCGGCCTTGTCGGTCGTACTCACCATCCCGGCCTGGCAGCTCCGGCTCCCTGATCACGACAGTCAGGAGGACCCTCAACTCCACCCCGGTGGACGGTGGTTCGCGGCGCTGGTCACGAGCTACTCGCTGGAAGGCGTCGGGTACATCATCGCGGGCACGTTCCTGGTTGCCGCGATCAACCAAACGGTCGACGGGCGGGCCGGCGCGGGCGCCTGGGTGCTGGTCGGTCTGGCCGCCGTACCGTCCACCGCGCTGTGGGCCGGACTCAGCCGCACCTGGTCGCGTCCCACCCTGCTGTTCGCCGCGCTGCTCGTCCAAGCCGTCGGCATCGCGCTACCGGCGATCAGCAGCGGTGTCTCGTCGGCCCTGATCTCGGCGACGCTCTTCGGCGCCACCTTCCTCGGGATCGGCAGTATCGCCCTGGCGATCGGCGCACATCTCCAGATCCCGCGGGCGGTCGCCATCCTCACCACCGGCTACAGCATCGGGCAGATCCTCGGCCCGCTCGCTGTCGCCCCATTACTGCACAACGGCTACCACCAAGCGCTACTGATCGGCTCTGGCGTGGTCGCACTGGCAGCCATCGCAGCCGGCGTCTTGAGACACCGGTTCCCCCATCACCTCGGCCCGTTGCCGAGCCGCGTTCAGCTCAAGGAGATCCAAGCATGAGTACGACAAGCATCCTGCGTTCCGTCCTCGACCAGTGGAAGGCCGGTGTGGACGCCCACGACCCGGGCGCCGTCGGCAAGCTCTTCACCGAGGACGCGATCTTCCAGGGCCTGCACCCGTACAGCGTCGGCCCGGCCGGTGTCGCGCAGTACTACGACTCGCAGCCGCTGGGGATGAAGGCGCAGTACGACATCGTCGAGACCAGGCAGCTCAGCGAGGATCTCGTGCTCGGCTACCTCGAGGTCGCCTTCTCGTTCGTCGACCGCCCGACGCTCGAGGTCAACCTCAGTGTCATCGTCCGCCGGACCGGCGAGGACTGGCGCATCGCCCACTACCAGGTCTCGAAGCTCGCCTGAGCCTCAGAGGCCGAGTTCCTCGAGGCGGAGCCGGAGCAGTTCCTTGAGGGGCAGGGATTCGCCGTCGCGAGCGCCGAGGCCGATGATCAAGGGCGGCTCGGACGGCAACACCCGGACGCCGAACACGCGAGCCTTCACGCCGGGCTGGACACCGAGGATGTAGAAGTTGCCCCCGGTGTCCAGCCCGAGCGACTTGTTCCGGCGCAGGTACCAGCCGGTGATGCCGGTCCGGTAGCTCGTACCCGAACCGACGACCGGGGCGCGAAGCGGCTGTGGCTCGACGCCCGCCGCCCGCAGTTTTTCGATGAAGCCGGCCAGTAGTTCGCGGGCCTGCTGGGTCTCAGCAGCCTTGCGGCGATCGAGGGCCTCGGCATGGGCCGCAGCCGCCTCTCGCCGTTGCTCGCGCCAACTCGCCTGATCGTCCACGCCAACACCCTATGCGCAGCCTCGTGGGAAGCCCGGCCGGTACCGGACTCCCCACGACGTCAGGGGTGGCTGGCGGTTACGGGTAGCTGACCACGTTCACCGGAACAGTGCCCGGTGGTGTGACGGCGCCGGTGTCGTTGATGACGTGGGTGATCACGCCTTGGTAGTTGAGCGACACCGTGCACAGACTGTGGAAGCGAACTCCCGCGTTGTTCGGTACCTCGAAGGCGTTGTACGCGCTGACCGACGGGTTGACGTTGAAGAAGTTGTAGCTCCCCATTCCCCAGGCCTCGTGCGAGGTGACGTTGTCCCCGACCTTGTACGCCGGGTAGCCGTTGCGGCCGCTCGGACGATTCCAGCTGGCCTGGTTCGGCACGTCGTACGGCATCTCGTTCTGGAAGAAGATCGTCTTGCCGCCTTGGCCGTTCCAGATCACCTGACTCTTCTGGTAGTGCTCGACGAACAGCCCGCTCGCCAGCACGTTGTTGCCGTTGACAAGCAATCCGGTGTCGGCGGTCGCCTGCGTCCAGCCCCAGGTGCCGGCATTGCCGTGATCGGCCCGCCAGGCCCAGATGTGGTCGACGATCGTGTTGTTGCTGTTGACCACGAGACTGGTGGTGGCGCGGCCGGCGATCGACCCGCCGATCCGGAAAAACACGTCCTGCAACGTGGTCGGGTTCGCCGCGTGACTCGCCGAGGAACCGGATGGCCCGACAGTCAGCAGCGCTGCCGAGTTCGTCGTACCGGCGTCGAACAGCAGGCCCTTCAGCCGTACTCCGTCGACGTCGGCGACCTGCATCGCGTTGACCCCGTTGTCCGGGATCAACGTCGGGTAGCCGATGCCGAGGACGACCGTGTTGGCCTTCGTCACGTTCAGCGTCTGGTTCAGGTGGTAGACGCCGGGCGTGAAGAAGAGGTTGCAGCCCGAGGCCAGGGCGGAGTTGATGGACGACGCGGTGTCGCCCGACTTCACCACGTAGAACTGGCTCATCGGGATCGACGTACCGGGAGTGGATCCGTTCGCCCAGCTCGCGCCCGACGCGTTGGTGCGCAGCGACGGCGTGAACACGCGGTACTTGCCGGCGCTGTCGAGGTACAGGTAGGGAACGTCGCGCGAGACCGGTGTGGTCGCGAGCGTGGTCTCGGGTGGGTTCGGGAAGGTGGTGGCGGGAGCGCCCGTAGTACCGGAGAAGACCATGTTCCAGACGCCACCGGACCAACTGCCGAGGTTGCTGTCGCGGGTGTACCACTGCTGCTGGGAGATCGAGGCGGTCTGGCCCGACACCTTCGTGTCGGCGATGTAGCCGCCGCTGGCGAAGCCGTAGCTGGCCGGGTAGAGCTGCAGGTTGCCGCGGATGTCCATCCGGCGGAACGGCGCCGCCTGCGCGACGGCCCAGCGATCCGAGCCGCCGATCGGGTTCACGGCCATGTTCTCCGCGGAGCGCCAGAAGTTCTGCAGAGCGACGCCTTGGTCGGACTCGTTGAAGGCGTCGACGGTGATGGCTCCGTTGATGACGACGTCACCCGGGTTCTGGCCGAGGCCGGCGACCGAGGTGTAGTAGCCGACGTCGTCGTGCACGCTGTAGCTGCCCGGCTTGAACAGGTGCGCGACCCGGCGGTTGGCCATCTGCGCGGTCAGCGTGTCCTTCTGGGCGTTGAAGTCCGCGTCGAGCTGGGCCTGGATGGTCGCGCTCGACATGCCCGGGTCGAAGATCCGGGTGTTCGGGCCGAAGTTCGGTACGTCGGACTGCGTCGGGCAACTCGTCGACGTGGTACCGATCGTGTACGTCGCGCTCGCAACCGCGGAGTCCGCGAGGCCGGACTTGATGCCGATCGCGTTGATCGTCCGGCTCGACGGGACGCTGACCGGACCGCTGTAGAGCGTCGAGGACGCCGTCGGAGTGGAGCCGTCGACGGTGTAGCGGATGGTCGCACCCGACGTGGTGGTCGAGATCGTCACCGTCTGGGCGGAGGAGTACTGGCCGCCACCCGGCGAGAAGGTCGGCGTTGCGACGGCCGTCGTACTGCTGCCGCCGTGGGTGTAGGAGAAGTGCGGGGTGTCGTACTGCGGGCCGTTCTTCTCGTACGTGAACCAGTAGTCGAGGACCGTTCCGGTGGACAGGCCGCTGACCGTCGTACGCCAGGTGCCGCCGCTGAGCGTCATACGGACGTTCTGCTGACCCTGGGCGGTCCCGGTGTAGTGGACATCGACGTACAAGGCCGCCGTGGTCGGGGTGAACGAGATCTGGGCCTGGGTCGCGTTCAGCGCGGTGGCCGACTGGGTGTAGTCGTCGGCAGCCGTCGCGACGCCACTCACCAGGAGGGTCGCGCAGACGGCCAGGACGACGGCGACGAGGCTCGCGCGCAGGCGCGGCCGGCGTCGGCTACTTGGTGCGGGGCTCGGAATCACAGGTGCCACCTCCAGGGGGCGGAAGAACGAAGGCAGGAGGTGAGAGCGCTCTCACGTACCGCGAAGGTAGACCGTCCGGGCCGTCTGCGGAAGGGCTCGACCCCGCCCGGTCCGGCTGGGTCGAGACCTTGGCCACTCCCCGCCGGGCCCGGCCGGTCCGCCGACTAAGGTGGGGTTGCCTCCCCGGGGTGGCCCGAGGAGCGACATCGACGGAGCAGAGGACAGACGCGAGTGACTGAGTCGACCATCATCTACACCCATACGGACGAGGCCCCGGCCCTGGCGACGTACTCGTTCCTGCCGGTGATCCAGGCGTACGCCGCGCAGGCCGGTGTAGGCGTGGAGACCCGTGACATCTCGCTGGCCGGGCGGATCATCGCCGCCCTCGGCGACTACCTGCCGGAGGACCAGCGGACCCCGGACGCGCTCGCCGAACTCGGCGCGCTGACCAAGACGCCGGGTGCGAACATCATCAAGCTGCCGAACGTGTCGGCCTCGGCCCCGCAGCTCAAGGCCGCGATCGCGGAACTGCAGAGCCACGGCTACGCACTGCCGGAGTACCCGGACGAGCCGAAGACCGACGAGGAGCGCGACATCCGCGCCCGCTACGACAGCACCAAGGGTTCCGCGGTGAACCCGGTCCTGCGCGAGGGCAACTCCGACCGCCGCGCCCCCGCCTCGGTGAAGAACTACGCCAAGACCCACCCGCACCGGATGGGCGCCTGGGTGCCGGAGTCGAAGACGAACGTCGCCACGATGGGCGCCGACGACTTCCGCTCCACCGAGAAGTCCGCCGTGATCGAGGCCGACGGCTCGCTGCGGATCGAGTTCGCCGGCTCCGACGGCCGGACGACGGTACTGCGTGAGTCGGTCCCGGTGCTGGCCGGTGAGGTCATCGACTCCTCGGTGATGCACGTCGCCGCACTCGACCG
Organism: Kribbella voronezhensis; assembly: GCF_004365175.1. Classification (NCBI taxonomy): domain Bacteria; kingdom Bacillati; phylum Actinomycetota; class Actinomycetes; order Propionibacteriales; family Kribbellaceae; genus Kribbella; species Kribbella voronezhensis. Next base: position 642,769 of record NZ_SOCE01000002.1, on the reverse strand, counting down.
CTTCCTCAGCGAGCAGATCGCCCGGGCGAAGGCCGAGGGCGTGCTGTTCTCCGTGCACCTGAAGGCCACCATGATGAAGGTGTCCGACCCGATCGTGTTCGGGCACGTCGTCCGCGCGTTCTTCCCGAAGACCTTCGAGCAGTACGGCGAGACGCTGGCCGCGGCCGGGCTGTCCCCCAACGACGGGCTCGGCGGCATCTACACCGGGCTGGCCGCGCTGCCGGAGGGTGACGCGATCAAGGCCTCGTTCGACGCCGAACTGGCCGACGGTCCCGCGCTGGCGATGGTCGACTCCGACAAGGGCATCACCAACCTGCACGTCCCGTCCGACGTGATCGTCGACGCGTCGATGCCGGCAATGATCCGGACGTCCGGTCACATGTGGGGCCCGGACGGCAACGAGCACGACACCCTCGCCGTCCTGCCGGACAGCAGCTACGCCGGGATCTACCAGGTCGTCCTCGACGACTGCCGCGAGTACGGCGCGTTCGACCCGTCGACGATGGGCTCGGTCCCGAACGTCGGGCTGATGGCGCAGAAGGCCGAGGAGTACGGCAGCCACGACAAGACCTTCGAGCTCCCGGCCGCCGGTACCGTCCGGCTGGTCGATGCCGACGGCAACGTCGTACTGGAGCAGGCCGTCGAGGCCGGCGACATCTTCCGCGCCTGCCAGACCAAGGACGCCCCGATCCGCGACTGGGTCAAGCTGGCCGTCACGCGGGCCCGGGCGACCGGTGACCCGGCCGTGTTCTGGCTGGACGAGACCCGCGCACACGACGCCAACCTGATCGGCAAGGTCGTCAAGTACCTGACCGAGCACGACACCGAGGGCCTGATCATCAAGATCCTCGCGCCGGTGGACGCGATCAAGTACTCGCTGGAGCGGATCCGGCGCGGTGAGAACACCATCTCCGTCACCGGCAACGTGCTGCGCGACTACCTGACCGACCTGTTCCCGATCCTCGAACTGGGCACCAGCGCCAAGATGCTGTCGATCGTGCCGCTGATGGCCGGCGGCGGCCTGTTCGAGACCGGCGCCGGCGGTTCGGCGCCGAAGCACGTGCAGCAGTTGGTGAAGGAGAACTACCTGCGCTGGGACAGCCTGGGCGAGTTCTTCGCGCTGGCCGCGAGCTTCGAGCACCTCGCCCAGACCACCGGCAACGCCCGCGCGCAGGTCCTCGCCGACACCCTCGACCGCGCGACCGCGACGTTCCTCAACGAGGACAAGTCGCCGACCCGCCGCGTCGGTGGCATCGACAACCGCGGCAGCCACTTCTACCTGTCGCTGTACTGGGCCCAGGAGCTGGCCAAGCAGACCGACGACGCCGACCTGGCCAAGTCGTTCACCACCGTCGCCGAAACGCTGGCCGCGAACGAGCAGAAGATCGTCGAGGAACTCCTCGCGGTCCAAGGCTCCCCCGTCGACCTCGGCGGCTACTACCAGCCCGACCCCGCCAAGGCCGCCGCCATCATGCGCCCGTCCAAAACCTGGAACGACACGCTGGCCACCCTCAGCTAGCACTCGTCCTTCACGGCGCCCGGTGACCCATCACCGGGCGCCGTACTACGCCCGCTTCGCGCCTCCTATGTCGGCGCTCGACCCACCCACCCCAGCACGCCGCTCCTCCGTCGCGGCTAAACGCAGCTGTGCTGACCGCCAGCCTGAAACCTCCGCCGGCGCAGCGAGCGTCCGCACACCACCGCGCACTTCCAGCCGCGACGGAGGAGCGGCGTCCTGGGGGGTGGGTCGAGCTGCCGACGCAGGAGGCGGCGAAGCGGGTGCTCTATCCCTCTTCCACCCACCCATGGCGAGCGGCCTGGAGGCCCGCCTGGAAGCGGCTGGTGGCGCCTAGTTGGTCCTGGACCTGGGCGATCCTGCGGCGGAGGGTTCTGCCGCTGATGCCCAGCTGGCGGGCGATCGCCTCGTCCTTCATGCCGCTGGCGAGCAGGTTGATCAGCTCGGTGGCCGGGTCGGCGGCTTCGGACAGCCGGAGCGGGGTGGCCTGAGCCCACAACTGGTCGAACAGCACCTGCAAAGCATTGGTCAGCACCGAGTCCGTGACCACGACAGCCCGAGCCTGCCCGGACGGTCGATGATCAGGCGGATTGTCACCAGCCAGCGGCAGGATCGCGGTCGTCCCGTCGACGATCAGCAGCTTCAACGGCACCTGCGGCAGTACCCGTGCCTGCTCACCGCGCTCGGCCATCGACGACAGCCGCGCAACCCACCCAGGATGATCCAGTACTTCGGACGCATAGATCGCACGGAACCGGACACCACGATCCAGCAGCGCGAGCTCGGCACCCGACACCTGCGAGCTCCCGTCCGCGACGTACGGCGGAGTGTCCGTGCCGACCGCCTGTTCCGTTGCCCCGCGCAACATGTCCTCGATGCGCGCCTCGATCGCCTCCCGGCCGACCGCGATCTCGATCAGCCGGGTCGGTTCGGCGAGCAACTGCCCGGCGCTGTACTCGCGCGCGAGCTGGTCCGTCAGCGCGGCGACCCCGTCCAGAGCCGCCCGCCGTTCGCGGACCAGCATGCCGACCCCGGACCGCGGATCCACCGGCGCCGGCGCATCCTCCGACCCGCTCCGGATCAGCCCGGCAGCAGCCAGCCGGCCGACCGCCGCCTCGATCGTTGCCAGCGGCACCTCGAGCGCGTCGCTGTGCTGCCGCACCGGGATACCGGGATCGCGCAACAACTGCCGGTACAACCGAGCGTCGAGATCGGACAGTCCCACCGCTTCCCAATCAGCCACCGGGCCAGCCTAGTTGGCCACAATCGGCGTTTGGCCGGATCCGGCGCCGGAGTACCTCCGCCACGGTTTAGCGTGTCCCTGGCAACCGTCGGGGTCCGAGGAGTGAACAGTGCGTCTACATATTGGCCGATCAGCGATCGCCCTGGCCGGGGCCGTCACCGCCGCGGTTCTGCTCAGCTCGGGAGCAACCGCTCAGCCGAGCGCGGTACCGGAGTTCGCGCCGCAGTCCATCGTCTGGCCGACGCCGAGCGACGGCTATCTGCTCGGCGGCATCGGCTGCGGTACGACGACCTGCCCGGCCGAGGTCCGCGCGACCCACAACGGCGGCAAGACCTGGACCACCGTCGGCAGGCCGCACAACGGGCTCGCCAAGAGCGGCGAACCAGGGCTGACCAGCCTCCAGTTCGCGAACCAGAAGTTCGGCTGGGCCTACGACCCGTTCCTCGAAGCCACCTCGGACGGCGGCAGGACCTGGACCCAGGTCCCGCTCCCCGGCGGCGCGGCCAAGGTCCTGAATCTGCTGGCCGCACCCGACGGCACCTACGTCGTCACGTCGGACTGCGAGATCGGGTCCGGTGTCTGCGACGACAAACCACTCAGGCTCTGGCGAGCACCCGCCGGAAAGACCACCGGCTGGCAGCCGGTGAACGTCACCGTCGGCGCAGACGAGAACGCCGTCTTCGCCGCGCACGGCTCGACGGTCTACGTACTCGTAGCCCCTTTCGTCGCGCCCGGCAGGCTCAGCACTCTGCGCGACGGCAAGGTCCGGTCGACCAGTACGGTCACCTGCGCGGACGCCGAGGACGCGATCGTCACAGCTCTCGCGGCCAACGCCGACAACCGGCTCTTCGTACTCTGCAACGCGAATTTCGGCCGCGGCCACTCCGAGAAGACGGTCATGGTCTCCGGCGACGGCGGCCGGACCTTCCGGTACGACGGCGTGCCGGGCACTCTCGGTCTCGGCAGTGAGCTCGCCGTCGGGGCGGACGGCGCGGTCATGGTCTCCACCGTCACCGCGAGCCTCGTCTACAACCGGCCGGCGCTGAGCAAGTCGTGGCGGGTCGACGACAAGAGCTGGCTGGAGAACAGCGAGCACCTCCACGACCTCGTGTTCCAGTCGCCGACCACCGCCTGGCTGGTCGAGCGCGACGCCGCGTACGGCGCCGGCACCCAACTGTGGGTGACCCACGATGCCGGTACCACCTGGCACCGGACCCAAGCGTGACTTCCCCAACCCTCGGAGTACACCTGTGAACTCACTGCGCCGGCTGGCGGTTCCGCTGGCCCTGCTCCTCGTCGGCGGAACCAGCATGGTGGCGTCGGCGGAGGTCCGCGAGACCCCGAAAGTCGTCGCCAGCTGCGGCCAGAAGGTCGAGCCGGGCTTCTTCACCTGCTTCGCACAACGACGGGCGGACCTCGGCTTCCGGTCGCGCGCGGCCGGAACTCCCCAGGGCTACGGCCCCAGCGACCTCGCCGCGGCGTACAAGTTGCCCTCCGCAACTGCCGGGCGCGGGCAACGGGTCTACATCGTGGATGCCTACGACAGCCCGACCGCCGAGTCCGACCTCGCCGTCTACCGCAAGCAGTTCGGGCTGGCACCGTGTACCACCGACAACGGGTGCTTCCAGAAGCTCAATCAGAACGGCAAGCCGAGCCCGTTGCCCGCTCCGTCACAATCGTGGGCCGGTGAGATCTCGCTCGACCTCGACATGGTCTCGGCCACCTGCCCGAACTGCGGCATCACGTTGATCGAGGCCGACTCCCCCAGCGACGACCTGCTCGCCGCGGTCAGGACCGCCGGGAAACTGGGCGCGAAGTTCGTTTCGCTCAGCTGGGGCGGACCGGAGTCCGGCAACCTGGTCGATCTCGACCAGCAGTACTTCAACCCGCGCGGCATCGTCTACGCGGCTTCGACCGGTGACTACGACTACGACGCCGGCGTCTCGTATCCCGCGAGTTCGACCGCGACCACAGCCATCGGCGGCACGTCGCTGACGAAGGACGACTCTGCTCGCGGCTGGACCGAAACCGTCTGGAACAACGAACCGGGACACGGCACCGGATCGGGCTGCTCGGCGGAGATCGTCAAGCCGAGCTGGCAATCGGTCATCCCGGCGGCCGTCTGCCCCAAGCGCGCCATCGCGGACATCTCCGCGGTCGCAGACCCCGCCACCGGCGTCGCCGTCTACCAGGCCACGGGCGGCAACGGCTGGGCCGTGTACGGCGGGACGAGCGCGGCCGCACCGATCGTCGCCGCGACGTACGCGCTCGCCGGCGATCCCTCCCCCAGCTCGCACCCCGCGAGCTACCCCTACGACCGCACCGGCAATCTCAATGATGTTGTCCAAGGCAACAATGGGGAATGCGCGCCGGCCCGGCTCTGTACGGCGCGGGCCGGCTGGGACGGCCCGACGGGTCTCGGTACGCCGAACGGCGTCGGCGCGCTCACCTCACCGACCGGCGCGAACCGGATCACGCTCACCGCACCGGTCCAGAAGTTCAGCGCCGTCGGCGACGTCGTTCTGCAGCAGGTCCGCGCAACCGACTCGGGCCATCGACGCGTCCGCTTCACCGCGACCGACCTCCCCGCGGGCCTGCGGATCGACGCCTCCACCGGCATCATCTTCGGCCGGCCGACCCAGCCGCACACTCACTCGACGACGGTCACCGCGACCGACTCGACCGGTGCCCGGGGCAACACCGTGATCAGCTGGGTCGTCAGCACCCGCAGCGGCTCCAGGGGCGTCGTCAACGGCGACTTCGAATCCGGGACCGGTGGCTGGACGCAGAGCACCGACGTGATTCGTGAAGACGGCCAGTACAGCAACCACGGCCTCGGCTACGCCTGGCTCGGCGGTCGCGACACGGCGAGCACGGATTCCCTGACCCAGCAGGTCAAGGTCCCGTTCATCGGACACCCGAGCCTGCGGTTCGCCGTACGGATCAACGGCCAGAACGCCACCGACGTCCTGCAGGTGACCGTCGACGGCAAGACGATCCGCACCTTCACCGGCGCTCGGACAAGTCCGCGGTACGTCGCTCAGTCGCTGGACCTCACGCCGTACCGCGGACGCAGCATCACCGTTGCCTGGACCAGCTCAACCGAGACGCCGACCACGTTCCTCCTGGACGACATCTCGATCTCCTAGCCTCACCCGGAGCAGCCCGCGGGTGACATCTTTCCTCCGAGAGAAGATGTCACCTGCGGGCTGTCATTCCGCCCAGTTGAACAGCCAGCCGTCGCCGCAACCGCCACCGCCGCCGCAGGTCTGGCCCTGGCGGTACCAGACGTCGCTGACCGCGTAGCCGTAGTGCCGGAACACGTTGTGCTGCTGGACGCAGTAGTCGTAGTTCTGTCCGCAGAAGAACTCGTGCACCGACTGAACCCTCGCGGGCGCCGCAGCCGTGCTCGACTCGACTGGAGCCGCCTGCGCCACGGACGCGGCGCCGACGACTGCCGTCGCCGCTACCGAGACGATCGCGACCATTCGTGCCATCGGTCCCATGATCATTCACCTTTCGCATCAGCCAATCGTTGCCTTGTGCAACGGATACCGACGCTAGTACCGGCTTCGGGGCCGAGGCAAACGCTTCAGGCAGAGCTGCGATGACGGTTACCGATCGAGGGCCTTGGGCAACGGTTCCGTGTGGACGATCTGGAGTCCACTGACCGCGCGGGTGAGGACGACGTAGAGGCGCTGGAGGCCGCGGGGCTCGGCGGCGACGATGCGGGCCGGTTCGGCGACCACCACCGCGTCGAATTCGAGGCCTTTGGCGAGGGTGGCGGGGACGCAGACCAGGCGGGAGGAGTCCATCGCGTCCTCGCTCGCGCCGAGCAGGGCCGGTTGGAGGCCGGCGGCGGTGAGGGCGTCCCGGAGGTCGGCGACCTGAGCGTCGGCCGCGATGAGGGCGACCGAACCTTCGCCGGCGAGGGCGGTCTTGCAGGCGGTCACGACTGCCGAGGACAGGTCGTCGGTCGAGCTGATCGAGAGAGCGTCGGCGACCGTGCGGACGCCGGTCGGTACGCCGAGCGTGGGGGCGATCTCGGGCAGCAGCCGGGCCGCAAAACTGATGATCTGTTCAGGTACGCGGAAACCACGATCGAGCTCGGCGACGATCCCGTCCGTCTTGCCGAGATGGCCGAGCACCTGGTCCCACGAGCCCGCGGCCCACGGAGTCGTCGCCTGGGCGACATCACCGAGCACCGTAGCCGAACCGGTGCGGCATCGGCGACCGAGTGCACGCAGTTGCATCGCGGACAGGTCCTGCGCCTCGTCCAGGACGAGGTGCCCGAGCGAGCCGGTACGGCGCTCGATCAGATCCTCCAGTTCGTCGAGCAACACGGTGTCGGCGACGGACCACTTGGCCGACTTCCACGAGCGAGCCGGCTTCGCCCACAACAGCGCAGTACGTTCCTCTTCGGTCAGCTCCTGGGCCGACTCAGCAAGGAACGCGGCATCGGAGAGCAACCGGTGCAACACCTGCTCAGGCGTGACCTGCGGCCACACCGCGGCGAGCAGATCCTTCACCGGCTTCGAACGCGCCACTGCGTTCTGCACGCGATCGTCCGGCGAATCACCGCTCCGCTCCATCTGCACCAGTACGGCGTGCGCGACCCGCTGCGCCAGGGCGTTCCGTCCCGGCGCGTACCGCGTCGAGCCGCGCAAGGCCGAAACGATCTCCGCGAGCTCGTAGTCGTGGACCCGGAAGCGCCTGGATCCCTTGCTGTAAAGGATCCCCTCGACCGGCGTACCGACGTACGACCACAGCGCCCGCTCCAGGACCGCGGCCATCCGGGCGTCGCCCTTGACCCGCGCGGTCTCCGGTTCGTCGAACGCCGCGGTGGGGTGAGTGATCAGCTCCTCGATGGTGATCTGCCGGACGTTGACCTCACCGAGCGCGGGAAGCACCTTGCGGATGTAGGACAGGAACGAACTGTTCGGGCCGACGATGACGACGCCGCCACGGCTCAGCCGCTCCCGCTCGGTGTAGAGCAGGTAGGCGACGCGGTGCAGGCCGACGGCCGTCTTCCCGGTGCCAGGCGCGCCCTGAACGCAGACCGAGGGATGCAGGGCCGCCCGCACCAGGTCGTCCTGCTCCGGCTGGATCGTCGCCACGATGTCGCGCATCGGCCCGGTGCGGGGACGTTCGATCTCGGCCCGCAGGAACGCGTCGGCCTGATCGGACACGACGGCTCCGACCAGCGGCTCGTCCTCGAACCCGGTCAGCTCGGCCGCATCGGAGAAGCCGTAGCGACGCCGCAGTACGACGTGTTGCCGGTCGCCGGCGGTCGCCCGGTAGAAGGGGACCGAGACGCGCGCCCGCCAGTCGATGACCAGGGGGACGCCGTTGCCGTCGTGGACGTGGCGGCGGCCGATGTGGATCCGGTCGATCCCCTCGATAGTGCCGGGCTCGTAGTCGAGCAGGCCGAAGAACAGCGGCACGTCGGGCAGGTCGACCAGGGCCAGCACACGTTGCTGGTGGGCGCGCGCGTTCGCCTCGTTGGTGAAGCGCTCGTCGTTGTCCTCGCCACCGATGACGGGGATCTCGCGCACCAGCACGTCGGAGTGCATGCGCACCAGGGCGGCGCGCGCCTGGGCCAGGAAGGCCCGCTCGGCCTCGAGTTCGGGAAGGTGAACAGGGACGGATTCGACCATGGAGGGGCCTCGACTCGCGTTGGCACGGATACGAACGACGGACTGATGGCGATCAACAGGGTCCCGCCCCGGACACCATCCGGTTCGATTCGATCCTTCACGCAGATACCGAAAAGGCAGGCCGGGGACGCTACCAGCCGCCTCGCCGGCCCGCCATCGAATATATCCGGTGACTGTCTGTCGTCCGGCGTTCGCCGAAAGTTCAACTGGACGTTTGAAGCAGGCGTGAGTGGAAAGCGTAACTATGTTCCGTAGAAGTCGGGAAAGAAGGAACTCATGGACATGCCCGTCCGGGCTCGTGGGATCACCAAGTCTTTCGGTGAGGTGGTGGCGCTCGACGGCATCGATCTCGACGTCGCGGCCGGACAGGTCCACGGCCTGGTCGGTCCGAACGGCGCCGGCAAGACGACATTGCTGGGCCTCCTGCTCGGCCTGGCCGTCGCCGACAGCGGCCGCCTCGAAATCCTCGGTACGCCGGTAGGCCGCGCCCTCGCCGCTCCCGACGGGGTGGCCGGATTCGTCGACGGACCCGGCCTCTACCCCTCCCTCACCGCCAGGCAGAACCTCGCCGCGCTGGCCGCCCTGCGCGGACGGGAGCACACCGCCGGGATCGACGAGATCCTCGACCAGGTCGGCCTCACCGACCTCGCCGACGACCGGGTCCGCGGCTTCTCGCTCGGCATGCGGCAGCGCCTCGGCCTCGCCGCGGCCCTCCTCACCAAGCCCGACCTGCTCGTGCTCGACGAGCCGTCGAACGGACTCGATCCGGCCGGGAAGAAGCACGTGCACGGCGTCCTCACGAAGCTCGCCGCCGAAGGCACCGCCGTCGTCCTGTCCAGTCACCGGATGGACGACGTCGAGGCGCTGTGTTCGGACGTCACCATCCTCTCCACCGGCCGGGTCGCCTTCTCCGGCCCGCTGACCAAGCTGGCCACCGAGACCCACGAACTCGACTACCGCCTGGTCTCCTCCGACGCAGCGACGGCCCGGCGACTGGCCGGCGAAACCGCTGGGATCCGGATCGTCGACGACAGCGGCGTACGGCGGGATGCCGAGCTGCTCGTGGTGTCCGCACCGGTCCCGGCCCTGGACGAACTCGTGAAGAGGCTCGTGCTCGCGGGCGTCGCGGTCCGCGAACTCGCGCCGGTGATCTCGCCCCTCGAGGCCGCCTTCCTTGCCCTGACCGAGCAGCCGGAGACCAACTGATGACCGCAACCGTCGCCACCCCTGCGGCCGTCCGTCCCGTCCCGGTGGTGCGCGGCTACCGCTTCGAACTGACCAAGCTCCTCTCGCAGTGGCGGGTGCGCCTGCTCATCGCCGCCTGCTGGCTCGCGCCGGCCCTCTTCGTCGCCGTGATCAGCCGGCAGTCCTCACTGCCGGTCGACACCCTCTTCGGGCGCTGGATGCACGCCACCGGTTGGGCGGGACCGCTGGTGATCCTCGGCTTCGCGGGCTCTTGGGCACTTCCACTGCTGACCTCGCTGGTTGCAGGAGACGTCTTCGCGGTCGAGGACCGGCTCGGCACCTGGCGGCACCTGCTGGTGGCGGTCCGGTCGCCGCGGCGCATCTTCGTGTCCAAGGCGCTCGCCAGCCTGACCGTCATCCTGGTGCTGGTGATCGGCCTCGTCGCCTCGAGCGCGATCAGCGGAGTCGTCGTGATCGGCAGCCGGCCACTGATCGGGCTCGACGGTCACCTGCTGTCCGCGGGCGACGCGGCCGGCAAGGTCGTGCTCGCCTGGCTCTGCGCGCTCGCCCCCACCTTGGCGCTCGCCGCGATCGGTCTGCTCGGCTCGGTCGCCTTCGGCCGGTCCCCGATGGGATTGTTGCTACCGGCAATGGTTGCGCTGGCGATGCAACTGGTCCAGCTGCTGCCGGTCCCGGTCGCCGTACGCCTCGCGCTGCCCGGTTACGCCTTCATCAGCTGGAACGGCCTGTTCACCAGCCCCGGCCAACTCGAACCCCTGCTGATCGGTGTCGCGGTCAGTCTCGTGTGGGCTGTTGTAGCGACCGCGCTGGCCCTGTTCCTCTTCCTGCGCAGGGATTTCACCAACCCGGCGCACGACGGCTCGGGCCGCGCCGCGATCACGGCGGGCCTGCTGCCGCTGGTCGCCCTGTTCGGAATCACCGTCGCCGTGGTCGCCGGGACAACCGGGGCCACCGGATCCGGCATCGAGCAGGACAAGGTGCAGCAGTCGGTCGCCACGTCCTTCGCCCATCTCTATCGTCTGCAGACCCGGCAGCTGAACCGGCCGGCCGTCACCGAGGACCAACTGCAGACCTCGGCCGCCTGCACGAAGGGCGGCGACCAGGTCGCCGCGGTCGGCCCGGGCAACGACTGGCGCTGCGTCGTGAGCTGGCACCTCCCCGGTGTCGAAGCGGCCGGCTCGGCCATCTACCAACTCGACATCAACCCACTCGGTCGGTACGTCGCCGACGGGGACGGACCGAAGGAAGTCAACGGCTTCTTCCTGGTCCGGACGCCGTCGGGCGACGAACCGAACCCGCTTTGGCAGTTCGACGGCTCCATCGAACTGCTTCCGTCCACCCCGAAGGGATAGCCCCTATGCAGGTAACACGCCGTCGCAGGCGTGACGAGAAGGGCTTCACCAGCCGTTTTCGCCGCCGGATTCCGCTAGTCACGGCCGGGACGACCGCCGTCGCCGTGGCACTGGCCGGCACCGCCGTCGCCTCGACCCATCAGTTCGGCACCGAGCAGGTCGGCCAGGTCACCGACAAGGGCCAGGTCATCTCCAGCGACCAGTACCTCGACCCGCTCGGCGACCGCCTCGTGCTCCAGCGGGGCAAGATCATGTCGTCCACCGTCAGCCCGGACGGCAGCCACCTCGCCGCCTCGGTCGCCGACGGCGGGATGGCGCTCGCGATCGTCGACCTGAAGAACTGGAAGGTCCAGCAGTACGTCGGCAACAACGCTGCCGCCGACCTGAAGATCCCTGGCAACGACGTCGGCCAGGAAGGCCCGACGTACTCCCCCGACGGCTCGCAGGTCTGGCTGGGCCAGGCCGACGGCTACCGCCGGTTCACGGTGAACCCGGACGGCTCGCTGGCCGACCCGACGTTCGTGGCGATCCCCGCCGACGGCACCAAGCGAGCACTCGTCGGCGAGGCCGTGTTCTCACCGGACAGCAGCACCGTGTACTCCGCGGTGAACGGCCAGAACAAGGTGGTCGCGATCGACACCGCGACCGGGACCGTCAAGCAGAGCTGGGCCGTCGGCAACGCGCCACGCGACCTGGTCATGGTCGGCGACAAGCTCTACGTCAGCAACGAGGGCGGCCGTCCGGCCAGGCCGGGCGAGCCGACCATCGAGTCGTACGGAACCCAGGTACCGGCCTCGCAGTTCACCGCGGCCACCACCACCGGCACGGTCAGCGTGATCGACCTGTCGAAGCCGGCCGCCGCGCCCACCAGCATCGGCGTCGGCCTGCACCCGACCGCGATGTACGCCAAGAACGGCGTCGTCTTCGTCACCAACACCGCGACCAACAACGTCTCGGTCATCGACACCCGGCGCGGCAGGGTCGTCCAGACCATCGCCACCCAGCCGTGGCCGGAAGCCTCGGTCGGCTACGAGCCCGACGGCGTGACGCTCACCGACGACGGCCACCTGCTGGTGTCCCTCGGTCGGGCCAACGCGATAGCCGTCTACAAGTACAGGAATCCGCTGGAGCCGGTCAGCTACATCGGCCTGCTGCCGACGGACTACTTCCCGGCCGAGGTCGCGACCGTCGGCAAGGACATCGTGGTGTCCAACACCCGCGGTATCGACGCCCGCCGTACGACGACCGCGGCAGGCCACAGCACTCACGACACGACGTCGAGCCTGACCCGGTTCACGCTGCCGGACGACCACGCCATCCGGGCCGGCACCGCCGAGGTCTTCCAGCAGAACGGCTGGACGAAGGACTCGGCGCACGTGGACGACAAGGCCGGCAAGCAGCCCGTCCCGGTGCCGGTGAAGCTCGGTGACCCGTCGACGATCAAGCACGTCTTCCTGATCGTCAAGGAGAACCGGACCTACGACCAGGTGTACGGCGACATCCCCGAGGGCAACGGTGACCCCGCGCTCGCGCAGTACGGGGAGAACGTCACGCCCAACCAGCACGCGATGGCCAAGCAGTTCGGCCTGTACGACAACACCTACGACATCGGCACGAACTCCGCCGAGGGGCACAACTGGCTCATGCAGGCCGACAACCCGGAGTACAGCGAGTCGTCGGCCGGTGAGTACGTGCGCAGCTACGACACCGAGAACGACGCGCTCGGCCACCAGAAGAGCGGCTTCCTCTGGACCGGCGCCCAAGCGGCCGGCAAGTCCGTCAAGGACTACGGCGAGTTCCAGTCGATCGAGGTCAAGCCGGCCGGCGCGACCTGGCAGAACCTGTACTGCGACACGCTGAACATGGCCAAGACCGGGCAGGACACCGCTTATCCGATCCAGACCGGCTCGGCGATCCCGTCTCTCAACGCCGTCTCGGTGCCCGGCTTCCCGCTGTTCGACACCAGCGTCCCGGACATCTACAAGACCGAGATCTTCAAGCGGGACTTCGAGCGCACCGGACCGGCGAGCCTGAACATGTTCTGGCTGTCCAACGACCACACCGGCGGCCCGCCGAGCGGACCCGCCCAGGTCGCGGACAACGACCTGGCCACCGCCCGGATCGTCGACCAGATCTCGCACAGCAAGTACTGGAAGGACTCGGCGATCTTCATCCTCGAGGACGACTCCCAGGCGGGTCTGGACCACGTCGACGGCCACCGGGCGCCGATCCAGATCATCAGCCCCTGGGCCCAGCACGGCGTCGTCGACAGCCGCTACTACACCCAGATCACGGTGATCCGGACGATCGAGCAGATCCTCGGGATCAAGCCGATGAACCAGAAGGACACCGCGGCGACGCCGATGGCGACGGCCTTCACGACCAAGCCGGACTTCACGCCGTTCACCGCGGTGCCGAACCGGACCTCGCTGACGGCGGGCCTGAGCACACCGCCGCCTTGTGGCCCGGACGTTCCGGCGGCCCAGAACCCGAACGCGGCACCGGCGCCGAAGGCCGTCGTACCGGCGGACCAGCAGGCGGTCGCGGCCCAGTGGGAAACGTGGAAGTCCCAGCAGCGGACGACCGGACCGAACGCGCGGGCCGACTTCGCCAACCCCGCGCAGATGAACCACTTCGACTGGTACCAGGCGCACGACTGGTCGACGCCGTACCCGGGTGAGAACAAGATCGTCGCCCCGGCCGACGTACCGGGGTCGTACCTCCCGGCACCGGAGTCCGACGGCTGATCGTCTCGTCAGAACCCCTGGCCGGTGCTCGTTGCCGGTCAGGGGTTCTGGCACATCAAGTGGGCGAGATCTGGCCGACGAGCTGTTCCCAGGCCTGGTCGAGGCCGGCCGCGATACAGCCGGCGACGACGGTCTCGGTGCCGAGGACGCTGGCCTTCACGTCCGGCAGGACCGGAGCCAGCCGGCGGAGTTGGCCGACGACGGCTTCGAGGAAGCCCGGCGCCTGGCCGATGCCGCCGCCCAGCACGATCAGGTCCGGGTCGACCACCGCGATCACGGAGCAGACCGCCTTGGCCACCAGCAACGCCTCTTCGGCGACGACCGCGGCCGCGACCGCATCACCGCGGGCCGCTGCCGCGAAGACCTTCTCGGCCGAAGAGGCACCCCGCAGTCCCGCCCGCCTGGCGGCTCGTACGACGGCCGCCGCCGAGGCCGAGGCGTCGAAGCTGCCGCGTTTGCGCGCGTCCCGGGCATCGCTACCGCTGCCTTCGGTGAACGGCAGGTAGGCGATCTCACCGGCGACGCCGTGCGAACCGTGCCGGAGCTTTCCGTCCAGCACCAGGCCCATGCCGATACCGGTGCCGACGGACACGAACGCGAAGCTGTCGACGCCGCGACCATGACCGTGCACCCGCTCGGCGAGGGCGGCCGCGTCGACGTCGTTCTCGATCATCAGCGTGGCCCCGAAGCTCGCCCGCAGCGCGGTCAGCACGGCCGGTGAGTCCCACCCCGACAGCCGGCCGGTCAAGGTCAACGTGTCGAGCCTCGGGTCGTAGACACCCGGACTGCCGATCACGGTCTGCACCAGTTGCGAGGCCTGGATGCCCGCCTCACCCTGGAGTTTCGTCGCCAGGTCGGCCAGCTCCTGGACCCGCGCCATCGCGTCACCGGCCTTCGTCCGCACGCTCAGCCGGCTCCGAACGGTGCCGGCCAGATCCGCGATCCCACCGCGCAGGTACTCACGTCCGACGTCGAGCCCGAGCACGAACCCGGCTTCCGGGCGCACCTCGTACAGGATCGCGGCCGGCCCGGGACTACCGGTGCGCTGACCGGTGGCGTGCACCAGCCCGGCCCGCTCGATACTGCTCAGGGCCGCCGACACCGTCGGCTTGGACAATCCCGTCAGCGTGGCGAGCTCGGACCGCGACACCGGCCCGGATCGCCGGATGTGATCCAGCAGTACCTGCTCGTTGATCGCACGGATCAGCCGCGGGCGGGCCGCGGCGGCACCTCCCGCGACAACGGTCACCTGACGCTCCTTACGTTGCGAAGTCTTAATACCGGCGTCACCGGAGACCCTTGTGCCGACGGTGATTGTTAACGTAGTTTCCGATTGATTCTATTTGGTAGGCACGAGGAGTTGCCAGCCCATGACTCGTACGCCGGTTGTCCTCGGACTCGACTTCGGGGGCACGAAGATCGCCGCGGCGGTCTGCGATCTGCAGGGCCGGCGCCTCGGCGCCACGACTGTCGAAAGCCTGGCCGGAGCAGGCGCGGCAGCGGCGCTCGCCCGGAGCCTGGCCGCGGCCCGCGAGTTGCTGACGGACGTGGCACCGCAGGGCGAACTGGTCGCTGTGGGCGCGGCGACGCTCGGCATCCCGTACGACGACCGGGTCGAGCTCGCGCCGACCTTTCCCGGCTGGGGCGAGCTCCCCTTCGGGCAGTCGGTGAAGGACGCCTTTCCCGGCGTACCGGTCCGGCTCGGCAACGATGTGAAGGCGGCGGCCACCGCCGAACTGCGCTGGGGTGCGCTGCTCGGTTGCGATCCCGGCATCTATCTCAACCTGGGGACCGGTCTGGCCACGGCGATCGTTGCCGGCGGCACGGTCATCACCGGCGCCCACGGCGCGTCCGGCGAGATCGGCTACAACCTGCGGACCACAGCGGACGTCGGGATCGCCGAGGTGGAGCGCACGATCCTGGAAGAAGTGGTGAGCGGCCAGGCGCTCGAAGCGACCGGCACCGACCGGCTCGGGCAACCGGTGACCGCGGCCGAGGTCTTCGCGCTGGCGGCCACCCGGCCGGACGCGGCGGCGCTGACCACCGAGTTCGTCCGCGAACTGGCCCTGCACGTGGTCAATCTGGCCATCGCGATCGACCCGGCCCGGATCGTCGTCGCGGGCGGCATGGTGCGTTCGTGGGACCGGATCGAGCCCGAGTTGCGCCGCGCGCTCGACGCCGCGGTGCCGTATCCACCGGAATTGACGACTGCCCGATTTCCCTCGGACGCACCGCTGGTCGGGGCGCTCGCCCTGGGAGTCCAGGCCGCCGGCGCGGACCTCGGCGAGGAGGCCTTCGCGTGATCATTCATTCGAGTAGTGAAAGGCAGAAGAGGATGAGGGCCATCAAGCGTGTCGCCGTCACCGCGATTGCGGTCGGCCTACTGGCCGCGGGCTGTGGCGGTGGTGACAAACCGATCGGGGGCGCGTCGTCGGGCACCCCGCAGGCATCGAGCAGCGGCGGCGGCCAGGGGACGTACAAGAAGGGCGGCACGGTCACGATCGCCAACGTGGGCGGGCAGACCTGGCCGTGCCAGTTCAACCCGTTCAACCCGGCGGTCAACCAGCAGGCGCTGGGCTTCGTCTACGAGCCACTGACGTTCGTCAACGTGCTCAAGAGCGGTGCCACCACCCCGATGCTCGCGACGGCCTTCGCCTGGTCGCCGAAGAAGGACTCGATCGTCTTCACCATCCGGTCGGGAGTGAAGTGGAGCGACGGTCAGCCCTTCACCGCCGACGACGTCGTCTTCACCTTCAACCAGATGAAGGCACAGCCGGCCCTCGACCTGTACTCGCTCTGGACCGGTGCGGGCCTGACCAGCGTCACCGGCAGCGGCGACAAGGTGACGATGAAGTTCAAGGCGGCCGCCGAGCCCTACTTCTTCAACTTCGCCAACCAGGTCGGCATCGTCCCCAAGCACGTCTGGTCCACCGGTGAGGCGGCGTCCAAGCCGGGCACCTGGGCCAACACCAAGCCGATCGGCACCGGTCCGTTCACGGTCGCCTCGTGCAGCAGCAACAACATCTCCTACGTTGCCAACGGCAGCTACTGGCAGCCGGGCAAGCCGTACGTCGAGAAGGTGCAGTACCCGGCGTACCTGGACAACAACCCGGCCAACCTCGACCTGGCCAGCGGCAAGGCGCAATGGGGTGGCCAGTACATCCCGAACATCGACAAGTTCTACAAGTCGAAGTCGCCGGAGAACAACTACTGGTTCCCGCCGACCGCGAACGTCGCGATCATCCCGAACCTCGACCCGTCGCACAAGGTGACCAGCAACCTGGCCGTCCGGCAGGCCATCGCCTACGCGCTCGACCGCGAGCAGATCTCCAAGATCGGTGAGAGCGGCTACCAGCCGGCCGCGAACCAGACCGGCGTCGTCACCCCGACCTTCGACAAGTACTTCGACAAGGACGCGCTGGCGACGGCCGGCTACGACAAGCCGAACCCGGACAAGGCCAAGCAACTGCTGCAGGGCGCCGGGTACTCCGCGTCCAACCCGCTCAAGCTCAACGTCATCACGGTCACCGGCTACACCGACTGGGACGCCTCGCTCGCGGTCGTCAAGCAGCAGCTCGCCAAGGTCGGGATCGAGCTGACCGTCCAGGACCTGCAGCAGCAGTCGTACAACCAGAAGCTCTTCACCGGTGACTACGACCTGGCCTACTCCAGCCTCTCCGGTGGCCCGACGCCGTACTACGAACTGCGGCAACTGCTGTACTCCAAGAACAGCGCCCCGATCGGCAAGCAGGCCAGCAGCAACTACTCGCGCTACCTCAAGCCCGAGGTGGACAAGCTGTTCGACCAGTACGCGAGTGCCGACGCGGACACGCAGGTCAAGCTGATCAAGCAGATCTCGTCGTACATGATCAAGGACGTGCCGGTCATCCCGACCACCGAGTCGGTCGACTGGTACCAGTACAACACCAAGGACCTCCAGGGCTGGCCGACCCAGGACAACCCGTATGCCCAGCCGGCGCCGTACAACATCCCGGACGTCGGTCAGGTGCTCGCGAACCTGTACTCGAAGTCCGCGCAGAAGTAAGTCGTCCGCGAGAGTGAGCACAAGGAGCTGACCGCCCGTGAGGTATCTGATCCGCCGCCTCGGTTTCTTCGTGCTCACTCTCTGGGCGGCCATGACGCTGAACTTCTTCATCCCGCGGATGATGCCCGGCAGCCCCGAGCAGGCCTTGCGGGAGAGGTTCAGCAAAGGCGGCTCGGTGGTCTCGCCGGAGCAGTTGCGCACCGTGCTGGCCGAGTTCGGCTTCGACCCGGACAAGAACATCCTGCTCCAGTACGTCGAGTACCTGAAGGCGATGGTGACCGGGCACTGGGGAGTCTCGGTCGGCAGCAGCCTCGGCGTACCGGTCACCTCGCTGATCGGCGACGCGCTGCCGTGGACCCTCGGCCTGGTCGGCATCTCGACCGTCCTGGCGTTCGTCCTCGGCACCCTGATCGGCACGATCGCCGGCTGGCGGCGCGGCGGGCTGATCGACGGGATCGTGCCGCCGGTCTTCATCGTCACCTCGGCGCTGCCGTACTTCTGGGTGGCCCTGCTGCTGATCTCCTTGTTTGCCATCGGCAACAACCCGTTGCTGCCCAACGACTTCAACTACGAGCAGGGCCTGACCCCGGGCTTCAACGGTGAGTTCATCCTGAGCGTGCTCAAACACGGCATCCTGCCGGCCGGCACCATCTTGATCACCGCGGTCGGCGGCTGGATCCTGACCATGCGCAACAACATGATCGCCACCCTGGCCGAGGACTACGTCCGGATGGCCCGGGCCAAGGGCATCCCGAACCGGCGGATCATGTTCGGGTACGCCGGCCGCAACGCGTTCCTGCCCAACCTGTCCGGGTTCGCGATGTCGCTCGGCTTCGTCATCTCCGGCACGATCCTGGTCGAGTACGTCTTCAACTACCCCGGACTGGGATACATGTTCTACAACGCCACCGTGAGTACGGACTATCCGTTGCTGCAGGCCCTCTTCCTGCTGGTGACGCTCGCCGTACTGATCTGTGTCCTGCTCTGCGACTTCGCGGTCTTCCTGCTCGATCCACGAGCCCGGACGAAGGGTTGAGCCAATGAGTGCGATCGTCGCCGGTACCGCCACAACTGCTCCGAGCGCGGGCCGTCGCCCGCGGGGCGGCCTGTTGCGGGCCGTCATGCGCAACCGCAAAGCCATGCTGGGGGCGGCTCTGCTGCTGCTGTTCGTCCTGCTCGCCGCGTTCCCGCACCTGTTCGTCCCCTGGCTGCACGGCGATCCACGGGCGATCGGCGACCTGCCCCTGGAAGGACCGTCGGGCAAGCACTGGCTCGGTACGACGGGCCTCGGCCAGGACGTGTACGCCGAACTGATCTACAGCACGCGCGAATCGCTCGTGATCGCCATCGTCGCGGGTCTGGGCGCGACCATCCTGTCGGTGGTCATCGGCGTCTCGGCCGCCTACCTCGGCGGCTTCGCCGACGACGGGCTCTCGATGCTGACCGACATCTTCCTGGTGCTCCCGACGTTCCCGCTGATCATCGTGCTGGCGACCTACGCGGGCAAAGGGAATCTGACCGTCATCATCTTCGTGCTGATCCTGACCGGCTGGTCGTACGGCGCCCGGCAGATGCGCGCGCAGGCGCTGTCGCTGCGCAACCGCGACTTCCTCGAATCGGCCCGGGTCCGCGGCGAGCGCCGGTCGTACATCATCGTGGTCGAGATGCTGCCGACGATGATCTCGCTGATCGTCGCGAACTTCCTCGGCGCCGCCCTGTACTCCGTGCTGACGGCGGCCGGCCTGCAGTTCCTCGGACTCGGCGATCCCAACTCACTCAGCTGGGGCACGATGCTCTACTGGGCACAGAACCAAGGTGCGCTGGTGAACGGACTACCGGCCTGGGCACTGTCGCCGGGTCTGGCGGTCGCCCTGCTCGGAGTCGCCTTCGCCCTGCTCAACTACGCGTTCGACGAGATCAGCAACCCGGCCCTGCGCCCGGTTCGGAGGCGACGTGCACGGTCATAACGAGGGCAAGCCAATTCTTGAGGTCCGCGATCTCACCGTCGAATACGACACCGGCGACCAGCCGGTCGTCGCGGTCGATCGGGTGGATCTCGAGGTCCGGGCCGGTGAATTCGTCGGCGTGGTCGGCGAGTCCGGCTGCGGCAAGTCGACGCTGCTGTTCGCCATCGCCCAACTGCTGAGCCCACCGGCCGCCATCACCGCGGGCAGCGTGCTGTTCCAGGGCCAGAATCTCGTGGCGATGAGCGAGAAAGAGCTCGCGGCCTTGCGCTGGCGCGACTTCTCCGTGGTGATGCAGAGCGCGATGAACGCGCTGAACCCGGTGAAGAGCATCGGCGCCCAGTTCCACGACGCGATCATGGCGCACGACGAGCCGGTCGCCGACGACCGGCCGGCCGAAGTACTGCGGCTGGTCGGCATCGACCCGATCCACCTGAAGAGCTATCCACATCAGCTCAGCGGCGGGATGCGGCAGCGGGCCATGATCGCGATGGCGCTGTTGTTCACACCGGATCTGATCATCATGGACGAGCCGACCTCGGCCCTCGACGTCGTCGCCCAACGGTCGTTGATGGTGCAGATCAAGGAGTTGCAGCGGCAGCTCGGCTTCGCGGTCGTCTTCGTCACCCACGACATGTCGCTGGTCAGCCACTTCTCCGACCAGCTGCTCGTCATGTACGCCGGCCAGGTGGTCGAGCTCGGCGCCACCCGGGCGGTCTTCGATCATCCGGCGCACCCGTACAGCAAGGGATTGCTCGACGCGTTTCCCTCGATCCGCGGGCCGAAGGTCCCGCTGACCGGGATTCCGGGCAGCCCGCCGAACCTCGCCCACCCACCCAGTGGGTGCCGCTTCCATCCCCGCTGCCCGGTGGCGTTCGGCGACTGTCCCAAGATCGAGCCCGAGCTCTACCAGGTCGGAGCCGTGCAGGCTCGTTGCCTGCTGCACGCACCTGACGGCGTACTGACCGAACCGAAGCAGGAGGCGACCTCATGACCGAGGTCAGCACCGACAAGGTGTCCCCCGCCGAGCCGGCCGGGGATGCGTCCACCGGTCCGCTGCTCGAGACCAAGAACCTGACCCAGCACTTCCGGGTCGGCCGCGGCTTCTCCCGCAAGATGCTGCACGCCGTCGACGACGTCAACCTCACCGTCGAGCGCCAGGAGATCGTCGCGCTGGCAGGAGAGAGCGGCAGCGGCAAGAGCACGATCGCCCGGCTGCTGGCGGGCGTCTACCAGCCGACCAGCGGCGAGATCTACTACCAGGGCCGGCCGGTGTCGGCGATGCGGTCACGCCGGGAGCAGCTCGCGTACCGCGGCGACGTACCGATGGTCTTCCAGGATCCGTTCAGCTCGCTCAACCCCGCCTTCCGCGTCTCGCACGGCATCCTGCGCAGCCTGAAACTGCACAACCGCGAGCTCACCCGCGACCAGCGGTACGACGAAGCCGCGCGGGTGGTCGAGCAGGTCGGCCTGGCGCCGGCCGCCGACATCCTGCATCGCTATCCCTACGAGCTCAGTGGTGGTCAGCGGCAGCGGATCGGCTTCGCGCAGGCGCTCGCCCACCAGCCCAAGCTGATCCTGGCGGACGAGCCGGTCTCCATGCTCGACGTGTCGATCCGGATCGGTCTGCTCAACCTGATGGCGGAACTGCGCGAGTCGGCCGGGGTGTCGTTCCTCTACATCACGCACGACATCGCCAGCGCGCGGTACGTCGCGGACCGGCTGATGATCATGTACGCCGGTCACATCGTCGAGTCCGGTCCGGCCGAGTCCGTCCTGGCCAACCCCAAGCACCCGTACACGGATCTGTTGCTCGGCGCGGTGCCCGATCCGCGCGCACCGCTCAGTGTCGGCGTCGAGGGTGACACCGGCGAGCCGCCGAAGGTCATCGACCCCGCCCCCGGCTGCCGCTTCCGCTGGCGCTGCCCGCTGGCGATCGACGAGTGCCACCACATCACGCCGAAGCTCCGGCTGCTCGGCGAGCGCCACACCGCCGCCTGCCACGTCGCCCAGCCCGACCCCGGCTTCGCCTCCCCGGACCCGGTCGCCACCCCAGCGGAGCCGGACGGCGGGAAGAACTAGCGTTTGACGCGGTCCACCCGGCGGCCTTGCTGGTCGAAGATGTGGATGCGGTTGACGTCCACCACCAGGTGGATCGTGTCGTGCGCCTTGAGGTTCGCGACGTTGTCGAGCTCGAGGACCAGGTCGGAGCGCCGGTGGGTCGCCGACGCGAGCGGCTCCGGCGGCGGTGGCGTGTACTCGCGGCCGATCACGGAGCGCGCCTTGGCAGCCAGGGCCGACACGCGCCCCGCCGTACGGTGGGCCCGAGAGCCGGCGCTGTGCGACGTGGGCCGGCCACCTCTGACCCGCCGGCTGCGGGTGACTCCGATCAGATCGGGGTTCAGCAACTCGATCCCGGCGGTGACGAACGCGATCCACTGGTTGCCGTGGAATTCCAGCGTCCGGATCGTGCCGGACAGCTGGTTCGCCTCGCCGCCGTCCAACGTCACGTGGAAGGCGTCCGAGCGGGCACCGACGACGACCTGCTCACCGGCGTGGTCGCGCAGGATCATGGATCGGCGATCGGTCGGTGGGAGCGCGATCGACTGGCTGCCGAAGTCCAGCGTGACCCGGTGGTGGCTGGCGACCCGGACCGTGGCGGTCATCAGGTTGATCCTCGGCGTACCGAGGAAGCCGGCGGTGAAGGCCGTCGCCGGGTCGTCGTAGATCTGCGACGGGGTGCCGACGTCCTCGATCCGGCCGTCGCGCATGATCGCGATCCGGTCGGCCAGCGTGAGTGCCTCCACCTGGTCGTGCGTGACGTAGACCGTCGTCACCTTCAGGTCCCGGGTCATCGACCCGATCTCCTGCCGCAACTCGGTGCGCATGGTGGCGTCCAGGTTCGACAGCGGCTCGTCCATCAGGAACACCTTGGGCTGCCGGACGATCGCCCGGCCGATCGCGACCCTTTGCCGCTGGCCACCCGACAAGGTGCGTGGCAACCGGTCGAGCGCGCCGTCGATGCCGAGGATCCGGGCCAGCCCTGAAGCCTTGGCGTTGGCCTCGACCAGGTCCTCCCCCGCCATCCGCAACGGGAAGATGATGTTCTCCCGGGCCGTCCGGTTCGGGTAGAGCGCGCCGTTCTGGAAGACCATCGCGACCCCGCGGTCCCTGGGCGTCAGCCCGGTGCCCTCGGTACGGTCGAACCAGACCGAACCGCTGGTCAGGTCCTCCAGCCCCGCGATCATCCGCAGGACGGTCGTCTTCCCGCACCCCGACGGTCCGAGCAGCACCATGAACTCGCCGTCCTCGATTTCCAGGGACAGCTCGTTGACGGCCAGCTGCCCACCGTCGTACACCTTGGACACGGAGTCCAGCCTGATTCCTGTCACGGCCCTCCCGGTCGATCAAGGGTGAGTAGACCGTGTCCGGACGGTGCCTGTCCAGAGTTCACAAACCCTGAACACGCCGCGTCAGGAAAGGATTACGCGTTCAAGAGCTTGTCAAGAGCAACTAGCCGGACACAGGTCGCCAGGCCGGTGATCGCGGTCTCGAGTTCGGCCGGATCGGGGTACGTCGGGGCGATCCGGATCGTCCGGTCCGCGGGCTCGTCGCCGTACGGGTGGGTCGCACCGGCCGGGGTCAAGGCGATGCCGGCCGCCTTGGCCTTCGCAACCACCTCGCGAGCACAACCCTCGGGCACCGTGAGGCTGATGAAGTAGCCGCCGGCCGGGCGGGTCCACGACGCCAGCCCGGTGTCGCCGAGCTCGGCCGTGAGGATCTTGTCCACCACGTCGAACTTCGGCCGGATCACCGCGGCGTGCCGGGCCATGTGCTCGCGCAGACCGTCGGCGTCCTTGAGGAACCGCACGTGCCGCAACTGGTTGATCTTGTCCGGTCCGATGCTGCGCTTCACGGTGTGGCTCAGCCACCAGGTCACGTTGGCCGGTGAGGAACCGAAGAACGCGACGCCTGCTCCGGCGAAGGTGATCTTCGAGGTGGAGCCGAAGACGAACACCCGGTCGGCGTGACCGTGCTCGGCCGCGAGCGCGAGGACGTCGGCGATCTCGGCCGGCTCCTCGGCCAGGTG
Source organism: Kribbella voronezhensis (assembly GCF_004365175.1). Taxonomy (NCBI): domain Bacteria; kingdom Bacillati; phylum Actinomycetota; class Actinomycetes; order Propionibacteriales; family Kribbellaceae; genus Kribbella; species Kribbella voronezhensis. The sequence continues at coordinate 618,949 of NZ_SOCE01000002.1, read as the reverse complement.
ATGGACGGCGTACGCGTTGTCCCAGAAGATCCGGAAGTCCGGCGCGGCGGTCTCCATCGCGGCCAGCCGGCGCACGGTCTCGTCGGAGTACACGACACCGTCCGGGTTGCTGTACTTCGGTACGCACCAGATGCCTTTGACCGCAGGATTTTCGGCGACGAGGCGTTCCACCACGTCCATGTCCGGTCCCTCGGCCGTCATCGGCACCGGAATCATCGTGATGCCGTACCGCTCGCAGATGCCGTAGTGCCGGTCGTACCCGGGCACCGGGCAGAGGAACGCGATCTCCGGCTCCTCCACCCAGCGACGCTCGCCGCCGGGAAGCGTGCTGAGCAGAGCGAACACGACCGCGTCGTGCATCAACTCCAGGCTGGAGTTCCCGGCCGCCAGCAACTGCTCGACGGGAACCTGGAGGGCGTCGCTGAAGATCTCCCGCAACTCCGGCAGGCCGTGCAGGCCGCCGTAGTTGCGCAGGTCGGTCCCGTCGGCCGCGGTCAGCGGGCCCTGCAACTCCAGCAGTCCCTGTGCGAGATCGAGCTGGTCCGGCGACGGCTTCCCCCGGGTGAGATCCAGCTTCAGCCCCCGGGCGACCAGCGCCTCGTAGTCCTGGCGCGCACGATCGCGCTGGGCCGTCAACTCTTCATTGCTGGTCACGAGGGTCCCTTTCACCGTTAGGCGGTACGCCGAAGAGCCTAACGACACAACATCGCGACAGTCACAGGTGATGCCTCGGAAGCCTCGGATGCCGGTTGACGTCCTTGTACAGCAGATAGCGGAAGCGGCCCGGTCCACCGGCATAGCAGGCCTGTGGGCAGAAGGACCGCAGCCACATGAAGTCGCCCTCCTGCACCTCGACCCAGTCCTTGTTGAGCAGGTAGACCGCCTTGCCCTCCAGCACGTAGAGCCCGTGTTCCATCACGTGCGTCTCCGGGAAAGGGATCACCCCGCCGGGCTCGAAGGTGACGATGTTGACGTGCATGTCGTGGCGTACGTCGAGCGGATCGGCGAACCGCTGGGTCTTCCAGCGCCCGTCCGTGTCCGGCATCTCGTGCCCCTCGACGTCCGCCTCGTTGGTGACGAACGCCTCCGGTACGTCGATGCCCTCCACGTGCTCGTAGGCCTTGCGAACGAAGTGGAACACGACCCTGCTGTCGCTGGTGTTGCGCACCGTCCAGTCGGCCGCCGGCGGCAGGAACGCGTAGCCACCCGGTTCGAGCTCGTGCTTGTCGCCTTCCACGGTGAGGGACAAGTTGCCCTCGACAACGAACAGGACGGCCTCGGCACCGGGATCCGTCTCCGGCTTGTCGCTGCCACCGCCCGGCGCGACCTCCACGATGTACTGCGAGAACGTCTCCGCGAAGCCGGACAGCGGCCGGGCCAGCACCCACAGCCGGGTGTGCTCCCAGAACGGCAACTGGCTGGTGACGATGTCGCGCATCGTCCCGCGCGGCAGGACGGCGTACGCCTCGGTGAAGACGGCGCGGTCGGTGGTCAGCTCGGTCTGAGCCGGCAGTCCACCGGCCGGAGCGTAGTACGTCATCGTTGTTCTCCTAGGGTCAGCAGGCGTCCCCGGTGGCCGGCTGCGAGGTCGACAGGCTCACCGCGAAGCCAGGTTTCCCGGACGACTCCGGTGAGCGACATGCCGTCGTACGGTGTGAGCGGGTTCTTGTGCTGCAGAGCATGAGCGTCCACGACGAAGGTCTGGTCCGGCGCGAGGACGCAGAAGTCCGCGTCGTACCCGGGCTCGATCCTGCCCTTGTTTCGCAGGCCCACCTGGTTCGCGGGCGCCTGGCACATCCAGCTCGCCACGTCGGTCAATGTGAAGCCACGGCGGCGCGCCTGCGTCCACACCGCCGGCAGACCGAGCTGGAGCGAGGCGATGCCACCCCAGGCCACGCCGAAGTCACCGGATTCCAGGCACTTGAGGTCGACCGTCGAGGGCGAGTGATCCGAGACGACCAGGTCGATCACACCGTCCCGCAGGCCTTCCCAGAGCAGCTCGCGGTTCTCCGCTTCACGAATGGGCGGACAGCACTTGTACTGGGTGGCCCCGGCGGGGATCTCCTCGGCGGAAAAGGTGAGGTAGTGCGGACAGGTCTCCGCGGTGATCCGTACGCCGTCACGACGCGCCTCCGCCAGCATCGGCAGCACGTCCGCGCTCGAGACGTGCAGGATGTGCACCCGGCAGCCGGTCAGCGCGGCGAGCCCGATGACGTCGGCGATGGCGGCGTACTCCGCTTCGCGCGGTCGCGAGCGGAGGAAGTCTTGATAGCTGGCCCCGTTCGGCGCGGGCGCGTCCTCGATCCGGTGGGCGTCCTCGGCGTGCACGATCAGCAGCCCGTCGAACGCGCTGATCTCGCGCATCGCGAGCTCGAGCTCCGCCGGGTTCAGCGGCGGGAACTCGTCGACGCCCGAATGCAGCAGGAAGCACTTGAAGCCGAAGACACCGGCGTCGTGCAACGGACGCAACTGGCTGGCATTGCCAGGAATCGCGCCGCCCCAGAACCCGACGTCGACGTACGCCTGGCTCCCGGCGACCTTCTGCTTCAACTCCAGCGCGGGCACGTCGCAGGTCGGCGGGATGCTGTTGAGTGGCATGTCGATGATCGTGGTGACGCCGCCGGCGGCCGCCGCGCGAGTGGCGCTGGTGAAGCCTTCCCAGTCGGTCCGGCCCGGGTCGTTGACGTGCACATGCGAATCGACCAGGCCTGGAAGCAGCACCTCGTCGTCGCCGAGGTGGTGTTCGCGGGCGCCTGCGAGGGCCGACTCGTACGGCTCGACGGCGACGATCCGGCCGTCTTTCACGCCGACAGCGCCGGGCAGGTCGCCCGTCGTACCGATGATCCGGCGGGCCCGGACGACGAGGTCCAGCGCGGTCATACGACGCCCCTCTCAGTTGCAGTCATCGTAAAGCTCCAGTCGCCGGCAATCCGCTCACCGAGCTGCCTCAGCAGCGGAACGGGTTCGGCGATGCACTTCCGTACGTCGGGTTCGAGGTCCGTCAACGCATAGACGGCCGCGATTCCAGCTTCCCTCAGCCGGTCGTCGTCGAGTCGGTTGCTCCCACACACCGCCACCACCGGTACGCCGGCCTTGCGCGCAGCCGCGGCGACACCAGCGACCGCCTTCCCACGCAAGGTCTGCTCATCCAGCGCCCCTTCGCCGGTGATCACCAACTCAGCGTCCTCCACCCGCTCCTGAAACCCAACCAGATTGAGCAAGAGCTCGATCCCCGGCCGCATCCCCGCCCCCAACACCGCCAACGCCGCGAACCCCACACCCCCCGCCGCGCCGGCCCCAGGCAGGTCACGGCACTGAGACCCGACCAGGTTGGACCAGTGTGTGAGCGCAGCATCCAATTGCTCGACCTGCTCGGGCGATGCACCCTTCTGCGGGCCGTAGATCGCCGCCGCGCCGGTCGGACCGGTCAGCGGGTTGTCCACGTCGCACGCCACGACAATCTGTACTCCGGCCAGGCGGTCGTTGAGTGCGGTCAGATCGAGCGAGTCAGCCGATGCCAGCGCGGCGCCACCTTCTGTCAGTTCCTCGCCGTCTGCGTCCAGCAGCCGGGCGCCGAGGGCTCGGAGCAGTCCTGCTCCGCCGTCGGTGCAGGCGCTGCCGCCGATCCCCAGGATCACCTGGGTGCAACCGCTGTCGATCGCCGCGGCGATCAGCTCGCCCGTACCGCGCGAACTCGCGGTCAGCGGAGCCGGCTCGCCCCCGGGCAGCCGGCTCAGCCCCGACGCCTCGGCCAACTCGACAACGGCAACGTCACCCCGCCGCGCGAAGCCGGTGGACACCGGCTCACCCGTCGGACCGGTGGCAGTTCGCGGTACGAGCTCGAATCCCGCGGCGAGGGCGGCGGCGAGAGTGCCGTCGCCGCCGTCAGCCACGGGCACCGAGTCGATCACAACGTCCGGCCGAACCCGCCGTACGCCGTCACTCACTGCGGCCGCCACTTCGGCGCTACTCGAACTGCCTTTGAACTTGTCAGCGGCAACCAAGATGCGCATCAGGCGAGCAGGGCGACGGCGGTCGGTGCGTCTTCGGGGCGTTCCGCCAGCGGTTCGAATTCGGTCACGGTGTCGATTTCGGTGCCCATGGCAACGTTGGTGACGCGTTCCAGGATGATCTCGACCACGATCGGGACCCGGTGTTCGACCATCAGCTTCTTCGCCTGTTCGAGCGCGGGCAGGATCTCGTCCGGAGCGGACACCCGGACGGCCTTGCAGCCGAGTCCTTCCGCGACCTTGACATGATCGACGCCGTAGCCGTTCAACTCGGGGCTGTTGATGTTCTCGAACGACAACTGGACGCAGTAGTCCATGTCCAGCCCGCGCTGCGCCTGCCGGATCAGCCCGAGGTAGGAATTGTTCACGACGACGTGGATGTACGGGATGTTGAACTGCGCCCCGACCGCCAGTTCCTCGATCAGGAACTGGAAGTCGTAGTCCCCCGACAGCGCCACGACAGTGCTCTCCGGATCGGCGACCGCGACGCCCAGCGTGGCCGGAATGGTCCACCCGAGCGGACCCGCCTGACCGGCGTTGATCCAGTGCCGCGGCCGGTACACGTGCAGCATCTGCGCGGCCTGGATCTGTGACAGCCCGATCGTGGACACATACCGGGTGTCGGGACCGAACGCCCGGTTCATCTCCTCGTAGACCCGCTGCGGCTTGATCGGCACGCTGTCGAAGTGCGTCTTGCGCTGCAACGACCTCCTGCGCGCCCGGCATTCGTCGACCCAGCTCGAACGGTCGGTCAGCCGGCCGGCAGCCGCCCACTCACGAGCCACCTCGACGAAGACCGCCAGCGCGGCGCGAGCGTCGGAGACGATGCTGTAGTCCGGCGCGAACACCCGGCCGATCTGCGTCGGCTCGATGTCGACGTGCACGAACTTCCGTCCCTCGGTGTACGTCCCGACCGAGCCGGTATGCCGGTTGGCCCACCGGTTGCCGATCCCGAACACCAGGTCGGACGCCAGCAGGGTGGCGTTGCCGTACCGGTGTGAGGTCTGCAGCCCGACCATCCCGGCCGCCAGCGGATGGTCGTCCGGGATGGTCCCCCAGCCCATCAGCGTCGGTACGACCGGCACTCCGACCAACTCGGCGAACTCCACCAGCAGGTCGGCCGCGTCGGCGTTGACGACTCCGCCACCAGAAACGATCAGCGGCCGCTCAGCTTGATTGAGCAGTGCGAGCGCCTTCTCGGCCTGAGCCCGCGTCGCCGCCGGCCGGACCACCGGGAGCGGCTCGTACGTCTCGATGTCGAACTCGATCTCGGTCAGCTGGACATCGATCGGCAGGTCGATGAGCACCGGTCCGGGACGACCCGAGCGCATCAACTGGAAGGCCTGCTGGAACGTACCGGGCACCTGCGCCGGCTCCATCACCGTGACCGCCCACTTGGCGACCGCCTTCGCGATCGAGGCGATGTCGACGGCCTGGAAGTCCTCCTTGTGCAATTTCGCCACCGGCGCCTGCCCGGTGATGCACAGGATCGGGATCGAGTCGGCCGAGGCGGAGTACAGGCCGGTGATCATGTCGGTGCCGGCGGGACCCGACGTACCGATGCAGACGCCGATGTTGCCCGCCTTGGCCCGCGTGTAGCCCTCGGCCATGTGCGAGGCGCCCTCGACGTGGCGGGCCAGCACGTGCTTGATCCCGCCGTGCTTCTTCATCGCGCTGTAGAAGGGGTTGATCGCCGCACCGGGCAGACCGAAGGTCTGGGTGGCGCCTTCCTTCTCCAGGATCAGGACCGCGGCGTCGACCGCGCGCATCCGGGCCATCAGTCCGACGCCTTTCCGGACAGCCGCTCGACGCCGCGCAGCAGAGCGGAGTGGTCGAGACCGCCGTCGCCGTTCACCCGGGCGGACGCCACCAACTGCGCGACCAGCGAACCGAGCGGTACGACGACCCCTCGCTCGCGGGCGGCCGCGGTGACGATGCCCATGTCCTTGTGGTGCAGGTCGATCCGGAAGCCCGGCTGGAAGGAGCGCGACAACATGTTCTCCTTCTTCTGGTTCAGCACCGCCGACCCGGCCAGCCCGCCGCCCAGTACTTCGAGGGCCGCCTTCGTGTCCACGCCGTACGCCTCCAGGAAGACGACGGCCTCGGAGAGCGCCTGGATGTTGGCGGCGACGATCAGCTGGTTCGCTGCCTTCACCGTCTGCCCGGCTCCACTCGCACCGACATGGACGATGGTCTTGCCGACCGCGTCGAACAACGGCCTGGCTTCCTGGAAGTCACCGGCCTCGCCGCCGACCATGATGGACAGCGCGGCATTTCGCGCACCCGTCTCGCCGCCGGAGACCGGGGCGTCGAGCAGCCGGAAGCCGCGCTCGCGGGCCTGCCGGGCCAGCTCGATGGTGACGTCCGGCCGGATGCTGGAGAAGTCGATGATCAGCGCGTCCGGCTGCGCGTTCTCGAACACGCCACCCTCGCCGGCGAGCACCAGTTCGACGTCCGGTGAGTCCGGAACCATCACGCAGACCACGTCGGCGTCCTTGACCGCGTCCGCGATCGATTCGGCCGCGCGGCCGCCCGCCTCGACGAGCGGCCTGGCCCGGGACGGGTCGAGGTTCACGCCGGCGACCTGGTGCCCGGCGGTGGCGAGGTGGACGGCCATCGGGCTGCCCATGATGCCGAGGCCGATGAAGGCGATGTTCGTCATGACTGAGTCTCCTTGGCGGGGTCGGCCGCGCCGCGGCGTTCGCGCGGCAGCCAGCCGAAGCTGTCGACAGTGGTGGTGGCCGGCTTGTACTCCAAGCTGACCCAGCCGCCGTAGCCGCCGGCCGCGAGCGCGGCCAGCTGGGCATCGAGCGGGAGCGTGCCGGTGCCGGGCTCGTTGCGGCCCGGCGCGTCGGCGATCTGGACGTGCGCGATCCGGTCGGCGTACTGCGCGATCACCCGATCGACGTCGTCACCGTTGACCGCGAGGTGGTAGAGATCGGCCAGCAGGCCGACGTTCTGTACGCCGTACGCCGTCTGCGCTCGATCGATGACGGCCAGTACGTCGGCGGCCGTGCGCAGCGGATACCTGTCTGCGCCGCTGACCGGTTCCACCAGCACCTGCGCGTCGCTCCGGGCAGCGGCCTGAGCGGCGAGGCCGAGGTTCTCGACGGCGAGTTCGTCCTGCTCGGTCGTGGAGTGGTTGTCGTCCCGGTTGCCGTAGAGGGCGTTGAAGGCCCGGCAGCCGAGCCGGTCGCCGATGCCGAGGGTGGCCTCGATGTTGTCCCGGAACTCGCCGGCCCGCTTGGGCCAGGAGACCAGGCCGCGATCGCCGGCCGGCATGTCGCCGGCGAAGAAGTTCAGCCCGATCAGCTGGACACCGGCGTCCCGGACCGCGGTCACGAAGGCATCCGCCTCGCGATCGGTCGGCACCGCCTCGGCGAACGGCCACCAGAACTCGACGGCGCCGAATCCGGCCTGCCGCGCGGCCACCGGACGCTCCAGCAGCGGCAGCTCGGTGAACAGGATCGAGCAGTTCACCGCGTAGCGCAGTGCGTGGCCCATGGGATCCTTCTCTCATATTTCCGCATTATGGAAACTTGCTTCTGCTATGCGAAATGACCATAGGATGGCTCGCACCGGCCCGTCAAGCGCCGGGCGACCGGACCGGCCAGGTCTGGACGTTGCCCCCACGGACGTATCGCGCGCGCGGGCCCGCGTTGTACGTTCCTCCAAGGAGCTTGCCGGGCTGAGGAGGTCGAGATGCTGCTCTCGGAGCTGTTCGACGCACCCGAACTGCGGCTCCAGCTGCTGCATGCGGCCCAAGGCGCCTACGACCGTCCGATCGGCCGGATCATCACCACCGACCTGCTCGAACCGGGTAACTACCTCAACGGCGGCGAGCTGGTCCTGACCGGGCTGGTCTGGCGCCGCGGTGCCGCGGACAGCGAGACCTTTGTCGCCTCGGTCGCGGGCCGGGGCGCCACCACGATCCTCGCCGGCAAGGCACTGCTCGGCACGATCCCCGACGATCTGCTCGAGGCCTGCCGGCGCCACCAGGTCACCCTCGTCGAGGTGCCCACCGAGGTCGCCTTCGCGGACGTGACGGAGTACGTCGCGGCCGCCGGTTCGGCCGACACCGGCGCCCGGTTGTCCGCGAGTCTCGTCCGCCAGCGGCAGTTGCTGTCGGCAATCGCTTCCGGCCGCAGTCTCGACGAGCTGACGGCCCGGATCTCGACCGAGATCGGGCACGACTGCCGGGTGATCACCTCCACCGGGCGACACGTCGTACCGGGGCCCGGGCCACTGGACGACGACACTCTCGACGCGGTGACGCGGCGGTTCCTGACCGCCGAACGCACCCCGGCGGTCGCGGAGGCCGACGGTACGCCGTACAGCCTGTTCCCGATCGGGTCGGGACTCGGGAACCGGCTGACCGCCTGGCTGCTGGTCGTCGAGGGCGACCACACCCAGTGGTCCCGTGCCCATGTCGAGGCGGTGCAGGAACTGTCTGCGATCGCGGCCCTCGACCGAGTACGCCGCGACGAAGGCCGCCTTGCTCTGCGACCGTTGGTCGCCGACGCGCTCGCTCTGATCGAGTCCGGCGGACCACCGGCCGAGGTCGCAACCCGCTTGCGCCAGGCCGGAGTGCACTCGGACCGGCCGATGGTCGTCGCGGTGGGCGAGTTGCGCGACGACGGGCCGGTCGAGATCGCGCTGACGATCTTCGAGGACGTCGCACTCACCGTCGGTCCCGCGGTCGTCGCCACCGGACGCGACGGACTGCCGGTCGCCTTGCTGCCCGCTTCTCCGGACCTGCCGAATCTGCTTCGTCGCGCCTTCGGCCGGCTCTCCCCCGGCCTGGCCAGGGCAAGGCTCACGATCGGCGTCAGTGGCGAGACGACGGCCGACGCCTTGACCGGTGCGCTGGAGGAAGCGCGCTTCGCCCAGCGGGCCGCGCTGGCCGGACGAACCCGGATCTCTGTCGTCACCTCCGACGAGGTCGCCTCGCACGTTCTGCTGCTGGCCACCGTGCCGGACGACGTACGGCGCACCTACGCGCACCGGGTGCTCGGACCGGTTCTCGAACACGACCGCCGGACCCGCGCCGACCTGATCGCGACCCTGAACGAGTTCCTGGCCTGTTCGGGCTCGTGGTCCCGTGCGGCCGAGGCGCTGCACCTGCACGTCAACACGGTTCGCTACCGGATCGAACGCATCGAGCAACTGACCGGTCGCGATCTGTCGCGGTTCGAGGACCGCGTCGACGTGTTCCTGGCGCTCAAGTCGCTCTGAGCCGCTCGCTTTGGAGGATCCTCCAAAGCGAGCGACCCTGAATCGGGCCAAGTTCGGAGGTTCCTCGGGTGCAATCCGCGCTCCGCTGAGCCCAAGCTGTCGTGCAGGCCAGAACCGCCCGCGACCCCTTGGAAGGTGCCCGATGAAGGCAAAAACGCGAGCTTCCCGTCATCCGGTGGACCAGGTGCTCTCGCCCGGACGCCTCGCCGTGTACGGCACCCAGCACGTCCTCGCCTTCTACGCCGGCGCGGTGATCGTCCCGATCCTGCTGGCGAACTCCATCGGGCTGAGCACCGGCCAGCTGGTGCACCTGATCAACGCCGACCTGTTCACCTGCGGCATCGCCTCGATCATCCAGTCGGTCGGCTTCTGGAAGGTCGGGGTCCGGCTGCCGCTGCTGCAGGGCGTCACCTTCACCGCGGTCTCGCCGATGATCGCGATCGGCCTCGCCGCCGGAGGTGGGACCGACGGCCTGCTGGTCATCTACGGCGCGGTGCTCGTGGCCGGTCTGGCGACCTTCCTGATCGCCCCCTACTTCAGCCGGCTGATCCGGTTCTTCCCACCCGTCGTGACCGGCTCGGTCATCACGATCATCGGCCTGGCCCTGCTGCCCGTGGCCGCCGGGGATGCCACTGGCGGCGCAGGCCCGACCTCCGACCCGACCAGCGGGAAGAACCTGGCCTACGCACTGGGAACGCTGGCGCTGATCGTCGCGATCCAGCGGATCTTCAAGGGCTTCCTGGCGACGATCGCCGTCCTGGTCGGCCTCGTCGTCGGCACGGCGGTCGCCTGGGCCTTCGGCGACGCCCACTTCGGCGCGGTCAGCGGCGCGAACTGGGTCGGCGTGACCACGCCGTTCAACTTCGGCTGGCCGAAGTTCTCGGTCGCGGCGATCATCTCGATGATCGTGGTCATGCTGATCACCGCCGTCGAGACCACCGGTGACGTGTTCGCGACCGGCGAGATCGTCGAGAAGCGGATCGGCCGCGAAGACATCGCCCGGGCACTGCGCGCCGACGGCCTAGCCACCACCATCGGCGGTGTCTTCAACTCCTTCCCCTACACGTGTTTCGCCGAGAACGTCGGCCTGGTCCGGCTCACCCGGGTGAAGAGCCGCTGGGTGGTCGCGGCCGCCGGCGGGATCATGATCCTGCTCGGCCTGGTGCCGAAGGCCGGTGCTGTCGTCGCGGGAGTCCCGCATCCGGTACTGGGTGGCGCCGCCCTGGCGATGTTCGCCACCGTCGCGGTCGTCGGGTTCCAGACACTGGCCAAGGTCGACTTCCACGACCACCGCAACGTGGTGATCGTGGCGACCAGCGTCGGCCTGGCCATGTACGTCACCGCGCAGCCGCAGATCTCCCAGGCGGTGCCGGGCTGGGCCGAGATCATCTTCGGCAGCGGCATCACCCTCGGCAGCCTGACCGCGATCGGGCTCAACCTGCTGTTCCACCACGTCGGCAAGGACTTCGGCCCCGCCGTCGCCGGCCAGCCGGGCGACACCATCCGGCTGGACCAGGTGAACGAGATGAGCCGCGCCGAGTTCGTCGCGACCTTCTCCGATCTGTTCCAGGGACCCACCTGGATGGTCGAGCGGGCCTGGGAGATGCGGCCGTTCGCCGACACCCACGCGCTCCGCCGCTCGTTCCAGGAGGCACTCTTCTCCGGATCGAAGGACGAGCAGCGCGAGTTGATCGAGTCCTACCCGCAGCTCGGCTCGCAGTTCGTCGCGGACGGACTCAGCGGCGAGGCGTCGCTGCGCGACCAGGCGGCCCGCGGCCTGACCTACCTGTCCGAGCCGGATCGCGACGAGCTCGCCTCGATCACCGCCGCGTACCGCGAGCGCTTCGGCTTCCCGCTGGTCATCTCGGTGCGGGACGCGGAGTCGTTCGACCGGATCGTCGAGCAGGGCCGGGTCCGGCTCGGCAACTGCGAGAACCAGGAACACGCCGCCGCCCTGCTGGAGATCGCCAAGATCGCGGGCTACCGCTTCGACGACTTCCTGCAGGACGCGAACCCCATCCACAGCGCACGAACCCGCTGGAGCAGCAGCCGATGAGTACTCTCCAAACCCTGCGCGCGGCCGCCGTCAAGGTGAACGGCGAAGACACCCGGCTCGACGGCGTGCCCGTGCACACCACCCTGCTCGACTGGCTCCGCGACCGCGGCCTGACGGGAGCGAAGGAGGGCTGCGCCGAAGGCGAATGCGGCGCGTGTTCCGTGCTCGTCGCCCGCCCCGGTATCGACAGCGCGACCGAGTGGACCGCCGTGAACGCGTGCCTGCTCCCGGCCGCCGCTCTGGACGGCCAGGAGATCGTCACCTCGGAAGGTCTCGGTTCTCCGGCTGAGCTTCACCCGGTGCAAGAGGAAATGGCCGTCCGCGGCGGATCCCAGTGCGGCTTCTGTACGCCGGGCTTCGTCTGCAGCATGGCCGCCGAGTACTACCGCCCCGCTCGTACGCCGTGCGCCGGCGACCACGAGCACGGCCCGAACGGCTTCGACCTGCACGCGCTCAGTGGAAACCTCTGCCGGTGCACCGGCTACCGGCCGATCCGCGACGCGGCGTACGCGCTCGGCGTACCGGAAGAGAACGACGCGCTCGCCACTCGGCGGTCGTCGCCGCCTCCCCCGGCGCCTGCCACGCGGCTGGCCGTCGACGGGTCGGAATTCCTGCGGCCGGCCAGTCTCGACGACGTTCTCGGGCTGCTGGCCGAACGGCCGGAGGCGCGGATCGTCGCCGGGTCGACCGATGTCGGCGTGGAGGTGAACCTGCGCGGCGTACGAGCGCCTCTGGTCGTGGCCGTGGACCGGCTGGCCGAGCTGCGCGAATTCGCGGTCGGGGCGGACGAGATCCGGATCGGGGCCGCGCTGACGTTGAGCGAGCTCGAGCGGATGCTCGGCGGCCGGGTTCCGTTGCTCGCACAGTTGTTCCCGCAGTTCGCCTCCCGGTTGATCCGCAACGGCGCCACGATCGGCGGCAACCTCGGGACCGGCTCTCCGATCGGCGACACGCCGCCCGCGTTGCTGGCGCTCGACGCCTCGCTGGTCCTGGCGTCCCACCGCGGCGAGCGGGTCGTTGCCCTGGCCGACTACTTCACCGGCTACCGGGAGACACTCAAGGCACCCGACGAGCTGATCCGGGCCGTCCTGATTCCGTTGCCGTTGGCACCGATGACCGCCTTCCACAAGATCGCCAAGCGAAGGTTCGACGACATCTCCAGCGTTGCCGTTGGCTATGCCGTCGAGGTCACCGACGGTCTTGTCAGCCAGGCCCGCATCGGTCTCGGCGGGGTGGCTGCTACGCCGCTGCGCGCCCGCGCGACCGAGGAAGCCTTGATCGGCAAACCGTGGACCGAATTCACCGTCCGCGAAGCCGCTGCCGTGATGGCCGCCGAGGGAACACCGATGGACGATCACCGCGCGAGCGCGTCGTACCGCTCGGCGATGCTCGGCCAGTCACTACTCCGCTTCCATGCCCAGCAACTCTCGCCGGAGGGGGTGAGCGCATGAGCGCCCTGTCCCAACGACCGCAGCAAAGCGTGGTCGGTCTGCCGCTGCCACACGAAAGCGCAGCGCTTCATGTCACCGGTCAGGCTCTCTACACCGACGACCTGGTGATGCGGACCCGCGATGTCCTGCACGCCTTCCCCGTCCAGTCGCCGCACGCACACGCGCGGATCCTCTCGCTCAAGGTGAAGCCCGCGTACGACGTACCGGGGGTGGTCCGGGTGCTGACCGGCGAGGACGTGCCGGGCGTCAACGACGCCGGGGTGAAGCACGACGAGCCGCTCTTCCCGGACGAGGTGATGTTCCACGGACACGCGATCTGCTGGGTGCTCGCCGAGACCTTGGAGGCTGCTCGGCTCGGCGCGGCGGCGGTGGAGGTCGAGTACGAGCCGCTGCCTTCGCTGGTGACCGTTCGCGAAGCCATTGCCGCAGGCAACTTCCAGGGAACCGGGCGGCATCTGGAGAGCGGTGACGTCGAGGCGGCACTGGCGGCGGCACCACACGTGTTCAGCGGCGAGTTCGAGTTCGCTGGGCAGGAGCACTTCTACCTCGAGACCAACGCCGCGCTGGCGCTGGTCGACGAGGGCGGCCAGATCTTCGTGCAGAGCAGCACCCAGCATCCTTCGGAGACGCAGGAGATCGTCGCGCACGTGCTCGGCGTCGCGAGCCACGCCGTGACCGTGCAGTGCCTGCGGATGGGCGGTGGATTCGGCGGCAAGGAGATGCAGCCGCACGGCTTCGCGGCCATCGCCGCACTCGGCGCGACGTTGACCGGGCGCCCGGTCCGGCTGCGGCTCAACCGCACCCAGGACGTGACGATGACGGGCAAGCGTCACGGTTTCCACAGTGAATGGCGGGCCGGCTTCGACGACGACGGTCACCTGGTGGCGCTCGATGCGACCCTGACCGCCGACGGCGGCTGGAGCCTCGACCTGTCCGAACCGGTGCTCGCCCGCGCGATGTGCCACATCGACAACGCGTACTGGATCCCGAACGTCCGCGTCGACGGCCGGATCGCCAAGACCAACAAGACCTCGCAGACGGCCTTCCGCGGCTTCGGCGGACCGCAGGGCATGCTCGTCGTGGAGGACCTGCTCGGTCGTTGCGCACCCCTGCTCGGGTACGACGCGATGGAGCTGCGCCGCCGCAATCTCTACCAGCCGCAGCACAGTACGCCGTACGGCCAGCCTGTTCGTCATGCCGACCGGTTGGAGGCGTGCTGGAGCGAGGTGCTCGGGACCGGCGGGATCGAGCGGCGCAAGGCGGAGATCGACGCGTTCAACGTGTCCCACCCGGACACCAAGCGGGCGATCGCGATGACGCCGGTCAAGTTCGGCATCTCGTTCAACCTGACCGCTTTCAACCAGGCCGGGGCGCTCGTGCACGTCTACAAGGACGGCTCGGTGCTGATCAACCACGGCGGCACCGAGATGGGACAAGGCCTGCACACGAAGATGCTGCAGGTGGCGGCCACCTGCCTCGGCGTACCGCTGTCGCGGGTGAGGCTGGCGCCGACGCGGACCGACAAGGTGCCGAACACCTCGGCCACCGCTGCCAGCTCGGGTGCCGACCTCAACGGGGCGGCGATCAAGAACGCCTGCGAGCAGATCCGCGAGCGGCTCGAACAAGTTGCCGCCGCCAAGCTCGGGATCAACCCGAAGGATGTCCGGTTCGTCGACGGTGCCGTCCGCGGGCTGACCTTCGACAGCGAGACGCTGAGCTGGGACGAGGTCGTCCTCGCGGCCTACTTCCAGCGGGTCCAGCTGTGGGCAGCCGGGTTCTACCGCACCGAGGGTCTGCACTGGGATGCCAACGCGATGCGGGGCGAGCCGTTCAAGTACTTCGCGTACGGCGTGGCCGCGGCGGAGGTGGAGGTGGACGGCTTCTCCGGTGCCTACAGACTGCGGCAGGTCGACATCGTCCATGACGTCGGCGACAGCCTCAGCCCGTTGGTCGACCTCGGCCAGATCGAGGGCGGTTTCGTCCAGGGTGCCGGCTGGCTGACGCTCGAAGATCTCCGCTGGGACGAGAGCGACGGTCCGCACCGGGGCCGCTTGGCGACCCAAGCGGCCAGTACCTACAAGCTGCCGAGCTTCTCCGAGATGCCGGAGGTCTTCAACGTCCGGCTGCTGGAGAAGGCGCACGAGGACGGTGCCGTCTACGGCTCGAAGGCCGTGGGTGAACCGCCGCTGATGCTCGCCTTCTCCGTCCGAGAGGCGCTCCGGCAGGCAGCGGCGGCCTTCGGTCCTGCTGGGACGAGTGTCGAGCTGCCGTCGCCGGCCACGCCCGAGGCGGTCTACTGGGCGCTGGATCGCGCCCGCTCGACCTCACACTCGGGATCGGACTCGCGTTCGCACTCGCGAGAGTTCGTGGGACCGGAAGGGAGGTGAGCGAGATGGAGTGGATGAAGGCGGTCCAGCGGCTCCGCGAGCAGCGGCGTCCCGGCGTACTGGTGACGGTGCTGTCGGTTCGTGGTCATGCGCCTCGCGAGGCGGGAGCCAAGATGGTGGTGGCCGCGGACGAGGTCTGGGCCACCGTCGGCGGTGGCAACCTGGAGTCGGTCGCGATCGAGCGTTCGCGGTCCTTGCTCGCTGCCGGAGCCACCGAACCGGAGGTGCTCGACTTCGCGCTGTCCGACAAAGCGCCGTACCAGCACGGGGTGCAGTGTTGTGGTGGCGAGGTGAAGTTGTTGCTCGAACCTCTTCCGGTTGTTCCGTCGGTCGCGATCTTCGGTGTCGGACATGTCGGTCTGGAGCTCGCGCGGATCCTCGCCCGGCACGATGTCGAACTGCACCTGGTCGACTCGCGACCGGACCAGCTGACGCCCGAGCGGCTGTCCGTGCTCGACGACGCGGTGGCAGGGATCCACGTGCACCACGTACCGGTGCTCCCGGAACTGGTGATCGCCGAGCTCCCGCCGGGCACGCACGCCTTGGTGATGACCCACGACCACGCAGAGGACGCCGCTCTGTGCGACGCCACTCTGCGCAACGGGCAGCTGGCCACGATCGGGTTGATCGGGTCCAGCGCGAAGTGGTCCCGGTTCCGCCGCAAGCTCGCCGAGGACGGGCACTCGGCCGAGGCGATCGACACCATCGTCACCCCGATCGGGCTGCCCGACCTGCCCGGCAAGGAGCCGGCCGTCATCGCGGTCAGCGTGGCCGCCTGGCTCCTCCACCTGTTCGTTGCCGAGCGCAACACCGCGCCGGCTCCCAGTGAGGCAACAGCATGACCCTGTTCAGAGGCACGTTCCTCGACACCCCGGACAATCCCTTCACCGGCGGCAGCCTGCGGGTCGCCACCGATGCCGCACTGGTGGTCCAGGACGGCGTGATCGTTGCCCGGGGCCCCTTCGCGGAGATCCGGGCCGCCCACCCGGCCGAGCACATCGTCGACCTGAGCGACGGCCTGGTGCTGCCCGGGTTCGTCGACACCCACGTGCACTTCCCGCAGATCCGGGCGGTCGGCGGTATGGGCATGCCGCTGCTGGAATGGCTCGACAAGTACGCGCTGCCCGAGGAGGCGCGGATGGCCGACGCGGCGTACGCCTCCAGCGTTGCCGACGAGTTCGTCCGCGGCCTGGCAGCAGCCGGTACGACGAGCGCGCTGGTCTTCGGAGCTCACTACGCCTCAGCGGTCGACACGCTCTTCGCCGCGGCGTCCCGGGTGGGTCTGCGGATCACCAGCGGACTGGTCGTCAGCGACCGGATCATCCGCGACGACCTGCTCACCACACCGCAACGCGCGTACGACGAATCGCTCGCGCTCGCCTCCCGCTGGCACGGCGTAGGACGCAACCGGTACGCCGTGACGCCGCGGTTCTCCTTGTCCTGCACGGACGAGTTGCTCGCTTCGTGCCAGACCGTGCTGGAAGAGATTCCGGGGGCACTCTTCACCTCGCACCTCAACGAGAACGAGGCCGAGATCGCCACGGTCGCCGAACTGTTCGCCGGCAGCGACTACGTGAGCACCTACGAGCGGCACGGACTGGTCGACCACCGCAGCGTGTTCGCGCACAACGTGCACCCGACCGATGTCGAACTCAAGCTGCTCGGTCAGAGCGGGGCGACGGTCGCGCATTGCCCGACGAGCAATGCGGTGCTGGGTAGCGGACTGTTCCCGCTCGGGCGGCACCTCGACCACGGCGTACGCGTCGCACTCGGCTCGGACGTGGGCGCCGGCACCGGATTCTCGTTGCTGAAGGAGGGCTTGCAGGCGTACTTCTGCCAGCAACTGCTCGGCGATCACGGTCACGCGCTCAGTTCCGCCCACCTGCTGCACCTCGCGACGTCCGCGGGCGCCGAGGCGCTCGGTCTGAGCGACGTCGGAGACCTGAGCGTCGGCAAGCGGTTCGACGCGCAGTTGCTGCGGCCGGTCGAGGGATCGCCGCTAGCGGTGGGGATCGAGCATGCCGCCGACGCCGAGGACACCCTGGCGCGCGTCTTCACCCTCGGGACGCCGGCCGACATCCGGGCCGTCTGGATCGACGGCCAACTGCTGGACGACTCCTCCGGAAAGGTGTGATCGGTGGACCTGCAGGAATTCAACTCATCGCCGCCCGACCGGCTGCGACCGCTGCTGGCGGCCTGCTGCGACGTACCGCGCTGGGTCGACCGCATCCTCGCCGGACGCCCGTACGACGACCTCGCGGCGGTCACCGAGGTCGCCGATCGGGCCGCGCGAGACCTTGACGACGGCGAGGTCGCTCAGGCCCTCGCGGCTCACCCGCGGATCGGCGATCGCGCGGACGGCGAGAGCACCGAGGCTGCCTGGTCGCGCAAGGAGCAGTCGGGCGTGGGCGACGATCCGGGGATCCGGGCGGCCCTCGCGGCCGGGAACCGCGAGTACGAACAGCGCTTCGGGCGGGTCTTCCTGATCTGCGCCACCGGCCTGTCGGCCGAACAGATGCTCACCAACCTCCGCCACCGCCTGACGAACGACGAGCCCACCGAGGCCCACGTCGTACGAGACGAACTCCGCAAGATCGCCGCCCTGCGGCTGGAGAAACTCATTGCCCTCAGCAAGGAGATCCCCGCATGAGCACCGTAACCACCCACGTCCTGGACACAGCCCAAGGCCGTCCGGCCGAAGGAGTCCCCGTCCAGTTACAGAGAACGACGGACTCTTCGGTGATTGGAAAGAGTACGACGGATGCCGACGGGCGCGTCAGCGATTTCGGGTCGGGGCAGGTGGAGCCGGGGGTCTATCAACTGCGATTCGATGTCGCCGCCTATGCCCGAGCCAGCGGTCAAGAGTTCTTCTTTCCTGAGGTGACGGTCACGTTCACGATCACCGACGAGCGGCACTACCACGTCCCCTTGCTGCTCAGCCCGTTCGCCTATTCCACCTATCGAGGGAGCTGATCGCGATGGCGATCCACCTGGGAGCCAACCAGTACGGCAAGGCCGAGAGCCGCGTCGTCCGCATCTACCGAGACACCCCGCGCCACCAGATCCGCGACCTGAACGTCTCCTCCGCGCTGCGCGGCCGGTTCGAGAACGCGCACACGACCGGGGACCAGTCCGACGTGCTGCCGACCGACACCCAGAAGAACACCGCGTTCGCCTTCGCCAAGGAGAAGGGCGTCGGCGCGATCGAGGAGTTCGCACTCACCCTCGGAGACCACTTCCTGCAGGCCTCCCCCGCCGCCGACGGCGCGCGGATCGAGGTCGAGGAGTACCCGTGGGAGCGGATCTCCGTCGACGGCGCCGGCCACGACCACTCGTTCGTCCGCAGCGGCGCCGGCATCCGCACGACGGTGGTCAACGTCGAGGGCCGCGGCGACGAGCGTACGGCGTACGTCGTGTCCGGCATCCGCGATCTCACCGTGCTGAAGTCGACCGGCTCGGAGTTCCACGGCTTCCTCAAGGACAAGTACACGACGCTGCCGGAGACCAACGACCGCATCCTCGCGACGTCGCTGGTCGCGCGCTGGCGCTACGACCACACCGAGGTCGACTGGGACAAGTCGTACGACGAGATCAAGGGCCTGCTGCTCGAACAGTTCGCCAAGATCCACAGCCTCGCGCTCCAGCAGACCCTGTACGGGATGGGCGAGGCGGTCCTCGAACGGCATCCCGAGGTCGCGGAGATCAAGTTCTCGGCGCCGAACAAGCACCACTTTCTGGTCGACCTGTCGCCGTTCGACGTGGAGAACCCGGGCGAGGTGTTCATCGCGGCGGATCGCCCGTACGGGTTGATCGAGGCCACCGTCGTCCGCGACGACGCCAGCGACGCCGGGTCGGCCTGGCACGCGGTACCGGGTTTCTGTTGATCGTCATCGACGGTGCGGCGGTGGTCACGCTCGACCGTGAACGGCGCGAGCTGACCACCGGGCATGTCGTTGTCGACGGCAACCGAATCGTTGCCGTCGGCCCCGGACCCGCACCGGCGTACGAAGGGGCGCGGGTGATCGACGGAGGCGGTTGCCTCGTCACTCCCGGCTTCGTCAACACACATCAGCATCTCTACCAATGGGTGACTCGCGGGCTCGCCACCGATGCCACGCTGTTCGGCTGGCTGACCACGCTGTATCCCGTCTGGGCTCGGATCGACGAGGAATCCGTCCACGTCGCCGCGCAGGGCGCGCTCGCGCAACTCGCGCGCACCGGCTGCACGACCGCCTCGGACCATCACTACGTGTTCCCCGGTGGCGACCTGCTGGAGGCCGAGATCCTTGCGGCACGAGAGGTGGGGCTCCGGTTCCATCCGGCGCGGGGATCGATGGATCTGAGCGAGAAGGACGGTGGCCTGCCGCCTGACTCGGTGGTGCAGGATCGCGACGAGATCCTGCTCGCCACCGAGGCCGCGATCGATCGGTGGCACGATCCCTCGCCGGAGTCGATGCTGCAGATCGTGGTCGCACCCTGTTCGCCGTTCAGCGTCACCGGCGAGCTGATGTGGGAAGCCGCGGAGCTCGCCCGGCGCAAGGGAGTCCGGCTGCACACGCATCTGGCCGAGACCACCGACGAGGCCGATTGGTGTGACGACAAGTTCGGCTGTACGCCGTCGGAGTACGCCGCGCAGCTCGGCTGGACCGGGCCGGACGTGTGGTTCGCGCACGGCATCCACTTCGACGACGCCGAGATCAAGCGGCTGGGGCAGACGACGACCGGTGTCGCGCATTGCCCGAGCTCCAACGCCCGCCTGGGCGCCGGGATCGCCCGGGTCGCCGATCTTCGAGCCGCTGGGTGTCCGGTCGGGCTCGGTGTGGACGGTGCCGCGAGCAACGAAGCCGGCAGTCTGCTGGAGGAACTGCGGCACGCGCTGCTCTTCGCCCGCGCCCGAGGCGGCCCGCAGGCGCTCGGCGTACGGGACGTTCTGGAGATGGCGACCCTCGACGGCGCCCGCATCCTCGGTCGCGAGCACGAGATCGGCTCGCTGGAGGTGGGCAAACTCGCCGACCTCGCCGTCTGGCGCCTCGACACCCTCCCCCACGCCGGCATCCCCGACCCGATAGCCGCCCTGATCCTGGGCACTCCACCCCCACTGGAGCTCCTCCTGGTCAACGGCCGCCCGGTCGTCGAACACGACACAGTCATCACCATCGACGAACCCACCCTCGCCCGCCAGGTGACCCACACCCAGCACCGCCTCCTCGCAACCACCTGACCCACCACTTCCACCTGCAGCCGCCCTGCCCCCACCCGGACAAGGCGGCTGCTCCCACGCCCGGCGCCCCCTCGCACACCTGCCCTGCCTCGAAGCGGGGTCCACCGACGGACGGCTCGGATGCAGGGCGGGTGCGTGCGGGGGGATGGGGCGGGTGGCGCAGGGATGGGGGTGGCGGAGGGATGGGGCGGGGTGACGGAGGGGCGGCGCGGGGTCGGTTAGGAGCGGTGGGGGCGGCGGGCGAGTTTGGCCAAGGTGGGGGTGTCTATGCCGATCAGGTCGTCGAGTTCGGCGGGGTCGAGGGCGCCGCAGTCGAGGGCGCGGAGGACGTAGCCGGCCAGGGCAGCTGCGGTGGCGGGTTCGTCCAGGTAGCCGGAGTCGCCGCCGTCGACGTACGCGCGCAGTCTCGCGGCGGCCGAGGTGAGGCCCTCGCGGTAGAACAGGTAGGTGGCGACGTAGCGGCTCGGGAGCTGGGCCGGGTGCATGTCCCAGCCCTGGTAGATGCCGCGCGCGAGCGAGCGTCGTACCAACCGCAGGTGAAGCCGCCAGGCAGCGTGCACCGCTGAGCGATCGCCGACCGGGAGAACGTTGGTCGAGCCGTCGCAGACGAAGACGCCCGTGCCTGCCGCGGCCAGTTGCATCACGTCCTTGGCGTGATCGGCGACCGGATGCTCCATGCTCTGGTACGCCGCCGCGACGCCGAGCGAGGCCGAGTAGTCATACGTGCCGTAGTGCAGCCCGGTGACCCGACCTGCGCCCGCCTGGATCATCCGGCCCAGCGGCGTCGTCCCGTCCGCGCCGAGTATCGCCTGCGGCGTCTCCACCTGGATCTCGAACTTGAGCGAACCCGCCGGCACCCCATGAGCTTCCTCGATCGAGCCGAGCACGATCACCATCGCCTCGATCTGCTCCACCGACGTGACCTTGGCGAGCGTGATGACGAACCCGTCCGTCAGCCCACCGGCACCGGCGAGTTCACCGACGAACAAGTCGAGCGACCGAACGCCCCGCCGGCGACTCGGTGCCTCCAGCGACTTGATCCGAAGCCCGTAGTACGGCGGAGCCTCGGCAGTCTTCACCAGCTCCGCGAGCGCTCGCGCCGCGTCGACAGCCGCCGCGTCCTCCTGGTCGTCCGGCCTGGTCCCGTAGCCGTCCTCGAAGTCGATCCGCAGATCCTCGATCGGCTCGCGCTCCAGCTTCGCGCGCACCCGCTCATAGACCTCGCCGGCCAGCTCCGGTGGCAACTCCAGCGCCTCGGCCAGCTCCGCCGGCGAACCGCCGTGCCGAGCCAGCGCGGCACGGGCCTCAGCCGCCCACTCGCTGACCGTGCCGGCGTGGAACTTGTCGGCCGGTACATAGACGGTATGGACGGGTTGCCGGACACCGCGGTCGCCGGGGTACAGCGCGGCCAGCTCGGCGTCGGCCTCGGCAAGCCGCCGATCCAGTTCGGCAAGGAGTGCATCTTCCACGTGGGCCGCACCTCAAATCCTCGGGGATTTCGTAATGCGGATACTAGTATCTGTATTACGGAAGTCGCAAGCGCTCGCGCTTCCGCCATCTGAGGGTAAACTTCCGTGATCCGGAAGCATCGAGGACGGGTGGGACCACAGTGACGGAAGAGACCGGCAGCAAGAGCCGCTCCGGCAGCGTGCAGTCCATCGAGCGCGCGTTCGGGCTGCTCGAGGTGATGGCCGACGCCGGCGGGATGCTGGGGCTGTCCCAGTTGGCCACGGCCTCCGGGCTGCCGCTGCCGACGATCCACCGGCTGGTCCGCACGCTCGTCGACCTCGGCTACCTGCGGCAGGAGCCTTCTCGGCAGTACGTTCTCGGGCCGAAGCTGGTCCGCCTCGGCGAGAGTTCCTCGCGGATGCTGAGCGTCTGGGCCCGCCCGCATCTGGCGCATCTGGTCGACGAGCTCGGCGAGTCGGCGAACATGGCGATGCTCGACGGCGACCAGATCGTGTACCTCGCGCAGGTCCCGTCGCGGCACTCGATGCGGATGTTCACCGAGGTCGGCCGCCGGGTCCTCCCGCACTGCACGGCGGTCGGCAAGGCGATCTTCTCGCAGCTACCCGAGGCCGACGTCCGCGAACTCCTCCAGCGCACGGGCATGCCGAAGCACACCGAGAACACGATCACCGATCCGGACGCGTTCATGGCCCAGGTGCACGGCACCCAGGAGCAGGGCTACGCCACGGACGAGGGCGAGCAGGAACTCGGCGTCCGCTGCGTCGCCGTACCGGTGCCCGACGTGCCGTCACGCCTGGCCATCTCGATCTCGGGCCCGGCCGGCCGGATGACGGAAGCCCTGGTCGGCCGCGCGGTCCCCCTTCTCACCGAGGCCGCGAAGTCCCTCTCCGAAGACCTCCGCTGACCCACTGACAACAAGCCGGTCACTCACCAACCCGAGCCGCCACCTCGCTGACCTCAGCAGCGGGTAACCAGACCGCACCGACTTGAGGCGCCGTCTTCGCTGACCCGACCAGGTGTCCTCCGTTGACGGTCAGGCGGTTTGTTCGGTTTCTTCTTCCGCCCAGCGGTCGAGGAGTTCTGCGATTCGGCCGACGATCTCGCGGGCGGTGTCGTACTCCGCCGGGCCGAACTCGTCGGCGAACCGTTGCTCGAGCTCGATCAGGTGTTCGCGCCCGTGACCTGCGATCCAGCGGCCGTGTTCGGTGTAGGTGACCAGCTTGGCCCGCCGGTCCTCGGGGTCCGGGCGCATCTCGAGAATGCCGAGGTCGACCATCTCGCGGATCACCTCCCCCATCGACTGGCGGGTCACCCCGGCCCGGACCGCCATGTCCGCGGCCCGCGACCCGTCCTCGGACAGCGTTGAGAAGACGGAGTTGTGGGCGGCCTTCAGCTCCGGGTGACCGCGCCGGTGCGCGGCCTGCACCATGTCGGCCTGCAGCGCACGGTTGGCCCGGTCCATCAGCGCGATCAGCGGCTTACGGCCCAGCCTGGGAAACTCACCCCTTGACATGTTGTAAGGATTCCTTCCATTATTTCGACAGGAAACCTTACGGTATCAGGGGGAACGATGGACACCAAGGAGCAACCCCGGCTGGTCGCCGACCTCTTCACCCGAGGCCGCCGCCGAACCACCCGGGTAGCGGTAGAGCAGGAGTTCATCGTCGCCGACACCACCACCGGCGCCCCCGTCCCCATCGACCTCGTACGCCGGTCAACCGGCGCACCCACCACCCCGCCGACCCAGGCGGTCCGCCCTTCACCCGGCACCCCCACCACCCCGCCGACCCAGGCGGTCGACCGTTCAACCGGCGGACCCATCACCCAGTCGGACCGCCCTTCACCCGGCGTACCCACCACCCTGTCGACCCAGTCGGCCGGCCGGTCAACCGGCGCACCCACCACCCCGCCGACCCAGGCGGTCCGCCCTTCCACCGGTGCTGCGGCGTGCTTGAGTTTCGAGCCCGGGGGTCAGATCGAGTTGAGCCTGCCGTGTGTGTCCGGATCGGCGGCGATCACTCGCCTGCTCACGGTTCTCACCGACGACCTCCGGCAGCATTTGGATCCGGCCGGTATCCGCATCGACGCCATCCCCTGCGATCCGCGCCCAACAGTCCCCCTGCAACTGACGACGCCGCGGTACGCCGCGATGCAGCGCCACTTCGACACGATCGGCCCGGCCGGACGCCGGATGATGCGCCGAACCGCCTCCACCCAGGTCTGCCTCGATTGGTGGCCCGGCGAGGCAGGCGCCGAGCAATGGCGGGTCCTCAATCTCGCCGCCCCGTTCCTGGCCGCCGCCTTCGCGAGAAGCACCGGACCCGACGGCAGACTCACCACCTGGCTCAGCGTCGATCCTGACCGCACCGGGTTCGACAACCGCCTACTGGCCAAAGAGCCCGGCGCCTGCCCGATCCCGGCGTACATCTCCTTCGCCGAAGCAGCCACCCCCTTCACCGATGGGCCAGCCGAGCACCTGAGCACACTCTTCCCACCCGTCCGCCCGCGCGCCACCTACCTGGAAGTCCGCTTCCTAGACGCCCAGGAGCCGGCCGCGGTCGCCCAGGCGATCGCGGCTCTGGAAAACCTCATGTACGACGACGACCTGCGCCGCCGTACGCTCCGCGCGCTCGAGCCCGAACTCCCACACCTGGCCGACCATTGGCGCGCGGCAGCCGCTGGTGACCCAGGCATCACCAGTCGCGGCCGCGAACTAGCGCAGCTCCCGAACCTGGAGCTAGTCGCATGAACGGCGTGCTGTTCGTCACCGACCCGCTCGGCGGCCTGCAAGCAGACGTCGACGCCAGCATCGGGCTGATGAGCGCCACCCAGGACTTGGGCCTCGATGTCTGGTGCTGCGAACCCAGCGACCTAGCAGTTGCTAACGGCAACGTTCTCGTCCAGGCCCGGCGGATCCGCCTGCGCCCGCGACACCCCGCGGGCTCAGGCCATCGCTGGACGGTGGATCCGATCTGGTGGGACGAACTCGACCGGACTGTCGTCGACGCGGCCGGCTTCGACCTGGTGCACCTGCGCATCGACCCGCCGGTCGACCAGCGGTACCTGCACACGACATACCTGCTGGACCTGGTCGAGGCAGCGGGCACCCGCGTGGTCAACCGGCCCGAGGGCGTCCGGGCGATGCACGAGAAGCTCATCGCCCTGCGGTTCCCGGAGCTCTGCCCACCGACGTACGTAGGCGCCGGATTGCCCGGTCTCCGCGACTTCGTCGCCGGCGTCGGTACTGCGGTGGTCAAGCCGGTCGACGGTTTCGCGGGGCTCGACGTCTGGCTGATCGGCGACGACCACGCGGCCACCGCGTTGCTGGAGTCGGCCACCCACGGCGGCCGTCGCCAGGTGATCGCCCAGCAGTACCTCCCCGCTGTCGAGCACGGCAACAAAAGGCTGTTCCTGCTCGACGGCGACATCGTCGGAGCGGTCCTGCGCCGCCCGTCAACCGACGACTTCCGGATCGGACCGCCGGTCGCGGTCGCCGGGATCGACGACGCCGACCGCGCGATCGTCGCAGCACTCCGGCCGCACCTGCGCCGACACGGTCTCGCGATCGCCGGCCTCGATGTGATCGGAGGTCGCCTGATCGAGGTCAACGTGACCTGTCCCGGCGGCATGCACAAGACCGACGCCCTGCTAGGCACCCAACTCAGCCGAGCGATGGTGCGGAAGCTGACCGAATCGACCCTAGGAGTACTGACATGAGTACCGTCACCATCGTCTCGATCGCCCTGATGGGCATCCTGCTGTTCCTGCTCGGCGCCAACGTCACACGACACCGCGCGATCGCCGGCTCGAAAGGCGGGAACCAGCAGCCGACCGATCCCACCGACCGCCTGCTGATCGCGATCCGGGCACACGGCAACGCCGCCGAGTACATCCCGACCATGATCGTCCTGGTGCTGGTCTGCTCGGCGTTGTCGGACAGTTGGTGGGTCGACGCGCTGGCCGTCGCCGCGTTGGTGGTGAGGACTGTGCACGCCGCCGGAATGCTCACCTCGAAGACCCTTGCCACGCACGGTCCGCTGCGCGACGTCGGCGCGATGGGCACCTACCTGGTCGGTATCACTCTCGGTGTCACAGCCATCGCCGTGATGTGACGCGTGTACGACGGGCGGGGTCGGGGCACGGGGAGGCATGACCGCCTACGGCTTTCACGCTTCCCATGAACAGGTCCCGCCCGCCGACCTGCTGCAAGCGGTGGTGCGCGCCGAGCAAGCGGGCTTCACCGCAGCGATGTGCTCGGACCACTTCAGCCCGTGGAGTGTGCGCCAGGGAGAGTCCGGCTTCGCCTGGTCCTGGCTCGGCGCGGCGCTGCAGGCGACCGGGCTGCCATTCGGCGTGGTGAACGCACCAGGTCAGCGGTACCACCCGGCGATCATCGCGCAGGCGATCGGCACACTGGCTTCGATGTACCCCGGCCGCTTCTGGGCCGCCCTGGGGACCGGCGAAGCCAGCAACGAGCACATCACCGGCGACCCGTGGCCTCGCAAGGAGCTGCGCAACCAGCGCCTCGAAGAATCGGTTCAGGTGATCCGGAAGCTCTTGCAGGGCGACGAAGTGAGCCATGAAGGACTGGTGACTGTCGACCGCGCCCGGTTGTGGACCCTGCCGACCGAGCCGCCCCCACTACTCGCCGCCGCGGTCTCCACCAGTACGGCGAAGTGGTGCGCCGGCTGGGCCGACGGGCTGATCACCGTCGCCGCCGAAGAAGACCACCTGCGCCGGATGATCTCGACGTACAAGGAGAACGGCGGACGCGGCAAGGTTTGCCTGCAGGTCCATCTGAGCTACGCCGCCGACGAGGATCGCGCGCTCCGGATCGCTCATGATCAATGGCGGACCAACGTCTTCGCGCCGCCGCTGTGCTGGGACGTCGACTCAGCCGACGCGTTCGACCAGGCGGCGGAGCACGTGCCGCCGGAGGCGATGCGGCAGGCGGTGCGGGTGTCGTCCGAGCCGGCCCAGCACGCCGAGTGGCTGAACGCGTACGCCGGCCTGGGCTTCGACGCGATCTTTCTGCACCACGTCGGGCGCGAGCAGTCGGAGTTCATCGACGTGTTCGGCGAGAAGGTTCTCCCCCAACTGGAAGTGAGCGCACTGTGAGGCTGACCGAGACTGCTGACATCTGGTGGAAGAACGCTGTCGTCTACTGCCTGGACATCGAGACGTTCTTCGACACCGACGGCGACGGCCGCGGCGACATCCGCGGCCTGTCGCAGCGGATCGACTATCTGGCCGAGCTCGGGGTCACCTGTCTGTGGCTGATGCCGTTCTACCCGACGCCCGACCGCGACGACGGCTACGACATCACCGACTTCTACGGGGTCGACTCGCGGCTGGGCACGCACGGGGACCTGGTCGAACTGATCACGCTGGCCACGGATCGAGGCATCCGGGTGATCGCCGACCTCGTCGTCAATCACACCTCGGACCAGCACCCGTGGTTCCAGAGCGCGCGGGCATCGCGGCAGTCGCCGTACCGGGACTGGTACGTGTGGCGCGACGAGCCGCCGGCGGACGCGGACAAGGGCATCGTGTTCCCGGACAAGGAGACCAGCCTGTGGCAGTACGACGAACAGGCCGGCCAGTACTACCTGCACCAGTTCTACAAGCAGCAGCCTGATCTCGACATCGCCAACCCGGCGGTCCGGGACGAGATCCTCAAGATCATCGGGTTCTGGATGCAGCTCGGGTTGTCGGGGTTCCGGGTCGACGCGGTGCCGTTCCTGCTGGACACCAAGGGCGCGCAGGACGCCGGCCGGTTGCCGAGGCCGCACGACTACCTGCGCGACCTGCGGGCCTTCCTCGGCCGGCGCGACGGCCAGGCCATGCTCCTCGGTGAGGTCAACCTGCCGTACAAGGACACCCGCAGGTTCTTCGGCGACGAGGACGGCGACGAGCTGACGATGTGCTTCGACTTCATCGGCATGCAGAAGCTCTATCTGTCGCTGGCCCGGTCCGAACCGGCCGAACTGGTGAAGGCGCTGCGCGAACGGCCCGAGCCGCCGGAAGAGGCGCAGTGGGGAACCTTCGTCCGCAACCACGACGAACTCACGCTGGACAAGCTGACCGACGACGAGAAGCAGGAGGTCTTCGACGCCTTCGGGCCGGAGAAGACCATGCAGTTGTACGGCCGGGGTCTGCGCCGCCGGTTGCCGACGATGCTCGGCAACGACCAGGCCCGGCTCAAGATGGTCTACAGCCTGCTCTTCAGCATGCCCGGGACCCCGGTGCTGTTCTACGGCGAAGAGATCGGCATGGGCGAGAACCTCGAGATCGAGGGACGCAACGCCGTCCGGACGCCGATGCAGTGGACGAAGGGCCTGAACGGCGGCTTCTCGGAGGCCGATCCCGACGACCTGTTCCGGCCGATGGTCGAGGGCGACCTGTCGGCGGAGTCGGTGAACGTCGCGGACCAGCGCCGCGACCCCGATTCGCTGCTCAACTGGATCAAGTTGCTGATCCAGCGCTACCGGGAGAGCCCGGAGCTGTCCTGGGGCCACTGCACCATTCTCGACCCGGGTGTCCCTTCGGTCTTCGCCCACCGGTCCGACTACGAGGAGGGCACGGTCGTCGCGCTGCACAACTTCGCCGCCGAGCCGACCGAGGTGAAGCTCGCCGTCGAAGGGGCAGCGGCCGGCCTGCGGGTGGCGGACCTGCTCAGCGGCACTGTCACCGAGGTGGGCACCGACGGCACTCTTCGGCACCCGGTCGACGCCTACGGCTGCTGCTGGCTTCGTGTCCTGCACCCCGGCGATCGCTATCTGGTCTGAGGCGTTTGTGAGCCGGACCGGCGGGCACCGGCAGCCCATGACCAAGATCGGATACTTCCTGTCCAGTGAGGAATACACGCCCGCCGAGTTGATCGAACAGGCGCGCCTCGCGGAGGAGGCCGGCTTCGACGGGCTGTGGATCAGCGACCACTACCACCCGTGGAACGACGAGCAGGGCCAGAGCGCGTTCGTGTGGTCGACGATCGGGGCGATCTCGCAGGTCTGCGAGCTGCCCGTCACCACCGCGGTCACCTGCCCGACCGTGCGGATCCACCCGGCCGTGATCGCGCAGGCCGCCGCGACCAGCGCAGTACTGCTGAACGGCCGCTTCGCGCTCGGGATCGGCAGCGGCGAGGCCCTGAACGAGCACATCTTCGGCGACGCCTGGCCGACGGTCGACGTCCGCCTGGAGATGCTCGAGGAGGCCGTCGAGATCATCCGCCGGCTGTGGACCGAGGACGGTTTCGTCAGTCACCACGGTAAGCACTACACCGTCGACAACGCCCGGATCTACACCCGGCCGGACGCGCCGGTGCCGATCTACATGTCCGGATTCGGGCCGGAGGCAACCGATGTGGCGGCCCGGATCGCGGACGGCTACATCACCACCACGCCGGACTCCGACCTGCTGAAGCGGTTCCGCGAGAACGGCGGCGGTGACAAGCCCACCCAGGTCGGCTTCAAGGTCAGCTACGCACCGACCGAGGAGGAAGGGATCGAGCAGGCGCACCGGATCTGGGCGAACTCGGGCCTGCCTGGTGAGCTGTCGCAGGTGCTCCCGTCGCCGCGGCACTTCGAGCAGGCGAGCCAGCTCGTCACCAAGGAGCAGACCGCGAAGTCCGTGACGGCCGGCGCGAACGCGGCCGATCATCTGAAGGCGTTCCAGCCGTACCTCGAGGCCGGCTTCGACGAGATCTACGTGGCGAACATGGGCCCGCACTCGGTCGACATGATGAAGCTGTACCGCGACGAGGTGCTCCCCGAGCTCCGCCGACGCTGAACCCGCAGGAGCCGCTGAACCCCCAGGAGAAGCATGTTCGAAGGATTCACCCTGGACCGGATCCAGGTCGGCGACGTCACCCTGCGAGTCCGGTACGGCGGTTCGGGTCCGGCCGTGGTGTTGCTGCACGGGCATCCACGGACGCACACCACGTGGTACCAGGTGGCGCCGGAACTCGCCCGCGACTACACCGTGGTCTGCCCGGATCTGCGCGGCTACGGCCAGTCGGGCAAGCCTGCGGCGGACGACGAGCACACGCAGTACTCGAAGGCAGCCATGGCGGCGGATGTCGCCGGGCTGATGACCGCTCTCGGCCACGAGACGTACTCCGTGGTCGGCCACGACCGAGGCGCGCTGGTCGCCTTCCGGAGCGCGATGGACCATCCTGACCGGGTCAGCAAGCTGGTGGTGATGGACGGGCTGCCGGTCGTCGAGCACCTGGAGCGGTGCAGTGCCCGGTTCGCCACCGAGTGGTGGCACTGGTTCTTCTTCGCCCAGACCGCCAAACCGGCCGAGCGGGTGATCTGCGCCGATCCGGAGACCTGGTACAACGCCTGGACGGTCAACTCCCCCGATCAGCTCGGCCCGGAGAACCACGCCGACTTCCTGGCCGCCATCCGCGACCCGGCCACCGTGCACGGGATGGTCGAGGACTACCGGGCCGGCCTCGGCATCGACCGGCGCACGGAAGAGGAGGACCGCGCCGCCGGCCGGCAGATCGACTGCCCGATGCTGATGCTCTGGTCGACCAAGGACGACCTCGAACAGCTGTACGGCGACCCGCTGGCGATCTGGCGGCCATGGTGCCCGCAGGTCATCGGACACGGCATCGACTCCACCCACCATGTCGCCGAACAGGCTCCCGGCGCGCTGGTCGACACCCTTCGCGGCTTCCTCTGAGCGTCTCGCCGGATGGGCGTGTCGCGCCCTGCCGACGACAATGTCCGGGCGGTGCACTACGTTGTAGCCGGATCACTCCGGAGATGAGGGTGCTCCTGGTGCTGATGCCTGCCTGGAGCGTTCTATGCCCCCGCTCGACCCTGCCGCCGCCGACATGGCGGAGACCTTCGCCCGGCTGTCCCTGGAGCTCCACGACGCCGACGGCGTCGAGGAGACCATCGATGCCGTCGTCCAGTTCGCTCTCCAGGCCCTGAACTGCAGCTTTGCCGGTGTCGCACTCAATACGAGAGGCTCCAAGCCGCAGGTCGCCGCGGTGACCGATCCGGTGGTGGCCGATGTGTACGACCTGCAGCTCAACTCCTCGATCGGTCCGCTGGTCACCTCCTTGCGTGAACGCCGGACCGTGCTCATCCGGGACACCGGCGCCGACAACCGCTGGCCCGAATGGGCGGCCAAGGTGGCCGGCCTGGGCGTCCGCAGTGTGCTGGACGTTCCCCTGCTGACCGGTAACGACACCACCCGCACGGTCGGCGTACTGGGCCTCTACAGCCCTTTTCCGGATGCGTTCAGCGAGGACGACGAGGCGATCGCGCACATCCTCGCGCGGCACGCTGCCGTCGCGGTCGCCTCCGCGCGGCACGACGAGACCATGACGTCCGCGGTCGACGCCCGCAAACTCGTCGGCCAGGCGATGGGCATCCTGATGGAGCGCTTCGACGTCGACGGCGACCGGGCCTTCGCGATCCTGCGCCGCTACTCGCAGGACAACAACGTCAAGCTGCGCGACGTCGCCCAGCAGCTGATCGACACCCGCAAACTGCCTCAGCACAGCTACGGCGGCTCAGCCAGGTAGCCAGCCGACCTTGCCGATCAGGTACGTCGCGCCGACCAGCGCGACCACGTCGATCAGCGTGTGCGCGGCCACCAACGGCATCACCCGGCCCCACCGGCGATAGAGGTGGCAGAACAGCACCCCCATCACCACGTTCCCGGCGAAGCCACCGAGTCCTTGGTAGAGGTGGTACGACCCACGCAGTACGGCGCTCGCCGTCGTACGGCGGCGGAAGGACCAGCCCAGCTGCTCCAGTCGACGGGTCAGGTACCCGAGGACGATGACCTCCTCCAGTACCGCGTTCTGCGCCGCGACCGCGATCAGCACCGGCACCCGCCACCACGTGCCGGGCAGTTGCGCCGGGTCGACCGCGAGATTCACCCCTGACGCATGCGCCGCGAGGTAGAACGCCAGACCGACGCCACCCACACAAGCAGCCACGGCCGCTCCACGCCCGAGATCCCGTACGGCGTCCCGTCGGTCGAACCCCAGAGTCCGCAGGGACTCGCCACCGCGCGCCAGCAGGTGCGCGACCAGCGCGACGGGGACCAGCGCGGTCACGATGGCGAAGACCTGCCAGGCAAGGTCGAGCCACGGCCGTCCCGGCGCACGGGAACCGACGATCACCGCCGTCTGGTCACCGATCGGGTGATGGGAGGTCAGCACGCCGGTGAAGGAAATCAACGCCGAGACGGCCGATGCGCCGAGGGACAGCGCAAGGACCAGCCAGACCTCCTTCACCAGCACGCTGTCAGCTGTCGCCCGGTCCACCTGCCCGGCGCTGTCAGTGGAGCTGGTCACGCCTCAACTATCGCGCGTTCGTTCAACCGACTCGGAGCACGGGCGCGATGGTCTTGGTGCGAGCCCCTTCGTAGGCGGCGAGCAGGATGCCCAGAACGGCGATGCCTTCCTCCTCGGTGTGCAGCGGGCGCGTCTTGCCGAGCAGCGAGTCGGCGAAGTGGCCGATCTCGGCGACGAAGGTGTCGACCGGTTCCAGCTCGATGGTCGTGGTCTCACCGGAGCGGAGCCGAGTGGTGACGGAACTGCCGTCGCTGTGCAGAGCACCGAGTTCACCGACGACGGAGAAGCGCTCGGTGCTGGCGGCCGGCTGATAAGCCCAACTGGTCACCAGTTGACCGACGACGCCGTTGTCGAACCTGATCAGTACCTGCGCGGAGTCCTCGCCCTCCATGAACTTCAGCCGATGGGTGGACAGCATCGCGGTCGCCTCGACCGGAGAGCCGCCGGCCAGGTGCAGCATCAGGTACGTCGGGTGGTACCCGGTATCGATCAGCTCGCCACCACCGCTCGTCTTGGTGCTGGCGCGCCAGCCCATGTTCGCGGGGTCGAAGTCGTTGTAGAAGCTGTCGGTGGTCCGCACCTCGTAGACGGTGCCCAGGGTTCCGGCGTCGAGCAGTTCCTTGGCCTTGGCCACGGCGGGCATGAAGAGCTGGTTGTGCGCGCACATCAACGTCACGCCGTTCGCGCTGACCGCCGTACGGACGGCCGCGGCTTCTTCCGCGGTGAGGCAGAGCGGCTTCTCGCACAGGATGTGCTTGCCCGCCTCGGCGGCGGCGACGATGGCGTCCTGGTGCAGGTGATGTGGCAGGCAGATGTCGACCGCGTCGAGGTCCTCGGTCTCGAGCATCTGGCGATAGTCCGTGTACGGCGTGGCGCCCAGCTCGGCGCCGCGGGCAACGGCCGTTTCCTGGACCGCGTCGGCCACCGCGGTGACGCCGATCTTGTCCGCGTGCTCGCGGTATCCCTTGATGTGCGCGGACGCGATTCCGCCGGCCCCGATCAGGCCGACTTTGATTTGTGGCATGGAGGTCTCCTCGAAGGTGGAGTGGGGAGAACGGTCAGGCCTGGCGGCCGGCGTACGGGACGGTCCGGCCGGTGGCGGCGGCCTCGTTGGCGGCGACGACCATCCGGGTCAGTTCCACGGCACGGGCGAGGTTGTCGTCGGCCCGGGTGCCGTCGGTGATGTGGCCGACCCATTGGCCGAAGGGATCCTGGCTGTGGTCGGGCACGGGAAGTTCCTTGCCTGCGACCCGCAGTACGTTGCCTTCGTCTGTGTAGGTCAGGCTGCCGGCGGTGCCGAAGAGCTCGATCGTGAACGGGTTCGGGCTGGCGAATCCGGCCTCGATCACGCCGATCTTCTGGTCGGCGTACCCGACCGTCACCACCGCGTTGTCCTCCAGGTCGCGGCCGGCCACCGACCGGTACGTCGCGCTGACGGTTTCAGCGTCGGCACCGAGGAAGAGCTGGAGCAGGTAGACGGGGTGACAGCCGAGGTCGGTCAGCGCGCCACCGATGGCAGCCTCGGAGTCGAAGAAGCGCCGGGGCAACCAGCCGTCGGATCCGCCGTCCTTGGCGATGGCTCCATCGTGGGAGAGCCGGACGCGGCCGTACGTGAGCTGTCCGAGCTCGCCGCTGTCGAGCACCTCCTGGATCGCCTTGGTGTAACCGTGGGCGAGCCTGGGCAGCGAGACCACGAGCTTGACGTTGTTGGCGTCGGCGGCGGCGATGATCTCCTCCGCCTCGGCGACGGTCGGCGCGAGCAGCTTCTCGGTGAAGATGTGCTTGCCCGCGTTCGCCGCCTTGACCATCAGGTCGCGGTGCACGTTGGTCGCCGTCGTGATGATGACGCCGTCGAGGTCCTCGCGACTCAGCAGCGCGTCGAGATCATCGGTGTACGGTACGCCGAACTGATCCGCGCCGGCCTGGCCGAGTGCGCGGTCGTCGTCCCACACGGCGACCAGTTCCGTGCCGGGATGCTGCTCGGTCTGTTGGGCGTAGTCCTTCGCGTGAACGTGCCAGAACCCCAGGACCGCGAGCTTGAGCGGTTGCGACACAAGTTCCTCCTGACATAGTCGACCCGTCCATCCAACACCGGATGACCGCCGGGCGACAGTTCACCGCGAGCCGCAACTGCCTGTAGTTATCTTTCGGCAGCCAGACCGACAGGCCGACAGGTAGGCCGGCCTGCCGGTCGGCGCCTCCGATTGCCGGAGGTGCCGACCGGGGACGGGAACTACCAGGTGTGGGCGACGTCCACGACGATGCGGCTGGTGTTGTTCGTGCCGGTGAGAGTGAACACCCGGAACGGGAGGCGGGCGCGGACGCCGAGGCCGATCGCGGTCTCACCTTCGAAGCTGCCCGCGTAGGCGACCTGCCGGAAGGTCCGGAAGCCGCTGACGTTGGTCAGTTCGTCGATGTTCGCCGGGTTGTAGGTGCTGTGGCCGGCGTCGTCGTAGGTGGGCACCGACAGGATGATCTCCAGCTTGGCGCCGCCACGCAGCGGCACGAGCGCCCCTTGCCCGCTGGTGTAGACATTCGGCACGTAATGCACGCGGAACCACGACGGCTTGCCGCGGACGTCGAACACGATCCGGTCGAAGCAGTCGTGCCGGCCGGTTCGGACGTTCGTCAGCTGACCGAGGCCGCGATAGGTACTTGCCTCAGGCAATGAACCCCAACCGGTGGGGCACGTGGTGGTGGTCGCGTCGGCGACGGCCGGCACAGCGACCGCGGCTGCCGGGACGGCCGCGACGGCCAGGACGGCGAGGGCGGCTCGGAGAGGTCGGCGGATCGGTCTGTGGTTCGGTCGGTGGTTCGGTCGGTGGATGAGGTGGATCGACTTCATGATTGTCCCCCCTTAGAGACACTTGGTAGATGCGCTCAAGCGGCCCGAAGTTGACATAATGCGGCGGTGATTTCAGGTGCCCGCCGGACCACGGATTGCGATCGATCCGATCCAAGCGACTGACCTACGGCTCGGCGACCGACCTACGGCTGGGCGCCCTACGGCTGGGCGACCTACGGCTGGGCGCCCTACGGCTGGGCGACCTACGGCTGGGCGACCGCCCCCTCGGCGGCCGCCGCCGCTTCGGCCGGCGGCGAATCGGTGGGCGGCGAATCGGTGGGTGGCGGATCGGTCGGCGGTTCGACTCCTAGAGCGGCCGCGAGGAACTGGGGAACGTCGACGGCGGGGAGCCCGACCAGGCCCGTCGTACTGAGTTCTCTGATCGCGCGTTGTTTGACGGACGCCGAGGAGTGGTCGTCCACGGCCGGCACCGGCTTCGTCCCGCTGGAACGCAGGGAGACGAACTTCGACAACAGGTCGAACCAGAACGGTCCACCGAGCATGACCAGGAGGGCAGTCAGCAACCATCCGGCGACAGTCGCCGTACGGTGCCAGGTCCAGGCACTGTCGGACCGCCACTCGGCCCGGCTCTGCGAGTCCCAGCCGACCGGCAGACTGAACTGCTGCATGGCCGACGTGGCCTTGGCGATGGAGTCGAGCTCATCGGCCGCCTGACCGTTCGCCGCCACCTGACCGGCGGCATCAACCACCGACTGCCGTACTACGGAGTTGTGCCACAAGTCGTCCGCGACAGTCGTCGTCGCCGCGTTGCCCGCCACCGCGAACACCAGCCCGACGATGAACAGCAGCAAGGTCACCCACTTCTTGTAGGCACCCTCGGCCCGGCTCATCGTCTCGTCGAACCACGACTCCAGTCCGGCCCTGATCTCCACCAACTCGCCTCGCGTCTGCCGCACCAGCGGATCCAGCCGTTTCCGCAGATTGGCCGGCAGTTGGTCCATCGCCACCAGACGGTTGCCTTCGACAATCATCTCCAGGGTGGCATCGGCGAACGCCTTCGCCGACAGGTAACTCGGGCGGCGCTTCTGGGTCAGCAGGGCCTTGCCCGCACCCTCCCGCGCCGCCGCGTACACCGACGTACCGGCGAACATCGTCCAGGCTTTCGCGACGTCGGTGTCGTCCACGTCCTGGCCGGCCAGCATGTGCTTGACGGTCTTCTCCAGGTCGGCCGAGCGTTTCCCGAACAGCCGGGAGACGAACTCGACCACCGCCGACGAGGCGGTCGCGATGACGAAGAACATCAGCGCCAGCCCGATGGCGGTCTCCAGTGCCTGCGATCCGAACACAGCTCCCCCTCGCCGATTGCGCCCGACACCGGCAGCATAGGGCCGGCGACGGACAGGAACGAGTCAGGAGCGGTGGCGGCTTCTCAGCTCAGCGACCACGCGGCTTGCCGCGCCGCGCAGGCTGCCGCTTGGCGGCCTGCTTCTTGGCAGCTTGATTCTTGGCAGCCTGGCTCTTGGCGGGCTGGTTCTTCGCCGAGGCGGCCTTTTTCTTGGGGTCCGACTTCGGTGCCGACGCCGTCGCCCCTCGCGTGCTGTTGACGCTGCGCCCGCGAACGATGCCGATGAACTGTTCCATCAGCCCGGTGGTTTCCGCCTCCGGCCAGGTCAGCGCGACCTGCGACTCGGGCGCGTCCGAGACCGGCCGATAGGTCAGGTCCTTGCGATGATGCAACCGCGCCAGCGACTGCGGTACGACGAGCACGCCGGCGCCTGCCGCCACCAGTTCGATCGCGGCGGCGGTTGTCGCCGGCCGCTCGAACGCCGGTTCGCCCGGCAGTTCGTCCCAGCCGAGGGTGTCGTCGAGCGGATGCAGGACGAACTCGTCGGCGAGGTCCGCCACGGTCACCTCGTCGGCCGCGGTCACCAGGTGATCCTTCGGTACGACGACCACCGTCGTCTCCGTATAGAGAGGTATCGCGCTCAGCCCGGTCCGGTCGATCGGCAGCCGGACCAGCCCGGCGTCCGCCGTACCGGCCCGTACGACGTCGGCCGCTTCGGCGGCGGTCACGCCGATCAGGGTGAGCGCCACCCTGGGCAGCCGCTCGTTCCAGACCCGCACCCACTTGGTGGGCGTCACCCCGGGGACGTACGCGAGCCTGAAGGATGCCGGTCCGTCGGGAGCTGTCACCGGCTCAGGCTATCGGGCGTGGTCGGAGCAGGGGCGTGCGCTCGTTACCCTTGACCTCATGAGCCCGCAGAAGACGACCCAGACGATGAAGCCCGCGACCGCGGCGAAGAAGCTGGGCGTGTACCTCGAAGCCACCCCCGCGGAGTTCCAGGAGGGTGTCGTTTCGCGCGACGAGCTCAACTCCCTGCAGGCCGACCCGCCGGAGTGGCTGCGCGAACTCCGCCGTACCGGACCGCACCCGCGCCCGGTCGTCGCGGCCCGGCTCGGCGTCTCGATCTCCGGCCTCGCCCGCGGCGGCGTCACCGACGCACTGACCACCGAGCAGATCGAGGCACTGCGGGAAGAGAACCCGGAGTGGCTGCAGCGCGAGCGCGAGACCCAGGCCGAAGTACAGAAGGAAGCCGAGCGCATCAAGGCCGCAGCCGAATCCCGCCGCCGAAGCTGACGACTGCAGCTTCGTCGGCACGGACCGGTCGGTGACCGCGCCGGGTTGCGCCCGGCTGGTCAGCCGGCCGAGAGGGCCAGGCGGCGGACGCCCAGGCGGGACGTGAGCTTCTTGGTGAAGTCGTTCGGAAGGGACAGCCGGACGACCTTCGACCAAGCGGACGCGACCTGCTTCGGGAGCGGGCCTGTGGTGTACTTCAGGCCGTACTCGTCGAAGATCGCCCGCACCTTCGGCGCGATCTCCTGGTACCGGTTGCTCGGCAGGTCCGGGAACAGGTGGTGCTCGATCTGGTACGACAGGTTGCCGGTCATGATGTGCATCGCGCGACCGCCGGAGATGTTCGCCGAGCCGAGCATCTGCCGCAGGTACCACTCGCCGCGCGTCTCGCCGTCGATCGACTTCCGCTCGAAGGTCTCGACGCCCTCGGGAAAGTGACCGCACATGATGACCGAGTGCGCCCACACGTTGCGCACGATGTTGGCTGTGAAGTTGGCCGCCAGCGTGTGCAGCGCCGACGGACCCGACAACAGCGGGTGGACGACGTAGTCCTTCGTCATCTGGCCGCGGATCTTCTTGAAGACCTGCTTCGCCCGCGCCTTGAACTCGGGGTCGCGGCGGCGCTCCTTGCTCGCCAGGTTCTTCCCGAGTTCCAGGTCGTACGCCGCGATGCCGTACTCGAAGAACATCGCGTTGATGAAGTTCCAGAGCGGCTGGGCCAGGTAGAGCGGGTACCAGCGCTGGTCCTCGTCGACGCGCATGATGCCGTAGCCGAGGTCGTTGTCCTTGCCGACCACGTTCGTGTAGGTGTGGTGCAACTCGTTGTGCGAGTGCTTCCACTGGTCCGACGGCGAGGCGTGGTCCCACTCCCAGGTGGTGGAGTGGATCTTCTGGTCCCGCATCCAGTCCCACTGGCCGTGCATGACGTTGTGGCCGATCTCCATGTTCTCCAGGATCTTGGCCACCGACAGACCGGCGGTGCCGATCAGCCAGGCCGGCGGGAACAGGGACAGCAACAGCACCGCCCGGCTGGACAGCTCCAGCTTCCGTTGCACGTTGATGACCTTGCGGATGTACGCCGCGTCGGACGCGCCCCGGGCCTCGATCACCTCGGCCCGGATCTCGTCCAGCCGGCGACCGATCTCCTCGATGTCGTCGGCGCTCAGGTGGGCGATCGGGTTGTCAGCCTTCTTCTGCAGCACTGTCATAGGGAAATCTCTCTCAGGAAGGGAAGGAAGGAAGGCGGGGGCTTTGGGAAAGGAAGAAAGGAAGGCGGAGGGGCGGGTGACTAGAGGTCGATGTCGCAGGAGCCGGCCGCGGCCGAGATGCAGGTCTGGATCAGGACGCCGTCGCCGGGCGCGGCCGTGGTGACCTCGCCGGAGCGCAGGTCGCGGACCGAGCCTTCGCGCAGTGGAAGCACACACGAGAAACAGATACCCATCCGGCAACCCGACGGCATCAGGACGCCGGCTTCCTCGCCGGCTTCGAGGATCGGGGTGGCACCGTCGGCTTCGAGGGTGACGCCGGCTCCGGTGAAGCGGACGGTCCCGCCGTCACCCGGTTCGGCCAGGGCGGTCCGGAAGCGTTCGGTGTGCAGCAACTCAGGCGCTGCCCACTGCTCCTCGAGCGCGTCGAGAAGGCCGGCCGGGCCACACGCCCAGGTTTCCCGCTCAGCGAGATCAGGTACGAGTTCCGCAAGGGCAGCGACGTCGAGGCGGCCATGCGTATCGGTGTGCTGCTCGACCAGGCGGAGCCGGCCGTCCTCGGCGAAGCCGCGCAACTCGCTGCCGAAGATCACGTCGTCGGCACAGGCCTCGGAGTGGACCAGTACGACGTCCGTCAGCCGGTCGAGCCCGGCGCGCAGCATGCCCATCACCGGGGTGATGCCGCTGCCACCGGTGACGAAGAGAACCTTGCTCGGTGCCGGGTCGGGGAGCACGAAGTCACCGACGGCCTGGTCGAGATGGACCAGTTGGCCGGGACGCAACTCCTGCGCGAGGTGTGCGCTGACGACGCCGTCGGGCACCGCCTTCGCCGTGATGGTGAGGAGCCCGTTCTCGGGTGCGGAGGTCAGGGAGTACGAGCGCCAGAGCCGTACGCCGTCGACCTCGAGGCCGATCCGGACGTACTGACCCGGCTGGTGGCCGCGCCAGGCGCCGCCAGGCCGTAGTACGACGGTCACCGCGTCCGCGGTCTCCGGGCGGACCTCGACGACGCGCGCCCGCAGGTCGGCGCCGGATCGCAGCGGCCGGAACATGTCGAGGTAATCGGCCGGATCGCGCGGGTGCGTCGCGGCGGCCGCGAGCTGCCAGACCCGCTCGCGCAGCCGTCGGCGCGAACTCGCCCGCGGGCTCTGATCGGGCACGAAAGTCGTCATACACTCCAATGTCCTCGACCGAGGGTGTAATTTCATGACCGTAGGCGGTGAATCTGTCTCCCGATCTTGTACGGAGCGAACAAAGAATGGCCGATCCCGATCCCATCCGTCACGCCAGCCGCACGGCTCGGGGTGCCGCCGACCTCGAGCTCGGCGAGGCGGCGATGGACCTGTTGCGGTCCCGCCTGGTCGACATCGCGGAGAACACCGTGACCGCCATCATCGCCGAGGTGCCCGGCTACACCAATGCGCTGGCCGGCCCGATGGGAGCCAAGATCGAGGGCGCCGTCCAGCTCGCCCTCGGAGGATTCCTCCGCCTGGCCAGCAGCGGCGATCCCGGTACGCCGCTGACGCCGGCCCTGGAAGGCGCGTACATCCTCGGTCGCGGTGAGGCGCGCAGCGGCCGCAGCATGGACGCATTGCTCGCCGCCTATCGCGTCGGAGCCCGTGTCTCGTGGCGAGAGCTGTCCGGTACTGCGGTCGAGGTCGGCCTGTCCGCCGAAACGCTGGCCAAGTTCGCCGAACTCGTCTTCGCCTATATCGACGAACTGTCCGCGGCAAGCGTCGCCGGACACACCGACGAGCTCGCGACGAGTGGCCAGGTGCGTCAGCGCTACCTGCAGGCTCTCGCGCGGAGTCTCTTGCAGGGCGACTCCGCGGACCAGCTCGCCGACCGGGCCGAGCGAGCCGACTGGGAGCCGCCCAAGACCTTGACCGCGGTGATCCTGCCGAATGCACACGTCCGCGGGGTCCTTGCCGCCTTGGATCCGCGCACGCTGAGAACCGAGGACGAGCTCCCCGGACTCGAGAAGGAGGACGTGGCAGTGCTGTTGGTTCCCGACGCGCACGGGCCGGCGCGACCCGCGCTCCTTCGGGCTCTGCGCGGACGGCAGGCGTGGGTCGGTCCCGACAAACCGTGGACCACCGTGCGTACGTCGTACGAGAGAGTCCTTCGAACGCGCGATCTCGGGCTGGTCGTGGAAACCAGCACGCCGGTCGACACCGAGCATCACCTGGCGAGTCTGGTCGTGACCTCGGATCCGGCGGCGCTCGAAGATCTCCGCGCGCGCGTCCTCGCGCCGTTCGCGAAGCTGCGTCCGGCGACGGCCGAGCGGCTCATCGAGACCTTGCGGGAATGGCTTCTGCAACTGGGCCGGCGCGACGAGGTGGCGGCGGCGTTACATGTCCATCCGCAGACCGTGCGGTACCGGATGGGCCAGGTGCGGGAGCTGTTCGGTGATCTGCTCGACGACCCCCGGACCGTGCTCGACCTCACGATCGCGCTCGCCGCCGAACCGCTTCGTTAGGCTGATCCGACCATGGCGACTGAAAACCCTCTTCGTTCCACCGGAGTGCCGGACTACGAGCTCGAGGAGACGATCGAGCTCACCACAGCCGAGCAGGTGCGGGCGATCAGCGACCCGCTCCGCACCACCATCCTCGGGCTGCTGCACGAACGCGCCGCGACCGTCACCGAACTGGCGGCCGCCGTCAAACGCCCGAAAAGCACCGTCGCGCACCACGTCAACGTGCTGGCCACAGCCGGCCTGCTGCGGGTCGTGCGGACGAAGCGGGTCCGCGCGATCGACGAGCGGTACTACGGTCGAGCGGCGCGGATGTTCTACGTCGGACTCGGGCGGCAAGGGGAGGGTTCACCGCTCCCCCACGACTTCAACGACTTCGAGGTCGCCATGAAGGAGTCGGCCGCGGCGTACGAAGCCGGCCAGATGCGCTCGTTCATCCGGCACGCCCGCATCCCCGAGGAACGCGCGGCCGAGTTCTGGCAGCGGGTCGACCAGGTGATCCACGAGTTCGACCAACTCCCGCGCTCGGGCGACACGACGTACGGCTTCACCGTCGGCCTCTACCCGATCATCGACTACCCGATGCTCCCTCCGGTCACCGAGGACTGAGAAGTCCCCCACGTCGCCCCCACGCTCGCTCCTTCGTCGCTCACTGGTCGCTCCTCCCACCCACCCGGCGTCGCGGGCTCCTCCGTCGCCCGCTCGAAAGGCGATCGCGCCGCAAGCCCCATCGCCCAATAGACCGTGGTGCCGCCGGACTCCGCTGGTGCCCGAGCTCGCCAACCAACCCGTTGCGCCCCGACCTCGCTGATGCACCAGGTCGCCGACAAACCCGTGTTGGCACCGACCTCGCTGGTGCACCAGGTCGCCAACAGCCCGTGGCAGCACCGACCTCGCTGGTGCACCAGGTCGCCAACAGCCCGTGGCAGCACCGACCTCGCCGATGCACCAGGTCGCCAACCAACCCCGGTTGCGCTGACCTCAGTCGTCGGCGTCGAGTTCTCCGAGTCGCTTCCGGATCTTGTCTCCGATGGCGGTGAGGGTCTCCAGCTCCTCGGCCGTGAGGTGGTCGATGAACGTGTTGCGGACCTCCGCGACGTGGAGTGGAGCGGCCGCCTCGATCAGTGCACGGCCCTGTGGTGAGATCACGATGATCGCGCCGCGCTGATCGGTGAGACAGCGCTCGCGCGCCACGAGGCCGCGCTTCTCCATCCGGCTCAGGTGTTGCGACAGCCGGCTCTTCTCCCAGTGCAGCAATCGGCCCAGCTCGAACGGACGCAGCCGGCCGTCGGCCGCCTCGGACAGGTGCGCCAGGACCTGGTAGTCCGGCGTCGACAGGCCCGACCTGGTCCGCAGTTGGCGGTCGAGGTACTCGGTCAGAGCGTCCTGCATCGCCATCAGGCTCCGCCAGGCCCGGTCCTCCCGGTCGTTCAGCCACCGCGTCTGCGTCACGCCACGATCCTACACGACTTGGTTGATGTGTGAACTACCTGTGCTACGTTGGTTCACACGTTAACTATTTGGAGGAGATCATGACGGCTGTACCGCAGTACTCGATCGTCGGCAGCGGGAACGTCGGCTCGGCGCTGGCCCGGCTCTTCGCCCGCGCGGGCATCGAGGTGAGCATCGCGAACACCCGCGGGCCGGAGACGCTCCGCAAGCTCACCGACGAACTCGGCGCCGGCGTCCACGCCGTACCGCTGGAGCAGGCGCTGGCGAGCGACGTCGTCCTGATGGCGATCCCCTTCCCGGCGATCGCGGAGTTCGGCCGGTCGCTGCCGGACTGGACCGGCAAGACCGTGGTCGACGCGACCAACGCGCACTACGCATCCAACGCCGAGGAGATCCTCGGCGGCCGGCCGTCGTCCCAGTACGTCGCGGCACAGCTGCCCGGCGCGACAGTCGTCAAGGCGTTCAACCAGCTGCCCGCCAAGGTGCTGTCCGAAGCGCTCGACCCCGCCGTCGGGCGGCGCGTCGTCTTCGTCGCCTCCGACGACCAGGAGGCCGGCGAACGGATCGCGAAGCTCGTCGACTCGCTCGGCCTGTCGCCGGTTCAAGTCGGACGCCTGGACGAAGGCGGCCGGCTGATAGAGGCCCCCAACGCGCTCGTGCTGCGAAACCTGGTCGAACGCCCACTCTCCTGACGTCGAAAGGCACCCAACGATGAACCCCGAGGAGTACGCCGATCCGGACTCGCTTGGGCTCGGCCGGCTGGACGAGCAGGCCAAACGCGTCCTGTTCACCGAGGCCCGGACCGCGAACACCTTCGCGGACACCCCGGTGCCGGACACGGAGCTGCACGACATCTGGGAGCTCGCCAAGTGGGGTCCCACATCGGCGAACACCCAGCCGCTG
Organism: Kribbella voronezhensis; assembly: GCF_004365175.1. Lineage (NCBI taxonomy): Bacteria > Bacillati > Actinomycetota > Actinomycetes > Propionibacteriales > Kribbellaceae > Kribbella > Kribbella voronezhensis. Next base: position 575,321 of record NZ_SOCE01000002.1, on the reverse strand, counting down.
CGCGTGCTCTACGTCCGTCCCGGTGAAGCGCGGGATCGGCTGGTCAAGCACATGAACGAAGGCAACCAGGCCAAGACCGCGTCCGCGCCGGCGGTGGCCGTGCTCGCGACCGACACCCGGTTCCACGAGCACATCCCGTACTTGCTCCCGTTCCGGCCGGAGCTGAGGGACACCTTCGCGGCGAACGCGGAGCTGCGGACCGAAGCGGCGAGGTTCAACGCGATTCTGCAAGCCGGCTACTTCATTCTGTCGGTCCGCGCGCACGGTCTGGCGGCCGGCCCGATGGGCGGGTTCGACGCGACCGGGATGGACAGCGAGTTCTTCCCCGACGGCCGGCTGCACTCGATCCTGGTCGTCAACATCGGGCACCCGGGCGAGGCCAGCTGGCGCCCCCGCCTGCCACGGCTGTCACACGACGACGTGCTCCAGTGGGCGTGACAGTGCGAGGATCGGCGGATGGGATTCACCTCGACGGCGGTCGCCCACACGCCCACTTTGGACATCGCCTTCGAAGAGGCCGGGCCGCCTGACGGCGTACCGGTCGTGCTGCTGCACGGCTTCCCGTACGACGTCCGTTCGTACGACGCGGTCGTGGCGCCGCTGGTCGCGCGGAACGCCCGCGTGCTTGCGCCGTACCTCCGCGGCTTCGGGCCGACCACCTTCCGCGACCGGGACACGTTGCGCTCGGGACAGCAGGCCGCGCTCGGGCAGGATCTCGTCGACTTCATGGACGCGCTCGGCCTCGAGTCCGCCGTCCTGGCGGGCTACGACTGGGGCGGCAGGGCTGCCTGTATCACCGCGGCCCTGTTCCCCCAGCGAGTCCGGGGGCTTGTCACCGTCGACGGCTACAACATCCAGAACATCGCCGGCGCGAACGAGCCCACCTTGCCGGAGTGGGAGAGCACGCTGTGGTACCAGTTCTACTTCCACTCCGAGCGAGGACGGCGTGGGCTGACTCAGCATCGCGAAGAGCTCTGCTCGCTGCTGTGGCGCATGTGGTCCCCGACCTGGGCGGAGGCCGGGGCGGCCTTCGCTGCCAGTGCACCGAGCCTGCACAATCCCGACTTCGTCGACGTGGTCATCCACTCGTACCGTCATCGGTACGGACTGGTTGCCGGCGACCCTCGCTACCAGCAGATCGAAGAACTGCTGGCGCAGCAACCGCCGATCGCAGTGCCGACGGTGATGCTCGAGTCCGGTGCGGACGGCCTACTCGGACCGAGCCCGGCAGGCGACCGGCCGCACTTCACCGGCCCCTACGAGCACCGAGTCCTCGAGAATGCAGGACACAACGCCCCGCAGGAGGCCCCAGACGACTTCGCCGACGCAGTCCTCAGTCTGCTGTGAGTGCGGCGAAGGCTCGACTGTCGGTGGCGAGGAGGTCGGGCTCCTCGGTGGCCGCGAAGTGGCCGCCGCAATCGCGCAAGTCGTCCAGCTCTGCATCCGGCACAGCGATCAACTGGTCCGACAGGGCAACTCCGCTTCGTCGACGACAGTCGGCAACTCGTTCCCGCCGATCTGCCGGCCGGCGCGGATGATCCCGGCAACTGCGGCGATCAGGATCAAGGCGACTTCCAGGGCGCCGTACGCGACGGCTGTCGGCTCGAGGCCGAAGCGTTCGGCGGCGAGCCCGGCAGCCAGTGCGGGCACACTGAACGCGAGGTAGCTGACGATGTACATCGTCGCGAACACCTCCCCGCGCTGGGCATCCGGCGCCGCCTCACCGAGTGCGTTGACGGCGAACCGGAACCCCGCGCCGAAGCCCAGCCCAGCGACTGCCGATCCGGCGACGTAGAGCGGCAGCGTAGTCAGCAGCATCGCCGCCATAGTGACCAGAACACCGAGGGCGAGCGTTCCGTACCCGAGCCACTCGCGCCATCGCGGCGGGGTGACGGTCGAGACGACAGTGCCGGCTGCACCGGCGGCGAAGAACACTCCGAGCACGACGCCGACGACGAAATGGCTGTGCACATCGAGGACAGCGCCGAGCACCGACGACCCCAGTGACAGGTACAACCCGGCGAGCGCCCACGTCGCGGCCATCGAAGGAATCAGGGCGAAGAAGACCGGCCGCACGGCCGACGGAAGACCGGCGCTCGGCCGCAGCGACCTCCACAGCGACTCCCGCGAGGTCGGCTCCGGACGGGCGCGCTCGGGAATCAGCCAGACGAGCGCTGCAAGCACCAGGTAGACCGCGGTGAGGATCCAGAAGACGAGCTGGCGAGGCAGCGGCGCGAACTCCACGAGGGCACCGGCGAGGACCGCTCCGATCACGATGCCCAGGGACGGGACCGCGCTGCTGACGACCGAACCGAACCGTGGGTTCGGCGCCGAGTCCAGGATCATGGCTGTCGTCGTACCGGTGGCTGCGCCGACGGCAACACCCTGCACGATGCGCGCGACCACCAGGGCGCCGGTACCTCCGGCGATCGCGAACAGCACCATGCCCAGCGCCAGCAGCACGAGGGCTCCGGAGGCGACCGGACGACGGCCGACCCGGTCCGAGAGCGAGCCGACGGTCAGCAAGGCGGCGAGCAGCGCGAAGACATAGACGGCGAAGACGACCGTCAGCACGAACGCCGAGAACCCCCAGAGCCGCTGGTAGACGGGATACAGCGGCGACGGCGCCGACGCGGCAGTCAGCGTGGCTGCGCCGGCCGCCCCGGCGACGACGAACGAGACTGAACGGCTGAACACGAGAGACCTCCATCCAAAAGCAATAATCTTTGCTCTAAGGACATCAGTGCCCCAGTCCACCCAAAAGCAAACTTCTTTGCTTAGAATGGTGCCGTGCCTGATCGACCGAGTCGCCCGGGAGGGCGCAGCAACCGGGTGCTGACCGCGATCTACACGGCCGTCGGCGAACTCGTCGGTCAGCGCGCCGACAAGATCAGCTTTCCGGTCATCGCCGAGCGCGCGGGGGTCAACCCGACGACGCTCTACCGGCGCTGGGCCGACGTCAACGCGCTGCTCGAGGACGTCGCCGTCGCAGCCCTCACGCGCGACGGTGAGTCCGTACCCGACACCGGGTCCCTCGAGCGGGACCTGACCGAGTGGGCGAACATCATCGCCCGCGACATCAACCGTCCCGAGCGAGCCCGCTACCTGCGGGCGATGGTGGCGGCCCGGGTCGACCTGGTCGCGAACTGCGCGATCACCGACGCGCGCCGCGAGCAGGCGGCGGAGATGGTACGGCGCGCCAACGAACGCGGAGAGAAGACGCCGACCGTCGCGCAGATCCTCGACCACATCGTGGCGCCGCTGTATTACACCGTCGTCTTCGCCCTGCCGCTCGACGACGACCACGCCGGGCGCCTGGTCCGCGACGTACTCGCGATGGCCCGCTGAGCCCCTCCGGCGACCAATTCGGACCGCCTGCGGCCTTCGGGGCGAAGGTACAGTCTTCGACTACCCGATGCTTGCTCCTGTGTCCGTGAAGAGGGTTGAGTTATGGCTGAGTTGTCGTCCGCTGAGCAGGCCGCGTTGGGGAGTGGCGCCGACTTCTGGACCACCAAGCAGGTCGGGGCGGTGCCCGCCATCGTGTTGACCGACGGGCCGCACGGAGTTCGGAAGCAGGTTGCGTCGAGCGATCAGCTCGGGATCGCCGAGAACGAGCCGGCCACCTGTTTCCCGCCGGCGGCCGGCCTGGGGCAGAGTTGGGATCCTGAGCTGGTCGAGCGGGTCGGTACGGCGCTCGGCCGCGAATCCCAGGCGATCGGCGTACACGTGCTGCTCGGGCCCGGGATCAACATCAAGCGGGACCCGCGGTGCGGGCGCAACTTCGAGTACTACTCCGAGGATCCGTATGTGAGCGGCGTCCTCGGCGCCGCCTGGGTTCGTGGCGTCCAGGGCGAGGGTGTCGGCGCGTGCGTGAAGCATTTCGCGGCGAACAACCAGGAGCACGACCGGATGCGGGTCAGCGCCGACGTCGATCCGCGCACCCTGCGCGAAATCTACCTGCGCGCCTTCCACCGCGTCGTCACCGAGGCGAACCCGTGGAGCCTGATGTGCTCCTACAACCGCATCAACGGCGTCCTCGCCTCGCAGAACGAATGGCTGCTCACCAAGGTGCTCCGCGACGAATGGGGCTTCGAAGGCGTCGTCGTCAGCGACTGGGGTGCCGTCGCCGATCGACCCGCGGCCGTTGCCGCCGGCCTCGATCTCGAGATGCCCGGCGCGACCGGTACCACGGACGAGGAGCTGGTCGTTGCCCTGAGCAACGGCACCGTCGACCCGGCCCACGTCGCGCGAGCCGCCGAGCGCGTTACGGCCTTGGCGATCCGTACGACGCAGGCGCATCGCGAGGACGCCACCTTCGACGCCGACGCGCATCACCAGCTCGCCAGAGAGGCCGCCGCACGAAGCATCGTGCTCCTTCAGAACGTGGACGACCTACTCCCCCTGAACAGCTCGGACCGGCTCGCCGTGATCGGTGAGTTCGCCGAGCAACCGCGGTACCAGGGCGGCGGGAGCTCACACGTGACGCCGACCCGGTTGGACGTGCCGCTGGACGAGATCCGTGCCCACGCCGACGTCACCTACGCGCCCGGCTTCAGCACCGACGGCTCGGGCGACGCGGCCGCCTTGCGCGACGACGCCGTACAGGCTGCTGCCGCGGCCGAGACGGCCGTCGTGTTTCTCGGCCTGGCCGCACGGCAGGAGTCCGAAGGTGCTGATCGCACGGACATCGAGATCCCCGCGGAGCAGCTCGAACTGCTCACCGCGGTCGTCGCAGCTCAGCCGCGCACGGTGGTCGTGCTCATCCACGGTTCCGTACTACGAATCGCTCCCGTCGCCGCGATCGCTCCGGCGGTTCTCGACGCGGCCCTCCTCGGCCAAGGTGGCGGCGCGGCGATCGCCGAGGTGCTGTTCGGCCGGGTGAGCCCGTCCGGCAAACTCACCGAGACCGTGCCGGTGCGCCTGCCCGACGTACCGGCGTACGGGAACTTCCCCGGGGAGAACGGGCACGTCCTGTACGGCGAGGGCCTGCACGTCGGCTATCGCTGGTACGACGCTCGCGACCTCGCCGTGGCCTTCCCGTTCGGGCACGGCTTGTCGTACACGACCTTCGAGTACAGCGACCTCGTGGTCGAAACCACCGACTCCGGGATCCAGGCCGGTGTCACGATCACCAACACCGGCAGGCGCGAAGGCCGCGAGGTCGCTCAGTTCTACGTCTCGCTGCCAGGCTCCGCCGTCACGCGGGTGCCGCAGCAGCTGGTCGCCTTCGGCAGTGCGACACCGGCGCCCGGAGAGAGTACGACCATCCAGGCGACCATCGATCGCAGCGACCTCGCCTACTGGGACATTCGAGTGGATCGCTGGGTCGTGGAGAGTGGCGAGTACGTCGTGTCCGTCGGTTCCTCCAGCAGGGACCTGCGAGCCAATGCTGCCGTCGTCGTCGCGGGTGACGAGGTCCGCCTGCCGATCACCCTCGACTCGACCATCGCGGAGATCCTGCGCGACCCGGTCGGCGCGCAGGCACTCGGCGGCCTGATCGAGTCCGTCTTCGGCACCACGATGGGCGAAGAGGCGGCCGGCGCGGACATGGGCGCGATGCTCGGTGCGTTGCCGGTCGGACGCCTGGTCGGCTTCTCCGGCGGCCGGCTCACCCGCGCCCAGCTCGAACAGTTGCTGGTCGCCGCCAATCCTGATTGACCGACGGCTCGCGGCGCGCCGTAGAAAAGTTACATAAAACCGGGAACTATGGGAACGCACTACCACCGCCCACAAGGTCCCCGGATGTTTCCGCCCGCTTCATCTGTCCGAGGGGCCTACCGCCATGCGCTCTCCTGAAGGTGAGGCCCATGAAACCTCTCAGTCGTCGAACCCTTGTCCTCGGCGGACTCGCGGCTGCCGGAGCCACCGCCCTGCCCGCCCATTCCAGTGTCATCACCGCCACCGCAGCAGTGCCCTACCCCTTCCAACTCGGGATCGCCTCCGGTGAGCCGGACCCGAGCAGCGTCGTGCTGTGGACGCGGCTGGCGCCGGTCCCCCTGAACGCCGATGGCCACGGCGGCATGGCCAACGCCGATGTGGTCGTGGACTGGCAGGTCGCCGGCGACGAACTCTTCACCACCGTGGTCGCCTCGGGATCCGTCACAGCGACGTACGCCGCCGCGCACTCGGTGCACGTCATCGCCGGCGGCCTCAACCCCGACTCGGACTACTTCTACCGCTTCCGCGCCCAGGGCCACCTCTCCCCCGTCGGCCGCACCCGTACGACGCCCGCGCTCGGCGCCGCCGGTCGCGATCTGCTGATGGCGTTCACCTCCTGCTCGCACTACGAAGAGGGATACTTCACCGTCTACCGGCGGATGGCCGAGGACAACCCGGGCGTCATCCTGCACCTCGGCGACTACATCTACGAGTACGGCCCGACGGCCGGCCGGACGCGGTTGCACGCCGGCACCGCCGAGATCACCACCCTCGCGGAATACCGCGTGCGCTACGCGCAGTACAAGACGGATCCCGACCTGCAGGCGGCGCACGCGGTCGCGCCCTGGATCGTCGTACCGGACGACCACGAGGTCGAGAACAACCGGGCCGGCAACATCCGCGAGAACAACGTGCCGGCACTGACCGCGGCGCAGTGGACAGCGCGGCAGGCCGGTGCCTACCAGGCCTACTACGAGAACATGCCGCTGCGACCGGCGCAGGCCAGCAACGGCGCGAGCATTCCCTTGTTCCGCAGGATTCGCTGGGGCAACCTGGCCACCTTCCACATGCTCGACACCCGGCAGTACCGCGACGACCAGGCTTGCGGTGACGGCTGGAAGGTCTGCGCGGACGCGGATCTGGCGTCGCGCAGCCTGCCGGGCAACGCCCAGGAGTCCTGGCTCCTGGACGGTCTGTCCCAGCACCAGGGAACGTGGGACATCATCGGCCAGCAGGTGTTCTTCGCCCGGCGGTTCAACTCGACCGGCGCGAGCATGGACTCCTGGGACGGGTACCGCGCGTCCCGGGCCCGGATCCAGCAGGGCTGGGTCGATCGCGGCGTCCGCAACCCACTCGTCCTGACCGGCGACGTGCACCGCGCCTGGGCCAGCAATTTGGTTGCCGACTACAACAACCCGTCGTCGGCCGTGATCGGCACCGAGCTCGTCACCAGCTCCGTCACCTCCAGTGGCGACGGCGACGGCGCGACGACGATCCCGGACGTCGGGACCAACCCGTGGCTGAAGTTCTACAACAACCGCCGCGGCTACGTGCGCACGGCGATCAGTCCGACCCAGGTCCGCGCCGACTTCCGGGCCGTGGCCAAGGTGTCCGAACACGGCGCCGCGGCGTCCACGGTGAAGTCGTTCGTCGTCCAAGAGGGCCAGCCCGGCCTTCAGGCAGTCTGAGAGGGCCGGCTCATGAAGAAGCTCATCGCCCTGGCAGTGGTGGCATCGTCTGCCGTCTTCACCGCGACGAACGCGAGTGCCGCCGTGGCCACACCGACCTGGCAGACGGCGAACAGTGTCGCCACCGGCGACCAGGACACGCCGTCGATCGCGACCAACCGCAACGGCTACGTCGCGGTCGTCTGGGAGGACGACCGGGACAGCACCGACGCGACCGACAACGCCCACAGCGAGATCTTCCTGCGGATGTTCCACAACGGCACAGCGACGTACGAGGTGAAGCTGTCCGCGGGCGGCAGCAGCGGTGTCACCAACTGGCGCCACCTCCACCCCGATGTCGGCCTTGACGACAAGGGCAACGCCGTCGTGGTCTGGGCCGACGACCCGGACGGCAACGGCTACTACAACATCCCGTACCGCGTGGTGAACACCGCCGGCACCGTCACTGCCTCAGGCAATGCCAACAGCAGCTCGACGGGCCAGCAGATCAATCCGCGCGTCGCTGTCGATCCGGACGGCGCACCGTCGGGCGCCGCAGTGGCCTTCACGGTGGTGTGGGAAGACATCCAGACCGGCGCGCAGGCCATGGTCAAGGCGGCCGGGTTCACCGGTCCGACCACCCGGGCCTGGGAGGTGACGGCTTCGCAGACCACGGGTCAGCACCACAACCCGGATGTCGGAGTGTCGGCCGCCGGCGACGCGGTCGTCGTCTGGGACGAGGACGGTGACGCCAACGGGTCGTACAACGTCGGCCTGATCCGGTTGGCGCGCACGAACGGCGCGGCCACCCTCTCCCGCCGTACGGCGAACGCCCTCGGGAGCGGGCAGGAGCGGCACGCGTCGGTGGCGACCAACTTCAACGGCGACTTCGCCGTCGCCTGGGAGTCCGACCACACCGGTACTGCGGGCGCCTGGACCCGCACCTTCGACGCAACCGGGGCTGCTCGCTTCTCCGATGTGGAGGTCGCCGTCGGCGGCACGGCACCGTCGGTCGGGATCGACGACCAGTCGAACTCGGTCGTCGGCTGGACAGTGCAGGCGGCCGACCTGGACGTGTGGGTCCGCGGCTTCAACACCACCGGAACGGACGCGGGCAGGCTGTCGGCGCAACGCCTCAGCCAGCTCACGGCAGGCCGCCAGGAGCAGCAGACGGTCGCCGTCTCGCCGTACTCCGAAGTGTCCGTCGCCTACACCGACGACAACGACGGCAACACCTACGACCAGGTCATCCTCGGCCAGGACATCTCCAACAACAGCTGGTAGAACGTCAGGGAGCCCAGGGATCGCCCCTGGGCTCCTTGCGTTGCCTGCTTCAGCGGTTCACGTAGCTCATCTGTGCCGGGTTGTAGCGATCGCCGTGTACGCCGATCCGCTGGGCGAGCGTGTCGAGGTCGGCCAGCTCGTCGGCGGACAGCGGCAGCTCGGTGGATGCCGCGTTCTCCTCGATCCGGGCGGTGCGCCGCGTTCCGGGGATCGGCACGATCCAGGGTTGTCGCGCCAGCAGCCAGGCCAGCGCGACCTGTCCTGGGGTGGCACCCTTGGCTTTGGCGAGGTGGGCGACGTGGTCGACCAGGGTCGCGTTCGCGGCCCGGTTCTCTTCGGTGAAGCGCGGGATCGTCGCCCGGATGTCGCCCTCGGCAAACGTCGTACTGGTGTCGACGGTGCCGGTCAGGAATCCCTTGCCGAGCGGGCTGAACGGCACGAACCCGATCCCGAGCTCCGCCAGCGTGGGCAGGATCTCGGCTTCGGGATCACGGGTCCACAACGAGTACTCACTCTGCAAGGCGGTGACCGGCTGTACGGCGTGCGCTCGGCGGATCGTCTGCGCGGACGCCTCCGACAACCCGAAATGCCGCACTTTCCCCTCCTGGATCAGCTCGCCGACCGCTCCGGCAACGTCCTCGATCGGCACCTCCGGGTCAACCCGGTGCTGGTAGAACATGTCGATGACCTCCGTGCGCAGCCGGCTCAGCGATGCCTCTGCGGCCCGGCGGATCTGCTCGGGCCTGCTGTCGAGCCCGACGCTCTTCCCGCCCTCGATCCGCCAGCCGAACTTCGTCGCGATCACCACCTGATCCCGCACGGGTTCCAGCGCCTCACCGACGAGTTCTTCGTTCACATACGGCCCGTACACCTCGGCCGTGTCGAAGAACGTCACCCCGAGGTCGACCGCGGACCGAAGTACCGCGATCATGTCCTCGCGACTTCCGGGATTGGGCCCGTAGCTCTGGGACATGCCCATACATCCCAGCCCCACAGCAGAAACCCGAAGCTCTTGTCCCAACGTCCTGACATGCATACCGCACCTCCAGAGCAGGTCAGCCGACGGTACGCTTGCTGACCTGGTAGTCATAGACATCGGTCCCGCTCTCACCGATGCCGAAGCTGATGATCCGCTTCGGGCGGATCCTGATGATCGCCCCGTCGAAGCCGGTCTCGGTAAGGTCGGTCGCCCAGGCGGAGTCGGTCGGCTCGGCGATCGCCTCCCCTCCGCCGCGGATCTCCAAGCACCGCGGTCGCCAGGGCTGCAGCGAGACGAAGTCGTCGATCACGAAGGCCACCTGTCCATTGTCGGCGACGTTGCGATACTTCTTGCTAGCGGCCATCCCCCGTCCGGCGACGTCGATCGTCCCGGTCGCGCCGTTGTACCGGAATCCCACCGGACTGATCTGAAGGGTCCCATCCGGCTGCGCGGTGGCAAGCCGGCCCAACCGCTGCCCGGACAGGTATTCGAGTTCGGTGTCGCTGAATGACATCAAAGTCCTGTCTCAGTGGGGGGTGCCTGCGGCAACTTCTTCGAGGCGGTCACTCCGGCGCGCGAGCAGTACCAGGTCGTAGCCGCGCTCCGCGAAGGCCGGCGCCAACGAGGCTCCGATGCCGCCGCTGGCGCCGGTGATCAGGGCCTTGGGTCGGAGGGTCATATCACTGACTATAACATTTGATGCCTATCAAGTACTTGATACATCGCAGGTGCAATAGAGTGCGGGCATGGACAGGTCTCGTTCGACCAGCGATGAACCCGACGCGTTGGGTCGGGCGACGTGGGCGTTGCGGAGGGCGGACCTGGCCATGCAGGCGGTGAAGGAGCCGCCCTTGCGCGCGGTCGGTCTGTCCGGCTCGAACTACGCCGTACTGATGAACCTGCGGACCACGCCCGGCATCACCGGTGCGGAACTCGCCCGGCTGGTCGGCGTCACACCGCAAGCCGTCGCGCTCCTGACGGCCAAGCTGATCGAGCGAGGCCTGATCGAACGGCGGCTGCATCCCCGGCACCGCAGCGTGCAGGAGCTTCACCTCACCGACGACGGCCACACGGAACTCGAGAAGGCCGAGCGCATCATCACCGATCTCGAACGGCACGTCCGCGAGTCGCTCGGTCCCCAGCGGTACCGCCAACTCCGCGAGCTCCTCGGCCACGTCATCGAAGCGCTCCCCGAATGGACTCCCCCGGCCCAGTCCTGACACCCGCCTTCGGTCCAGGGACACAGGCCAGCGAGGCGACGGCGGGCGGAGGTGTTCCTGCCTCTAGGATTCGGCGGGTGAGTTATGACGATCTTGAGCCGTTCGGTCAGTTGGACACCTCGACGCTGCCGGAGCGGCAGCAGCGGATTCTGGTGGCGATCCGGGACTGCGTGGTCAAGAACGGGTACTCGCCGAGCACCCGGCAGATCGGCGCGGCCGTCGGGCTGCGGTCGACCTCCTCGGTGTCCAAGCACCTGACAGCCCTGGAGGAGAAGGGGTTCCTGCGGCGCAGCGAATCGGTGTCGCGACCGATCGACGTCCGGGCGTTCCTCAGGGAGGGTCCTGCGCAGGCGGGCAACGACCAGTCGATCGCGGTGCCCGTCGTCGGTGACATCGCCGCCGGTACGCCGATCTCCGCGGTCGAGCACGTCGACGACTTCATCACGCTGCCGCGCGAACTGACCGGCCGCGGCACCATCTTCGCCCTGCGGGTCCGCGGCGAGTCGATGATCGACGCGGCGATCTGCGACGGCGACACCGTCGTGGTCCGGCAGCAGTCCGAGGCCCACTCCGGCCAGATCGTGGCCGCGATGATCGACGACGAGGCGACCGTGAAGGTCTACCGCCGGCGCAACGGCCACGTCTACCTGGAGCCGCGCAACCCGGCGTACGAGGTCATCGACGGCGACAACGCCACCGTCCTCGGCGTCGTCGTGTCCGTCCTACGAAGCGTCTGACCCGAGCACCTCGCGGGCCTGCGCGGCCATCGTGAGGTCCTCGCGCGACTCGATGACGCAGAGCGCGATCGGGGCGCCGGGAGCACTGATCACCGGCGCCGAGGATTCGTTGCTCTCGGCATCGAGTACGACGCCCAGCCAGTCGAGTCGCCGGGCGACGGCCGCTCGCAGCGGCGCTGAGTGCTCGCCCACTCCGCCGGTGAAGGCCAGCGCGTCGACGCCGCCGAGCGCCGCCGCCATCCGGGCGATCTCACCGACGAGCCGGTGCAGGTACACGTCGTACGCCAGCCGGCAGGCCTCGTCGCCGTGCTCCACGCCTTCCAGCACCTCGCGCAGGTCACCCGATCGCGAACTCAACGCCAGCAGGCCGGAGTTGTGCTCCAGCGCCTCGCCGATCTCCTCGGCCGTGAGTCCGCCGGACGTCTGCAACCACAGCAGCAGCCCGGGATCCACCGAACCCGGCCGGGTCGCCATCACCAGCCCGTCGAGCGGGGTGAACCCCATCGTCGTGTCCACCGACCGGCCGTCCTCGATCGCGCAGAGCGACGCGCCAGAGCCCAGATGACAACTGATCAGCCGTGGCACCTCGCGATCGAGCAGCTCGGGCACGCGACGAGCGACGTAGGCATGCGACAACCCATGGAACCCGAACTTCCGCAGCCCGAACCGCTCGCGCCACCCCGCCGGTAGCGCGTAGGTGGACGCGGCGTCCGGAAGGGTCCGGTGGTACGACGTATCGAAGCAGGCCACCACCGGGCGGCCACCCGACCGGCTGGCCCGGATGAGTTCGAGCGCCTTCGGCTGATGCAAAGGCGCGAGCGAAACGAGGTCCTCGATCGCGGCCTCGACCTCGTCGTCCACCACCGCGGCGCCGTCGAACCGGTCGCCACCGTGCACGACCCGGTGCACCACCGCGTCACCGGCCATCGCCTCGATCGGTCCCGGCGATCCGTCCCAGTCGGAGACGTCCTTCTCGTCGATCACCTGGTCCTCGTCGTCGAGCACCCGCAACTTCAGACTCGACGAACCGGCGTTGACGATCAGCAGGTTCATCCCTGCCGGCTCCAGCGCCAGTCCCGTACCTCGGGGAGGTCCTCCCCGACCGTCGTCACATGAGCGCGGTGCCGGGTGCGCTGGTCCGCGAAGTACTGGCGAACGGAGACCGCGCGGCTGCGCAGCGACGGCACCCTGTCGATGACGTCCATCGCGAGGTGGTACCGGTCCAGGTTGTTCAGCACCACCATGTCGAACGGCGTCGTCGTGGTGCCCTCCTCGATGTACCCGCGCACGTGCACGTTCTCGTGATTGGTCCGCCGGTAGGTCAACCGGTGGATCAGCCACGGGTAGCCGTGGTAGGCGAAGATCACCGGCTTGTCCGGCGTGAACAGCGCGTCGAAGTCCCGATCGGTGAGCCCGTGCGGATGTTCGGTCGCATCCTGCAGCCGCATCAGGTCGACCACGTTGACGACCCGGATCTTCAGCTCCGGCAGGTGTTCGCGCAACAGGTCGACGGCCGCCATCGTCTCCAGCGTCGGGACGTCACCCGCGCACGCCATCACGACATCCGGGTCGCCCTCGTCGTTGCTGGCGAAGTCCCAGACGCCGATCCCCCGGGCGCAGTGCAGTTGCGCGGCCTCCCAGTCGAGCCAGTTCGGCTGCGGTTGCTTGCCCGCGACAACGACATTGATGTAGTTGCGGGTCCGCAGGCAGTGGTCCATCGTCGACAGCAAGGTGTTGGTGTCCGGCGGCAGGTAGACGCGGACGACCTCGGCCTTCTTGTTCACCACATGATCGATGAAACCGGGATCCTGGTGCGAGAAGCCGTTGTGGTCCTGCCGCCAGACGTGCGAGGTGAGCAGGTAGTTCAGCGACGGGATCGGCCGCCGCCAGTCCAGCCGGTTCACGGTCTTCAGCCACTTGGCGTGCTGGTTCACCATCGAGTCCACGATGTGCACGAACGCCTCGTACGACGAGAACAGCCCGTGCCGCCCGGTGAGCAGGTACCCCTCCAACCAGCCCTGGCAGGTGTGCTCGCTGAGCATCTCCATCACCCGGCCGTCGACGGCCAGGTGCTCGTCGGTGTCGCGCCGGTCCGCGTTCCAGGCCTTCGCGGTCACCTCGTAGACCGCCGAGAGCCGGTTCGACTCGGTCTCGTCCGGGCCCACCATCCGGAAGTTCCGCTGGTCGGCGTTCAGCGTGAACACCTCGCGCAGGAAACCACCGAGAACCTTGGTCGGCTCGCCGTCCTCGGCACCAGGAGACTTCACCGGTACGGCGTACTCCGCGGCCGCGGGCAGCTCGAGGTCGCGGGTGATCACGCCGCCGTTCGCGTGCGGGCTCGACCCCATCCGCAGGGAGGGCGCCGGCGCCAGTTCGGTGAGGCCCGGCATCGGCCGGCCACTGCCGTCGAACAACTCTTCGGGTCGATAGCTGCGCAGCCAGTCCTCCAGCTGCCGCAGATGGTCCTCGTTCGTCCGTACGCCGGACAGCGGGACCTGGTGCGATCGCCAGGTGTCTTCGACCGGTTCGCCGTCGACCGTGTGCGGACCGGTCCAGCCCTTCGGCGTCCGGAGCACGATCACCGGCCAGGCCGAGCGCGCCGGCGCGGCGGCCGACGTACGGGCTTCCAGTTGGATCTCATCGATGCGGTCCAGACAGCGATCCATCGCCGCCGCCAGGGCCTGGTGTACTTCGGCCGGCTCGGAACCCTCGACCAGGTACGGCTCGTGGCCGTAGCCGCGCAGGAGTGCGGTGAGTTCTTCGTCGCCGATCCGGGCGAGCACAGCCGGGTTGGCGATCTTGTAGCCGTTCAGGTGCAGGATCGGCAGGACCGCGCCGTCGCGGCGCGGATCGATGAACTTGTTCGAATGCCAGGAGGTGGCCAGCGGCCCGGTCTCCGCCTCGCCGTCGCCGACGACACAGGCGACGACCAGGCGAGGGTTGTCGAAGGCGGCACCGTAGGCGTGACTGAGCGAGTAGCCGAGTTCGCCGCCCTCGTTGATGGACCCGGGCACCTCCGGCGCGACATGGCTCGGGATGCCGCCCGGGAACGAGAACTGCTTGAACAGCCGGGCCATACCGGACTCGTCCTGGCCGACTTCCGGGTACGTCGCGGTCCAGCTGCCCTCGAGCCAGCTGTTCGCCACGATCGCGGGACCGCCGTGCCCAGGGCCGATCACGTACATGAGCTCCCGCTCACGTTGGCGGATCACCCGGTTCAAGTGGGTATAGATCAGGTTCAGCCCCGGCGTGGTCCCCCAGTGGCCGAGCAGCCGCGGCTTGATGTGCTCAGGACGCAGCGGTTCTGTCAGCAGCGGATTCGCGAGCAGGTAGATCTGTCCCACGGACAGGTAGTTCGCAGCCCGCCAGTACGCGTCCAGTCCCTGCAGTTCGTCGTCGGTCAGCGGACGTCCGTCAGCGTGCTCCACGGTTCTCCCATCGAAGATCGGTCGGCACGCGTCAGGCCAGGCGATCACGCGCCCGCTGTCTGGTACCCAACGCCGATCAGTCCAACCGGACGGCGTGCAGCAACTGGGAACTGACCTGAGCCGTGGACAGCAGCTGTCCGAGCCGGTGCTGTTGGTCGGCCTCCTGGGAGTACGCCTCCTCTCCCTCGTGCCGCTCGCGGATCAGCTCGTCGACCCGCGCTGACCGTTTGGTCCAGGAGGCGGGGGTGTCCCCCGGATCGTCGACCTGCTCCTCGACCGCGAAGCCACTCTTGTCCAGCACGCTGACCAGTTCTTCCTGCGAAGGGAAGAAGTTCCCTTCGGGGACGGGTTCGAGGTGCGGTGTCCGCGCGACCAGGACGAGGAGGCCGAGGTGCGCGCCCGGCGTGAGCACCCGGTGCAGTTCGGCCAGCAGAGCGGCCTTGTCCTCGACAGTGCACAGCACTCCGAGGCACCACGCCGTACCGATCGAGGCGGTCCGCAACGGAACACACAACCCGTCCGCCCGGATCGCCGGCAGTCCGAACAACCGGGCGGCGGCCCGGCAGGCACCCTCCATCGGATCGACCAGAACCGGCCGTACGCCGTACCGGCGGGCCGCCCAGGCCGCCGGACCGCCGATCCCGGCGCCCAGGTCGAGCAGCTTGGTCGAGGGACCGAGCTCGAGCGCTTCGGCCAGCCAGGCGAGCGCTGAGGGACTGGCGCTGCCACGGCAGCCCGCGGGGATCGCGTGCTCGTCGCCGAGGTGCTCGACCGCCTCCCGGGTCCAGTCGGCGACCACGTCGAACTCGGCTTCCATCTTCTCGCTGTTCATCGCCAGGTCGGTACCCAGCGTCAATCGACGGCACCGCCATGCCCCGGGTGATGAGGCCGGGACATGGCGGTGGAACGAGGAGGTGTCAGAAACCGGACAGGGCAGGACGCGCGACCTCGATGTCGGCGTCGGTCGTGGGCAGCGCGAGGCTGAGAATCTGGGCGGTCGGCAGGCGGCGCAGGGCCGAGCCCTCGACCAGCAGCTTGGAGCCCCGGATCCCGCTGCCGAGGATCACCGAGCCCGCCGTGGTGACGGCTTCGTCCACGAGGACCGGCCAGTCGGCCGGCAGCCCCAGCGGCGTGATGCCGCCGTACTCCATTCCCGTCCGGCCGACCGCGTCGTCGTGGGCGGTGAAGGAGAGTTTGCGAACGTCGAGATGTCGCCGGACGACGCCGCGGACGTCCGCGCGAGCGGTCGCCAGGACGACTACAGCGGCCACTCGCGTGACGGCCGACCGGCGGCCCTCGACGATCAGGCAGTTCGCGGAGGCGTCGAGCGGTACGCCGTACTCGGCGCAGAACGCGGCCGTGTCCGCCAGGCCCGGGTCGATCGGCGCGACCAGGGCATCCAGGTCGTCGAGCACCGAACGGACCGAGGCCGCGACGAGGTCCGGCCGGTGTTTCAGCGGCTGCCACTGCAGTCGCCTTGCCATCAGCCGGCCGACCTTGAGGTCCACCGGGAACAGTGGGTGCAGGGGTGGTCAGTACGCGTGGGCTTCATACCCCGCGACGGTAGGCAGGCCGCCTTGCAGCATTCTCTATCCAGCCCGTGGGACGACGAAAAGGCTGCGGGCCCGAGAACGGGAACCCGCAGCCTTTGCGTTCGGTGATCAGCTCAGCGAGCGCCGCCGCGCGAAGAGCACCACACCAGCAGCCAGTACGACGGCCGTCGCGCCGGTCGCGGGGATGAGCCAGCTGTTGCCGTCCGCCGACACCGCCATCGCCGGTGCGGTCGCAGTCGCGGGAGCAGCCGCAACGTCGTACCCGCCGGCCGTGCCGTTCTTCGCGTAGGTGCTGCCCGCCTGCTTGTCGGCGTATCGGGCAGCGACCTGCTGACGGTACGCCGTGATGCTGATCGGCTTGGTCCCGATCGCCTTGGTGGCATCGGAGTCGAGGGCGCGGACCTGGTTGCCCGCGACGACGTACCACGCGTCGATCTGTGGCTCGATGAGCAGCTTGCCGCCGTGTGCGGCCGCAGCCATCCTCGCCTCGGTGTCACCGGTCGCGATGTTGACCGGCTGCCATGCCCCGGCCTGGTCCGGCGCGGTGTAGACCGTCATCACCGCGGTCCCCTTGGTCGCCTTGGTGGCGACGTACCAAAGCGTGCCGACCTCGGCCGACCGCGAGCGAACGAAGTCAGGGTTCAGCGCGTACACAGGCACGACGTCCTGCTGTACTACGAGCGCCGCCTTCGCCGTCGCCGCCTTGGCGGAGGCCGACTGGCCGGATCGCTGGGACATCTGGGCGGCCACCTTGTCGAGCAGTTGGCCGGCCTGGGCCGAGTGCGCCGCACCGGAGGCCGCCGCGAGATCCGGGCCCGGGGTCGCCGCACCGGCGGTGGCGGCCGCCGAGAACGCGAACAGGGTGCCGATGCCGACCGCGGTGGCGGTGAGACGGGCCACCCGTAGTACCTGGTGCTTGATGGGAGTCATGGCTCAGGCTCCGATCCGGTAGAGCGAGTGGGTCCAGGTGAACTGCGAGTTCGACCGGTACCAGTTGTAGGTCGAGTAGTTGTACCGCTGGTCGTCCGGCCACGGGTTGTAGTACTCGATCGTGCTGTTCGACGAGTCGTAGCCGATGATGTCCATCATGTGGCCGCCGCCGGAGGTCCAGCCGATCCGGGTCATCACCGGCCGGTTGTTCGACAGTTCGGTGACCAGGGTGCTGAAGCTCAGCGTGCCGGACACGTAGTTGCCCTGGCTGATCCCGATCGACGAGAACGCCCGCTGGTCGTTGCCCAGGGTGGCCTGGTTGTTCGGGCAGGTGGCGTTCATCGAGTAGCCGAAGGCAAGGTTGCAGAACTGGTTCTGCGAGTAGCCGTAGCCGTAGTACGTCGCGACGCTGTTGCCGGACGCGGCCCAGCACCAGTTGGTCTTCTGTTGCGCCTGGCCCGTGATGTTCAGATACCAGCTGCCTGGCGCGGCCGAGGCCGCCGGGGCGAGCGGCACCAGCGTTGCCAGTCCGATGATCGTTGCCAGCAGCAAAGACCAGGTACGGCGGATCCTGACCCTCCTCATGGGTCCTCCTCTGTGGGGGCGGGGTGAGAGCACTCATCGTGATCACCTGCTCACCGGCCGACAAGATGACCCTCGGGCTCTGCGCACCCGGTGTGAACGGCCGGGTCGTGGTGAACGGCGAGTGACGGCTGTCACCAAGGCTCAGCTGTGAACGTTTACACTGACGCCGGACCAGGCCTCTGCGAGGGATCACCATGACCGAAGCGCGGTTCCACGTCCCGGACGTCAGCCCGGACGCGCCCTTCGCGGATGCCCTCCGGACGGCGATCGCGAACCGCGGACTCGCGCTGAACCGGATCCAGGCCAGGCTCGCCTGTCGCGGGCTGCACGTCGGCGTCGCCACGCTCAGCACCTGGCAGAACGGCAGCCGCCACCCCCGGCCCGGCTCGCTGGCCGTCGTCACCGCGCTCGAGGAACTGCTGGACCTCCCGGCCGGCTGGCTGGCAGTCCGGATCCCGCCGGCCCGACCCGAGTCGCCCGCCGACGATCCGCCGTACGCCGTCGTCGACTATGCGCCGACGCTGGCCCGCCTGCTGAACGAAGTACGGCGGGACGCCCACGGGCGGCTGCGCGGCGTCACCGTGGTCGAGGAGATCATTCTCGGCGCGGATCGCAGCGTCACCTCTAAGCGGGTGGTGCAGACGCTGGTGGCGGTGAAGGAGACCGACCGGCAGATCGTCGTCCATCAAGGTGAGCCTGGCTGCGACGTCACACTCATCGCGTTGCGCGGCGTGACCGGCTGCCGCACCGGCCGGATCGCCCGCGACCCCGACGACGGTGCTGTGCTCGGCGAACTGCTGCTCGACCGGATGCTCGCCGTCGGCGACACCGCGGTCGTCCGCTACGAAGTCGAGGACCGCAGCGGGATCGAGGCTTTGCACTACTACCGCTTCCACGAATGGCCGGGCACCCATTACGTCCTCGAGGTGCAGTTCCACCGCGAAGCCCTGCCCGTCCGCGTCAGCGAGTTCCGCCGCCACCACTCCGGCGGCGAAGACATCGCCCGCCGGGAACTGATGATGACCCCCGACAACCGCGTCCACGTAGTAGCCCGCGCCGTACCGCGCGGCCTGATCGGAATCGACTGGGAGTGGGACTAACTGATCCCTCCACGCGCCCTCCCGCGCCTCGCTCCTTCGTCGCTCACCGCTACGGCCGCTCCCGCCCACCCCAGCCCGCCGCTCCTCCGTCGCGGCTCGCGCCCAGCGCAGGCCGTCTCCTGCCGAACGCAACGGCGTTGAGCGCCGCGGCGAGTCCGCCGACGGCGCCGGCTCGTCGCACGCAAACCGCGTTGTCGGCAGGCGATCCCGGTCGTGGTGAGCCGGAGCCGGCACCCCGGCGAACGAGATCGAGGTCACCGGTTGTCCGGGTGCAGCTGATCTTTCCTACCGCAGGCAGAAAGCGCATGCTGGTTGCGAAGCCGCCACGGCTGGTGTGGGCTCGAACCGCTCGCTGTGAGCGTCAGCCGGTGTGGCCGGCGGTGCGGCGGTAGGGGGCCGGGCCGGGGTTGCGGAGTTTTTCGAGGGCGGCGGCGAGGTCGTCGCCCCAGCGGCGGGCTCGGGCGGCTTCGCCGATGGCGAGGGACTCGGTGGCGTCCTTGAGCCAGAAACTGTGCGGTGTGGAGACGAGGGTGTAGCCGCGTTTGGCGAGCAGGGTGGCGGCGCCGTTCGCTGCCGAGCCGGGCAGCCGGCGGCTGTGCATCGGGCGGGTGTCGAACGCGGCGGCCGCGAGGTTGGCCGAGCCGGTCAGACCGGCGAGCCACTTGCGCAGCCCGCTGTCGGGCGTCGGCACCGGCCGGTCCGCGGTCGGCCGGGTGCTGCCGAACGCCTGCGGTGCACCGCCGATGATCAGCAGCGCGACGGACCCGTACAACTGCTCCGGCGCCTTGCTCACCTCGACGATCTCGATCATCAGGTCCTTGCCGATCCCCTTGCCGATCTCCTCGGCAACCAGCCGGGTCGATCCGGCCAGGGACTCGCACACGATAAGAGCTTTCAACTTGCCGGACATAGAGGCACCTCAGGTGCTGATCGGGGAGAGCCGGCAGGACGATCGCTAGCTCCTTCGACCGTACGGCAACCACGAACCGCGATGCGCACCGGGGCAGCCGAGGCCAGAACCCGATCGGCTGAGACAGGCCGGATCGACTGTCGCGGCCGGAGCACGCAGGGCAAGCTGTCAGGAACCGTTCTCCCGCCCTCGTAGATCGGATCTCCGCCCCGTGAAACTCCAGTTCCCGTTGCGCCTGCTCGCAATACTCGCCGCCGTCTCGGTCCCCAGCCTCGCCCTCGCGGCACCGTCGCCCTCGAAACCGGATCCGGCCAACGCCTGGCAGTACGATCACTGGCCGCAGACCCAGCCCTGGCAGCAGTCGGCCTCCCCCGCCCGGCTCGCCACCTCAACGTCGCCGATCGACCCGCAGAACTGGGTCAACCCCGACCAGATGACCTGGTCCGACTACAAGCAGCCGCCGGGAACGAACTGGGCCGACCCGAGCAAGACCGGCTCGGTCCGGACGTTCAAGGGCGCCCTCGTCGTGGTCGACTACCCGAACCAGCCGTTCGTCGTCACGCAGCCGAAACACTCGACGCCGTTCGGGAATCCGAGCGCCGAGGCGAACGGCGTACCGCGCGATCAGGTGCCCGCGTTCTACCGGGACTTCCTGAACAAGCCGGGCGCGCTCAACCGCTGGCACACCATCCACGAGTACTGGATGGAGGACTCGGGCGGCCGGTACGGCGTACAGTTGACCGCTTTCGGGCCGTACCGGATGCCTGGCAAGTCCCACGAGTACGGCATGGAGTTCCAGGGTGGGACCGCCTGCCCGGCCGGTGACACCTGCAACCGGAACATCCGCACGGACGCGCGCGCGGCGTGGGTCGCCGACGTCGGCGCCGAGGTTCCGGCCGGCTTCGACTTCGTCTACTTCCTCGGCGCCGGCCAGGACGAGTCGTCCACCTGGCAGGAGTTCGGGCCGATCAAGTTCCCGACCAAGGAGGACGTCACCGACGACTTCGGACCACCGGACCCGGCCCTGCCGAACTGGTCGAAGACCCGGTACGTCGAATGGACCTCGTGGGCCTCCGGTGCGTCGCTGTGGCCGAATGCGGGTGGCGGCTCGACCACGCAGGCGGAGAGCTCCGGCATGTCGACGTACGCCCACGAGCTGAGCCACGTGCTGGGGATCGGGGACAACTACAACAACCCGTTCGGCGTACCGGCGCAGCGCGACTACTCCGGTCCGTGGGAGATGCTCAGCCGCGGAACGTTCAACGGACCGGGCGGCCCACACAGCCGGTGGATGATCCCGGCCACAGGCGGCTCGTCGATGGGCGCGCAACACATGCTGCGCAACAAGATCAAACTCGGCATGGTCGACGAGAAGAACGTCCTCCGGCTGAACCGCGAGGCGCTGGCGCAGTCCGGCGTGGTCGTCGCCGATGTCACCGCCCGCGAGATCGAGCCCGGTGCGACCGGGTTGTCCGGCATCAACATCCAACTGGGTGGCGGCGATCTGGCGCCGGCGTGTGAGGTGAAGACCGATCCGATGTGCGACGGCCGTGGCTACAACAACTACACCGTCGAAGTGGTCGACCGGGTCGGTACCGACTCCTTCACCCCGGACTCGGGAGTGCTGCTGGCGAAGACGAAGGATGTCGACGCCGCTCCGTTCGAGTGGGTGATCGACGCCAACCCGCAGAACATCGGGATGACCGACTACGTGCTCCCCGACGGCACCAAGGTCCCGATCACGATCGGCGACTACCGCCAGCTCTCGGACGCACTGTTCCACGCGGGGACGAACTCGGGCAGCGAGTACGAGTACGTCGACGCGGCCAACCGGCTGCACTTCTACATCACCAACGTGCACCGCGACGGCTCGGGCGTCCTCTCGTACACGGTGGCGATCAAGTCGCTCGACGGAGCCGGGCCCGCGTGGCGCGGCGTACGGGTGCTGCCGACGGTCGGCGTACCGGCTCAGGGCGTGGCCACCTGCACCTTCCCGCTCACCAACACGGGCAAGGCCGCGGCACCGGCCGGTCAGCATCCGGAGGACGTCAGCAGCTACCTCAACGCCGACGTCTACCGCCTGTCCGCCAAGGCAGCCGGCCGCGGCTGGTCGGTCAACCTCCCGAACGCCCTCGCGACCGCCAAGACAGGCCAGACCATCCGCGTCCCGGTCCAGGCTCTCCACACCTCCACCGCAGCCCCCGTCGGCCGCATCACCCTGACCGCCACCTCGGAAAGCGACCCGACCAAGACCTCCACCGCCACCTGCCTCAGCATCGCCAAGTAGCCACCTTCCTCGTCCCCGGGTCTTGCCGGGGACGAGGAACTCTGTCCGCCTGCCCTGAATCAGTCCTTCTTGGCGGTGGCGAGATCCGCGACCCGCTTGTCGATGAAAGTCGTCACGGCCTGTTGTCCGTAGCCGAACAAGAAGGCCAGGAACAGGGCCGACGCCGTCGAACTGTAGACCCCCACCAGGACCCCGGAGGCAACCGCGAGGATGCCGACCACCGCGGTCCACAGTCCGAGCGCGACCTTCACCACGGTGAGTGCCGGCCGGGGATCGAACCACTTCGTGTTGGTGTACTGCTTGCTCGAGATGTAGAGCGACAGCAGCGCGCTCACGGCCCCACCGACCATGCCGAAGAACATCACCAGTCCGAGCAGCGCGGCCGGCGGCAGATTCGTCGCGGTCGCGGGCTGCGGCAGGATCCGGAGACGATCACCGACGAGCACCTGGACGGCGAGCACCACCACGGCCGTCGAGAACAGCCCGATGCAGATACCGAGAATGCCCAGCTGCTGGTTGTGCTCGGACAGATGCCTGGTCTCGGCCGCGTCGTGGGCCTCCCGGATCGCCCGCTGCGCCGCGTCGAGCCGGGTCTGCTGGTCAGCCGCTGTCAGGAGTTCGGCCAGCTCCGCGTCCACCTTGGTGGCTCTGTCGCTGGTCAGGTCCGTGCGGACGTGGTCGCGAGCTTCGGTCAGCAGCCGGCGGCTGTCCTCGTACTCGTCGATCCGTTCCTCGATCCGGTGCAGATCCGCCCATGCGGCATTCACCGCGTTACCGGTGAGCCGACTCAGGACGCTTTCGTGGGCACCGTCGAGATGGTGCTCCAGCCGGGCGCGGACGAGTTCGTCGTGCAACGCACCGAGGGACCGGATCGCCTTCTGATCGGTCGCATCGCCTTTCAGCCGCAACACCTTGTCGTCCAAGAGCTTGACGCGTTGGAGCGCCAGCGTCGTCCAGGCAGCCATGGCAAACCCCCTTCTCACCCGCTCCTTCAGGACCGGTCGCACGGGCCGGCCGAGAACAAGCGGCAACTGCCGACCCGGTCGGCACACTTCAACCCTTTCGCTCCGTCACGCGGCGTCAAAGGGGCGAAGGTCACCAGTCAGCAGGACCCGGGCCGGCCGGAGGCGGGCGTGCAGCAAATTGCGTGTTTCTTCTTGTTCGGAGCACTCGTGCGCGTTAAGGTCCCGAAGGCGCGCTGGAAGCAGTTCACCTGACGTCCGTCGGCTGTTCGGGTGAGCGTGCCAGGGAAGCAGCGTGCGCACTGAACACTCCGACCGTCCCGCCCACGAGGAGATCAGTCATGCCAGAACTGAACCGCCGGAGATTCCTCCAGTTGGCCGGCGGCAGCGCCGCGCTCGCCGCGATGTCGAACAGCATCGAGCAGGCCGCCGCGATCCCGCCGCACCGGCTCAACGGCGACATCACCGACGTCGAGCACATCGTCGTCCTGATGCAGGAGAACCGCTCGTTCGACCACTACTTCGGCACCCTCAACGGGGTTCGTGGGTACGGCGACCCGCGGCCGGTCACGTTGCCGAGCGGCAGGTCCGTCTTCCACCAGACCAGCGGTGGCGAGGAAGTCCTGCCGTTCCGCCCGGACGCCGACAACCTCGGCCTGCAGTTCATCCAGGATCTCGCGCACAGCTGGCCGGACGGGCATCGCGCGTTCAACAACGGCAAGTACGACCAGTGGGTGCCGGCCAAGACGTCCACGACGATGGCCTATCTGACCCGCGAGGACATCCCGTTCCGTTACGCGCTGGCCGACAAGTTCACCATCTGCGACTCCTACCACTGCTCGTTCATCGGCTCGACCGACCCGAACCGGTACTACCTGTGGACCGGCTACACCGGTAACGACGGCACCGGCGGCGGCCCGGTCCTCGGCAACGACGAGGCCGGCTACGGCTGGACGACGTACCCCGAACGGCTCGAGCAGGCAGGCGTGTCCTGGAAGATCTACCAGGACATCGGTGACGGACTCGACGCCGCCGGCAGCTGGGGCTGGATCGACGACGCGTACCGCGGCAACTACGGCGACAACTCGCTGCTCTACTTCAACAACTACCGCAACGCGGCACCCGGGAACCCGCTCTACGACAAGGCCCGCACAGGTACGAACGCGAAAGCCGGCGACGGCCTGTTCGACCAGTTGCGCGCCGACGTGAAGGCAGGCACGCTGCCGAAGATCTCCTGGATCGCCGCGCCGGAAGCGTTCACCGAGCACCCGAACTGGCCGGTGAACTACGGCGCCTGGTACATCTCCCAGGTCCTCGACGCACTGACGTCCGACCCGGACACGTGGAGCAAGACCGCGCTCTTCGTCACCTACGACGAGAACGACGGCTTCTTCGACCACGTGGTCCCGCCGTTCCCTCCCGGCTCGGCGAACCAGGGCCTGTCGACGGTCAATGTGCAGCCTGACCTGTTCCCCGGGAGTTCGAAGTACGCCGCCGGTCCGTACGGTCTCGGTCAGCGCGTCCCCATGCTCGTGCTGTCGCCGTGGAGCACCGGTGGTTTCGTCTGCTCCGAGACCCTCGACCACACCTCGATCATCCGGTTCATGGAGCGCCGGTTCGGGGTGCACGAGCCGAACATCTCCCCCTGGCGGCGGGCGATCTGCGGCGACCTCACCTCGGCGTTCGACTTCAGCGGCTCATCCACGACGGTCGGCCGGTTGCCGGACACCTCGGCGTACCAGCCGCCGGACCACGACCGGCACCCGGACTACGTGCCGACGCCACCGGCGGTCGGCAAGCTGCCGGTGCAGGAGCGCGGCCGTCGCCGTACCAGGCCGTTGCCTTACGCACCGAGTGTGGACGGTACGGCGGTGCCGAGCACCGGCAAGTTCACGCTGACCTTCGCCTCGGGGACCAAGGCGGGCGCGCAGTTCCTGGTCACCTCGGCCAACCGCACGGACGGGCCGTGGACCTACACGACCGAGGCGGGCAAGACGCTGACCGACTCCTGGAACACCGCCTACTCCAACGGTGTCACCGACCTCACCGTGTTCGGCCCGAACGGCTTCCTGCGCACCTTCAAGGGCAAGCCCCTCGCGGGTCCGGAGGTGAAGGCGCGCCACAACGGTGCCGACGGCAACCTCGACCTGACTCTCACCAACAGTGGCAGCAGCCAGGTCACCTTCACCATCACGAACGCCTACGACGGCCGCACGAAGGTCCTGAAGGTCCGCGCGGGCGCCACGACGTCGTACAAGGTCGACCTCGGCTACTCCAGCCGCTGGTACGACGTGTCCGTGGTCGTTGCCGGCGACAACAGCTTCCTGCGCCGCTTCGCCGGCCACGTAGAGACCGGCCGTCCCGGCATCACGGACCCAGCCATCATCACCGCCTGACCCCGTTGTAGCCCGCTCCTCTCATCACCTTCGGCGCAGCTGGTCAGTGGGTCAGGCCGAGGGTGGTGTAGAGGTCGGGGGCGTTGGCGGCCTCGCGGAGAGGAGGGGCGGAGACGAGGGTGGAGACGGCCTTGCTGGTGGCGGTGTGGTCGAGGCGGGTGTCGACGACCAGGTGGTGCAGGGAGGGGTGGACGGCGACCATCAGGACCCGGTTGCCGGCGTGCTTGTCGTCCTCGTCGAAGGTGATCAAGACCAGCAGGTGGCCGGAGGTGAAGTCCGGGCCGGCCAGCAAAGGTTCGAACCAGGTCTTCATCCACGTGTTGGCCGAGCCGAGTGGGCAGTCGTGGGCGTCGTCGCACAGGTTCGGCGCCAGGAAACCGAACGTCGGCAGGGTGCCGTTCGCGACGTCGTCGTGGAATGCCCCCGCTTCCGGAGTTCCGGCCGGTACGTCGTACTGCTGGCAGGCCTGCCGCTCGGCGTCCGAGACGAAGTAGAGCCACGGGTTGTGGCGTACGGCGTACGTGTCGTGCTTGCCCTGCTCGAGCTGGCAGTTCGACTTCATGTCCTCGGCGTAGGTCTTCGCGATCTCGCCGGCCGCGAGGACCTGGCCGAAGACCGACTGGCCCGGCAGCTTGTGGGCCGCCGGCGACCGGTCGTCGCGGATGCCGAAAGTCGAGCCGCCGGCCAGGGTGAGGTAGTTCGGCAACGAGGGATGCGCCATCGCGTAGTACCGGGCGGCCGTCGCGTACTTGTCCGCCAACCCGGCGAGGTACGGCATGCCCTTGACGGTCGCGCAGGCGTTCTTGTTCTCCAGCACCACCACCAGGAGTTTGGTGATCTTGGCCGGATTGATCGGCGGCGCCGCCGCCTGACCGGGCGCGGCCGGCGGACATTTGTCGTTCTTGCTGACCGTCTCGCTCTTCGGCGCCGACGGCGACGGTGACGGTGACGGTGACGGTGATGACGATCCCTGCGTGGCCGCGTGCGCCCCGCAGGCGACCGCCGTTGCGATCAGCGCGGCGACGACCCCGCCGCGAATCAGATCTGGCAAACCCATAAGCCCCCCTCGAGATCTCCTGACGGTAGCCCCGAACAGCTGAGAAGTCGCTGAGATCAGGCCAGGTAGAGGCCCGCTGCGACCAGGAGGGACCACAGAACCCCGGCGGTCAGCAGGACGCGGTCGCGGAAGAGTTCGTGTTCGGGGAGTTCACCGGAGCCGGTCGACACCAGCAGGCCGTAGCGGAGGAGGCCGGTGAGGAAGGGCAGGAACGAGAGGGCGAGCAGTTGGTGGTAGACGTCGGTGCCGAGGTACTGGAAGGCCCACAGGCCGTAGGACATGGAGGCGCCCAGCAGAGCCACGGTCAGCAGTTGATCGAGCCAGGCCGCCGAGTACGCCGCCAGCACCGGCCTGGTCTGCCCGTTGCTCGATGGAGCGGATCGCTCAGCCCGCCGCTTTCCCGCGACGAGGAACAACGCGCCGAAGAGCGAGACCAGCAGGAACCAGTTGGAGACCGGCACCCGAACGGCGGCGGCACCGGCCGCCGCACGCAGTACGAATCCCGTGGCCACGACGACCACATCCACGACCGCGACATGCTTCAGACCGAAGACGTACAGCAGCTGTGAGCCGAGATAGGCGACGCCGAGGATCACCACCGGCCAACCCAGCGGCACCATGGCCACAACTCCTGCGACGGCGGTCGAGGCGGCCCAGCCGAGGGCAAGCCGGGGACTGATCGTGCCGGCAGCGACCGGGCGGTTCTGTTTCCGGGGGTGGCGGCGATCGTCGGGCGCATCCTGGACGTCGTTGGTGGCGTAGACGGCCACGGACAGCAGGGTGAAGGCGGCAGCTGCCCAGCAGACCCGGATCAGGGCCCAGCGCTGATCGATCACGCCGGCCGCGAACGGCGCGGCGAACAGCATCAGGCTCTTGTGCCATTGCTGTGGGCGGCTCAGCTGGACGAAGGACCGCAGCCTGGCTGGGCGGGCGATGACCGGCGCGTCACGGAGAGCGGTCATCGGGCCACGACATAGAAGAAGTCCCGCTGATCGGTGCGCAGATAGCGGTCGGCGCCGGAGGCCATCGAAGCCAGCAGCCGCCGGCCGGTGACCACGCCGGAGGACCTGGGTTGCTCGATGTCGAAGCTGACCATGGCCGAGTGGATGTCCAGCTCCATGCCGTCCCGGATGCCGGCGTCGTGCATCGCGGCCGCCAGCGTGGCGAGCGTCAGCCGGTTCCCGGCCACATAGATCAGGTCGCCTCGGGCATCGGTTCCCAGCCCCGATCGCCAGGTGTACTGGAACTGGCTGCGAGAACTCCCCCACCGGCCACTCGCGTTGTCCGCCAGGCCGTTCGCGATGACCCCGCCGGTGATGACAAGGTCCAGGTTCTGCCGCACCGCGACTACGTCCGGCGTCATCCGCACGGTCGAGTTCCAGGCGCCGATCCGGGCCGAGCCGTCGCGCGAGATGACCAGCGAGGCACGCCCGTCGACCAACGGGACGGCAGCTGACCAGGTGGTCCACCAGCCGCCGTGGGCGTCCTTCATCTTGAAGCCCGAGTTGAAGACCGCCACCAACCCGGGATAGGCACCGGCCGGCACCGAGTAGCCGACGGGCGAAGCCATTCCGACCACCGGCTCCCGGGTGCCAGGCATCAGGTGCAGGCTGTCCACCCCGCGGGGAACCAGGGCCGCCGCCACGGTCACCGGCTGATGCGCCGGGTCCGGCCGGAACCAGGTCGTCCACAGCAGCGTGCGGCCCTTCGAGTCCCGCCTGGCCGAAGCCCAGGTCGCTTCGTGGGAGATCGGTGGCAACCCGCTCGGCGGAGTCACCTTCGGCAACCTGGCCGAGTTCTTCGCGGTCGCGGGTCCAGGAGCCGCGGCGGTGACGTCCTGGGGTGGTCCGGCCGTCGGCGGTGCCTGGTGGGAGTACTTCCAGGTCTCGATCGTGTCGATGAGCTTCCCGCCACCATGGTCGCGCACCCACTCGACCGACCGGACGGAGAAGCTCGCGTTGCCCGGGTACAGCAGGGCCCGGACATAGGACACCATCGGTACGACCAGCAGCAGGCAGATGATGAGCGCGATCCACCGCAACCGGCGTCGCCGGCGCTGCTTGCGCAACGGGGTCCTGAGGGATTGCTTCATGCTTTCCAGTAGAACGATCCATCGCTGAGAGGATCCGGAGAGAACCCCGGTCAGCGCAGGCCGGCCGGAATCAGCGCACTCGGCAGCCACCGCAGTACCCGGACCACCAGAGCCATCGATCGCGGCACCCAGACCACGACGCGATGCCCGGCGATCGCGCGAGCGACCTGACTCGCGACCTTCGCCGGGGTGGTCCACAGCGGCGGCCGGTCCAGCCCCTCGGTCATCCTCGTCGCGACGAAGCCGGGCCGGACCACCAGAACCCGTACGCCGGCGGCCGCCGCCTGTGGGGCCAGCAGCAAGGCTGTCGAGTCCGCCAACTGCTTGCCGAGCGAGTAGGCCATGACGGACCGTCTCGGCCGGGCGGCCGCGGCGGACGAGAGCAGCACCAGTTGCCCTGAGCCCGCATCACTCATCCGCCCGATCAGTGTCTGTACGAGCACCGCGACCGCGAGGCCGTTCACCACCAGCGCATCGGCGAACGAGTCCGCCGACAACGCGCCGACCGCGATCACGACCAGTCCGAGTTGGTGGTCGGCGGTGAGATGTTCGAGCAGCCCGTCGGTCCCGGCGGCCTCGTGCGATGCGTCGTACTGCGCGGTCGACACCTGGTACCCCGCGTCGCGCAGCTGATCGGCATGGCGCCAGAGTCCTTCGCTCGGCCGGCCGGCCAGCACCACCCGGCGCGGTGACGGTCCGAGCAACTCCGTCAGCACCGCGAAGCCGAGCTGCGACGAACCTCCGACCAACAGGGCGGTACCGAGGTCCGGATTCACGTCAGCAGCCGCAGTCGCTGGGCCAAGGCCGAGTTCAGGCGGTGGTCGGGGTCGAGTCTGGTCCGGGTTCGGCGCCAGGCCTCGAGCCGCGGGTACATCCGCGGGATCAGCTCTGGGTCGGCGACCGAGTCCTTGGCCAGGTAGACCCGGCCGCCGGCATCGGCAACGATCGCGTCCACGGCTCGCAGGCTGGTGCCGTTCTGAAGCCACCTGGCCGGCAGGTCGACCGCCAGCGTCATCCCCGGGATCGGGAACGACAACGGTCCGGCCGTGCCGTACCCCAGGTTCTTCAGTGTGGTCAGGGCCGGCACCATCCGTCGCCCGATCAAGGTCGCGAGTACCTGGAACAAGGTGGGTGCCGCACCCGCCGGTACGACGAGTTGGTACTGGACCAACCCCTTCCGGCCGAAGGCCGCCGGCCACGACCGGACCTGGTCGAGTGGGCACAAGGCGGTCGTCAGCGGCAGGATCCGCTTCTCCTCGGACTTCGTCAGGTGCCACCGCGTCGAGGTCGCCGCGGCGATGGAAGCACCGAACATGACACCTGGTCCGGGCAACGATCTGGCCACCCGGCGACCGACGCCGCCGGCCGGCTTCGGCATCAGGTCGACCGTCGGCGGAAGGTCGGTGATCAGCGCCGGGCGGGACTCGTCGACGATCCCCCGGCCCAACCGTCGACCGGACGCCTGGGTGTCCAGCCAGGCGACCACGTGCAGGTCGGGATCGAGTTCCTGCCTTGCCTGCAAGGCAATCATCAGCTCGACCGTCTCGTCCCACGAGTGGGTCCGGGTACGTCGCCGGACGGCCCAGCCGGTCTGTGTGCGCTGCAACTGGATCGCGGCCCGAAGGATCACGCCGGTCAGGCCCATGCCACCGACCGTTGCCCAGAAGCCGTCGGCGTCCTCGCCGGGCGACAGGTGGGCAACCGCGCCGTCGGACCGCAGCAACGACAGCCACACCACGTGGAGTCCGAAGGAACCACTGCCTGGATGGTTCTTGCCATGGACGTCGCAGGCGATCGCTCCGCCGACCGTGACCCCCGCGGTACCGGGGAGGACCGGTGGGAACCAGCCCTTCGGCATGGCCTCCCGGACGATGTCGGCCAATGTCACTCCGGACTCGACCACGATGATCCCGGTCGTCTCGTCAAATGACAGCACCTTGCGTCGTGCGGTCATGTCCAGCAAGGTCCCGCGCTCAGGCAGTGCCGCGTCTCCGTAACTCAGGCCGGCCCCACGAACCGTCAACCGCGGCGCCTGCCGGACCGCCCGGACGACGTCCTCCTCCGACAACGGCCGCCGTACCAGACACTGCCGGTGGGTGGTCCGCCCCCACCCGGAAACAGTCACCCGGCGTTCGTCCGGATCGAGCACGTTCATCGGGTGGGCTCCGTCGGTTGCAGGTTCTCGTAGGCCGTGGAGTTCGACGCTAGAACTGGAGCACTGAGAGCAGGCTGAGGGGCAACTCGCCCGTACACGTGCAGGTGCCTGCCGATCACGTTCGGCCAGGCCATGCCGGACGCCGTACGCCGGTTGTGGTTCTGCATGCGGTGAAGCCGCACCGGGTCGGTCAGCAGAGCTGCGGTGACCTGGGCCATCTGTTCGTCGGAGTCGACCAAGAAACCTTCGACGCCCGGGCGGATGAACTCGCCGACGCCACCCGAACCCATCGCCACCACCGCGAGACCGGCGCAGCGTGCCTCCAGCGCGGCCACGCCGAACGACTCCAGCCTGGCCGGCGCGAGGAAGACGTCCGTCTTCGCGTAGAGCCGCTGGATCTCCGCTCGCCGCAGGCGGCCGGGCAACTCCACCCAATCGGTCATCCCCCGTCGCTCGACCGCCCGGGCCAGCGCGGGGGCGTTCGGACCGTCGCCGACGATCACGGCCCGGAGATTCGCCGGTGACTCCGACCGCACGGCCTCGAGGATCCGGAGCAGCGCGAAGGGCCGCTTGCGGCGTACCAGCCGCATCGTGCTGACCAAAGTCGGCGGGCCGCCGGCGTGCCGCGGCTGTCGCCACGGGGCCGGGTCGATGCCGTTGTGGAGGATCTCGACCGAGCGCCCCGGCAGGGCCTGCCGGAGCGAGTCGGCGACGACTTCGCTGACGGCCGTCCAGACGATGCGCGGCCCGAGCCTTGCGTCGAGTCCGGCCAGCAACCGGGGAGCCAGGACTCCCCCGGCCGCCGGCAGCGAGTGCAGGGTGAGGATCGTCGGTACGCCGGCGGCCGCGGCGATCCGCGCCGCGCTCCAGGCCAGCGGGGAGAAGAACGACGTGTGCGCGTGCACGACGTCGTACATTCCCGAACCGAGCGATCGGCGCAGCGCATTGATTGCCTCAGGCAATGGAATGCCGCCGACCGCCGGCAGGCGCAGTACCGGGCCCTGGTCCGGACCGGTCGAATCGGTGACGGTGAAGACCGCAACGGAGTTCCCGGCCAGCCGCAGCTGCGCCGCCAGGTCGTGGACGTGCAGCTCGATACCGCCGAGGCGGGGCAGGTAGCAGTCGCTGACCAGGGCGATCCTCATGCGGCGACCGGCCGCCGACGGTTCCACACCAGCCAGATCGCCAGGGTGGTACCGCCGACCGGAATCTCGAGCAGGTAGGTGAAACCTCGGAACAGCAGCAGCCCGGCGGTGACGAGGGGTGGGTCACCGCCGAGCGCCACCAGCGCCGCGATGGTGCCGACCTCGACGACACCGGCACCTCCCGGCGTGATCGGGACGAGCGTGAGCAGTCGTTCGACCGCCAGCCCGGTGATCAGCAGTGGGAGCCCGAGCGAGGCTCCGACGACCTGGAAGCAGAGCCACAGCAAGGCGGCCTGGAGGAAGAGGTAGGCGAGCATGCCGAGGCTCAGCGGACGCCAGCCGCGCCGGACCACGCCCAGGATCGCCGACCTCAGTTCGGGCAGGGACGACTCGAGCGAAGAGCTGGACCGGAACATCCCGACCACCCGGTCCAGCCCGCGCCCCGCACGCCCGGCGACGGGTGCCCTGCCGAGAACCCAGCCGACGAGGCCGAGGACAGCCAGCACAGGCAGCAGGAGCAGGCCTGTGCGTCCGGCCGGCAGCGCCGCCGTACTGCCGAGGACCGGGCTGAGCGCCAAGGCGACGGCGACGACCCCGAGCTTGGCCAGCACGTTCACCAAGGTCGTCACCGCCAGGAACCCGGCGAAGGCGCCCGCGCTGAATCCCCAGCGGCGGGTCATCGCGAAGTTCAGCCCGGTTCCGACCGCGCCGCCGAGCGGCAACACGTTCGACACCGCGCTGCCGCTCAGATTCAGGGTCAGGCCGCGCCGCTTGGTCAGGCCGGGCAGTGAGGCGGCCAGGACGTACGAGTGCGAACACAACCCCGCCATCCAGACCACGCCCAGCAGCGCGAGTTCCGGCAGCGAGACCTGGGTGAGCGATCCGCCGACCAGCTGCCACGTGGTTCCGACGGTGCCGGGCAGCAGCACGAGAAGGGCCACCGCCGCCGCCGCGGCGAAGAGCGAGATGGTCACTCGCCGGGCTCTGGCTGACTTCGTCATGCCGCCTTCTCGGTCAGGGCCGGCCTGCTGGAAGGACGACCTGTGCGCCCATCGTGGAAGGCAGCCACTGAGAGATCGCTGAGAGCCGATGGGACGGATCGGCTCTTCGTGCGATCCTCGGCAGGTGCCCTACAGCTTGGTGTCGTTCCACGCGCACCCCGACGACGAGGTGTTGCTGACCGGCGGCACGCTGGCTCGTGCCGCGGCGGAGGGTCACCGGGTGGTCCTCGCAGTGGCGACCGACGGCGAAGCAGGCCTCGCTGCCGGGCGGTACCGCGCCGACGGCCGGCTGGCCGAGCGTCGCCGCGACGAACTGGACCGCTCAGCCGCCGCCCTCGGCTGTGCCCGGGTGGTGCGGTTCGGCTTTCCCGACTCCGGGTGGTCCCGCTCGGAGGAGCCCTCGGCGAACTCCTTCAGCCGGCTGCCGGTGGACGTCGTGGCAGCACCACTGGCCGCAGTCCTGCGGGAGGAACGCGCCGACGCACTGACGATCTACGACGCGGCCGGCGGGTACGGCCATCCTGACCACCGGCAGGTCCACACAGCCGGCCTGGCCGCCGCACGGCTGGCCGGTACACCTTTGGTGCTGGAGGCAACGATCGACCGGGCGACGATCCGGCCGTTGATCCGGCTGGTCGAGCTACTACCGGGCATTCTGCCAGAGGTCCGTACGTCGGACTACGACGCCGCCTACGCCGCGACCGACGAGATCACCCACCGCATCGACGTCCGCCGGTACGCCGATGCGAAGCGCGCGGCGATGCGGGCGCACGCGAGCCAGGCCAGCGCGGACGAAGGCGCGAGAACCCTGTCCCTTCTGCTCAAACTGCCTGCTCCCCTGTTCCGCCGGGTTCTTGGCCGGGAATGGTTCGTCGAGCACGGCCGAACCACCCCGACGGACGACCTCTTCGCCACTCTGCGCGCCCGCCGCTGACCGGCCGCAGTACGGCTGATCCACGCCGTGCCGGCCCGTACTCAGCGGATTCTCAGCGAGACGACGGCACACTGGTCAGGTGCGGGTGTTGATGGTGGAGGACGAGGTGCGGCTGGCCGACACGGTCCGCCGTGGCCTCACCGACGCCGGATTCGTGGTGGAACTCGTGCACGACGGCGAGGACGCGATCTGGGCCGCCAGCGAGAGCAGCTTCGATGTGATCGTGCTCGACATCATGTTGCCCAAGCTGAACGGCTACAAGGTGCTCGAGGAGCTGCGCAGCAAGGGCGTCTGGACGCCGGTCCTGATGCTGACGGCCAAGGACGGTGAGTACGACCAGACGGACGCGTTCGACCTCGGCGCGGACGACTACCTGACCAAGCCGTTCAGCTTCCTCGTCCTGGTGGCCCGGTTGCGGGCCCTGATCCGGCGCGGTGGACCCGAGCGCCCCGTCGTACTGGTGGCTGGTGACCTGACCCTCGATCCGGCTCGCAAGCGGGTCGAGCGAGCCGGTCGGGAAGTGATGCTGACACCGCGCGAATACGGGCTGCTGGAGTTCCTGATGCGGCACCGCGGCGACACCGTGACCAAGATGGAGATCCTGGAGAGTGTCTGGGACCCGGCCTTCGACGGCGACCCGAACGTGGTCGAGGTCTACATCCGCTACCTGCGGCTGAAACTCGACGCACCGTTCGGCCGTCACGCGATCGAGACCGTCCGGGGCATGGGCTACCGGCTGGCGACCGACGGCGGCTGAGATGACCCTGCTGAACGAACGGACCACCCCGCGCCTGCGGTACGCCGTACCGGTGGCGGGCGTGGCCGTGGCGGTGGCCGGCACCATCGGCGTGGGCGCGCTGGCCGACAGCGCGAACGAGGCGAACGGGCTGGCGGCGTTCGATCCGCGGCTGACGACCGACGTTCTCAGGCTCCGATCCACACCGTTGACCGACGTGGCCCGCGCCTTGACCTTCATCGGTGACGTCCCCGTGCTGTGCCTGCTCACCGTGCTGGCGGCGTTCCTGTTCTGGCGCCGGACCCGGTCGTACCGCGCGCCCGGATTGTTGCTGGTGGCAATGGCCGGCTCGGCGGCGCTCACCTACGGCCTCAAACTGCTGGTCGCCAGGCATCGACCCGGGACCGCCTATGTGCTGGGGCCGGTGGACAACGGCTTCGCCTTCCCCTCGGGTCACACGCTGAACTCGGCGGTCTTCTTCGGCACCGTCGCAGCCCTGCTGGTCGCCGTACTCCGCGCGCGGCTCGCTCGTGCGGCCGTGATCGCGGGCGCAGTTCTGGTCAGCCTGGGCATCGGGCTGAGCCGGCTCTATCTCGGCTACCACTGGGCGACCGACGTACTGGCCGGCTGGCTGATCGCTATGACCTGGCTCACCATTATCGGCACCATCGGCTATCTGACCCGTCCGGCGCCGGAACCTGGTGGGCGCGTCATCCGTTGAGCGAACGGCGAAACAGTCCCCGCCTGGTGGCGATCCTGGGATGCGATGGAGGCATGGATGGTTGTCGAGGTGTCGCTCTTGACCGGGTGGCTTCCGCTGACTCTGCAGTTCGCTGCGGGTCTCGCCCTGATCCTGGCCGTCGGCTGGCGAGACTTCCGCTGGCGCACCCGGCGGGTGCCCGTCATCGCTGCTGCCACCGTGCTGTTCGGGATTCTGGCCGCCTGGGTGATCTCGCCGGCGCTCGGGATCACCGATCCACTCCCGCTGAAGATCTGGATCTGGCTCAGCGTTGCTTTCGGTGCGCTCCTCGTCCTGGCGGTCGGCTGGTCCAGCGCCCGCTGGCAGCGGAAGCTGACCGCCTTGGTGGCGGCCGTGCTGGCCGCCGTCGTCGGTGCCAACGGAGTCAATCAGTTCGTCGGCTACTTCCCCACGGTCAATGACGCCGTCGCCGGTCTGCAGGGACAGAAGGTTCCCGGCCAGGTCTCGCTGGCGCAGGTCAACGGCCGGTCGGACCCGGCCGGTGCTCGTTCGGGCGAGCTGGTCGTGGTCACCATTCCCGCGGTGCCGAGCGGGTTCACCCACCGCCAGGAACTCGTCTATCTCCCGCCGGTGTGGTTCCGTGGCCCGCACCACCCGGTCCTGCCTGCGGTCGAGATGATCGGTGCCGAGCATTCGAAGCCGGAGAACTGGGTCCGGATCGGCGACGCGGTCAAGACCGCCCAGGCCTACGCCGCCGGCCATCACGGCCTCGCGCCGATCCTGGTGTTCGTCGATGCCACCGCGGTGTTCAGCAACGACACCGAGTGCGTCAACGGGCCGCACGGGCAGGCCGAGGACCACCTGTTCCGCGATGTTCCGGCGTACATCAGCAACACCTTCGGGGCGTCGAGGAACCCACGGTCGTGGGCGGTGGCCGGGTTCTCGATGGGCGGCACCTGTGCCATCGGCCTGACCACCGAGCACCCGAACACCTTCGGGCACTTCGTCGACATCTCCGGTGACCTCTTCCCGAACACCGGCGACAAGGCGCAGACCATCGCCAACCTGTTCGGTGGATCCGCGGCGGCGTACGCCGCGCACGATCCACTGACGGTGATCGCCCGACACGGCCGCTACCCGGCCCTGACCGGACGATTCCTGGACGGCAGCGACGAGAAGCTACACACCAAAGAGGCCTACCAACTGGTCAGCGCCGGAAAGAAGCACGGCATCGTCTCGCAGGTGACGATCCTGCCCGGTACCCACAACTGGCAGTTCGCCCAGGAAGCCTTCTCCTACATCTTCCCGTGGCTCTGCCAGCAGCTCGGCGTCGGCGGTGGCGGCCAGGCCGGAGCCCATCCACTCCACCGGGTGGCCTAGCGTCCTGCCATCGGCAGCGTGACGACGAAGCCGGCGCCGCCCAGGGGCGAATCGGTGATCCGGACCGAACCTCCGTGGCCGCGGACGACCTCCTGGACGATCGACAGGCCCAGCCCTGAACCACCGCTGCCGCGGTCCCGGCTG
Organism: Kribbella voronezhensis; assembly: GCF_004365175.1. NCBI lineage: Bacteria > Bacillati > Actinomycetota > Actinomycetes > Propionibacteriales > Kribbellaceae > Kribbella > Kribbella voronezhensis. Next base: position 538,281 of record NZ_SOCE01000002.1, on the reverse strand, counting down.
GCGTCGAGCCGGACGAACCGTTCGAACACCCTGAACCGCTCCGCCGCAGGGATGCCGGCACCGTCGTCCTCGACTGTCAGGATCGCCTGCCCGTCCTCGGCGGAGAGCGAGAAGCGGACGACTCCACTGGCGGCCCGCGCGGCGTTGTCGGCGAGGTTGCGGATCACCTGGCTGAGCTTGTCCGGATCACCGGACACCCGTACCGCGCTGACCTCCTGCCGCACCTCCGGCCCGGAGGCACTCCGCAGCCGCCGGACCTCGGCCTCCACCAGGTCGTCCAGATCGACGTCCGTACGCCGCATCCGCAGACCTTCGTCGTCGGCCTTGGCCAACAGCAACAGGTCCTCGACGAGGCGACGCATCCGCTCGGTCTCGGCACCCATCACCAACTGCAGGTCCTGCCACGCCTGCCCGCTGTCGTCCGCGACGACCACATCGAGGGCGGCCATCAGCGTGGCGATCGGCGACCGCAACTCGTGGCTCGCGTCCGCGACGAAACGCCGCTGGGTCTCCTGACCGGTCTGCAGCCGATCGAGCATCTCGTTCATCGTCACGGCAAGGCGCGCGATCTCGTCCTGCGTCGGCGGCACCGGCACCCGTTCGGACAGCTGATCGGCGCCGATGCCGTGCACCCGCGCCCTGATCCGCTCGACCGGCCGGAGCGCCCGGCCGACCAGCACCCAGGTCGCCGCGCCGACCAGCAGCAACAGCAGCGGATAGCCGATCAGCAGGTACTCGGCGACCGTACTGACGGTCTCGCGCTGCGCCTCGATGGAGGAGGCGACGACGACCGTGTACAGCGTCTCCTCGTGCCGAGCACCCCGGGCGACGATCAGATAGGCGTGGTCGTCGTCGAGCAGCGGCATCTCGCCGACCTGGCTCCGCAATTCCTGACCCGCCGCCGGCCGGAGCGTGGTGAGTGCCCGCCCGGCTGCCTTCCTCGAAGAACTCGCCACCACGTCGCCGTCCGGTTCGAGGACCTGGATGAGCTGGCTCGGCCTGGCGTTCTCCAGCAGGTCCTGGGTCAGCCCGGTGCGTCCCTCTTCCTGGACCTGGCTGGCGATCTCGAAGGCCTGGGCGTCGGCCGCGTCGGAGACGCTCGTGATCAACGCCCGCTGCAACAGCAGCACCAGGACCCCGGCGCCGATCGCGAGGGCCACGGCAACCACCACCACAGCCGCGGCGGTCGACCGGCCACGGACCCCGGGGCGCCTGACCGCGGCCAGCAACGCCCTCATGCCGGCCTCGGCAACGGTGGGGCACCGGCGGGCAAGCGCTCGGGACGCGTCATGATCACGGCCTCATCCTGGGCAACCCGGCCGCCAGCAGAACCTCGGCGATGAGTTGATGTCCGGAGCCGTTCGGGTGATCGCCGTCAGCAGCGAGCAGGCCGGTGACATCGGCGCCCTCCCGCTGGAACGGGCCGGCCAGATCGACCGGGGTCGCGCCTTCGGCTAGGGCGGTGGTCTCGATCACCGTGTTCACCCGCCGAGTCAGTTCGACGGTCGCCGCAATGCCGTCCGTGCTGAACGTCTGCCGGGCGACCTGGCCGTCCTCGAAGACGTTCCAGTAGCCGGTCACCAGCGCCGTGGTCGGCCGAGCGGCACGGAGTTGACGAATGCGTTGCAGGATGTGGTGCAGAGTGCCGGACAACTCGTTCAGTTCGTCGCTGACACAGTCCTGCGAACACGAAGCGGCCACGACCTCGTCGTGATGATCACCGAAGTCGTTCGCGCCGATCGTGATCAGGTCGACGTCGGCCGAACCGACCGCCTTCGCCGCGGCCGGCGCCTCGAGCTGCCGCAACAACCCTTCGGAATCAAGGCCACTCACCCCTCGGTTCTCGACAGTGACCTGTACTCCGGTCCGTTGGCTCAGGAGCCGGCCATAAATCTCCGGGAACGCTGTGCACCCACAAGCAGCTCCCGCGGTCACCGAGTCGCCCAGGGCCACGACCCGCAACGGCTTCCCGCCGGGCGACGGCGTAGCGGGAAGACTCGTGGTCTCCCGGTCGGCCGTGCCACCCGCACCGAGCGTGGCGAGCAGACCGCCTGCGCACAGCATCATCGCGACGGTCACCACGGCCATCCGCTGCCTGGTCATGGCTCGAGAACCGCGAACCTGGCCAGCCGGACCGAACCACCCAGCGTCAGCACGAACCCCAGCACGGTCAGCCAGGCGAACCCTTGCCGGACCTGATCACCCAGCCAGATCAGCCCGACGGCCGCCGGTACGACGGTCTCGATGCTGAAGGTCACCGCGGCCACCACCGTGACCGAACCGCGTTGCAAGGCGAGCCCGAAGGCGGCCAGGGCGAGGCCGCCGTAGACCACCAGGGACCAGGCGACCGGATCGGTGAGGACCTTCCAGCCGTCGAGATTCAGGGTCCGGGCCGCGACGCCGGCGCCACCGAATCCCAGCCCGGCCACGACGGCCAGCAGCGCCACCCCGCGCGCAGCGGCCAGGCGGTAGCCGATGAACCCGAGGCCCGCCGTCGGAACCGCGAGCAGGAGCAGCAGAACGGCGGCCGGTCCACTGAGCGCCTTGGCCGGTCCTTCGACGGCACTCGCCGCGAGACCGACCAGTCCGACGCCGACCACCGCCAGCGCCAGGACCGTCGGCCGATCCAGCCGCCCACCGAGGAAGATCGCGGCCAGGATCGCGGTCACGGCAACGCTCGACGCGACGGCGGACTCCACGATGAACAGCGGAAGCGATCTCAGTGCCGCCACGGAGGCGAGGAATCCGGCCCCGTCGAGCGCGAGGCCCACGGCGTACAGCCAACCTGCTTGGATCCGTGCCCACCAGGTGGTGGCCGTCGACCGGGCCGAGCGGCGCAGCCCTTCAGCCTGCAGAACCGTGCCCACGCCGTACAGGACAGCCGCACCGAACGCACCCACCAGAGCAAGAATCACCCGACCACTGTCTCAGGCCGGAAACCCTCGTGGGCACCGACACCCGGCTCAGCTTGCTCTCAGCAACCACCCGTCACACTACGGGCTCCTGCGGCGCCGAGTCCGGGGTCTGGGTGCCGGAGTCGTCGACGTGGATGCGGTTGGTCCAGCGTTGGTCGGGGTCCGGCTGTGGGATCGAGTCGAGGAGCAGCCGGGTGTAGGGGTGGGAGGGCTCGTGCATGACGCTCTCCACCGCGCCTCGCTCGACGATGGTGCCCTTGTTGATCACCATCACGTCGCCGCCGAGGTAGTAGACGGTGGACAGGTCGTGGGTGATGAAGAGCGTCGTCATCCCGTGGTCGCGACGGAAGTCCAGCAGGATGTCGAGGAACGTCTTGCGGATCTGGGCGTCCAGCATCGACACCGGCTCGTCTGCGATCACGAAGGCCGGGCGGAGCATGTGGATCCGGGCCAGCATGATGCGCTGGCGCTGGCCGCCGGACAGCTGGTGCGGATAGCGGCCGAGCACACCCGCGGGGTCGAGGCTGACGGCGTCGAGCGACTCCTCGATCATCGCCAGGCCTTTGGCGCGGTCGGGTGCGAGGCCGAACTTCTTGACCGCTTTCCACAGCACGCGGTCGACCCGGTAGAACGGGTTGAAGATCGAGTACGGGTCCTGGAAGACCGGTTGGACGTTGCGGCGGTAGTTGTCGTACTCCGTGCGGGAGAGCTTGAAGATGTCCTTGCCGTCGAAGCTGATGGTGCCCGCGGTCGGCTTCTGCAGACCGAGGATGTTGCGGGCGATGGTCGACTTCCCGCTGCCGCTCTGGCCGACCAGGCTGACGATCTGGGGCGGCTCGGACTGCAGTGTGAAGGTGGCGTCCTTGAGGGCGGTCAGGTAGCCGTCGGGGGTGCCGCGGGCGTGGAAGCGTTGCTCGACGCCTTGCAGCTCGATGACGCTCATGACGCTCTCCTTCCGAGCTTCGGGATGGAGTCGATCAGCTGCCGGGTGTAGGAGTGCTGCGGGTCCTTGAAGACCTGGTGGACGTCGCCGACCTCGACCAGCCGGCCCTCGTACATGACGGCCACCCGGTCGACCAACTGCGCGTGCACGCCCATGTCGTGCGAGATCACCATCAGCGTGACGCCGAAGTCGCGGCGCAGGTCCGCGAGACTCTGCAGGATCACCCGCTGGATGGTGACGTCGAGGGCTGTCGTCGGCTCGTCCGCGATCACCAGGTCGGGTTCGAGGGCGACGCAGATCGCCATCAGCACGCGCTGCTTCATCCCGCCGGACAGCTCGTGCGGGTACATCCGGGCCACCCGTGGCTCCAGGCCGACCTGGCCCAGCAACCGCGGGATCATCTCGGAGAGCGCTTCCTTGCGTTCCGGCGCGTGCTCGAGGATGACATCACGGAACTGGTCCTGGATCCGCATCACCGGGTTGAGGGAGTTCATCGAGCCCTGCGGGAGATAGGAGAGAGCGCTCCACCGTAGTACCCGGAGTTGCTCGCCGTGGACCTTCAGCAGATCGACCGGCGACTGCCCGGCGGGCCGGAAGACCACGCTGCCGGCCGTCACCCGGCCCGGCGGCTTGAGCAACCTGAGCAGGGCTACCGCCAGCGTGCTCTTGCCGCTCCCCGACTCCCCCGCGATGCCGAGAATCTCGCCGCGGCGTACGGACAGGTCCAAGCCGTCCACAGCTCGCACGTCGCCACGGTTGGTCGAGTAGGTGACTTCGAGGCCGGCGACCTCCAGTACGGTGTCGTCACTCACCGGCCACTCCTCTCAGCCGTGGGTTGTAGACCTCTTCGAGCCCGATGTTGACCATGTTCAGCGCCGCGAACAGCAAGGTCAGCAACACGATCGGTACGACGAACATCGGCCACGCGCCCAGCGTCAGCGCGCCGGTGTTGATCGCGTTGAAGATGATCTGGCCGAGGTCGATCACGCCACCGGGTCCGAGCCCGATCACCTCCAGGCCGACCAGGCCGAAGATCGCGCCGAGCGCCGAGGACGCGAACCCGACCCCGATGAACGGCAGCAGGTTCGGCAGCAACTCGGTGCCGATGATCTCCAGGTCACGCGCCTTGCTCACCCGGGCCAGGTCGACGTACGGGCGCGACCGCAGGCTGAGCACCTGGGATCGGATCGTCTTGGCGGCGAACGGCCAGCTGAAGATCGAGATCATCACACCGACCTGGAACAGGCTCACGTTCTTGGCATAGGCGGAGAGCGCGATCAGCAGCGGGAACGTCGGAATCACCAGCAGGATCCCGGTGAACGTGGACAGCACCCCGTCCACCCAGCCGCCCTTGTAGCCGGCGACGAACGCGACGATCACGCCGACCACGGTCGAGATGACCCCGGCGATCGCGCCGATCTGCAAGGAGACCGACATCGCGCTCACGACCATCGCGAGCACGTCGCGGCCGAACTGATCGGTGCCGAGCAGGTGATCGGACGACGGCACCAGCCACTTCTGGTACGCCGCCAGCGCTATCGGGTCGTTGCCGTTGCCGATCGAGTGCACGATCAACGGGCTGAAGGCAGCGAGCAGCACCATCAGCGCCAGGATCACCAGTCCCGTCGCCAATCGCCTGCTGTCGCGGACTGTTCGCAGTACGGCTGTCAGCAGTCGCATCGTCATCACTTCCAGTACTTGACCCGAGGGTCAAGCAGAGGCAGGAGGAGGTCCAGCAGCAGAACGGCGGTCAGCACCGAGAAGATCGCCATGTCCGTGACCCCGAGGATCGTGTTGAAGTCGAGCTGCTGGATCGCGGTGACCAGGGTGGTCCCGAGGCCCGGGTAGTTGAACAGCTGCTCCACCAGCACGTTGCCGTTGAAGATGAAGCCGAGTGAGATCCCGAACGCGGTCACCTGCGGCAGATAGCAGTTCCGCAGCGCGTAGCGGGTCAGGATCCGCCACGGCTTGAGTCCCTTCGCCTCGGCGTACGTGAGGTAGTCCTCGCCGAGGACCGGGACCATCAGCATCCGGGTGGACAGGATCCAGCCGAAAGCACCGATCACCACGATCGACAGCCCCGGCAGCAACCCGTACTTCAGCACGCTGCCGATGAAGGCCGGACTGAGCCCCGGACTGATGTTCGAGTCGTACGCCGATCGCGCCGGCAGCATGCCGAGCGAGTAGGCGAAGACGTAGACGAGGATCAGTGCGACGAAGAAGAACGGAACGTGAGAGAGCGCGATCGACAGGTTCGTGATGATCGCCGAGCCCGCCTTGCCGCGTCGCCAGCCGGCGACCGCGCCGACGATGATGCCGAGCACCCACGCCAGTACCGCGGAGATGCCGAGCAGACCGATTGTCCAGGGCAACGAATGCAGGATCACGTTCTGCGCCGGCGTCGGGTAGTTGATCAGCGACGGTCCCAGATCCCCGTGCAGGATCAGGTTGTTCATGTACTTCAGGTACTGGGTGAAGATGTTGCCGTCGAGCCCGAACTCGTGCTGGTACCGGGCGATCACCTCGGCACTGGCCTGCTGGTTGTAGACGTAGTTCTGCTGCAGGGTCTGGATCAGAGTCTGGATCGGGTCGCCCGGGATCATCCGGAAGAAGAAGAACGCGACGGTCAGCGCGCCCCACAGCTCGATCAGGTACAACCCGAACCGGCGCAGTGCGTACGCCGCCAGCGGATGCCGCGACAGCCAGGGGCGCAGTCCGCTGCGGGGAGCGCTCTCTGCTGACGCTTCGACGGCCTCCGCGGGCGGGGCCGTCGCGGTCACGACGGGCCCTTCTGTCCGGTGGCCTTCAGCTTGCCGAGGACGAACAGGAAGTGCGGCCACCAGTTGAGTGGGACCTGGTACAGGTTGTCGTCGGTCGGCCAGCCGGTCCAGAAGGTGGTGTTGAAGTACGACGGGTAGCCGGTCTGGATGGTCGGGATCAGCGGCAGCTTCTGGAAGTAGATCTCCAGCGCCTGGTCGAGGTACGGCTTGGCCTCCGCGCTGGTCGGGTCGAGCTGGGCCAGCTTCGCCGACAGCTCGTCCAGCTTCGGATCCCGGAACCGCGCCTTGTTCTTGTCGACGGCGTTCACGCCGATCTTCTTGGCCTTGCTGCTCTCCCAGTCGGTGTAGAGCTGCTCAGGGTCGAAGGCGGCGCCGGCCCACTGGGAGTCGATGTCGTACTCCCCGCGCTGGAACTTCTCGTCGTGCACCGACCCGCTCAGGCTGCGCAGCGTGGTCGGGACACCGACCTTGTTCAGCTCTGTCTTGAGCAGGTTCCCGATCGCGTACTCCTGCCCGTCGACCGGCGACGGCGTGATCATCTCCAGGCTGATCGCCTTGCCCTGGTACATCCGTTTGCCACCGGCACCCTTCGGTGCGATCTCGTCCAGCAGCTTCACGGCCTTGTCCGGCGAGTACTCGAACTTGTACTTCTCCGCCAGCTCCTTGTTCGTCCACTTGTCGTTGCTCGGGTAGTCCGCCCACAGGTACTGCGCGGGCGGCACCTTCACCGGCCAGATGTTGTTGCCGATCTTGTCCCGGTCGATCAGGTAGTTGATCGCCCAGTGCATCTTCGGCTCGGAGATCACCCCGCGCGCCGGGTCGTTGTTCAGCCAGAACACCCGCGGGTTCGGATCGTGGAACTGAGTGGTGACCAGGTTCGGGTAGCCGGTGTTGCGCAGTTGCTTGGCGTGCTCCTCGTCGATCGAGCCGACGTCGAACTCGGCCCGCTCGAAGGCCAGCGCCGCCGAGTCCGCCTGCTTCGCGGTGCTCTGGAAGATCACGTACTTCGGCGCCGGGTCGAGCTTGTCCTTGTTCCAGTAGTCCGGATTGCGCTCCCAGACGAACATCTTCTGGCTCTGGATCGCCTGCTTCAGCACGTACGGCCCGCTGGCGACCGGCGGGTTCGCCCGGAACTTCGTCGGGTCCTGCCCCTTCCAGATGTGCTCGGGCATGATCGAGTACTGCGGACCCGCGATGGCGGCGATGAACCCGTAGTGCAGTCGCGGGGTCGGCTTGACCATCTTGATCACCGCGGTGTGCGCATCGGGCGTCTCGACGTCCTTCACGAACTCCGACAGGTCGCCCCCGCCGCCGAGCAGATCCTTGCGGTCCCTGAGTAGCAGCACGGTGAACTTGAAGTCGCTGGAGGTCAGCGGTTGCCCGTCGCTCCACTTCGCCTTCGGGTCGAAGGTGAACGTCAGCTCGGAGAAGTCGGCGTTGTACTTGTAGCCCGTGGAGAGCCAGTTGAGAAGTTCGCCCGTGGCCAGGTTGAGCAGGAACATCGGCTCCTGGGCGAGCGTCTCCAGGCCGGCCGAGTGCGGCATACCGTTCGGGATGAACCCGTTCCAGCTGTTGTAGACCGTGTAGTCCACCTGGGCGATCGTCACCGTCTGGTCGCGCGGTGTCGGGATGTTCGCCTTACCGATCTGGACCGACTTGGTGGCGGCGGGCTTGTTGGCCGGCTTGTCGGAGTACGAGCCTTTGCCGGAACAAGCGGCGAGGAAGGCGGTCAGGGCGGCCGCACCGCCTCCGATCGCGGTCCGGCGGCTCAGCTGATGGCGGAGGACGTCTGCTACGTCTTCGAACTGCGGGCGCGGCGCATCGTTCACGATGTGTTCCCTTCGGCCTCGAGTCCCGGCGGGACTCTCCTCACTCGACGCGTCCTCACGCGTCGCCCAGTCGGTGCGAAGCCACCTCCATCTCACCTGCTGTCATCCGGCCGTCACCGGCTGGAAACGTTTCCTCGGACTATAAATACCGCTGACAACGTTGGCAAGACTTTGGCTATAACGTTGCAATGCGCTCATCCAACGCGCAGATCAGTGCGAAGAGCAACCGTTGACAACGATGGTTTGCGCTGCGTAATTGCCGAGAGGCTCGCGCAGTCACACGCCTCGTCACACGGCGTACCGGCAGGCTGTGGGTACACCGCGCACCGCGGTGGCGTGGCTGGGGGGCGTACTTCTCTTTTTGGGGGCATGGGATGACGAGTACGGCTGTGGATTTCGCGGCGATCAAGGACAAGCAGCGGGCCGGCTGGCAGACCGGGGACTATCCCCGGGTCGGCAACACGCTGCAGATCATCGCCGAACTGCTGGCGGAGGCCGCCGACGTACGGGCGGACCAGAAGGTCCTCGACGTGGCTTGTGGGCAAGGGAACGCGGCGCTCGCGGCGGCCCGCCGCTTCGCCGAGGCGACCGGGGTGGACTACGCGGTGAACCTGTTGGAGCAGGGTCGTGAGCGGGCCGCCGCCGAGCACCTGCCGGTGACGTTCCTCGAAGGTGACGCCGAGCAACTTCCGGTGCCGGACGAGTCCTTCGACCGGGTTCTCAGCACGGTCGGCGTGATGTTCGCGCCCGACCACCAGCGAGCCGCGGACGAACTGGTCCGGGTCACCGCGCCGGGCGGCCGGATCGCGCTCGCTTCGTGGACGCCGACCGGCATGGTCGGCCAGATGTTCAAGACGGTGTCGAAGTGGGCGCCGCCGCCTGCCGGAGTACGGCCCGCGACGTTGTGGGGCACCGAGGAGCACCTGGCGGAACTGTTCGGCGATCGAGTCGAATGGGTGACGCTGACCAGGCGCGACTTCGTCTTCCGCTACCGCTCGGCCGAGCACTTCTCCGAGTGGTTCCGTGAGTTCTACGGCCCGATCACGAAACTGGCAGGGACGCTCTCCGAGGCGGACCGAGCCCAGTTCGCCGCAGACCTCGCCGACGTCCCCCGGGCCTTCGACGACAACACCGACAGCACCCTGGCGGCCCACGCCGAATACCTGGAAGCAGTGGCCATCAGGCACTGACAATCACCCGCTCCAACCGCGAGATGTCACGTACTGCGGGCGTCTGGCGGTTGGAGTGGGGGTGGGTGAGACTGGGGGCGGGGAGGGGGTGTGATGACAAGCATCAGGTTGATGGGGGCGCCGGCGATCGTGGCCGACGAGGGAACTGCTCGGGTACTGCGGGGGCGGAAGGCCTGGGCGTTGCTCGCGTACCTGTTGCTGGCTGATCGACCACCCAGCCGCAAACGCCTGGCCGAGTTGCTGTTCGCCGATGCCGACGATCCGCTCGGGGCCCTGCGGTGGACGCTCGCCGAGCTCCGCCGCAACCTCGGCGCCGGCGTCGTCCTGGCCGGCGACCCGATCGTCATCACTCTCGAAGCCGGTACCTCAGCCGATGTTCTGCTGCTCACCAAGGACTCCTCCGATCCGGCGACCCTGCTGGACCTCAGCGGTGAACTGCTTGAAGGGGTGCAGCTTCCGGCGTGCCCGGAGATCGAGTCGTGGCTGCTGGTCGAGCGCCATCGTCTCGCCGGCATGATCGAAGCGAAACTCCGCGAAGCCGCCATGTCCCTCGTCGCGAGCGGCCGGCCGGGCGAGGCGGTTTCCTTTGCCGCCAAGGCCGTTGCGATCAACCAACTCGAACAGGGCAACCACGAACTCCTCGTCCGGTGCCTCGCGCTGACCGGCGACCGGCCGGCCGCGCTTCGCCAGGTCGCCGTCTGCGAAGACCTTCTTCGCCGTGAACTGGCCGTCACCCCCTCCCCTGCGCTCCTGGCCGCGTCGACCCTCGGTCCGGGTTCGCCCTCCAGCCCGGCGCTCAGCGGCCGGGCCGCGGCGATGAGCCAACTCGAAGCAGGCCGGGCGGCGATCGTCGCCGGAGCGGTCGACGCAGGTCTTCAATGCCTGCGCCGTGCGGTCGCGGAGGCAGGCCACTGCAACGACGCCGTACTGCGAGGTCGCGCTCTCTCCGCCCTCGGCAGCGCTCTGGTGCACGCGATCCGCGGTCACGACGAAGAGGGCGCCATCGTCCTGCACGAGGCGATCCTGGTGGCCGAACGGGCCGGCGATCGAGCCACCTCCGTGGACGCCCACCGAGAACTCGGCTTCGTCGAGGTCCAGGCCGGGCGGCGCAGTACAGCGGTCGCCTGGCTGAGCAAGGCGCACGCGCTGGCCGAGACCGACGCCGAGTACGCCGCGATCCTCGGCGTACAAGGGATGAACTCATCGGACAGCGGTGACTATCCTGCTGCGTTCGAGCACCTCGGCGAGTCGGTCGAGCTGGCCGCGAAATGTGGGAACCGTCGCCAGCAGGCGTGGTCGCTGTCGATCACGGGTCGTGCGCATCTGCTTCGTGGCGAGCAGAGTCAGGCGGCGGCGACCGTCCGGCAGTCGCTCGAGCTGGTCCGACAGGAGCGCTGGATCGCCTTCCTGCCTTGGCCGCAGGCGCTCAAGGCGGAGCTCGACTGGAACGCCGGCGATCTCGAAGCCGCGACCGACGGTTTCGAGCAGGCGTGGGCACTCAGCTGCCAGCTCAACGATCCTTGCTGGGAGGGCATGGCCGCGCGAGGACTCGGCCTGCTCAGCGCCGGCCGCGGTGACGACGCGAGCGCGACGTCATGGCTCGACCAGGCCGCTACCAGGTCCAGCCGCGAACCGGACCGCTACCAGTGGGTCCACGCTCACGTCCTCGACGCCGCGATCACCGCAGCACTCGACCGAGGCGACGACCGTCGCGCGCGCCCTCTCGTCTCCCGCTTGACCGCCCTGGCCGCCCGCTGCGAACTGAAAGAACTGACCGTCCGCGCCAACCTCCACCGGGCTCGGCTCGGCGACCCGTTGGCCGCCACAACCGCCCGCCACCTGGCCACGAGCATCGACAACCCAGCTCTCACCGCCTTGCTCCGGTAGCGCCGGCAGGTGCCGGACGCCTTCCGTCCTGACCGCTCCGGGCTCTATTCGGTCGTGTCGGGGGTTTGGTCGAAGGCCGCGTCGATCAGTAGTTCCGAGGCGCGGGTGGGGTCGGAGAGGATGGCGAGGATGACGTGGCGTTGGTCCCAGCGGCCGGCCGCCCAGGCGAGGGCCTTGGCCAGACCGTCGAAGGTCGCGGCGTGGGGTTCGCCGTTCTCACTCACCCACCAGGAGACCTCGACGCCATCGACGGTGAGCTCCTCGTGTTCCCACCACAGGGCGGGCGTCTGCGGTACCAGTTCGCCCACGATCGCCGGTACGTCGGCCTCTGTGCCCAATCCATCGATCTTGCCCTCGGCAACTTCTTGCGCCATCGGCAGGTCGAGCAGATCGCCCAGCCCGTCCGCCACCACACCCGACCCCACCACGAAGCCGCCGAGATCCCCACGCTGCAACCACATCGGCGCATCCGCCACGACAGCCTCCCCCGCCGCAACAATCACCGTACGCCCAGCGCCCTCCGAGCCTCCGCCCGGACCGAACTCGAGGAGCGCGCCTCGCTCCTCGGCCACGGCCCCGCCCGACTCGTCGCCTTGCCAGCCGAGCGGGCCAGCGGATTCGGCGGTGAGGACGCGGATGTGCGTAGGAGGTTCCGAGGCGTAGACCGTGAGGCGGCCGAGGTGGTTCCAGAGTCGCAGGAGCGCGCTCTCTCCGACCTCTCGCGCCGGATCCGCCAACCGGGTAAGGACTTGCGCGACTCCGTCGGCCTCGAGATCGCCGACCTCGCGGACCAGACCGACCGCGGTACGCACCTCCGGATCCAATCCAGCCGTCCACTCCGGCGCCGGGTCGAGATACTCCGCCAGCACCGGGTCGGCCTCGGGGTCCGCGCGGCCGGCCAGCGGTTCACCGTCAGGCAGGATCAGATGTTCCCGGATCCACCACGCCGAGTACGACGGCCCGCCGACCGCCCGGTCGTCCGGACCGACCACGCGGACCGTCTCCACCAGCGCCCGCCGGAGTTCAGGTGTCGCACCGATCAACTCGAGCACCTGCGGCCACGCGTCGTCGACGACCCAGTCGAGATCGCGGATCGCCGCCACCTCCCCCACCGTCGCGCCGAACCTCGACCCGCCCGGCGCCACGTCGTACGCCCAGTCCTCGATCCCGTCCAGGTCGGCCAGCGACTCCGGCAGGTCGTCGAGTACGACATCGGACGCAGCCACGGTCGCGAGCGAGTCGAGCACCCCGATCGCTTCCAGAGCAGGGATTCCGAACCGGTCGACGACCGTCTGATCGATCGGCGCCACCTCTTCGTCGTCGAGTACGGCCGCCGCGGCCGATCCGGGAATCACCAGCGCGTTGGCGGGCACCAGCTCGCCCTCGGCATCCCGCAGTGCGAGGTCCGCCAGCCACCACAAGCCGTCCGCCTGGGACGGGTCGGCGGCGACCACCGTCAGGACGGCGTCCGCGATCGCCTCGGGATCATCCGCATCACCGGAATGCTCGACGGCCGACCGGACCGCGCTGTCCTCCAGCAACGCACGCGGCGTCGTGGGAAGCGCTCCCAGCCGTTCCAGCGTTCCGTGCACCGCGTCCGGGTGGACGACCCGTACGCCGTACTCGCCGAACACAGCCAGCACGTTGGCCGCCAACTCCTGGCCGGGCAGAAGCAGACCCCGGACCCCGCGAACCAGCCGGCCGTCGGCCAACGGAACCGGCAGGGTCCCGAGAGACTCCCGCAGCAGCGGATCCGTGACCATCTCGGAGAGCGCTCCATAGATTTCCCGCCACCACTCGGGCGGCCGCGTCTCTGCCACCGTCCCCAACTGGTCGACGAGGTCGGCGAGTTCGAGCCGCCGGACGCCGAGCGCGTCCAGCGCGGTCCGGTCCTGGCGAGGTGAGGCAATCAAGCCGGGGACGAGCGGCGCCATGGCAGCGTTGAACGCGTCGTCCGAGCCTTCGATGGCGACCGCCTCCCTGGGCGGCAGCATCGATCCGTCGTCGACTGCCCGAAGCAGTGGAGTCGTGGGCGACGCCGCAAGGATCGCCTCCCGCACCGCCCGGTCGAGCCCGCCCGCCGCCAGTCCGACAGGCACCAGCGGCAGGATGTTCGCGCCTTGCTCGGCACGGTTTCGCAGCAGCTCCGCGTACGCCGCCGCGGCTTCGGCGACGAGCCGGTCGGTCAGCGGTCCCGCGGCGACATGCCGGCGGGACGGATCGAGCGGAAAAGTTGCCAACAGCAACGCCGGGAGGGACAGCGGCTCGTCGGTCGGGGTCGGAGCGTGCACGGTTCGGGGTACCGTGGCCAGCGGATCGCGCGGAAGCGCCCAGAGGACGGACCAGTGCGGACGCCAGCGCTCTTCGGTCGGCCGATCCGCGAGCAAGCGCTCTCTGTCGTTCTCGTCGAGGATCCCGCTCGCGCGCTGTACGTACCACCGTGACTCGGCGTCGACGAGTTCCCGGACATCCCCGTCGAGGTCGATCTCGATCCGTTCCAGGCCGGGAAGCGCGAGCAGCAAGGCATCATCGGCTTCGCCGAGCAACCGGCGTACGAGTTCTGACGCCGCTTCGTCCCGCAGCGGCAGGATCACCGCCGTGTCGTACCCCTCCGGCGGTTCCCCGTCAGCCTCGAACGGCAGACGCAGGACGGGCACCTGCCCATCACGACGCCGTACTTCGTCCGCCAGGCCCGGCGACCCGGCGCCCGCCTCGGCGACCGCGGCAGCACTGTCTGCTCGCGAGAACCGGACCCCACCGGTCCGGGACAGGATCACCGGTTCATCGGTCACTGCCAGCACTGCCGAGAACCCGACGCCGAACCGGCCGACGCTGGCTTCGGCATCATCGCGCTTGGCCGATGCCCGCAAAGTGGCGAGCGACTCGACTCCCTCCGCGGACAACGGCGTACCGGTGTTCGCGACGACCAGCGTGCCGTCACGGAAAGAGAAGTGCACGCCGCCGGGAACGCCGGCCCGGGCCGCCGCATCCGCGGCGTTCTGCGCAAGCTCGACCACGACCCGGTCAAGGTAGCCGCCGAGCGCCAGGTCCTCCTCGGCGTTCGCGTCCTCCCGGAACCGCACCGGCGCGGCGGCCCAGGCGGTCAACACTCGTTCACGAATCGCTGCGGTCCCGAAGACGTCGATCACCCGAGGAGTATGCCTGCCCGGCTCACCGCGTCCAGCGCCGGTCCGGGAGGTGAGGACTAGATTGACCGGGGTGAACTTCCGAGCACTGATGCGAGGTGACGATGACGCTGCCGGCTGATGGGCACGTGCACAGTGAGTGGTCGTGGGATGCCGACCGTGGCGCGATGGAGGCGACCTGTGCACGGGCGGTGGAGCTCGGCGTGCCGGCGGTCTCGTTCACCGAGCATGTGGATTTCACCCCGTTCCGGGCCGGCTTCCTGGTCGAGAACTTCGGGCATCTGGTCACCGACGGGATCTTGCTCGCACCCGTGCTCGATGTCGCCGGATACCAGGAGTCCGTGGCGAGGTGCCGAGCGAAGTTCCCGGAGCTGCGGATCCTGGCGGGGATGGAGGTCGGGCAACCTCACCTGCACGTGTCCGAGGTCGCCGAACTCCTTGCCCAGGGCACCTTTGAGCGCGTGATCGGCTCGCTGCACTGTCTGCTCGACGGCGACGAGTTCGCCGAGCCGTGGGAGCTGTTCCCGCACCGGCCGGCCGACGAGGTCTTCCGGGAGTACCTGGCGGAGATCCCGCGGATGGTGAGCGGGTCGGAGGCGTTCGAGGTGTTCGCCCACATCGACTATCCCGTGCGCTCCTGGCCCGGCGGCAGCGACGCCTTCGAGCCGGGCGACTTCGAGGACGAACTCCGGCACGCCCTGAGCGCGCTGGCCGCGGGAGAGCGCGTTCTCGAGATCAACACCCGCGTTCCGCTGCACCCGACGATCCTGAGGTGGTGG
Organism: Kribbella voronezhensis; assembly: GCF_004365175.1. Lineage (NCBI taxonomy): Bacteria > Bacillati > Actinomycetota > Actinomycetes > Propionibacteriales > Kribbellaceae > Kribbella > Kribbella voronezhensis. The sequence continues at coordinate 522,812 of NZ_SOCE01000002.1, read as the reverse complement.
CGAGAGTGCGGCGGCCGCCGCGTCACGTTCGGCAGCGACGCCCACACGCCGGACGCACTCGGCCTCGGTCTCGCCGACGCTGCCGCCCTGGCGGAGTCCGCGGGCTTCCAGCCCGACCGGAACCCCGAGGATCCCTGGACGACCGCGAACTGAAATCCCGGTCGAGACTATTCCGAACGGGCAGCCCGGGTTTGACGGCGTCCTCCGTGCCGTGTTGGAGGAACGCCCGCACATCGTGACAGCAGACCGGCTATCTTCGGTGCGGTGATCTCACCTGGCAGTCGCTATGTCGCTCTGGGCAGTTCGTTCGCTGCCGGGCCCGGAATCAAACCACAGCTCGACAAAGCGGCCGGTCGGTCAGGGCGCAACTACGCGCACCTGGTCGCCGAGGCGCTCGAGCTGGATCTCGTCGACGTCACGTACTCCGGTGCGACGACGGCCAACCTGCTGTCCGAACGGCAGAACGAGGCGGCGCCGCAGATCGATGCCGTCGGCCCCGAAACGGAACTCGTCACGGTGACTGCCGGCGGCAACGACCTCGACTACATCGGGACGTTCCTGCGCGGCAGCACGATGAACACGTTGGCGCGCCCGGTCGGTCTGGTCGCCAAGCGACTCGGTAACCGGATCCGCGCCCGGGTCAGCTACCTGAAGGACCAGAGCGAGTACGACGCCGCGGCCGATTCGCTGAGCGAGGTCGTGACGCGGATCAGACAGAGCGCTCCCCGGAGCCGGATCCTGCTCGTCGACTACCTCACGCTGGTCGGACCGGGCACCCGCCCGAGGCTCGACGTACCGCTCAACGAGGAGCAACTGCCCAGCGTCGTACTGATGGCCGAAGGGCTCGCGGCAGCCTTCGCCGAAGCAGCCGAGAGAACCGGCGCGGAACTGATCACCGCATCAACCGCAAGCCTCGACCACGCCCTCGGCTCCCCCGAACCGTGGACCACCGGCTTTCGCCTGGGCCGCGGCACCCCCTACCACCCGAACGAAGCCGGCATGCAAGCCGTAGCAGCCCTCATCCTCAATCACCTCCGCACCCACCCCTGACCCAAGAGCCCCGATGTACGGAGCGAGACCGCCCACCCCACTCCACAACAGCCCCAGGTGAACGGGAGCGAGACCGCACTCCGCACTCCGCAACAGTGCGCGATGCGCGGAGCACCTCCCGCTCCGCGGAGCGGGAGGTGGGAGCTGCCGTCGGTAGGGGTGCGGGGTTATGCCGGGGCTACGCCTTCGGGGTGGATTTCTACTTGTTGGTTGAGGGGGCGGCCGCCGGGGCCGGGTGTGCGGGAGATGTGGAGAGCGATCTCCAGGACCCGTTCCTCCGAGGCGACGTCGACGACCCAGTAGCCGGCCAGGACCTCCTTGGTCTCACTGAACGGCCCGTCGGTGACGATCGGCTCGCCGTCGTCGCGCGCCTGCAGGGTCTTCATCTGGTCCGGACCTGCCAGCCCGCGCTCCTCGACCAGTTCGCCGGACTCGGCCAGATCGCGATCGAGATCCTTCATGTACCGGACCATCACGCCGAGATCCTCCTGCGACCACGCCGCGGGCATCTCTTCCCAGCCTTGCTTGTTCGTGTGCATCAACAGCATGTACTTCATCAGTCCGCATCCTCCAGGTCGGTCCACGCGACGGCACTCCCGCGCCACTCACGAACGACGTCGGAGCCGGATGCCGGTTCTCGACACGTCGGCACCCAGCGCTCTGTCTATCAGCTCCGAGGCGTGTAGACGTACGGCGTGGTGGTGGTGACCGCGAGGAATCCCAATCGCTGCAGGATCGGCGAACTGTCGTCCGAGGCATCCACCTGGAGGTACTTGTAACCGAGTTCGACCGCGCGAGCGGCGCGCACAGCGACCAGCGCCTTGTAGATCCCCTTGCCGCGCCACTCGGCCAAGGTGGAGCCGCCCCACAACCCGGTGAAGTCCGTGCCCTTCTTGTAGACCGCCCATGCGGCAGAGACGACCTCGCCGCCGGCCTCCGCGACGAAAATGTCGGTGAGACCGGTTGCCTGGCGCCGGATCAGGTCGGCGGTGAGCCAGGACCAGTCCTGGTTCCAGACCGTCGACTCCATCGCCGCGATCCGCGCGAAGTCGGCCTCCTCGGCGGTACGCCGGATGGTGACGCCGTCGACGTGGTCACGCCCGCGCAGGCGCTCGACGATGTCCGCGCTCTCCGCGATCACCACGGTTTCCCGCTCTTCAGGCACGAACCCGGCCGCGATCAACCGGTCCGGCAAATCCGCGGGCCGGTCATGACCGCGGGTCTTCCACTCCACCGGCTGGTTCTTCGCCGCGAAGTAGTCGCGTTGCCGCGCGATCAACGCATCGAGATCCTCGACACCCTCGAGAGAGCGGTAACTCACGAAGCCGCGGTTCGGGTACTCGACCCGGATCACCGGCCCGTCGGTACTGGTCGGCACGTCGGCCGCCTCGGAGCCGCCGCGCAGTTGGTCGTCGTACGCCGTCAGCAGGACGGCCGCCTTGTTCGTCGTATCAGTCACCGCAGGACTCTGACACGATCCTGGGTCCAGCCACCCTCTTTTCGACCCTCCTCGAAGGAGTCGTGACCGCCTGGCGAATCGCGCTCAACAGCCGGTGACGGGTGCTCCGCGTCGTACGGCGTGCTTGGCCGCCCGCACCCGGGTTCACGCTGCGGCGCATGTCATCGGCGACGCGCTGTTGTGCCAGCAAGAGGTTCATCGGTTCCATCGGTCTGCGCTCCTGTCCCGGGCTCCCTGGTGGGTGCCTTCACGGATACGTCGGAACCGATCGACCGGACTTGTCATCGCCGGAGCGGAATTTCACGGCCTGTCGGTGGCGAGCACCAAACGGCGGAGCAGGACGATGAGTTGATCCTGCTCCGTGCGGCTCAGTTCGCCGACCAGTTCCTGCTCCACCCGGCTGATGTCGCCGATGCCCTGCTGCCAGATCTCGAGGCCGGCTTCGGTCAGCATCGCGACCACCTTGCGGCGGTCGTCGCGGTCGTTCTCCCGCACCACATAGCCCTGCCGCACCAGCGCGTCCAGCCTGTTCGTCAGCGTTGCCGGCGACAGGTTCAGCTGGGATGCCAACTCGCCGGGCGTCGCCCGGTACGGCGAACCGCCGCGGCGCAGCATGTGCAGTGTCTTGAACTCCCACCACTGCAGACCATGGCCGGCCAGCACGGCATCGCGGCGCCGGTCGAGGTACTTGGTCAGCACGTGCAGCCGGGTCGCGACGGCCTCGACCCGCAGATCCATCTCCGGTAGCTCGCGGGCCCACAGGTCGATGTGGTCGTCGATGAAGTCCTTCATGGACCAAAGTATTCAGCCGTTGAAGGTTTGTTGTCAAAAGTTTCGACATCGAAATACTCTGCCGCCATGACCCAGATCGCGCTCTCCCCCGTTCTCCAGTCCGCCGGTGCTCTGATGCGCGCCGGCCGCTGGCCTGAAGCCACCCAGTTGCTCGAAGCCGTCACTCCTGGCGATCCCGCCGAGGCCGTCGCCGTCGCTGCCCTGCGGGCTGAGGTCGCCGTTGACCAGGACTTCGCCCAACTGCTCGACACCGCGCAGGACCCCTTGGAGCGCTTCGAGAAAGCGCTCACCGAGTCTCCCGACACCACGCTTGGCTGGGATCTCGCCTTTCTCAAACTCCGCAAGGCCTACGGGATGGCGCTCCGTACCCGCGATCAGGTGACGGCGGAAACAAGTCTCGAACTGAGCGAGCAGGCCGCGAAGTTACAGAACAGCGCGCCTGATGAGGGGCGCGCCGGGCATGCTGCGTTCTATGCGGGGATGATCGCCGAGCACCTCCGTGAGTTCCCCGAGGAAGCGTTCGCGCACCTGACCGCCGCCTTCGAACTCGGCGAACGCTCAGGCGACAAGATGGTGATCTCACTCGCGCTGCGGCACCTCGGCGATCACGCCCACACGGCCGGGGATCTGAAGCTCGCCCGCGCCCACTGGGAACGCTCCACGGAACTCCGCCAGCAGATCGGCCACCTCCTCGGCGCGTTGGCCCAGCAGACGCTCCTCGCGGTCCTCACCCGCGACGAGGGCAACCCTGTCGGCGCAGCCGCCATCGCCACCGAGGTCAACCGCTGGTCCCGCCAGGCAAACCTCCCCTGGCTGATCACAGAATCAGCAACCCTGATCCCGAACCGCACCACCTGACCACGTTCACCTGCCAGGCCGACTCTCGGACGACCACGCGGGAGTGAAGATGACTTGGCACCAGAATCCGCAACCCTGACCCCGGAGCCTGCCAGTTGATCCAGGTCAGGCGGATTCTCGGATGACAAGACGGGGGCTGAAGATGACTGAGGTGGGTTGGATCGTGGGGTCGGCGATGCGGGCGAGGAGGAGGCGGGCCATTTCGGCGGACATCTCTTCCAGGGGCTGGGCGATGGTGGTGAGTCCTGGTTCGGCCTGGCGGGCGGGCAGGCTGTCGTCGAAGCCGACGACCGCGACATCGTCAGGCACCCGGCGACCATGATCCCGTAGTACCTGGAGAGCGCCTTCGGCCATCAGGTCGTTGGCGACGAAGACACCGTCCAAGGTGGGGTGATCGCGCAGCAACTGCGCCATCGCGAGCTCACCGCTCTCCCGCGTGAAGTTGCCGATGGCAACCGGTACGTACGGCCGGCCGTGCTGGGCCATCGCCTGCCGGAAACCCTTCTCGCGATCCTGCGCGGCCAGCACGGCGGGCGGACCGGAGATGGTGGCGATGTTCCGGCAGCCGCGCGCGACCAGCCGCTCGGCAGCGAGCGCGGCACCCTTGTCATGGTCGAGGTCGACGAAGCTGATCGGCGTCGGTCGCCCTGGCCTGGCGAAGAGCACGGCCGGCAGACGTTCGTCGACGAACAATCCGGGCAACGGGTCGTCGGCATGGGTGGAGACCAGGAGCGCACCGTCGGCGCCACCCCGGCGTACGTAGGCGATCGCCTTGGCGCGCGCCTCGTCCGAATCGGCCAGCACCAGCGAGGGGTGGATTCCCTCATTACTCAGGTGTTTGACCACCCCGCCGGCGACGCGACCGAAGAACGGATCTCCGAACACCTGCTCGGCCGACCCGTCCGAGCCGGACAGCACCAGCGCGATCGAGCCGGTCTTGCCGTTCACCAGCGTCCGCGCGGCCGTGTTGGGGACGTAGCCGGTCGTCTTGACGGCCCGCTGCACCTTCCGGATCATCTGCGCGTTGACCTTCTTGCTCCCGTTGATCACCCGGGACGCGGTCGCCCGCGAAACGCCGGCCACCAAGGCGACATCTTCCAAGGTGGGCTGGCGATCCGCAGACTTCGTGCTCATGGCACCGGATCGTATCTCTGTCAACGCCGTCTCCCCTGTCCTTCGTCCACAGGCCCGACGACTGCTGCTGCGCAACGACAGAGCCGCCGGGCTCAGTGAATCTCTCAGCGCCGGTAGATCCCGAATTCGTACAGCGAGTACCCGAAGCCGCTCCCCCGCTGGGTGCCGGTGAGCCGGACGTACCGGCCCGATCCGGCCAGCGCGAGATCGTCCACGTCACCGTTCCCGTCAGCGGTGCTGTAGAGCGCTCTCCACGCGTTCCCGTCGTCGGAGACCTCAATCCGGTAGGACCGCGCGAACGCGCTCTCCCAGATCAGCTGGACCCGATCGAACGACTGCACCGAGCCGAGATCGACCTGGATCCACTGCGGATCCGACCAGTCGCTCGCCCAGCGGCTGGTGTTGTTCCCGTCCGTCACGTTCGACGGCGGGTACGGCGCTCCGTTGCCGACCTGCTGGTACGACGACGCCGTCGCGGGCCGGCCGCGGGCGATGTTGGTGCCCTGGACGGGTGGAGCGACGACCCGGAACGACCTGGTCTCGATTCCCACGTTCCCATGCCCGTCACGCACATAGTCGTAGAGCTTCCACACCCCGAGCCGCTGCGGCACGGTCACCGTGAACGGGCCGTTCCCGGACGACGGCGTGGTCACCAGAGCACCACTGCCGTCGATGTACTTCCCACCGACCTTGAACTCGTGCGTCAACGCGTCCCCATCAGGGTCGGTCACGTTGACGTTCACCGAGATCGTTCCGCCGGCCGGGACATCCGCGGTACGGCTCAGCGTCATGTTGCTGATCACCGGTGCCGTGTTGCCGCCCTGCTGACCACCGAAGGCCTGGCGTACGGCGTACCACGACAGCCGTTTCTCGCCGGCCGGCGTGAGGTTGAACCAGACGGCTCCGAAGTCGTTTTCGGTGCCGTAGTGGAAGAGCGTTGCACCAAGGGCGACTCCCGCGTGCCCGGTGATGCAGTTCCACGCCTGCAGATAACCGTCGCGCTTCTGCACGTCCGTGGGCTCGTTCGGTACTCCGTTGGCGTCGTTCGGGACCTCCCACTCACCGGCGGGTCCGGCCTCGGTGACGATGTACGGCTTGGTGTAGCCACCGTTGATCCAGTCCTGCTTCACCTGGCAGATGTGCCCGTACGAGTTCACCGCGAGCAGGTCGAGATCGGGCGTGTACTGCTTGAAGTAGGGCCACGCTCCGGTCCACGCGTCGGTCGAGGTGACCGGGTGGTTCGGATCGATGGCGTGGATCGCCTTCGTCGCGTCGTTGACGAACTTGGCGTACGCGATGCGCTGATTCTCCAACTCGGTGCCGGAGAAGCAGTTCTGCATGCCGAGCACGGACTCGTTGCCGACGTTCCAGAGCAGCACGCCCTGGTTGTCCTTGTACTCCGTCGTCCAGCGCTGGATCTCGGCCAGCATGTTGGCCTTGTACGCCGTGTCGGTCACGTAGTTGACGCAGCCACCGCTACCGGGTCCACCACCGGGCTGGAGCCAGTAGCCGGCGATCACGCGCATCCCGTTCGCGGCCGCGGCGTCGAAGAGCGGCTTGGAACTCGCATCGGTCCCCCAGGTCCGGACGGTGTTGACACCGATCGACTTCAACTCGGGCAGCCGTTGAGCCGCTTCGCCGGCCGGCGGACCCCAGGTGAGTCCCTTGATCTGGAAGGGCGCGTTGTCGACGAGCAGTTGCCAGTTGCCCTGACTGCCGGCGATCCGGACCGTGCCGGTGCCCTGCGGCGGACCGCTGGTGCCCGGGGTGCCGTGGACTTCGAACTCCCACAGCGAGTACCCGTAGCCGCCGACGCGCTGAGTGCCGTAGAAGCGCACGTAGCGGCCGTTGCCGTTCACGTTCAGCGTCTCGGTACCACCGTGGCCGGTGGTCGTGCTGTAGATCGACTGCCAGCTCTGCGCGTCGTTCGACACCTCGATCCGGTACGCCGTCGCGTAGGCCGCCTCCCACCGTAGGACCACCTGGCTGACATCAGCCGCGGCGCCGAGGTCAACCTGCAGCCATTGGGGATCACTGAAGGGGGTCGACCAACGGGTGTTGAGATCGCCGTCGACGGCCGCGGATGCCGGCGTACCGGCGCCTTCGATCGCTGAGGCGGTGACCGGTTTGCCCTGTGAGAGAAGGGTTGCGGCGTGGGCGGGTTGGGCCAGCAGGACGACGTTGCCGAGCAGCACGGTGGCAGCCGCGACCGTGGCGGCGACTGCCGAGCGGACACGACGTCTGCGCCTTTCCGGGCGCGGCCGGTCGTGACTTGTCACGAAATTCATCGGGGTACTCCTCGCTGTGAGGGCGGAACGGCACAGCGACCGGCGGAGGGGACGTGCGACGCCGGTGGCCGAGAGATCAGAGAGCGCTCTCTCGTGGAGCTGATGGTTGCCGCTGCGTTGGCTGGTTGTCAACGTCTCGTCACGCTCAGCCGGTTCCGGAACCACGCGACTCTTGACAGCCGGAAGGGCCGGGCCGAGGCTGTTCCAGAGAGCGCTCTCCCGCGATGTGTCCCACCGCGGGCCAGCCGCCGTAGTCGCACTGCCCTAATCGCATTGCCGATGGCCACCGCCCCGCGGAAATCCCCCGACAGGAGGAGCTCCGTGTTCACACGAAGGAAGAAAGCCCTGTCCGCCGGCGGCGTCGCCGCCCTGACCCTGGCCGCCCTGCTGACGGCCGCGACCGGTAACCCGGCCCAGGCCGACGACCTGGTCACGCACCACGAGTTCCAGGTCAACTGCACGGTTCACCACCGCGCGACCAACGACCCGATCGTGTTCCCGAACATGCCGGGTGCTTCCCACGAACACAGCTTCGTGGGCAACACCACCACCAATGCCGCCACCACGCTCGATTCGCTGACCGCGGCCGGCGCCTACTCGACCACCTGCCTCAACCCGGACGACCTCTCGGCGTACTGGTGGCCGACCATGTTCCGCGGCGACCAGCCGATCATCCAGACCTGGGCGCAGACCATCTACTACAAGTCGGGCATCCTGCGATACCAAGATGTTCGTCCGTTCCCGCCGGGCATCCGGTTCGTCGTCGGCAGTCCGGCCGCGACCCAGGAGCAGTTCCGGACCTCACCCGGTGCCGTCGAGGGCTGGGAGTGCGGCGACAGCTCGCACAACTGGGACTTCCCGGCGAACTGCCCGGCCGGTACTCAGCTCAACGTCCGCTACCAGGCGCCGAGTTGCTGGGACGGTGTCCACCTGGACTCCGCCGACCACAAGAGCCACATGGCCTACCCGGTCAACTACGTCTGCCCCGCCGACCACCCGGTCGCCGTACCGATGCTGGAATTCAAGATCGCGTTTCCCGCCGACGGAGACGAGAGCCAGATCCACCTGGCCAGCGGCCGTGGATACTCCTGGCACTACGACTTCTTCAACGCCTGGGACCCGCAGACACTGGCGGCCTTGGTGAGCCACTGCATCAACGGCGGACTCCAGTGCAACTCGCGAGGTTTCGACCTCTACAAACCCGACCGAGGCCAGGTCCTCGGCGACAACTACCGCCTGCCCGGCCGACCGTAGTACCGACCGACTCCTGTGGTGCCGGGGCAAGAGCACAGCCCCGGCACCACAGGCGACCCGAGAGCAGCACTTGGCCGTTTCGCCTTCCAGCGTTGAGGAAGCGACCGAGCCCATGGCGTGGATCAGGTACGCGGGTGTGCCGCGACGACTAGTTCGACGGTAGCCACGAAGAGGTCCCGGGCGGGATGTTCGTACCCGTCCAGCCAGGCCAGCGCGGTCGACGAGGGTGGTAGGTCCCGGACCGGCACGATGGCGATGCCCGGATGCCGGAAATGCTCTGCGAACGGGGCCACGGTCGGGTGGACCAGCCGCCCCTGAGCGATGAGCAGCAGGAGTTCGGAGACGTCGTTGACCTCGATGTCGGAGGGCACGATCGCGCGGCCACTGGGCGTGTAGCTCGGACAGGCGGCCTCCGCCAGTTCGGGGACGTCCGCCGGTCTCCGCACCGGGTAGTCCGCGAAGTCTTCCACCGAGACCTCGCGCCGTCCGGCGAGCGGATGGTCACCGGCCACCATGACCACGCGGCGATCGTCCTTCGACAGCAGGGGGCCGATCACGATGTCGGGTTGGTCAAGAGGCAGTCGGGTCACCGACAGGTCCACCTCGCGTCGGCGAAGCGGCCCGAGCCGGTCGTTCAGCGGAGTCGCGACCAGCCGCACCGCGGCGCCTTCGTGTGCCTCTTCGAAGAGCGTGATCGCCGCGTTCAGAACAAGGGTCCCGGATGCCGCATTGAGGACGCCCAGCCGGATCGTTCCGGGCCCGGCCGCTCGCGTTCGGGCCCGGGTGAGTGTGGTGTCCAAGCCGGTCACGACAGGTGCGAGCTCGTCGCGCAGCGCCTGTCCGGCCGCGGTCAGGGTGACCACGCGGCTCGTGCGCTCGAACAAGCGTCGCCCGCCGAGTTTGCGCTCCAGGGCTCGCAGCGTCTGGCTGGCTCGCGACGTGGTGAGCCCAAGCCGTTCCGCGGCTCGGCCGAAGTGCAACTCCTCGGCCAGCACGAGGAACAGGCGGAGTTCGCGCAGCTCGATCTCGGCCATCGCGAAGTCACGCTACACGATGGAGGACCGAAAGAGACCTTGATGCCCGGTGGGCAGCCTGCGAACGTCGAAGTCAGGAGTTAAGCAACCAACAGCACCACGAGAGGGTAGCCATGCGAGAGGTCATCTTGTACATGTCGATGTCGCTGGACGGCCTGGTCGACGGCGACCGCGAGCATCCCGGGACGGCGATTCCCGAGAGCAGCGAGCTCAAGCAGTGGAAGCTGGACCGGATCAGCGAAGCCGGCGCGCATTTGATGGGCCGGGTGACGTACGAACAGATGTCGTCGTACTGGCCGCACTCGAACGATCCCTACGCGGCGCCGATGAACGAGATCCCGAAGATCGCGTTCTCCACGACGCTCAGCGACGCCGAGGCGTCCTGGCCGGTCAGCCGGGTCGCGCGCGGCGAGCTCGCGGCCGAGATCGCCGCGATCAAGGCCGAGCCGGGCCCCGACGTGATCGCGTGGGGCGGTGCTCGATTCGCCGGCGCCCTGGCCGCCGCCGACCTGATCGACGAGTACCGCCTCTTCATCCAGCCGCTGCTCCTCGGCCGCGGACAGGCCCTCTTCGACCAGCTGCCGCAATCACGGCACCTGAACCTCGTCGAGGCCATCCCCTTCAGCAACGGCGTCGTGGTCCACACCTACCGGCCCCAGCACGCCTGAGAAGGACGAACCATGGATCAGGCGCTCACAGTCGGAGTGCTGACGCCGCACGCCGCCGCCGGGCCCGAGGTCGAGATTCCCGCCATGGCGTCAGCAACTCTCGAGGTGATCGTTACGCGCATCCCGCGACGCCGTGACAGCACCGTGACCAGTCCGGAGTCCCCTTCCACGGCTGCAAACCTTCGAACACTGGCAACGCCCGCGGCCCTGCGGCCGGCCGTCGAATCGCTCCGCGAAGCGTCGGTCGACGCCATCGCCTACGCATCGACCACCTCCGGCTACGCGATCGGACCCCCGGCCGAAACCGACCTGACCAGGCAGCTCCGCGACTGGGCCGGCGTGCCCGTCGTCACCAGTGGACTCGCCGCGACGCAGGCGTTGAAGATCTTCGGCGTACGACGAGTCGCTCTGATCCACCCACCGTGGTTCGAAGAAGAGATGGCGGACCTCGGCGCACGGTACTTCCAGGATCAGGAGATCGACGTCGTCACCTTGGCAGCGACATCGCTGCCCGAGGATCCGACCCAAGTGCGACCCGAGCAGGTGATCGCCTTTGTCAGCGAGCAGGTGGACGCCTCGACCGAGGCGGTGTTCATCGCCGGCAACGGCTTTCGTGCGGCATCGGCGATCGCCGAACTCGAACGCCGTACTGGTCAGCTGGTTCTCGAGGCCAACCAGGTGCTGCTCTGGTCACTACTGGCCGCCACGGGGACGAAGCTGCAGATCGACGGCTACGGCAGGCTGTTCCGCACAGGCGCCGCAAACGCCTCAGGTGAGTAGTACTACGGCGGAGCGCCGTGGCTGGGGACTCCAGCCACGGCGCACCATCGCGTTGTCCAGCAGCTTGCGTGGTCAGGAAGAGAAGGCCGCGTCGAAGGATGCGGTCGGGGGGTCGAAGGCCAGGGACTTCACGAACTGCAGGGCCTCGGCGGCGCCGACCAGGCGGTCCATGCCGGCGTCTTCCCATTCGACCGAGATCGGGCCGTCGTAGCCGATCGTGTTGAGCATCCGGAAGCACGCCTCCCACGGGACGTCGCCGTGGCCGGTGGACACGAAGTCCCAGCCGCGCCGCGGGTCGCCCCAGGCCAGGTGCGAACCCATCCGGCCGTTGCGGCCGTTGCCGACCTGGCGCTTCGCGTCCTTGCAGTCGACGTGGTAGATCCGGTCCTTGAAGTCCCACAGGAAGCCGACCGGGTCGAGGTCCTGCCACACGAAGTGCGACGGGTCCCAGTTCAGGCCGAACGCCTCCCGGTGCCCGATCGCCTCCAGCGTCGCGGTCGTCGACCAGTAGTCGTAGGCGATCTCCGACGGGTGCACCTCGTGGGCGAACCGGACCCCGACCTCGTCGAACACGTCGAGGATCGGGTTCCAGCGGTCGGCGAAGTCCCGGTAGCCGGCGTCGACCATCGCCTGCGGTACCGGCGGGAACATCGCCACGGTCTTCCAGATCGACGACCCGGTGAACCCGACGACGACGTCCACCCCGAGCGCCCGGGCTGCCCGTGCCGTGGTCGCCATCTCCTCGGCAGCACGCTGCCGCACGCCCTCCGGTGAGCCGTCGCCCCAGATGTGCGCGGGCAGGATCGCCTGGTGGCGCTGGTCGATCGGGTCGTCGCAGACCGCCTGGCCGAGCAGGTGGTTCGAGATCGTCCAGACCTTCAGGTTGTGCTTCTCCAGGATGTCCAGCCGGTTGCGGACATACGACTCGTCCTCGGCGGCCTTGCGGACGTCCAGATGATCACCCCAGCAGGCGATCTCCAGCCCTTCGTACCCCCATTCGGAGGCCAGCCGGGCCACCTCCTCGAACGGCAGGTCGGCCCATTGGCCGGTGAACAGGGTGATCGGTCGTGCCATGACGGTTTACTCCTTCTCGATGACTGGTGTTCGGGTGTCCCCGGCGCCGGATGCGGAGCGCAGCCCCGGCGCCGGGGACGAGGACCGGCTGCACCGGTCCCCCGCCGACCGTGCGAAACCGCTCTCCCGCGTTCCGGGTGCGGGGCCGAACCGCTCCGGGACGGCGAGAGCTCCTGTACGCCTCTCCGCGTCGGACAGGATGCGGTTTCGCACGGCGACGATCATCGGGTCAGATCCTCCGCAACAGGGTCTGACCCACAGCGGTGAGCAGCGTCCGGGCCGGCACGTCGCGAACCGTCTGCGCCTGGGCGAGGAACTGGTTCATGGCGACGATCGCCACCGCGCGGTGGCCCTTGTTCTGCTGCTGTTCGGCCAGTGCGAGCTGCACCTTGAGTACCGCTGCCGTTGCCAGTGGCAACGTCTTGGCGACCCGGTACCGCTCGACCAGCTTGGTTGCCTCGGCGTACGACACAGTGACCGTGAACGGAACCTTGGTCACCGCCGTGTTGCCGGCCTTGTCCGTCGAGGTGACCGCGAGCTCGTGGGCGCCGAGCCCGAGTGCCACCCCATCCAGTTTCCCGGTCGCAGGGAGCGCTCTCCCGTCGACCGTCATCGTCACCGAGGCCACACCGGACAGCGCGTCCGTCGCGGTCGCGGCCACCGTCGCCACGGAAGCGACGCCGAGTTCACCACCACTGGTCATTCCGGTCACCATCGTCTTCGGCGCCGACCGGTCCAGCTTCACCGTGACGGACTCCACCGCCGACACGTTCCCGGCGGTGTCACTCGCCCGGACCTGGACGGTGTGCGTTCCCTCGGCCGAGACGGTGATCGGAGCCGTGTACTCCGCCCAGTCCCCGTCGTCGACCTTCCGCTCCAGGTAGACCTGACCCGGCTGGTCGTCCGTGCCCATCGCCGTGGCGACCACGGCATCGTTCCACCAGCCGTCGAGCCCGGACGGGGTGGACGGGTTCACCGACAGGTTCACCTGCGGCGCCACCGTGTCCCGGACGAGCTTGAAGTAGTCGAACTTCGCCGTCTTCGACGCGACCTGGTCCACCCCGAAGGCATAGATCCCGAACTTGGCCGACCCGACGGCCGTATTCGTGACGGCCGGCAAGGCCGTCCAGGTCAGCCCGTCGGCGGAGTACGAACCGGTGAAGGTGGTCCCGTTCTTGGCCAGCCTCAGGTACCAGACGCCCTGGGTGGGCGCCGGCGAGGCGTTCGGGGCCGGGTCGACGATCGCGTTGGCAACCTCACTGCGCAACTCGATCCCGCGGCTGACCGCGCTGCCGGAGGCGTTGGTGGTGAGGAAGTCGAACTTCACGTAGTTCGCGTCGTCGGCGTACAGCATCAGGCCGGCTTGCTGGTACGCCTCGTTGAAGGCCGACGCGTCCACCTTGGTCTCGATCGTCCAGTTACCGTCGGGAGCCGGCTGCAGCAGCAGGTTCTTCGGGTTCGTGGCCGTGCCCTGGTAGATGTCGCCCTTGCTGGTGTCGATCTCGACAGCGCCACCGGTCACCCGGTACGCCGACGCGTCGGGCCGCACGATCGCGGACCAGCGGCAGGCGTCCAGCGTCGCACCGGTGAATTCGTCGTCCGGTGCGGGCTGCTCGGCGGTGTCGTCCGGCGTGATGGTGAAGTAGTCGAACTGTGCGGTGATCGGCAGCGCCTCGGTCCGGTTCGCCAACCCGAAGAGACCAATACGAGGGTTGGTGATCCCGGCCAACTGCTTGGTCTCCGGCATCTCGGTGAAGGTGGCACCGTCGGCGCTGTAGGACGCCTTCAGGTTGGCCCCGTCACTGGTGAACCGCACCCAGACGGTGTCCGGGTACGCCGCGCCGAGGTTGGCCGTGTTGGAGTCCGCGACCTCGTTCGGTACGCCGTTCTCCTCGCGGATGAACTGGAAGATCCGGTCCGCCGCCGAAGCCGTGGTGTTACGGCCCTGGAGCACGATCTTGGCGTAGTTGTCGTCGTCGCCGTAGACGATCAACCCGGCCTGCTGGTAGGCGAGGCGGGCCGGCAACGTGAACTTGGTGGTCGCTTGCCAGGCTCCGGCCGGGAGCGACTGGAGCACGATGTTCGGCGTACCGGTGTTGCCGGTTCCGTAGATGTCGGTCGCGGTCAGCGGAAGCACCAGGTTTCCGTTGCTCACAGCAAGTTCCTGGTTGCCCCGGACGATCGAGTTCCACCGCGACGTGTCGACCGACGTACCGTCGAAGCCGTCCGATCGGCCGGTGAGACACGTTGGTGGCGCCGAAGCGTCCACCTTCACCGAGACAGTCGCAGTACCGGCTGCTCCTCGTGCATCTGTCACCTTCACGGTCGCCACGTGGGTCCCCGCGGTGGTGTAGGTGTGGCTCACCGACGCACCGGTCGCCGTGGCGCCGTCGCCGAAGGTCCAGGCGTAGGACAACGGCAGATCGCCTTCTGGATCAGTCGCCGCGGCCGTGAAGTCCACCTTCAGCGGAGCTGGTCCCTGGACCGTGGACGCGGTGACCGTGACGGCCGGCCGCTGGTTCTCCGTCACGCCCTTGCCGATGAACTTCACCCAGTTCACGTTCAGCTGGCCGGTCGTCTTCACGAAGTACAGCGGGCCGCTGGCCGGCGACGCGCCACTCACCGGCGCGGTGAAGTTGCCGTACGTCTGCCAGGCACCCGTCGGCGTGACCTGGATGGTCGCGACGACCGGACCGTCGGTCGGCGAACCCTGCCGCACCTGCACGGTCGCTCCCGCATCCGGCGAGGCCGCCCGCAACTGGATCTGGTCGATCCCGGTCAGGTTGGTCGGCTTCCAGCTCCACCAGTCGCCGTCCTCGATGAAGCCGATGTTCTTGCCGCCACCGGCCACATCGCCGGTGTCCTCGACCTGTACGCCGGGAGTCGCGCCCGGCCCGCCGGTCTCGCTGAAGAACTCCGCCTCGCGCGTCTTCGGCTGCAGCTGGACCACCTTCTGCGTGGTGATCTTGCCCGTCCCCGGCGCACCCTTGTCGGTGTACGTCACGGTCACGATGCCGAAGATGTTCGCGCCGACATGGCCCTCGTCACCCGGGAGCGGGAAGGTCCCCTCGCACCCGTGGTACTGCTCGTACGGATGCGCGTGCTCGTCATGGCCGAGCGCCGGCTGGGTGATCACGTCGTTGCAGTCGACCGTGCCGTCCTCGGGATCCGTGACGGTCACCTTGTAGTGGATCGTGTCGCCGAAGTCGAAGAACCCGCCGTCGACCGGGCCTTCGACCGTGATCGTCGGTGCGGTGTTGCCGGCGGTGATCGTCTTGTTCGAGACGGCCGCGCGGCCATCGCTGTCGGTCACGGTCAGCCGGGCGGTGAAAACTCCCGGCGTCGTGTACGTGTACGACGGTTTCGCCTCGGTACTGTCCGTCGTTCCGTTGCCGTCGAAGTCCCAGGCCGGCGTGATCGCCTGTCCGTCGGGATCTCGCGAGCCGGTGGAGTCGAAGGCGACGGTCAACGGCACCTGGCCGGACGTCTTGTCCGTCGTGAACTGTGCCAGTGGTGCCCGATTGCCTTGTACGTAATCGATCCGGTAGAGCCCGGAGTCGGCGTTGTTGCCACCGAACCCGCTCCCCCACTCGATCACGTACAAAGCTCCGTCCGGCCCGAACTGCAAGGCATGCGGCCGGATGAAGTTCATCTCCTGGAGCATCCGGGAGACGTCCGCGACCTTGCTGCGGTCATCGGTGAGCTGCACCGAGAACAACCGGTTGTCGTTCCAGTCCGCGAAGACGGCCTTACCGTCGAAGTACTCCGGCCACTTGCGATCCGACGTACTGTCCGGGTTGAACTTGTACGCGCCGCTCGTCATCGGCGCACCGCTGCCGCCGATCTCCGGTACGCCGGAACTCGACTTCCCCATCCACATCGTGGCCGGGATAGCGGCCGGCAGCTGCGTGAGACCGGTGTTGTTGGGCGAATTGTTCACCGGCGCGTTGCAGTCGAATGTGGCGCCCGACGTACCGGTGGCGAAGTCGTAGTCGTTGTACGGCGTGTTGTTGCCCACGCAGTACGGCCAGCCGTAGAAGCCGGGCTTGGACAGGATGTTCCATTCCACCCGGCCGTCGGGACCGCGGGTGGGCGAGGACTGGCCGGCGTCGGGGCCGTAGTCGGCCACGAAAAGGTGGTTGGTGGTCGGGTCGATGCCGATCCGGAACGGGTTGCGGAAGCCCATCGCGTAGATCTCGGGCCGCGTCTTCGCCGTACCGGCCGGGAACAGGTTGCCCGACGGCACCGTGTACGAGCCGTCCGGCTCCGGGTGGATTCGCAGTACCTTGCCGTTCAGGACGTTGCTGTTCGCGGCGCTGCGCTGCGAGTCCCAGGCCGACCGGCCGGTCCGCTCGTCCAGCGGTGCGTAGCCGTCGGAGTCGAACGGGTTGCTGTTGTCGCCGGTGGCAACGAAAAGGTTGCCCTGGCCATCGAATTCGAGCGCACCACCGGCGTGGCAGCACTGCTCGCGTTGAGTGTCGATCCGCAGTACTTGCTTCTCGCTGGTCAGATCCAGCGTGTCGCCGTTGACCTTGAATCTGGACACCTTGTCGTAGGCATCGGATCCGGTCGGTGAGTAGTACAGATAGAGGAAGCCGTTGGTGGTGAACGCGGGGTCGAGCGCGATCCCGAGCAGGCCGAACTCCTGGCCGGTGTAGACGTCGAGGGTGCCTGCGGTGACGACGCTGCCGTCGGGCTTGACGATCTTCACCGCACCGTTGCGGTCGATGTAGAAGACCCGGCCGTCGTCGGCGATCGACAACTCCATCGGGTTGGACGTGTTGTCGTCCAGGGTGACCTTCTCGTAGCTCGCGGTGAGCGAGGCGCCGCAGTCGGCCGGCTCCACCCCGGCCGCCGTCTTGATCCCGCCGAGGATGTGTTTGAGGAAGGCCGGATCGGAGTACGACTCGATCGTGTGACCCATCCCGGTGTACCAGGCGCGGCCTCCGTCGTAGTTCTGGCACCAGGCGATCGGGTGCTCGACGCCCATGTTGCCGCCCGTGTACGACGATTCGTCCATCGAGGCGAGCACGTGGACGGCACCGCGCGGGTTGGACCGGTAGTTGTACCACTCGTCGGTGCGCGGCCACAGTGTCGGCGCATCCTTCGTCGACGGGTGCGCGTGGTCCTCGACCTTCACGGTCGCGTTCGGCGTACCGGCGGGGTGACTGTCGAAGTACGCCCCGACCAGCTTGCCGTACCACGGCCAGTCGTACTCCGTGTCCGACGCCGAGTGGATCCCGGCGTACCCGCCGCCGTTGCGGATGTAGCGCTCGAACGCTGCCTGCTGGTCCGCGTTGAGCACGTCACCGGTGGTCGACAGCCAGATGACCACCTCGTACTTCGCGAGTTCGGTGTCGTTGAACATCGCCGCGTCCTCGGTCGCGGTGACGGTGAAGTTGTTCGCGGCGGCCAGGTCCTTGATCGCCTGGATCCCGGCCGGGATCGAGTCGTGCCGGAATCCGGCCGTCTTGCTGAAGACCAGTGCGTTGAAGGTCTCGTCGCCGTGCCCGGGATGGGCCTGCGCGGTGGACGCGGTGAACGGGATCGCCAGCGTGGCGATCAGGGCGAGCACGAGGGCACGGACGAGTGTTCCGTGCCGGCGTAGCTGGATCATGGGGTTGCTCCTCATGGGTCGGATAAGGCGCGCGCTCCATCGGTTTCCGGGGCGGGTCCCCGGACTTTTCGGCCCTGGTACTGCCTGTTCAGCTACTGCGGTTCCCGTGCTCTGCCCTGCGCGGGAGCTAACTCAGCGGATGCCGAGCAAGTGGTCCATCGCCAACTGGTCGAGGTACTCGAAGCCGAGGCCACGAGCGGCCAGGGCCTCCGGGTCGTACGTTGCCTTGCGCAACTCCTCCAGCGATTCGCCGGCCCCGAGCGTCGGTACCGCGAGTTCGCCGACCCGGGCTGCCGCCACCGCCTCGATCACCTCGGGATCCGCGCGGAAGGCCTGCACCTTCTCGCGCAGGACGAGGTAGTTGCGCATGCAGGCCCGAGCGGTCTCCCAGACGCCGTCCAGGTCCTCGGTCCGCGGCGGCTTGTAGTCGAAGTGCACGAAGCCGTCGTACCCCGGCCGGTCCTCCGAGCCGAGCAGGGTGTCGACGGTCCAGAAGGCCTCCCGGAGGTTCCCGGCGCCGAACCGCAGGTCCTGGTCGAACCGGGGGCCGTGCTGGCCGTTCAGGTCGATGTGGAACAGCTTGCCGTGCCACAACGCCTGGGCGATGCCGTGCGCGTAGTTCAGGCCGGCCATCTGCTCGTGCCCGACCTCGGGGTTGATCCCGACCAGGTCGGGATCGGCCAGGTCGTTGATGAACGCGATCGCGTGCCCGATCGTCGGCAACAGGATGTCGCCGCGCGGCTCGTTCGGCTTCGGCTCGAGCGCGAACCGGATGTCGTAGCCCTGTTCCCGGACGTAACCGGTGAGCAGGTCCATCGACTCCTTGTACCGGTCGAGGGCGGCGCGAACGTCCTTGGAGCCACCGGACTCGGCGCCCTCGCGGCCACCCCAGAGCACGTACGTCTTGGCCCCGAGCTCGGCGGCCAGGTCGACGTTGCGCAGGATCTTGGCCAGCGCGTACCGGCGTACGTCGCGGTCGTTGGCGGTCAGGCCGCCGTCCTTGAAGACCGGGTGCGCGAACAGGTTGGTGGTCGCCATCTCGACCACCAGGCCGGTGTCGGCGAGAGCCTTGGTGAAGCGCTCCAGCGTCTGCTCCCGCTTGGCGTCGTCCGGCACCAGATCGTCGTCGTGGAACGAGATCGCGGCCGCGCCGAGTTCGGCGAGCTTCTCGACGGCTGCCACCGGGTCGAGCGGGGCGCGGACCGCCGTACCGAAGACGTCGACGCCCTCCCAGCCCACGGTCCACAGCCCGAACGAGAACTTGTCGTTCTTGGTCGGCGTATATGAGTTCATCCAGGAATCTCCTGCCATTCTCGGGAGGTCGAACTGTCCTCGACTGCCGCAAGTACTCGTTGCACCTGCAGCCCGTCGGCGAACGACGGTGTCGGATCGGCGCCTTCGGCGATCGCGGTGACCAGATCGACCACTTGGTGGGTGAAACCGTGCTCGTAACCGAGCAGGTGTCCGGGCGGCCACCAGGCCGCCACGTAGGGGTGGACCGGCTCGGTGGCGAGGATCCGGCGGAAGCCCGCCGTCTCGGCCGGCTCGGTCGCGTCGTAGAAGTGCAACAGGTTCATGTCCTCGAAATCGAACGCCAGACTGCCTTTGCTGCCGTTGATCTCGATCCGGATCGCATTCTTCCGGCCGGTCGCGAACCGGGTCGCCTCGAAGACCCCGAGGGCGCCGTCGCCGAACCGGGCCAGGAAGATCGCGGCATCGTCGACCGTGACCGGCCCGCGCTCGGAGCCCGCCGTACCGGCCAGGCCGCTGTGCTCGGCGGCGACCGGGCGCTCCTTCACGAACGTCTCCAGCTGTCCACTGACCTCGGTGATCCGGTCGCCGGTGATGTACTGGGTCAGGTCGACGATGTGCGCGCCGATGTCGCCGAGCGCGCCGGAACCGGCCTTCTCCTTGTCCAGCCGCCATGACAGCGGCGCCTCCGGATCGGCGATCCAGTCCTGCAGGTACTGCGCGCGGACGTGCCGGATCTCGCCGATCTTGCCTTCGGCAACGAGTTTGCGGGCCAGTCCGATCGCGGGCACCCGCCGGTAGGTGAACCCGACCATCGACCTGATCCCCTGCCCGGCCGCCTTCGCCGCCGCGGCCGCCATCGCCTCGGCCTCGGCGACCGTGTTGGCGAGCGGCTTCTCGCAGAGCACGTGCTTGCCCGCCTCGAGCGCGGCGATCGCGATCTCGGCGTGGCTGTCGCCCGGCGTACAGACGTCGATCAGCTGGACGTCGTCGCGGGTCAGCAACTTCCGCCAGTCGGTCTCCGTCTGCGCCCAGCCGAGCTTGCCGGCCGCCGCTTGTACCGCGTCGGCATTACGGCCGCAAAGCACGTTCATCGCGGGGTTCAGCGGCAGGTCGAAGAAGCGCGGCGCGTTCCGCCAGGCCTGCGAGTGGGCGGCACCCATGAAGGCGTACCCGATCAGGCCGATGCCCAGGTTCGTCATACTGCGTGTTCTCCTTTGTCAGCTTTCAAACGCCGTTGGCAGGTACTGATCCACGTTGTCCTTCGTCACGACCGGCGCGTAGAGCTGGACGGTGCGCGGGACCTCGACCTCCACCAGGTCGCCGAGGGCCTTCTTCTGCACCAGCAGGCGAGCCAGCCGGACGCCGTCCGCACCCTGCGTGGACGGGTAGATGACGGTCGCGCGCATCAGCGTGTTGCCCGCCTTGATGTCACGCATCACGTTCGCCGAACCGGCCCCGCCGACGACGAAGAACTCCTTGCGGCCGGAGTTCTTGATCGCGGCCATCACGCCGACCCCCTGGTCGTCGTCGTGGTTCCAGATCGCGTCGATCTTCGGCGCGGCCTGCAGCAGGTTCGCCGCAGCCTTCTCGCCGGACTCGACGGTGAACTCGGCCGCCACCCGGTTGCTCACCTTCTGCCCGCAATCGGCGAGTGCTTCCTTGAAGCCGGTACTACGGGCCTGGGTCAACGGCAGCGAGTCGATGCCGGCGATCTCCGCGATCACCGCGTCCTTCTTGCCCTTCAGCTGGTCGCAGATGTACTTGCCCGCGGACACGCCCATCCCGTGGTTGTCACCGAGGATCGTGGTCCGGGCCGCGAACGAGCTGTCGAACTCACGGTCGACGTTCACCACCGTGATCCCGGCCTGCATCGCCTTGGTCGCCACCGCGGTCAGCGCCGCGCCGTCGAACGGCAGCAGCACGATCGCGTCCACCTTCTGGTTGATGAACGTCTCCACCTGGCTGATCTGCAGGTTGACGTCATTGGTGCCCTCGGCAACGACGAGCTCCACGTCGGGGTACTTGGCCGCCTCGGCCTTGGTCGCCTTGGTGATCGCGCCCATCCAGCCGTGGTCGGCGGCCGGGGCGGAGAAGCCGATCTTGACCTTCTTGCCGGGTTCGTCGTTCTTCCCGGCCGCGACCTTGGTGGCCGACTCGGTCTTGGCCGCTTCCGGGGTGTTGCCGGTACAGGCGATCAGCGCCATCGAGCTCAGGCCGACCAGGCCTGCCGTGATCAGTAACCGAGCGGATCGTGCGGACATCTTTCTCCTCCAAAGAACGGGCAGTGCTTGTCAAGGCTGTTGCGGTACTGCTCCCCCCACCGCCTCGATCAGGTGGCTCGGGACGCCAGGCGTTGCTGGAGGAGGACGGCGATCACGATGATCAGGCCCTTCGCCACCGACTGGGCGGAAATGCTCAGGTTGTTGAGGGTGAAGACGTTGTTCAGGGTGGTGAAGATCAGGACGCCGATCACGGTGCCGACGATCGTGCCGCGGCCACCGGACAGCAGGGTGCCGCCGATCACCACCGCCGCGATCGCGTCCAGCTCGTACAACTGGCCGTGCGTCGAACTGCCGGTCGTCGTCCGGGCCATCAGCATCACCGCGGCGATCCCGCAGCACAGGCCGGCCAGGACGTAGAGCGCGACCGTGTGCCGCTGCACCTTGATGCCCGCGAGCCGCGCCGCCTCGGCGTTGCCGCCGACCGCGAACGTCCGCCGGCCGAAGGTGGTCCGGTTGAGCAGCACCCAGCCCGCCGCCGCGACCAGGACGAACATCCAGACCAGCACCGGTACGCCGAGCAGCGAGCCGCCGAAGAAGTCGACGAACGAGTTGACGGTGATGATCTGGGTCTTGCGATCGGAGATGATCTCGGCCAGTCCGCGCGCACCGGCCAGCATCGCCAGCGTCGCGATGAAGGGAACTATCTTGCCGTAAGCAACCAAGAGCCCGTTGACCAGGCCGCAGGCGGCACCGACCAGGAGGGCCGTGCTGACCATGAACATCCAGTGGTAGTCGGCGGCCAGCTGCTGGGTGGCCAAAGTGGTGGCCCAGACGGAGGCGAGCGCGACCATCGCGCCGACCGACAGGTCGATCCCGCCGCCGGTGATCACGAAGGTCATCCCGATGCTGACCACACCGATGACGGCGGCCAGCCGCAGGATGGTGAGCACGTTGGCGCCGCTCGCGAACCGGTCGCCCGCGGTCGCCACCCCCACGATGCAGAGCAGGACGAGCGCGATCACCAGGCCGAGGTTCCGGCCGAACCCCCCTCTGAACAAGCTGCCCGCGGTTCGGCTGCCGGTCGTCCCCGGCGCCTGGATCACCGTCGCCTGGGTGGACGCCGTGGTGACCGGCTCCTCGGTCGTTGCTTCGGGTCGTGCGACTTCCTCACTCATCACACGGCACTTCCTTCCATCACCAGGTCGAGGACCCGGTGCTCGTCGATGTCTTGCGCGGGTCCGGTGTGAACGGCCCGCCCCTCCCGCATCACCACGACCCGGTCCGCCAGACCGAGCACCTCTTCGACCTCGCTGGAGACCAGCACGATCGCGACCCCGTTGGCGGCCAGTTTGCGCACCAGCGCATAGATCTCGGAACGCGCTCCCACGTCGACTCCGCGCGTCGGTTCGTCGAGCAGCAGCACCCGGCAGTCCCGCAGCAACCAGCGGGCCAGCACGACCTTCTGCTGATTCCCACCGGACAGGTTGCGGACGGGATGGTCCACCCCGGCAGGCCGTACGTCGAGCGCCTTGGTCAACTCCTCAGCGGCTTCCCGCTCGGCCCTGCCGTTCAGGAACCCGGCACTGGCGAACCGGCCGAGCGTCGAGACGGTGATGTTCTTGTACACCGCTTCGTCGAGCAGCAACGCCTGACTCTTCCGCTCCTCCGGAGCCAACCCGACCCCAGCCCGTACGGCGCTCTGCACCCGCCCGGGTTGCAGTTCCTTGCCATCCACCCGTACGACGCCGGTCGCCGACCGCCGCGCGCCGTACACGGTCTCCAGTACCTCGGAGCGCCCGGAACCGACGAGACCGGCGAGCCCGAGGATCTCCCCCGCCCGGACCGAGAACGCGATCTCGGCGAACTCGCCGGGGCGGGACAGGTTCTCGACCTCGAGCACGACCGGCGCGGTACTGACGATCTCGGCTCGGGGCGGGAACACGTACTCGATCGAGCGGCCGGTCATCAGCCGGATCAGCTCGGCGGTCGGCGTCTCCCGCGCGTCGAGACCGGTTGCCACGGTCGCGCCGTCCTTGAGGACGGTGACCCGGTCGCCGATCGCGCGGATCTCCTCCAGCCGGTGCGAGATGTAGACCACCGCGACGCCGCGAGCCGTGAGACCGCGGATCACCCGGAAGAGGTTGGCCACCTCCTCGGAGTCGAGCACGGCCGACGGCTCGTCCATCACGATCAGCTGAGCGTCACGAGAGAGCGCTCTTGCCATGCTCACGACCTGCTGCCCGGCCGCCGACAGCAGGCCCACCGTGCGGCCCGGCGGGATCTCGCCGTGTCCGAGGCCGTTCAGCAGTTCGCGTGCGCGACTGTTCGCCTCATGCCGGCGCGTCAGCCCGAACCTGGCCGGTTCATGGCCGAGGAACACGTTCTCTGCGACGGTCAGATCGGGCACCAGGTCGAGTTCCTGGTAGATCGCGGCGATCCCGAGCCCGATCGAGTCCGTCGGACTGTTCAGCGACACTTCGTTGCCGCCGACATGGATCGTCCCGGCGTCCGGCTGGTGGGCTCCGGTGAGGACGCGGATCAGCGTCGACTTCCCGGCGCCGTTCTGGCCCAGCAGACAGTGCACTTCTCCCCGCCGTACATCCAGGTCCACGCCGTCGAGAGCGCGCACGCCCGGGAACTCCTTGACGATCCCGGTCATCCGCAGCAACTCACCGCCACTGGCTTGCGCGCTCATCGCCCCACTCCGATCGGTCCACCCCGTGCGGCTGTCCTTCGAATGCCTGTAGTCATTGGGCCATCCCCGTCGCGGCACGTCCGACCAGCGTCGGGTCGAGGAAGACCTGATCCAGGGAGATCTGGGCGCCGCCGCGAACCGCCGCGGTGAACCCGAGGTCCGACTGGACCACCCGGCAACCGCCGCCCTCGGGGGCGATCACGCGATCCGCGATCGCGCTCTCCAGCGGTTCTTTCAGCCACGGGCCGAGCACCGCGAAGTAGCCGCCGAGCACCAGCACGTCGGGATTCAGGATGTTCACCAGGATCGCGCCGCCGATCCCGAGCCACTCGCCCACCTCGGCCAGCGCCTTGAGCGTTCGCGCCTCGCCGGCCTCGGCCCGGCGGGTGATCTCGGCGAGCCGCTGCTCGACATCGAGCGACGGGTCGCGGACCGGATCGTCCGGTTCCGTTGCCTTCTGCAACAAAGCGGTCAGCCCGACGACGGTCTCCCAGCATCCGGTCCGGCCGCAGCCGCAGGTGCCGCCGGCCGGTGCGACCGGCATGTGCCCGACCTCGCCGCTGAACCCGTGCCCGCCGCGCAGCAGATGCCCGCCGGTGACCATGCCGCCACCGACGC
The DNA here is from genome assembly GCF_004365175.1 of Kribbella voronezhensis. Classification (NCBI taxonomy): domain Bacteria; kingdom Bacillati; phylum Actinomycetota; class Actinomycetes; order Propionibacteriales; family Kribbellaceae; genus Kribbella; species Kribbella voronezhensis. Next base: position 498,015 of record NZ_SOCE01000002.1, on the reverse strand, counting down.
CGACAGCGCCGGTGAGCAACACGAGATCCTGGATCTTGTCCTCCGGCCCGATCTGCATCTCGGCGTACGCCGCGAGCGCGGCCAGGTTCGCCTCGTTGTCCACCCGCAGCGGGTACGCCGGATCGCCGAGCCGCTCCCGCATCGACTCGACCACCGGGACCTCGGCCCAGCCAAGGTTGGGGGCCAGCTTGAGGGAGCCGGTCGCGCTCTGCACCAGGCCGGGCACCGCCAGGGTGACACCGGCCGTTTGGCCGCCACGCACGTCTACGGCCGCCACGGCATGGAGGATCAGCTTGGCGAGCTGGTCGAGCGTCGTACTGGGGTCCAGGTGGGCGACGTCCAACGGGACGCGCCGCTCGATCACGGTCTCGCCGCTGAGGTCGAGCGCCGTGACGGCGAGGTAGTCGACGTTGATCTCCGCACCGACGCCACAGACAGCGCTGCCGTCGAGCTCGACCAGTTGGCCCGGGCGGCCGAGGGCGCCGCGTTCGGACTCGGCGAGACCTTCGCGAAGTAGCCCACGTTCGACCAACTCGGCAACCAGGCTGCTGACGGTCGCCTTGTTCAGGCCGGTGTCGGCCGCGATCCGCGCGCGAGAGCGCGATCCCATTTCCCGCACGTGCCGAAGCACCACGGACAGGTTGTTCCGCCGGAGTGAGACGTGATCGGCAGCCACAACGCCACGGCCCGGACGGCTGCCTTCGGTCAAAGTCATGCCGGTCCCACCCCTTCTCCCCCGACCAGAGACAGCATCTGTGAGCCCAGTCACAGACTTTGTCTGTTGAACCAACAAACTAAGTAGCGGGAGAGGCCGCGTCAAGATGTTGCGAGAATGTTTCTCGATCACGCTTCCATCATGATCTTGCAAGTCTTCGTCAAGGATTTGCAGTCAACCCTTGCGTGGCACCGCAGCCGTTTGTACGCTCGCGCCACTCTCCGCAGTCCTGCCCGCCCCCCACAGGAGCCTGCACATGTCACTCACCAGACGCACTTTCCTGGCCGCCTCAGCAGCCACCGCCGCCGCCGGAACCACCGTCGGCAACGCCCTGGCGGCCCGGGCCAATTCCAGTACCACGGCGACGCCGGCCGCCAGTCCGGTCGGCGATGTCGTCGGTAAGATCACCGTCGGCTACCAGGGCTGGTTCGCCTGTATCGGCGACGGTGCCCCGATCAACAGTTGGTGGCACTACAGCCAGAACGCGAGTCAGCCACCTTCACCGAACAACACCACGATCGTCAGCTGGCCGGATGTCCGCGACTTCTCCGCCACCTACCAAACGGCGTACGCGAATCTCGGCAACGGCCGGCCGGCCAAGCTGTTCTCGTCGTACGACCAGCAGACGGTGAACACGCATTTCCAGTGGATGCAGCAGAACGGCTGCGACACCGCCGCGCTGCAACGGTTCAACCCGACCGGCGGCGAAGGCCCGACCCGGGACGCGATGGCGGCCAAGGTCCGGCAGGCCGCCGAACAGTACGGCCGGAAGTTCTACATCATGTACGACGCGACCGACTGGACGAACATGCAGTCGGAGATGAAGGCCGACTGGATCAACAAGATGCGGGCGTACACCTCGTCACCGGCGTACGCGAAGCAGAACGGCAAGCCGGTCGTCTGCATCTGGGGCTTCGGCTTCAACGAGGCCAACAAGGCCTTCCCTGCTTCGGTTTGTCTCGATGTCGTCAACTGGTTCAAGGGCCAGGGCTGCTACGTCATCGGTGGCGTTCCCACGCACTGGCTGCCGGGCAACGAGGACTCGCGACCCGGGTATCTCGACGTGTACCACGCGTTCGACATGATCTCGCCGTGGATGGTCGGCCGGATCAGCGACCTGGCCGGCGCGGATCACTACTACAACAACGTGAATCAGCAGGATCAGGCGGACTGCAACGCTCATGGGATCGACTACCAGCCGTGCGTGATTCCGGGCGATCTGCAGTCCGGGCACCGGCGGCACGGCGAGCTGATGTGGCGGCAGTTCTACAACCTGACGCGGGTCGGCGTACAGGGCATGTACATCTCCATGTTCGACGAGTTCAACGAGGGCAACCAGATCGCCAAGACCGCGGAGAGCGCGGCCTGGATTCCCAGTGGGTCAGGGATCCGGGCGCTCGACGAGGACGGTACGGCGTGCTCGTCGGACTACTATCTGCGGCTGACCAACGACGGCGGCCAGATGTTCAAGGGGCAGATCGCGCTCACCGCGACCAGGCCGACCCCACCGATGCCGAGCCAAGGTGGTGGCGCGGTGACGTTCTATGAGCACGTGGACTATCTCGGCGCGGCCGGCCAACCACTTGCCAAGGGCAACTACACGCGAGCGCAGTTGCTGGCGGCCGGCGTACAGGACAACTGGGCGTCGTCGGTGCGCGTTCCGGCCGGCTGGTCGGTGACGATCTATGCCGAAGACAACTTCTCCGGCCAGAGCTGGACCCGGACAGCAGACACGGCCAACTTCACCACCCTCACTCCGAACGCCAACGACCAACTGACCTCCTGCCGCATCCAGTAAGCGCTCTCTCGTTTCCCGCCCGACAAGCGGCGACGCGTGGTGGACCTGGGCCGGTCATGAGTCAAGGCGATCGGGCCTACCCGATCGCGGTTGGCCGATGCGAATCCCGGAGGTCGGTCCCGCCCTAGGCGTGAAGGTTGGTCCGTTGCGGCGGACCAACCTGCCGGGGGTCAGAGCACTTCGAGGCTGTCGGAGGCGAGCGTGATGACTGCGCCGTCGAGGTGCAGCCGGCAGGCGATCGCGTGACCGGCACAAGTCATCAGGGCAGGACCGGCGGCGTCGACGACCCGGTAGGCGACGGGTTGGGTGCAGCGCTCGATGACGCCTTCGTACTCGCGGTGACAGCCGAGCACATGGCAGGTGACGACCTCGCCGACATTCATCAGCGTGAGACCGTGATCGGGGCAATCGCCCCAGACGACACCGCAGGTCTCGCCTTCGCTGGCAGCAAGCCGCAGTAGCTTGCCGGCGGTCGATTCCAGCTCGTTGGCGGCTTCCCGGAAAGTGTCGGCGGCCTCGTCCAGATCGCGCCGGAACTGACGCGACTCAACAGACTCCGGCAGACCTCGAGCGGCAGCCTGAAGGTTCTCGGACAACGTCATCGCTGCGATGGCGATCTCGTCCACCTTCACCGGCGTACCGAGATCGGCGGCTCTGTTCTGCCCCGGCTGACCGTTCGGCGGTACATCCTGCGGGCGCTGCACAGTTCGCCACACCGCCGTCGAAACCTGGCCCCGCTGCCCGTTCTGCCCCTGCTCTTCCTGGCCTCGCTGTCCCTGCACCCCGTTCTGTCCCTGCACCCCGTTCTGTCCCCGCTGCCCGTTCTGGCCTTGCGTCATCCGGGCCTGGGGCTGCCGAGTGCGAGCCTGCTGATCCTGTGGCTGACGGCCGGACTGTTGAAGGGGTCCGTTCTGCGGCCCGTACTGCGGCGGCCGCCCACCCTCCGCGCTCTGCGCAACCGGACGGTCACCGACCGATCCACCGCTGTCCGAAGGGTCCGCATCGTGGCCGTTGGCACCGTTGCCGCCATCCGACCCGTTGCCACCATCGGCGCCGCTGCCGCCTCGGCCGTTCCCACCGTTCTGCCCCGTGTAGCCGTTGGTACCCGGACCGGTGTTTCCGGTACCGGCCGCAGACTCCCAGCCCGGTTCGTCGACATGTTCCGAACCGGTCCTGTGGTTCGCCCGCTTGGCTTTCGCCATTCGTCTGCCCCCTGGTGACATATCTCCCCCGACGGCCGATGGTGCCATGCCCGCGGGGGCTGCGGCCAGAGCAAATCCACGAGGTTCACGCACGGCTCCTGTCACCTTGCGTAGAGCAACGGAATACCGCTCAGTACCGCCGGAAAGCTCGCTCGCCCTCGATTTTGCTATCCCAGGTGCCCGCTCCTCAGCCTGCCCAATCACACCAACGGAATTCCATACCGTCCCTTAACACTGCCCCCACCCACCGTCACCACCCCACTCCACCCGGCTCTTGTTACCCACGAGCAACCGCCGCCTGGTCCCACGCGTCAGGGCCAGCCAATGAGAGACGAACACTCTCAACCCACCCGCACAGCACCGACGCCTCGCACCACCACACGAGCACTCCGCCCCGGCCAACGACTCGAACCGGCGGGTCGGGTCAGGTGGTGGGGGTGAGGTGTTCTCGGAGGAACTCGACCGTGCGGGTGCGGGCGGCGAGGGCTGGGTGGCCGGGGGTCTCGCGGACCTCGGCGGTGAGGACTGCGTGTGCGCTCTTTTTGAAGCCGCCGGGGTTGCCGGGGCTCGAATCGAGTTCGATCACCTCGAAGGCGTCGCCGAGTTGTTCTCGCAGCGTCGCGAACCGCTCCGGCGGTACTGCGCGGTCCTCGCTGAACCGCAGTCCGAGAACACAGAGACCATCCGTGCGAGAGCGCTCCACGATGCGCTCGAGTTCTTCGTGCGAGACCCCGGGATCACGCCGCCGGGTCGCGCCGAGCGGGAACGGTGTGGCCGGCTGGCTCATCACCGGCGCCAGTACGACGTCGTCCACCGCGGTCGCCAATGCGAACCCGCCGGTGAAACACATCCCGATCACGCCGACCCCGCGTCCCGGCGTACGGACGGCGAGATCGGCAGCAACCGCTCTCAGGTACGCCGTGATCGGTCGCTTGGCGTCGACGGCGAACGCCCGGAACTCCTTGCTGACACAGAGTCGCGCGAACACGCCCATCACGTACCCCGTCGTCTCCGGCCGGCCCGGCGTCCCGAACGGCGACGGGATCACCACCGTGAACCCTTCGTCGACCAGATGATCCGCAAGGCCGAGCACCGGCGGCGTGATCCCGGGAATCTCCGGAATCAACACCACCCCCGGCCCTGAGCCCTTCTCGTAGCAGTCATAGGTCAACCCCGCACCCGTGAACGGCCCCTTCCGCCATCCACCCAACCCAGAACTCGGCGCACCTTCACCCATGACCACAACTCCAACCACTCGGGCTCCCCACCCTAGAACCACTCACCTCCCCATCCCCCGACTCGCCGCACCCACACCAACCCCGGCACAGCACATCGCCCGCCACCGAACTACGTCTCTCGTCACCCCCTCAGCCAGCCCCGGCCCCGCCACCCGATCGGCGGAACCCGCGGCACAGACGCCTTGCAGGCGTTTCGCCTCGGCTCTCTCGTCACGTGCGGTCAGAGGTTCTGTCTGGTTCGAAAGGGTGGCGGGGGCTGGCGGGTGGGTGGACGGTGGGGGCGTCGCACCTCGCCGCCCACGAAGGATCACCATGAAACGTTCCCGAAGAGCGCTCTCCCTGATCTCGGCCGCCGGTCTCGCCGTGGTCGGTCTGTCCGCCGGCATCACTCCTGCCCAAGGCGCCTCAGCCGACCGGATCGTGAAGTACCACGGCTATCAGGTCGCCGTACCGTCCGACTGGAAGATGGTCGACCTCGCCGCCGACCCGGCAGCCTGCGTCCGGTTCGACCAGCCGGCCGTCTACCTCGGCCACCCCGCGGCACAACAGAACTGCCCGGCTCACCTCGTCGGACGCACCGCAGGCTTGGTGATCGAGCCACTCAACGGCTCAGCACCCCGGCGTACTGCGGTCGCCTCAATGCCCCGTACTGCGACGGCGCCCGCCACCGCGTCGTCCTCGGACAACGAGATCCAGGTCGCTGTCGAAGACGCCGGTGTCCTCGTCACCGCGGTACACGGCTTCGACCAGGAATCCTCCGTACGCCAGATCCTCGGCAAGGCGCGACTGACCAGCGGCGGTACGCCGGCCAAGCTCGTCCCGCCAACCATCCAACCGAAGGCGACAACCCAGCCCAACACCACGGCCGCAACTGTCGTTGCCCCAGGCAACATGATCAACCAGCAGGCGTTCGATCAGTGCACGGCACCGTCGCTCGGCGCGATGAACGCCTGGAAAGCCTCGCCGTTCAAGGCTGTCGGCATCTACATCAGCGGCTCCTCCCGGTCCTGCAGCCAAGCGAATCTGACCGCATCGTGGGTCTCCTCGAACGCCGCCAACGGCTGGTCGTTCATGCCGATCGACGTCGGCTACCAGGCGCCGTGCGGGACCCGGAACCCGAAGATGTCGTTCGATCCCGCCACCGCGAGAAACCAGGGAGCGCAATCCGCCGGTGTCTCGGCCCAGGCGGCGCTGAACCTCGGGATCGGCCCAGGGAGCGCTCTCTACTCCGACATCGAGGCCTACCCGACGACCGCGGCCTGCAAGGATGCAGTGCTCTCTTATGTGAGCGGCTGGACCAACGAGCTCCGCGCTCGCGGTTTCCTCGGCGGCGTCTACAGCAGTGCGGGCTCAGGTGGCCGTGACCTTGCCAGCGGCGCCGGTGACAGCCGCTACACGTCGCCCGACCACATCTGGTTCGCCTGGTGGAACGGGGCCGCTAACACCGACGGGGGCCAGTACATCTCGAGTGGGCTGTGGGTGAACCACCAGCGGCTGCACCAGTACAAGGGCGACCACAACGAGACCTGGGGTGGCGTGACGATCAACATCGACAGCAACTTCCTCGACGTCTCCAGCGGCACTCCCCCGCCGATGACGGACGGTGTCTACCGGCTCAGGGCGGAGGCCGGCGGTTTCGACCTGGACGTCGTCGACTGTCAGAGCCAGAACGGCGCCGACGTACGGATGTGGGACCGGATCGCCGGAAGCCCTTGTCAGAAGTGGCATATCGAGAACGTCAGCGGGACCACGTTCAAGATCGTCGACGGCAATACGGGCAAGGCGCTGGAGGCATCCGGTTGCTCGACGGCCGACGTGACGCCGGTTGATCTGTGGGACTACGCGGGAGCCGACTGCCAGACCTGGACGATCGAGCCGATCGTCGGGGGTGCCTACAAGATCATCGGCACCGGCAGCGGCAAGTCCCTGGACGTCGCAGGCTGCTCGACCGACCGCGGCGCCGACGTGATCATCTGGCCCTTCCACGGCGGCTCCTGCCAGCGCTGGTACTTCGACCCCGCCTGACAACTTCTCCTGCGGCAGCACCGGCTCCCCCTCCCAAGCAGCCGGTACTGCGCGGCGCCGGGCCCCCTGTCCCGAGGGGCCCGGTGCCGCCATGCCCGACCACCAGCAACCCGGCACCCGGCACCCGGCACCTGGCAGCACCTGGCACCTGGCACCTGGCACCTGGCACCTGGCACAAGGCACCTCGCACAAGGCACCTGGCACAAGGGCTACAGCGGTAACCGGTCCGCAGTACCGGGCCTGCAAGCAACCACAGACCCGTAGTACGGGGTCAGGCGATTTCTGCGACAGGGCGGACTTCCACGACGCCGATCTCGGCGACCGGGTGCTTGGACGCGATCTCGATCGCTTCCGCCAGATCACGGCACTCGAGCATGTCGTACCCGCCCATCTGTTCCTTCGCCTCCGCGTACGGGCCGTCCGTGGTGACCACCTTGCCCCCGCGCCGGCGCACGCCGACCCCCTCTGACGCAGGACGGATCGCGTCACCGTGTAACCGCACGCCACGCTCCGTCATCTCCTCCACCCAGGCAACAGTGGCGGCGACCATGTCGGCCGGCACCTCACCGGAGAAGTCGACGTCCGGGCGGATCAGCAGCATGTACTTCATGGGATCTCCTCGCTATCTCGCGGAACTCCGCCTCCTGCGGGCGGTCCAGCCGGGACGTCGGAGCGCGATTGCAGCTTTTGACATCGAGACAGCCGGGAAAGTTGCTCCCACCCTCTGACATACTCCGGCAAGAATGTCACTCTTAGACCCTTTGGGGGGGTCCGTGATTCCCGTCCGCCCTGTCCATCTCCTGCGCCTCGGTGTGCCCGCTGCTCTGGTAGCCGCCACCCTGGTCACCATCACCGGATCATCCGGTAACGCCGCCCAGCCGCAGCCCGGCCCGTACGCCGTCAAGCCGAACTTCGCGCGCACCGCGAAGCCGGCCAAGGACGCCTACACGCCGAACACGGTGCTGGTGAAGTTCAAGAAGACCGCCTCCGCCGCGGCGAAGTCCAAGGCACTCGGCAAGGTCAACAGCCGCTCGTCGGCCGCCGTCGGTTCCGGCATCGTCGCGGTGAAGAGCGAGCTCGCCGCGCCAGACATGCTGAAGACGCTGAAGGCCGACGCGAGTGTCGAGAAGGCGTCCCTGGACTACATCCGGACCGCGTCCTCCGCGCCGAACGACACGTACTACGGCTCGGATCAGGCCGGCGCCCTGGGCGCCATCCGGATGCCGCAGGCATGGGACCTGACGAAGACGGCCGGGGCGCAGACGGTCGCCGTACTGGACACGGGCATCGACGCCGGTCACCCGGACCTGGCGGGCCGCGTGCTGGCCGGATACAACGAGATCCGGCCGGGCACGTCACCGAACGACGACAACGGCCACGGCACGATGACCGCCGGCATCATCGGCGCGAACACCAACAACGGTGCCGGCGTCGCCGGTGTCGCATGGAACGTCAAGATCCTCCCGGTCAAGGTGCTCGACTCGAGCGGCTCCGGCCCCGACTCCGGCATCATCGCGGGCATCAACTGGGCCGCGAGCAACGGCGCCAAGGTGATCAACATGTCACTGGGCGGCGACGGTGACGACAGCCTGCTGCACGACGCGGTCAAGTCCGCTGTCGCCAAGGGCGTCGTCGTCGTGGCGGCGGCCGGCAACACCGGCGTCAACGTGCCGCACTTCCCGGCGTCGTACCCGGAGGTCCTCTCGGTCGCCGCGACCGACAACAACGGCGCGCTGACCAGCTTCAGCACGCAGGGCGACTGGGTCGACATCGCAGCCCCGGGCTGGAACATCATCTCCACCGGTCCCCGCAGCCTGACCCCGGCGGGCTACCTGCCGTACTGGACCGGCAGCGGCACGTCGTTCTCCGCCCCGATGGTCGCGGGCGTCGCCGCTCTGGTGCGGAACAAGTACCCGACCTACACGCCGGCTCAGGTCATGGCACGTCTCAAGTCGACGGCTCGTGACGCGGGCCCGCGCGGCCTCGACCCGTTCTACGGCGCCGGCATTCTCGACGCCTACAACGCTCTGGGCGGCTCGTGGGCGCCGGAGTTCTGGAGCGCCGGACCGGACGGCAACGACGTCCCGGCCCGCGCCACCGCGATCACCGGCAGCTCGGTCACCGGCACGACCGGCCCCGAAGGCGACGTCGACTGGTACAAGATCACTTCGACCACCGCGCACAGCGTCGTGGTCAACGTGACCAGTCCGGTCTACGACTTCGAGAACCGGGCGCAGAACTTCGCTCCCGTCGTCAAGGTCTACGACAAGGACCTGCAGCAGATCGGCGGCGCCGAGATCAACTACGAGCCGGACACCCCGGTAGCGCTGACGGCGAGCGTCAACGTCAATCTGGTGGTCGGCGACAACTACATCTCCGTCCGCAACTACAACGGTTCGCGCGACAGCCGGGCCTACACCGTGTCGTACGCCGCTTCGTCGGCTGGGGCCGCTCCCTTCGACCACGCCTGGGTGCAGAACTCGTCCGTGGCCGACTACTCGAACGGTGTCGCGCAGACGGTGAAGCCCGTGATCACGTCGGCGACGGACCTGTCGCCGGCGAGCGTCATCGACAGCACTGTCCGGCTGCTCAACGGCAAGACCGGCGCCGTCGTGCCGAGCACGGTCGACTACGCGGCCGACACGAAGCAGATCACCATCACGCCGACCGCGGAGTTGCTCGACAACACGCCGTACCGGATCTCGGTCGACGGTGTGCAGGAGACCAGCGGGGCGACCGTGTCGAGCTTCACCTCGGTCTTCCGCACGGTTGACCAGGCTCCGGCCCCGTTGAGCGCCTTCGACGCGACCGGTGGCTACACCACGGCCGCGCTGAGCTGGACCCTCCCGGGCATCACGGATCTCGACCAGGTCGTCGTACGAGGTGCAGCCGGAACCACGCCGCCTGCCTCGCCGACCGCCGGTACTGCGTACGCACCGGGCGCAACCACGTCCGGTACTGCGACCGGGTTGGCCAATGCGACGAGCTACGCCTTCAGCGCGTGGGTGAAGGACCGGAGCGGCAAGCTCAGCGCCACTCCTGCCACCACCCAGCTGATCGGCACTGCCACGAGCCTGACGTCAGCCAGCGCATCGATCGTCAACTTCGGTGGTTCGGTCACGCTGAACGGCAAGGCCAGCAGGATCGACACCAAGGCGCCGCTCGCCGGCGTGCCGCTCTCGCTCTACGGCCGCAACAAGAACAGCACCGTCTGGCGCGAGATCGCCCGCAGGACCACCGCCGCCGACGGAACGGCAAGCGTGGTCTACGCACCGTCGGTTTCGACCGTGTTCGCCTGGGGCTACAACGGATCGGCTGACCTGTTGGGCTCCCGCACCGGAAACTTCACCGTCGAGGTTCGTCCGACGATCGCGTCGTACGTCTCCCCGACCGCGATCAAACTCGGTGCCTCGACCAACTTCTACGGCTACGTCCGCCCGCAGCACGCCGGCTCGCTGGTGTACCTGCAGCGGCTCAGCGGTTCGACCTGGTCGACCATCACGTCCACCAAGCTCAACAGCACGGGCAACTACGCCTTCGGCATCAAGCCGACGGCGAAGGGCACCTACACCTACCGAGTGGTCTTCGTAGCAGACGCAGACCACGCCACCGCGGTCTCCGCATCCAAGACCTTCACGGTCAGCTGAACCCGTCGTACCAACCGCGGCCCCGGACTCGTCAGAGTTCGGGGCCGCTTTGTCAGTGGTCGGGGGTTTGGGCCAGGCGGGGTAGGGCTGTTAAGAGGTGACGGCGTTCGGTCGGGGTCAGAGGGGCGAGGAGGTCTTCTTCCATGGCCCGGATGTCGGCCTTGGCTGCGCGCAGGCGGGACTTGCCGGCGGCGGTGAGCGTGACGGTGCGGGCGCGGCGGTCCGAGGGGTCGGGTTGGCGGGTGAGGAGGCCGTCGCGTTCCAGGTCGTCCAGGAGCGCGATCAGGCGGGACTTGTCGTAGCCGATGGATTTGGCGAGGGCCTGCTGGGTCTCCATCGGCCGGTCCGCGAGACGGGTCAGGACCGAGTAGCCCCACATCGAGAGACCGTGCGCCTCCAGCAGCGGGCGCTCCGCTTCCATGATGCGGCGGATCAGCCGGGCGAGCAGGGCTCCGAGGTCTTCGCGTTCCACCCGGTCATGATAGGTAGTGACAGATGATACGCAGTTGCATATGATCTGAACATGCTTACTAATTTTCCCCGCGCCGAGACGCGGACCATTTCCATTGCCGCCTCCCCGGAGGTTGTCTTCGAGTACGTGGCCGACGCGCGGAACCTGCCGGAGTGGGCGCCGGGGTTCGCGCCGAAGATCGAGCAAAGTGGTGACGAGTGGGTTATCGACAGCGAGGCGGGTCAGCTGCGCGTGGTGGTGCGCACCTCGTCGGAGTACGGGACGGTGGACTTCCTTCGCGCCCATGACCTCCGGGTCGGCGGCTTCAGCCGGGTGCTGCCCAACGGCGAGGGCAGCGAGTACCAGTTCACGATCTTGTTCCCTCCGGGCACGCCGGAGGAGGCGGTCGAGGATCAGCTGAAGTTCATCGATGAGGAACTGGAGACCGTTCGGAGGATCTGCGAAGGCGATCAGGCAGTGTAGGTCAGGGCGCGTAGGTCTGGATCGTGCTGTTTGCGGACAGGTCCACGAGGGTGTGCGCCAGGGTGCGGGCATCCTCGAGGATCTCCGCCAGGTCGACAGTGGTGAGGGTACGGTCGCGGACGACTATGTTGCCGTCGACAACGACATGGACCACGTCGGATGCTCGGGTGGAGTAGACGAGGCTCGCCCGGGCATCGTGGATCGGCTGGTGGTGCGGGGCCGAGAGGTCGACGAGGGCGATGTCGGCCCGGCGGCCTGGTTCCAGGGCGCCGGTGAGGTAGTGCAGCCCGGCTGCGGTCGCGCCGCCTCGGGTGGCGAGGCGGAGGGTGTCCGAGACGGTCATCCACTCGGCGTTCTGTTCGCGTTGTTTCTGGGTGAGAGCGACGAGGCGCAGGGATTCCCAGAGGTCCAAGGTGTTGTGGACCGCGGCCCCGTCGGTGCCGATGCCGACGGGGATGCCGGCCGACTGCAGCGACTTGATCGGCGTGGTTGAGCCCATTGCGAGTTTGAGGTAGACCTTGGGGCAGCAGGCGACCGCAGTACGGTCGGCGAAGGGTGCCAGCAAGGCGAGGTCAGCTTCGCGGATGCCACACCCGTGGGCGATCAGGGCACCAGCTTCCAGTACGCCGGTACGCGCGAGCACCTCGATCGGGGTCACGCCGTGGCGGTCGATCGACGATTGCGTCTGGTCCTCGGTCTCGGCCGCGTGCAGGTGGATCCGCAATCCTTCGGCGCGCGCGACTTCCGCAGTACGGCGGAGGTCTTCGTCGGTGACGGTATAGGGCGCGTGCGGGCCGAGGGAGGCGGTGACGCGTGGCGGGTGGCCGTTTGCGGCTGCTTCGCCTCGTGCGCGGATCTCGCGGACCGCTGCGAAGGCGGCTTCTCGACCTTCGGTGCCGGTGGATGAGAAGAAGGTCGGAGCGAGGTCGGCGCGGATGCCGGATTCGAGGGCTGCTTCGGCGATCTGGTCGGCGTGGAAGTAGTGGTCGACGAAGGTGGTGACGCCGGCGAGCAGCATCTCCGCACAGGCGAGACGGGCGCCGACTCGGACGCGCTCCGGGGTGAGGTTCACTTCCATCGGCCAGATCTTGCGGTTGAACCAGTCGTCGATCGACACGTCCTCAGCCGCGCCCCGCATCATCACCATCGGACTGTGCGTATGCGAGTTCGTCAGCCCCGGCACAGCAAGCAGCCCACTCCCATCGAGCACCTCGACCGACCCGGCACTCCCCGAACGCGCATCCACCGATCCCGCACCACCCGAACTGGCATCCACCCATCGGGCATCAGCGGAACCCGCACCCACCGATCCCGCACCACCCGGTCCTGCATCCGCCGATCCCGCACCACCCGAACTGGCATCCACCCATCGGGCATCAGCGGAACCCGCACCCACCGATCCCGCACCACCCGGTCCTGCATCCGCCGATCCCGCACCACCCGAACGCGCATCCACCGATCCCGCAGCACCCGGTGCGGCATCGGACTGGTGATCGTCGGTCTGGCTGGCACTGACCGATCGAGCGTCGGCTGAGCGCGCGAATGGAGGGCGACCAGCGACCGGCGTACCGGTATCGGTGATCGCGGCGATAGCGCCGTCCTGGACGTAGATGTCCTGCGCTTCATCGACACGGCACTCCCCCGTCTCCGGGACGACCAGGACGGAACAATTCCGGATCACCAGTTGCCGCATGCATCCTCCACCTCTACCGCGCCGACGCCCCCAGTCTGTGCCAGCCACGGTCCAGTCGCCTCTGCCATGCAGTTGGTCGGCACCACCGTCCGCCACATCCGAGGGCCGAGCCGAGGCGACCTGCGCCGCCGCATCGTTCCCGGCTCCGGCGACGCGACCCACCAGTCACCCCGTCGCGGCTGGGCATGTCGGGCACCACGCAAACCCCGCGGTCGGCCGGACTCCATCGACTCAGGTGGGCTCCGAGGACTCGGGCGACTCGCCGACTCAGGTAGCCGAACTCGGCAGGCGCGGGACGCTCGGGCGGCGCGGGCAACCGGCCTGCGCGAGCGGCGTCGGCGGTTCGGGTGCCTCAAGCGGGGCTGGCGGTTCGCTTGGCTCGGGTGTTTGGGCGGGTCGGTTAGCTCGGACGTTCGGGTGGCGCGGGCTCCATCGGCTCGGGCGACTCGGAAGGCGAGCGGTGGCTCCGTCGGCCCGGCTCGGACGACTCGGCGGCCCGGCGCTCGGGCGACTCGGGAGGCGCAGGCAGCTCGATTGGCTCGGCTGGGGCGGCTCGGGTGGAGTCTGAGTCTGCTCGCGAGATCAGCGGACGCCGGGGGGCGGTGGATCAGCGGACGCCGCGGGGGCGGTATTGGATGCTGATTCTGGGGCCGGTGTGGGTGGTGGACTTGGGGATGGCGTGTTCCCAGGTGCGTTGGCAGGAGCCGCCCATGACGATGAGGTCGCCGTGGCCGAGGGGGTAGCGGATGGTCGAGGCGACCTTTGCCGACGTGCTGCCGGGGCGCGGGCGGAGCGCCAGGACTCGTGGTTCGCCGACCGAGAGGATGGCGACCATGGTGTCCTCGCGGGCGCCGCGACCGATCTTGTCGCCGTGCCAGGCGACGCTGTCCCGTCCGTCGCGGTAGTAGCAGAGACCTGCCGTGCGGAACGGCTCCCTCAGCTCCTCGGCGTACCGATCGGTGAGCGCGTCGCGCGCCTCGTCGAGGATCGGCAACGGGAGGTTGTCGGTCTCGCCGTAGAAGCAGAGCAGCCGAGGGACGTCGACCATCCGGTCGTACATCTGCCGCCGCTCCTCACGCCACGGCACCTCGACCGCCAGACGATCGAAAACCTGGTCCGCACCGGTCAACCACCCTGGCAGCACGTCGATCCAGGCGCCCTGACCCAACTCTGTCCGCTGCAGCCCTTCGAGAGATCCCAGCGCAGGATCCTCGAACGCATCCAGCAACGAAGCCTGAAGCCCTCCAGCCATGCCCAACAGAGTACACCCTGGCTCGAACAGGTGTTCCCTTAAGATCTGGCGAATGCGGCATTGCCACCACCACAAGCCGACTGAGGGCTAGGCCCGGACGTGGAGGTCGAAGCTGCCGCGGCCGGGGAGTTCCAGGTTTGGTTTGAGTTGGAGGGAGGGGATTTCGTAGTCGCCGAAGTTTTGTGGTCTGAAGGGGATCGGGTCGGTTGTCTCCAGTGAGAGCAGGCGCTCGGTCCAGGCCTTGGCGGCGTCCTTGAACTCGTCAGCGGTCATCCTGTCTGTGCCGTAGAGGACGAACGGCGGTAGGACCTCCAGGCCTGGGTAGTAGAGGATCCCGTGGTGGATCGGGAAGAGCAGGTCGTCGATAGGGCCGTTGATTCCGCGGTCGCTGTAGTGGGACTCGGGTCCGCCGGCGGTCACCGAGAGCATCGCCCGGCGGCCCTGCAAAGTGCCTTCACCGAAGCGTTCGCCGTACCGCGTCTCGTCGTGTACGCCGACGCCGTAGGCGAAGTGGTACGAGAACACGCGGTCCACCCAGCCTTTGAGGATGGCCGGCATCGTGTACCACCACAGCGGGAACTGGAAGATCACCGTGTCCGCCCACAGCAGCTTCTCCTGCTCGGCCATCACATCGGGCGTGAGCGCGCCGGCGTCGTACGCCGCACCCGAGCTCCGGACGACCTGTAGCGGACTGGTGGCTTGCTCGCCGAAGTCGGCCGCCTCGACCACGGCCTTCCAGTTCATCGCGTACAGGTCACTCACCTGTACCTCGTGGCCGGCGGCTTCGAGCGTGGTCACGGCGAGGTCCTTCAGTGAGCCGTTGAGCGAATGCGGCTCGGGGTGGGCATAGACGATGTGCGTCTTCATAGCTGTTTCCCTTCGAGGAGTTGTTCGCCATCGATGCTCGGCCTTCGAGACCGCCTTGTTCAGGGACGCTTTCACCGTCGGACAGGACTTCCTGGTACCGGCAGGGCCACCTTCACGGCCACCATCCGAGGCCATACTTGGAGACATGGACGATCTCGCGGGCTTCCTGCGCACCCGGCGCTCCCGGGTCGACCCTGCTTCGGTCGGCATCCCCACCGACAGCCGCCGCCGCGTCGAAGGCCTGCGCCGCGAGGAGGTCGCGCACCTGTCCGGGGTGAGCGTCGACTACTACGTCCGCCTGGAGCAGGGCCGCGCCACCCAGCCCTCCGAACAGATCCTCGACGCACTCGCCGGCGTCCTCGGCCTCGACGAGACCGAACGCGCGCACCTCTACCGGCTCGCCCGGCAGCGTCGCCGCCGCGCGAAGGCGCCGAGCGGACGACTGCGACCCGAGCTGCTGCGCGTTCTCGACCTGGTCCCCGACGCACCTGCGCTGATCATGAACCACCGGCTGGACGTGATCGCAGGGAACCGTCTCGCCGGACTCCTCTACGGCCGGCAGCTCCCAGGCTTGAACACGGCCCGGCACATCTTCCTCGAGGAGACCGAACGCGGCCTGTACGCCGACTGGGAGACCTGCACTCTCGACGTGGTCGGACACCTGCGGCTGGCGGCCGGCAAGTACCCCGACGACCCGCGGCTGGCTTCCCTCATCGGCGAGCTGGCGATGGGCAGCACGCGCTTCCGCAAACTCTGGGCCCGCGCGGACGTGAGCGCCCGCACCCATGGGCGCAAGGC
Organism: Kribbella voronezhensis; assembly: GCF_004365175.1. Taxonomy (NCBI): domain Bacteria; kingdom Bacillati; phylum Actinomycetota; class Actinomycetes; order Propionibacteriales; family Kribbellaceae; genus Kribbella; species Kribbella voronezhensis. The sequence goes on along the minus strand of NZ_SOCE01000002.1, from coordinate 481,846 downwards.
CTATCAGCATCCCCTGGTCGGACTCCTCGAACTGCACCAGGAGAACTTCCTGCTGCCGGCGGAATCGGGCATGGAACTCATAGTCCTGTCCGCGGCACCCGGAAGCCCGGCCGAGGACGGCCTGCGCCTGCTGAGCACCCTCGGCGAACCCACCGAGGCCCGGCTCAGTAGTGACGGCCCGCCCGTCAGACATTGACCGGCGCTTCGACGCGGCGGATGTGGTCGGCGCTAGCAACGTAGAAGGCGAGAAGGCGGACGCCGGCCTCGTTGCAAATGTCTGCCGACAGCTCGGCCCACTGGTTGTCGACGGCCGGCCATGACTCGGGCCCGGGCCGGCCGAGCGCCAGCAGAACACCGAGGTCTGGGTGGTCGCTGAGGGCGGCCACGAGAGGCTCGAGGACCGTGCGGCAGTCGGTCAGATGGAGCTGGCCGTGCCGGTCACGCAGCGAGATGTCGACGCCGCCGCGGAAGCGATCCTCCTGGTCGCAGAAGATCGCTTTGAACAGGCCGAGGCGGCGATCGCCCGCGCTCACGCAGAGATCGACCACGTCAGCGGCGAGGGTGGTGTCCGACAGCGGGCTCTCGGACCAGTCCGGGGGGAGATTCAGGAAGCTCATACCTACAAGGTGCCGCGATTCGCAGCCCGTTCCGCGGTTGTCCACAGGGCAATCCGGCGCGATCGAGCCGGCCCGACAATTGGCCCACCAGGATCCGGCCGAAGTGGATCTGCTGTCTGGGCCGCTGTGCTCCTAGGCTCAGAGCATCAAGCGCGAGCAAGGAGACCGACGATGACCAGCACCGCCACCGATCGCACCGAGACCTCCACTGGGGGCCGGTTGACCAGGCTCCTCCCGCCCGCCGGAGCAGCCAGGAACCTCGCCATGGCCCAGCTGGCCAACTCCGTCGGCGACGGCGCATTCATCGTCACCTCGGCGCTGTTCTTCACCCGAGTGGTCGGCCTCTCCACCGCCCAGGTGGGCCTCGGACTCACGGTCGCCTGGCTGATCGGCTTCCTCACCGGCGTCCCGCTCGGCAACCTGGCCGACCGCAAGGGCCCGCGCGGCGTCGCGATCCTGCTCGCGCTGTCCACCGCGCTCTCGGTCGGATCGTTCCTCTTCGTCCGAAGCTTCCCGCTGTTCCTGATCGCAGCGATCGCCTACGCCAGCAGCCAAACCGGCCTCACCGCCGCACGCCAGGCTCTACTGGCCGGACTGGTCGCCCCAGCCGAGCGCACTCGAATCCGGGCGTTCCTGCAGTCCACGGTGAACGCAGGCCTTGCCGTAGGCGCTGCACTCGGTGGCGTAGCCCTTCGGTTCGACACGGCACCGGCGTACCTGACTGTATTTGCGATCGACGCAGCCAGCTTCCTCATCGCCGCCGCATTGATCCACAGGGTCCCGGCAGTCACCGCGGTACTCAAGGTCGCCGGCGAACCCCGCCTAGCTGTCCTGCACGACCGCCCGTACGCCGTACTCGCGCTGCTCAACGCCGTGATGCTCATGTTCATGCCACTGCTCAGCCTGATCGCACCGCTGTGGATCGTGGAGCGCACCAGTGCTCCCAGCTGGATGGTCGCCTCGCTCCTGATCGTCAACACCATCGGCGTCACGCTGTTCCAGGTGAGGGTCGCTCGCGGCGTCAAAGACCTCCGTACTGCGACCCGCTCGATCCGATTCGCCGGACTCGCCTTCCTCGCCGCGTGCAGCGTCTTCGCGGTCACCGCTTTCGGAATGGCTCCAGCCGGCGCCGCCGCAGTACTGGCTGTCGCTGCGATTCTCCTGACGCTCGGTGAGATGAAGCTGGCCTCTGGCGCTTGGGAAATCAGCTTCGGCCTCGCCCCCGCCGACAAGCAGGGCCAGTACCAGGGCTTCTTCGGAACCGGACCCGCGATCGCCCGCATGCTCGGCCCGGCGCTGCTGACGACGCTGGTCCTCGGCTGGGGCCCGATCGGCTGGCTGGTACTCGGTGCACTGTTCCTGGGGACCAGTGTGGCGATTGGTCCCACCGTACGATGGGCGGCACGGACCCGGCCCGCCAGCCAGGTGGTCGAGCCGTCGCTCAATGGGGAGTGCGCCGCCTGATGAACCACCTTCTGGACCTGACAGGACTGGCCGAGATCACCTCGTACGAGGAGCTGCGCGAGGTGGTCCCGGCACCGTTGCAGCACGCAACGGACAAGACCCGCAAGGAACTGCACGAGCTGGACCGGCAGTGGCTGGCCCAGTCGCCGTTCTGCCTGATCGCGACCTCCGCCGCGGACGGCAGCTGCGACGTCTCCCCCAAGGGCGACCCCGCAGGGTTCACCAAGGTGCTCGACGACACGACGATCGTGATCCCGGAGCGAGCGGGCAACCGCCGCATCGACGGCTTCACGAACATTCTCAGCAATCCGCACGTCGGCCTGATCTACCTGCTGCCGGGTCGCGGCGAGACGCTGCGCATCAACGGCCGCGCCCGGATCATCCGCGAGGCGCCGTTCTTCGACGACATGATCGTGAAGGGCAACCGGCCGCAACTGGCGCTGCTGGTCGAGATCGAGGAGATCTTCCACCACTGCTCCAAGGCGTTCCTGCGCTCGCAGCTCTGGAAGCCCGAGACGTGGAACCCGGATGCGATGCCGAGCCGCGCGAAGATCGCGAAGGCCCTGGACCGCAAGGACGCGGAGCTGGCCGAGCTGGAGGTGTACTACGGCCCGCAGTACGAGGCAGGCATCTACAAGACCAAGTACTGACCCACGGCGTACTGCAGGTGTAGCAGTACGAAGTACCACGTGGCGGCGATGACAGTGGGACGTGCAGCCATCTACGGTTCGAGGGTGACCAGTACTGAGCTCTCACACGACGACCGCATCCGGCGGGTGATGCTGCCGGTCGTGGTGTCGGTGATTGCGGTGGTGGGATCGTTCGGGGCCTCACGCGGTGAAACCGATCGCCGGGCAGCCGACTGGTTCATGGTCGTGCTGCTCCTGATCGGCTCGGTGTCGCTCTACTGGCTGCGCAGCCGGCCGATCCCGGTGCTGTGGGCAACTGTCGTCTCCACGCTCGTCTACATGTTGATGCAGTACGCGTACGGCCCGGTCATCTTCAGTTTCGTCATCGCCGTCTTCACAGCGATCCGCCGGGGCTACCGAGTGCCCGGCTGGTCGGCGCTCGTGGCCCTGTACGCCGGGCACGTGCTGGGCCGGGCAGTGCTCGGGATCAACGGGCAGAGCATCTACCAGGTCCTCCTGGTCGGCACGTGCTTCGTCGTACTCGGCTTCCTGGCCGAGCTCTTCCGCGGTCACCGCGAACGTGTACTGGCCGCAGACAGGACCAGGCGCGAGGAAGAGCTCCGCAAGGCGGGCGAGGAGCGCCTGCGGATCGCGCAGGAGCTGCACGACGTGGTGGCGCACCACATCTCCCTGATCAACGTGCAGGCGTCCACGGCGCTGCACCTGGCTGATCGTCAACCAGAGCAGGCCGCACCGGCTCTTGCCGCAATCAAAGAAGCCAGCAAGGAAGCACTGGTCGAGCTGCGCTCGATCGTCGGCATCCTGCGCCAGTCGGACGAAGCAGCACCACGCCAACCCGTGGTCGGCCTGGATCACCTGGACAGCCTGATCAGCCGTACGTCGATGGCCGGCCTCGAGGTGCACAGCATGATCCACGGAGTTCCACGACCGCTGCCGACCGGCCTGGACCGTGCGGCGTTCCGGATCATCCAGGAGTCGCTGACCAACGTCGTACGTCATGCCAAGGCGACGTCGGCGACAGTACGCATCCAGTACGGCGACAGCGCTCTCGTACTCCAGGTGGACGACGACGGGCAGTCATTGACCGGGCCGCCCAAGGAAGGCAACGGGATCATCGGGATGCGTGAACGGGCCACCGCACTCGGCGGCACGCTCACAGCAACTCGTACTCCGGCCGGTGGGCTGAGGATCGTTGCCCAGTTGCCGTTGGAGCCCGCCGGACTCTAGGGCAGGCGGACGTGCGAGGGGTTGAGGTCCGCGACGCTGGGGACGCCTAGGAGAGCCATCGTCCTGCGCACCTCAGTCGTTAGAATCTCCGCCGCACGGGCGACGCCGCGCTCTCCCCCGGCCATCAGCCCGTACAGGTAGGCCCGACCGACGAGGCACGCGTCCGCGCCCAAGGCGATGGCCGCGACGATGTCGGCACCGCTCAGGATGCCTGTGTCGAGGTAGATCTCGGCGTCGCTGCCAATGGCCTTCCGGACCTCCGGGAGAATTCGCAGCGGTGTGGGAGCGCGGTCCAGTTGCCGCCCTCCGTGGTTGGACAACACGATCGCGTCCGCGCCGGCGTCGACGACGCGGCGGGCGTCCTCGACGGTCTGGATGCCCTTCACGATCAGCGGGCCGTCCCAGATCGAGCGGAGCCAGTTCAGGTCGTCGATGGTCATCGTGGGGTCGAACAACTGGTTCAGCAGGTCTGCGACGGTCCCGTCCCAGCTCGACAGCGAAGCGAACGTCAGCGGCCGGGTGGTGAGCAGGTTTGCCCACCAGGCCGGGTGCATGGACGCGTCCAGGACAGTCTTGACGGTGAGCGACGGCGGGATCGTGAACCCGTTCCGTACGTCGCGCAGCCGCGCGCCGGCGACCGGAACGTCGACGGTCAGCATCAGCGCCTCGTACCCCGCGGCGGCGGACCGCTTGACCAGGTCCTCCCCCGCGTCGCGGTCCTTCCAGACGTAGAGCTGGAACCATTTCCGCGCGTCCGGGGCGGCTGCCGCGACGTCCTCGATCGAGGTCGTTCCCATCGTGGAGAGCGCGTACGGGATGCCGATCCGCTCGGCGACCCGGACCACCGCGCTCTCGCCCTCGTGGTTCATCATCCGGGTGAACCCGGTCGGCGCGAACGCGAACGGGAGCTCCGAGCGCTTGCCGAGGATCGTCGTCCCGAGGTCGATGTCGGCGACGTTGCGCAGGATCGACGGCTGCAGTTCCATTTCGGCGAACAGCCGCCGGGCCCGGCGCAGGCTGATCTCGGCCTCCGCGGCACCGTCGGTGTAGTCGAACACCGAGCGCGGCGTACGGCGCTTCGCGATCGCGCGCAGGTCCGCGATGGTGAGCGCTTTCTCGAGTCTCCGCTCGGTCGGGTTGACGGTGACCGGCTTGGCGCGCAGCAGCGGCTTGAGCTCGGACCAGCGCGGCAGCTGTCGATCAGTCATCGGGGAGCGCTCTCTCAGCCGGGAACGGTGTGGTCGGACCACAGCATAACCTGTGGTCCGACCACACAGCTACACTCACCGGCATGAGGTCCAGCAGCAGGAGCGCCGCGTACTACGAACAGTTGCCGGCGGGCGCTGTCGAGCGGGTGCGGCCGTGAAGAACTACGAGTTGGTGCTGAGCCGGGTCGAGGCCGATCTCGCCGCCGGGCGGTTGCGGATCGGTGAACGGCTGCCGGGAGAGCGATCTCTGGCGGAGCAGCTCGGGATCAGCCGGCCGTCGGTGCGCGAGGCGGTGCGGGTGCTCGAGGCGATGGGCGTGGTACGAACCGCGACCGGGTCGGGGCCGGAGGCCGGCGCGGTGATCGTCGCCGAGCCGGCCTCGCCGCTGACCGCGCTCCTACGGTTGCACCTGGCAACCAACCATCTGCCGATGGGCGACATCGTGCAGACTCGCGTCCTGCTCGAATCCTGGGCCGCCCGCCAAGCCGCCGAACGCCAGGCCACCGACCACCAGGACGCCGAGGCGGCTGGTGGTGGGGTGGTTGGGCTGGGCGACGAGGTTGGGGATGCGGCCGGATTGGCGGTGGCTGAGGGGCTGCTGGATCGGATGGATGTGGCGGGGTTGTCGCCGGAGGAGTTTCATCTGCTGGATGCGGAGTTCCATGTGGCGATGGCGGCGCTGGCCGGGAACGTGTTGATCGCGGCGGTGATGTCGTCGTTGCGGACGGCCATCCACGGCTACGTACTGGCGGCGGTGCCCAATCTGCCCGACTGGGACACGACCGCGGTTGGTCTCCGGGCCGAGCACCGCGCGATCATCGCGGCGATTCGAGCGGGCCGACCCGACGATGCGTCGAAGCTTGTCGTCGACCACATCGAAGGGTTCTACCGCGCCGCGCGCCTCTGATCAGCTGTCCCCGGTTCAGTTGTCGGCGGTTCCGGCGATGAAAGGGATGTGGAGCGGACCCGGACGGACGTAGCGATCGAACTCCACGGTGGCAAAGCCGGCGGAACGGATCGCAGTTCCGATGTCTCGGGACGGGTCGCATCCCTTGTCGAAGGTACGGGTGAAGGGTGCTGCGATGCGTTGCAGGTGGTGCGTCCAGGTGCCCGACGGCGCGGCGACATGCTCGAAGAAGACGAATCGGCCACCCGGCCGGAGTACTCGCCGGACTTCAGCCAGGGCGGCACCGAGGTCGGACACCGAGCACAACACCACTGTCGAGAGCACCCCGTCAACGCTTGCCTCAGGCAACGGAATGCGCTCGGCCGACGCGGCCAGGACCTGCCGGCTCGGCAGGTCGTGAGCGGCTGCTGTCCGGAGCAGAGCGGCCCGGGTCCGATCGTGCGGTTCCAGGCCGATCCACGACACGTCCGGGGAGAGGTAGCCGAAGTTGGCGCCGCGTCCGGCCCCGATCTCGAGGACGGTTCCGCGCAACCCGCCGATGAGTCGCGACTTCGCGGCGGCGTACTCGCTCCAAGCTGTCATTCCCATCGGACGTACTCAACAGGCACAGCGTTCCTGGGCGGTGAGCGCGGTCCTGCGAAGCCCGAGGATCACGACCGCACCGACCACCAGGTGGAGTGAGGCCAGGGCGAGCTTCGCATCCATTCCGATGCCGTTGAGAAGTGGACTGCCCAGCGAGGTGAGGCAGAAGATCGTTGCCACCAGGGTCCAGACGTTGCGGGCGTTCGGCGTACGGCGCTCCAGCACGGCCAGCAATCCCCAGCCGGCCAGGCTCGTCACGAGCGTTGCGACAAAGACCGACACACCGTTGATGTGCGTGACGGATCCCTGCTTGGCCTGCAGATCGATCCCGGCGGCCTGGGACAGAACGGCCCACCAGATCAGGGCTACGCCGACCGCGAGGCCGACGACGTCCAGTCTCCGACGGCCCTCAACCCGACGGGGCCGCGAGGCTCCGGCTGCCGGCGCGGTTCGGTTGCTCTCGTTGATGCTCATTTCGGTGCCTTTCGCGACGGGAGGTTCCTGACTTCACCAACCATCAGGGAGAGCGCGACCTCCCGGCATCAGTCGTGCGACTGCGGGCGTACCCCCGAAGGTCGTTCCGGCTTCGACTTTGGTCGGTGGCGAGGCTTGCCGATCGCCGCCTACTGTCGGCGGCATGGAGGAGAGCTATCAGCCGGCGCCACCAATGGCCGGCACAGCGGCAGACCAGTGCGGGGAGCCGGGCTTCTGGAGGGGCGACCTCCTCTCGGTGGGTGCGATCGCCGTTCTCACGGGGACGACGATCCTGGGCCGTCACCAGGCAAGCTTCCGGACGCCGGGCTGGTTGATCTTCGACATCGCCATCGGTTTGATCGCCTGCGGTCTGATCCTGTTGCTGCGCCGCCGCCCGATCCATGCGGCCCTCGCCCTGGCCGCGCTGGCCGCGCTCTCTCCCGCGGCCACGCCGCCCTCGACGGTCGGCACCTTGACGGTCGCCCAGCGACGTCCGCTGCGAGTCGCGGCTCTGGTGGCACTCGCCGGAACGCTCGGTCATCTGGTGCAGGGCTTCTGGCGACCGATCCACGGGTTGAACCTGGCCTGGTACGTCGTCCTCGACGTGGCCATCCACGCCGCTCTGCTCGGCTGGGGGCAGTGGACGCAGGCTCGGCGGGCGTTGCTGCATTCACTGCGAGAACGCGCTCTCCGAGCCGAGAACGAACAGGGCCGCCGGGTCGCCGAGGCGCGGACTCTCGAGCGCACGAGGATGGCTCGCGAGATGCACGACGTACTGGCGCATCGGTTGTCGCTGCTCGCGACGTACGCCGGTGCGCTGGAGTACCGGCCGGACTCGTCGCCGGAGAAGCTCGCCCAGGCAGCCGGGGTGATCCGCGCCGGGGTCCATCAGGCGCTGGACGAATTGCGCGAGGTGATCAGCGTCCTGCGCGACAGCGACATCGAGGAACTGCCGGGCGGGCGGCCGCAACCGACCTTCGGCGACCTGGCCGCGCTGGTCGACGAGTCCCGCGACGCGGGCACCGAGATCCGGTACGACGAAGCCGTCACCGCGCCGGAGTCGTTGCCACCGGCAACCGGGCGTACGGCGTACCGGGTCGTGCAGGAAGGGCTCACGAATGCCCGGAAACATGCGGCTGGACGGCCGGTGACCGTGGTGGTGAAGGGGCGGCCGGGTGGGACCCTGCAGATCGAGTTGACCAACCCTCGCGGGAACGGCGTACCGCTGACGCCCGGAAGTGGTACGGGGCTGGTCGGGCTGACCGAGCGGGTGCAACTTGCGGGCGGCACGCTGGATCACGGCGAGACCGGTGGCGGGTTCCGGCTGCACGCCTCGCTACCGTGGCCCGCATGAGCGACTCCGAGCTGATCAGGGTGCTGGTCGTGGACGACGACGCGTTGGTCCGGGCCAGTCTGGAGATGATGCTCGATGGCGCGAACGGGATCTCCGTGGTCGGTCAGGCGGCCGACGGCGACGAGGTACCGGCCGCGATCGACAAGCACTTCCCCGATCTGGTGCTGATGGATCTGCGGATGCCGCGGGTGGACGGGATCGTCGCGACGCGGCGGCTGCGGGCGCGCAAGAACCCGCCGGAGGTGGTCGTGCTGACGACGTTCGACACCGATGAGAACGTGCTGCACGCATTGCGGGCCGGAGCCAGCGGGTTCTTGCTGAAGGACACTCCCCCGGCGCAGATCGTCGAGGCCGTACGCCGGGTTGCGGCGGGCGACCCGATTCTCTCGCCGGCGATCACGCGGCGGCTGATGGATCGGGCCGCGACGGAAGCCGATGCGCACACGCGGGCGAGGGTGGCGCTGGAGAGACTCAGTCCGCGCGAGTACGACGTGATGCTGGCTGTTGCCCAGGGCAAGGCGAATGCCGAGATCGCGACGGAGCTGTTCATGAGCGTGGCGACGGTGAAGGCGCACATCTCCCACATCCTCACCAAGCTGGACCTGGGAAACCGCACTCAGGTAGCGCTGCTGGCGCATGACGCCGGTCTGGCCTGACCGGGGGATGGCTTAGCGTGGGCGCATGATTCGGGTGTTGCTGGCGGATGACCAGGCGTTGGTGCGGGCGGGGTTCCGGTCATTGCTCAATGCCGAGGACGACATCACGGTGATCGGCGAGGTCGCCGACGGTGCCGCGGCGGTGGAACTGGCACGTGCCGAGAAGCCCGACGTGGTGTTGATGGACATCCGGATGCCCGGCATGGACGGGCTGGAGGCGACGCGGGAGATCGGAGCGGATGGAGCGCTCTCTGACGTTCACGTCGTGATCCTGACGACGTTCGATCTGGACGAGTACGTGTTCGAGGCGTTGCGGGTCGGTGCGAGCGGGTTCCTGGTCAAGGACACCGAGCCGGTCGAACTTCTGCAGGCCGTGCGGGTCGTGGCCCGCGGGGATGCGTTGCTCTCCCCCGGCGTCACCAAGCGGTTGGTTGCCGAGTTCGCGACGCGGAGCCGTCAGCCGCACGCGAGCAAGGAGCTCGACGTGCTGACCGAGCGGGAGCGGGAGATCGTCGCACTGGTCGGCGAAGGTCTGTCGAACGACGAGATCGCCGCTCGGCTGGTTCTGAGTCCGGCGACGGCCAAAACCCACGTCAGCCGCGCGATGGTGAAGCTCGGCGTCCGCGACCGCGCGCAACTCGTCGTACTCGCCTACCAAACCGGCCTGGTCCGCCCCGGCTGGCTCGGCTGAGCTACTCGGCGAGCGTCGGGAAAGCGTGGGACCACTGACGCTTCCCGATCTCCTGGACGATGAAGCGGGCGACATCCGTCCGGGTCACCTGCCAGCCACCCTCGGGAGTCTCGTTGTCCTGGACCCGATAGGTCCCGGTGGCCGGCTCGTCCTGCAGGCGGGTGGGCCGGACGAAGGTCCAATCGACAGAACTCGATCGCACGATCGACTCCATCAACCGCATGTCGTCGTACGCCTCTTTCATCACCGTCCGGGCGAGCACGCGATAGATCGGCTTGAAGCTCGGGTCGTCGCGCCGGACGCCGGCTGAGGTGATCGCGATCAACCGCGCGCCGCCGCTCGCCTCGAGCGCCGGGACGAGTGCCCGCGCGGCAGCGGAGTAGAGGCCCATGGCCTTGCGGCCGGACGGTCCGATCGCCGAGATCACGACGTCCTGGCCCTTCACGGCAGCTTCCACCGAGGCTGGATCCCGTAGGTCGGCGACGATCGACTCGACTCCCGGCAGCGGCACCGAGGTCCTCATCGCCGCGCTCACCTGATGGCCGGCCGCCAGCGCCTCGTCGACCAGGCACCGCCCGGTCCGCCCGCCGGCCCCGAAAATGACCACTCTGCTCATGGCTCCGCTTCCTTAATCTCGAACACCGTTCGTCCAACGAACACTGTACGTCATCGCCTCGCAGCGGCATGCACGGGAGGGTGCCACCGCCGCTTGTACGGCATGGCGATCGCCCTGCTCGGCACCGGACCCCTACCTGGCCGCCAGGGGTGCCTCAGGGGCGGCTACTCCTCTCGCGGTACGCGCGGTCACTTCCCTGAGCCGACGCGGAAGCAGAGCCTCGGGCGGCAAGGTCGGGGCATGAGTGAAACTGCCCCGCTGGTCGAGATCACCGGCCTGACGAAACGCTACGGCGACACCCTCGCGGTCGACGGTGTCGATCTGCTCGTCCATCCGGGCGAGGTGTACGGCTTCCTCGGGCCCAACGGCGCCGGCAAGACCACGACTCTGCGCATCCTGACCGGCCTGATCGCGCCGACCAGCGGCACCGTCCGAGTCCTCGGCGGTTCCCCCGGCCAGGCCCAGGTGCTCGCCCGGACCGGCTCGATGATCGAGTCGCCGGCCTTCTACCCGTACCTGTCCGGCTTCGACAACCTGCGCCTGCTGGCCGAGTACGCCGAAGTGGCGCGGACCCGGATCGATCAAGTGCTCGAACTGGTCGACCTCACCGACCGCGCCCGCGACCGCTTCTCGACGTACTCGCTCGGGATGAAACAGCGGCTCGGTGTGGCAGCCGCGTTGCTCAAGGATCCCGAACTGGTGATCCTCGACGAGCCGACCAACGGCCTCGACCCGGCCGGGATGCGGGACATGCGCCGGCTGATCCGCGAACTCGGCTCGGACGGCCGCACCGTCCTGCTGTCGAGCCACCTGCTCGGCGAGGTCCAGCAGATCTGCGATCGCGTCGGCATCATCAGCGCGGGCCGGATGGTCGCCGAGCACGACGTCGACGAACTCCGCGGACAGCAGGAACTCGTGATCCGCGCAGCGCCACTGGAGAGCGCTCACTCCGTACTCCGGAGCGCTCTCGGCGACGTCGTCCATCAGTACGACGACACGTTGCGGGTCACCGTGGATCCTGCTCGCGCGGCCGAGGTGAACCGGGTCCTGGTGCAGGCCGGGATCGCGGTCTCCGAGTTGCGCAGTACTGAACGGGCCCTGGAGGACGTGTTCTTCGAGCTCACCACCAGCAAGGAGAAGGCTGATGTTGGCTAGCTATCGAGCCGAGTTGCTCAAGCTCCGCAAGCGATCCGCTGTCTGGGTGCTGTTCGCGGCGGGCCTGGTGCTGAGCGTCGTCTTCGGCTACGTGCTGCCGTACCTCGGCTACGTGACCGGCGACGGCAATCAGCAGACCGACGGGATCCCGCGCGCCGAAGTACTGCGCGGCGTGCTGCCGGAACGCGTGCTGGACAACACGGTCGGCGGCTTCCCGGTGTTCGCGGGAGCGCTTGCTCTGGTTCTCGGCGCGGTGGTGATCGGCAGCGAATACACGTGGGGAACGCTCAAGACGATCCTCACCCAGCGCCCCGGACGCGGCTCGTTGCTGGCAGGCCAGTTCCTCGGTTTGTTCACCGCCATCGCCGTCTGGGTTCTCGGCATCTTCGCGGCGTGCTCGTTGTGCAGCATCGGAATCGCCGTCGGCGAAGGCGCGGACCTGAACTGGCCGAGTCCTCTCGAGCTGCTGCAGGGTCTGGCCGGCGGCTGGCTGGTGCTGACCGTGTGGTGCTTGGCCGGCGCCGCCCTAGCCGTTGCCTTCCGCAACATCGCGCTGCCGATCGGGCTCGGCGTGGTGTGGATCCTCGGCATCGAGGCGTTGCTGGCCGGTCTGGTGAGCAGCTTGCTGCCGAGTCTGGAGTTCTTGTCCGACGCGATGCCGGGCGCGAACGCGGGCTCACTGGTGTACGCGGTCACCGGGATGGCCTCGGCCGACGCGCCGCCCGGCGTACGGGAGGCGGTCGGCGGAGATCGCGCTCTCTTGACGCTGCTCGGCTACGCGTTGGTGTTCATCGCCGTGGCCGCCTTCACGACTCGCCGACGAGACGTCACCTAGTCGGGCAGCCGGCGACCGGCATGCGCGAGGGCCAGTTCGCAGAACATCGCGTTCGCCCACGAGAACCATTCCCGGGTGTACTTCGACGGGTCGTCGATGTGGAACCCCTCGTGCATCTGCCCGGTCCCGCCGGTGGTGTCGCGGAGGACCTCCAGCACGCGCTGGCGCTCGTCGGCCGAGGTACTGGTCAAGCCCTGGACGGCGAGCGCGATCGGCCAGACGTAGTCCGGCGGTGTGTGCGGACTGCCGATCCCCGCCGCGGCGGATCCGCTGTAGTAGTAGGGATTCTCGGGGCTCAGCAACAGCTTCCGGGTCGCCAGGTACGCCGGGTCGTCGGCCGCCACGAAACCGGACAACGGCGCGGACAGCAGGCTCGGCATGTTCGCGTCGTCCATCAACAAGTGCGCCCCGTCGCCGTCGACCTCGTAGGCGTAGACCCGGCCGAACGTCGAGTGCTCGACCATGCCGTGGCGCGCGATCCCGTCGTCGATGGCGGCCTTGAGCTCCTCCGCCTGGGCCGCCAGCGACTCGTCGTCCAGCACTTCGCGGGCGATCACCTGCAGATAGCCGAGCACGGCCGAGGCGAACATGTTGCCCGGCACGTTGAACCCGAGTTCCGTGGCATCGTCGCTCGGCCGGAAAGCGCTCCACGACATTCCGGTCGGCTGCGTCAGACGGCCGCGCCCGTCCCGGACCAACGTGTCCGAGGGTCGATCGTCGTGGCGCTGGAACCGGTACTTCGAGTTCCGCTCGTGATCCTGCTCGATCCGCCACAACTCGAGAACCGCGGTCGCCGCCGCGGTGAACCGATGGTCGATCACCTCCTTGCGACCGGTGATCCGCCACAGCCGGTAGGCCAGCTCGATCGGGTAGCAGAGCGAGTCGATCTCGTACTTGCGTTCCCACACCCACGGCGACATCTCGGTCTCGTCGGTGGTGTGCCCGGCGCCGTCGGCGGCCCGGTTGAATGCGTTCGCATACGGGTCGATCACGATGTACTCGAGCTGACGGTGCAGTACGCCGATCAGGACGTCCTGCAGCTCCGGATCGTCGCCGCACAGCACCAGGTACGGACGGAGCTGGGCCGCCGAGTCGCGCAACCACATCGCGGGGATGTCGCCGGTCAGCACGAAGGTGGTCCCGTCCGGCAGCCGCTCCGCGACGGCCGGCAGGTTCTCCGCCATCGAGCGCTCGAACATCCCCGCGATCACCGGGTCGCCGGTCGCCCGGCGGACCTCCTCGACGGCGCGGGCCAGAACCTCGCGATCGATACCGGTCATCAACACATCACCTTTCAGCAGATCCGAGCTGGACGGCCGGCGGATTCTCCGCCGGCGCCGGTCCGAGCAGCAACACCGAGGGGTTCGGCGAGAACGTGTGGTCGAGCACGAGGCTGGCCGCGCCGACCGCACCGACATCGGCGCCGAGCGACGTGCCGGTGACGACGAACGGGTGCACGGAGCGCACGAGAAAGCGCTCCACCAGCGCCGCCCGGACGAACTCGTCGAAGAAGGGAGCGAGCTGGTCCCAGTGCGGTCCGCCGAAGACGACGCGCTCCAGGTCGAGCAGGTTCGCGATGTCCTCGACCACCTTGGCGATCCGGCCGGCCAGCGCGATGATGATGTCCCGGGCCGATCCGAAGCCGGCGGCTGCCTGCGAGCACAGCTCGGCGAAGGCGGCGTCGACGGCGTGCCGATCGTCGAGATCGATGCCCTGGGCAAGTACTCCGGCCTGCATCGCCTGCTGGACCAGGTAAGCGGGGCGGCTGGTCTCGCCGACGCAGCCGCGCCGGCCGCAGTAGCAGAGCGGGCCGTCCGGGTCGACGATCACGTGGCCGATCTCGCCGACGTTGCTGGACGAGCCACGGACCACCTCGTCCCCGATCACCAAGCCGGCTCCGACGCCGGTGCCGAGATAGAAGAAGACGAAGCTGCCGCGGCCGTTCGGCCCACCGGCCCACTTCTCGGCGGACGCGGCCGCGGTGACGTCCTTGTCCAGCAGGACCGGCAGCCCGGTCTGCTCGCGCAGGGCATCGCGCAGCGGAACGAGGTGCCAGGCTGACAAGTTCGGCGGATCGACGACCACGCCCCGGTCCACGTCGATCGGCCCGGGCGCTGCGATGCCGACCCCGACGACTCGTTCCCGCGGTGCGCCCGCGGCGGTGATGACCTCTTCGACACTGGCGGCGATACCGGCGATGAGGACGTCCGGGTCGTCGGTGGTCGCCGGTGTCTCGGACCGCCGGCGCGCGACCACCTGGCCGGTCAGGTCGAGCACGACCACGGTGACGACGGCCGGGTCCAGGTGCACGCCGACGGCGTACTGGCCGGTGGGTTCGAGTTCGAGCAGGGTGCGCGGTTTGCCGAGGCCGGCGTTCTTCTGCCGGCCGGCTTCGCGTACGAGGCCGGCGTCCAGCAGCCGGCGGGTGATGTTGGAGATGGCCTGGCCCGAGAGACCGGTTGCCGCGGCGATCTCGACCCGGCTGAGCCGTTGGTCGGCGCGGCGGATCGCGTCCAGCACCACGGTGTCGTTGAAGCCGCCGACCCGATCCAGGTTCGTACCCCGGCGCACCACGGCCGGAGGCTGTTCGGCGTTCACCACTCCCCCTGTCTCTTCCATCGGGCCGAGCCTCGCACTACGGCACCCTCAGCCCGAGGCCGGGTCGGCGCCCCACGGCTGCGACCAGTCGTAGCGGATCTCGTCACCGCCGGCCCGCCAGCTGTTCGGCGTCGTGTTGACCAGCCAGTCCAGCGGCTCGATCCCGCCCCGCGCCGCGTCTCCACCGCTGAGCGCCAACCGTATACCGT
Source organism: Kribbella voronezhensis (assembly GCF_004365175.1). Taxonomy (NCBI): domain Bacteria; kingdom Bacillati; phylum Actinomycetota; class Actinomycetes; order Propionibacteriales; family Kribbellaceae; genus Kribbella; species Kribbella voronezhensis. The sequence goes on along the minus strand of NZ_SOCE01000002.1, from coordinate 466,603 downwards.
CGCTCAGCTCGCGATCGGTCCGCTCCGTCCTGGCTGCCGGGTCGACGGAAACGAAGAGAGCGCTCCCTGAGCGAGCCACCAGATCCAGGAACTGGCGGTTCAGCGCCCAGGGCGTCTGCGGCGTGCAGGGCACGCAGTCGGCGTCGAGCGTGAAGAACCGGTTGTGCTGCGGCAGCCGGAAGGCGAGCGAGTTGACGCCCATCTTCCGGGTCCGCTCCCAGTCCCGGCCGGACGTGTCGTCCCCGGTCCGCTGGATGTCGACCAGGCCGGCCGCCAGGTGACCGACGGTGTTGCAGCCGATCAGTACTACGTCTTCCGCCGCCGCGCGGAGTTCGCGATAGAACGCGAGCACGATCTCGGCCGTAGTACGCGAGGTGTCGTGCAGTTGCCAGCCGTTGTCGGTCAGCCGGGCACCCATCGCCGGACCGAACCTGCCGAAGACGTCGTAGGTGCTGAAGTCGTGTTTGACCAGTTCGTAGCCCCAGTCCCGGAAGCGCTGAAGGTCCGCGCGCACGAGATCGAGGACTTCCGGGTACGAGGGGTCGAGGGCGCGCCCGAAACCGTCGTTCTGTCCCTGGCGACCCCAGAGACCGCTCTCCCGGGACAGCAACGGGCGGAACCAGAGCCCCGGCCGCGCACCGAGAGCCTTGATCGCGGCGGCGGTACCGGCCATGTCGTCGAAGATCCCCGAGATACCGCTCTCCCAGGGTCCGCCCGAACCGTTGCCACCCGGGTTCCAGCCGTCGTCGACCACCGAGAACGGCTTGACCGGATGGCCGTCGGCCAGTTCGACCACGGTCGCCGCGTCCTGCAGGACAGCCTTCTCGTCGAAACCCTCGCCGTACGCGTAGTACCAGTTGTTCGCCCCGACTACCGGCACGGGCTCAGGTCGCGCCGGTAGCCGGGAACTCATGGACTCCACCGCCCCCTGCAGCGTCAGCCACGGCGTACCGGCGTCCTCGAACCGGCGGACCACAGCGGCGACCAGGGAACGGCCGCCGAGCCGGGTCGGCCCGCCTCCGTTGCGAAGGTCGAGCCAGAGGGTGACGCCGGCGAGATCCACGGTCCACGAGCAGAAGGCGCCGGGATGGACGTCGACGCCCATGCCGGTGGTGGTGCCGGTACGACGGTCGTGAGCCAGCCAGTACCACGGGAGCAGGCGGTCGGGCTGGAGGTGGCGCCACTGGAGATCGCCGTACGAGCGTTCCCAGGCGTCTCCGAGTACGAGCACCTCAGGCGCGAGCGGCTGCTCCCAGCGCAGCGCGACCCGCGAGACCTCGCGGATCGCGCTCACAACGATCTCCGGATCGTTCCAGCTGACCTCGATACCGGCCGCGGTCCAGGTCTGGCCGGTACTGCGGGAAGCCTCCGCGAGCGAGTCGCCGAACGTCGCCTGGACGAATACCTTGGCCGGTTCGTTCACTCCGCGGGCTCCTCCAGATCGGGTTCCGGAAGCCAGCCGAGCAGCACGGACCGACTTACCCCATTGACTTTAGTTATTAACTTCCGAGGCAGTCAAGAGACCAGCCGGGTGACGCCTTCGACCAGCCGATCGACGTCGGACTCGTTCGTGTAGGGAGCAAGACCGGCCCGCACCGCCCCACTGTCGCCGAGGCCGAGGTGCCGGGACGCCTCCAGTGCGTAGAACGAACCGGCTGGCGCGTTGACGCCCTCTTCAGCGAGCCGTGCCGCGACCGATCGTGAGTCGTGGCCGGCGACGGAGAAGAGCAACGTCGGCGTACGGCGTTGCGCGTGGCCGTAGAGAGTGACGGCGTCGATGGCGGCGAGCCGGGATTCGAGGTCTTCGCGCAGTTTGTCCTCGTACAGTTCGAGCAACGCCAGAGAACTCAGCAAACGCTCTCTGCGGTTCTCTCCCGTTCCGCCGAGACCGGCCAGGAAGTCAACGGCTGCTGCAGTTCCGGCGAGCAGTTCGTACGGCAAGGTGCCGAACTCGAACCGTTCCGGCACCACGTCCGTTGCCGGAAGCAACTTGTCCGGCCGGAGCCCCTCAAGCAATGCGGGCGCGGCCGAGAGCACCCCGCAGTGCGGCCCGAAGAACTTGTACGGCGAGCAGGCGTAGAAGTCGGCGAAGGATGCGTCCACTGGTGCGTGCGGTGTCAGGTGCACGCCGTCGACGTACACGAGCGCACCCGCCGAGTGCACAAGCTCGGCGATGGCCGGCAGATCCGGGCGGGTGCCGATCAGGTTGGACGCTCCGGTGACGGCGACGAGCCGGGTGCGCTCCGAAAGGAGCGGCTCGAGGTCTTCGAGTTCCGACGTCGCGGGGTCGAAGGCCAGCCAGCGAACTGTCGCGCCGACCGCCTCCGCGGCCTGCACCCAGGGTCGGATGTTCGCGTCGTGATCCAGGCGGGTGACGACGACCTCGTCCCCTGGCGCCCAGTTCTTCGCGAGCGTGCGGGCGAAGTCGTAGGTCAACTGCGTCATGCTCCGACCGAAAACGATGCCGCCGGGCTCGGTGCCGAGCAGGTCCGCCATTGCCTGGCGGGCGCCGAGAACGATGTCGTCGGCCCGCCGCTCGGCCGCCGTCAACCGGCCCCGGTTGGCCAGCGCGGACACCATCGTCGCCGCCACCGCGTCCGCGACCACCTGTGGGGTTTGCGACCCACCCGGCCCGTCGAAATGAGCCGCCCCCTCACTCAGCGCCGGAAACTGCTTACGTACCGAATCCACCTCGAAGACACCCATACCGCCCATCCTCACCACCCAACCCAACCCACCGCCAGCGCACCCGCGTGTGGCCGCCCCACCGGCGGGCTCCACTCCCTCTCGCGGGGCTGCCCATTGCTATTGCCGAGGGCTGGGGTGCCGGGGGCGGCGGCGGAGGTGGGGTTGTTGCCCAATTGCGGGCAGGATGGGGAAATTGTCGGCGGGATGCTGCAGGATGTCAGGAGTGAGCTTCAAGACGACTCCTGACATGCCGCCGCTTCGTTCCTGGCTTCCGACCATGCTGCTGCTGGCCGCGATCTGGGGCTGCAGCTTCCTGTTCATCTCCGTCGGAGTCCGCGAACTCCATCCGACCTATCTCGCGCTCGGCCGGGTGCTGGCCGGTTCCGCGGTGCTGCTCGTGATTCTCGCGATCAAGCGCGAGTCGTTGCCGCGCGAGCCGAAGATCTGGGCGCACACCTTCGTGATGGGCGCGATCGGCTCCGCACTCCCCTGGACACTGTTCGGGTACGGCGAGCAGCGGGTCCCGTCGCTGCTGGCCGGCATCTGGAACGGCATCACCCCGCTCGTGGTGCTGCCCGTCGCGGTCCTGGTCTTCCGGACCGAGAAGTTCAATGCCCAGCGGGCGATCGGTTTGGTGCTCGGATTCATCGGCATGCTGGTCGTGCTCGGCGCCTGGCAGCTGCACGGCGGCGCCGATCTCACCGGCCAGCTCCTGTGCATGGCCGCCGCCTGCTCGTACGGTGTGGCCATTCCGTACCAGAAGCGGTTCATTGCCGGCAGCAAGCTGTCCGGTACCGCGCTGTCGGCGAGCTTGTTGCTCTGCGCATCTGTCCAGCTCGCGATCGTGGCACCGATCGTCACCGGGCACGCACCGCCGATGCCGTGGACGCTCTCGCTCAAGACCGTCGCCAGCGTGATCGCCCTGGGTGCTCTGGGCAGCGGGATCGCCTTCGTGCTGAACCTTCGGGTGATCCGGCTGGTCGGCGCCAGCGTGACCTCGATGGTCACCTACGTGATGCCGATCTTCGCCATCATCGTCGGCGTCCTGGTGCTGGACGAGCACCTCACCTGGTACCAGCCGGTGGGTGCCCTGGTCGTTCTGTTCGGCGTCGCGGTCTCTCAGGGCGTCCTGAGCCCTGGCCGTTGGACCCGCAAGCCGAAGGTTCCGGCCGAGTCGGCCGCCACCCCCGTGCAATAAGAGCTCAGTTCTTCCGCAGATTGGGAATTGCTGCGACGACCACAGCGACCAGCGCCAGCAGCGTTCCCGCGACGACCGGGAAGGTGACAGCCTGGTCCGACGCCGGCAGGAAGAGGTCGATCAGCAGGCTCGCGATCAGCTGGCCTGCGATCGTGCCGAGGCCGAGCACGAAGACGCCGACCACCCGGACGACGGCGGCCGCGGAGCTGATGAAGATCACGCCGCACGCACCACCGAAGTACAGCCAAGGTTCGGTGGGCAGGCTGCGGGGTGCACCGCGGAAGAACAGGTCGATCAGCAGGACGATCACCAGCGCTGCAGTGCCCGCCAAGAAGTTGATGAAGCCGGCAGCGAGCGCGCCGTAGGCATCCGCCGAGGCAGTGCGCGCCACGCGGCCATTGATCGCTTGCTGCACCGCAGTGCCGATACCAGCGAGTGCAGGCAGTACTGCGATCAGCAGGCCGGACGGGTGGTTCAAACGGTCGGAAACTGCGAGCACCACCGCCGCTAGTGCAAGCACAGCGCCCACTACCCGCAGCGTGGTGTACGGCTGTGGCCCTGCCGGCCCGAAACCGAGTCGGTCGACTACAAGGCTGCTGACGGCCTGCCCCGCGACAACAGCCACAGTGAACACCGCTACGCCGATCACCGAGACGGTGATGGACTGGGTGGCCACCAGGAAGGCACCTGCGACTCCCCCGATGCACTGCCACCAGCGGAGCTGGCCCTGCTCACCAGAGCTCGTACGAATGGTCCGCCAGACGTTGCGGAGCGAGGTACGGATCCGCCGGATCAGCAGGCAGGCGACCAGGAGGATCAGCAGCCCCGAAATGAACGAAATGAGCGCTGCCGGTACGCCGTCGCCGAGCCGGTTGCCGAGTTCACCGTTGATCCTGGACTGGACGGCGACCAGCATGCCGATGCCGAAGGCCGCGGAAAGTCCGATGATCTGGCTTTGCCGAGTACTCAGGGCAGGCCGGGATTCGGTGATTGTCACGGCACCATCATGACCGTCACTCGCCATGCACCTGACAGGCGGTCCGCAGAATGGCCCTCACGTACGCCGGATCAGCGCGAGGTACATCGCGTCGGTGCTGTGCAGATGCGGCCACAGCTGCACATCCGGCCCACCGCCGAGCGACGGCACACCCGGGAACAGCTCCCGGGCGTCCTCGACGACCGCATCACTCCGGCTGTCGAGTACGGCGTCCACCACTGCGCGGGTCTCCGCGTAGTGCGGCGAGCACGTCACGTACGCCACGATGCCGCCAGGTCGCACGGAGGTGATCGCTGACGACAGCAGAGCCTCCTGCAGTGGCTGCAGCTCGGCGATGTCGTCCGGCGTACGGCGCCAGCGTGCTTCGGGCCGGCGGCGTAGCGCCCCAAGTCCGCTGCACGGTACGTCGGCCAGCACCCGGTCGTACCACCCGGCAGGCCACGTCGGCTTCGTACCGTCGCCGACAAGCACCTGGTGATCACCGGGAATCGCACGAAGGTTGGAGCGCACCAGGTCGGCGCGGTGCTTCTGTGGCTCGACAGCAGTGAGCAGGGCGTCCTTCTGGTTAGCCAGCGAGGCCAGTAGTGCCGACTTGCCTCCAGGACCGGCACAGAGGTCGAGCCACCGTGCGTCGTCGCCCTCCAGCGGCGCAGTGGCCAGTGCAGTAGCGACTAGCTGGGATCCCTCGTCCTGCACACCTGCACGACCTGTCGCCACGGCACCGATCCGTCCCGGATCACCGCCGCCCTGCAGCACAGCGCCGTACTGCGACCAGCGGGTGCGGGTCGCTCCGGCCTCGATCAATTCGTCCAGCTCCGCAAGACCGGGACGAGCGACCAGCGTGACGCGCGGCGGGTCGTTGTCGGCGTCGAGCAGGTCGACCAGGTCACGTTCGAGGCCACGCACACCGAGCGCATCGTCGAAGGCCCCGATCACCCAGCGCGGGTGAGCCTTGGCGATGGCGAGATAGCCGTACTCGTCGTCCTCGGGCGCCGGCGCGATCGTGGTGATCCACTGGTCGAGCGTGCGCTGGCTGACCTTCCGCAGTACGGCGTTGACCAGGCCGCTGCGGCTCTGGCCGGCTTCGGCGCGGGTGAGCGTGACCATCTCGTTGACAGCCGCGTACGAGTCGACGCGCATCCGGAGCAACTGGTGGGTGCCGAGGCGAAGAAGGTCGAGCAGGTTCGCGTCCAGTTCGGGGAGCGGACGAGACACGCAGCGCGCGAGCACCGCGTCGTACGTCCCCTGCCAGCGCAGCGTCCCGTGCACCAGTTCGGTGCAGAACGCCGCGTCCCGGCCGCTCATCCGCTGGTCGCGCAGCGTCTTGTTGAGAACGAGGTTGGCGTACCCATCTTCGGCGGTGACCTGGCGGATCACCCGGTAGGCGAGCTGGCGGACCGGGTCCGGACGGCGTTGCGGTGCGCGATTGCGGGGACTGCGGTCGCTCACTCGGAGCCCAGACGGTCTTCGTCGACGATCCGTACGCCGCGCGCCCAGTCGGCCGCGGCCATCGGCTTCTTGCCCTGCGGCTGGACCGTGACGAGCTCGAGCGCTTTGCTCCCGGTGCCGACCAGCACCGAGGACTTGGTGGCGCGGATCTCGCCGGGCTTCAGCTCCTCGTCGGTCGGATTGACCTCGAGGACCTTGAGGCGCTCGCCGCGGAAGGTGGTCCACGCGCCTGGCGACGGGTTGCAGCCGCGCACGAGGCGGTCCACTCGCTGCGCGGGCGCGGCCAGGTCCAGCTCGGCGTCCTCGACGGTGATCTTCGGCGCGAGGGTGACCCCGTCGGTCGGCTGCTCCCGCGCTTCGAGGACACCGGCCTCGATCCCGTCGAGAGTGTCGACGAGCAACTTCGCGCCGGAGACCGACAGCCTGGTGAGCAGATCGCCGGCGGTGTCCTTCGGGCCGATGCGTTCGGTCAGCACGCCGTACACGGGTCCGGCGTCGAGCGCCTTCACGATCCGGAACGTGCTCGCCCCGGTCACGTCGTCGCCGGAGATGATCGACTGCTGCACCGGCGCGGCACCACGCCAGGCCGGCAGCACGGAGAAGTGCAGGTTGATCCAGCCGTGCGGCGGGATGTCGAGCGCGGCCTGCGGCAGCAACCCGCCGTACGCGACCACCGGGCAGCAGTCCGGCGCGATCTCGGTGAGCCGGGCGAGGAACTCGGGGTCGCTCGGCTTGACCGGCTTGAGGATCTCGATGCCGCCGAGCTCCTCGGCGTACTGCGCGACCGGGGACGCGACCAGCTTGCGGCCGCGACCCGCGGGCGCGTCGGGACGGGTGACGACGGCAACCAGTTCATGGCTGCTGGCAACGATGGCTTTCAGTGCGGTGACCGACACCTCGGGGGTGCCGGCGAAGACGACTCTCACAGACCGAATCCGTTCGTCGGGTGCGGCGAGACCTTGAGCTGCGGCGGGCCGCCGAGCCAGTCCGCCTCGCGGATCGCCTTCATCGCGGCCTTGCGGGTCTCGGTGTCCAGCCGGTCGACGAACAGTACGCCGTCGAGGTGGTCGGTCTCGTGCTGGATACAACGGGCGAGCAGGTCGGAGCCCTCGATCACCACAGGTTCGCCGTACATGTTGAAGCCCTTGGCGATCACGTTCAGCGCGCGGCGGCAGTCGAAGGTGAGGCCGGGGATCGACAGGCAGCCCTCCGGGCCGAACTGGTCCTCCGTCGACAGGCTCAGCTCCGGGTTGACCAGGTGGCCGAGCTCTCCTTCGACGAAGTACGTGAAGACGCGGAGGCCGACACCGATCTGCGGAGCGGCGAGGCCGGAGCCGGGCGCGGCCTGCATGGTGTCGGTGAGATCGGCGACCAGCCGGCGCAACTCTGCGTCGAAGTCGACGACGGGATCGGCCTTGGTGAGCAGGACGGGATCGCCGAACAAACGGATGGGTTGGACCGACACACAAACTCCACAGCAGTCACAGACAGGGGGACCGAAACAGTCTAGTGCGCTCGCTCACTCCCCCGGCACGCAAGCACCCATTCCTCTTGCATAGGCATGGTGATTGGCGGGGCCGGTGGGGTTGGTGGGGGTGTTGATTGTTGCTGTGAGCACGTACTGTGGTCTCAGGCGTACCTACAGTCACTACAGTCACACACGCCCAACGGGAGACCACCATGCCCACAGCGACACGGGGGGGAGCAGCACTGATCCTCCTCGGCGCACTGCTCGCGCAGGCGCCGCTGGCCGGAACCGCCGCCGCATATCAACCGCGCGATCCTGCCTACCGCTCCACCAATGGGAACACCCCGGCCGCGCAGCCCTCGCTGGCGCCGACCGCGGCACCAACTGGGGCACCCACCGGTACGCCGACCGCCGTACCGACGGACACGCCGACGATCCCGCCGGAACCGGACCCGACTGCCGTGGACGACCGGCCCGAGCCGGCCGCGCACTCGTGGAGCGAACTGGCGCAGCAGGTCCAGCAGACCTCGCCCAACGACCTGATGCTCCGGGTCAGCACGGCCGAGCAGGCCGCCCAGGTGATGCGCTGCTTCAAGCTGGACGAGGAGAACTACTGCCTCGGACTCGGCTTCGTCGACAAGATGCCGAGCGGCGCTCAGATCAGCGCGGCCGTGACCGAGTCGCCCTCTGATGACGCGACGGCCGGCCGGGCGAGCAGTTCGGCGAGCGGCAAGGTCGGCGAGGTCGGCGAGGTCGGCGTGGAGCAGGGCATCGCCACCGGTGACCAGTCGCCTGCGGTGTTCGTCACCGAACGGGCCGCGATGCCGAAGGCTCTCCGGATCGCCGCCGAACTCGAGGAGATGCAGACCGCCTGGGACGGCCGCGACAAGGCCCGCTCCCTGCGCTTGATGGACGCTTCCTCGACCGCGAACGGGACACCCGGAACAACCGGTACGCCGACCTCGCCACCCAGCGCGCCCAGCACCCCCGGTGCACCCGGCACCCCCGGTGCACCCAGTACGCCCGGCACGCCCGGTACGCCGCCGCGCACGCCCGAGCCGACGCGGTCGACGCCGTCGGCTCCGAGTACGCCCGTCGTGAGCAAGCCGCTGCCGAGTTCGGCGTACATCATGAAGGGCTTCGAGGTCTCGCAGGAGAAGGGTTACTGGTGCGGCCCGGCGACGTTCCAGTCGATCGACTGGGCGGACGACAAGCAGAAGGACACCCAGGCGTCGTGGGCGAAGGACCTCGGTTCGACCAGTTCGGGGACCGGGATCTCGTCGATGGTGAAGCAGACCAACCTGAAGACGAAGTGGGACATTGCCGCCGGCACCTACATCGTGCAGAACGTCAGCGGCTGGAACTCGCAGAAGTTCCTCGCCGTCCACCAGAAGCACCTGGGCGACGCTGCGCCCGCGCCGGTGATCGAACACGTGCAGCTGCTGAAGCGGTACTTCCCGTACCTCGCCTTCAACCACAGCGGCCACTACCAGGTCGGCCGCGGCTACGACATGAAGAACGGCACGATCGGCATCTTCGAGGTGTTCAACGAACGCCGCTTCAACAGCCGCGGCAACACCACCAACGGCCCGAAGAACATCCCGGCCTCGGCCATGTTCAACGCCACCCTCGCCAACTCCTTCAAGAACATCGGCCTCTGATCCAGTGCACCTGAACAAACCCCGTCAAGACTCGTTCACCACAAAGCCGTTCGACAGCACGCCACTTGCCAGGAATCGGCTGGTGTTGGCGGCGGCGGGCGGTGTGGTGGCGCTCGCGTTGGTGCTCAGCGCATGCTCGTCCTCACCGGAGAGCGCTCCCTCGCAGAGCCCGTCCGGTACTGCGACCAGCACGCCAGGCGGCACCCAGTCGCCGAGCAGCTCGCCGACCACGACGCCTGGCTCCACTCCAGGCACTCCGCCGGGCAGCTCGGCCAAGCCCGGTGGCCCGCCGAAATGGACCAAGCTGCTCCGGCAACCGGTGGACGGGCAGCATGTGGTGACCGCTCTCCCGAAGTACCTCGTGACACGCGGCAGCGACGAAGCCGGCACCACGACCATCACCGAACGCGCGAGCCGGCGAGTCATCGTCCGCCACGTACCGCCGGCCGGGTTCGTCGCCCAGTCGCCGGTGGTGATCGACGATCGATGGGCGCTGGTCGAAGAGATCCGCTCGGACGGGCCGTCGCCGGAGATCCGGGCCTACCGATACGACCTGTCCTCCGGCGCGAGAACGGATCTGGCCCAGCAGAGAGCGCTCCCCCGGATCTCCGAACCGGAGATCGGCGCGTACGACGGCGTGTTCGCCTACAGCTCGACGGACAGCCGCAAACGCTCCTGCCTGATCGTCGCCGAACTGGCGTCGCTGAAAACCCGCAGCGTGACATGCGTCGCCGACCCTGGCTACCTCGCCGATCCGGTCGTATCGGCCGACTCCGTCACGTTCAGCCAGATCACCGCGCCGTCGACTCCGCAACGCTGTAAGCGCCTCTTCACCGCCGCGCTCTCGGGCGGCCCGGCCCGGCCGATCGCGGCAACCAAGAACTGCATCCAGTGGAGCGGCGCCTCGTTGCGTGGAGCAACCATCTGGTCGGAGGTCGGCGCCGCGGACCCGGACCAGTACCAGAGCAAGGCCTATCTACGGACCGGTGCGGACAGCCCCGCCCAGTCGCTCGGCCAGATCATCACCGGCACGATCATTGCTTGCGGCAACTGGATCCACTGGGAAGTCCGGACCGTCACGAACGGCACCGAGTCCTTCCAACTCCAACGCTGGCAACCCGGCCTCCTCCGGCCGCAACGGATCTACGCCACCCCACCCGACACCGCCTTGACCGCACCCACCTGCCAGAACAACACCCTCATCCTCGAAGCCGCCCACCTGGGCGCCGGCCCGAAGTACACAGAAGCCCTCCAAGCAACCACCGCCTGAGCCAAGCCCCCCAAACCTGACCCGAGCCCCTCAACAAGAGATCGCGCTCTCCGAAGCCGCACGACAGAACAGCCGTCGGTCTAACGCTCCAGCCCGCCTCGGCTGCGTCCGTCGCTCCATCGGAGATCGGGCTCTCGGGGTCTGCGCAGAGCAGCCGGGCCAGCACGACGTACGGCCGAAATGTGTAGCGAGTGGTCAGGCGGTCAGGGGGAGGCCGCGGGCTCTGAGGTGGTGGCGGAGGGTGGGGGCGTCGGTGAAGAGTTCGGCGTCGATGCCTACCGCGCGGGCGCCGTCGACGTTGGTTTGGACGTCGTCGGTGTAGAACGTGCGCGCCGGATCGAGGTCGAACCGGTCCAGCAGAATCCGGTAGATCTTCTCCTCCGGCTTCGTTGTCAGCTCGACGCCCGACACAACCTCACCGTCGAACCCGGTGAGGATCGGGAACGCTTCCTTGGCGATCTCCCACTTCTCGTGGGAGAAGTTCGTCAGCGCGTAGTTCGGAATCCCCAGTTCGCGGATCTCGGTGACCAACTCGGCGGTGTCCTCGAAGACACCGTTGACCATCTTCAACCAGCCCTTGTCGTACGCCTCGATCCACTCGGCGTGCTCCGGGTGCAGCGACGAGAGTTCGGCAACCGCCTCGGACCAGCTACGCCCGGCGTCCTGTTGCCTGTTCCACTCGCTGGTGGCGACGTTGGCCAGGAAGTGTTCGCGCTGTGCGGCATCCGGGATCAGCTCGCCGTACAGGTAGTCCGGACTCCAGTCCAGCAACACCCCACCGATGTCGAACACGACAACATCCACCCTCTGCTCACTCATGACGCAACCCTACGAAACCCCTGCCCGCCCCCTCACAGACCGGGTCACGAACGGAGAGCGCGTCCCCAAGATCTACGTCGGCGAGGGCGCCGGCAAGATCCCGGCCGGAGGGGTCGAGCCCCCTCGGGCGAGGTCGTCGGCGAGCTCCACGTCGGCGAGAGGTCAGGCCACCTCGGCGAGGGCGTGGGCGAGCTCCATGTCGGCGAGGGGTCAGGCCACCTCGGCGAGGGCGTTGAGTTCGGCTCGGCGGTGGAGGGCGGGGGCCAGGGCGAGTTGGCCGACGTAGATGACGGCGCCCAGGGCGGCGCAGGCGAGCCAGGTGGCGGTGGGGCCGGCGTGTTCGAGGGCGTTGGTGCCCAGGAGTGGGCCGATGACGCTGCCCAGGCCGAAGGACATGCTGCCGGCCAGACCCATGTAGCCGCCGCGCAGGTCCGCTGGGGCGAGGTCGGCGAAGACCGCGCCGATCACCGCGGCGAAACCGATCTCGCCGATCGTCCAGACCACCACCGACAGCGCGTAGCCCCACCAACTGTGCACGACCGCGCCCAGCCCGAAGCCGAGGCCCACGATCAGCATCGAAGAGGCGAGCAGTTTCGGCCGGTCGAAGGTGGCCAGCCGCCGGTTCACGAACGGCTGGACCACGACGATCACCACACCGTTCAACGCGATCACCAGCCCGTACGTCGAACTGCTGAGCCGGTCCCCCGCCATCGCCAGCGGAAGCGTCGAGTAGCCCTGGAAGTAGATGGTCGCGTACCCGACCTGGAGCAGGATCATCAGCAGGAACGTGGTGTCGCGCAGCGCCACCGGCAGCAACGGCCGTCGCGAGCCGTCGGAGCTCACCGGCCTGGTCTCCGGCACCATCCGCCAGATCACGAGCGCCGCGACGACCGAAGTACCGGCGTTGATCCAGAACAGCAGGCTGTAGCCGACGCTCGCCAGGACGCCCGCACTGACGGTCGAGACGGAGAAGCCGAGGTTGATCGCCCAGAAGAGCAGCCCGTACGCGCGGACGCGTTCCTTGGGCTGGAGCAGGTCGGCGACGGTCGCGGACACGGCGGGCCGGAACATGTCACCCAGCAGGCCGACCACGAAGGCAGCGGCCCAGATCGTCTCCATCGACCGGGCCGAACCGAGCAGGATCAGCGCGGCCGCCGTACCGAGGAAGCCGATCAGCATCGTGCGGCGCCGTCCGAAGCGGTCGGAGACCCAGCCTCCGACGAGTTGGGAGATCACCGAGCCCGCACCGACCGCCGCCGCCACGGCACCCGCGGTACCGGCGGAGAGGTGTCGGTCCTGGGTCAGGTAGAGCACCAGGAACGGCTGGACGAAACTGCCGAGGCGGTTGACCAACTGGCAGACCCAGAGCGCCCAGAAAGCGCGGGGAAGGCGGGGAGCGCTCTCTGGCGTGGCGACGGTCTCACTCATGGAACCACTCTCCGATGCTTCGGCCGTGCTGTCGAACATTAGGCACAGGACTAATCGGCGAGATCGGAGTTAGAGTGCGGGAGTGATCACCATCAGGCTCAGCACGGACGACGTGAGCCGGATCAGGTTCGCATTCTCGCCGGTCTGGGAGGCGGTGACCAGCGTCCGGGCACTCAGCAACAACTCGGCTCGGAGCGTGCACGGCCCGTGGTTGCGCAAGATCGGTCCGGTCGCGGCGGGCGACGACCTGACGTTGCTCAGGGCACTCATTCCGCCGGTGGGCTACATCCCGGACTTCATCACGCCGGCACCGCCGCGACGGTCGACGAGCTTCGAGTCGGGCCTGGCCGCGATCTCAGCGACGCCGCACCAGCTGGTGGTCGAGGAGCTCGGCAAGCTGCATGACGAGCATCCGCATCCAGTGCTGCCGGAGTTGATCGCAGCTCCGGCGAAGGCGCTGGAGCGGATCACGGGCGCGCTCGACAGTTACTGGCGACGGACGATCGAACCGGACTGGCGCTGGATGCGGTCGTTGCTGCAGGAGGATCTGGCGTTCCGGCTGGACGAACTCGCCGCCGGCGGGGTGGAGCGGCTGTTCCGCAATCTGCATCCGTCGATCAGCTTCAGCGGCAACCGGGTCGAGATCGACCGGCCTTACTCGTGTGACGGCGTTCCGCTGCCCGGACAGGGATTGCTGCTGGTGCCGTGCGTGTTCACCTGGCCGGCCGGGCTTTCGGTGATGGCGGCGCCGCACGTGCCGACGATCACCTATCCGCCGCGCGGTCTCGGCCGGTTGTGGGAGAGCCAGCAGGACGCGAGTGAATCCCCGCTGGCGGATCTGGTCGGCCGGACCCGCGCGGCGATCATGAGCCACCTCGACCTGCCGATGTCGACCACCCACCTCGCCCACCAACTCGGCATCTCCGCGCCGACGCTCAGCGTCCACCTCGGCATCCTCCGCGCAGCCGGCGTCGTCGACTCCCGCCGCGACGGCCGCGCAGTCCTCTACTACCGCACTCCGATCGGCACCCAACTACTCAACCTCTCCTCCCCCACGCCGCTGGCCGACAGCGCCTGAGCCCGACAGCAGACGGACACAGCACCGCGGAGGGGTTAGCCGAAGTGGACGGGGTCGATCTGGATGCGGACCGAGCCGGGGAGTTTCTTGGTGGTTCGGGCGGCTTGGGCTTCTTTGAGGGTGCGAGCCAAGGTCGAGCCTGAGGCACGCGGCGTACGGGCCACTGCCCGGCTTGTTTCGTCGTCCAGAGCGACCGGGCCCAGGATCTCCAAGCCTGCTTGAGGATCCATGAGTTGGCGCAACCGACCGAGGAAGTCGGCGACCGCTTCGGTCGGGCCGGTCAGCTCGGCGAGTTTGGCGGCCGGCGCGAGGCGCGCAGTACGGCGTTCGCTCAGCTCGCGGGTCGCGAATCCCTCAGGACTCCACCGCACGACCGCCTGCAAGGGCGTGGCCGACGGCTCCCCCACCATGATCACCGTCCCACCCTCACGAGCAGGACGAACCAAGGCGGCCGCGTTGAACCAGCGGCGTACGGCTTCCTCCGGCGCCCGCAGATCTGGCCGCGCGAGCAACAACCAGGTGTCCAGCAGCAAGGCTGCGCTGTAACCACCGGAAGCCACCGGCTCTGCGCCCGGCGTGGTGACGATCAACGCCGGCTGGTCAGACACAGTGTCCAGCATGTTGTCGCCGCCCGACGTCCGGATGAGAAAGCCAGGAAACGCTCTCCCCAGTTCCTCAGCCGTTCTCCGCGCACCGACCACCGCAGCCCGCATCCGGGTGTCGCCGCACTCGGGACAACGGTGATCGGCCGCGGGTCGCCCGCACACGCTGCAACTCGCCGGCCCCGATCCACCGGTACGCCGCAACGTCCCGCCGCAGGTCGAGCATCTCGACGGAGCACGACACGTCTGGCAGACCAGGCTCGGCAAGTACCCCGCGCGCGGAACCTGCACGAGCACTGGACCCGATCGAAGTCCCTCCCGAGCAATCTCGAAAGCGCGATGCGGCAACCGCGCGGCACGAGCCCCCGGATCGCGAGCCAGCTCCGTGTCCGACTCCCCCGCGATGTGAACCGACGGCGCGGCCGCACGAATTACCGCCCGATCCGCGATCAGCTCACCCGCCCAACCCGACTCCAGCAAGGCCGCAGTCTCCGCCGACCGCGCGAACCCGCCCAGCAAGAACGCGCACTTCTGCCGATAGGCGCGCAGCAGGAGCACCTCGCGCGCATGGGGATACGGCGCGCGCGGTTCGGCGTACGAGTCGTCGCCGTCGTCCCACAACGCGACCAGGCCGAGGTCGGTGACGGGCGCGAAGGCGGCGGCACGGGTGCCGATCACGACTCGGGTGCAGCCCCGCAGAGCGGCGAGGAAAGCGCGATACCGGGCAGTCGGACCGAGGTCGGCGGACAGTGTCACGTACCCGTCCGGGCCCAGTACTTCGGAGCAGGCGGCGGCGAGTCGCTCGAGATCACGCGCGTCCGGGGCGAGCAGCAGCGCTCCCCGGCCGGCCGATGCGCAGACGGCCGCGGCCTGCGCGAAGCCCATCGCCCAGTCGGCACCTGGTACCGCGGTCCAGATCGCGCGCGGCGCCTCGGAACGGCGGAGCGCGTCGAGGAAACCCGGGGCGAGCGGATACGGCGACCACTCGGACACCGATGTCGAGACGACCGGCTGGATCGGTTGCGTACATTTCAGCGGCTCGGCTTCGACCTTCGCGTGCCGTGGTGGCACGGCGAGGCGGGTCACGTCGGAGAGCACTCCGGCGTACCGGTCGGCGACAGCGCGGCAGAGGTCGGCGACCTCGGGTGTCAGCACCTGCTCGGGTGAGACGACTTTGCGGATGTGGGCCAGCTTGCCGTCGTGGTCGGACGACTCCAGCCGTTCGAGGACGAAGCCGTCCAGGTCCTTGCCCGCGAACCGCACCTTCACCCGGGCTCCGGGCTGGGCGGCATCGGCGAGATCGTCCGGCACCAGGTAGTCGAACGGACGGTCGAGGTGTGGCAGCGAGACGTCGACCGCGATGCGCGCGACGGGCAGCGCGGAGGTGATCCCGGCCGGCGCCTTCGTGCGGGAACGGCGGACGGTCTCGCGGAGCAGCGTCAACTGCTCAGGTGAGTCCCCGTTCTGTGCCACCGGTGAACTCTAGTCGGGCCACCCGACAGATGCCGGGAGGCCTGTGGACAAGGACGGAAAGACGAGGAAGCACGCCTGCGCGGAGCGCGGTGCGCGGAGAGCGCAGGAGCAGGAGCAGGTGGGGCGGGAGCGCGGGGAGCGCTGGGCGCGGGGAGCGCGCGGAGCGCGCGGAGCACGCGGGGCACGCGGGGGCGCGGGGAGCGCGGGGAGCGCGGGAACGAGGAGCGCGCGGGGACGAGGAGCGCGCGGGGACGGGATGTGCAACTGCCCGCCGGCCTCGGGAGGTCGGCGGGCAGTCAGCGTGCGTGAACTACTTCGCGACGGCGGCCTTGAGGGCGTCGACGCGGTCGGTGCGCTCCCAGGTGAAGTCGTCGCCGGTGCGGCCGAAGTGGCCGTTGGCGGCGGTCTGGGCGTAGATCGGCCGGAGCAGTTCGAGGTCGCGGATGATCGCGGCCGGGCGCAGGTCGAAGACCTCGAGCACCGCGTCGCTGATCTTGTCGACCGGAACGGTCTCGGTGCCGAAGGTGTCGACGTAGACGCCGACCGGGCTGGCCTTGCCGATCGCGTAGGCGACCTGGACCTCGGCCCGCGCGGCGAGCCCCGCGGCGACGATGTTCTTGGCCACCCAGCGCATCGCGTACGCCGCCGAGCGGTCGACCTTCGACGGGTCCTTGCCGGAGAACGCGCCACCACCGTGGCGGGCCATGCCGCCGTAGGTGTCGACGATGATCTTGCGGCCGGTCAGACCCGCGTCGCCCATCGGGCCGCCGATCTCGAACCGGCCGGTCGGGTTCACCAGCAGCTTGTAGTCGGTCGAGTCGATGTCGAACTGCTCGAGGATCGGGTCGACGACGTGCTTCTTCACGTCCGGCGTCAGCATCGAGTCGAGGCTGATGTCGGCGGCGTGCTGGCTGGAGACCACGACGGTGTCGATCCGGACCGCCTTGTCACCGTCGTACTCGACCGTGACCTGGGTCTTGCCGTCGGGACGCAGGTACGCCATCGTGCCGTCCTTGCGGACCTCCGACAGCCGCTCGGACAGCCGGTGCGCGATGGTGATCGGCAGCGGCATCAGCTCGGCCGTCTCGTTGGTGGCGTAGCCGAACATCAGGCCCTGGTCGCCGGCGCCCTGCAGGTCGAGCTCGTCGACGGAGGCGTCCGTGCGCGTCTCGTACGCCGTGTTGACGCCCTGGGCGATGTCGGGCGACTGGCTGCCGATGGCGACCGAGACGCCGCAGGAGGCGCCGTCGAAGCCCTTCAGCGACGAGTCGTAGCCGATGTCCAGGATCCGCTTGCGGACGATCCCGGGGATGTCCACGTACGCCGACGTGGTGACCTCGCCGGCCACGACCACCAGGCCGGTCGTGACAAGGGTCTCCACCGCGACGCGGCTCTTCGGATCCTCGGCCAGCAGGGCATCGAGGATGGAGTCGCTGATCTGGTCAGCGATCTTGTCCGGATGACCTTCCGTCACCGACTCGGACGTGAAAAGGCGCCTCGCCACGGTTCTCCCTCGGGTTTTCTTGTCTGTCGTACGGCGGGTAGCCGTACCCCACCTCGCATCGGCTCGAGCGATGCTCCTGGGCAGTATGCCAGCACTTCGGTCGACGGTCAGGTCGGCCCCGCCGATCCGTCCATATCGCGGAATCGGCGACCGAATGCTGGTCACGCATGTGGTCCGACGGTGACCTTGCCGAGGGTCAATTCCGGCGTGGCGCCGACGATCTCACCCAAGCGCTCGACTTGTTCGTCCAGCGACCGGAGCTGGGCAGGCTTCAACGGGCGAAGGGTTTCGACCGTCACCTGCAGACGGCGGCCTGAGCGCTTCTGGTGCCACACTCCGGCGACGATGCCGTCGACCAGCAGGACGGGATAGTTGCCGGCTTGCCCGCCTGCCAGTGCGCGGGTGTACGCCTCGCCGGGAAACACGAGTTCGCGCGGATGGCTGCCCACGCCGTACGCGTCGAAGTACGGCAGCAGTCGTACGCCGCGAACCGGCTCGGGGGGCAACTCCGTGTCGCCGGCCTTCAGCCACGCCGTGGTGCCGTTCACCTCCACCTGCTCGAGGCCCGCGGTGGTCGCGAACACCTTCGCCACAAAGCCCGGCGGCGCACTCAGCCATTTCGCGAACTGCTGCGGAGTGGCCGGGCCGTACGTGTGCAGAAACCGCCGGAGAACCTCAGAGAGCGCTTCCTCGCCGTTCCCGGGTGCGAACGGCGCGAACCGCTGCGGGTTGGAGTAGGTGGTCTTGCGACCCCGGTTCGGGCCGTAGCAGAGGACACCCGCCTTACTGGCCGCTGGGATCGCCTGGCGCCAGCGCGGCCAGAACTCCTGGAACGCCGGCATCACCAGATCGCCCGCCCAGGAACCGGTCCGGGCGATCACCTGTTCGCTGAGTTCTTCCATCGTCAGATCGCCGGCAGAGAGCGCGCTCCCGATTGCTTCGATCACCTCGGCCAGTTGGTCGCTGGTCATGCGCGCAGCCGGTGCCGCTTGACCACCAGACCGAGGCAACACCGACAACGCCCGCATCCACAGCGAAAGCTCGTCCGCAGGCAACAGGTGAACAGTCCCCCGCGGCCCGAAAGTCTTCACCAGCGTGCGGTCCTCCCACAGCGCACGCTGGACGTCGGCCCGCGTCGCCTTCTCCATCCGCAGCGCAACAGAGATCTCCGCCGCCGACAGCACCTGCGCATGCGCCCCAGACATAGCCCGTACGACGTCCGTCGGGCTTCCCGCCGCTGGTACGTCCAGGTAGTGCCGCCGCATCCGCCGCGCCACGATCGCTTCCCACGCCAAGCCGCTCATGCCGAGAACGCTAGAACGAGAAGCGGCCAGCTTCCGTCCTCAACCGGCGATCAGTCGTCCTCACCGGCGATCAGTGCCAGTGGGTGGCGACCAAGTTCCAGATGACACCGGCGAGTGCGTCCTTGCTGCCGGAGGGGAAGGGCAGCGCGCCGCCGTCGCGGTCCAGGATGACCGCTTCGTTGGTGTCGCTGCCGAAGACCTTGCCGCCGGACACGTCGTTGACCACCAGCAGGTCACAACCCTTGCGTTCGAGCTTGGCACGGGCCAGCTCGATCACGCTGTGCTCTTCGTCGCCGGTCTCGGCCGCGAAGCCGACGATCACCTGGTCCGTCCGTCGCCGGTCGTGCGAGATGGTCGCGAGGATGTCCGGGTTCTGCACCAGGCTGACGGCGGGCACCGAGCCGTCGGCCGTCTTCTTGATCTTGTGCCCCGCGACGTCGGCCGGCCGGAAGTCTGCCGGGGCCGCTGCCATCACGATCGCGTCGGCGTCCACCGCGCGGCCGGTGATCTCGTCGTACAGCTCGCGGGTGCTCGTCACCGGGACGACCTGGACGCCGGCCGGATCGGCCAGCTCCGAGTTGGCGGCGACCAGCGTGACCTTCGCACCGCGGGCGGCCGCGATCCGGGCGAGGGCGTAGCCCTGTTTGCCGGAGGAGGAGTTGCCCAGGTACCGGACCGGGTCAAGGTGCTCGCGCGTTCCACCGGCGCTGACCAGGACGTGTTTGCCGGTCAGGTCGGCGACGGACTGACCCGCCGCCCGGGCGGTCTCGTCGGCGAGCATCAGCTGGCTGATCGCGAAGATCTCGGCGGGTTCGGGCAGCCGGCCGCGGCCGGTGTCGCTGCCGGTCAGGCGCCCGACCGCGGGATCGAGCACGGTGATGCCGCGCGACCGCAGCGTCGCCACATTCGCCTGCGTGGCGGGGTGCTCCCACATCTCGGTGTGCATCGCGGCCGCGAACAGGATCGGGCAGCGCGCGGTCAGCAGGGTGTTGGTGAGCAGGTCGTCGGCCAGACCGTGGGCGGCCTTGGCGATCAGGTTCGCGGTGGCGGGCGCCACGACCACCAGATCGGCACCCTTCCCGATCCGGACATGCGGCACTTCGTGCACGTCGTCGAACGGATCGGCAGTCACCGGTTGCCCCGACAGCGCCGCCCAGGTCGCCGCGCCGACGAACTCCAGCGCGGCCGCGGTCGGCACCACCCGGACCCGATGCCCCGACTCGGTCAGCCGCCGGAGCAGATCACAGACCTTGTACGCCGCGATGCCACCACCGACGCCGAGCACCACGTTCGGCTTGGTGGTGGGAACGACCGAACCCCCCGGGGCCGAGGCTTCGCCGGGGGTCGGAGGTGGCTGCGTCATCGAGCCGGTACTACTCGGACTTCTCCGCGGCTGCGGCGGCTTCCGCCTCGGCCTCGGGGTCGATGTCCGTGCAGGTCAGCACGCCCTCGTTGATCTCGCGCATGGCGATCGAGAGCGGCTTCTCCTGGACGTGGGTCTCGACCAGCGGTCCGACGTACTCCAGCAGGCCTTCGCCGAGCTGGGAGTAGTAGGCGTTGATCTGCCGGGCCCGCTTGGCCGAGTACAGGACCAGCTTGTACTTCGAGTCGGTACGGGTGAGCAGGTCGTCGATCGGCGGGGAGGTGATGCCGATGGCGACGGGCTGGTTGCCAGACAAGGTCAGCTCTTTCCAGAGATGGAGGGTGATCGAATCAACTTTACCAACTGATCGGCCGCCTCCCGAACCGAGGCGTTCACGATCGTGACGTCGAACTCCTTCTCGGCCGCCAGCTCCAGAGTAGCCGTCTCCAGCCGGCGCTCCCGCTCCTCGGCCGTTTCGGTGCCCCGGCCGACCAGCCGGCGGACCAGTTCGTCCCAGCTCGGCGGGGCGAGGAAGACGAAATGCGCGTCCGGCATCGTCTCGCGGACCTGCCGGGCACCCTGCAGGTCGATCTCCAGCAGCGCGGGCCGGCCCTCGGCCAGCTTGTCGAGCACCGGCTGCCGGGGCGTCCCGTACCGGGCGGCCTTGTGGACGACCGCCCACTCGAGCAGTTCGTCGTCGGCGATCATCCGGTCGAACTCGTCGTCGGTCACGAACAGGTAGTGCACACCGTGCTCTTCGCCCGGCCGCGCCTTGCGGGTGGTCGCCGAGACCGAGATCCAGATCTCGGGGAAGCGCTCCCGGATGTCCGCGGCGACCGTGCCCTTGCCGACGGCGGTCGGGCCGGCCAGCACGGTCAGCCGCGCGCCGCCGACGCCGCGGCCGGTCCGGCCGGACGGGTTGCCGCGCGAGATCGCCGTACCGCTGTCGGCTGGTGTTGCGTTCCCCGTGTCCGATTCCATCTCCCGGCCCGTCTCCGCCCGATTCGTGCTCGGTTCAGTCCTCGTGACCGACATCAGCTTCACTCGGCGAATTCGCGCTCGAGCGCGGCGATCTGGTTCGTGCCCAGACCGCGGACCCGGCGCGTCTCGGAGATGCCGGCCCGCTCCATGATCTGCTGGGCCCGCACCTTGCCGACGCCGGGGATGCACTGCAGCAGCGCGCTGACCCGCATCTTGCCGATCACGTCGTTGACCTGCCCCTCGTGCAGAACCTGCGTCGGGGACGCTCCGGAGTGGCGGATCCGGTTCTTGATCTCCGCACGCTCGCGCCGCGCCGCCGCGGCCTTGTCCAGAGCCGCCGCTCGCTGCTCCGGGGTCAAAGAAGGAAGTGGCACCGTTTCACCTGTCCCGTTTGTGGCTTCGAACGTGAACCTAACACGGCTTCGGACGGCCCCGGGACAGGCTCAGGAGGGCTCGTCCGAACTCCGTGCTGATAAGGGAGCCAGGGCCGCGGCTCCGACCGGCAGCGTGAGGTCGCGGACACGGTCAGTTGAGCGCGGGCACGTCCACCTTGCAGGAATCCTTGGCATGGCTGGCGATCTGCTGGTACGCCGTGGTCACCGCGCCCGTCTCCTTGCTCAGCCGGGCCAGCTGAACCCGATCGGTACCGGCCTTCTGTGCCTTCTCGGCGAACGCCACGATCGCGGCCCAGTCGTCCTTCACCTCTTTCGGCGCGGAGTCCTGCAGCTTCTTGGCGTCGTCCAGGATCTTCACGTAGTCGGCCGGCTTCTGCGGATCCACGTTCACCGCGGACGCGGCGTACCCGGCGAGATCGACGCAGTACGCCTGCTCCTCGGTGCACGCGGTCAGACCGGCGGCCGCCGCGATCATCGCGGCGGTCATCACAACAGTGCGCATCTGGTTCTCGTCCTCGCTGTCGGTCGGTCGGGATGAACCCCCGACGCTACCGGTCGGCACAAACCCCGCGAACCGGCTCGCAGCACAACGACGCGCAGTACCGGCGATCCGGTACTGCGCGTTCGTGGGTCCGGTGATCAGCCTTCGATGTTGACCTTGCAGGTGTCCTTCGCCTGCTTGGCGATCGCCTGCGAGGCGGCCGCGATCTTCTCGCCGTCCTTCTTGGCCAGGTCCGTCAGCTTGGCGGTGTCGCCGTTGGCGTCCTTGGCCTTGTCGGCGTAGTCCAGCACGGTCTTCCAGTCGTCCTTCAGGTCGTCCGGCGCCGACTTGGACAGCTTCTTCGCCTCACCGCGCATCTTGTCGACCGCGGCCTTGTCCTTGATGTCGAGGCCCTTGACCGCCTCGGCATAGTTCTGCAGCTCACTGCAGTAGTCGCCGCCCGAGCACGCCGTCAACGTGCCGACGCTCAATGTCACTACCGCCACCAGGGCCGCAACCTTACGCATTCCGTTCCTAACTGCCCGCGGGAAGACCGTCTCTCCCCGTCGGCGTAACCCTTCCGAATCCCGGGGTCAACTGCCCGCAGGCCACGCCGTGAACAACATCGCACCCCCGGACTGGAACCACCCCGTAACCTCCGGCGTCGCTGCCCCGTTGATGCGCCGATGCCTCAGTAGCCGAGGACTGTCCGGAAGGCGTCGTTGGAGCGGGCCGCCGCGTCCTGGAGTGCGGTGGCGCCGGGGCCGGCGGCGAGGATTTCGCGGGAACTGGAGGGGACGACGTTGCGGACCGCGGTGCCGAAGACCTCGGTGAGGCCGGCGGCGGTGCCGCCCTGGGCGCCCAGGCCGGGGGCGAGGAGGGGGCCGCGGATGTCGAGGTCCTCGCCGGTGGACTTGATGGTCGCGCCGACCACGGCACCGAAGGAACCGAGGTCCTCGGCGTCGGCGTTGAGCTCACGAAGACCGTCGAGTACGGCGCCTGCCACGGTCGGGCCGGCCGTCGTACGGGCGGACTGGAACTGGGGGCCTTCGGGGTTCGACGTGAGAGCGAGGACGAAGAGACCGGCACCGGCAGCGCGGGCCTCGTCGATCGCCGGCTGCAGCGAGCCGAAGCCGAGGTACGGGCTGACTGTGAGCGCGTCGCAGGCCAGCGGGCCCTTCTCGGCCAGGTAGGCGGCCGCGTAGCCGGCCATCGTCGAGCCGATGTCGCCGCGCTTGGCGTCGATGATCACGAGCGCACCGGCGTCCCGGAGGCGGATCGTGGCCTGTTCCAGTACTGCGATGCCGGCCGAGCCGAAGCGCTCGAAGAACGCCGACTGGGGCTTGAATACCGCGACGTGCTCGGCCAGCGCGTCGACCACGCCGTACGTGAAGGACGCCAGGCCCTCAGCGGTGTCGGGCAGGCCCCACTGGTCGAGGAGGTGCTGGTGCGGGTCGATCCCGACGCAGAGCGGGCCGCGCTGGTTCATCGCGGCGCGCAGACGGATGCCGAAGGGCTGGCTGCTCATAGGGCGTTCTCGCTCTCTCATCGATCCTCCAGAAGGCGGTTCGTCCGGCGTACGAGACCGGGACCGCGGTAGATCAAGCCGGTGTAGAGCTGGACGAGGCTCGCGCCCGCGTCCAGCAGGCGGGCGGCGTCGGACGGATCGAGGATCCCGCCGACGCCGATGATGGGGAGCGCTCCCTGCGTTTCCGCGTGGATGTGCGCGACCACCTTGGCCGAGGTCTCGGTGAGCGGTCTGCCGGACAGCCCGCCGGCTTCGCCGGCCAGCCGTTCGTCGGCAGGAGCGAGACCCGACCGGCCGATCGTCGTATTGGTCGCGATGATCCCGGCGACGCCGACGTCGGTGCAGACACCGAGCAGTTCGTCGATCGCCGGCTCGGTCAGGTCCGGTGCGATCTTGACCAGGATCGGCTTCGGGCCGCGACCGCCGGTCGCCAGGGAGCCGGCCTCGGTATGCAGCGCGCCGAGCAGCTCGCGGAGGTGACCGGAGTCCTGCAGAGAGCGCAATCCCGGGGTGTTCGGCGAACTCACGTTGACCGCGAAGTAGTCGCCGTACCGGTAGAGCCTTCGCAGCGAGGTGACGTAGTCCTCGACCGCGTCCTCCAGTGGCGTCACCTTCGACTTGCCGATCGAGATGCCGAGCGGGTACCCGAGATCGCCGTACGCCGCGAGCCGCTCCGCCAGTGCCGCCGAGCCGAGGTTGTTGAACCCCATCCGGTTGATCACGGCCTCGCTCTGCACCAAGCGGAACAAGCGCGGCTTCGGGTTCCCCGGCTGGGGCTGCGCCGTGACCGTGCCGACCTCGACGAAGCCGAAGCCGAGCGCCCGCCAGGCCGGTAGCGCGATCCCGTTCTTGTCCATCCCCGCCGCGAGCCCGACCGGACTTGGGAAACGCACCCCGAAGACGGTGCGGGCCAGGCCTGCCGGGAGAGAGCCGTAGCTGCGCGAGAGAGCGCTCACCGCGCCGGGAACGCGGCTCAGCCGGCGCAGTCCGTGCAGCGTCTGCTCATGCGCGATCTCCGCGTCCCCGTGGCCCAGCCGGTACAGCACCGGCCGGACCACCTTGCGGTAAAGGGGAAACGCGGTCACGCCGCTCAGCTTTCCACCGAGGCATCAGCCACCGCGCCGCCGCCCGCTGAGCCACCGGCCGCCGCCCCGCCGGTCCCTGAGCCGCCGGCCGCCGTGTCGGCGAGGCCGCGGATCCGGGAGGCCCAGTCCTGGAGAGAGCGCACTCCGATGTCGCCGGCCTGCTGCGCCTCGATGCCCTGGACCGCGGCCGCGAGCCCCTGCACGGTGGTGATGCAAGGGATGTTCCGCGCCACCGCCGCGCTGCGGATCTCGTAGCCGTCGATCCGCGGCGAACCGCCCTGGGTGATCCCGATCGGGGTGTTGACGATCAGGTTCAGCTCGCCGTCGTGGACCATCTGCACGATGGTCGGCTCGCCGTTCGGCCCCGGTCCCTGGCTGCTCTTGCGAACGGTGACCGACTCGACCCCGTTGCGCCGCAGTACGTCGGCGGTGCCTTCGGTCGCGTAGATCTCGAAGCCCAGATCCGCCAGCCTCTTGACCGGGAAGATCATGTGCCGCTTGTCCCGGTTGGCGACCGACACGAACACCTTGCCCGACCCGGGCAACGGCTGCGAGGCGCCGGCCTGCGACTTGGCGAACGCCGTACCGAAGGTCTCGTCGATGCCCATCACCTCACCGGTGGAGCGCATCTCCGGTCCGAGCACGGTGTCGACCGACGAGCCGTCGATAGTCCGGAACCGGTTGAACGGCATCACCGCTTCCTTGACCGCGATCGGCGTCGAGACCGGCAGCGTCCCACCGTCACCGACGGCGGGCAGCATGCCTTCCTCACGCAGTACGGCGATCGTTGCCCCAAGCATCACTCGCGCGGCAGCCTTGGCCAGCGGCGTCGCGGTCGCCTTGGAGACGAACGGCACGGTCCGCGAGGCGCGCGGGTTCGCCTCCAGCACGTAGAGCACGTCACCCGCCAGCGCGTACTGGACATTCAGCAGACCCCGTACGCCGACGCCGCGGGCGATCGCCTCGGTCGAGACCCGGATCTTTTCGATATCCGCGTTCCCCAAGGTGATCGGCGGCAGCGCGCAGGACGAGTCGCCCGAGTGCACGCCCGCCTCCTCGATGTGCTCCATCACACCGCCGAGGAAGAGCTCGGTCCCGTCGAACAGCCCGTCGACGTCGATCTCGACCGCGTCGTCCAGGAACCGGTCGATCAGCACCGGGTGCTCCCAGTTCGCCGCGAGCGCGTCGCCGCTGAGCCGCCTCAGAGCAGCGGTCAGTTCGCCCTCGGAGTACACGATCTCCATGCCGCGGCCGCCGAGCACGTACGACGGCCGGACGAGAACGGGGAAACCGATCTCTGCCGCGATCTCCTGCGCTTCGTCGAAGGACATCGCGGTGCCGTGCTTGGGAGCCGGCAGATTCGCGTCGGAGAGGACCTTGCCGAAGGCGCCCCGCTCCTCCGCCAGGTGAATGGCTTCCGGCGACGTCCCGACGATCGGCACGCCCGCGTCCGCCAGCCGCTGCGCCAGCCCGAGCGGGGTCTGCCCGCCCAGTTGCACGATCACCCCGGCGACCGGGCCGGCCTGCAGTTCGGCGTACACGATCTCGAGCACGTCCTCGCAGGTGAGCGGCTCGAAGTACAGCCGGTCGGAGGTGTCGTAGTCGGTCGAGACCGTCTCCGGGTTGCAGTTCACCATCACCGTGCAGTAGCCGGCCTCGCGCAGCGCCATCGACGCGTGCACACAGGAGTAGTCGAACTCGATCCCCTGCCCGATCCGGTTCGGCCCGGAGCCGAGGATCAGCACGGCCGGCTTGTCCCGCGGCGCCACCTCGGACTCCTCGTCGTACGACGAGTAGTGGTACGGCGTGGCAGCGGCGAACTCGGCCGCGCAGGTGTCCACTGTCTTGTAGACCGGGCGGATCCCGAGCGCCTGCCGCACACCCCGTACGACGTCCTCGGTCAACCCGCGGATCTCGGCCAGCTGGAGATCCGAGAAACCGTGCCGCTTGGCGAGCTTCAGGATCTCCGGAGTGAGCCGGGGCGCGGCCGCGACGGCACCGGCGGTCTCGTGGATCAGGTACAGCTGGTCGATGAACCAGGGGTCGATCCTGGTCGCGTCGTTGATCTGCTCCGGCGTCGCGCCGGCCCGGATGGCGTCCATCACCGTGCGCAGCCGGCCGTCGTGCGGCGTCTTGATTGCCTCCAGCAACGGCTCCAGCTCGGACGCCGGCGGCTCGGCCCAGGAGAACCGGGCCTCGGGCTTCTCCAGCGACCGCAGAGCCTTCTGCAGCGCCTCGGTGTAGTTGCGGCCGATCGCCATCGCCTCACCGACGCTCTTCATGTGCGTGGTCAGCGTCGCGTCGGCGGCCGGGAACTTCTCGAACGCGAACCGCGGCACCTTCACCACCACGTAGTCCAGCGTCGGCTCGAAGCTCGCCGGGGTCTGCTGGGTGATGTCGTTCGGGATCTCGTCCAGGGTGTAGCCGATGGCAACCTTCGCCGCGATCTTCGCGATCGGGAAGCCGGTCGCCTTCGACGCCAGCGCGGACGACCGGGACACCCGCGGGTTCATCTCGATCACGATCAGCCGGCCGTCGGCCGGGTCCACCGCGAACTGGATGTTGCAGCCGCCGGTGTCGACGCCAACCTCGCGGATGATGCCGATGGCAAGGTCCCGCATGGTCTGGTACTCACGGTCGGTCAGCGTCATCGCCGGCGCGACCGTGACCGAGTCGCCGGTGTGCACGCCCATCGGGTCGACGTTCTCGATCGAGCAGATGATCACGACGTTGTCCGCCTTGTCGCGCATCACCTCCAGCTCGTATTCCTTCCAGCCGACGATCGACTCCTCGATCAGCACCTCGGTCGTCGGGCTGGCGGTCAGGCCGGCTCCGGCGATCCGGCGCAGATCGGCTTCGTCGTACGCCATCCCCGACCCGACGCCGCCCATGGTGAACGACGGCCGGATGACCAGCGGATAGCCCATCGCGTCGGCCGCGCCGAGCACGTCGTCCATCGTGTGGCAGACGTGTGAACGCGCGGTCTCGGCGCCCAGCTTCTCGACGATCGCCTTGAACGACTCGCGGTTCTCACCGCGCTGGATCGCGTCCACCGAGGCGCCGATCAGCTCGACGCCGTACTTCTCCAGCACGCCGTTCTCGTGGAGAGCGATTGCTGCGTTCAGAGCGGTCTGGCCGCCCAGGGTGGCGAGCAGGACGTCCGGGCGCTCCTTCTCGATCACCTTCTCCACGAACTGCGGGGTGATCGGCTCCACGTACGTCGCGTCGGCGAACTCCGGGTCCGTCATGATCGTGGCCGGGTTGGAGTTCACCAGGATGACCCGGAAGCCCTCCTCCTTCAGCACCCGGCAGGCCTGGGTCCCGGAGTAGTCGAACTCGCAGGCCTGGCCGATCACGATCGGGCCGGAACCGATCACCAGCACCGAGTCGATATCTGTACGGCGTGGCATCAGCTACGTCCTTCCATCAACGAAACGAAACGGTCGAAAAGGTACGCCGAGTCGTGCGGACCCGCCGCTGCCTCAGGGTGGTACTGGACCGAGAACGCGAGCGGCTTCCCGTCGCGACCGGTCAGCTTCAGCCCTTCGACGACGTTGTCGTTGAGCGACACGTGGCTCACCTCGGCGACGCCGTACGGCGTCTCCACGCCTTCGTTCAGCGGCGCGTCGACGGCGAAGCCGTGGTTCTGCGCGGTGATCTCGACCTTCCCGGTGGCCCGGTCCAGCACCGGCTGGTTGATTCCCCGGTGCCCGTACTTCAGCTTGAAGGTGCCGAGTCCGAGCGCCCGGCCGAAGACCTGGTTGCCGAAGCAGATCCCGAAGTACGGAATCTCTCGCTCCAGCAGGGCTTTCAGCAGCGTGGTGGGGTGCTCGGTAGTCTCCGGGTCGCCGGGGCCGTTGCTCATGAAGATGCCGTCGGGCTTCACCGCGAGCACCTCCTCCAGCGAGGCCGTTGCAGGCAGGACGTGTACCTCGATGCCGCGCTCGGCCATCCGCTTCGGCGTCATCGTCTTGATGCCCAGGTCGAGCGCCACGACGGTGAACTTCTTCGAGCCTTCGGCCGGTACGACGTACGCCTCGGCCGCGGTCACCTCGGCGGCAAGATCCGCGCCGGCCATCTGCGGCTGCTCGAGCACCTTCGCGAGCAACGCGGCCGGGTCGAGGATCTCGGTCGAGATCCCGGCCCGCATCGCACCACGTTCGCGCAGGTGCCGGGTGAGCGCCCGGGTGTCGATACCGGAGATCCCGACGACGCCCTGGGCCTTGAGTTGCTCGTCGAGAGAGCGCTTCGCGCGCCAGTTGGACGAGACCCTGGCGGGGTCGCGGACGACGTACCCGGCGACCCAGATCCTGCTCGACTCGTCGTCCTCGTCGTTCACCCCGGTGTTGCCGATGTGCGGCGCGGTCTGGGTGACGATCTGCCGGTGGTACGACGGGTCGGTCAGCGTCTCCTGGTAGCCGGTCATGCCGGTGGTGAACACCGCCTCGCCGAACGTCTCGCCGGTCGCACCGTACGACGTACCGGCGAACGCGCGGCCGTCCTCGAGGACCAGCAGGGCCGGATTATGGGCAGCCTGGCTCATTGCTCGGCTCCGATCAGGGTCGAGATGGAATCGGTCAGGGAAGCGGTGTCGGCCTTGCGGCGCGGCCGGAACCCGGTGTCGAACTGATGCCCGTCGTGGTTCCAGGTGACGACCACCAGGCCGGACGCCTCGGCGGTCACCTTGCCGGCGATGCCACGGTCGGTCCGTACGCCGGTCAGCCGGTCGGCCGGGATGAAGACGTCCGCGGCGCCTTGGCGGTGGAAGATCAGGCCGGCCGGGTTGACGTCCAGGTCGGCGTTGCTGCGGACACCGAGCTCGTGCACGGCGATCCGGTCCATCCAGTCGCCGGAGGTGGTCGTCGCGACGTACACGCCTTCGACACCGGTGATCTTGTCGGTCGGCGGCACCGGTGGCAGCGGGGCGAGATCGGCCTGCCGCGCCTGGCGATTGCGCCAGCCGCGGTACATGCCGTACCAGCCACCCCCGATCACCGCGAGCGTGCCGAGTATTGCCAGGACTGGCCTCATGAGTTGATACCGCACCGGGTCAGCTTCCCGTCCAGAACGGTCGGCGTACCCCGCAGGAAGGTGGCAACCACCTGACCAGGCAACTTCATGCCTGCGAACGGAGTGTTCCGCGACAGCGAAGCCGACTCCCCCGGTACGACGGTGCGCTCGACCGCCGGGTCGATCAGGGTCACGTTCGCGGGCGCGCCGACCTCGAGCGGCCGCCCGTGCTCGCCGATCTGTCCGATCGCGGCCGGCCGGTAGCTCATCCGGTCGGCGAGGTCGGCCCACGTCATCAGCTTGGTGTCGATCATCGCGTGCTGGACCACCGAGAGAGCGGTCTCCAGCCCGGTCATCCCGAAGGCCGCCGCGCTCCACTCGCAGTCCTTGTCCTCCACCGGGTGTGGCGCGTGGTCGGTGGCGACGATGTCGATGGTGCCGTCGGCCAGGCCCTCGCGGACCGCCTCGACGTCGGCCTTGGTCCGCAGCGGCGGGTTCACCTTGAAGACCGGGTTGTACGAGGTCAGCAGGTCCTCGGTGAGCAGCAGGTGGTGCGGCGTCACCTCGGCGGTTACTTCGAGGCCGCGCTTCTTCGCCGCGCGGACGATCTCGACCGAGCCCTTGGTGGACAGGTGACAGATGTGCAGCTTGGAGCCGACGTGCGCGTTCAGGAGGATGTCGCGGGCGATGATCGATTCCTCGGCGACACTCGGCCAGCCGGTCAGGCCGAGAACGCCGGAGAGCGCTCCCTCGTTCATCTGCGCGCCCTGGGTGAGCCGCGGCTCCTGCGCGTGCTGGGCGATCACGCCGCCGAAGGCCTTCACGTACTCGAGCGCGCGCCGCATCAGCGCCGCGTCCCAGACGCAGTCCCCGTCGTCGGAGAACACGCGGACCCGGGCGGCCGAGTCGGCCATCGCGCCCAGCTCGGCCAGCTGAGTCCCCTGCCGGCCGACCGTGACAGCGCCGATCGGGTAGACATCGGCGTACCCGGCTTCGCGGCCCAGGCGCCAGACCTGCTCGACCACGCCGGCGGTGTCGGCGACCGGATCGGTGTTGGCCATCGCGAAGACCGCGGTGAACCCGCCCATCGCGGCGGCCCGGGTCCCGGTGAGAACGGTCTCCGCGTCCTCGCGGCCCGGCTCCCGCAGGTGGGTGTGCAGGTCGACCAGGCCGGGGAGCGCGATCTTGCCGCTCCCGTCGACGATCTCGACGCCGTCCGGCCGGGCCAGATCGTTGCCGATGGCCACGATCGCGCCGTTCTCGATCAGCAGGTCCGCGACACCTTCCCCGACGATTGATGCCCCGGTGATCAGGTACGCGGTCATGCTTGCGGCTCCTCGCTGGTTTCGTTACTTCCTGACAACAGCAGATAAAGGACGGCCATCCGGATGGCCACGCCGTTCGTGACCTGCTCGACGATCACCGAGCGGGTGGAGTCGGCCACTTCGGCGCTGATCTCCATGCCCCGGTTCATCGGGCCGGGGTGCAGCACGATGGCCTCGTCGGGCAGCTGCGCCATCCGGTGCACGTCCAGCCCGTACCGCCGGGTGTACTCGCGAGCGCTAGGGAAGAACGCCTCCCCCATCCGCTCACGCTGCACCCGCAGCATCATCACCGCGTCACTCTTCGGCAGAGTCGCATCCAGGTCGTACGACGTGGCGCACGGCCAGCCGGACATGTCGACGGGCAGCAGCGTCGGGGGCGCGACCACGGTGACCTCAGCGCCGAGTGTTGCCAGCAGCAACACGTTCGACCGAGCCACCCGACTGTGCAGGACGTCGCCGACGATGGTGATCCGGCGGCCGTCCAGCGAGCCGAGGTGCCGGCGCATGGTGAAGGCGTCGAGCAGCGCCTGCGTTGGGTGCTCGTGGGTCCCGTCGCCGGCGTTCACCACCGAGCCGGTCATCCAGCCCGAGGTGGCGAGCAGATGCGGCGCACCCGAGGAGCCGTGTCGGCAGACCACGCCGTCCGCGCCCATCGCCTGCAGCGTCAGCGCGGTGTCCTTCAGGCTCTCGCCCTTGCTCACACTGGAGCCCTTGGCGGAGAAGTTGATCACATCGGCCGACAGCCGCTTGGCCGCCGCCTCGAACGAGATCCTGGTCCGGGTGGAGTCCTCGAAGAACAGGTTCACCACCGTGCGGCCGCGCAGCGCGGGCAGCTTCTTGATCGGCCGGTCCGCCAGCGAGCGCATCTCCTCGGCGGTGTCCAGGATCAGGTTGGCCTCGTCGCGACTCAGGTCGCCGGCACTCAGCAGATGGCGCATCAGAACCTCACCTCGTCCCTTGCGTCCGAAGAACCGTTGGTCTTGACCCTCGGTTGTTCGGACGTTGCAGGGGTCTTGTCGGCGATCAGCACCGCGTCGGCGCCGTCGTACTCGGTCAGGTGCACGGTGACCCGCTCGACCAGCGAGGTCGGCAGGTTCTTGCCGACGTAGTCGGCGCGGATCGGCAGTTCGCGGTGGCCGCGGTCGACCAGGACGGCCAGCTGGACCGCCTTGGGCCGGCCGATGTCGCCGATCGCGTCCAGCGCGGCCCGGATCGTCCGGCCGGAGAACAGCACGTCGTCGACCAACACGACGACCTTGCCGTCGATACCGCCGGGCGGGATGTCGGTGTGCTCGAGCGCACGAGCCGGTTTGAGGCCGATGTCGTCGCGGTACATCGTCACATCGAGTGACCCTGTGGGCACACTCTGCCCCTCGACGGCCGCGATCCGCTCGGAGATCCGGCTCGCCAGTCCCACCCCGCGGGTGGGGATGCCGAGGAGTACGACGGGGTCGGCACCCCGGTTGCGCTCGAGGATCTCGTGCGCGATCCGGGTCAGTGCCCGGGAAATGTCGGAAGCATCCAGCACTGTGCGCGGTACAGGTACCGAGGCAGGGCTCATCGCTACCGTTCCTCCTTTCCCGCCTCTCTGGACGGGTCTTTAAAGGACGTTCGGACCGCTTGACATCGTATCGGAAGTGACACGCCGTCTTGACGCTGGCCTCGCGACCAGAATATTGTTACTCTGTGTAACCATGGGGGGTTTCGCCAACCCGGCCGTTCCATGACGAGCCGGACAAGACAAAGTTGGAGGGAAGATCCAGCGTGCCTAGCGAATACGCGAAGTCACTCGGCGCCAAACTACGCGCCATCCGTCAGCAGCAAGGTTTGTCCTTGCACGGAGTCGAGGAGAAGTCCAAGGGTCGCTGGAAGGCGGTCGTCGTCGGCTCGTACGAGCGTGGCGACCGTGCTGTCACCGTTCAGAAGCTCGCCGAGCTCGCCGATTTCTTCGGTGTGCCGATGCGTGAGCTGCTGCCCGGCTCGGCCAGCGCGGCCGCTGCCGCTGCGGCACCGCCCAGGTTGATTCTCGACCTGGAGGCGCTTCAGCACCTCGACACGAGCGAGGCAGGCCCATTGATGCGCTACACGGCCACCATCCAGGCCCAGCGCGGAGACTACAACGGCAAGGTGCTGTCGATCCGGCAGGACGACCTCCGCACGCTGGCGGTCATCTACGACGAGTCGCCGACCACCCTGACCGAGCGCTTCATCTCCTGGGGAGTTCTGAACCCGGAGGCCCGCGGAGAGGTCGAGGACGCCGAAGCAGCCGGCGCCTGAGGCTTCACCGGGAATGAGAGACGGCCGGGGCTCGTAGCAGCTTGCCCGCGGCCGCCTGCCCGCCCCTCTTCACAGGGACGGGCCGCTGAACCGAAGAAAGTCGAACACCGCTGTGAGCACCACCAGGCCGGGGCCGTTCCCCCCGCGCCGACGAACGGGGACGCTGACAGGGCCCGGCACCGCACCGTGGCGGTACCGGGCCTGAAGAATTTCCAGGGCCGTGAGTTCTCCGGGCCTGACGACTTCCGCGGCCTGTTGAGCTGTCGGCCCTGGGTGTCGTCCGGGGTCTCAGACCCCGAGGGTCGGCTTGAGTTGCAGCAGCCGGGCCAGCAGGCCGTTGACGAAGGCCGGCGACTCGTCCGTGGACAGATCCCGCGCCAGCGAGACCGCCTCGCTCACCGCGACCACATCCGGGACCTGCTCGTCGAACAACAGCTCGTACGTCCCGATCCGCAGGATGTTGCGGTCCACGGCCGGCATCCGGTCCAGCGTCCAGCCGACCGAGTGCGCACCGAGCAGATCGTCGATCTGGTCGATGTGCTCCGAGACACCCTCGACCAGCGCCACGGTGAACTCGTTCACCGGCGGGTCGTTGTCGGCTACCCGGTCGGCCAGGGTGCCACCGACAGGCAGCCCCCGCACCTCCGACTCGTACAAGACGTCGAGGGCGCGCTTACGGGCCTTGCTCCGGGCAGACATGTTCTGTTGTCAGCTCCTGTTTCGGCGTCGAGGGCTCAGGACGTGACGCGGCCGAGGTAGTCCCCGGTGCGGGTGTCCACCTTGACCTTCTCGCCGGTGGTCAGGAACAGCGGAACCTGGATCGTGTAGCCGGTCTCCAGCTTGGCCGGCTTGGTGCCGCCGGTGGAGCGGTCGCCCTGCAGCCCGGGCTCGGTGTACTCCACCAGGAGCTCGACCGAAGCCGGGAGCTCGACGTACAGCGGGAGGTCCTCGTGCACGGCGACGATCGCGTCCTGGTTCTCCAGCAGGAAGTGCGACGCCTCACCGACGACCTCGGGGCTGATGTGGACCTGCTCGTAGGTGGAGCTGTCCATGAAGACGTAGGAGCCGCCGTCGTTGTACAGGTACGTCATGTCGCGCTTGTCGACGTTGGCCACCTCGACCTTGACGTCGGCGTTGAAGGTCTTGTCGACGACCTTCCCGGACAGCACGTTCTTCAGCTTGGTGCGCATCACGGCGCCGCCCTTGCCGGGCTTGTGGTGCTGGAACCAGACGACGGACCACAGCTGCCCATCCAGGTTGAGCACCATGCCGTTCTTGAGGTCGTTCGTCGATGCCACGCGGGGATTCCCCTTCGAAAGTGATCAGCGGTACGCCGAATTGTAGCGGTCGGCGCAGGTATGAGGTGACTCGCTCACCCTGGCGGGCTCTACGCTGAGGTGCAGGGACGCGGGATCCGCCGTCAGCGGGTCCGCGAGCGTGGATCGGGAGGCCCGCGGTGGAGCAGTTCATCATCTTCGTGGTGGTCATCGTCGTGGGCCTGATCGTCAAGGCGGTGAACAAGAAGACCACCGGCACCGGCGGCCGGAATCCCGGTACGCCGAATCCGCGGGTCCAGAAGCTGATCGAGCGGATCCAGGCCCAGCAGGGCGGGAACGTGCCGATCCAGTTCCAGGGCCAGTTCACCCAGCCGACCTCCGGTCCGCCGGCACCCGGCCAGGTGGTCAACTCGGCCGGGCAGGTGGTGCGACCGACCGGACCGGTGCAAGATCCCGGGCGCGCGCAGGCCTCGGCCCAGTTGTCGGGGATGCTCCAGCAACTGATGCAGGCGGGGCAGACGGCGGGCCGCTTCGGTCAGGAGATCACCGGGCCGGGACAATATGCCCAACAGTCGGGGCCGGGGCAGCAAGGTCAGCCCGGTCCGGGTCAGCAGTATCCGGGGCCGCAGACCGGCTACACACCGCCCGGCCAGTTCCAGCCGCCTCAGTTTCAGGCGGCGTCGTTCCAGGCGGTTCCGCCGCCGTGGGTCCCGGCATACCAGCCGCCGCAGGCCAAACGGCCACCGCAGAACAAGGGTGATCTCGACGCCCGGATCCGCGAACTGATGGCGACCGGCAACGAGGTCGCCGCGGTCCGGCTGATCTGCGACGAGAAGGACCTGGGCATCATCGACGCCCAGAAGTACGCCCGCTCGGTCGTCGACGGGCCGGCCAAAGCACGCAGTACGACGCCTGCGCCCGCCGGCCTTGTGGAGGAGAAGACCGACGAGGACGCCCGGTACGTCGGGTCTGCCGCGTTCGCCGAGTCTGTCTTCGACACCCGCGAGGACGACAACGTCTGGGCCAGCGGCTGGGTCGACAAGCCCGAACTCGAGGACCGCACCGACATCGACGAACTCTGGCAAACCGTCCAGAACGCCGGCCGCCCCCAACCACCCGCCAACTGAACCTCCCGCCCGGACGAGATCAGCTGGACGAAGGCCAACTGACGATCATCCGGGTATGCGGCCGCTCAATCCGCAACCGAACCGAACTACCCGCCCGCTCGCCATCCACTTCGCCCGCCCCGACCGGGGTACCTGGCTCACCATCCACCCCGCCCGCCCCAACCGAACTCCCTGGCTCACCTTCCACCCGGCCCGCCCCAACCGAGGTAGCTGGCTCACCATCCACCCAGCCCGCCCCAACCGAGGTCGCTGGCTCACCATCCACCCCGCTCGCCCCGACCGGACTACCCGCTGGCTCCACACCCCCGTCGGCCGCTCGGGCCGAGGTGGTCGGCGGATCGACGATCCGACCAGCCTCTCGATCGAGTTCGGGCGTTTGTTCAGCCTCGTGGGGTGCAGATGCGGGATAGATCGTGAGTAACGGTGGTGGGCCGTGGCGGTGGTGGGCGTCGAACGTCTGGATCTGGCGGACCAAGTGTTCTGCGCGCTCCTCAGCAGCCGGGCCATGAGCGACGGCGCCCAGTTCCAACGTGTCCCTGTCCTTGCCCGGCCGCGACGTCAGGTACGCGAGGGTGCCGTCGGAGACCGTCGCGGAGGTGCCCCAGCGCGGAGTCGGCGAGACCCGGTGCTTCTTGACCGCCGAGCGGTCGGCTGCGAGTACGCAGTACTGATCGAGCGCGGCGGCGAGCCACAGATTCAAGTCAGAGAGCGCTTCCTCGCGATCTGCGCCGACACCTGACCAGACCTGGCTGGACGGCTGCCGCAGTACGTCGGCAGGCGGTTCGAGGATCTCCTGGTCGGTGTCGAAGCCGAGCCGCACCGTGTCGTTCTCGAGCGAGACCACCCGTTCGTAGCTCGCTCCGGCTCCCTGCATACAGACGAATCCACAGAGCTTCATCGACCGGCTCTCCAGTCGCCCGTCCACCAGATCCAGCGCGATCGACCGGGTCTGCCCGCGGAACCTCAGCGGTACGACGATCCGCCCGCGCGTGGCCAACTGCGCGACCCAGGCCGGCGCGATGTCCCAGGCTGTCACCGTGACCACGATCCGGTCGTAGGGAGCGCTCTCCGGCGATCCGAACTCCCCATCGGCGAGCACCACGCGCACCTGCTGGTACCCGGCAGCGGCCAAGCCGTGCCGAGCCCGCTCGATCACCTCAGGATCGATGTCGATCGTCGTGACCGTTCCCTCGGGCCCGACCAGTTCGCTGAGCAAGGCGGCGTTGTACCCGCCGGAACCGATCTCGAGCACCCGGTGTCCGGGCTGAATCCCGGCCTGTTCGAGCATCAGCGCGACCACGGACGGCTGGGACACCGACGAGATGGCCACACCCGCCTCGTCACGTTTCATCAGCACCACATCGTCGGCGTACGCGACCGCCAGCGGAACCATCGGCACGAACGCATGCCGCGGCACGGCCAGGAACGCAGCGGCCACCCGGTTGTCCCGAAGGGAGCCCTCGGCAACCATCTGGCTGACGAGTGCCGCCCGCAGCGACTCCGCCTGTTGGTTGCCGCCGGCATCCATGGTGTCAGTCCGTCTTGTCGCCCAGTGATTCGAGCAGGGTCCGGAGACTGTCGGCCAACTGGCTCCGCTCCTCGGCCGACAACCCGGCGAGCAACCGGTCCTCGGTGGCTAAATGGGCCGGCAGTACGGCGTCGATCAGGTCCAGCCCGGCCTTGGTCAGCGTCACCTGGACCCCGCGGCCATCCGTCTCACTCGGCTTCCTGGTCACCAGCCCGCGCGCTTCCAGCCGGTCCAGCCGTTGGGTGATCGCACCGGACGTCACCATCGACGACCGCATCAGGCCGGCCGGGGTCAGGCTGTGTTCGGCGTTGCTGCGGCGAAGCGTGGCCAGTACGTCGAACGACGCCGAGTCGAGGTCATGGGCGGCGAAGTTGCGCCGGAGCTCACCGTCGACGAGCGTGGCGAGCCGCTTGAGCCGCCCCATCACCGCCATCGGCGACGCGTCCAGGTCAGGCCGCCGCTCACTCCACTGGGCGAGCACCAGGTCGACGTGGTCTGCCATGCCCTCAGCGTAGTGGATCTCTTAGCGGTGAGGTAGATCACTTAGCGATGAGAGATCTGGTCAATTGCTTAGCGCTGAGATACTTTGTCTTAGTGCTAAGCAATCGAGTCACCCTCATCCTCACCACCGCCATCGCTCCTGCCCTGTGGGGCAGCACCTACTTGGTCACCACAGAACTACTGCCGGCCGGCCGTCCTCTGCTCGCCGGTGTCATCCGCGCCCTGCCCGCAGGGATCCTGCTGGTCGCGCTCACTCGGCGGCTCCCGCAAGGGATCTGGTGGCTCCGCGCGTTCGTCCTGGGCGCGCTCAACATCGGAGCATTCTTCGCACTGCTTTTCGTAGCGGCGTACCGTCTGCCCGGCGGCGTCGCCGCGACGGTCGGCGCTCTCCAACCCTTGCTGGTGGCCGTTCTCTCGGCCGCGCTGCTCTCCGAACGCCTCACCCTTCGCACGACTCTCGCCGCGATCGCCGGCGTTGCCGGAGTCAGTCTCCTCGTATTGCGTGCCGGTGCGCGGCTGGATGGCTGGGGCGTCCTGGCCGCGCTGGGCGGCGCTGTGGTGATGGCGACCGGCGTCGTCCTGAGCAAGCGATGGAAGTCTCCCGCACCACTGCTCGCGACCACAGGTTGGCAGTTGGTGGCCGGCGGTCTCCTGCTGCTCCCGGTCGCGCTGATCGTCGAGGGAGCGCTTCCTGCGTCTCTCACCATCGCCAACCTCGCCGGGTACGCCTACCTGACGATCATCGGGTCCGCAGTCGCCTACGCCCTCTGGTTCCGCGGCCTGCGCGCTCTCTCCCCCACCGACGTCACGTTCCTCGGCCTCCTCAGCCCGGTCGTAGCCACCCTCCTCGGCTGGCTCGCCCTGGACCAACGCCTCACCGCCGCCCAACTGACCGGCGCCCTGATCGTCCTCGCCGCCCTGATAACCGCCCAACTGAAGCGAACGCCCACAACCAAGCCATCCACCGTTCCAGCAACCGCAGCGACCCCTGAACCCCCAGCAAACCCGGCAACCTCTGCGACCCCAGCAACCGCAGCGATCCCGGCGATCCCGGCAACCCCGGCGATCCCAGCAACCGCAGCGATCCCGGCGACCCCAGCAACCGCAGCGATCGCGACAACTCCGACAACTCCGGCGAGTCCGGCAACCTCAGCAACCTCAGCAACCTTGGCGATCCCAGAAACATCGGCGACCCCAGCGACCCCGGCGATCCCAGCAACTCCGGCGAACCCAGCAACCTCGGCGACCTCTGCGACCTCGGCAACCCTGGCGAC
Organism: Kribbella voronezhensis; assembly: GCF_004365175.1. Taxonomy (NCBI): domain Bacteria; kingdom Bacillati; phylum Actinomycetota; class Actinomycetes; order Propionibacteriales; family Kribbellaceae; genus Kribbella; species Kribbella voronezhensis. The sequence goes on along the minus strand of NZ_SOCE01000002.1, from coordinate 427,512 downwards.
CCCGGTGAGTTCGGCAACCCTGGCGGCACCCGACCTGCCCGGCCGGCGCCCGAGCGTTCCCTCGACCCAGGCGCCCGTCCGGGCCGTCGATGACCACCTCACCAGCGGAAGGAACTGACACGATGCGCATCACCGTCTTCGGGGCATCGGGTGCGGTTGGCAGTCGAGTAACGCAGGAAGCGCTCTCTCGCGGTCACGAGGTGACCGCTGTCGGGCGCAACCTTGACCGGCTAGCCGCCCTCCCCCGTGCAGCCCGACTACGCCGCGGCGATGCCGCCGATCCACAAGACGTCGCTGAACTGAGCATTGACCAGGACGTAGTCATCAGCGCCACCCGACCTCTCCCCGGCCACGAACCCGAACTCGCCATCGCCACCAAAGGCCTCCTCGGCGGACTCGCTCAGACTCGGACACGCCTCATCGTCGTCGGCGGTGCCGCGAGCCTTCTCCTCCCCACCGGTACGACGGTCCTCGAAGGACCGGACTTCCCGGCCGACTGGCACCCGATCGCCGAGGCCTGCAACGAGCAACTCGCCGTACTGCGCGCCGAAGCTCAGGTCAACTGGGTGTACGTCAGCCCACCGGCTCTCCTCGAACCGGGCATCCGGACAGGCCGCTACCGCCTCGGCAAGGACCACCTCCTGTTCGATGCCGAAGGCAACTCCACCATCTCGATGGAAGACTTCGCCGTCGCCCTCGTAGACGAAGCCGAACACCCCCACCACCACCAAACCCGCTTCACCGTCGCCCACCACACACCATCAGCTGACCACCCGTCCTCCCCCACCGCTTGACCCCAACTCGGCGCGACAACTCGACGAGGCCGACCGACGGGATGCGGCGACCGATGAATCGAGCACTCAAGCTCGGCGGGACGTGCGAGCTGGTCGGTGAGAGTCGTGAGGGCGCGACGGGGTGCGGGAACCGGTGGTTGGGCGGCTCGGCTCGGCAGAGGTGGTGCGCTAGTCGGTGAGGGTGGTTAGGGCGCGGAGAGCTAGGCGGTAGGAGTTGGGGCCGAAGCCGGCGATGGTGCCTGTGGCGACGGCGGCGACGACGCTGGTGTGGCGGAACTCCTCGCGCGCGGCCGGGTTGCTGATGTGGATCTCGATCAGCGGTGCGGTGCGCTGGGCGCAGGCGTCGCGGAGGGCGTACGAGTAGTGGGTGAAGGCTGCGGGGTTGAGTACGACGGGCGTCTTTGAGTCGGCGGCTTCGTGTAACCAGCCGACCAGCTCGGCCTCGTCGTCGGTCTGCCGGACCTCGACCGCGAGCCCGAGCTCGGCGCCGGTCTTCTCGCAGTCCGCGACGAGATCCGCGAACGTCATCGCGCCGTACACATCCGGCTCCCGCGACCCGAGCCGACCGAGGTTGGGTCCGTTCAGTACGAGCACTCGTCGCCCATCAAGCAGATCAGTCACACACCCACCCTAGTGCCCCACCGCTGCCCGCCAGCTGACTAACCGGGCACGCCGGACGGGGACCCGCCGGAGGTGGCGGACAAGTGGGCCGCCCGAAGACGCCCGCCGGAGATTGCGAGCGAGCTGCCAAAGGCACCCGCCGCAGGTGACCAACGTGGCGTGCCCGCCGAAGGTGGCGGACGGGGTGGGCCGCCCGAAGACGCCCGCCGGAGATTGCGGGCGAGGTGACTGCCAGAGGCACCCGCCTCAGGTGGCTGACGTGGCTTGTCTGTTGTAGGTGGCTTCCCCGGGTGCATGCCGGGATGGTGGCGGGGGTGGCTGACGGGGTGTTGCTGGCGGGCAGTCGTGCGATTGGACGATCTCGCGGGAGACGGGCGGTCGGGCGGGAGGTGACTATGGGGTTGGGATGGAGAAGGTGGCGAAAGCGGTTTGGGCTTCGGTTTGGGCTGTGGGGTATTGGTTGTCGGCGGTGATGCCGGCGGCCATGGCGCGGTAGTTGCGTTTGGCTAGTACCTGTTGGGTGGCGATGAGTTGGGCGGCGGCGACCTCCGCGGTCAGGTCGTTGCCTAGGGCATCGGCCAGGGCGGCTTGGTCGTCGGCGATGAACTGCTGTACCCGGATCGCCAGCGCGGGGGTCTCGAACACCAGGCGGTAGTACGCGAGCACCTCCGGGTGGTCGTTCAATCCTGTCACCGGATCTCGCTGCTCGAGGCCGGCAAGAAACGCGTCTCGCAGAACTCCCGCCGCCCACGCGATCCGCCCACCGCCGTCCCCGGGCAGAGTCACCGAAGGGGATGCGGTTAGAGGACCCGACGCGCCCGGTCGGGCGGCGCTCGGCCGAGCCTTCACGCCGGCGGTCGGAGCGGTCGGGTCGGCGGCTGGGGAGGCCGAGGCGGCCGGGTCCGCGGTCGGAGCAGCCGTGGCAGTCGAGGCGGTTGAGTCGGCGGCCGGAGCGGTCGAGTCGGGGGCCGGCGCAGTCGGATCGGCGGTCGAAGAGTTCGGGTCGGCGGTCGAAAAGTTCGGGTTGGCGGGAGGAGTCGGGTCGGTGCGGGCGGTGCGGGCGGTGGGGGCGGAGGTGGCGGCTTGGTGGAGGAGGTGGGCTGATTGGTGGGCGTGGTCGGCGATGCGGTGGAGGACCAGGTCCTGCTTGGTGGCGAAGTACTTGAACAGGGTCGGTTTGGAGACGTGGGCGGCGGCGGCGATGTCGGCGACCGAGACCTGGTCGAAGCCGCGCTCGAGGAACAGGGCTATCGCGGCGGCCGACAAGGCGTCGTGCGTCTGCTGCTTCTTGCGGTTCCGGAGTTCGGCCATGCGCTGAGGGTAGCAAAATGTTAACCTGGGCAAAGATTTAACCCGGTTAACCTTTTGATAAGAAGGGCGCGGTGGATGCGGGGGCTTGAGGAAGAGCAGGCGTATGCGGGGCGGTGCCGCGAAGCGCTGCGGGCGATGGTGGCGGGTGCGCGGGAGAATGTGGTCGTCGGCGAGCTGACCTGGGGAGATCGGTATACGGCCGAGCGGCTTGGCTACTACTTGAAGAGCCTTGCCCGAGAGCTCGCGGATGAGGGTGACAGTCCGCCGTTCTTCGGACGGATCGAGTACGGCGTGGGTGCGTCGGCTGGTGAGCACAGCGGGCAGGCCTATTACCTGGGGCGGCGGCACATCTCGGATGCGATCGGGCGACCGCCGCTCGTGATCGACTGGCGGGCACCGGTGTCGACGGCGTTCTACCGGGCCGGCGTTCGGGATCCGCAGGGCGTCGCAGTACGCCGGCGCTACGGGTGGTCGAACGCAACACTCACTGGTTTCGAGGACGAGCAACTCTCCCGACAATCCTCCGACGTTCCAGCTGAAGTTCCTGGAGTGGCTGGGGTTGGGCGGGGTGCGGTTGGGGGGATTCTTCGGGCGGAGATCGAGCGGCCTCGGGTGGGGCCTATGCGGGACATCGTGGCGACTATTCAGCCGGAGCAGGACGAGTTGGTTCGGGCTGAGTTGGAGGCGTCGATCTGTGTGCAAGGGGCGCCGGGCACGGGGAAGACTGCCGTCGGGCTGCATCGGGCGGCGTACCTGTTGTATGCGCACCGGGCGAGGTTGCAGCGCAACGGGGTGCTGGTGCTCGGGCCCAACCGGGCTTTCCTGCACTACATCTCGGCGGTGCTGCCGACGCTGGGTGAGGTGGATGTCGAGCAGACGACCGTCGACGACTTGCTGATCGGCGAGAAGCTCACTGTACGAGCGGCCGACGAGCCCGCGGCCGCCTTGGTGAAACACGATGGGCGGATGGCCGAGATCCTTCAGAGAGCGCTCTACGGCCGAGTCCGGGTGCCGCGCGAGGCCGTCGTCGTACCGGACAGTTCGTATCGGTGGCGGGTCAACCAATACGAGTTCGCGCAGATGGTGGAAGACGCTCGCGAGGAAGCGACGGCATACGGGATCGGGCGGGAACGCGTGATCTCGCGGTTGGTGGCGGCGCTGCAGCGGCAGGCCGAGGCACGTGGGCAGAACTGCAACGGTGTTTGGCTCCGCCGGATGGCGCGGGCGGTGACACCCGCCGTCGACGAGGTCTGGCCGGCCGTGAAACCAGCTGAGGTTCTGGCTGAGTTTCTGAGCGATCCAGCTCCGGCGGCCGAAGGCATTCTCAGCCAACAAGAGCAACTGGTCATCGCCTGGAAACGGCCGAGAAAGGCAGGGAGCGCTCTCTGGACCGCTGCGGATCTGGTCCTGCTGGACGAGGTCAGCGCTCTGGTGGGTCGCGGCGAGAGCTACGGCCACGTGATCATCGACGAAGCACAGGACCTCTCCCCCATGCAGTGCCGAGCCATCGCGCGACGCAGCGAGCACGGATCGATCACCGTGCTCGGCGATCTCGCGCAGGGTACGACGCCCTGGGCAGCGGGCGACTGGGCCCAGCAGCTCAGCCATCTCGGCAAGCCCGAAGCGGAGGTGATCGCCCTGACCACCGGGTACCGAGTCCCCGCCGCTGTGGTCGCCATCGCCAACCGGCTGCTCGCAGGTCTCCAGGCGAAGGTCCCGGCGACGCGATCGTTCCGCACCGACGGGCGGCTCGCACTGAGCCACACCGACGACCTGGCAGCCGGCTGCGTCGACGCAGTACGAGGTGCTCTCAAGGAAGAGGGGTCGATCGGCGTCATCGCGGCCGACGAGGCGATCGCCGAACTCACCGCGGCACTCCACGCGGACGGTATCGAGACCGTCGCGCCCGACGGAGACGGCCGGGTGGCGTTGGTGCCGGCGAGCCTTGCGAAAGGGCTCGAGTACGACCATGTGATCGCCGTCGAGCCGGCCGCGATCGCCGAGGCGGAAACCCGTGGGCTGAACCGCCTCTATGTTGTGCTGACGAGAGCGGTTTCCCGGCTCGACGTCCTCTACCACCGTCCGCTGCCGGCCGAACTGGGCTGAGGAAATGGAACCGGCGGATGGTTGCCGGACTCTTCCCGGTGTGAGCACACATACAGCGACGACGGGAGTGCGGCGGATGGCGGCCAGACCCCGGTACGCGGTCACTGACGACCAAGACCTCTGGGAACGGCTCCGGGTCGCCGACGAGGCGGCTCTGGCCGATCTCTTTCATCGCCACAGTGACGCGGTCTACAACTTCGCGTTCCGTCGTACGTCGTCGTGGGCGAGCGCGGAGGACGTGGTTCAGGCCACCTTTGTCGCGCTCTGGCGCCGGGCCCGGGCCGGAAAGATCGACCGGCTGACGCTGGCCAGCGCCCGGCCGCTGCTGTTGGTGATGGCCGGTTACGAAGCAGGCAACGTACTCCGCGCCTCGCGGCGGCAGGCGGCGCTGACCGACCGCATCGAGCTGATCGACCGCACCGGCACCGTCCCCGACCACTCCGGCGAAGCAGCCGCCCGGGTCGACGACGAACGCTCGATGAGCCAGACCCGCCGCTTGCTCGACCGGATCCCGGCCAAGCAGCGCGAAGTCGTCGAACTCGTCATCTGGTCGGAGTGCTCGATCGCCGAGGCGGCCAGAGCCCTCGGCGTACCGGAAGGCACCGTCAAATCCCGGCTGGCCAGGGCGCGGACGCGCCTGGCCGGCCTCCTCGACCTCGGCACCACGGAGGGCCTCGAATGACCAGGCAGATCCCCGCGGAGCGACCGCTCCCCCACAAGACTGTCATCCTCGACCGCGTCCTGGCCGACCACGACGAGAAACGCGGCCGCAAGGCCTGGCTGCTCCCGGTCACGGCCGCGGCCTCGATCGCCGTCATCGCCACCGGCGCGCTCACGGTGCCGTCGATGCTGAAGTCCGATCCAGGTCCGGCCCCGGCCGGAAAGGGCGGCGGCGCCAGCTCGGCGGCGACGACGAAGCCGAAGGCCGCCGAGAACACCGTCTCGGTCGATCGGGGCCAGCTGACCGCCACCCAGGCGAAGGCGTTCGCGACCGAGTGCATCAAGTGGGTCGGCTCGCACGACGTCCCCGGGCAGACCTATGAGACCGCGCCGCTGGACTGGCCCGGCATGGGCGCCAAGATCGGCAAGATCCGGCACGCGACCAAGGTCGCCGACTCCGATCGCAGCACGGACTGGACAGTTGCGGTGGACTCCGGCGGCAGCACCTATGCCTGCGTCGGCACGATCACCACCAAGGACCCCGACGGACGCGTCCGGCGCAACTACGACTTCGGCACGTTCAGCCGGAAGTATCCCGACGGCCTCGGCGGTACGGGCGACAACCTCGGAAGCATCGGCAAACCGGACGGCACCCTGACCGGTTTCCCGTCCAGCCGGTGGGTGACGGTCGCGCCTGGTGTCACCACCGTGCAGCGCCGGATGGTCATGAAGGGCAAGCCAGGTCCGTGGTTCACCACCGACGTGGTCGACGGTCTCGCCTACATCCGCTCGTGGAGTTCCGCCACGCTCAGGCTGGGCGACAAGGCGCAGGTCGAGACCCGGCGGCTCGACAAGGACGGCAACCTGGTCGGCCCCGTGGTGATCGACCGCCGAGTTGTCGTGAAGGGCCTCTCCGGCGACGGCTACACCACGCTGTCCTCCGCCGGCTGAACCGAACTCAGCTGATCTCGGCGTAGGCGGCGATGAGGAGGCTCGGGTCGGGGGCTTCGAGGATGGTTGGCTTGGCCAACCCGTCCAGTACGACGAAGCGCAGCCGGTCGGCCCGGGTCTTCTTGTCCAGTTTCATCGCGTCCTGCAGGTGCGGCCAGGCGTCGGCCCGGTACGACGTCGGCAGGCCGAGGGACTCCAGTACTGCGCGGTGCCGGTCGGCCGTCGCGTCGTCGAGCTTCCCCGCGGCCCGGGCGAGCTCGGCGACGAACACCATCCCGATGCTGATCGCCGCACCGTGCCGCCATTTGTACCGTTCGAGCCGCTCGATCGCATGGCCGAGCGTGTGCCCGTAGTTCAGCGCCTCGCGCCCGATCGCTCCGCCGAGCGCGGTGGTCCGCTCGCGCAGATCACCGCCGACCGTGTCCGCCTTCACCTGGATGGCGCGGGCGATCAGTTCCTCGGTGTGCTCGTACGCCGGACTCGAAGCGCCGGCCGGGTCCTTCTCGACCAGGTCGAGGATCGTCGGATCGGCGATGAACCCGCACTTCACCACCTCGGCCAGGCCGCTCACGTAGTCGTTGCGGGGCAGGGTTTCCAGCGCGGCCAGATCGCACAGCACGCCGGCCGGCTCCCAGATCGCGCCGACCAGATTCTTGCCCTCGGCCGTGTTGATCCCGGTCTTGCCGCCGACGGCCGCGTCGACCATGCCGAGCAGGGTGGTCGGGATGTGCACCACTCGTACGCCGCGCAGCCAGGTGGCGGCGACGAAGCCGGCCAGGTCGGTCGTCGTACCGCCGCCGATCGAGACGATCGCGTCCGAGCGGGTGAACCCGGCCTGACCGAGCACCGACCAGCAGTAGGCGAGCACCTCCGCGGACTTGGCCTCTTCGGCGTCCGGGATCTCGATCGCGTGCGCGGTGAACCCGGCCGACGTCAGGTCGTCGCGGATCGCGTCGCCACTGGTCCGCAGGGCACGCGGGTGGATCACGGCGACGCGGCGTACGTCGGTGCCCAGTAGGCCGGGCAGTTCGCCGAGGAGGTTGTTGCCGATGACAACGTCGTACGGCGCGGCGGCGGCGACCCGGATGCGCCGCGGCTCGTCCGCGGAAGCATCGACCGGCCGCTCGACTGCGGGACCGTCGGTCGGGTGTTGCTCCGTCATCCCAGCTGCTCCAGGATTTGGTCGGCGATCTCGGCCGGCGTGCGGTTGTCCGTGTCCACGGTCAGTTTGGCGACCTCTTCGTAGTACGGGCGGCGGGCCTCGAGGAGGTTTCGCAGCTGGGTGCGAACATTGCCGAGCAGGAGCGGCCTGGCGACGCCGAGGCCGACGCGCTTGGCGGCTTCGCCGACCGTCACGTTGAGGAAGACGACGTTGTGTCCGGCCAGGTCCGCCCGGGTGTCCGGGTCGAGGATCGCGCCGCCGCCGAGCGACAGTACTACCCCGTCGTCCTGGAGCGCGGCCACGATCGCGGCCCGCTCCAACGCGCGGAAGGCCGGCTCGCCGGAGTCGACGAAGATGTCCGAGATCGCCTTACCTGCTTGGGTTTCCACGTCGGTGTCGGTGTCGCGGTGTGCCCGGCCGAGCTTGCCGGCGAGCAGTTGCGCGATCGTCGACTTCCCGGATCCGGGCGGCCCGACCAGTACGACGACCGGGCCGCTCCCGGGCGCAGCGGACTCGGCAGAAGCGGACGCTGAGTTCACTCTCCGCTCCACTCGCGCGGGGTGATCGTGGCCGGCAGGCTCGCGAGGTACGACTTGTGGTTGCGCGAGGACTCCGCGACCGAGTCGCCGCCGAACTTCTCGATCGAGACGTCCGCGAGGACCAGCGCGACCATCGCCTCGGCGACGATGCCGGCGGCCGGTACGGCGCAGACGTCCGAGCGCTGGTGATGGGCCGACGCGGCTTCGCCGGTGACCGTGTCGATCGTGCGCAAGGCGCGCGGCACCGTCGCGATCGGCTTCATCGCGGCGCGCACCCGCAGGGTCTCCCCCGTGCTCATCCCGCCCTCGGTGCCGCCCGAGCGACCGCTGGTACGGCGTACCTCACCGTCTTCGGCGACGATCTCGTCGTGTGCGCGCGAACCCGGCGTACGGGCGAGCTCGAAGCCGTCGCCCAGCTCGACGCCCTTGATCGCCTGGATGCCCATCAGGGCGCCGGCCAGCTTGGAGTCGAGGCGGCGGTCCCAGTGCACGTAGCTGCCGAGGCCGGGCGGGAGACCGTCGACGATGACCTCGACGACACCGCCGAGAGTGTCACCGGCCTTCTGCGCGGCGTCGATCTCGGCGACCATCGCCTTGCTCGCATCCGCATCGAGGCAGCGCACCGGGTCTGCGTCGAGCCGGGCGACGTCGGCCGCCGACGGGATCACGCCGTACGGCGCTTTGACCGTGCCCAGTTCGACGACGTGGCTCACGATCGTCACGCCGTACGCCTGCTGCAGGAACCGCGCCGCCACCTCGCCGAGCGCGACGCGGGCCGCGGTCTCCCGGGCGCTGGCGCGTTCGAGCACCGGGCGGGCCTCGTCGAAGCCGTACTTCTGCATGCCGGCGAGATCGGCGTGACCGGGGCGCGGCCGGGTCAGCGGGGCGTTGCGGGCGAGATCGGCCAGCACCTGCGGATCGACGGGGTCGGCGGACATCACCTGCTCCCACTTCGGCCACTCGGTGTTGCCGACCTGGATGGCGACCGGCGAGCCGAGCGACAACCCGTGCCGGAATCCGCCGAGGAACGTCACCTCGTCCCGCTCGAACTTCATCCGGGCACCCCGGCCGTAGCCGAGACGACGACGGGCCAGGGCATCGGCCACGTCATCAGTGGTGACCTGGACCCCAGCGGGAAGACCTTCGAGTACGGCGACGAGCGCTTGTCCGTGCGACTCGCCGGCGGTGAGCCAGCGCAGCATGCCGCGATTCTTTCACGCGCACCCGTCGGCCCCGCGCCCAGTCTCACCCAGCACCCACTTCATGCGGGAGCCGCGACCCCGGGCAGGGCGATGGAGGAGCCGCGTGGGGCGTAGTACTCGCCGGGTGTTTCGTCAGTGGGTGGGGCAGGTGGTGGTGTCGTTGTTCATGGAGCGGACGGTGAGGAGGACGTCGAGGGTTTTGCTGACCGGGTTGGCGCTGCACGGGGTGCTGGAGGGCAGGGCGGCCTGGGCACCGACCACCGCGGCGCCGCCGAGCGCGATCGTGGCCAGGCCCGCGGCCGCCAGTCGCGTGGCGGTGCGGCGGAGGGAGATGCTCATGGTGTGCTCCTTGCGGTCCGGTTGTTCTGTACTACGAACTTAGAAGCCGGCGGCGCCGGAAGAACTGGCTTTGGGACCCGTCTTGGGGGTAGCGCTAGCACTACCCCCGGATACCCTCGTGCGACTGCTCAACGACTGGGAGGCGTCGATGGCACAGCGCGCGGAGGACCCGATCACGCGACAAGGCGACGAGGGGTATCGCTCTCGGATCCGCGGCTGCTTGCTCGGCGGCGCGATCGGGGACGCGCTGGGTGGCCCGGTCGAGTTCGACGAAGGTCAGAAGATCGTGACCGCCCATCCAGGTGGGCTGCGCGAGTTCGTTGCCGGGGGCGCCGATTGGCCGCCGGGGACGGTCACGGACGACACCCAGATGACGTTGTTCACGGTAGAAGGGCTGATCCGCGCCGGCGTACGGACCGATCGCGGGATCGGGTTCACGGTAGCGGTCGTGCAGCACGCGTACGACCGCTGGCTCGACACTCAGTTGCTACCGGCACCCAGTGGACGGCGCGACGGATGGTTGCAGGCAGAGCTTTGGCTGTACGCCCGCCGCGCACCCGGCAACACCTGCCTGTCGGCGCTCGGCAAGGCCCGCAAGGGAATGGACCGGATCCCGCAGTTCGGAGCGCAGGCGGTGAACAACTCGAAGGGCTGCGGCGGCGTGATGCGCGCGGCGCCCTTCGGATTGTTGCCTGCAGCAAAGGGTTTCGGGCTGGAATGGGCCTTCGACGCGGCCGCCGAGGCAGCCGGCTACACCCACGGTCATCCCACCGGCCAGCTCGCCTCGGGTGCGCTCGCCGCGATCGTCCACCAGCTCTGCCAGGGCGCCGACCTCGAGGCTGCCCTCGACGAGACGCAGAAGCTGCTCGCCACCCACCAGGACCACGAAGAAACCAGTACTGCGCTTGCCGGTGCGCGCCAGTTGGCGGCAAGCGAGACCGCGCCTGGTCCGGACACCGTTGAGCGGCTCGGCGGCGGCTGGATCGCTGAGGAAGCGCTCGCGATCGGAGTGTACGCGGCACTGGCCTGTCCCGAGCCCGAGCAGTTCCTCGACGCGCTCGCGCTGGCTGTCACGCATTCGGGCGACAGCGATTCGACCGGCGCGATCTGCGGCAACGTCCTCGGCGCTCTGCACGGAGAGACCGCTCTCCCGGCGGAGCTCGTGTACGCCGTGGAGGGCCGCGGCACCATCTTGCAGCTGGCCGACGACCTGGCCCTCGAGTTCACCCGGACCGGCGAGTTGCACAGCGAGTACGGCCCGCAGACCGGCTGGCACGTCCGCTATCCCGGCTGGTAACCCCCAGATATCAGCCCAGGTAGAGGTGCTCCAGCGGTCCGCCCATCAACACCCCGACCAGGGCGCCGATGAGCATGAACGGGCCGAACGGGAACATCTGCCGGCGCCGGAAGACCTTGGCCAGCGTGAGCGCGATGCCGATCACGGCGCCGAGGAAGAACCCGCCGTACAGGCCGGTGACGAGTTGTCCCCAGCCGAGCCAGCCGAGCGCCATGCTGAGCAACCCGGACAGCCGGACGTCGCCGAAGCCGACGCCGCGCGGGAACACGAACCACAGCAGGTAGAACACCCCGAACCCGATCACCCCGGCGATCGCGGCCCGGCGCAGCGACCCCCACTCCCCCGACACGGCCGCCCCGACGATCAGGGCCGCGCCGACCACGAAGTACGTCGGCCAGATGATGGCCGACGGCAGGAATCTCGTCCGGGTGTCGATGTACCCGAGCACTGCCCCGGCAACGGCCAGCAGCAACCAGGCCGCCAGTGCGGGCGAGGTCCCGAGACTCCACCCGAGCAGTCCACCGGCGACGGCGGCCGCTCCACCGCACCAGTACGCCGCGCTGCTCGCCAAGCCGCGGCCGGCGAGTTCGGCGTACGGCGTCTTGGTCTCGCCCTCGTCCAGCACCGGCTCAGGGATCCGCCGCATCAGCCAGGGGCCGAGCAGGAACGCCGCAGGTCCGCAGAGCACCACGCCGGCACCCGCGGCGAGCAACGCGTTCTCTGCCGACACGATCCAGGAGCCTAGACGATCAGAGCCCTGCCCCGCTGCCCCGACCACGCGGCCTGTGGACGGTCGACAGAGCACCGGCCTCGATACGACTCGGCTTATATAGGTTGACACTTATACATGTGCCTGGTTACGTTGTCGCCAGACAGCAGTCCTTCGAGCCTGGAGGCCTGAGCCGGCGCGAGCGAAGCGCGCACGAAGGAGCACCGCATGAGCAGCGACATCCGTGGCGACGAGGACCTCACCGGCAGTCTCGCGGCCGTCGCCGGGAAGGGAGTCGTGCGCATCGAACAGCGCTACGACGCCACCATCGACGACCTCTGGTCCGCCGTCGTCGACCCCGACCGCCTCGCCCGGTGGTACGGCCGGGTGGAGGGCGACCTTCGGCCGGGTGGAACGTTCCGCATTCACCTCGACCCTGCCGACCTCGACAGCACGGGGCGGGTCGAGGCTTGCGAGCCACCCCATCGGTTGCTGGTCAGCACCAGAGAGACCGACGAATCGTGGCAGCGAGGACAGGGGCCGGCGCCGTTCGACCAGACCGTCGAGGCCACTCTCAGCGCCGAGGGCGACCGCGCGCTACTGGTCATCGAGGTCCGCGGCCTACCGCTCGACCGCGTCGCCTCCTTCGGGGCCGGGTGGCAGATCCACGCCGAGAACCTCGCCGCCTATCTCGTGGGCGGCGCCCCTGTCGACGTCGGCGCGCGATGGCAGGCCCTCCTCGCCGGCTACCAACAGTTGGCGGCCGAACTCGGCTGACGCACACCGCGAAACCGCCCGCGCCGCTGGCTCAGGCGCGGGACTTCCGCACCGAGCGGCGGGCGAGCAGGGCCGCGCCGACGCCGATCAGGAGCGGGCCGAGCAGGACGATCGCGAGCGTGCTCGGCCAGCCGTCGTTCTCGGTGACGTAGGTGATCCGCTGGAACTCGTCGTCGTTCGCCGCCGGGGTGAAGGTGAAGTCGTTGGTGATGCGCGACGGATCGGCGTACGAGACGGTGTAGGCGGTCAGGTAGTTGTGCGATCCGGTCAGCTCCGGTCGGTCGGTCACCCGGCCGGCGTACAGGAGTTTCGGCTGCACGGACGGATCGGGCAGTTGCGAGGCGTCCACGCGATGGTCCGAGGCGACGTAGACGCTGACCGTCTGCTGGGTGGTGGCGCCTTTGCTCAGGCGCATCGGGTAGACGATCCGCGCCGACGCGAAGCTCAGCCGCAGCGGCGGGGTCGCGCCGGACAGACTCCCACTCGTCTCCTTCGGCGCGAGCTTGACCGCGACGATCTCCCACTTCTCGGTGATGTACGGCGTGAGGTTGGTGGCCAGCGTCGCCGGTACGACGTACCCGTTGACCCGGAGCCAGTTCGTCACCGCGCTCGCGCTGCTCCCACCGAGCCGGGCGACCTGGAACGGGCCGAGCGTCATCTGCTGCCGTACGTCGACCGCGGCCGGCCCACGGGGCGCGCCGCCGACCGAGCCGTCCCGGTCGGTGATCTTGAGATTCCGGAAGGGCCAGTACGTCGTACGGGTCACCACCTTCGGTGCGGTGATCGCTTCCAGCCCGTAGAAGGTGTTCTTGTCATCGAGGCTCACCTCGGCCGCGGCCGGCACCGGCATGATCCAGGCCGCCTTCTTCGACACGCCGTGGACCGCCATCGACAACACGATCTGCTCGCGTTGGCCGTCGTACCGGACCAGCGCGTTCTCCCCGTACGCCCGGGCGCGCGACTCGGCGTCCGGCAGATAGCCGCCGCACGCGCACGCCCAAGCGGGGGTGACGCCTACTGCCACTGCGGCAAATCCGAGCACTCCCGCAACCATCCGCCACAGCTTCATGGCCGCACCCTAACTAGCCAAGGGTGTACGGCGTGCGGAAGAAGTTGGTCGGGTCGTACTTCTTCTTCGCGGCCCGGAGGCGGCCGAGCTTGGCGCCGTAGTACGAGTTGCCCGAGCGGCCGGCCTCGACATAGTTCACGTAGCCGCCCGCCGAGGCCTTGGCGACCGCGTGATGTCCGGACGTGACGAACTTCTGCGCTGCCCCGACCTGGGCCGACGTCGGATGCGCCGCGGTCCCGCAGTACCACTGGATCACGCCGAGCGCGGATCGCCACGGCCACGCCGTACCGGGTCCGGGCTCCTTCGCCGCCTGTCCCCCGAGGGGATCGAGGATCGCCGCGGCCGGCACCTTCGCCCGCGCAGCAGCTTTCACAGCGCCGAGCAGCCCGTTGATCGTGCCGGCGTCCATCGGCCCACGCAGTACGTCGGATCCGGCCAGGAACCCGGTTCGCGGGCTGGTCGTGCCGCCCCCGAGGTAGCGAACGGCCTCCATGTGCGTCTTCACCGTGATGGACCGGGTCGTGGCCTTCGATCCGACGAACGACTCCACCTGCGCCGCAACGGCCCCGGCCGAACCGGTCGTGGACACCCCGAGAATGTGGATCGACAACGTTCCGTTGCTCTGGGCATCGATATGCAGGTTGCCCCAGGCCGTGGCCGGCGCCTCGTGCGCGAACCGCTGCCAGCCGCGTACGACGGCGGCCGCCTTCGCCTCCGGCCAGGTGAGCCGGAAGAACCCGAGCTTGCCCGCGCCGATCGTGGCCAGCCGGAACGACGTGACGATCCCGAGATTGCCGCCGCCACCGCCGCGCAGCGCCCAGAACAACTCGGGCTCCTGCGTCGGGCTGACCGTCCGGAACACGCCGTCCGCGGTCACCACCTGCATCGACATCACGCGGTCCAGCGTCAGCCCGTACGTCCGGGTGTGGATCCCCATCCCGCCACCGAGCGTCAGCCCGGCGATCCCGACGGTCGGGCAGGTCCCGGTCGGGATCGAGCGGCCGAACTTGTCGAGGTACGCGTGCACGTCGTACAGCTTCGCGCCGGCGCCGATCGTCACCACGTTGTTGGCGTAACTGATCCCGCGGGCCGAGCCGACGTCCACGACCAGGCCGTTCCCGGCCGTGGAACCGCCGACGTACGAATGGCCGCCGCCCTTCGGGACGCAGACCAGCTTGTTCTTCCGGGCGAACAGGATCGACTCGCGCACATCGTCCACCGTGGAGATCCGGACCACGCCGGCCGGCTGGATCGAGTCGAACCTCGGATTGAAGACCTGATGTGCGCCTGCGTAGCCGGCGTCACCGGGGCGGTAGAGCTTGCCGGTCAGGCCCTTGCGGAAGCCGTTCCAGTCGGGTCCGGCGGCGGCGGTCAGGCTGTCCGGTCCGGCACTGGCCGGCTTGTTCCCCGAACAGCTGGTCAGGGCAACGGCGGCGAGCGCACCGCCGGTCTTCAGAAGTGTGCGGCGGTCAACTTGGCTCACGATCGTCGAGCTCCTCACGCGCGGCGGCCCTCATGGCCGCCAGAGGCGCGGGCGACCTACCGGTCATCATCTCCACCTGCAGGGTCGCCTGATGCACAAGCAGATCAAGGCCGTTCAACAGCTCTGTACCGATCCGGTGCGCCGCGATCGCCAGTTGCGTCGGCCACGGATGGTAGGCGACGTCGAACACCACCGGCGCGACGGCCGCGAAGTGTTCGGCCCAGGGATCCACCACGCCACCGGGCAACGTGGACACACACAGGTCGAAGCCGCCGATCTGCTCGACCTGGCCGAAGTCCGCGACCGACGTCTTCAGTCCGAGTTCCGCCGCGAGATCCAGCAGCCGGGCGGCCTTCGACGGATCCCGGACGACGAGCGTCACCTCCGACACCTTGAGACCCCGCAACGCGGCCAGCGTGGACGCAGCGGTCGCCCCACCACCCAGTACTACGGCCGTGTCGGCGCCCGTGATCCCCCGCTCGGCGAAGGCAGCGACCAGCCCGGGTACGTCGGTGTTGTGAGCCGACCGGGAGCCGTCGGGCTCGAACAGCATCGTGTTCGCGGCGCCGATCAGCTCGGCCACCGGGTCGACGGTGTCCACCAACTCCAGCGCGACCCGCTTCAACGGCATCGTGAGGGACAGTCCGCGCACGTCGTCTCCGAGCGTGCCGAGGAATCCGCGGAGCTCCTGCTCACCGACCTCGTGGGCCTCGTAGCGCCAGTCGACCAGCCCGAGTTCGGCGTACGCGGCCCGGTGCATCGCCGGCGACAACGAGTGTGCGATCGGCGAACCGAGAACGGCACAGCGAGTCATCAGCACCTACCGGCGTGAGCCGCGCACCACGCTTGCAGCTTCTGCACGTTCCGCTGGTGCTCCGACAGCGTGGACGCGAACGCGGTCTCACCGGTGTCGAGGTTGACCAGCGTGAAGTACTTCCAGCCGCCCGGCGTCGGGTTCAGCGCGGCCAGCAGGGTGTCCCGGCCGGGCGAGTTGATCGGCGTCGGCGGCAGCCCGCTGCGGTTGTAGGTGTTGTACGGCGAATCGATCTGCCGGTCGGCGTCGGAGGTGAAGACCTTGCCGTTGCGCCCGGTGACGTAGTGGATCGTGGAGTCCATCTGGAGCCGCTGATTGCCCGCCAGCCGGTTGTAGATGACCCGGGCGACCTTGCCGTAGTCCTCCTTGCGGTTCGTCTCCGCCGCGATGATGCTGGCGATGATCACCACCTGGTACGGGTCGACCTTCTTGCGCTGGGCGGTCTGCGGCAGCCTGATCTCCGCCGAGGTCCGGGCGAACTGCGTCGTCATCAGCTTGAGGATCGTGTACGCCGTGGCGCCCTTCGGTACGTCGTACGTGCCCGGGTAGAGGAAGCCTTCGGGGTTGTTGTTCGCGTACGACGGCAGGCCGAGCGCCCACGGCTTGGCCATCGCGGCCGCGGCCGCACCCGGGGGCAGCTTGGCGGCCTTCGCCTTCTGCAGGATGTCGGTGATCTCGGCCTTGGTCCGCCCGCTGGGGAATCCGATCCGGGTCACCAGCACCGACTTGGCCGGGTCCAGCAGCAGGTCCAGCGCCGCCTTGGCCGACATCTCCTTCTTCAGCGTGTACGTCGCCGCCTGGATCGAACGGGACTTCGGGTTGTCGCGGGCCGCCCGCTCGAAGGCGCGGGCGCTCTTCACCACACCCTTCTTCTCCAGGGTGTCCGCGATCGACTGCGAACTCTGCCCCTGGGTGATCTCGACCGTCACCGGGGTCGTCCCGGTGCCGGAGTAGTCCGGGGCCGAGAACACCTTCTCCAGCGCGTCGCGGCCCTTGCCGAAGCCGAAGGCCAGCCCGGCGATCAGCCCGCCGACCACCAGCAACGAGACCAGCCCGGCGAAGCAGCCGAAGCCGCGCCGGGTCCGGGCCTTGCGCCGGTTCGCCCGCCGCTCGACCCTGGTCTCCGGGCGCAGACCGAGACTGTCCGGCAGGTTGTCGCCCTCGTTGAGGTCTTCGTCCACCGATGGTCCGTTCACAGGGGCCTCCCAGGCGGGTTCCCGGTCTCCCGCTCGAAGTCGAGCGCGTGCTGCAGAATCACGACCGCCGCGGCCTGGTCGACCACGGCCCGCCGCTTGGAGCCCTTCTTGCCACGTTCCCGCAACTGCTGCTCGGCGGTGACCGTACTGAACCGCTCGTCCACCAGTCGCACCTCGGGAGCATCCCCTACGGCGTGGGTCAGCACAAACTGCCGGACCAGTTCGGCGGTCTCGCGGATCTTCACCGCGGCCCGGCCCTCACCGCCGGACAACGACCGCGGCAGGCCGATCACGATCTCGAACGCCTCGAGTTCGCCGACCAGGGCCGCGATCCGGTCCAGGTCGCCCGGACCACGCCGTACGGTCTCCACCGGCGTCGCGAGGATCCCGTGCGGATCAGAACTCGCCACCCCGATGCGCGCATCACCGATGTCCAGTGCCACCCGTACCCCCCGGCGCATCAGTGTGCCCTACCCCGGGGGCAGGGTGGCAACGCTGATGACGCAGCGCTGCCCCACGGGCGTCTGTTCGTGCTCGCCCGGGGGCAGTCGAAGCGCGTCATGGTGTCAGCCGGTGACGAGCTGACCGATGGAATGTTCGACCGCGGCCAGTGCCTTGTCGACACCGCTCGCGTCCGTGCCACCGCCCTGCGCGACGTCGTCCTTGCCGCCACCCCGACCGCCGAGCTGCTCGGCCGCGACCCGGACCAGGTCGCCGGCCTTGAGCCGCCACTCACGAGCGGTGTCGTTCAGTGCGACCACGACGGCCGGCTTGCCGTCGTTCACGCTCAGCAGCGCGACCACGGCCGGCTTGTCGGCCGGCATCCGGCCGCGAACGTCCAGGGCCAGCTTGCGCAGATCCCCGCCGTTCACGCCGTCGGGCGCCCGGTGGCCGACGTACGCGACCCCGAAGACGTCCTTCGGCTTCGACGCCAGCTCGGCCCCGGCAGCCAGCACCTGACCGGCCCGGACCTTCTCCAGCTCCTTCTCCGCGATCCGCAGCCGATCGGCCAGGTCAGCCACCTTGGCGGGCAGCTCCTCCGGCCGAGTCTTGAGGTTCTCTGAGAGCAGCCGGACCAGGGCGCGCTCCTTACCCAGGTAGTGCAGCGCCTCCATGCCCACGAAGGCCTCGAGCCGGCGGACACCCGCACCGACCGACGACTCGCTCGTGACGGTCAGCGCGCCGACCTGCGAGGAGTGCTTCACGTGCGTGCCACCGCAGAGCTCGCGCGACCAGGGGCCGCCGATCTCGACCACGCGGACCTGCTCGTCGTACGTCTCGCCGAACAGCGCCAGCGCGCCCCACTCGCGAGCCTCCGGCAGTGTCATGTACTGCGCGGACACCGGAAGGTCCTGCCGTACGGCGAGGTTCGCGACCTCCTCGATCTCGCTACGCGTCGCCTGGTCCAGTGCCGACGACCAGGCGAAGTCGAGCCGCAGGTAACCCGGCTTGTTGTACGAACCGCTCTGCAGTGCGTTCGGGCCGAGCACCTGGCGCAGCGCGGCGTGGATGACGTGCGTGCCAGAGTGCGCCTGGCAGGCCGAGACCCGCCACTCGTGGTCGACCTGCGCGTGCACGTCGAGCCCAGGCGTCAGCAGTCCCTCGACGACCTCGACCTTGTGCACGATCAGGCCCTTGACCGGCCGCTGGACGTCGAGCACCTTCAGCTTCACCCCGTCGGCCACGATCAGGCCCTCGTCGGCGATCTGGCCGCCGGACTCCGCGTAGAACGGGGTCCTCTCCAGCACGACCTCGACGGTCTCGCCCTGCTCGGCAGCGGTCGAGACCACGCCGTCCTTGAGCAGCCCGCGGACCTGGGAGTCGGTCGCCAGCTCCTGATACCCGGTGAACTCGGTGACGCCCTTCTCCCGCAGCTCGCGGTAGCCGGAGGTGTCCGCGTGGCCGGCCTTCTTGGCCCGCGCGTCCGCCTTGGCCCGGTCCCGCTGTTCCTTCATCAGCGACCGGAAGCCCTCGGTGTCCACCTGCAAGCCCTGCTCGGCGGCCATCTCGATGGTCAGGTCGATCGGGAACCCGTAGGTGTCGTGCAGCTGGAACGCCTGGTCGCCGGCCAGCTGCGCTCTGCCCGCGGACTTCAGGTTCTGCACGTGCAGGTCGAAGATGCTCGTGCCCGCGGTGAGCGTACGCCGGAAGGCCTCCTCCTCGCCGTAGGCGACCTGGCTGATCCGGCCGAAGTCGGCCACCAGTTCGGGGTACGACTTCTTCATCTGCTCCAGGCTGACCGGGAGCAGCTCGACCAGGCTCGGGTCCTCGTAGCCGAGCAGCCGGACCGAGCGGATCGCGCGGCGCAGCAGGCGCCGCAGTACGTAACCGCCCTGCTCGTTGCCCGGGTTCACGCCGTCGCCGATCAGCATCAGCGCGCTGCGGACGTGGTCGGCGATGACGCGGAAGCGCACGTCGTCGACCTGGTCGACGCCGTACTTGCGGCCGGTCAGCTCCGAGGCCCGCTCGATCACCGGGTAGATCTCGTCGATCTCGTACATGTTGTCGACGCCCTGCAGCAGGTACGCGACCCGCTCCAGGCCGAGGCCGGTGTCGATGTTCTTCTTCGGCAGCTCACCGAGGATCGGGTAGCCCTCCTTGCCGCCGCCCTCACCGCGGATGTTCTGCATGAACACGAGGTTCCAGAACTCCAGGTAGCGGTCGCCCGCCTCCCAGTCGCGGTCGGCGCCGAACTCCGGGCCCCGGTCGATCAGGATCTCCGAGCACGGGCCGCACGGACCCGGGATGCCCATCGACCAGAAGTTGTCCTTCATCCCGAGCCGGACGATCCGGTCGTCGGGCAGCCCGGCGACCCGCTTCCAGATGTCGATCGCCTCGTCGTCCTCGTAGTACACCGAGGCGTAGAGGACCGACTCGTCGAACCCGTAGCCGCCTTCGCTCTGCGGCTTGGTGACCAGCTCCCAGGCGTACTGGACGGCCTGTTCCTTGAAGTAGTCGCCGAAGGAGAAGTTGCCGTTCATCTGGAAGAACGTGCCGTGCCGGGTGGTCTTGCCGACTTCCTCGATGTCGAGGGTCCGGACACACTTCTGCACGCTGGTGGCCCGCGGGTACGGCGGGGTCTGCTGGCCGACGAAGTACGGCACGAACTGCGCCATCCCGGCGACGTTGAACAGCAGGTTAGGGTCCGGCGACGGCAACGGTGCGCTCGGCACGACCGTGTGGCCGCGCTCTTCGAAGAAGTTCAGGAACCGCCGGCGAATCTCACTTGTTTCCATGGGTGTTACCGGTAGTCCTCACGCTGAGTTTCCGTATTTTCGATCCCGAGCGCGTCCCGCAACTCGGTCTCCCGCTCGGCCATCCCGACCCGCACCTCGTCGCCGAAGTGCCGGATCGCGGCCGCCACCTTCTCCGCCGACTGCTGCAGACTCTCCGGCGCGAGCACCTGGACCCGCTTCTTCAGCCGGGTCACCACGTAGACGCCGACGAAGGTGCCGATCACGAACCACAGGATCCGCTTCACCGCACGTCACCGCGCTTCTTCGCCTTGCGCTCTGCCTTCATCTCGTCCTTCACCCGGCGGGAGACATCGCGACGCTGGCTCTCACCGAGCGCCCGCCGTACGCCGTAGGTGAAAGCGGCCGCCTTCACCAGCGGACCGCCGGCCGTCGCCGCAAACAAAGACGTGAGCGCGGCCGCGTTGGTTGTCACGGTGCTCGCGTTGTCGGTGATCACGTCCACCTTCGCCAACTGGGCGTTGGTGGTCGCCACGGTGTTCGTCACCTCACCGAGCAGCGGCACGCTGGAATCCGAGACGCCCTTGACCATGATCCGGGTCTCGTCCAGCACCTTGCCGAGCTTCAGGATCGGGTAGGCCAGCAGCCCCACCAGGATGAGCAGCGCGCAGGCAGCTATCAGCCCCGCGACTTCACCGACGCTCATGGGAAACGATCCACCTTCCGTTGACACCTCGTGGACCGCCCGACTTTATCGCGCGTCCCCACTCACTCCCCCACTGGACACCTTCCCCCACATCACAGTCCCTCACCAACTCGGTCCAGCCCCTTGCGCGGAAGGCCGGACTAGTCGAAGCGGACGGCGAGTTCCCGCACCTGGCCGTCGGTGGTCCAGGTGAGCCGCATCGAGCCGGTGGAGCCCGAGGCCCAGCGGAAGCGGACCACGTCGGCTTCGCCGGTGGCCCCGGCTTCGGCTTCGCGGGTCGCTTCGGCTTCGGCTTCGGCTTCGGTGGGGATGATGGTCATCGTCTCGGTGGGCGGGTTGTCGCGGTAGGCCTGGGCGATCGCGGCGCGGCCGGCGTACGGGCCGATCGGGAGGCCGGGGAAGGACATCTCGGCGTCCTCGGCGAAGCGGGTCGCGAAGGTGGCCCAGGCGCCGGTGGTGACGGCCTGGTTGAAGGCCTCGACGTGGGCTGCCGCGCGGTCCATCAGCGGTCTTTCAGGATCTTGCGGATGCCGGCCAGACGGTCGGCGTACGTCGCCTCGCCGCCGCGGCGGGTGGGCTTGTAGTACTCGGCGTCGTCGACGACGTCCGGGGCGTACTGCTGGGGGACCACGCCGCGGGGGTCGTTGTGGGAGTACTGGTACGACGAGCCGTGGCCGATCTTCTTCGCGCCGGCGTAGTGCGCGTCGCGGAGGTGGGCCGGGACCGGGCCGACCTTGCCGGCCTTCACGTCGGCGATGGCGGCGTCGATCGCCATGATCACCGCGTTCGACTTCGGTGCCAGGGCGAGGGCGATGACGGCCTGGGCGAGGTTGATCCGGGCTTCCGGCATACCGATCAACTGGACCGCGTCGGCCGCCGCGACCGCGACGCCGAGGGCGGTCGGGTCGCCCATGCCGATGTCCTCACTGGCCGAGATCACCAGGCGCCGGGCGATGAACCGAGGATCCTCACCGGCCTCGATCATGCGGGCCAGGTAATGCATCGCGGCGTCGACGTCGGAGCCGCGGATCGACTTGATCAACGCCGACGCCACGTCGTAGTGCTGGTCACCGGCCCGGTCGTACCGCACCGCGGCCCGGTCGACCGCGGTCTCCAGCGTCTTCAGATCGATCACAGCACGCCGTACGACGTCGCCCTCCGCGCCGTCGCCGTCCTCGGTGGACTTCGCGTTGTCGCGGTTTGCGGACGACCGCGTCTTCGCGGCTTCCGCGCTCGCTTTCGCCTTGGCGCCGCCGGCGGCTGCTTCCAGGTAGGTGAGCGCTCGTCGCGCGTCTCCCCCGGCCATCCGCAGCAGGTGGTCGCGCGCGTCGTCGGCCAGTTCGTATTCGCCGTTCAGCCCGCGCTCGTCCTCGAGCGCCCGATCAAGCAGTACTGCGATGTCGTCGTCGGTGAGGGACTCCAGCGTCAGCAGCAGCGACCGCGACAACAGCGGCGAGATGACCGAGAAGAACGGGTTCTCCGTGGTCGCTGCGACGAGGGTGACCCAGCGGTTCTCCACGCCGGGCAGCAACGCGTCCTGCTGAGCTTTGGTGAAGCGGTGCACCTCGTCGATGAACAGCACGGTCTCGACGGTGTTGCCCGGGCGGGACAGATCCCGGCGCGCGCCGTCGATCACCTGCCGGACTTCCTTCACTCCGGCCGTGACAGCCGACAACTCGACGAACTTCCGGTTGGTCGCGTGCGACACGACGGCCGCGATCGTGGTCTTCCCCGTGCCGGGCGGACCCCACAGCAGCAACGACATCGGCTGGTCGCCTTCGACCAGCCGCCGCAACGGCGACCCGGGCGCCAGCAGGTGCTGCTGGCCGACCAACTCGTCCAGGCTGCGCGGCCGCATCCGGACCGCCAGCGGAGCCGAGGTGTGGTCGGCATCCGCCAGACTCCCGCCACCTCGGGCAGGCGCGGGGCTCCCAGGCAGATCGAACAGACCATCACTCACCCGACGAGCCTACAGACGCCCACCGACAACCCCGCGCCCCGCGTCCCCGCCGGCCCGCGGCGGCCCGCGGCGGCGTACCGACGGACAGGAGGTGTGCTCAGGTGGCGCCCTCGGTGAGGATCGGAGGAGGGGTGGCAATCCGCCGTACACACGACACCTCCTGTCCGTCGGTACACGTAGGGGCGCTCTTTTACCTGGTACGGCGTCGAAGCGGTAACGGCTCACCGGCGGGGAAAGCACGGGTCCTGGGGGCTCGGTACTTTGAACGGCATGGTCCGCCCCCGTGACCCCGCTACGACCGACCCTGCCGACAGGCCGGCCACGTATCGCGAAGTGTTCGCCGTGGCCGAGTTCCGGTGGTTGTGGGCGGCCTTGCTGGGGTCTGTGATCGGTGACCAGCTAGCGCGCGTCGCGCTCGCCATCCTGGTGTTCGACCGGACGGGATCGGCCGGGCTGTCTGCGCTCACCTATGCACTCACGTTCCTGCCGGACATCGCCGGTGGCCCGCTGCTGTCCGGTCTGGCCGACCGCTATCCCCGTCGCCGGGTCATGGTCAGCTGCGACGCCGCCCGTGCGGTACTGGTCGCGTTGATGGCGATCCCCGGCGCACCGCTGTGGATCCTGTGCGTACTGCTGGTCGTAGTACAGCTGCTCGCGGCGCCCTTCCAGTCAGCGCGCGCGGCGATGTTGGCGTCGATCATGACCGGTGACAAGTTCAAAGCAGCAACAGGGTTGTCTGCTGTCACCAGTCAGACCGCGCAGCTCATCGGGTTCGTCACCGGTGGCAGCTTGGTTGCGGCACTCGGTACGAGTCAGGCGCTTGCTCTCAACGCCGCTTCCTTTGCGCTGTCGGCGGTGCTCCTGCAACTCGGCGTACGGGAACGGCCTGTGCCTGTCGGGGCCGATCCGGCCGTGAAGCCGAGCTGGTGGGGTTCGCTGTCGGCAGGTGCACGGCTCGTCTGGGGCGACCGCAGACTGCGCTACCTGACCGCACTGATCTGCGTACCCGGCTTCTACATCACCGTAGAGGGCCTAGCCGCCCCGTACGCCGCGGCCGTCGGTGGCGGGCCACTGGCGGTCGGCGTCCTCTTCGCGGCGAACCCTGCCGGGCAGGTGGTGGGCATCCTGCTGTTCTCACGCATGATCCCGTCACGGCGGCAGGCCTGGATGGGACGCCTCGCGATCGGAACGTGCGTACCCCTCGTCTTCTGCGTCTTCGAGCCCGGGCTGTGGCCCACCGTCGCGCTCTGGGCATTGTCAGGACTGTCGGCGGCCTACCTGGTGACAGCCCAGGCCACCTTCGTCCAAGACATCCCGGACGCGCAGCGCGGTCAGGCAATCGGCCTGGCCCGCACTGCGCTGATCGTCTCTCAGGGCATAGGGGTCCTGGTCGCCGGGGCGGCGGCCGACCAGTGGCAGCCACCTCTGGTCGTCGCGGCTGCTGGTCTCTGTGGAATCGCCTTCGCAGCCGGCGGCGCCCGCGGCTACCAACGCCCGTAGGCTGCTGGTCGACCGAGGGATGGCGGTGGCAGGCGGTGAATGGATCAGGTCCAGTCGTTGTTCCGCATCGCGACGCACCTCCTCCCGCTGTCCGGATCGTCCACAGGAAGCCGCCGGCGCGATGACATTGCGTGATATCGCGTTTACGCTGGCTGTGAGGACGAGTGGGGTTTGGGGGAAACGTTTCATGACGAGTATCCGGCACTGGAACCTGCGGCGCAGAAATCGTCGCCGCAATGACGCCCGCCGGTCCTGGACCCCCACCCAGTGGGCCTTGTGGTCTGCGCCTCCGATTGTCCTGGGGTATGTGCTGGCGGTCGACCTGCTGGCACTCGTCGTCGTCGGCGTGACCGCGCGGATCGTCGACATCGGCTCAGGCGACTGGATCCGGCTCGCGGTGCTCGCGCTGCTGTCCGCCGTCCATGTCGAGGCCAGTCACGGCATCGAGCGGATCCGCTGGCACGCCACCGAGGGCGTCCCCTACGCGAATCTCAAGGGGATGTGGACGTTCGCCGCGGTGCTGAGCCTTCCCCCGCCGCTGGCCGTCGCGCTGATCCTCTGGGTGTATCTGCACTCGTGGCTGCGGCTGCGTCGAGTTCCGCCCTATCGCTGGGCGTTCTCCACCGCGACCGTTCTGCTGGGTGCGGCGGCGGCCGGCGTCTGTATCAACGCGATCAGCCCCGCCACCTATCCCGATCTGCCACCCGGCGCGCTGGGGCTGGTCACTGTCACAGTCGCCGCGGTCGCGTACTGGTTCATCAACTTCGCCCTGGTCGTCGGCGCCGTGCTGCTGTCCAATCCAGAGGCCAACGGCCGCAAGGCACTCGGGCAACTCTCCGACCAGCTCATCGTGTTCGGAGCTCTCGGGCTCGGCGTCGCCACGGCGACCCTGCTGACCTATCAGCCCTGGCTGATCGTCGCCCTGCTGGTCACCGTGCTGGGTCTGCACCGCTCGTTGCTCGTCGGCCAGTTCCAGTTCGCGGCCCGCACCGATCCGCACACCGGCCTGGCGAACACCGTGTTCTGGCACGAGATCGCCACCAAGGAACTGGGGCGCGCCGAGCACGAGCACACCTCACTCGGCGTGCTCTATCTCGACCTGGACCACTTCAAGGCCATCAACGACACCTACGGTCACCAGGCCGGCGACCAGGTCCTGAAGGCGATCGCGGCGGAACTGAAGCACGAGGTCCGCACCGACGATCTGGTCGGTCGGCTCGGCGGCGAGGAGTTCGCGATCCTGCTCCCCAAGACCAGCGTGGGCGAGACAGCGGAAGCAGCCGAGCGCATCCGCCGCCGGATCGCGAGTCTCTCGGTCGGCGTCACCACTCAGTCGGGGTCCGCGACCGTGGACGGACTGACCTGCTCGATCGGCACCGCGACCTATCCCGTCGCGGGTCTCAGCATGGACGCTTTGCTGCTCGCGGCAGATACGGCGACGTACGCCGCCAAGAACGCCGGGCGCAACCGCGTCGTCACCGCCCCCGGCGTCAACTCCTGAGAAACAGCGAGCAGACAGCCCTTCCTGAGGCTGGCTGCTCGCCGGTCGTCAGTCCTTGTCGTCGGCCTTCTTGGCGTCCGACGCGTCATCCCCCGAGTCCGCCTCGCGGAGTTCCTCCGGCAGCTCGTCGGACAGGTCGTCGTCGTCCAGGTCGCGGAGTTCCTCGGGGAGTTCTTCGAACTCCTCCGGCAGGATCTCCTCCGACTCCGCCGCGGCGCCCGGCTTGATGGCGTTGCGGAGCCGGCCGAGGATGCGGTCGGCCTCGGTGCCGAACGGGTTGTCGTTGACCAGATAGGTCCAGGTCGCCGTCGGACGCGGTACGCCGGAGGCCTCCTCGTCGAAGCCGTCGGCGGTGATCTCGGCTTCCTTGAAGGTCTCGGCCGCGTCGTTCCAGGCGTCCGCGATCAGCGGGTCGAACGACGCGATCGCGGACTTGTTGAACTCGTCGATCGGCTTCATGTGCACGATGCCGCCGGCCAGCGAACGCAGGTGGATGCCTTCGCGCAGGTCCGCGAGGTAGGCGAGGTGGTCGGTCCACTTCCGGTCCAGGTGGTGCAGCGCGATCTTGCGCGCCGCGTCCTTCACCTTGTCCTCGCCGATCTCCTCGACCAACTCGTCGTACCGCTCCTTGGCCCGCTCGGCGAGTTCCTCGGCGGCGAGATCCTCGGTCAGCACCTTCTCGCGGGTGTCGAGCAGGATCGCGCGCTGCTGCCCGGTGAGCCGGTGGTACGACCACGTCGTACGGTGCAGCTCGGCGTTCGCGCCGTCGGCGACCCGCTGGGAGTGCTCCAGCATCGCGATCGCCTTGCGGTCGGTCAGTCGGCCGGTCTCGTCGGGCGACGGGCGCAGACCCGAGGTCACGGAGTACCGGGTGACGAGTTCGTCGCCGAGGCTGGCGAAGAACAGCGATCCGCCCGGGTCGCCCTGCCGCCCGGCACGACCGCGGAGCTGGTCGTCGAGCCGCTGCGACGCGTGCAGGCCGGTCCCGATCACATACAGCCCACCGAGCTCTGCGGCGCGGTCCTTGTCGTGCGAACCGTCGCGCCCACCCAGCCGGATGTCGGTACCGCGGCCGGCCATCTGGGTCGACACCGTCACGGTCTCCGGTACGCCGGCCTCGGCCACGATCGCGGCCTCCTCGGCGTCGTTCTTGGCGTTCAGGACGACGTGCGGCACCTCGGCGGCCTCGAGCCGCTCGCTGAGCTGCTCGGACTCCTCGACACTGTGCGTCCCGATCAGGATCGGCCGCCCGGTCTCGTGGATCTCCTTGATGTGCTCGACCAGCGCGACGTTCTTCTGCTCGATGGTCAGGTACAGCCGGTCCGCCTCGTCGATCCGGATGTTCGGCTTGTTCGGCGGCACCACCGCCACCTCGACGTTGTAGAACTCCTGCAACTGCTCGCCGACGACGACCGCCGTACCGGTCATGCCGCAAAGGGTCGGGTAGCTGCTGACCAGCGCCTGCACCGTGATGCTGTCCAGCACCTCACCGGAGTCACTGATCGGCACAGCTTCCTTGGCCTCCACGGCCGCCTGCAGGCCGTCGGGCCAGCGCTGCAGCTTGGCGATCCGGCCGCGGCTGTTGTTGATCAAGCTGACCTTGCCGTCGCGCACCAGGTAGTCGACGTCCTTGCGCAGCAGTACTTCGGCGTGCAGCGCGACGTTGATCTGGGTGAGCCGGTCGAGGTTCTCGTCCTCGTACAGGTTGATGTCACCGAGGTGCTTCTCGACCGTGTCGGTGCCCTTGTCCGTCAGCGCCACGGTCCGGCCGTCGCCGTCGATCTCGTAGTCGACCCCGGCCCGCAGCGTGCGGACGAGCGCCACCACGTCGTCGTCGAGTTCCTCGGTCCGGGTCGCGCCGGCCAGCACCAGCGGCACGCGAGCCTCGTCGATCAGCACCGAGTCCGCCTCGTCGACCAGTGCGACGTCAGGCTTCACAGTGACCCGGTCCGCGACGTCGGTGACGAGCCGATCCCGCAGTACGTCGAAGCCCAGCTCGGTGACCGGGGCGTAGCAGACCTCCGCCTGGTACGCCGCGCGGCGCTCCTCCGGCGTCGAGGCCTGGCCGATGTGGCTCACGGTGACACCGAGCAGGGCGTAGATCGGGCCCATCCACTCGGCGTCGCGCTGGGCCAGGTAGTCGTTCACGGCCATCACCTGAACGCGCCGGCCACCGATCGCGTACCCGGCGGCGGCGAAGGCACCTGCCAGCGTCTTGCCCTCACCGGTGGCCATCTCGACGATCCGGCCGCGCAGCAGCGCCAGGGCGCCGACGATCTGGCCGTCGAACGCCCGCTCGCCGATCGCGCGCTTGCCCGCCTCGCGGGCCAGCGCGAGGAACTCGATCAGGTTGTCCTCGTCCAGCCCACCGGTCGTCCGCATCTCGGTGACGACCTCGGTGAGCTCGTCGTCGGACAGGCCCTGGACCGACTCCTCCGCCTCGGCGACCAACTGGGTCAGCCGCTCGTACGGGCCGAGGTCGATCGAGCCGGGGCGCTGCAGGAGCCGGCGGAAGCGCGAGGTGAGTTTCGTCAGTGCCATGGTCTCCGCAACGTACAACCTCACCCGGTCGTTCCGTGCACCAACCCCGCGTGTTCAGATCGTGAAGGTGTACGGCGTGGTGGTGGTGACCGCGTGCAGGCCGAGCTTCTGCAGGATCGGGCGGGAGTCCTCGGAGGCGTCCACGCGGAGGAAGGCGTAGCCGCGCGCTCGGGCGATCCGGGCCCGGTGGACCAGGATCGCGGAGTACAGGCCCTGGCGACGCCACTCCGGCAGGGTGCCGCCTCCCCACAGCGAGGCGAAGCCGGTGCCGGGGTGGAAGCGGATCCAGGCAGCGGTCAGGGCCGGGCCATCAGGCCCCTTCAACGCCTCCTCGATCAGGCTGACCACCAACCTGTCCGGGAACATCCGTGCCTCGGCGGAGAGGCGCTCCTCGATCCGCTCCAGTCCGTTGTGCCACAAGGTGTCCATCAGTACGGCGATCCGGTGGAAGTCCTGCTGCTCCTCGACATCGCGTAGCACCACCTTCGAAGGCAGTGCGGACGGCCGGGCCAGGATGCGATCGACCTCGCCGAGGATCAGCGTCTCGGGATCCTCCGGCACGAACCCGGCCGCGACCAGGCGCGCGCCGAGATCGGCCGGTTCGTCGTACGCGTAGGTCTTCCATTCGAACGAGAGCCCGCGCTCGCGGAAGAACGCGACCTCGCCGGCGATCACCGCCTCCGGATCGTCGCCGAGCCCGCGGGGCGCTTCGACGAACCCGCCGCCGCCCGGCCCTTCGAGGTACGAACGGTGGACCGGGCCGACATGCTCGACCTTCCAGCCCGGGATCGTGTCGGCGTCCGGCAGGCGGATCCGGCGGTGGAACACGTCGAGAAGCTCCTCAGGTGTCATCAGACGCCATCCTGCCCGCTGCCGCGCCGATCGTCATTCCCCTGAGCTACGCCGACCTCCGCTGAACTCGTGAGGCTTCTCGGTCGACGGCTCACCGGCTGTCGTTGCGGAGGCCACCGGCGGCTGCAACTGCTCGCTGTGCCAGGCATCGCGTAGCCGGAGGGTGCTGCCGCTGTGCAGTACGGCGTTGGTGTAGACGCGTCCGGCCAGGGCGACGAGCCAGGCAATAGCCACCACCGTGAGGGCAACGGCGAGCAGAGGTTCCCACCAGCTGACCGATCCGAGCGCTATCCGGCCCGGCATGGCGAACGGCGCCGTCACCGGGAACAGTGAGAGGAGCCGTGACCACAAACCGTCGGGATCCCCGCTGACCGTGAGGAACGAACCCCAGAAGCACGCGATCAGTACGTAGCCGATGGGTCCGGCCACGCTCTGCGCGTCCTCGGTCCGTGAAGCGAGGGAACCGAGCGCCCCGTACGCCATCGCATAAAGGGCATAGCCGAGTACGAACCAGACGACCGCCCAGGTGAGCACGCCGGCGCTGACGGCCGGAATATCGGCAGAGTCGACGACGAGGGTGGCGACCAGCGCCGCCGCCGCGGTCAGGACGAACTGGGCGAGCCCGAGCAGTCCGATGCCGATCACCTTGCCGGCCAGCAGGACACGGGCGGGTATGCGAGCCAGCAGCACCTCGACGACCCGGCTGGACTTCTCCTCCACGACGCCGGTCAGGACGAGGTTCCCGTAGATGACGATTGCCATCAGCAACAGCGCGGTCATCACGATGGCCGCCAGCTCGTCGCCGGGACCTCGCCCGGCGACCAGCCCGAGTTCGACGTCCTCCACGGGGACAGGGACCAGCATCGCGCGGAGGTCGCCGGGATCGATGCCGGCGGCAGCAGCGCGTTCCTGAACGGCGACCAGCTGAACGGCGCCGGTGACGACGGCGCGCAGCTGCTCATCGACCCGCCCGGGCCACTCGAGCCGCTGGGTGTCGACCAGGAGTACGTCCACGGTGTCCGCGCGGACGGCCTGTTCGCCCACGGCGACGTCGCCGTACCGGTGCACGTGAACGGTGAGACCGACTGCCTCGCCCTGAGCGACGACGGCCGACGCCAGCGCGCTGGGGACAGGGCTGGTCATCCCCACGTCCCTGGCTCCCCGGTCGGCGTCCAGGTTTGCCGGCACCACGATCATGGCGATGACGACCACGAGCATCACGATCAGCCCGGCGCGGAAGCTCCGTGAGCGGCTCCGCTCACGAATCTCCCGGAGGGCGACCAGCCAGGCCTGCCGTACGCCGTTCATGCCGCCACCGCCTGGCGGAACAGCTCCGACAGCGTCGGGGGCTGATATGCGAAGGAGATGACATCGCCACCGGAGCGGGCGGCCGCCAGAACCGCTGCCAGGTCCGTGTCGCGGCCGATCCGCAGCCGGGTCTGCCCGGCTCGGGCCTCGACGACCTGTGCCGCTGCCAATCGCGACCAGTCGGGGGCCAGCCCGCGATAGCGGACGTCCACGAACCGTTGCGGGAAGGCCGCCCGCAGATCCGTCAGGTCACCGGCGAGCACAATGCGTCCGTGGTCGATGATGACCACGTCCTCGCACAGTTCCTCGACAAGATCGAGTTGGTGACTGGAGAACAGCACGGTCGCGCCGGCGCCGGCGAGGTGGGCCAGCAGGTCGGCCATGGCCGCCATGGCGATGGGATCGAGGCCGGAGAACGGCTCGTCGAGGACGAGCAACTCCGGCTCGTTGACCAGCGCTGCGATCAGCTGGACCCGTTGCTGGTTGCCGTGCGACAGCGTGTCGACGCGATCTCCGGCCCGATCGGCGAGTCCGAGCCGTCCGAGCCACCGGTCGGCCACCCGGCGTACGTCGCTGTCACTGCGTCCGCACAGCCGGCCGAGATACAGCAACTGCTGCCGGACCCGCATGCGTGGGTACAGGCCCCGTTCCTCAGGCATGTAGCCGAAGCGTGCGCGTTCCTGTCCTGTGATGGGAGCGCCGCGCCACGACACCGTACCGGCGTCCAGCCGGGCGAGCCCGAACACCGCGCGCATCGCTGTGGTCTTGCCGGCCCCGTTGGGGCCCAGGAATCCCGTGATCCGGCCGGGCTGGACCTCGAACGTACATCCGTCGAGCGCAGCCACCGGACCGAACCGCTTCACCGCCGAATCGAAAGCGAGCACGGTCCACCTCCACTTCCAGCCTCCGCGTCGCGCGCTCGATCGTCAGAGCACAACGGCCCCAACCGGACAGGCCGGATGGCCGCCCGGCGAGCAGAGGTGACTGTGTCGGCAGTCCCCGACCTGAGGCGACCAGGGAAGGCAGTCCGCCCTCCCTGGTCGCCTCGACCGGCCGCGCCCTCCTTACAGCGTGCGGTTCAGCAGGTCGAAGAAGGTGTTGGCCAGGACCAGTTCGTACGGATCGCCCAGGAGGGGTGCGAGCGTTGCCATGTCCGACGGGGTCCACGACCAGGCGTTGATCAGGCCGGCGATGAAGAGCGGGTGTGAGCCGTCCCAGCTCGCGATGTGCGCGTCCAGGGCGGCCTTGTACTCCGCTCCCTTGCCGGGCGCGCCCCAGATGCCGACGATCGGCAGACCACCCCGGCGGGTCACCAGGATGTCGCCGTCCCAGGTCTGCATGATCCCCTTCAGCGGCGTGTACTCCGCGTAGCCCCGGGCGATCTCCTCGGACAACAGGACCCACTTGTCGTCGGCCCGGCTGCTGTAGGAGTACACCTGGTCCATCCCGGTACGCCGCAGCGTCGACCCGGTCAGCTTGAGGTACTGGGTCAACTGGTCGGCCTTCCACGAACCCGGGTACGTGTAGCCCGCACCAGAAGGACCGCAAACCAGCAGGTCGTTCGCCGTCGCCGTCCGCTGGAAGTGACTGAACAGACCAGGGCCGGTCTCCAGCAGCAAGGGACTGATGGTCCAGTTCGTCGGCACCTCGCCGCGCTTCGGGTCGTCCCACAGATCGCGCAGGTGCCGCTGGCAGTACTGGATGTTGTCGCCCTCGCCGAACGTCAGCGTCAGGTACACCTTGTTCTTCGGCTTGCTGATCCGCCGTACCGGCCGGACCTTGGCCGAGATCGGTGCGGTGAACCCGGCGTGGACGGTCCCGTTCATGTAGAAGTCGGCCGCGATCACCGGCGAACCGCCTTGCGATGCGAGATCGACGCCGTCCCACTCGCCGGAGACGTCGTTGGCGAACCAGCCCATGTACGGCGCGAGCGTCGGGTACTTCGCGAAGTGCTCGATCAGCAACTCGCCGGTCTCGCCGGCCGGCGGTAGCCAGCTCACCAGGGCTTTGGTGGCCACCACGTAGTCACGGAAGTACGCGAACGGTTCGATCCGGGTCGGTGAGGTGTCGGTGGCCGCCACCAGGTACTGGTTCCACATCGTCACGGTGACCACCAACGACGTCGTACCGGCCGGTGGTTCGAAGCGGTAGATGAAGTAGCCGCCGCCGTCGCTGAAGCGGTTGGACTCGCCGCCGATCGACGAGTTGACGCCGTCGAACAGGTACGGCGCCTCCTCCGGCGTACCGGGCAGGAAGTGCGCGATCTGGGTCCCGTTCGCCTTCACGGTGACCTCGGAGACCGAGGCGCCCCAGCCGTCGTCGGTGAACGAGTCGGCGAACCGGACGAAGACGGCCTCCTTGCCGAGCGCGGCCGACACGTCGAGGTCGTAGCTGCCGCGGTTCGACGAGTCGCGGATCTGCCGGGCCTCGCGGGCGATCTCCTTCCACTGCACGTTCTCGACGGCGACCACCCGGGTCGGCGGCAGGCCGGCCAGCAACTTGTGGGTGACCCGCGGGAACAGGTGGTCGAGCTGCCACCGGTAGGTCTTCACCCGGTCGTCGTCGAACATCCCGCGCAGGTCCTTGACGATCCGCAGCCCGTGCGCCTTGGCCTGATCGGCGTCGGCGACGACCGCGTCCTCCAGACCGGCCAGGGTGGTCGCGACGTTCAGCGAGTCCGGTACGGCGGGGTCGTGGACGATCGCGCCGCGGACGCGATGGCGGTACTTGGCGACCAGGTCCAGCGGGTTCTGGTACGTCGTGGTGGGCAGGTGCATGTCGGCCAGCCACTTGGCGTCCGGCGTACTCATGGTGCCGGTGTCGAAGCTGAAGTAGAGCTCGGGCCGGGTGCGGTTGACGACGCCTTGCAACGTGGTCAGCAGCGTCTGGTCGCCGCCGCTGAGTTTGCTGACGTCGCCGTAGTGCAGGTGCTTGGGGCGTTCGAAGGCCGGCAGCAGCCGGGCGGGACTGCCGGACGTCGAAGAGGTGGCGGCCTGCGCGGCCGGAGCGACGACCGGGAGCAACCCGAACCCGCCCGCCGTCACCGCGCCGCTGCCCGCCAGGAACGTTCGTCTCGAGACCATCGTGACCACTCCCCTGTCGTTGACATCGCTGTCAAATGACGGCGAGGTTAACAACGGCGACGGCACGTGTCGATAGCTCGGACAACGTTGTCGGGCAGATTTTTGGAATCGTTTCCGGCTGTGCGTTGCGCAGCCGGTTACCAGGCCTGCTGGAGGATCCGGGTTGCCTCGGCGACGCTGAGGCCGGCCCGGCGGGCGGCCCGGGCGAAGGCGGTGGCGGCGGCGAGGGTCTCCTCGTCGTCGACCTGACTGCGGGACGCCAGCACGAAGGTGCCGTTGCGGCCACGGGTCTCGATCAGGCGATCGGCTTCCAGTTCCTTGTAGGCCCGCGCCACCGTGTTCACGGCCAGCCCGAGCTCGCCGGCCAACTGCCGGACGGTCGGCAACCGTGTCCCCTGCGCGAGCTTCCCGCGCCGGATCAACGCGTCGAGCTGATCCTTCACTTGCTCGTACGGCGGTTTCGCGGCAGCCGGATCGACTGAGAGCTTCACAAACGTCGTCCCCTCGGGTTGTTTGTCCCAATTGAATTGCGACAAACAACCCGGCGTCAAACGGTCAGCTGAAGTCTTCCGGCGTGTAGGGCTTGGACTCGACCAGCACCAGCCAGTTGCCCGAGTTGTCGCGGAGCACGGCCTCCACGCCGTACGGGCGGTCGGCGGGCTCCTGCAGGTACTCGACGCCCTTCGCGACCAGCTCGTCGAAGGTCTTGCGGCAGTTGTCGGTGGCGATCCCGAAGCCGTGCATCGACCCCTTCGCCATGATGCGGCGGATCGAGTCGGCCGACTCCTGATCGAGCGGCGGACCGGGCACCCGCAACGCGAGCTCGAGTTCGGGGTGATCGGCCTGGAACACCGTGCACCAGCGGAACTCCGGGCTCAGCGTGATGTCGTCCTTCACGACAAAGCCCAGCTTGCCGGTGTAGAACGCCTTCGCCTCGTCGATGTCGTCCACGTACACGGTGACCAGGCTGACATTGGTGATCACGGTTCCTCCTCGTCGTTGACCGGTGCTCCGAAACTACGGCGTACCGGTTGGTGACGGCTTCTCCGGAATTGCGGAGTTCAGCCCCAGCATGAAGACGAAGCAGCCGGGGATCCGCGCGCCGGTCTGCGTGCGCTGGTACTGCGACGGGCTCATCCCGACCAGCTCGGCGAAGCGCTGCGAGAAGGACCCGAGGCTGGCATAGCCGACCAGCTCGCACACCTCGGTGACGGTGAGATTGGTGGCGCGCAGCAGATCGGTCGCCCGCTCGATCCGGCGCCGGGTGACGTACTGCATCGGCGTCTCGCCGTACGCCGCGGCGAAACACCGCAGGAAGTGGTACTTCGAGACACCGGCCGCCGCTGCCAGACCAGCCAGGTCGAGCGATCCCGCGAAGTCGCGATCGGCGACATCCCGCGCACGCCGAAGATGCGGCAACAACTCCACAGACACCTCCACCCCTCGAGGCTAACCACCGCCAGGTGGCCCGACGGCAACACGACCCAGCTGTACGCCGGCTTCACCTTCCTCGCGATCCCGGCGATCACCCGGCTGGGGCGCGTCTGGCCGGCTTCGGTTGTGGTGGGATCAGCCGAGGCCGGTGCCCACCTTGCCGAGGGCGTCGAACTGGGCGCGGCTCAGCTTGCTGGTGTCACCGGCGAGCGCCTTCGACCGGGTGCAGATCACGCCGGCCGGGACCGAGCCGGTGAGGTAGCGCAGGGCGTTCTTGAAGGAGTCGCAGCGACCCTGGTCCTCCGTACCCGCCGGGAAGCCGATCGCCGCGTCCACCTTGCCCATGTTGAGCGCGTCGGCGTACGGATTGATGTTGCGGGCAACAGTCCAGTACCAGCGGGCGATCGGGGCGCTCCACTGCAGCGAACGGGCCAGCTCGGGATTGCCGAGCAGGTCGATCCCGAAGTACTGACCGGCCGGGCGATAGTTGAAGTCGCCGGTCAACTGGATGTAGCCGCGACCGCCGTACAGCCGGGTGTCGCCGATCTCGCGGATGTTGTACTCGAGCCGCGACTCGTGCACCAGCGTGGCCAGGAAGGCTGCCTTGCGGTACGGCGTGGTGATGTTCGCGTCCCGCATCGCCTGGTTCAGCGACGGCAGTCCGGTCTCCACGATCGACGGGTTCGCGATCCGGCTGCCGAACATGGCCTGTACGTCGGCCAGCGTGACGTCACCGCTCGGCGGATTCGGGTCAGCGCCTCCGCACTCCGGTACGCCGGGCAGCTTGTCCTCGGGGATCGCCACATAGGCGACCGTGACGTAGCCACCGAAGGCGGGGATGTGTGCCCACCACTTGCTGGAGCCACCGGAGACGGTGACCAGGTCGCCTTCCTTCTGGCAGTCCACGTCGATGGAGGTCGGGCCGGACAGCGTGCGGACCACCGCCGACGAGAGGTAGGCGTCGGCGCGGACGTTGACCCCGCTCCCGTAGGTCTGGAAGACGGCGGCGTGGGCGGGGGTGGCAGCGACGAGGCCGGCGGCGGTGATCCCGGCCAAGGCCAGGACCGAGCTGAGCAGACGGCGGATTCGAGGTTTCGGCATGACTTCTCCCGGGCGGGGCGGAGGGCTCTGGGAACCACGTGGTGAAAAATTGCCTATCGCGCGTGGCAATGCAGTTACTTTCCACCGGCCCAGTGGGAAGCTCAACCCTTTCCACCCGAATGCAGCGTGCCGTGGCAGGTAACTGCCACGGCACGCTGCGTAGTCTCCCGCTCGGGAGCAGCACTGGCTACTGCTTGGCTTCGGCCTTCTCCTCGCCCTTCGGCTCGGGCTTGGCGTCGACGCCGGCCTCCTTGCGCTGGGCCGGGGTGATCGGCGCCGGGGCCGAGGTCAGCGGGTCGAAGCCGCCGCCCGACTTCGGGAACGCGATCACGTCGCGGATCGAGTCGGCGCCGGCCAGCAGCGCGGTGATCCGGTCCCAGCCGAACGCGATCCCGCCGTGCGGCGGCGCGCCGAACTTGAACGCGTCGAGCAGGAAGCCGAACTTCTCGGTCGCCTCCTCGTCGGTCAGCCCCATCACCTTGAACACGCGCTTCTGCACGTCCTCGCGGTGGATACGGATCGACCCACCCCCGATCTCGTTGCCGTTGCACACGATGTCGTACGCGTAGGCGAGCGCGCTGCCCGGATCGGTGTCGAACGTGGCCAGCGAGTCCGGCTTCGGCGACGTGAACGCGTGGTGCACCGCGGTCCAGGCGCCCGAACCGACGGCGACGTCACCAGCGGCCGTCGCGTCGTCGGCCGGCTCGAACAGCGGGGCGTCGACCACCCAGACGAACGACCAGGCCGACTCGTCGATCAGCCCGCCGCGGCGGCCGATCTCCAGCCGGGCCGCGCCGAGCAGTGCCCGCGAGGCCTTGACCGCGCCCGCGGCGAAGAAGATGCAGTCACCCGGCTTCGCACCGACGTGGTCGGCCAGGCCGGCGCGCTCCTCCTCGGACAGGTTCTTGGCGACCGGACCGGCCAGCTCGCCGTCCTGGCCGACCAGCACGTACGCGAGACCGCGCGCACCACGCTGCTTGGCCCAGTCCTGCCACGCGTCCAGCTGCTTGCGCGGCTGGTCGGCGCCACCCGGCATCACCACAGCGCCGACGTACTGAGCCTGGAAGACCCGGAACGGCGTGTTCTTGAAGTAGTCCGTGCACTCGACGAGCTCCAGGCCCATCCGCAGATCGGGCTTGTCGCTGCCGAAGCGGGCCATCGCCTCGGCGTACGTCATCCGCTGGATCGGGGTCTGGATCTCGTGGCCGGCGAGCTTCCACAGCTCGGTGAGGATCTCCTCGGACAGCGCGATGATGTCGTCCTGGTCGACGAAGCTCATCTCGATGTCGAGCTGGGTGAACTCCGGCTGCCGGTCGGCGCGGAAGTCCTCGTCGCGGTAGCAGCGGGCGATCTGGTAGTAGCGCTCCATCCCGGCCACCATCAGCAACTGCTTGAACAGCTGCGGCGACTGCGGCAACGCGTACCAGGAACCCGGGTTCAGTCGGGCCGGGACGAGGAAGTCCCGGGCGCCTTCCGGCGTCGACTTGGTCAGCGTCGGCGTCTCGATCTCGACGAAGTCGTGCCTGGCGAGCACGTCGCGGGCCGCCTTGTTCACCTTGCTCCGCAGCCGCAGCGCGGCCCCCGGACCCTGGCGGCGCAGGTCGAGGTACCGGTACTTCAGCCGGACCTCCTCGTTCACCGGGGTCGCGTGGTGCTCCTCGACCGGGAACGGCAGCGGGGCGGCCTCGTTGAGGACCTCGACCTCGCTGGCGATGATCTCGATCTCACCGGTCGGCAGGTTCGGGTTCGCGTTGCCCTCGGGCCGCGGCGAGACCGCGCCGACGATCTTCAGGCAGTACTCCGCGCGCAGTTCGCCCGCGGCCTCTTCGTCGCGGATGACGACCTGGACCGTGCCGCTGGAGTCGCGCAGGTCGATGAACGCCACGCCACCGTGGTCACGCCGCCGCGCGACCCAGCCCGCCAGCGTGACGGTCTGCCCGTTGTGCTCGGCCCTGAGCGAGCCGGCGGAATGGGTACGGATCACGAGTTCTCCTGAGGGGTTTCGATACTGGGTCGTACGTCGTGCGCGGGCGGGGCCCAGGTCGCCGGATCGGCCGGCACCTGCTCACCGCTGCGAATGTCCTTCACTTCCGGTCCGTTCTCGGTGGTGAACCAGACGAACGGGATCCCGCGGCGATCGGCGAACTTGATCTGCTTGCCGAACTTCGCCGCCGCCGGCGCCACCTCGACCGGGATCCCCCGGCCGCGCAGCACCGCCGCGGTCCGGAGCGCGTCGGAGCGCTCGTCTTCGTTGTTGAGGGCAACGAGTACCGCGGTCGGCGTACTGCGGGTGCTCTTCAGCAGGCCCTGGCTGACCAGCCGGTGCACGAGCCGCGAGATGCCGATGGAGATCCCGACACCGGGGTAGGTCGTCTTGCCGTCGCTGGCGAGCGCGTCGTACCGGCCACCGCCGCCGACGGAGCCGAACGACTCCTGGCCGACGAGGTAGATCTCGTAGACCGCACCGGTGTAGTAGTCCAGTCCGCGAGCGATCCGCAGGTCAGCCATCAGCAACCCGGGCGCGTGCTCCTCGGCGGCAGCCATCACCTGGCTGAGCTGCTCGAGACCCTCGTCGAGGATCTCGTGCTCGACCCCGAGCGCCCGGACCTTCTCCACGAACGAGGTGTCGGTGCTGGAAATGTCGGCCAACTGGACGGCGAGCTTGGCCTGCTTGTCGGTCGCGCCCGCCTCGATCAGCCGCTCGACCACCTTCTCCGGACCGATCTTGTCGATCTTGTCGACGATCCGCAGCATGGTCGCCACGTCGTCCAGGCCGAGACCGCGGTAGAAGCCCTCGGGGATCTTGCGATTGTTCACCTTGATGACGAACTCGGGCACCGGCAGCTTGCGGAGCGCATCGGCGATCACCAGCGGCAACTCGACCTCGTAGTGGCTCGGCAGCGTGCCGATGTCCACGATGTCGATGTCGGCCTGGGTGAACTCGCGATACCTGCCCTCTTGCGGGCGCTCACCCCGCCACACCTTCTGGATCTGGTAGCGCCGGAACGGGAACACCAGCTTGCCGGCGTGCTCCAGCACGTACCGCGCGAACGGCACTGTCAGGTCGAAGTGCAACCCGATGCCCGGGCCCTCGTCATCGGCGGCCGCGGCGAGCCGTCGTACGCCGTAGATCTCTTTGTCCGCGTCCTCGCCCTGGTTGGACAGGCGCTCCACCGGCTCCACCGCCCGCGTCTCGATCGACGCGAAACCGTGCAGCTCGAAGGTCTCGCGGATCACGTCGAGGAAGTGCTGCTCGACGATCCGATCCGCGGGAAGGAATTCGGGGAACCCGCTCATGGGGCCGATCTTGCTCATGCCGCCTTGCTCATTTCGATATCTCCAGGTCCTGCAGGTAAGGGTTGGTCGCCTTTTCCCGGCCGATCGTGGTCTGGCCGCCATGACCCGGCAGGACGACGATCTCGTCGCGCATCGGCAGGATCTTGGTGGCCAACGTATGCAGCATCGCCGGATGGTCGCCGCCTGGCAGATCCGTCCGGCCGATCGACCCGGCGAACAACACGTCACCGGAGAAAAGAATCGCTGGTACGTCCTCGGGCCCGTCGTACGGCGTGGTGAAGGTGACCGAGCCTCTCGTGTGCCCCGGGGTGTGGTCGACCGCGAACCGCAGGCCGGCCAGCTCGACGCTCAGACCGTCCTTGAGCTCGGCCACGTCGTCCGGCTCGGCGAAGGTGTGGTTCCCACCGAGCAGCATCCGGGCACTCTCCGGGCTGATCCCGGCCATCGGGTCGCTGAGCAGGTGCCGGTCGTCCGGGTGGATCCAGGCGGTGGCGTCGTAGCTGCCGCAGACGGGCAGGACCGAGAACATGTGGTCGATGTGGCCGTGCGTGAGCAGGACCGCGACCGGCTTCAGCTTGTTCTCGCGGACGACCTGGTCCACACCCGCGGCCGCGTCCTGGCCGGGATCGATGACGATGCACTCCGCGCCCTGGCCGGTGGCGACGACGTAGCAGTTCGTACCCCACGAACCCGCGGGGAACCCGGCGATGAGCACGACTGACCTTCCTGGAACAGATGGGGACCAGCCAAGGTTACCGGTCCCGTGGTACCGGCTCCGCACCGGATTGGACCGCGATCGGGCCCGGTCGCTCGCGCGATTGTCCCCGATTGTGACGGCAACCCCGTTGCGTAGCGGCGGCGAGTTTGTGATTGTTCAGGGATAAGCGTCGGGACAGGTCCCGACGCGCCCGGCTGGACCCCTGTTGACCCGGTTGAACCGGCGACTGACCAGAATGGGCACGAGCGCAGTACATACCGCCGGAAGGGGCGAGTTGTGGCCGAGGAAAGCTGGGGCCGGGTAGCAGACGACGGAACGGTCTTCGTACGGACCAAGGACGGCGAACGAGCGGTCGGCCAGTGGCCGGACGCCAACCCCGACGAGGCGCTCGCCTTCTACACCCGGCGGTACGACGCCCTCGCCTTCGAGGTCGACCTGCTGGAGAAGCGGGTCCAGGCCGGCACGGTCTCCCCCGACGACGCCCGCGCGGCCGTGAAGAAGGTGACCGCCGCCATCGACGAGGCCCAGGCCGTCGGTGACCTCGACGGGCTGCGGGCCCGGCTCGACGCGCTCACCCCACTGGTCGCCCAGCAGCGGGAGAAGAAGAAGGCCGAGCGCGCGGCGAAGGTCGAGGAGGCCCGCGAGGCCAAGACCAAGATCGCCGTCGAGGCCGAGACGATCGCCG
The DNA here is from genome assembly GCF_004365175.1 of Kribbella voronezhensis. Taxonomy (NCBI): domain Bacteria; kingdom Bacillati; phylum Actinomycetota; class Actinomycetes; order Propionibacteriales; family Kribbellaceae; genus Kribbella; species Kribbella voronezhensis. The sequence continues at coordinate 386,602 of NZ_SOCE01000002.1, read as the reverse complement.
CCGGCACCGACTGGCGGCACGGCGTCACCCGGCTCCGCGAGCTGTTGGACGAATGGAAGGCGCTCCCCCGGCTCGACAAGTCCAGCGACGACGAACTGTGGCACCGGTTCTCCTCCGCGCGGACGACGTACACGCGGCACCGCAAGCAGCACTTCGCCGAGCTGTCCTCCAAGCGCGACGAGGCGGCCGTGGTGAAGGAACGCCTCGCCGCCGAGGCCGAATCGCTGTCGTCGTCGACCGACTGGGGACCGACGTCGGGCCGCTTCCGCGACCTCATGAGGCAGTGGAAGGCTGCCGGTCCCGCGCCGCGCGAGGTCGACGACAAGCTGTGGGCCCGCTTCCGCAGCGCCCAGGACGCGTTCTTCGGCGCGCGCGACGCCGTACAGGCCGAGGAGAACCAGGAGCAGGTCGCCAACCTGGCTCTGAAGGAAGCGCTCCTGGTCGAGATCGAGGCGATCCTGCCCGTCACCGACGCCAAGGCGGCCCGCGAGCAACTCCGCGACCTGCTCGACCGCTGGGACGCCATCGGCAAGATCCCGCGCGACTCGATGCGCTCGATCGACGCCCGCCTGCGCGCCGTCGAGCAAGCCGTCAAGTCCGCCGAGGACGAGGTCTGGAACCGCAGCAACCCCGAGGCCCGCGCCCGCGCCGAAGCCACCGTCAAGCAACTCCAGTCGCTCATCGCCGACCTGGAGAAACAAGCCGCCAAACACGAGGCCCAAGGCAACACCAAGAAGGCCACCGAAGCCCGCGAATCCATCGCAGCCCGCCGAGAATGGCTGACCCAAGCCCAAAACGCCCTAGCCGAATTCAGCTGAGCCTGCCGCGAGCGGGCCGGCAGTCCGGCCCGCTCGTACGACGCCCTTTCGCGCTGCGCTCGCTCCTCCGTCGCTCACTGACCGGCTCACCCACCCACCCCAGCTCGCCGCTCCTCCGTCGCGGCTCAGACGCAAGGCGTACCCATTTCGCCGCCGCCCCCGGCCGCCCCGCCGACGGCATGACTAGCTCTGCCCAATACGAACTCACACACCACCACCCGACAGCGGCCAAGCCCCGGGTGTCCACACCCGGGGGCAACGCCACGGCGTACCGCGCTCCTACCTCGCGCCTCGTCCGGGACCGTCAGCCCCGGCGAGATCAGCTCAGGTCCTCAAGTGGGGGCCTCGAGCGATCGCAGCACCAGCATCAATGCGTGGTCGCCGCCGGTGGGATGGACGTACGCGGCGTGCGCGGCGGCAATGAGCGCGGCCAGGTCGCGGTCATCGACGTCGTGACGTACAGCTCCCGAGTCGCGGGCGCGGGACAGCAGTAGGCCCATCGCACGGTTCAGCTCGGCGACCGGTCCCGACACTGCCGCCTCGACGCTGCCTGCGCCGATCTGCAGCCGCGCGGCGAGTTCGTGGGCCGCTGCTCCCTCGGTGACCAGTCGCACCAGAAGGTCCCGCAGCGCCGAGCCGGCGTCGTCCGACGCGGCATAGGAGTTCGCCGCCACCACAAGGTCCTCAACCGCGGCGGCGAGGACCGTGTCGACGAGCTCCGCCTTCGTCCTGAAGTGCCGGTGAACCGTGCCCGCACCGACGCCGGCCCGCCGGGCGATCTCGTCGAGGGACACGCTGAGTCCCTCTGCCTCGAACGCCTCACGGGCCGCCGCCACCACCTTGGCACGATTGGCGATGGCATCAGCTCGGCGAGGCCCAGTTGAAGCGGGGCGCGCGCCCCGTTTATGATCAGTCATCCCCACCATCCTCCCCCACGACCGCTCAGGAGTGCCGATGCCACTGACCACCGAAGACCGGCTGGCCATACACGAACTGGTGTCGCTACACGGGCACCTCGCGGACGATCGCCGATCCGACGACCTTGGGCTACTACTGACACCCGACGCGTCGTACGACGTATCTGCCTACGGGCTGGGCATTGTCCGCGGACTGCCCGCACTGATCGACCTCTTCAAGTCCGCCCCCGGCGACCAGCCCGTCGGACATCACGTCACCAACGTGATAGTCACAGCCGACCCCGAACTCGACGACCGCGCCACAGTGCGTTCCAAAGGACTCTCGGTAATGGCGAACGGCCACGCGGGCACCGTCATCTACGAGGACGAGGTGGTACGGACAACGAACGGCTGGCGAATCAACGCCCGCGTAATCGTGCCGTCGCGGAGTGCCTGAACCGTCAGTCCGCGACGGCCCGGGCCAGGTGATGCCGGCGACCCAAGCAGGCGGTGGCGCAAGCCTGTGGACAACGCAACGCAGCGGATCTGCTGATTCAGTCATCCTTCTCGGATGCTGCCTGCTGAGTTCCCGCTGTACTTCTGCGGCCTCCCCTTCCGAGCCCATCAGGTCCGCAAGAAGCTCGGCTGGCTGCTCGGCGCTGGCGAGATCCGCCAGGTACTCAGTGACGTCTATGTCGATGTGCGCGTGCCTGACACGGTCGACCTCCGCGCCGCGGCGGTTGCGCTGCTACTACCTCCGGACGGCATCGCTTGCGGGCGGACCGCCGCCTGGGTCCACGGCATCGAGACCACAGCGCTGCATGCCAAGGGCGAAGTCGGCGTGCAGTGGACCCGCGAGGCCACCGACGTGGTGCAGGTGGGCGAACTGAAGGTGACCAGTCCGATCGCCACGACGGTTGAACTCGCCATGCAACTTCCGCGTCCGTTCGCCTTGTCAGCGGTGGACGCCATGCTTCGCTCGGGGATCGCCGACCGCTGGGCGGTGCGCGCCGCTTCCGCTGCTTACGAGGGCAGACCCGGCATCATCCAGGCTCGCCAGATCCTCCGGTACGCCGACCGCCGGGCCGCCTCGCCCGGCGAATCCTGGCTGCGCTTACGCCTGATCGACGCCGACTTCGGCCAACCCGATCTGCAAGTCCGGGTTCGCGGCCCACATCGCGACTACCTCATCGACCTCGGCTATCCCGACCCCCTCGACGACGGCCGCCGCCTCGGCCTCGAATACGACTCCGACCGCTGGCACTCCCGACCCCACCAAGAGGTGCGCGACGAAGCACGCCGTACAGAATTGGAAGCGCTCGGCTGGCACATCATCTCTGTCCGGCGGCCCGATCTGTGGGGCTCCTATCCAGCCCTTGAGTTGGCTGTGGGCAGCTTCCTCTGCCGCCAACCACGATTGCCCCGCAGATGGTGAGCAGGAGAAGCGAACACGAGTCGTACCGGTTGGCGGGTCGAGCGCGAAGCGGGTTGCGATCCTGCGGAGGAACCCGAGCAACATCCCGCGACATGGCCGACGCACGATGCGGTCGTCTTCACCAGCGGGGCGACGTAGGAGGCCCGCGACCGCGGGGGTGGGTGGGTGAGCCGGCGAGTGAGCGACGCAGGAGCGAGCGCAGCGCGAAATGGGCCTCGTACCGGTTGGCGGGTCGAGCGCGAAGCGGGTTGCGATCCTGCGGAGGAACCGAGCAACGTCTCGCGATATGGCCTACGCGCGATGCGGTCGTTCTCGTCAGCGGGGCGACGTAGGAGGCCCGCGACCGCGGGGGTGGGTGGGCGAGCCGGCGAGTGAGCGACGCAGGAGCGAGCGCAGCGCGAAAGGGGGCCTCGTACCGGTTGGCGGGTCGAGCGCGAAGCAGGTTGCGATCCTCCGGAGAACCCGAGCAACGTCTCGCGACATGGCCGACGCGCGACGGGGTCGTTCTCGCCAGCGGGGCGACGTAGGAGGCCCGCGACCGCGGGGGTGGGTGGGTGAGCCGGCGAGTGAGCGACGCAGGAGCGAGCGCAGCGCGAAAGGGTCAGGTGCGGTAGCCGGCGTGGATGTGGTCGTGGTGGGTGTTGTCGGAGAAGTACGTTGGGCCGGCGAGTTGGTGGGGGCCGCCTACGTTGTAGGAGCCGGTGGAGGCGGCGGCGTGCATGTAGGAGGTGATGAGGGCGCGGGGGGTGGCCGGGTCGACTACGGCGCGACCGTTGATCTGCCAGGTGTCGAAGGCTCGGCCTCGGGGGTGGTCGCTGGGGCGGGTGGTGCCGAAGACGTCGAGAGGGTGGCCGGAGCGGATGACCGAGATGCCGATTCGGTAGGTCTTGGCCAGTTGGAGCATCGCGGTGAGGACGGTGTCGTGGATCGTGCCGGAGCGGACGTCGGCTGCCGAAGCCGGTGGGAGCGAGATGCGATCGTTCGCGAGGACTTGGCGGGCGGCCGCAGTCAGCGTCTTCGCGGGCGCGCCCGGCCGAGCTGGGTGCATCGCTGTCACCCGCCAGGTCCGACCTGACCGGGTGAGCCGTACGTCGACCGTCGTGCCGCCGGTGATCAAGTTGCCCCTGGCAAGCATGTATTGGCGGCAGACCACGAGCACACTGGCTGAGTCCGAGAGGATGCCGCCGTACTGCGCGTCGATGACCTCGACCTCGGACGGCGTCCCCGATTGGATCAGCAAGCCCTGCACCGCGCGTACTGCGGCAGCCTTCACCTCGGGCTTGATCTCCCCCGGGCCGGGCGTCCACTCCTTGACAGACGGCAGAGTCACCGGCGGCGTCGGAAGCACAGTCGAGGAAGCGGAAGGCGCCGGCGTCAGCTGGCCCGAAGTCGTCGGCGTCACCGGACCCGCTGGTGTCGGTGTCAGCGGACCCGACGGCGTCGGCCCCGCGAAGGATGCCGACGGCTTCGAGCCGCCGCCATCACCACCCGAGCCACCCGAGCCACCCGAGCCGTCGCTGCAGCCCGCCAGTGCGCCGGCGCCGAGCAGCAGCAGGCCGCGCCTGGTCAGCTGCGGCCTGCTGATCGACCCGCTACTGGGTGACCCGGTAGACGTCGAAGACGCCTTCCACCGAGCGAACGGCCTTGAGCACATGGCCGAGGTGCGTCGGATCGCCCATCTCAAAGGTGAAACGGGACTTGGCGATCCGGTCGCGGGTGGTCGTCAGCGCCGCCGACAGGATGTTCACGTGGTAGTCGGACAGCACCCGGGTGATGTCCGACAGCAGCCGGGCCCGGTCCAGCGCCTCGACCTGGATCGCGACCAGGAAGACCGACTGCGCGGTCGGGGCCCATTCGACCTCGACGATGCGCTCGGGCTGGGTCTGCAGGTTCTCCACGTTGGCGCAGTCGGCCCGGTGCACCGAGACGCCGGCGCCACGGGTGACCCAGCCGATGATCTCGTCGCCCGGCACCGGCGTACAGCAGCGGGCGAGCTTGGACAGCACGTCGGTCGCGCCCTTGACGATGACACCGGCATCGCCGCGAGCGGTGCGCTTGCGGCGCTCCCGGGTCTGCGGCAACCGCAGCCCCTCGGCCAGATCCTCGGCCGCGCCTTCCTCACCGCCATACGTCTCGATCAGACGCCGTACTACGGCTTGCGCGCTCACGTGGCTCTCGCCGACCGCGGCGTATAGACCCGTCACGTCCGGGTAGCGCAGTGAGTTCGCGACCGCGGTCAACGTCTCGTGCGACAGCAGGCGCTGCAGTGGCAGGCCCTCCTTGCGGAGTTGCTTCGCGATCGCGTCCTTGCCGTGCTCGATCGCCTCGTCGCGGCGTTCCTTCGAGAACCAGTGCTTGATCTTGTTGCGGGCGCGCGGGCTCTTGACGAAGGTGAGCCAGTCACGCGACGGGCCGGCGCCCTGCGCCTTCGAGGTGAACACCTCGACCACGTCGCCGTTCTCCAGCGTGCTCTCCAGTGGCACCAGCCGCCCGTTCACCCGGGCGCCGATACAGCGGTGGCCGACCTCGGTGTGCACGGCGTACGCGAAGTCGACCGGCGACGACCCCGTCGGGAGCGACATCACATCGCCACGCGGGGTGAAGACGTAGACCTCGGAGTTGTTGATCTCGAACCGCAGCGAGTCGAGGAACTCCGACGGGTCGGAGGTCTCCCGCTGCCAGTCGACCAGTTGCCGCACCCAGGGCATCTCGTTCGGCGTGCTGACGTCGGTGGTCGGCGGGGCGCCCGCCTCCGGGGCCGGCGAATTCGGGTCTTCCTTGTACTTCCAGTGCGCGGCGATGCCGTACTCCGCGCGGCGGTGCATCGAGAACGACCGGATCTGCAGCTCCACCGGCTTGCCCGAGGGGCCGATCACGGTGGTGTGCAGCGACTGGTACATGTTGAACTTCGGCATCGCGATGTAGTCCTTGAACCGGCCGGGCACCGGGTTCCACCGCGCGTGCAGCACACCGAGCGCGGCATAACAGTCCCGGACCGACTCGACCAGCACGCGGATGCCGACCAGGTCGTAGATGTCGCCGAACTCGCGGCCGCGGACGATCATCTTCTGGTAGATCGAGTAGTAGTGCTTCGGCCGGCCGGTGACGGTCGCCTTCACCTTGGCCGCGCGCAGGTCCTCGTGCACCTGGTCGATCACGGACGCCAGGTACTCGTCGCGGGACGGGGCGCGCTCGGCGACCAGCCGGACGATCTCGTCGTACACCTTCGGGTGCAGGGTCGAGAAGGACAGGTCCTCGAGCTCCCACTTGATCGTGTTCATACCCAGCCGGTGCGCCAGCGGGGCGTAGATCTCGAGCGTCTCGCGGGCGATCCGCTCCTGCTTCTCCTGCCGCAGGAAGCCGAGCGTGCGCATGTTGTGCAGCCGGTCGGCGAGCTTGATCACCAGCACCCGGATGTCCTTGGCCATCGCGACGACCATCTTGCGGATCGTCTCGGCCTGCGCGGACTCGCCGTACTTGACCTTGTCCAGCTTGGTGACGCCGTCGACCAGCATCGCGATCTCTTCGCTGAAGTCCTTCTTCAGCTCGTCGATCGTGTAGTCGGTGTCTTCGACCGTGTCGTGCAGCAGGGCCGCGCACAGGGTCGGCGCCGTCATACCGAGCTCGGCCAGGATGGTCGCCACCGCGAGCGGATGCGTGATGTAGGCGTCGCCACTCTTGCGGAGCTGGCCGGTGTGGTGCTTCTCGGCCGTCCGGTAGGCGCGCTCGATGATCGCGAGGTCGGCCTTGGGGTGGGTGGCGCGAACCACCCGGAACAGCGGCTCGAGCATCGGTGCCCGGTTCGGATGCCGGGTGCCGCCGAGCCGGGCCAGCCGGGCTCGCACCCGGGCGGGCGCGATCCGCGGCGGCTGAGCACTGGGTGGAGCGGCAGCGGGCGGCGATGGATTGGGCACCGGGCGCACGGCGGCAGGCGCGCGCGGAGGCTCGTGCGGGACCACATCCGGTACCGCAGAAGTCATCGCCGGGTCTTCGCCCACTTCGTATCCCTCCGCCGACAGACCACCAGTCTAGGGGGAAGGCGTCAACGAGTCAGACACGGCCTGTGGACAACACGCCGACCCGGCCCCGCTGGTACGACGGCGAAGGTGCCCGGCGGGCCGACTTCAGACAGTGACGAGAGCGCTGACCTGCTCCCCGTCGAGCCGCTTGCGGCCCGGCAGGAAGGACAGTTCCAGCAACACCGTCGTCCCGACGACCTCGGCGCCACACCGCCGTATGAGCCGCAGGCAGGCTTCGACCGTGCCGCCGGTGGCGAGCACGTCGTCGATCACCAGCACCCGGTCACCCGGCTCGAAGGCGTCCTGGTGCACCTCGATGGTCGCCTCGCCGTACTCCAGCGCGTACGACTCCTCGTACGTCGCCGACGGCAGCTTGCCCTTCTTGCGGACCGGGACGAACCCGGCGCCCAGGGCGAGCGCGACCGGAGCGGCCAGGATGAAGCCGCGGGCCTCGATCCCGACCACCTTGTCGATCACGACCTTCCCGTCGGCGTCCCGGCCGGCGGTGGCCAGCGCCTGGACGACCAGGCTGAATCCCTCGTGGTCCGCCAGCAGCGGGGTGATGTCCTTGAACACCACCCCTGCCTGCGGGTAGTCCGGGATGTCGCGGATGCCGTCGGTGAGGACCTTCTCGAGCGAGCGCATCACTTACCGCGCTTGGACCGCGGCTTGCGGGTCGGCTGCGGGCGGCCTGCCCCGGTCGACGACTTGACCGGCCGGCTCGACGTCACCGGCGTACCGGCCTTCGGGCGGTCCTGCTTGCGGGCTGCCGGTTCGCTCGTCGCGACCGTTGCCGTAGCGGCGGCCGGTACCGGCTTGCTTGCGGCAGCAGCGACGGTCCCGCCACGCTTGGCCTCGACCCGGCGACGCAGCGCCTGCATGCCCGGCTCACGCTCCTTGAAGGTGGCCAGCAGGGCCGGGGCGATGAAGACCGAGGAGTACGCACCGACGGCGATACCGACGAACAGCGCCAGCGACAGGTCCTTCAGCGGTCCGGTGCCGAGCACCACGGTGCCGACCACGAGGATCGACCCGACCGGCAGCAGCGCGATCAAGGTGGTGTTGATCGACCGTACGACGGTCTGGTTCACGGCGAGGTTGGTCGCGTCGCTGTAGGTGAAGCGGTTGTTCCCGGTGATGGCCCGGGTGTTCTCGCGGACCTTGTCGAAGACCACGACGGTGTCGTACAGCGAGTAACCGAGGATGGTCAGGACGCCGATCACGGTCGCCGGCGTGACGTCGAAACCGATCAGCGCGTAGACGCCGACCGTGATGGTGACGTCGTGGATCAGCGCGATGATCGCGGCCATCGACGCCTTCGGTTCCCGGAAGTAGACCCAGATCACCCCGAACACGAGGATCAGGAACACGACCAGGGCCAGGATCGCCTTGTTCGCGATCTGGTCACCCCAGGAGGCGCCGATCTGCGAACGGCTCACGTTCGAGGCCGGAACGCCGGCCTCCTTGGCGATCGCCGCCTGGACCTTGACCACGTCGTCCTGGCTCAGCGGCCGGGTCTGCACCCGGACCTTGTCGGAGCCGACCGTGGTGACGACCGGGTCGCCCAGGTCGTGTGCGTTCGTGGACTTCACCGCGGCGGTGAAGTCGTCGATGGTGTTGCTGGTGACCTTCACGGTCGTCTGGTACTCGACGCCGCCCTTGAACTCGATTCCGAGGGCCAGGCCCCGGGCGAACAGGCCGCCGAGGGAGATGACCACCAGCGCGATCGAGATGCTGAACCACAGCTTGCGGTGGCCGATGAAGTCGTAGGAGACCTCGCCACGGTGCAACTTGGCACCGATGCTTCCGAGCTTCGACATCAGACCTCGCCTCCCACGGGCTTACGCGTCGACGGCTTGGCCGGACGGGCTGTCGGTTTCATCTGGCCGGGCAACCGCTCGACGCCGAGATGCTCCGGGTCGAGCCCGGACAGCTTGTGACCGTGGCCGAAGAAGTCGGTCCGGGCCAGCAGGGTCACCAGCGGCTTGGTGAAGATGAACACGATCAGCAGGTCGATCAGGGTGGTCAGGCCGAGCGTGAACGCGAAGCCCTTCACGCCGCCGACCGCGAGGATGTACAGCACCGCGGCGGCGAGCAGCGAGATCGAGTCGGCCGCGATGATGGTGTGCTTGGCGCGGGCCCAGCCGGTCTCCACCGAGGAGCGCAGGCTGCGGCCTTCGCGGACCTCGTCACGGAGCCGTTCGAAGTAGATGACGAACGAGTCCGCGGTGATACCGATGGCGACGATCAGACCGGCGATACCGGCCAGCGTCAGCGTGAAGCCGATCGCCTTGCCGAGCAGTACGACCGAGGCGTAGGTGAGCGCGGCCGAGATGGCCAGCGACAGCACCACTACCAGACCCAGACCGCGGTAGTACAGGAACGAGAAGATCAGCACCAGGATCAGGCCGATGATGCCGGCCGTGATGCCGGCCGACAGCTGGTCGCCACCGAGCTGCGGGGAGATCGTCTCGACCGAGGACAGGTCGAAGGTGACCGGCAGCGCGCCGTACTTCAAGACGTTCGCCAGGTCGCGCGCCTCGGACTCGGTGAACGAGCCGGTGATCTGCGCCTGACCACCCGGGATCGGGCCGGACACGCTCGGGGTCGAGATCGAGACGCCGTCCAGCACGATCGCGAACAGGTTCTGGCCCTGGCCGCGCTGGGAGATGTTGGTGGTGGCGTCGAGGAACTTCTTGCCGCCGTCACCGGTGAACTTCAGGTTGACCTGCCAGGCGAACCCACCCTGCGGGATGCCCGCCGAGGCGTCCGACAGATCGGTGCCCTTGAGGATCGCCGGGCCGAGCAGGTACTTCGACGTACCGGCCTTGTCGCAGGAGATCAGCGGCTTGTCCGGCAGGTCCCGGTTCGGGTCGTCCTTGTTCAGCGTCGCGCACTGGGCCGCCGCGAACGCTGCCTGGGTGGTCGCGTCCGGCGTCCACTTCAGCGGGTCACCGGTGACCTTCGGCAGCTCCGCGGCGGGCGTGGCCGGCGTGCTGGGCTTCGGCGTGGCCGTCGGCGTCGCGCTGGGGTTGGGAGTCGGGGTCGGCGTGGCATTGGACAGCACGCTGCTCCAGGCCCGGCCCTTCGGCGTCGTCGCCGGAGTCGACGGTGGCTTGATCGTCGAGCTCGGCTTCGGGGTGGCGCTGGTCGACGGCTTTCCGCTGGGGGTACCGGTCGGCGTGGCCGTCGGCGTCGGCACCGGGCCGCCCGCCTGCGCGTCGTACACGATCCGGAAGTACAGCAGCGCGGTCTGGCCGACCTGCTTGATCAGGCTCTCCTGGTTCGAGCCCGGCACCGCCACGTTGATCAGGTTGCGACCCGACGTGGTGATCTCGGATTCACCGACACCCGCACCGTTCACCCGCTGCGAGATGATGTTCTTCGCCTCGGAGAGCTGGTCGGCGGTCACCTGGCCGCCACCGGCCGATGACTTCGCGGTCAGCGTGATGGTGGTGCCACCGCGCAGGTCCAGGCCGAGCTTGGGCTTCCAGGACCTGGTCAGCCCCATGATCCCGAACAGCAGGACCAGGATGACCGCCAGGACGATCAGGAGCCGTCCCGGGCGGGATGTCGTCGTCGTTGCCACGTCAGATTCAACCTTTGCGTTACTGGGCGCGCCGCAGGGTCACCAGGACGCTTGCGCGCCGCACGCCGATAGGACGGAAAATCAGTTCTCGGTGTGCGTGGGCGGCAGCTTCGCCTTGTCCTGCACCTTGCCACCGGTCTCCGGTACGTCGACCGTGTCACGGGCCTCTTCCGCCGCGACCTCGTCGGCCGGCTCCTCGGTGCCGGCGGCCTCGTCGGCCGGCGCCTCGGCGTCGTCCGGGATCACGCGGCCGACCGCGGCCTTGACGAGCTGGATCAGGACGCCCTCGGAGATCTCCAGCGTCACGTACTCGTCGTCGACCTCCTCGACGATGCCGACCATCCCGCTGGTGGTGATCACCTTGGTGCCGGGCGTCAGCATGGCGACCGTGTCGGCCTGCTTCTGGCGCTGCTTCTTCTGGGTCCGGCTCATGAACCAGATCATCCCGACGATCAGGACGAGCGGAAGCAGGAGCGTGATGCCCCCTCCGCCGGAGGAGGCCATCGGTACGGCGATCAGTTGCATCGGGACTCAGAATCCTTCGTCGAGAGTACGGGTGTCCTGCGCGCTCTGCTCAGGCGCGCAGGGTACGGCGGGATGGCCGAGGTCAGGCCACCGGGGAGTCTAACCCTGAGCGGCGAGAAGTACCTCATGACAGGGGGTCACGTTTGCGTTACTCGTCACCCCTTCCAACGACCCCGGCGGCCGGATCGTGCCCACCATCCGACCCGCGCCCGGGACCGATGTCAAAAGCTGCAAGCTGGGTCGAAACGACCGTACCGACGCGGAATTACTCGTCCTCGGTGTCGAAGAGGGTGTCGGCGAACGTCGCACCCTTCGGTACGGCGAGGCCGAGGTGCCGCCAGGCCGCCGGGGTGGCGACCCGGCCACGCGGCGTACGGGCCAGGTAGCCGGAGCGGACCAGGAACGGCTCGGCGACCTCTTCCACCGTCTCGCGTTCCTCGCCGACGGCGACCGCGAGCGTGGACAGGCCGACCGGTCCCCCGCCGAAGCGCCGGCACAGCGCCTCCAGCACCGACCGGTCCAGCCGGTCCAGGCCCATCTTGTCCACCTCGTACAGCTCGAGCGCGGATCTCGACAAGGCGATCGTGACGATTCCGTCCGCCCGCACCTCGGCGAAGTCGCGGACCCGGCGGAGCAGCCGGTTCGCGATCCGGGGTGTGCCCCGGGACCGGGACGCGATCTCGGCCGCGGCCTCGTTGGTGATGTCGACCTCGAGCAGCGCGGCCGAGCGCTTGATGATCTTCTCCAGCTCGGCGGCCTCGTAGAACTCCAGGTGCCCGGTGAACCCGAACCTGTCCCGCAGCGGCCCCGGCAGCAGGCCCGCCCGGGTGGTGGCCCCGACCAGCGTGAACGGCGGGATCTCCAGTGGGATCGCGGTCGCGCCCGGCCCCTTGCCGACGATCACGTCGACCCGGAAGTCCTCCATCGCCATGTAGAGCAGTTCCTCGGCCGGACGCGACATCCGGTGGATCTCGTCCAGGAACAGCACTTCGCCCTCGTTCAGCCCGGACAGGATCGCGGCGAGGTCACCCGCATGCTGGATCGCCGGCCCGCTCGTCACTCGCAGCGGCGCCGACAGTTCGCTGGCGATGATCATGGCCAGCGTGGTCTTGCCGAGCCCGGGCGGACCGGACAGCAACACGTGATCAGGAGCCCGGTTGCGACCGCGGGCCGCGTGCAGAACCAGTTCGAGCTGCTCGCTCACCCGGCGCTGACCGCCGAACTCCGCCAGCGTGCGCGGTCGCAGCGCGGACTCGATCTTGCGTTCCTCGAGATCCGCCAGGTCTGCCGACACCAGCGGCCGGACGTTGTCTTCCATCCCTTATGCCTTCGACAGGGCGCGCAGGGCGGCCCGAAGGAGATCGGGCACCGACGGCTCGGTACTGTCCGCGGCCAATGGCGACACCGCGATGACCGCGTCGTCCGCGTCGCGCGCCGACCAGCCGAGGCCGACCAGACCGGCATGAACCTGCTCGCGCCAAGCCTCGCTCGAGTGCAGCGGCCGTCCGGCCACCACCCGCGACGGCGCACCGATCTTGTCCTTCAACTCCAGCACGAGTCTCTGCGCGACCTTCTTACCTACGCCTGGGATCTTCACCAGCATCGCCAGGTCCTCGTGCGCGACAGCCTGTCGCAGCTGATCCGGGCTCAGTACCGCGAGCGCCGCCTGGGCCAGCTTCGGACCCACACCCGACGCGGTCTGCAGCAGCTCGAACAGCTCCTTCTCGTCTGCGTCCGCGAACCCGTACAGCGTCAGCGAGTCCTCCCGCACCACCATCGAGGTGGCCAGCTTGAACTCCTGCCCCGGCCGCAGCGTCGCCAGCGTTCCCGGGTGGCAGTAGAGCTGCAGCCCCACTCCCCCGACCTCGATCACGCAACTGTCCAGCCCGATCGCGGCCACCGGGCCACGCACGAACGCGATCATCGCCAACCTCCCCGTACTGCGGGCCGACCGCCCGCCGTCGCCTGCGTCCTACCAAGAGCCGCGCCGCCGTCCCGTACTGCGAACAGGCGCGCCGCCGTCGTCATCGTTGCCCACTCTGCGCCGCGACCGCGGCCCGCAGCCTCGCCACCTGCAGCCGGGACTGCGCCTGGGCCTTCGCCTCCAGCTCGGCCCGGCTTCCAGCGGCCTCCTGCAGCCTGCTCGTCACGCCACCGCGCCAGACATGGCAGATCGCCAGGGCGAGCGCGTCCGCGGCGTCGGCAGGGGTCGGACGCACATCGAGCTTCAGGATCCGGGTGACCATCGTCGTCACCTGCTCCTTGCCGGCGCGACCCGATCCGGTGACGGCAGCCTTCACCTCACTCGGCGTGTGCAGCGCCACCGGCAAGCCACGCCTGGCAGCAACCACCATCGCGACCCCGGAGGCCTGGGCCGTCCCCATCACCGTCCGCACGTTGTGCTGCGCGAACACGCGCTCGACCGCGACCGCGTCCGGCTGATGCTCGGTGATCCACTCGTCGATCCCGGCCTCGATCCGGACCAGCCGTTTGGCCACGTCCAGGTCGGCGGGCGTCTTGATCAGGCCGACGGCGATCAGCCTCGGCGGCCGTCCGGGGGTCCCCTCGACGACGCCGAGGCCGCACCTGGTCAGACCAGGGTCGACACCCAGTACGCGCATGGACTACCTCCGAACGTGTGTTCGACAACCCTAGTAGCCCACTCGCCCACCAAGAAATCGACGCGCCGACCGCTCAGCGGTGCTGTGCCTGCCCGCCGACCTGGTCGCCCCAGGCAGCCCGTGCTCCCGACTCGCCGACCCGGTAGACCTGTACGCCTGCGGCAACTGCCGCGAGCACTGCGACCACAGAGATCACAGTCCCCGCCAGCGGGCGTCGTGCGATCCGGTCGGTGATCCCCCGGTCGACCAGCACCAGAGCGACGGCCGTGATCAGCAACGGCACGGCGAACCAGATCAGCTGGTCACCCAGCTCGGCGTGTTCCCCCGGATCCCCGACGTGCTTCTCCAGAGACTCGCCGCTGGAGGTGGCTACCGGGATGAGCAGGGTGACGACCAGAGCACAGGCGGCAACCAGCACGCCGTACCGAGCTCGCCAGGCCGGGCGGATCACCAGGGCGAGCACGCCCAGGATCGTGACGGGCAACAGGACCACGACGGCGTGGACCACGAGGGGATGGATCGGCAGACCGTTGATCGTGTCGAACATGGGGCGGTGCCCTCCTGTAGAAGTTGAGGAGGGCACAGAGTAGGGACGCGATTCTTAGCCGCTGCTTAGAAGTAGTCGAGCATGTACGACGCGCTGGTGAAGGCGGTGTCCAGAGCGGGATCGTTCGCCGGTGAGCCGCCGAGGGCGAGACCGGCGCGGCGCAGGGTGGCGAGCGGCGTACCGGCGTACAGGGCGGCCAGGCCGCGGGCGTTGAGGCGAAGGGCCTCGCCGCTGGCGGTGGAGGATGTGAGCGCGCCGGCGCCGTCAGCGACGGACAGGTGCCAGCGGCCGGTGTTGCTCGGCAGTTCGGGGTCGTCGAGTTCCAAGTCGACCTCCAGCGACGCTCCGAGCGCGAAGCCGCGGGCCGCGATGGCTGCGGGTGCGTCGAGAAGGCGCAGCATCCATCGCTGGAGCTGCGCTTGCTTGTCGGCCTCGTGCTCGATCAGGAGATGGATCGGGTCGGTGGGTGGGACGTACGCATTCACAGTGCGGGCGATGGACGAGCCGGAGCCGACAGTGGCCCACAGAGCGCGTGCGGTCGCTTCGGAGCCGGCGATGATCTCGTCGACCCGCAGGTCGCCGCCGTCCCAGTTGTAGACGACGAAGCCGTCTTCTGCGAGATAACCGAAGTTGTCGTCGTCCGCGAGCCAGTCGGCGACCTTGGACTCTGCCCAGACCAGCGGACCACTGGTACGACCCGCAGTGTGTGCCTGGGCGACCAACTCGAGGATCCGAGCGGCGTCGTCGGCACCTGCCCGGCGTACGGCGACTTCCTTGCCACCAAGGGCTCGCAGGCCGGCCGCGGGGAAGCTGAACCGATAGCGCCCGCCACCGAACTCGTACCCGAGTTGGCGATAGATCACCGTGGTCGCCGGATACAGCGCGGTCAGCGGATACCCCTTCTCCACCGCTCGCTGCAGCACGCCGCGCATCATCAGACTGCCGACGCCACGACCTCTGTACTCCGGTGAGACGACGACTCCCGCGACTCCGGCCATCGGCACCTGCCGGCCGCCCCACCACTGCTGGAAGTCCCAGAACCGGGCGCCCGCGACGACCTCGTCGCCGTCCGTCACCCCGAGGAAACGGCCGTCGTCGACGAACTCCTTGGCGTCCTTGATCCAGTTCTCCCGGCTGGCCGCGTCCAGTGGGCCGAACGATCTGGACCGGACCCGGACCACGTCGTCGAGGTGTTCGGCGGCGATGTCGACGAGTCGCAAAGCATCAGTCACGGCACGACCCTACGACGCCTGGTTGAGGCCAGGCGAGGGCATTACTTCTTCCGGTCGGTGACCCACAGGTTGATCGTGCCCTCGACCACCACGGTACCGTCGGAGCGGACCGCCTTCACCCGCACCGGTACGTCGGGACCGGCGCTCCAGGCGTCCGGGTCGGTCTCGGCCGAGCAGGTGAGATCCGAGGTCGACCTGGCGAGGTACGCGATCTCCATTCCCTTGGGCAGCCAGCGCTTCCCGCTGGGCACCGTCGCCTCGGCAAGGGCACCCATGGCCGCCTCCAGACCGTTGCACACGGCAATGGCATGCACGGTACCGATGTGGTTCTGCACCGCCCGCCGCTTCGGCAGCACGAGTGCGGCGTAGTTCGGGCTGACCTGCACGAACCGCGGCCGGACCGAACGGAAGTAGGGCGCCTTCCAGGTGAACGCGACCGAGAACAGCCTCGTCCCACCGGGCATCCCGCGCAGTCTCTCCCACATGCCGAGCACTTGAGTGGCCATGGCGAGGATGTTACTCGGCAGTCACTTAGCTTGTCGAGCGGCGTTGAACCGGTGATTTAGACGATTCAATCCGGCGCCGATAAGCTGGTCGTCCGAGTCGGCGGCGGTGACATGAGGAGCGATGGCAACTCCCAGCATCAAGGAGGTCGCGCAGCACGCCGGGGTCTCGGTCGGGACGGTCAGCAATGTCCTGAACCGTCCGTCGATCGTGGCGCCCAAGACCCGGCAACGGGTGCTGGACACCATCCGCGAGCTCGGTTTCGTGCGCAACGAGGCCGCCCGGCATCTGCGCCTCGGTCGCGGCCGGACCGTCGGCCTGGTGGTGTTCGACGTGGCCAACCCGTTCTTCACCGACCTCGCCGAAGGCGCCGACGAGGTCGCCTACGAGCACGACATCGTGGTGATGCTCTGCAACAGCAAGACCGATCCGGTGCGCGAGGGTCATCACCTCGACCAGCTCGAACAGCAACGCGTGTTCGGCATTCTCATCACGCCGTACGACAGCACGGACCCAGGTCTGCACGCGCTGGTCGCCCGCGGTACGCCAGTGGTCCTCGTCGACCGAACCGCCGACAGCGGCCTGTGCTCGGTCTCGGTGGACGACCAGGTCGGCGGACGACTGGCCGGCCAGCACCTGATCGAGTCGGGCCATCGGCGGATCGCCTTCATCGGCGGACCGCTCGGCATGCAACAGGTGGCGGACCGGCTGGCCGGGATCACCGGCACCGTCGAGAAGGCCGGCGACGTCGAGTTGCAGACCTTCGAGGTCGCCGTCATGGGCGTCGCGCACGGTCGCGAGGCCGGCGAGAAGATCGCCGCCCTCCCTCGCCGCTCCCGCCCGACCGCGGCCTTCTGCGGCAACGATCTGCTGGCGCTCGGATTCCTGCAGGCGATGGCCGCGGCGGGTCTCCGGGTGCCGCAGGACATGGCGATCGTCGGGTACGACGACATCGGGTTCGCCGCCGCTGCCGCCGTACCGCTGTCGTCGGTCCGGCAGCCGGCCGGGCAGCTCGGCCGGACCGCGATGCAGCTTCTGCAGGAGGAGGTCGAGGACGCCGAGCGGCACAGCCACCGCCAGGTGATCTTCCAGCCGGATCTCGTCGTCCGCCAGTCCAGCGACTACACCCGGGACTGATGATGAGCTACCGGAACGCGTTGGCCTCGGCTGCCGACCTGGACGGCTGGAGACTGGAAGGCGACGGCGCGGTCTCCTTCCCGCTCGGCCGGCTGCGGCTGGAGAGCAAGCGTCCGCCGGCGGACGGGCAGGATGCGAACGTCGTGCTCTGGTGCCCGGAGGACTTCGGGCCCGACGTCACGGTGGAGTGGGATTTCTGGCCGATCCGCGAGCCCGGGCTGTGCATCCTGTTCTTCCACGCCAAGGGCCGCGACGGCGAGGATCTCTTCGACCTCGCACCGAGGACCGGGCCGTACGAGCAGTACCACCACGGCGACCTGGACACCTATCACGTGTCGTACTTCCGCCGCCGCTGGCCGGCCGAGCGCGCTCTGCACACCTGCAATCTGCGCAAGAGCTACGGCTTTCACCTCGTCGCCCAGGGACCCGACCCGCTCCCCTCGGTCATGGACGCCGCAGGCCCGTACGCACTGAGGCTGTCGATCCAGGACGGCCTGATCACCTTCGCGATCAACGGCCTGGTCTCGTTCAGCTGGCGCGACGAGCATCCGCTCGGCGGCGGCAAGCTCGGCTTCCGGCAGATGGCGCCGATGATCGGCGAGTACGCGAACCTGCGGATTTCCCGGCCCTGAGAACGGCTTCGGGCAACCGCTTGCCCGATGCCTGACAAACGCTTTCCGAAGCGTTGACATTGAGACGATTCAACTATACGGTCACAACACTTTTCACCCGTAACAGCCTCGTCTCAAGGCAGGTAGGTCCGTGAAACAAACCCCGATCAGGACGTGGCCGCGGCCCGGCCCTGGCCGCAGATGAGTACGCAGGGTTGGTCGATCCGTCTCTACGACGCGGCGGACGAACTCGTCTGGGCGATCAAGCTCAACTTCCTCCTGCTCGCCTTCACGCTGCTGGGCGGTGTCGCGCTGGGTGTCGGCCCGGCCACGCTCACAGCATATTCCCTGGCCAGACGCAGGTCTTCGGGTGAATCGTTTCACGCCTTGCCTGCCTTCCGGGCCGGCTTTCGCCGGGAATTCGCCCGGGGCGCTGTCGTGGTGCTGCCGCTGCTGACCGTGGCGGTCGTCCTCACCGGCAACTACCTGTACTTCGCGTCCCTCGGGGCGCGGGCGTCGATCCCCCGGCTCGCCTGCTTCGTCGCGCTGGGCGTGCTCACGGTGATCGCGGCCTACCTGCTGCCGATGGCCGTTCACTACGACCTCCGGCCGCGCGACCTGCTGCCCAAGGCCTCGCTGATGGCGATCTCGCACCCGGCGTCGTCCGTCGTCCTGCTCTTCGTCTTCGTCACCATCGCCTACCTGTCCACGACCTTGCCGGTGGTCGGGCTGGTCCTGGCGGCCGGCGGCTGGATCCAGCTGAACACCTGGCTCTGCCTGCGCTTCTTCGCCGAGAACGAGGCGCGCCTGCATCTGAAAGGGAACTCATGACCATCCTGTCCCGTCGGCGCCTCGCCGTCGCCGTCGTCTCCGCGACGGCACTGCTCGCCACCGCCTGCTCCGGCAGCGGCGACAAAGAACAGCAAGCCTCGAGCAACGAACTGACGGTGATGGCGCCGCTGTTCGGCACCGCACCCGACCCCAGCGGCGAACTGCAGCAGGCCGTCGAGAAACTGGTCGGCAAGAAACTCAAGATCACCTGGGTGCCGAACGCGGAGTACGGCGACAAGACCAACGTCACGCTGGCCTCGGACAGCATCCCCGACCTGATGGTGGTCAACGAGAAGGGCCCGTCGTTCGTCAAGGCGGCCGAGGCCGGCGCCTTCTGGGACCTGACCGGCAAGCTCGACAAGTACCCGAACCTCAAGCCCGCCGACGAGCAGACCGCCAAGAACACCACGGTCAACGGCAAGACCTACGGCATCTACCGGGTCCGGCCGCTGCTGCGCTCCGGCATCGTGATCCGCAAGGACTGGCTGGCCAAGCTCGGCCTGCAGGAGCCGAAGACCGTCGACGACCTGTACGCCGTCGCCAAGGCGTTCACCGAGCGCGACCCGGACGGCAACGGCAAGAAGGACACCTACGGCCTGATCATCCCGAAGTGGCCCGGCTTCTACGCCAGCGCCAGCCCGTACGACGTGGTCGAGACCTGGTTCGGTGCGCCGAACGGCTGGGGCGAGCGCAACGGCAAGCTGGTCCCGGGCTTCGACACGCCTGAGTTCCTCACGGCGGAGCGCTGGTTGCGCAAGTGGGTGACCGAGGGCCTGGTGAATCCTGACTTCGCCACCTTGGACAGCGCGAACTGGAACGACCCGTTCGTGCAGGGCAAGGGCGGCATGATCATCGACGTCAACGTCCGGGCGACCCAGCTGCTCGACCTGTTCAAGGAGAAGAACCCCAAGGACTTCGACAAGGTCACTTTGGTCGGCAACCTGTCGCTTCCCGACGGCAAGAAGTACTCCTACCCGTTCACCGGCTACAACATGGTGATCGCGGTCTCCAAGCAGCACATCCGCACCGAGGAGCAGCTCGACCAGGTGCTGCAGGCGCTGGACAAGCTGGAGTCCAAGGAGGGCTCGGTCCTGCTCACCAACGGGATCGAGGGCCGCAACTTCAAGGCCGACGGCAAGTACGCCGTACCGATCAACCAGGACGACCCGAAGGTGAAGGCGATCCAGAACGACGTCGACAAGGCCTTCATCCAGCTGGGCACCCGGGCCAGCGTCGGGATGGGCGCCTACCAGCTGAAGCCGAACGACGCGGCCAGCCGGGCGATGCGGGAGGAGTTCGACGTGCTGATGAACGAGGACCTGAAGACCGCGGTGTTCAATCCGGTGCTCGGGGTGATCGCGCCGACCTCGATCTCGAAGGGTCAGTCGCTGCAGAACATCATCCCCGACGCGCGGATCAAGTACCTGTCCGGTGCGATCACCGAGGACCAGCTGAAGGCGGAGATCAAGCGCTGGTACGACAGCGGCGGCACGCAGATCGCCAAGGAGACCAACGAGCTGGCTGCCAAGGTCGGCGGCTGACCCACTTGCGCGGGGCCCGGAGGTGTCCGGGCCCCCTCGATCCGAAGGGAGGGCGCCATGGCCACCGATCTGGCGCCGAACCAGGTGGTGCCCCCCGCCGCTGAGGTGAAGCAGGCCCCGCCGCGGAAGCCGCGACGACCGCTGGGACGCGAGTTGCTGCGCTACCGCTGGCTGTACGTGATGCTGCTGCCCGGCCTGGCGTACTTCGCCCTCTTCAAGTACCTGCCGATGTACGGCCTGACGATCGCCTTCAAGGACTACGTGCCCTTCCTCGGCTACTCCGGCAGCCAGTGGGTGGGACTCGAGCACTTCCGCGAACTGTTCACCGGGCCGGACTTCGGCAGGTTGATGTTCAACACGCTGCTGCTGGCGCTGCTCACGATCGTGTTCGTCTTCCCGGCACCGATCGTGGTCGCGCTGATGCTGAACGAACTGCGGATGAAGGTCGTCAAGCGGTCCGTGCAGTCGCTGATCTACATCCCGCACTTCCTGTCCTGGACGATCGTCGCGTCGCTGACCTACCTGTTGTTCTCGGTGGACTTCGGCGTGATCGCCGGCTGGGTGCACAGCCTGACCGGCGGGCCGAAGGTGGACTACGTCGCGCAGGCCGGCTGGTTCCGGCCGCTGATCGTGCTGCAACTGCTCTGGAAGCAGACCGGCTGGGGCACGATCATCTACCTCGCGGCGCTGGCCGGTGTCGATTCGCAGCTGTACGAAGCGGCCCGGGTGGACGGCGCCGGCCGCTGGCGGCAGTTCTGGCACATCACGCTGCCGGCGATCCAGCCGACCATCGTGGTGATGGCGATCCTCACCTCGGGCCACCTGATGGATTCGGGCTTCGAGCAGATCTGGCTGATGACGACCTCGCTCAACCGCGACGTGGCCGACGTGTTCGACACCTTCGTGTACTACGTCGGCATCACCCAGGGTTCGTTCAGCTACGCGACCGCCGTCGGCCTGTTCAAGGGCGTCATCGGCGTCGTACTGATCTTCGGCTCCAACCGGCTGGCCAAGCGTCTCGGCCAGCGGGGACTGTTCTGAGAAGGGGCTGTGATCATGGCGAGAAAACAAACCGTCCGGTACTACGACTCCCCCGGCAGCCGCGCGTTCGACATCGCCAACGTGCTGCTGCTGACGGGACTGGCCGTCGTCACGGTGCTGCCGCTGCTCTACGTCCTCGCGGGCTCGTTCGCCTCCGAGTCCGAGATCAGCTCCCGGCCGTTCTTCCTCTGGCCGCAGAAGTTCGTCATCAGCACCTACCAGTACATCTTCTCCACCGACACCTTCGTCCGGGCGCTGCTGACGACGATCTGCGTGACGGCCGTCGGCACGGTCGTGCAACTCCTGCTTACGCTGACGATGGCCTACCCACTGGCCAAGCGGTACCTGCCGGGCCGGGCTCTGGTCCTCAATCTGGTGATCTTCACGCTGGTCTTCAGCGGCGGGATGATCCCGACCTATCTGGTGGTGCGTGATCTCGGCCTGCTGGACAACTATCTGGCGTTGATCTTGCCCTTGGCCATCAACCCGTTCTACCTGATCGTCGTGAAGAGCTTCTTCCAGGAACTCCCCGAGGCGCTGGAAGAAGCGGCCCGGATCGACGGCTGCAACGAGCTGAAGGTGTTCTGGTGGATCGTGCTGCCGCTGTCGAAACCGATCATCGCGACCTTCTCGCTGTTCTACGCGGTGGCGATCTGGAACGACTACATGTCACCGCTGCTCTACATCGACGACAGCAAGAAGTGGACGTTGCAGATGATCGTCCGCCAACTCACCGCGGCGAACGCGGACTCGGCCAACGTACTGCAGCAACTGGAGACCGTGTCGTTCCCTGAGCAGGGCCTGAAGTTCGCGGTCGTGGTGGTCGCGACGCTGCCGATCCTGTTGTTCTACCCGTTCCTGCAGAAGCACTTCGCCAAGGGTGTGCTGATCGGGTCGGTGAAGGAATGACGACCCTGCACTGGCTCGAAACCCCTTGCAGGCAAGGCGTTACCTGTGGCGTTCCCTGGCCGCGTGGGACGGTCGTTGCCGACAGCACCTTCGCCTTGGCCGACGGCACCGCGCTGCAGAGCTGGGTCACGGCGACCTGGCCCGACGGCTCGGTCAAGTGGTCGGCCCACGCAATCGGCCCGGCCGCACACCCGGCGGGTTCCTACGATCTCGTGCCGAACCAGAGGCCGTCGGCTCCCGACGACCCGGTCGAAGTGAACACGACCGATGACGAGATCCGGGTCAGCACCGGTGAGATCACTTGGGTACTACGGAAGCCGCAGCTCATCGCGTCCATCCGGTACGGCGAGCGCGAGGTCTCGCGGAACGTCCGGCTGGTCAGCCTCCGCCAGGACGCCCCGGACGAGGACGGCAGTCGCGACCGCCAGGAGACGACCGCGACCACGCACCGGATCGTCGTAGAGCAGGACGGCCCGGTGCGTGCGGTGGTCAGGTTGGAAGGCCGCCACGGCGACTGGCTGCCGTACACGGTTCGCCTCTACTTCTACGCCGGCGCGACCGACGTACGGATCGTTCACAGTTTTGTCTGGGACGGTGATCCGGACCGGGATTTCCTTGCAGGGTTGGGACTCAGCGCCGACGTACCCCTGTCCGACGAGCCGCACGACCGCCACGTCCGGCTGGCTGGGCCGGCCGGATTTCTCACCGAGGCGGTGCGCGGCCTGACCGGGTTGCGCCGCGACCCGGGCGAGTCAGTACGGCGGGCGCAGGTGGCCGGGCGTCCGGTCGGGGAGATCGGCAATCGGGAGGTGTCCGAGCGTCTGCACCTGATCCCGCAGTGGAACGACTACACGCTGGACCAGAGCAGCGCCGACGGCTTCACCCTTCGCAAGCGGACCGGCCCGGGCCAGGCCTGGGTGACGATCCCGGCCGGGACGAGGTCACCGGGGTACGGGTACGTCGGTGGTGTCAGCGGCGGTCTCGGCTTCGGCCTGCGGGACTTCTGGAAGCTGCACCCGACCCGCCTCGACATCCGCGGCGCCGCGACCGACGCGGCCACCGCGACCGTCTGGATGTGGTCGCCGAGCGCACCGGCGATGGACCTGCGCTACTGGCATGACGGGATGGACCAGGACAGCTTCGCCGAGCAACTCGAAGGCCTGGAGATCACCTACGAGGACTACGAACCGGGTTTCGGCAACGCCCACGGCATCGCCCGCACCCACGAACTCACGCTGCGCGCCCACGACACCACCCCCACTGCCGCCGACCTGGCCGAGCACGGGGAACTCCTCAACTCCCCCGGTCTCCTGACCGCCTCACCCGCTCGCCTGCTCGAGGCCGGTGTCTTCGGCAGTTGGGATCTCCCGGATTCGGACCACCAGGACATCGAAGGCCGGCTGAACTTCCTCTTCCAGTACTACGTGAGTCAACGCGAGCAGCGTCGCTGGTACGGCTTCTGGGACTACGGCGACGTCATGCACACCTACGACGCCGACCGGCACACCTGGCGGTACGACGTGGGCGGGTACGCCTGGGACAACTCGGAGCTCTCGCCGGATCTGTGGCTCTGGTACCAGTACCTGCGCACTGGTCGCGCCGACGTATTCCGCTTCGCCGAGGCGATGACGCGGCACACCGGCGAGGTCGACGTACACCACTTGGGCCGCTGGAAAGGGCTCGGCTCCCGTCACAACGTGCAGCACTGGGGTTGCAGCTGCAAGCAGCTCCGGATCTCCAGCGCGATCTACCGGCGCTTCTACTACTACCTGACCGCCGACGAGCGCACCGGCGACCTCCTCGACGAGCTCGCCGACGCCGAGAACACCTTCCTGGCGGTCGATCCGCTGCGCAAGGTGCGGACCGATGTCTACACTCCCGACCCGCAGGCCCTGTCGGTCGGGCTGGGAGTGGACTGGGGAGCACTGGCCGCGGCGTGGCTGACCCGGTGGGAGCGGTACGGCGACGAGCGGGCGCGGGCCCGCTTGATGGGAACCATGGCCGACATCGCCGCACTGCCGTACGGATTCCTCACCGGACAAGCGCTGCTGGACCTGTCGACCGGCCGCTTCGGCACCGGCCGCAAGGCGGTCTCGGTGTCGCACCTGTCTGCCGTCTTCGGGTTACCCGAGATCTGTTCCGAGCTGATCGACCTCGACCTCGACGTACCAGGGTTCGAGAAGGCATGGCTCGACTACTGCCGGCTGTACCTCGCTCCTGCCGAGCAGCAGGTCGCAGAGTTGGGCCACGCGTTGACCGGGATCTCGCTGGTCCAGGCGCACAGCCGCCTCGCCGCGTACGCCGCCGCGCGCACCGGCGACGTGGGGCTCGCGGAGCTGGCCTGGCGCAAGTTCTTCCTCGACGAAGGCGACCAGCTCAACCGCAACGCCCTGCAACGCGAACCGGCCTGGCGAACGACCGCGATCGACGGTGCCTTGATGCCCGTCGACGAGGCGCCCTTCGTGAGCACCAACGACGCGGCCCAGTACGGCCTGGCCGCCATCCAGAACCTTGCCCTCGTTCGAGAACACCGCCCCGACCATCGACCTGACAGAGGTGCCACAGCATGGAGATCACCCGTCGACAAATCCTAGCCACCTTGGCTGCCGCCCCGGTGGCCTCCCTGATCGACCTGCCCACCGCGGCCGCGCGGCCGGCCGCAGTACCGGCGGTGAACCTGACGTGGCTCGAAGGCCGGCCGGCGAGCGCGGCCGTGACGACGTGGGGCACGCCTTGGCCTAAGGGAGCGGTACGTGCGGAGCAGACGTTCTCGCTCACCGCGGCGGACGGCAGCGCAGTACCGGTGCAGAGCTGGCCGACGGCGTACTGGCCGGACGGCACGCTGAAGTGGAGCGCACACGCCATTGCCGCGTCGAACCCTGCTCACTCCTACACACTGGCGCCCGGTACTGCGGCCGTACCCGCCACGGCTGTGACGGTGAAGGACGAGAAGAGCTACCTCGACGTCGACACAGGGGTGATCAAGGCTCGCATCCGCAAGAGCGGCTCGGAGCTGATCAGCCAGCTCTGGCGGGACGGGGTCGAGATCGCGCGCAAGGGCACCCTGGTCAACCTCAAGCAGGACAAGATCGCCGAGGACGAGCAGGGCAGCGTCAGCCGGGAGCGGTTCGAGAGCTCCGTCGAGAGCGTGGTCGTCGAGCAGTCCGGTCCGGTTCGCGCCGTCGTACGGATCACCGGCAAGCACACGACCACCAACACCAAGGGAAAGGCGTGGCTGCCGTTCACGGTCCGGCTGTACTTCTACGCGGGCGCTGAGAACGTCCGGATGATGCACACGTTCGTGTACGACCGCGATGGTCAGCACGACTACATCGCCGGGCTCGGTGTGCGGTTCCGGGTGCCGCTGCGCGACGCGTCGTACGACCGGCACATCCGCTTCGCCGGTGAGTCGGGTGGCGCGTTGAGCGAAGCGGTGAAGGGCATCACGGGGCTGCGTCGCGATCCGGGGGCTGCTGTCCGGGCTGCACAGATCGCCGGGACCAAGCTGCCCGATCCGGCTACCTGGGACCAGCGGGTGACGACGCGGCTGCAGTACATCCCAGAATGGGGCGACTACACGCTGAGCCAGCTGTCGGCCGACGGCTTCACCGTGAAGAAGCGGACGAAGAAGGGGTACGGCTGGATCGCGGTCGACCAGGGCAAACGCGCGCCCGGTCTCGGTTACGTGGGCGGGGTCAGTGGTGGCCTGGCGTTCGGGTTGCGCGACTTCTGGCAGCGGCATCCGACCCAGCTCGACATCCGCGACGCGCACACCGCCGAAGCCGAGGTGACGGTGTGGCTCTGGTCGCCCGACGCCGGGGCGATGGACACGCGGTTCTACCACGACGACATGGGCGAGGACACCTATCCGGAGCAGCTCGAGGGCCTCAACATCACCTACGAGGACTACGAGCCGGGCTTCGGTACGCCGTACGGGATCGCCAGGACCAGCGAGTTGACGTTCTGGGCGCTGGCCGCGACGCCGACGGCCGAGCGGCTCAGCTCGATGGCCGACCAGGTGCGGACTCCGCCGCAGCTGGTGAACCCGGTGGACCAACTGGTGTCGACGAAGGTGTTCGGTGGCCTCGTCACGCCGGTCGACCGCTCGCACCCGGCGAAGAAGGCGATCGAGGACCACCTGGACTTCCTGTTCGACTACTACCGCGGCCAGGTGGAGCAGCGGCACTGGTACGGGTTCTGGGACTACGGCGACATCATGCACACGTTCGACGAGGACCGGCTGGTCTGGCGGTACGACGTGGGCGGCTACGCGTGGGACAACTCGGAGCTGTCACCGGATCTGTGGCTCTGGTACTCGTTCCTGCGGTCCGGCCGGGCCGACATCTTCCGCTTCGCCGAGGCGATGACGCGACACACTGGTGAGGTCGACGTCTACCACCTCGGCCAGTGGGCCGGCCTGGGGACGCGGCACGGCGTACAGCACTGGGCGGACAGCGCCAAACAACAGCGGATCAGTACTGCGATCTACCGGCGGTTCTACTACTACCTCACGGCCGACGAACGCACCGGTGATCTACTGTCCGAACTGGTCGACTCCGACCGGACCTTCCTGGTACTGGACCCGCTCCGCAAGATCCGCACCGAGCCGTACACACCGGACCCGCATGCCTTGTCGATCGGGCTCGGCACCGACTGGAGTGGACTGGCGGCCGCCTGGCTGACCGAGTGGGAACGCCACGGGCCGAAGGCCGAACTGGCGAAGACCAAGTTGCTGGCGACGATGGAGACCATCGGTGCCATGCCCAACGGCCTCGTGACGGGTAGCGGCCTGTACGACCTGGACACCGGGCGGTTCGCGCCGGTCACCGAGAAGACGGTCAACGTCTCGCACCTGAGCGCGATGTTCGGCCAGGTGGAGATCTGCGCCGAACTACTCGACCTGGTGGAGCTGCCGGCGTTCGAGAAGGCCTGGCTGCAGTACTGCCGGCTCTACAACGCCACCCGCGAGGAGCAGACGGCCGAGTGCGGCGCGTACTTCCCCAACCTCATCCTGCGGCAGGGCCACGCGCGACTCACCGCCTACGCGGCGGCACGACTCAACCGGGACGACCTCGCCGCTCGTGCCTGGAAGGAGTTCTACACCGGCGACGGCTATGCACCGACGCTGCCGTGGAGCGCGCAGCCCGTCACCAAGACGCTCAACCCGACACAGGCCGCCACGTGGGTCTCTACCAACACCACAGCGCTCTACGGCCTTGCTGCGATCCAGACCTTGGCCCTGGTCGGCGACCAGATCGTGAACCCATGACCCCGCGCATCGTCGCCGGCGCACTGGCCCTCTGCGCCGGCCTGACCTTCACGCAGCCAGCGGCGGCCGGCGGTCTCGGCCCGGCGCCGCATCCCGACCCCGCGTTGCTCTCGCACTGCAGCGGCGTACAGCCGATCACGTGCACCTTCGACGTACCGCCTGGTCACTACGACGTGACGGTGATGCTCGGCGACCGGCACGAGGCTGCTCGGACCGAGGTGTACGCCGAGGCGCGCCGGCTGATGGTTGCCTCGACCGAGACGGGGGCAGGCGAGCTGGTACGGCGTACGTTCACCGTGAACGTCAGGTCACCCGAGGGACAGCAGAACGGCTTCGGCGGCCCCGGTACGCCGGGGCTCACGCTGACCTTCTCCGGGTCGGCGCCGAAGGTCAGCGGGATCGGTCTGGCGTCGGCTGCTTCGGCGACGCCCCGGTTGTTCGTGGCCGGCGACTCGACCGTGACCGACCAGGAGACACCGCCGTACACCGGGTGGGGTCAGCGCCTTCCGAAGTGGTTCCGGCATGGACTGTCGGTCGTCAACCACTCCGGCTCGGGTGAGAGCTCGGTGTCGTTCCTGGCCGAGCCGGCGATGTGGGCTGGTCTGCAGCCTCAGTTGCGACCGGGCGACGTCGTACTGGTCCAGTTCGGCCACAACGACAAGCAGACGACCGCCGAACAGTTCCGGGCCAATCTGACCGAGATCGTGCGGGGCGTGCGTGCGAGTGGGGCGTCGCCGGTGCTGGTGACGCCGATCGTCCGGCGCTGGTTCACCGGGAGCACGCTCAACTCGACCGGGCTGATCGTCAACGGACTGGGCGTGGACCTGCCTGCGGAGATGCGGTCGGTCGCGGCGACCGAGGCCGTGCCGCTGATCGATCTGACGGCCCGGAGCCGAGCAGTGGTGGAGGGGCTCGGTCCTGAGCAGGCCAAGGCGCTCTACCTCACCCGCGAGAAGCGGGACGACACGCACACGCCGGAGTACGGCGCTACCGTCTATGCCGACCTGGTCGCCGTCGGACTCCGCGAGCTCGGGCTGGTGGGCGACCGCTACTGGGCGGACTGAGCGCGACCGCCGTACCGGTCGTGAAGTCATGACAGAAGCACAGCAGGGCGTGTCTGGTTTCCAGACACGCCCTGCTGTTCAAGCGGAGGGTCGGCTCAGCCGACCTGCTCCATGACCTCGTCGGAGATGTCGAAGTTGGCGTAGACGTTCTGCACGTCGTCGCTGTCCTCGAGCGCGTCGATCAGCCGGAAGATCTTGCCGGCGCCCTCGGCGTCCAGCTCGACCGTCATCGACGGCACGAACGACGCGTCGGCCGACTCGTAGTCGATCCCGGCCTCCTGCAGCGCGGTCCGGACCTTGACCAGGTCCGAGGCCTCGCTGATCACCTCGAAGGACTCGCCGAGGTCGTTCACTTCGTCGGCGCCGGCCTCCAGGACGGCCTCCATCACGTCGTCCTCGGTGAACTTCTTGCCGTCCTGCTCCTTGGCGAGCACGATGACGCCCTTGCGGTTGAACAGGTACGCGACGCTGTTCGGGTCCGCGAGCGAGCCGCCGTTGCGGGTCATCGCGGTCCGGACGTCGGCCGCGGCCCGGTTCCGGTTGTCGGTCAGGCACTCGATCAGCATCGCGACGCCGTTCGGCCCGTAGCCCTCGTACGTAATCGACTGCCAGTCCGCGCCACCGGCCTCGGCGCCGGAGCCACGCTTGACCGCGCGGTCGATGTTGTCGTTCGGGACCGACGACTTCTTCGCCTTCTGGACCGCGTCGTACAGGGTCGGGTTGCCGGCCAGATCACCGCCGCCGGTCCGGGCGGCCACCTCGATGTTCTTGATCAGCTTCGCGAAGAGCTTGGCGCGCCTCGAGTCGATGACCGCTTTCTTGTGCTTGGTGGTGGCCCATTTGGAGTGGCCTGACATCGCGAACCCAACCCTTCTACCGCCTGCTGCTGACTTAGAGGTCGCGCACCAGATCGGCGAAGTATCCGTGCAGCCGGGCGTCACCCGTCATCTCGGGGTGGAACGACGTGGCCAGCAGCCGATCGTGGCGAACCGCGACGATCCTACCTTCGGCGGGGCCCGACCTCACCGTCGAGAGTACTTCGACGTCCCTACCGACCCGTTCCACCCACGGTGCCCGGATGAACACCGCGTGGTACGGCGAGTCGAAAGCCGCGAACTTCAGGTCGGCCTCGAACGAGTCCACCTGCCGCCCGAAGGCGTTCCGCCGTACGGTCACGTCGAGTCCGCCGAGCGTCTCCTGGCCCTCGATCCCGCCGGTGATCTCGTTCGCCAGCATGATCATCCCGGCGCAGGTCCCGAACGTCGGCATCCCGTCCGCGATCCGCTTCTGCAGCGGCTCGAACAACTCGAACGAGCGGGCAAGCTTGTCCATCGTGGTCGACTCGCCGCCGGGCAGCACGAGCCCGTCGACCTCGGCCAGCTCCGACGGCCGGCGTACCGGGCGTGCCTCGACGCCGACCTGCGCCAGCATCGCGAGATGCTCGCGGACATTGCCCTGCAGGGCGAACACGCCGATCACCGTCACAGCCGAACCCTCCGATGCCAGTCCAGGGAGACCTCGATGCGGCCCTCGTCGAAGACCGCGGGGAGGTCACGTTCATGAAGCAGAGCCAGTACGTCGTCCAGCAGCGGCTCGCCGGGTGCGACATTGGCCGTGTCCGGGTGCCAGACCTTCAACTCCAGCATCCCGAAGTCGACCGCGTGCCAGACATCGGTGTCGGTGAAGAACACCAGACCCTTCGGATCCGCCGCTGCCTCCAGCGCCTTCCGCGCCTCGTGGTGATCGGCGCAGTACCGCACCACCACGACCCCCAGCGCCTCCAACTCACCCAGTACCACGTCCAGCCGGTCGACGTCCGTCTCACCAGGCCAGCCCTTCGCGTCCTCACGCACGGCCTGGAGAGCCTCGTCGATCAGCTCCGGAACCAGCGTCGCCGGGTCCGCGCTGGGCGCATCCTCCGTCACCGCCTCGGTGAGGGCGGCGGTGACGGCGGCACGGTCGGCGTAGCCCGACCGGACCAGCACGCGGGCGAGCCCGCGCAGCTCCCGTCCGGTCCGCTCGTCCAACCCTGCCGCCGCGCCACCCGTCATCGGTTCGCCCGACGGGCGCCGTGGGCCTTGATCACCAGCCGCGCTCGGCGAGGCGGTGGGGCTGGGGGATCTCATCGACGTTGATGCCGACCATGGCCTCGCCCAGGCCGCGGGAGACCTTCGCGAGCACGTCCGGGTCGTCGTAGAAGGTCGTGGCCTTGACGATCGCCTCGGCGCGCTGGGCCGGGTTGCCCGACTTGAAGATGCCGGAGCCGACGAACACGCCCTCGGCGCCGAGCTGCATCATCATCGCGGCGTCGGCCGGGGTCGCGATCCCGCCGGCGGTGAACAGCACCACCGGGAGCTTGCCCGCCTGGGCGACCTCCTTGACCAGCTCGTACGGCGCCTGCAACTCCTTGGCGGCGACGTACAGCTCGTCCTCCGGCAGGTTCTGCAGCTTGCGGAGCTCCTGGCGGATCTGGCGCATGTGGGTGGTCGCGTTGGAGACGTCACCGGTGCCGGCCTCGCCCTTGGAGCGGATCATCGCCGCGCCCTCGGTGATCCGGCGCAGCGCCTCGCCCAGGTTGGTCGCGCCGCAGACGAACGGAACGGTGAAGTTCCACTTGTCGATGTGGTTGGCGTAGTCGGCCGGGGTGAGCACCTCGGACTCGTCGATGTAGTCGACGCCGAGGCTCTGCAACACCTGCGCCTCGACGAAGTGACCGATCCGGGCCTTGGCCATCACCGGGATCGAGACCGCGCTGATGATCGAGTCGATCATGTCGGGGTCGCTCATCCGGGAGACGCCGCCCTGGGCGCGGATGTCGGCCGGGACCCGCTCGAGCGCCATCACCGCGACGGCACCGGCGTCCTCGGCGATCTTCGCCTGCTCGGCGGTGACCACGTCCATGATCACGCCGCCCTTGAGCATCTCGGCCATCCCGCGCTTCACCTTCGCGGTACCGGTCTGCGGGCTGTTCTGGGTCTCGGTCACTACATCCTCCTGGTCGCTGGACACGTCCCCAGCGTAGGTCGAACGGTATGGCGATCTTCAGTCCACCTCAGATCAACTGGACTGAGCGCTTCGTCAGCGAGCCTGGGCCAGCGCGGCGCCGAGGCGGGCGACGACCAGGCGCAGTGTGGCCGGTGGAGCGGTGAACGGGATCCGGATGTGCCGCCGGTCCGTACCGTCGGGCGTGAACAGATCCCCGGCACCCAGCAGCAGTCCCTGCTCGCGCGCCGCGTCCAGCACCCGCCGAGCCCGGACGTCGGTCAGCTCCAGCCACAGCGTCATTCCCCCGGTCGGCGTCGCCCAGGCCACTCCGTCCAGCGTCTTCAGTCCGGCTTCCAGTGCCTGCAGGTTGGCTCGCAGCCGCGTCTTGCGCCGGGAGATCACCCGGTCGAGCCTGCCGAGGATCGCCTGGGCCAGTAGGTCGTCCAGTGCACTGGGCGAGACAACGCTGAGCTGGGCCGAGGTGTTGATGCGCCTGCGCAGTTGCCGACCGGTCCGGACCCACCCGACCCGCAGTCCGCCCCAGACGGTCTTGCTGAGCGAGCCAACGCTCACAGTGCGCGGGTAGCGGCTCAGCGGCTCGGGCTGGTCGCCACTGGCCAGCCAGAGGGGTCGCATGGTCTCGTCGCTGATCAGAGCAGCGTCGTACCGTCTGGCGATCTCGACCACCGCAGTACGGCGATCGGCCGGCAGGCTCAGTCCGGTCGGGTTGTGGTTGTCCGCCTGCAGGTAGATCACCTTCGGCTTGTGCCGCCTGCACAGGTGGGCGAGCTGGTCCGTGTCCCAGACACCGGCCGGCCAGCCCACTACGTCGAGGCGGTGCTTGCGGAGAAGGTCAAAAGCCGCTGGGTACGTCGGAGACTCGGTGATGGCTACTCCGGGTCCCAGGTCCAGCCCTGCCAGTGCCGCGTTCAGCCCGGCGGCCGCGCCGACGGTGAGAGTCAGCTGGCCCGGCTCTGTCGGCACACCCTCCTTGGTGAGGCGCTCGGCCAACGCAGTACGAAGCTCCAGCGAGCCTCCAGGCGGTGGGCCGTCCCCACCCATAGCCTGCGGCAATCCCTCGGCCACGATCTGCGCTGCGACCTCGGCTACGTCATGTGGAGCAGCGGTCGTGGCGAACCGCAGATCCAGCATCGGCTGATCCCCTGCGGTGACGGTCGACGCCGGCGCGATCGGGTCGAGCAACCGGTCCAGCGGGCGCACATGTGTGCCGGAGCCACGCTTCGTCTCCAGTACGCCATCTGACCGCAACTGATCCAGAGCCCGTACCACGGTGACGCGACTGAGCCCGAGCCGCTCCGACAACACCCGCTCGGACGGCAACCGCGACCCGATCGACAACTCTCCCCGCTCGATCCGCCGCAACACCAGAGCTTCGACCTGCTCGGTCTTCGTCCCGTCCGCCGGATCCAGATCACTCCCCCGCCACATAAGTCCAGTCTGACACCACTGGACTACCACCCCATGCCGTGGGGAGCTGCCGGGAGCAAATGTCGGTGGGGGGTGTGAGGATCGGGGTGTGGACGAGCGGTGGGCGATTGCGCCGGAGGAGGGTGGCGGGGCGGTTCTCGTCGCGCTGCATCCGGATGGGCAGCCGGCCGGTGAGGTGGTGCGGGAGCCTGACCTGGCGGCCGCTGTCGGAGCGCGTCCGCAGGTGAGTCGCTGGGTGTGGCGGTCCACTGCTGAGATCTACCCACGGTTGCTGGCGTCCGGCGTACGGGTCGAGCGGTGCTACGACGTGGAGAACAGTGAAACCCTCCTGCTCGGGCACGAAGGACGCCTGGGCGAGCCGCATTCGGCCGCGGCTGCGTGGGCGCGGATGACGGGCGCCCCGGTGCCGCCCGATCCGCCGTTGCGGGGAGTCGACCCCGGCGAGCAGTCGTCGTTGTTCGAGATCCAGACCGAGCCGCTGTCGTTCGAAGCGCTGCTGCGGGTGTACGCCGAGCAACTGCGCCGCCACCAGCAAGCGGAGTATCCGGACCGCATGCGGCTGCTCACCGCGTCGGAGTCCTCCGGCTGGTTGATCGCCGCCGAGATGGACCGGGCCGGGCTGCCGTGGAGTGCGGAGGCCCACCGCGCCTTGCTGAGCGAGCTCCTGGGCGAGCGGTTCGCCGGCGGTGGCGAGCCACGCCGGCTGACCGAGCTCGCCGACCAGGTGTCGACCGCTTTCGGGCGGCGGGTGCGCCCCGACCTGCCGGCCGACGTACTGAAGGCGTTCAAACAGGCCGGGCACCAGCTGAAGACGACGCGTCGGTGGGAGTTGCAGACCATCGACCACCCGGCGGTCGAGCCCCTGATCGAGTACAAGAAGCTCTACCGGATCTACACCGCCAACGGCTGGAGCTGGCTGAACGACTGGGTTCACGACGGCCGCTTCCGCCCCGGCTTCGTCCCCGGCGGCACGGTGTCCGGCCGCTGGATCACCAACGGCGGCGGCGGGCTGCAGATCCCCAAGGTGATCCGCCGGGCCGTGATCGCCGATCCCGGCTGGCGGCTGGTCGTCGCCGATGCCGCGCAGATGGAGCCGCGGGTGCTCGCCGCGATCTCCCGCGACCCCGGGCTGATGGAGGTCGCCGGGAACGCCGGCGACCTCTACAAGGCCGTCTCGGACACGGCGTTCTCCGGCGATCGCGCGAAGGCCAAGATCGCCGTACTGGGTGCCATCTACGGGCAGACGTCCGGTGACGGACTGAAGAATCTCGCCGATCTGCGGAAGCGGTTCCCGAAGGCCGTCGCGTACGTCGACGACGCCGCGCGGGCCGGTGAGGAGGGCAAGCTCGTGCGGACGTGGCTCGGGCGCACCTGCCCTCCCGACGGCGCTCCGATCGACGCCGCGCTGCTGGAAGGTCCGCCGGTCGACGAGCCGCAGAAGGACAGCCGCCGGGCTCGCGCCCGCGGGCGCTTCACCAGAAACTTCGTGGTGCAAGGCAGCGCCGCCGACTGGGCGCTGCTGATGATGGCCGCACTCCGCCAGTCCATCGCGACGCTCAAGGCCGAGCTCGTCTTCTTCCAGCACGACGAAGTGATCGTCCACTGCCCCGCCGACGAAGCCGACCAGGTAGCCGCCGCAATCCAGGCCGCCGCCGACCTGGCCGGCCGCATCACCTTCGGCGACACCCCCACCCGCTTCCCCTTCGACACCGCCGTCGTCGAGTGCTACGCGGACGCCAAATAGCCGCCGGTACTACGCGACCGCCGGCTCGACCACGTTCAACTGCCCACGGAGTACTCAGCTGGAAGCTGGTTGGGGAGGTTGAGGGGGCTGAAGTCGGTTAGTTCGAAGGCCGTCATCTCGGCTATCAGGTGGTCTTCGATGCGGAAGACGTCGACGCCGAACGGGCGGTAGACGATGTCGCCGGGGGCGCGGAGGTAGGCAGCCAAAGCAGGCTGGCGGTTGACGCCGATCGGGATGAACTGCCAGTGGCCGCGGTTGCTGTTGCCGTCGGGTTCGAGGTTCGCGGCCATGACGCGGTGTGCGGCGGCACGTCCCGAGAACCAGAACGGGTACGGCGGCATGGTGAGCCGCACGTCCTCGTGCATCAGTGCGCCGATCGCTGCCGGGTCCGCCCGTTCCCATGCGTCCATGTACTTGGACAACAGCGCCTTCTCCGCGGCCGAAGGGTCCGCGGCAGGCGCCCAGTCCGTACGCCGAGCGGGCAGGTGCTCCCGTAGTACGGGCCTGGCACGTTGCAGTGCACTGTTCACGGCCGCCACGCTCAGCTCGGTTGCCTCGGCCGTCTCCTTGGCCGACCAGCCGAGCACGTCCCTGAAGATCAGTACTGCGCGCTGCCGCGCCGGGAGTTGCTGGATGGCTACCAGGAACGCCAGCTCGATCGTCTCCCGCCGTACGACTACTGCGTCGGGCTCCTCGGCAGGGTTGAGCAGTACGTCGGGGAACGGCTGCAGCCAGGGGAGGTCGTCGCGCGCGGGCAGCGGCGCAGCTGGGAAGGACGCGGGTTCCAGCTGGTACGGCAGCACCCGCTGCGGTCGGCGGGTCTGGTCGATGCAGGCGTTGGTGGCGATCCGGTACAGCCACGCGCGGAAGCTGGACCGGCCTTCGAACTCGGCCCGCCGCCGCCAAGCGCGCAGGAAGGTCTCCTGCACCAGGTCCTCGGCGTCGTCGAACGAGCCCAGCATCCGATAGCAGTGCACGCGCAACTCGTACCGGTGCCGCTCCACCTGTTCGGCGAACGCTTCCTCGGTCATCAGCTGCCGTCCTCCAGTTCGATCGTGCACGGCAACGGCGCATGTCCGGCCAGCCGGAACCAGCTGACCAGCCTCCGGGTCCGCAGGTCGCGGGTCGACACCACGATGTCGTTGTGGAACCGCCGCGCCATCTGCACCCGCCGCATGGCGACCCCCAGCTCGACTGCCCACGGCTCCACGTCCGTACCCGTCGCCGCGATCGCCCTGCTCAACGCTGACTCGCACTGCTCGCGATCCTCGGGACCGGCCGTCCGAGCTCGGTGCGCCGCGTCCAACAGCAGCAGGGACGAGGCGGGATCCAGTACGCCGCTACTGGCCAGCTCGGCGACCAGGGCGGACCTTCGCGCCAGCTCGGTCTCCAGCGACGCTCGCGCCGTCGCGACGCGGTGATGCAGCCGATCCAGCCGCCCGGCAGTCCAGCTCATGTAGGCGCCGAGCAACAACAGCAAGCCGCCGATCACGGCCAACACCCACGACGCCTGCACACCCCCATTGCACACCACTGCGCTCGTCCCGACGCACAGGAGGCAGGACCGGTACTGCGGTTTGCCGCGCCGGGATGAGCATCGAGCCGGCGACCGGGCGCGCACACCTCGCCGGCGCCCCGCTGAGCCTGGAGCCAGAGCGTCGGCGCACGCACCTCCTGTTCGTCGGGACGCGATTACGGAGTGCTGACGGTCGGCCCGAATCGGGTAGTCGAGGCGGCTGCGGCTCCTAGGGTCGGCGGTATGGCGGAAATCGGTGTGATCGGTGGATCCGGCTTCTACTCGTTCCTGTCCGGCGCGCGGCCGGTCGAGCTCGACACCCCGTTCGGGCGGCCGAGCGAACCTCCCGTGATCGGCGAGGTGAACGGCCGCGAGGTCGCGTTCATCCCCCGGCACGGCGCGGACCACCGCTTTCCACCCCATCAGGTGAACTACCGCGCCAACCTCTGGGCGCTGCACCACCTCGGCGTACGCCAGGTCGTCGCACCGTGCGCCGTCGGCTCCCTCAAACCCGAGCTCACCCCCGGCACCTTCGTCGTCCCCGACCAGTACGTCGACCGCACCTGGGGCCGCGAACACACCGTGTACGCCGACGGCCGCCCGGTCGTCCACGTCTCTCCCGCCGATCCCTACTGCCCCACCGGCCGCGCCGTTGTGCTTGCCACTGGCAACCAACAAGGGTCCGGCGAAGGTGCTGTCGTGGATGGCGGGACGATGGTGGTGATCAACGGGCCGCGGTTCTCCACCCGCGCCGAGTCCCGGTGGCACGCGGCGCAGGGCTGGTCCGTGGTGGGCATGACCGGCGCGCCGGAAACGTCGATCGCCCGGGAGCTGGCGCTCTGCTACACCTCCATCGCGGTGGTGACCGATCACGACGCCGGGATCGCCACAGGCGACGGCGTGACGGAGGCAGAGGTCTACGCGGTCTTCGGCCGCAGCATCGAGCGCCTCAAAGAACTACTGGCCGAGGTGATCGGCAAACTGCCCAAGCCCGACGAGGACTGCCAATGCAGACACTCACTGGACGGCACGGCCGCGGCGGACCTCTGGTGAGGATCCTGCTCACCGGCGGCGCCGGCTTCATCGGCCGTCACGTCCACCACCAACTAGTTGCTGACGGCCACGACATTGTCGTGCTCGACTCACTGCGCCCCGATGTGCACCACCACCGGCCGCAGCTCGAAGGCCTGGTCGTCGGCGACATCCGCGACCCCGAAGCCGTCGACCATGCGCTCAGCGGCGTCGACGCGGTGATCCACCTTGCGGCGAAGGTCGGACTCGGCGTCGATCTCGACGACATGGACGACTACGTCAGCAGCAACAGCCTCGGCACCGCCGTACTGCTCCGCGCCATGGGCCGGCACCAAGTGCAGAAGCTCGTCTACGCAAGCTCGATGGTCGTCTACGGCGAAGGCCGCTACGAGTGCGACCGGCACGGAGTCGTCGCACCCGGCCCGCGCCGGATCGAGGACCTCGACCGCGGCCGCTTCGAGCCACCCTGCCCGATCTGCAGCGATCCGCTGCGCCCCGGGCTGGTCGACGAGACGGCTCCGACCGATCCCCGCAACACCTACGCCGCCACCAAGCTCAACGGCGAACACCTGGCCGCGGCCTGGGCTCGCGAGACAGGCGGCCGGGTCGCAGCCATGCGGTTCCACAACGTGTACGGACCGGGGATGCCGCGCAACACGCCGTACGCCGGGGTCGCTGCGCTCTTCCGCTCCGCACTGGACCGCGGTGAGGCACCACGAGTCTTCGAGGACGGCAGGCAGCGCCGCGACTTCGTCCACGTCCGCGACATCGCCAGTGCCGTGGGTGCCGCCGCCGGAGCGCTCGACGAGAGCCCCCCATTCGCCGCGTACAACGTGGGCAGCGGAACCGTGCGCACGATCGGCGACCTCGCAGAGGAACTCGCAAGCGCGTACGGCGGTCCGTCGCCGGTCGTCACGGGTGACTACCGCCTGGGCGACGTCCGGCACATCACGGCATCCTCAGCCCGGCTCCGCGAGGCCTTCAGCTGGAAACCCGACTACGACCTGGCAACCGGGATCGCCGACCTGCTACGGGGTGGCGACCTGCTACGGGGTGGCGACGACCGGCGGTAGGTCGATCTGGAAGGCGCACCCACCGGCAACGTTCGTGACGCCGATGGTGCCCTCGTGGGACTCGACCACGCCGCGGGCGATCGCCAGGCCCAGACCACCGCCACTGCTGCTCGTACTGCCGGCCGTGCTGCTGTTCGCCGGCGTACGCTGCTCGTCACCCCGCCAGCCGATGTCGAAGACGCGCTCGAGATCGTCGTCGGGGATGCCGCCGCAGCCGTCGGTCACGGCCAGCCGGACCCGGCCGTCGGACTCGCGACCGACCGACAACCGCACGGTCCCGCCGCGTTCGGTGTGCCGGATCGCGTTGCCGACCAGATTCGTGACCGCGCGGGTCAACTCGTCCGCGTCCCCGTGCACAGCGAGCCGGTCGTCCCCATCAGGCGCGTCCACGGTCAGCAGGACGCCTTCCGATCGCGCGTGCTCACACGTCTCCCCCGCCACGTCCTCGGCCAACTCCCGCAGACTCACCGCGGACCTGCGCCGCGGTGGCGGCGCGGCCGACAACCGCGAGAGCTCGAACAGGTCGTCCACCAGCCCGGTCATCCGGTCGACCGTGCTCCGCATCTGCCGGAGCGCTCCGGGCACGTCCTCGATCACCCCGTCCTCCAGCCCTTCGGAGACGGCCCGCAGCCCGGCGAGCGGCGTACGGAGGTCGTGGGACATGAAGGCGACCAGTTCTCGCCGGCTGGTCTCCAGAGCGCGCTCCCGCTCGGACGACGCCGCCAGCCGCTTCCGGGTCATCTCCAGCTCATCGGTAAGCGCGGCAAGCTCTGCTGGCACGCTGCCCCTACTGCCGACGACAGCAGGCTCGTACGACGTACCCAGGTGTCGCAGGCGAAGCCCGACATCGCGTGAGCCCGTCGTGATCCAGTGCCCCAGCAGCACCGACATGGCCAGTCCCAGCAGGGCCGAGAACGCCAATGTCCACAGCACCACCAGCGAGTCGTGCTGCGAGATGAACATCGCCCGAACGCTCTGCAGTACTGCGGCCAGCGCGGCCGCCATCGGTGCGAGCGCGGCGACGATCATGGTGATCCGCAGGGAGCGACGCCGGAACTGCCACAGGATCGCACCGCCGAGCGCAGCGACCACCAGGGTCCACAGCGTGGTCAACGCCAGGATCGTCATCGTGTCGCGGTTCATTCGGCCACCCCCGCGAACCGGTAGCCCGTGCGCGGGACGGTGAGCACCAACTGCGGGTCGGACGGATCGACTTCGATCTTCTCCCGCAACCGGCGGACGTGCACGGTCACTGTCGAGGAGTCACCGAAGTCCCAGCCCCAGACCCGCCGGAGCAGCTCCGCCTTCGTGTAGGCCTTGCCAGGGTGTGCGGCGAGGAAGGCGAGCAGGTCGAACTCGCGGTGCGTCAGAGACAGCTCGGCACCCGACAGGTAAGCACTGCGAGCCGCTGTGTCGACGGTGATCGGTCCGGCGGTCAGCTTGGTCGGCGTGAGGTCCACACCACCCAGCCGCTCCTCACGGCGCAGCATCGCCTGCACCCGCAGGGTCAGCTCGCGCGGACTGAACGGCTTCACGACGTAGTCGTCGGCGCCGACCTCCAGCCCCACCAGCCGGTCCTCTTCCTCGCCGCGGGCGGACAGCATGATCACGGCCGCGCTGTCGTCGGCAGCACGCATCCGGCGGAGCACGTCGAGCCCTGACAGGCCGGGCAGCATCACGTCCAGTACGACGACCGAGGGCTTCCACTGCTGCCAGACCTCGAGTGCCAGTACGCCGTCGGCGACGACGCGGGCGTCGTACCCGGCCTTCGTCAGGTACGCCGAGACCACGTTGGACACCGTCGGGTCGTCGTCCACCACAAGTACGCGAGTAGCCACGGCACGAGAGTAGATCTTCCGATCGCTGCCAAGCGCCATGCAGGAGCAGCCGATGACCTGCCGTAAGCGATCCGTAGCCGCGTTCCGGCTCGTTCGCGGCCGGATCTTCCCTACGGTCGAAGGGTGCCAGCAGCAGAGGTCGATCTCATCCTCCCGTGCCTGAACGAAGCCGCTGCCCTGCCCTGGGTGCTCGGCAGGCTTCCGGCCGGCGTACGGGCCGTTGTCGTCGACAACGGTTCCACCGACGGCTCGCCGGACATCGCGGCCCGGCTTGGCGCCACGGTGGTCGACTGCGACGTCCGTGGCTACGGCGCTGCCTGCCACGCGGGCCTGCAGGCCGCGACGGCGCCAGTGGTCGCCTTCCTCGACGCGGACGCGTCGCTCGATCCCCACCAGCTCGTGCGCGTCACCGCACCTGTACTGGCCAAGCGGATCGACCTGATGCTCGGTCGTCGCCGACCGGTCTCGCGCGACGCCTGGCCGTGGCACCTGCGTCTCGCCAACGCGGAGCTGTCCCGCCGGATCAGGCGGCGTACCGGCGTACGGCTGCACGATCTCGGGCCGATGCGGGCCGCCCGGCGCGAGGCACTGCTCGGTCTGGCGCTGGTGGACCGCCGATCGGGCTACCCGTTGGAGACAGTGGTCCGTGCAGCCGACGCGGGCTGGCGGATCGCCGAGGTGGACGTCGACTACCTGCCCCGCTCGGGCCGCTCCAAGGTGACCGGTACGCCGCTGGGTGCCGCCCGCGCGGTCGTGGACATGACCAAGGTGCTCGGTCGATGACGGCCGGGACACTGATCGTCATCGCGAAGGAACCGGTGCCAGGGCGGGTCAAGACGCGCTTGCAGACCGAATTCACTCCCGCGGAGGCGGCCGCGCTCGCCAGGGCCTCCCTGGCCGACACGCTGGCCGCGGTACGCGCCACCGGCGTACGCCGGAAGGTACTCGCGCTGGACGGGGCCTCCGCGACGACGCCGCCCGGGTTCACCGTAGTACCGCAGCGCGGTGACGGCCTCGACGAACGACTCGCTGCCGCCTTCGAGGACGCGTACGCCGGTACGCCGATGCTGCTGATCGGCATGGACACCCCGCAGGTGACACCGGCGTTGCTACGCGCCGACTGGACCGAGTACGACGCGGTGCTCGGCTTGACCGAGGACGGCGGCTACTGGTGCCTCGGGCTTCACCGCCCTGACTCCCGTGCGCTGCTCGGCGTACCGATGTCCACCGACCACACCGGCGCCGATCAGCTGGCCCGACTGCAGTCACTGGGTTACAGCGTCCTGCTGCTGCCGACACTGCGGGACATGGATACGCCTGCCGACGCCGCCGCACTGGCGATGGCTTACCCCGAGCTGCGGACGTCCCGCTTGCACCGGCGACTGCAGCACACGGCGCACCCCTCGTTGCTTTTCGACAAGGCGCTGGAGGGCGCACCGGTCGTTGCCACCGGCAGCGACGGACGCACAGTCGCGTCGCTGTCAGCGGTGGACCGCTGGCAGGCGCCCGCCGATGCGGTGGACCGCTTGGCCCTGAGCCGCTGCGAGGGACCGGTACTGGACATCGGCTGCGGTCCCGGCCGGATCGTCACCGCCCTGGCAGAGCGGGGTGTCCCGGCGCTCGGCGTCGACATCTCCGCCCAGGCGGTCATGCTGACGAACGAACGAGGTGCACCGGCCCTGCGGCGACCCGTGCAGGAACCGCTACCCGGTGAAGGCCGGTGGGGCACCGTGCTGCTGATGGACGGCAACATCGGCATCGGCGGCGCGCCGGAGGCGCTGCTCCGTCGCTGTGCCGAACTGGTCCGGCCGGACGGACTGGTACTCGTCGAGGTCGATCCCGACGACGACCTGGACGACACCGCACCCATCGTGCTGCGCAGCGCGAGCCGCCGCTCGCATCCGTTGCCCTGGGCAAGGGTAGGCAGCCGTGCCGTACTGCGGTACGCGCTGGCCGCGGATCTCCTCGCCACCGAGGACTGGCGTGCCGACGACCGCGCCTTCCTCACCTTCCGTCGCTGCAGCACCGCTGTCGCCTCGACTCCACTGAGAGCCGCCCGCCGATGACCGCCAAACTCGTCACAGGCGGCCTACTCGCAGCAGGCATCAGTGCCGGCGTGATCGCCGCTGAGTCGGCCAACTGGTGGCCCAACCTTGTCCTCTGCACAGCCTTCGCAGTAGTCGCAGCAATCGTCTGGCTGATCACCAGACAGCCGCCAGGCAAGCACCCGATCCTGTACGTCGTCGCCGTTGCGGCGCTCTGCCAGCTACCCGGCCTCACCACCGCACCCATCACCAGCACCGATGCGTACCGCTATGCCTGGGACGGCCGCGTCCAGCTCTCCGGCAGCTCGCCGTACTCACACGTCCCGCTGGACGACGCCCTCGCTCGGCTACGCGATCCGGTGCTCTTCCCCGGCCTCTCCCCCACCGACAAGTCAGGCGTAGTCGGTCCACCGCGCGTGCCCCACGACGCCGCTGCGGTGACTGCACTCTCCACCGACGACCCACGTACGAGAATCAACCGCCCGCGCGTGCCGACCATCTACCCGCCTGTCGCGCAAGCCTTCTTCACCGCAGTCGCGTTGGTCACCCCCTGGTCCGCAGGGACCCTAGGGCTCCAGTTGGCCGCCGCGCTGCTCGCCGTAGTACTCACAGCGCTACTCGCCGTGGAACTACGGCGTCGCGGGCGCGATCCGCGCTGGGCGGCCATGTGGGGTTGGTCACCGATAGTCGCTCTGGAAGCTGGAAGTGCTGCCCACATAGACGTCCTGGCCGCCCTGCTCATCGTGGCCGCCGTCATCGCAGCAGCCAGGCGCAAACCGGTCGTTGCCGGACTACTGCTCGGCGCGGCTGCCGGCGTCAAGCTGCTGCCGCTCCTCCTGCTCCCCGCTTTCACCTCTCGCCGACTGCACACACCCTTGGTTGCCGTGGGCACCTTCGTGGCGTCGTACCTCCCTCATCTGCTGGCCGCCGGCACTCTGGTGGTCGGCTTCCTGCCCGGTTACCTGACCCAGGAAGGGTTCTCCGACGGCAGCTCGAGATCGGCGATTCTCGCGCTGGTGCTGCCTCCTGAGGCTCGCCAGCTCGCCGCCGGTGTGCTGGCCGTGAGCCTGGCCGTGCTGGCGATCCACCGGCACGGCCGCGAGCCGATCGCGGTCACCTGCTGCTGGCTGTACGGCGCCGCGCTGCTGATCACCACGCCCACCTACCCGTGGTACGGGCTGCCCCTGATCGCGCTCGCCGTACTCGCCGGGCGACTCGAATGGCTGGTCGTTCCTGTCGCCGCCTACCTGGCCTACGCAAGCTTCGGGCACGACGTGCGGCAAGGGCTGATTCATCTCGCCGCGGCCGCTGTCGTGGTCACCACGGTCGCACTGCGTCACCGTCCGAACGCCGGAAGAGAGTTTGACGTCCCGGTCGAAGCGCTCCGACACTGATCGGCGTGACTACACGCATTGCTCTGGCCACCTCCGCCGACCACGCGGACCTGCACGCCGA
Source organism: Kribbella voronezhensis (assembly GCF_004365175.1). Taxonomy (NCBI): domain Bacteria; kingdom Bacillati; phylum Actinomycetota; class Actinomycetes; order Propionibacteriales; family Kribbellaceae; genus Kribbella; species Kribbella voronezhensis. The sequence continues at coordinate 342,876 of NZ_SOCE01000002.1, read as the reverse complement.
CGATCTGCCGCTGCTGGCAGCGCTCCGGACCGCGGGACTCGACCCGGTCGTTCAGGTGTGGGCCGATCCGTCGGTGGACTGGTCGGCGTACGACGGTGTGCTGCTCCGGTCGGTCTGGGACTACCAGACCCGCTACCTGGAGTTCACCGAGTGGCTGGGCCAGCTCGACAAGGCCGGCGTACCGGTGCTCAACGACAGCGACCTGGTCCGCTGGAACGGCGACAAGCGGTACCTGCTGGAGCTCCGCGAGCGCGGCGTCGCGATCGTGCCGTCACAGGTGGCTGCCGGTGCGTGCCTGCGCGAGGTGGTCGCCGGGCTCAACGGCCAGGAGATCGTGATCAAGCCGACGGTGAGCGCCAGCGCGCGCAACACCGTCCGCGGTCTGGCCGGTTCGGGCGAGTTGGACGCCGCGATGGGCGAACTGCCGGACGACGTCTACCTGGTGCAGCCGTTCCTGCCGGAGATCCAGTCCGAGGGCGAGTGGTCGCTGATCTACCTCGACGGCGAGTTCAGCCACGCGGTCCTCAAGCGGCCTGCCGACGGTGACTACCGGGTGCAGGACGACTTCGGCGGTACTGCGACCCCGGCCGACCCGGCGCCCGCAGTACGGGCTGCTGCTGACGCCGTACTGGCTGCGGTCGACAGCCGGACCCCGCCGGTCTACGCCCGGGTCGACGGCGTCGTCGCGGCCGGCCGCTTCCTGCTGATGGAACTCGAACTCATCGAGCCCTACCTCTTCTTCCCCCAGCACCCGGCTGCCGCAACCCACCTCGCCACCGCCGTCGCCGGCCGCCTGAGCTGACCAACGGCCGGCCGACGAATGGGGGCCACTAGGGTCGGAGTATGCCGACCCTAGAGGACATTCGCCGCGCAGCCTCCGGACTGCACGGGCGGATCCACCGTACGCCGATGGTTACCTCGTCCGCGCTCGACGAGTTGTTCGGCGCCCGGCTGAGCTTGAAGGCCGAGCTGTTCCAGAAGACCGGCAGCTTCAAGGTGCGTGGGCTGCTCCACAAGACCCTCCAGCTGACGGCCGGCGAACGCGAGCGCGGCGTCGTCACCGTGTCCGCCGGGAATGCCGCCGGCGCGCTCGCCTGGGCGGCCCGCGACGCCGGCGTACCGGCGACCGTGGTGATGGCGAAGACCGCCGTACCGGCCAAGATCGACGCGGCCCGGGCGTACGGCGCGCGGGTGGAACTCGTCGAGGGCGACCTGATCGCGGCGTACGAGTCGATCCGGGACGAGCGGGGGCTGACCGGCGTTCATCCGTTCGACGATCTCGACGTGATCACCGGGCATGCCAGCCTCGCCCTCGAACTGCTCGCCGACTCCCCCGGCCTCGACACGGTGCTCGTGCCGGTCGGCGGTGGCGGTCTGATCTCCGGCATCGCGCTGGGAATCAAGCTGCTCGAGCCCACCGTCCGGGTGATCGGCATCGAGCCGGAGACCGCCGATGTGGTCAGCCGCAGCCTCGAAGCGGGCGCACCGCAGAAGCTCGCCACGGCGAAGTCGGTCGCGGACGGACTCGCGGCGCCGGTCTGCGGGACGCACAACTTCCCGATCATCCAGCGGTACGTCGATCAGGTGGTCCGCGTCGGCGAAGCCGCGCTGATCGAGGCGACCCGGCTGGTGATGTCCCGCACCAAACTCGCCCTCGAACCGGCCGCCGCCGCCTCCTTCGCCGCCCTCCTCGAAGGCAAGGTCGAGCTGCCCGGCCTGACCGCCGCCGTGATCAGCGGCGGCAACCTCGACGTAACCAAACTCAACCTGTAGCGGCGTCGCCAGGTCAGGCATGGGGCCGGATCCAGCTGCCGGCCCCTCCCCCGCCTCTCTTTCTCTCAGGCGTGCGCAGGATCCAGTTGACGCGGTGGAAGATCGGAGACGACGCCGTCGCTGGGGTCGTCGACCAGGTCGCCCTGGCGGACCGGGTCCTTCTCGGGCAGCAGGATGTCGCGGCTGACCACGAGCATCAGCCACAGTGTGCCGGCCATCCGCAGGATCACCGCGAACCAGTAGATCTTGTCCGGCGCCTCCGGCTGCCCGGGCGCCAGGAACTGCGCCAGATGCAGCCAGACCATCATCCAGTAGAACGACTCGCAGGCCTGCCAGATCAGCCAGTCGCGCAACCTCGGCCGGGCCAGCGCGACCAGCGGCAACAACCACAGCACGTACTGCGGTGAGTACACCTTGTTGACCAGCAGGAACGCGGCGACCACCAGAAACGCGAGTTGCGCGAAGCGGGGCGGTCGCGGCGCCATCATCCCGAGGATCGCGATCGACAGGCACAGACCGGCGAAGACGACGATGTTCAGCTGGTTGACGTCGGTGACCTCGTGCTTGGCCAGCTTCAGCACGTACCAGATCGAGCCGTAGTCGCTCTCGCGTTCGTCGTTGAAGACCCAGAACGACATCCACTCGTTCTTGGCCAGCAGGTAGATCGGCGCGTTCACCACACCCCACGCGAAGATCGCCGCCACCGTCGCCTGGAACCACGGCCACAGCTTCCGGCCCCGGAGGCAGACGATCAGCAGCGGGCCGAGCAGCAGGAACGGGTAGAACTTGGCCGCCGTCCCGAGCCCGAGCAGGATGCCGAACCAGATCGGTTTGCCCCGCGACCACGCGTACATCGCGCCGGCCGTGAGAACGACGGCGAACAGGTCCCAGTTGATCGTCGAGGTGAAGGCCAGCACCGGGGCGGCCGCGACGTACAGGGCGTCGAGCGGCTGCCCGCGCGCCGCGCCGGGGCGGGAGGCGACGCCACGCGCGGTCCCGACGGTCAGGCCGACCAGCAGCAGCGTGCAGAGAAACAGCAGCACGACGTTCACGACGAAGAAGACGCCTGCTGTGTCGCGCTTCTGCTCCGGGGTGAGGTCCTTCTTCGGATCACCGGTGATCTGCCAGGTGATCTTCGCGGCGACCTCCATGAACCCACCGGTGAGCACCGGGTACTCCAGGACCGGGTAGTTGCCGGTGTCGAGGAACGGCCGGTTGCCCTCGGCGAAGCCGCGCTCCTGGTAGAGGTAGCCGATGTCCGAGTAGCACAGCGCCTTGAACGGCCGCCAGTCCTGCCGGTCCCAGCCGTTCGCCATACAGGGCGCCTTCTGCAGTACGCCGAGCGCGAAGGTGATCGTGCAGACCGCGAGCGCGATCCGCAGCGGCGTCCACCACGAGCCACCGAGCCGGGCGAACCGGCCGGCCACACCACCGAGGCCCACACTCAGGCTCGCGACGGCCGGATCGACCTCTGTCGGCGCCGACCGCGGCTGAGAGTCCTGGGTACGTCGTGAGGTCACGGTGGACATCGTCTCCTATCCAGTCGGCCGGCCGGCAAGCGGCGCCCGCAAGGGTACCCACGAACGCCGGCCGTCGGTGTGACCCACCCTGCGACGCCGATCGAATTCATTGTGACCGTACCGCTCCCGGGCCAGGCTCCGAGAAGTTCTGGGACGTGCTCTGGGCCCGGGTGACGGCCAACTGGGTGCACGACCCGTGCGCCGGCACCTTCTGCGGGGTCCAGATGAAGTGGCTCGATGCCAACGGCAACCTTCTCCAGGCCGATGAGGTGGCGTTGCCCGAGCTCACGTCGACGTGGCAACAGGCGACCGCTCAGGTCACCGCACCAATTGGCAGCACCAGCGTCACCGCTTATCTGGTCGGTTCCGGCAGCCCGGGCGAACTTCCTGTACCTCGACGACATCACGATCGGCCACTGGTCCGCGCGGCCTGCGATCCACGCTGGGCGGCACGCTGACCTCGTGCTCGCGGGGAAGGCCGCCGATACCATCGGTGGATGGAGTGGCTGGTGTTCCTGCTGGGGGGCGGCGGTGCCGCTTTGGCGGGGCGTTATCTGTGGGACCGACGAGCAGTTCGCCGGTCGGACGCGGCTGAACTGGCGGAGATCCGCAAGGTCGCCGACGAGGACGTCACCGAGTTCGGTGAGGAACTCGGCCGCCTCGATCTCGTCGTCGCCGGCCGCGAACTCGATGTGGACACCAGGCACGACTACCAGCGCGCGCTCGACTCCTACGAGTCCGCCGGCCGCCGGGTCGCGCACCTGCAGACCCCCGACGCGATCAGTGCGGTCGTCGACGCGCTGGCGGAAGGCCGGTACGCGCTCTCCTGCGTCCGGGCCCGCGTCGCGGGGCAGCCGGTACCGGAGCGCCGGTCGCCTTGTTTCTTCAATCCGCAGCACGGCCCGTCGGTCCTCGACATCCAATGGACGCCGTCGAGCGGTGGAACGCGCAGGGTGCCGTCCTGCACCCAGTGCGCCGCCCGGGTGAAGGCCGGTGACGAGCCCGCGGTCCGTTACGTCAAGTACGGCGCCCAGCGCGTTCCGTACTGGGAAGCGGGCGCGCTCATCGAGCCGTACAGCCTCGGCTACTTCGGCATCAGCAGCATCGCGCGGGCGACGGTGATGGCGCTGTCGATGGAGATGCGCGGCGAGGGCGGCGGCCGCTGGGGCAACGAACCCGAGAAGGACAACTCGAAGAGCCCCGGCTGACCCAGCCTGACCGCGGTACGAGGTGCTAGGAGCGCGGGAGTTTCCGGGTGTCGACGAGTTGCTGGGCGACCTCGCGGAGCTTGATGTTGCCGTGTTGCGAGTAGCGCCGGAGCACCTCGAAGGCCCGGTCGGCGTCCAGGTCGAAGCGCTCCATCAAGATGCCCATCGCCTGCCCGATCAGCTTGCGGGCGTCGACCGCCTGGGCCAGGTTCGCCTCTTCGCGCGCCGAGGCCACCGCCACCGCCGCGTGCCGGGCCAGGATGTGCGCGACCGCCTCGTCGTCGGTGCTGAACGCGTCCGGCATCGTGCTGTACACACTGAGGACGCCACCGGTCCGGTCGGAGACCACCAGCGGAAGGTGCAGCACGGAGTGGATCCCCAGTCCGCTGAGCAGTTCGGACCAGCGCGGCCAGCGCGGATCGCGCTTCGCGTCCGGCACGTGCACGACCACTCCGTTGCTGAGGGCATCGATCATCGGGCCCTCGCCGGCCTCGATCTGGAACTCGTAGACGGTCGTGATGACCGGATCGCTGACCGCCGCGATCTCCGGCCGGCCACCGCGGACCACGAACATCACGCCGGCGTGACTGCAGTTCAGCGCCCGCAGGGCGAATTCCACGACCGCGTCCACCGTCTCGGTGACGCCGTCGGAGTCGTGCAGTTCCGTCGCCAGCCGCGCGAAGGCGTCGGCTGTCGGAAACTCTGCGGGGTTGAGCACGTCGGTCTCCAGGCAGGTCTCGATACCAGGGGAGCCCACGTCGCTGGAGCGATCCACGCTCATATGATGCATGCTCGGGGCCGCTCCCGCAGCACTCCATGCATAACTTCGGTGTTACTGTTCGGCGCCGGCCGGGTCAGGGGATTTCCGGCTGGATCCCGGGCGCCCGGCGCCCGAACCATGCGTCGAGCAGCGCGTCGTCGGTGACCACGTCCGCGTGGTCACCAGCCGTCCGCTCCACGATCCGGAGCAGCGCGATCAGCCGTCGTGCGACGTCGGTCCCCAGCACTGTCAGAGCTCCTCTCCCCACTGGCTCTATCGCCGGGAGACCCGCAAGTGTTTCACCACCCGCGCAAAACGTTCGTCAAGAACGTCCCCACCCGCCAGGCGTGAATGCGTAGTGGTGAGGTAGCAGAACGTGCACGTACCGCCGGCCGTGGCCGGCGGTACGGCGTACTGGGGGGTCGAGCTACCTGCCGACCGCCTTGGCCAGTTCGGCCTTGTTCATGGTCGAGCGGCCCTTGATGTTCTTCTGCTTGGCCTCGTTGTAGAGCTGCGCCTTGGTCCGGCCCTTCGAGCCGCTGTGCGACCGCAGGCCGCCGCGGCGGCTGGAGGAGATGTCGTGGGTCGAGCTCCGGCTCGACTCCTTCGCCTCGCCGGCGCGGGCGCGTTCCTTGTTGACCGTGCGGGCGGCGATTTCTTCAGCCACGTCCTCGCTGCGGCCACGCTCCTTCAGTCCGGCCTTGATGTGCTCGTACTGCCGTTCGCGCTTCTTGTTCGAACCAGCAGGCATGTCCTTTCTCCTTTCCACCTGCCGCCCAGGTACCCCGTCGTCGCCGGCGCAATCGGCTCAGAGCGCGAGCCGCTCGTACGCCTGGAGCGGGTCGTCGCCCGCGGCGGCCGCCTTGAACTCGGTCAGGCAACGATCGACGGTCAGAACGTTGCTGTAGACAAGCCCACGGCACAGCGGCTCGGGCAGTTCGACCCCGTCGGACAGGAAGACCATCGTCCGGAAGACGAGCTCGCCGCTGTCGAGGTCGAGCTGGAACGCGCCGGTCAGCAGCCGCCAGTTCGCCCGTACGGCGAGTTGGGTGACGGCGTCCAGTTGCTCAGGGCCGACGGTCAGCGGCAGGACCGACTCGAACGCGAGCTGTCCGAACGGGTCGTACGGGCGGGCCCGGCAGTCCCAGGCGTCGTCGGTGCCGATGAACCGGGTCCGGATGCACGGAACGCCGTCGAAGCTGTCCGGTGCGACCGGCCAGCCGTCGGCCGCCAGGAAGCCGAGCACCTCGCGGAACATCAGCACGCCCCGGCGAGCTCTTCGGCGAGCATGGCTCGCAACGAGCGCGCCTCCGAGAACCCGGGCTCGAGCTGGAGCGCTCGCTCCACGGACTCCCGGGCCGCCCGCAGATCGCGCATCCCGCGCCGCGCGATCGCCATCGAGAACGCCGCCGGTGCGCTGTCGGGATGCTCCTTGACCGAGAGCTCGAGGAACTCGATCGCCTCGGCGAAGCGCTGGATCGCCGACAGCAGCAACCCCAGGCACAGCGCCAGGTCGATCGGTTCGCCGATCGGGAAGTAGTTGTCCCAGACCTGGCCGAGGATCCGCTGCAGCTCCAGCTTGGTCACCTCAGGCGCACCCGGGAGCACGTCCAGTAACGCCGGCAGGAACTCGATCAGCAAGGTGGGATCGCAGCGCGACAGCCGCAGGCTCGCCAGCATCGCCTCGAGCGAGAGCGAAGCCGCCGTACCGAGGAGGGGGCGCAGGCTGAACGTGTTGTCCGGACCGGTATCGACCAGTTGGTCCTGAACCCAGGCGGTGAACCGCTCCGGTTCGGCCATCGGGCCTTGGACGAAGGCTCCGACCACCAGGCTGTTCGCCGGCTCGGCGGGCAGGATGCCGACGCCGCCACGCCGTCGTACCCAGCGGGCCAGCAGGTCGAAGTTGACCATCAGCGAGAACGCGCTGCCGTGGAACACCACCGCCGGAGTCGCCGAGGAGCACAGCTCCGCCCGGGTGCGGTGACCCTTGTCGGCCACGATCGCGAGGCTCGATCCCGCGGTCAGCCCGGCGAGGAACTCGAGGCAGCGCATCCCGCCGACCGGCGCGAGTACCGCGGTGTCGTCGAGCCACTCCCGGTAGTGGTCGAGGACGGCGGCGAGGTCCGCACCGATCGGCTCACACGGGCCGGTCTCCCACTCGATCGACTCTTCCTCGGCTGCCACCTTGAGCTCCAGCAGGTCGCCGCCGTGGATGGCGAAGCAGTCGTGGCGCAAGGTGTCGAAGACGTAGTTGGCGATCCCGATCACCGGTGCGCGCAGCGATCCGGGACCGATGGTCCGGCCGGAGACGAGCAACTCCAGCGGACCGGGCCGATCGGCGTCGAGGACGGCGAAATCGATCAGACCCTCCTCGATGAGAGGCCCGTACGACGGGTGGGCGGCCCAGGCGCTCACCCGCTCGGCCGCGAAGTCGGTCACCACGTAGGTGAACCGCAGACCGGGAGCGAGCGCCCGCAACTGCCGGACGAACAGATAGGCGAACCGCCCCGTCCCACCACCGAACTCGACCAGGTGCGGCACGTCCTCCGCATCGGCGGTGTCGGGAACCGCTGAGGTGCGGAGGAACTCCAGTGCGATCCGGGCATAGGTGTTCGCGATCCGCGGGTTGCCGGTGATGCCGTGCGGTACGTCGCCGCCGCCCCAGATCTCCGGTGCGCCCCGGTCGTAGAAGGCCCGCTGCCGGTCCCACAACGGCGACGCGGACAGCCGCAGCGCAGTACGGCCGGGAGCCTGTACTGCGTCCAGCACCGACTCGATCGACTTCCCTGCACCGGTCATTCGGTCCCCCAACTGAACTCGGTCTTCCGGAAGACCCCGTCACCGACGGAGTCGACCCGCAGCGGACCCACCGTGATGTTCGAGAACCCACCCTTGGGTGCCTTGGGCAACGACCACCGACCGACGAGCGCGAACTCCCACCCGGCAGACACAGCACCGTCCAGTTCAGGCGGCTCGACCGTCTGCAGCTTCCGGTCGACGATCAGGTAGTCCTTGTCATAGACGAGCGCCTCGATCCGGAGCTCGCCTGCCGTGCGTACGCCGATCGGCTCGTCGCCGACGTGCCGGAGCGCGACGCGGACCGGCGTACCGGCGACGGTCAGTTCGATCGCTGCCGACGGGAAATCAGCGAGATCTTCGCGGATGGCACGTAGTACGCGGATCAGGTCTTCGTACCCGGTTGGCGGGTTCGCGTTCGAGGCGAAGGTGGCGTCGGGCAGACCGTCGGCAACCAACTGCTCGGTCGATCCGCTGGAGGCCCGTGCCGCCGGCGGCCCAGGTTCAGCAGTCGCGGCTGCTGCGGAGGCGGCGGTGGCTCGGGCCGATTCCAGGGCGTGCGCGAGCGCAGTACGTTCCTTTGCCGTCAGGTCGCGGGCGAACCGGCCGACCCGCCACCCTGAGGTCTGCCAGCCGGTGACATGGCCGTCGTCGTCGACGACCAGCCCGATCTCCAGCGTCGACGAGCCGTAGTTGCTGAGCGTCAGTCGCACGGTCATCGGCGTTCCGGCTTCCAGACGTCCGCGGCACCGGTCTGCAGGGTCCATTCCCGCGCCAGCAGGTTCACGTACGGCTGCACGTGCCGCGGTTCGATCGGGTGCTCGTGGTCGGCGGCCTTCAGACCGCCGCCGCCCTTGGCCGGTGTGGTTTCCATGGTCCCCATCAGGCTCTTGTTGGAATAGAGGAACGGCGTGACCGCGAGCCGGAAGTTCTCCTGGAACCCGGTGACCGCCTTCGCGTTGAACGCCGCCTGGATGTCGTTGTAGACCGACGCGCCCGCGTTCGCCTTCGCGTACTGCTGCGCCACGAACCGGGAGAATCCACCCTGCTTCTCCCCCAGCGCGCCGTTCACGACGGCAGCCAGCTTCGCGCCCCAGCGCTTGTCGTCGCTGGCCGCGATCGGGGCAGCCAGTACGTCGGTCAGCGGCAGGTTGGCCTTGATGTTCGTGGCGAGCTTCGTGCCGTCCGCGGCCACGCCGGCCGGGTCGGCCACGTCGGGCTCCTCACCGGTGGTCGCCACGTAGTGGTCCTCGGTCCGGTTGTACTCGTCGGCCAGCCCGATCAGGTGACCGAACTCGTGCGGCGCCATCGAGCGCCGCGGATCGATCGTGTACCAGGTGCCCGAGTTCGACCGGCTGTCTCCGCGCTGCTTCTTCGGCAGCGCCGGATCGAACCTGAACACGTCGACGGCATGGTCGCCCCCACCGCGAACAGCCTTGAAGTCGAGGTTCATGCTCTTCTTCTTCGGGTCGCTGTGGTTGACGGCCTTGAACGTGCTCCAGATCTCCTTGATGTCGCTCAGCCACTGGCTGATCTTCGCGTCGACCCCGGCCTGCTTCTTGGTGAAGGTGATGCCGACGCTGATCGACAGCGCGGTCTTGGACAGCTTCCAGTCGTACGCCGCGCGCAGCCCCACGTTCTTCACCCCCTCCACCTCCTCGCGCCAGTCGAACTCGACGTGCCCCTGGCCCGCGGCACCCGCGGTCTCCAGCTTCGCCCAGGTCCCCGGGTCCGCAACGCCGTTCGCGGCCACCTTGACGCTGGTCTGGAACTCCTTCAGCGCCGCGTCGGTCTTGGTCCCGAAGATGCCGTCGATGACGAGCTTCTTGCCGGTCGTGGCGCCACTGTGGTTGAGCCGGTCCTGCAGCTCCTTGACCGCCACCCCCTTCGCACCGGCCTGCAGCTGCTTGTGCGTTCCGAGCGCGGGATTGAGCGGAACCTGGGTGTTGCCCGGCCCGACGACGACCGTGTCGGTCCCGCTGATCGTGACCGACGGAGCCCGCGACTTCAGCTGAGCGTGGGTGACCCCGTCGACGATGCCGTCCTCGACGACACCGGCCACCTTCTCGGCGATCAGCTTGCGCTGGAACGCCTTCGCGGCCGCGGTCGTCTCCGGATCGAACCGGCCCGTGATCGCGAGCCGGGCCACGCCACTGACGAGGTTCAGCTGCTGCTGGATCACACCGACGTCGTGCGAGGGTCCGTCACCCTCCTTGAGCCGCTGCACGGCCAGCGAGGTGACGAAGTCGGCCACCACCCGGTTGCCGACCTGCCGCTGGAGCCGGGCCAGCTCGTGTTCCGGCGGTGCGGGCGCAGGCTGGTGCCGCCCGGCCACCGGCTTGGTCGCACGGGCGTCCTGGACACGGCGCGGCCGGTCAGCCATACCTCGAACGGTAGCCGCGCCGCACCCACCAGGTCTTGCCCGAACGGGCAACGAACGCTGCCCGTTCCCGGTAACCGGCGTACCGGCGTACGGGTCAGGGGACTCTGGTGAGCCACTCCTCGGTGCCGAACTTCGACTCGACCCGGCGCTGCGCTTCGGCGACCGTCTCGTCGTCGATCGTGGCGTCGTCGAGGCCGTAGCGGTTGGCGAAGGTGCCGACCAGACGCTTGATCACCTCGGCACGCTCCAGACCGGTCTGGCTGCGCAAGGGATCGACCCGCTTGTTGGCGCTCTTGGTGCCCTTGTCGGACATCTTCTCGCGGCCGATCCGCAGTACCTCGAGCATCTTGGTGGCATCCATGTCGTACGCCATCGTCACGTGGTGCAGGACGGCGCCGCCCGCGAACCGCTTCTGCGCGGCACCCGCGATCTTGCCGGCGGGCGAGGTGATGTCGTTGATCGGCTGGTACGTCGCGGCGATGCCCAGTTCGTTCAGCGCGCCGACGACCCAGTCGTCGAGAAAGGCGTACGAGTCGATGAACGACAGCCCGGACACCAGCGACTCGGGCACGTAGAGCGAGTAGGTGATCGTGTTGCCGGGTTCGACGAACATCGCGCCGCCGCCGCTGATCCGGCGTACCACCGTCACGTCGTGCTTGGCGGCGCCGGCCAGGTCGACCTCGTTGGCCAGCGACTGGAAGCTGCCGATGATCACCGCGTTCGAGGCCCACTCCCAGATCCGCAACGTCGGCGCCCGCTCCCCCGATCCGACCTGCTCGGCCAGCACTTCGTCCAGCGCCATCTGCAGCGCCGGCTCCCGTGGTACGTCGTGGACGAACTCCCACGCGTGATCGGTCCACGCCGAGGCACCGGTCAAAGCACGCCGTACGGCGACCGCCACCGCCTCGGGCGAGAACCCGACCATCTCGACCCCGTCGCCGAGCACACCGCGCACCCTGGCAGCGATCTGCGCCACCGGAGCCCCCACCGGTACGCCGGCCAGCGCCGCGTTGATCCGCTCCAGCGCATCATCCGGCTCGAGAAAGAAGTCCCCGCTGATCCGCCCCCGCCGCACCACCTCCCCGACCACGTCGAGATCCGCGACAACCAACTTCCCACCGGGCACCTTGTATTCACCATGCACACCCGTCCCAACCGCCACCCCGGCCCAGATGTTCCGGGGTGGCGGCCTCACCGTCTAGCCCAGGACCTGAAGGGTCGGGCTGTGCTGCTCCACAGGGCTGGTCTGGGAGCTGTTGTACCAAACCTTGCCGACAGAGGCGTAGGCGCCTTTCGCCCGCGGGATCCAGCAATGGTCCGGCAAGGTGTGCGACGTCGAATGAGCGGGGACCGTGAAGTTCGTCTCGTGCCCGTCGACGCAGGTCTTGGGGACGCCGGACGAGATGTAGTCCTCGTAGGTCGACCAGGGATCCCATTCGAAGTTGCTGGAATTGCCGAAGTCGACCGTGAAGAACACATGCCCGAGATCAACCCAGGCACAGGTCTGCCAGTAGCGGGTGTGGGTGGAATCCGCGTACTTGTAGCCGCTGCACGTGTGCCCTCGCTGGCCCGGACCCACGACTACCGACGCCGAAGCCGCTCCGGACGAAGCGACCAGTCCTCCGATAGCCAGCGGCAGCACTGCCAGCGCCGATGCGACCTTGCGAAAACTCTTCATGCCATCTCCTCGAGCTGGAAAGTTGACAGCTCGAAGCTATGAACGGAGCGCCTGCCGCGATAGCCCAACCGCATTGCACATTGCTGCAAACGCCTTGTTTTGCAGGTTGTTGCAACTGTGGCCAGTTACTTGCCGATGGCATCTAGTTCGGTGATGGCGTCTTCGGGGAGAGTGAGGGAGGCGGCAGCGAAGTTTTCGTGGAGGTGGGTGACCGACGAGGTGCCGGGGATGAGGACGATGGTCGGTGAGCGGTGCAGGAGCCAGGCGAGGGCTACCTGTTGCGGGCTGGCGCCGAGGCGGGTGGCGACTTTGGCGAGGGTGTCCGACTGCAGTGGCGTGAAGCCGCCCAGCGGAAAGAAGGGCGCGTACGCGATGCCCTCGACCGCACAGCGGTCGACCAAAGCGTCGTCGGAGCGATTGGCGACGTTGTAGAGGTTCTGCACAGTGACGACCGGGGCGATCGCCTGTGCCTCGGTGAGCTGGACATCGGAGACGCCGCTCAGGCCGAGGTGCCTGATCAGTCCTTCCTGCTGCAATTCGGCGAGTGCGGTGAATTCCTTGGCCAGCGAGACATCCGTGGTCTGCTCATGCCCGGGCGCGCGCAGGTTGACGACGTCGAGAACGTCCAGACCGAGGTGGTCGAGGTTCGCGCGGACCTGCGCCTTCAGGTCTTCGGGCTCCAGGGACGGGATCCAGGTGGCGTCGTCGCCGCGCCGGGCACCGACCTTGGTGACGATGTGCAGGTCGTCGGGATACGGATGCAGGGCCTCTTTGATCAGCTCGTTGGTGACGACCGGCCCGTAGAAGTCGCTGGTGTCGATGTGGTTGATGCCCAGCTCGACGGCGGTTCGCAGTACGGCGATCGCCTCGTCGTGGTTCTTCGGCGGGCCGAACACACCGGGGCCGGCCAACTGCATCGCGCCGTACCCCATCCGGCCGAGGGTCAGGTCGTCGGCGAGCCGCAGCGCGCCGCCGGGAAGAGTCGAGGTCATGTCACACCTTCTGATAATTGACTAACTGGTTACCCAAAAGCAGCCTAGGACCAGCTAACCGGTTAGTCAATGGTTAGGCTGAGGCATCGAGAGAAGGGGTGCACCGATGGGCAAGGCCGAGGCGACCAAGGAGCGGATCCTCGAGGCGGCGATGGCGGAGTTCTCCGCGTACGGCGTGGCGGGTGCCCGGGTCGACCGCATCGCGAAGACGGCCGGGTGCAACAAGAACCTGATCTACGTCTACTTCGAGAACAAGGAGACGCTGTTCACCACCGTCCTCGACAATCACCTCTCCCGGGTGTACTCGGGAGCGGTGCTGCCCACCCCCGACGACCTGCCCGCCCAGGCCGGCCGCGTCTTCGACTTCGCGATGCAGAACCCGGACGTGATGCGCCTGCTCGCCTGGTCGAACCTCGAGGCACAGGCCGCCGAGCCGGCCGCCCGCGCTCAGGCGCGCGACTCGAAGGTCGCCGGCATCACGGCCGCCCAGGCTGATGGAAAAACCAGCTCCGCCTTCCCGCCGGACTTCCTCTACACCGTCGTGATGACCCTGGCCACGGCCTACACCGCAGCCAACCCCTTCGGCACCCCCCTCGACCCCGAGGCCACCAGCGACACCCAAACCCTCCGCCACCACATCACCGAAGCCGTCCGTCTGATCACCACCCCACCCACCCAAGAACCAGCCCGCTGATCCTTCCCGGGCTGATACTCAGCCCATGCGCAACCGCCTGATCTCGCTGCCGACCTGGGCCTTGTTCCCCGTCACCGCGGTTCCATGGACAGCCGTGCTGTTCGCAGTCGGCTTGATCGACGGCGGCAGTTGGCGTGAGGCACTCCTTCCGGCAGCGACGGTCGGTGTGATCGTGGGCCTCGGCACCGCGATGGCCCTGAAATACAGGTGGCGGACGGAACAGCACGCACTCGGGCCGATCCCTGCGGAGGATCGGCGGACAGCGATGCGGGCAGCGCGTAAGGGACCGGCTCCAGCAGATCCCGAAGTACGGGCGGCCGCCCTGCGGCTGGCTCAGCGACAGCTCCAAGAGGTACGGCGCCGGTATCCCCTGCTGGCGATCGCTGGTGCCGTCTACGCGGCAGCCGACCTCATCGGCGTCTTCGTTTACTCGCACTGGTATCTGCTCATCCCCGCCGTTCTGGTGGTGCCGATGGCCATCTCGCTGGCCCGCACCCCCAAGCAGCTGCGCGCCCGTATCGCGCTGCTGTCCGAGCCGCAGGAGCCTGTCCTCCGCACCGAATAGCCGGCGTGGCTTAGGTCACAGTGTGATTACCGTGGCTTGACGTTCTGACTACGTAGACACATTCTGACTACGCAGTCAGGACGCAGTTCCGGCATAAGGTGAGGACCCATGGACCAGGCGCGACCGGCATCCGAGGGCAGGCCCGCGCGCCGTCCCGGGAGTACGGATGTGGCCCGGCTGGCGGGTGTCTCCCAGAAGACCGTCTCCCGGGTGCTCAACGACGAGCCGTACGTCAAGGAGGAGGTCCGGCTCCGGGTGCAGGCCGCCATGCGCGAACTCGGCTACCGCCGCAACGACGCCGCCCGTGCGCTCAACTCGGGCCGGACCCGCCGGATCGGCGTGGTCTGCCTCGGTACGGCGCTGTTCGGTCCCTCGACCCAACTCGTGGCGATCGAGCGTGCCCTCCGCAGTACGGGCTATTCGCTCAGCATGGTCAACACGTTCGAAGGCGACGCCGGGGGCGTGTCCGGCGCCGTCGACGTCCTGCTCGAGCAGGGGGTGGACGGCATCATCTTGTCCGAGCCGATCGACGAGGGCGACGGCCGGCCGATCGCACTCGACATCCCGGTGCTCAGCTTCGGACACTACCCCGGCCTGAGCGCCCGGCCGATGATCGTCGTCGGCGGCGACGGGGTCGGCGCCGGGCGAGCCGCGACCGAGCACCTGCTCGGCCTCGGTCACCGGACCGTCTGGCATGTCGCCGGCCCACAGCGCTGGTGGGCCGCCCGGGACCGGCTGGCGGGCTGGCGGCAGGCTCTGGCCGATGCCGGCGCGCCCGAACCGCCTGTCCTGCAAGGCGATTGGCTCCCCGCCTCTGGCTACGCGGCCGGTCAGGAGCTGGCGGCCAACGACGAGGTCACCGCGATCTTCGTCGCCAACGACGACATGGCCATCGGTGTGCTGCGCGCGCTCACCGAGGCCGGCCGCACGGTCCCCGGCGACGTCAGCATCGTCGGTTTCGACGACATCCCGACCGCGGCGTTCCTGACGCCGCCGCTCACCACCATCCCGCAGGACTTCGACGTGCACGTCGAACGCGGCATTCAGAACCTCATCACGGAGATCGAGTCGCCCACCGGCGACCGCTCTTCCGCCTCGGAGCCACATTCGCTCCGGCTGATCGTCCGTCAGTCCACCGGCACCGCTCGTACGGCGTCCTGACCTCTTCGCACTGACCGCAGTCCATCCCTGAGCCACCCAGGCACTGGGCAGATGCCCCTTGCCCAGGCACCGCCTTGCCACTTTCCGAGGAGTTGTTCGCAGTGATCCGTCTTCCGCAAGCCCGGCGACGCGCCGGTATCGCAGTCACTCTCGCCGCCGTGCTCACTCTCGCTGCCTGTGGCGGTGGCGGCTCGCCGGCCGCCAGTTCGAGTCAGGCCCAGGCGGTCAGCCAGGCCGACATCGACAAGGCGATGTCCACCCCGACCGAGCTCACGTTCTGGACCTGGGTGCCGGACATCAAGAAGGAGGTGGCGCTGTTCGAGCAGAAGTACCCCGCGATCAAGGTCACCGTCGTCAACGCAGGCCAGGGCGGACCGCAGTACACCAAGCTCCGGACCGCACTGAAGGCCGGTACCGGTGCCCCCGACGCGGCGCAGATCGAGTTCCAGTACGTGCCGACCTTCTCGATCACGAAGAGCCTGGTGGATCTTCGTCCGTACGGCGCGGACGCGCTGAAGTCGCAGTTCGTCGACTGGACCTGGAACCAGGTGACCGGCTCCGGCGGCGAGGTCTGGGCGATCCCGCAGGACACCGGCCCGATGGGGATGCTGTACCGCAAGGACATCTTCGACAAGTACGGCATCGCCGTCCCGAAGACATGGGACGAGTTCGCCACCGCGGCCCGCAAACTGCACGCCGCCGATCCGAAGATCAGCATGACGAACCTGGCCGCGAACCAGAGCGGCGTCTGGATGGGCCTGCTCTGGCAGGCCGGGCTCAAACCGTTCGAGGTCACCGGCGCCGACTCGGTGAAGGTCGACCTGAACAACGACCAGTCGAAGAAGCTCGCGACGTACTGGGACGGTCTGATCAAGGACGGCTCGGTGTCGACCGATCCCGACTTCACCGACCAGTGGTACCAGGCCCTCAACCGCGGCCAGTACGCCACCTGGCTCACCGCTGCCTGGGGACCGGTCTTCCTGTCCGGTTCGGCCAAGTCCACCAGTGGTAAGTGGCGCGCCGCCCCGCTGCCGCAGTGGGACGCGAGCAAGCAGACCTCCGGCAACTGGGGTGGTTCGACCACGGCGGTCGTGTCCGGCACGAAGAACCCGATCGCCGCCGCCAAGCTGGCCGAGTTCCTCAACACCGATGCGGCATCGACCAAGATGTTCGCCACCCAGCAGTTCTTGTTCCCCGCGACCAAGGCCCTCCTCGCAGATCCTTCGTTCGTCCAGCAGAAGCCCGCGTTCTACGGAGGACAGCAGGTCAACCAGGTGTTCTCCGCTATCAGCGACACGGTCGACGCGAAGTTCCAGTGGCCGCCGTTCCTCGACCAGGCCTCGAAAGACTGGGACGAGACGGTCGGCAAGTCGTTCGCGGACAAGTCCGACAGCGGCGCCGCCCTCGACCAGTGGCAGTCGAGGACCACGACGTACGCCAAGAACCAGGGCTTCAAGGTCAATCCATGAGTCGGCTCGCCTCCAGCCGTACGCGGCGGGGTGTCGACCCCGCCGCAAGCGGCTACCTGTTCGTCGCGCCGTTCATGCTGGTGTTCGCCGCCTTGCTGGTGCTGCCGCTGGCGTATGCGGCGTACCTGAGCCTGTTCCAGGACCGGCTCATCGGCGGCACCGTCTTCGCCGGCCTGGACAACTACGTCACCGCGCTCCACGACGAGCGGTTGTTGCAGGGCGTGCTGCGAGTCGCGAAGTTCTTCGCCTTCCAGGTGCCGATCATGCTGGCGATTTCGTTGCTCGCGGCACTGGCTGTCGACAGCGGCCTGCTGCGGTTCGCGAAGGCGTTCCGGCTCGGGATCTTCCTGCCGTACGCCGTACCGAGTGTGGTCGCCACCCTGATGTGGGGCTACCTGTACGGGCCGGACTTCGGCCCGGTCGCGCAACTGGCGGACAAGTTCGGTCTCGCGGCGCCGAAGTTCCTCTCCGACGGCTGGATGCTCGGCTCGATGGCGAACATCGTCACCTGGGAGTTCACCGGCTACAACATGATCATCCTGTACGCCGCCCTGCGCGCCGTACCGCACGAGCTCTACGAGGCGGCGGCCGTCGACGGCGCGGGCGCGTGGCGGACCGCGTGGAGCATCAAGATCCCCGCGATCCGGCCGGCTCTCCTGCTGTGCTTGATCTTCTCCGTCATCGGCAGCTTCCAGCTGTTCGCAGAACCGAACCTTCTGCAACGGTTGGCCCCGAGTGTCATCGACAGCGGTTACACCCCCAACCTGTACGCCTACACGCTCGCCTTCACCGGTCAGCAGGTGAACTATGCCGCCGCGGTCTCGTTCCTGCTCGGCGCGGTCATCGTGGTCGCCTCGTACACGGTCCTGTTCGTGACCAATCGAAGGAGCAAGCGATGACTGAACGTCGCAGCAAGCTCCTGATGATCGGCATGATCGCGCTGTTCGTGTACTTCCTGCTGCCGTTGTTCTGGCTGTTCGTGGCGTCCACGAAGACCACCGGGGATCTGTTCTCCAGCTTCGGCCTCTGGTTCAGCAAGGACTTCTCACTGCTGTCGAACATCCGCCAGACCGTCACGTACGACGGTGGCGTCTACGCCCGGTGGATGCTCAACACAGTCTTCTACTCGGTCGTGAGTGCCGGCGGCGCGGCGTTCCTGTGCGCTCTCGGCGGTTACGGCTTCGCGAAGTACCGGTTCCGCGGCAACGGGGCGATGTTCGCGCTGGTGCTCGGCTCGATCATGGTGCCGACCACCGCGCTGGCGATCCCGACGTACCTGCTGTTCAGCAAGGTGGGGCTGGTGAACAGCCCATGGGCGATCATCCTGCCGTCGCTCGTCAGCCCGTTCGGCCTGTACCTGATGCGCATCTACGCTCAGGACGCGATCCCGGACGGCATCATCGAGGCCGCCCGGATCGACGGCGCGAGCGAGTTCCGGATCTTCTTCCAGGTCGCGCTGCGGATGCTCTCCCCCGGACTCGTCACTGTCTTGCTGTTCACGCTGGTGGCCACCTGGAACAACTACTTCCTGCCGCTGATCATGCTCAACAATCCCAAGCTCTACCCGGTGACGGTCGGCCTGGCGGCCTGGTCGTCGCAGTCCGCCGGCGGTGGCGGCTCGACCGGCGCGCTGCTGTCCTCGGTCGTCACCGGATCGCTCTTGTCCGTCATCCCGCTGATCACCGCGTTCCTGCTGCTGCAGCGGTACTGGCAGTCCGGGCTGTCCACCGGCGGGGTCAAGGGCTGAATCACCTTCTATCATTGGAGAAACGCTGTGCAAGAACGTGTACTCTTCGGCGCTGCGTACTACCACGAATACCAGCCGCACGAGCGGCTCGAGCAGGATCTCGACCTGATGGCCGCGGCTCGCTTCTCGGTGATCCGGGTCGGCGAGTCGGTCTGGTCGACCTGGGAGCCAGAGAACGGCGGGTTCGACCTCGACTGGCTGCAGCCCGTCCTCGACGGCGCGCACGCCCGCGGCATCGCCGTCCTGCTGGGCACCCCGACGTACGCCGTACCGCCCTGGCTGGTCAGGCTCTACCCCGAGATCGCGGGCGAACGGAAGACCGGTCAACGGATCGGCTGGGGTGCCCGCCAGGAGGTCGACTACACCCACCCGGGATTCCTCTTCCACGCGGAGCGGGTGATCCGGAAGATCGTCGCCCGCTATGCCGACCACCCGGCGGTGATCGGTTTCCAGGTCGACAACGAGCCGGGGAACGAGCTTCTGCACAACCACGGGGTGTTCCAGCGGTTCGTGGACAGCCTGCGGCACAAGTACGGCGATGTGCAGACGCTCAACGACGAGTGGGGGCTCGTCTACTGGTCCCACCGCCTGTCCGACTGGGCCGACCTGTGGACACCGGACGGCAACGTGCAACCGCAGTACGACGTTGCCTGGCGGCAGTTCCAGGCCGACCTGACCACCGACTTCATCGGCTGGCAGGCCGACATCGTCCGCGAGTACGCCCGCCCCGACCAGTTCGTCACCACCTGCATCTCCTACGAGCGCCCGGGGATCGCCGACGACGAGTTGGTTCGCCGGCTCGACGTGACGGCCGGCAATCCGTACTACGCGATGCAGGATGGGCTCCAGCAGCCACCACCAGTTGACGTCCAACAGAACTGGACCACGACCGGCACGTGGGCGCTCTACCTCAGCGCGGACCGGATGTACTCGTCACAGCAGCGCCCGTACCTCGTCACCGAGACGAACGCGCAGTCCATCGGCTTCCCGTGGGACAACCGGCCGGCGTACGACGGCCAATGGCGGCAAGCGGCGTGGGCCCTCGTCTCGCGCGGCGCGAAGATGATCGAGTACTGGCACTGGCACACCTTGCACTTCGGTGCGGAGACGTACTGGGGTGGAGTACTCCCCCACAACGGCATTCCCGGCCGTACGTACAAGGAGATCGCCCGACTGGGTGCGGAGTTCGAGGCGGCCGGCTCGCTGGTGGTCGACCTGACACCCGACAGCGACGTGACGATGCTGTATTCCGTGCCGAGCAAGTGGCTGATGCAGAAGTACCCGGCGCTCTCCCACCAGGACGGCAGCCCGGACGAACGCTCGTACCACGGTCTCTTCGATCCCTTCTACCGTGGGGCTTTCGAGGCGGGCTTGCAGGTGCGTGTCCTGCACACCAGTCAGTTCACCGGCACCGAACTGGTCGCAGAGAACCCCGTGCTCGTCGTACCGGGACTGTATCTGGCCGACAACACCCTGCTGGACCAACTGGTCGCGTACGCCGAAGCCGGCGGTCACCTCGTCGTCGGACCACGCACCGGCTACGCCGATCAAGAAGCACGAGCTCGAACCGACGCGCAACCTGGTCGACTCGCAGCGGCAGCGGGGGTGACATACGACGAGTTCAGCAATCTCAGTCACGATGTTCGGGTCCACGGAGACGCCCTACGACTCGGAGGCGACGCCGCAGCTACCCGCTGGGCGGACGGTCTCCAGGTCGAGGGCGCAGAGGTGCTGGCGAGTTATGACCATCCGCACTTCGGGCGCTGGCCTGCGATCACCACCCGCGCTCATGGTCAGGGCCGGATCACCTACGTGGGCACGGTTCCCAACGGACCGCTCGCGGTCGCGTTGTTCCGCTGGATCGCGCCGACTCCGCAGACCGACCTGCCGTCCAGCGTCAGCATCACGTCAGCGACCGCGGCCGACGGGCGGCGTCTCAAGTTCGTGCACAACTGGTCCTGGGACACGGTCGGCATCGACCTGCAGGAGCCTCTGTACGACGTACTGGCAGACGCCTCGGTGGAAGGCAAACTCACGCTCGGTCCGTGGGACGTGCGGGTCCTGGCCACGCAAGCATGATTGCCGAGGGCCCCGAAATCATCGGGGCCCTCAGCAACCGA
Organism: Kribbella voronezhensis; assembly: GCF_004365175.1. Lineage (NCBI taxonomy): Bacteria > Bacillati > Actinomycetota > Actinomycetes > Propionibacteriales > Kribbellaceae > Kribbella > Kribbella voronezhensis. The sequence goes on along the minus strand of NZ_SOCE01000002.1, from coordinate 322,010 downwards.
TCGACGATCAGCGGACGGCTGGGCAGACCGCGGCCGGGGCGTTGTGGGCGGCTCGCAGCGTGGACTGGGCGCGATGGCGGCCGAGGTTCCACTCCAGCCAGTCGTCGTCGCTGACTCTGTAGCCTTGCAGGGCACAGCCGGCGACGTCCGGCGGCAGGGTCGCCAGGACCGGCACGGCGTCATCCGAAAGCTCTTGCAGGAAAGGCCAATCCACCTTGCCGGTCTGGGCGTAGCGGTCCACGTTGTGCTGCGCGATCCAGGCATCCGGGTTGATGGCGGCCAGCAGAAGGAGCAGCCCGGCGCCACTCAGCAAAGCCGCGCGGGGAAGCCAGTTCGCCCGCAACGTCAGACCCGCCACCAGCACACCGACCACCAGCAGTCCCAGCCAGCCTTCGAAGACGTCGACCAGCAAGCGGAGCTGGGTGAAGCCGTACGCCTGCTGGTAGACGTGCATCCGATAGAGCGCTGAAGCAACCACTACCAGGGTCAGGACGCACAGCAGTCCGAGTGATCCGCGCAACCAGGCCACGTCCGCGGCCGTAGTACGAGGTGCCTTCCGGGCAGCCGCCCACACCACCAGGAGTGTGAGCGCAGTAGCGACCGTGAGTTGGCCGAAGCCCTGATGGACGTACTCCGCGTACGTCAGCCCGGTGATCCGCTCGAGGTAGGCGTGCCCACCGAAGCTCGCAGTGGCCTGCGCGGCCAGGAACACGAGGAAGACCGCGTCGACCAGCAGGACGGGCGCCAGCCACTCGTACCGGCGGGCGACCGGCCGGGCGCTCCCGACGGCCGGCTCGACGTTCGGCGGGTTGAGGGCCAGGTAGGTTGCCGCCAGCACCACTCCCCCGACCGCAACGGTGATGAACGCACGCAGTACGAACGAATCGAACTTCAGGTCCGGGACGAGTGCACCGACCCACTTGGCGAAGATCGCATCCGCGGAGGCGAACAGCAGCCCGAAGACGAGAACACCGAGCACCGACCACACAACGGTCCGCAACGCGGCCGCACTCGCCCGCAGCCCCGTCACCGCCTGCAGCGATCGGCCCAGCCACGGAAGCCCGCGGAGACCGGCGAGCGGCCAGGCGATACCCGCCAGCACGAAGGCCGGCAGCGTCCGTCCGTTCACCAGTGCGGCCACACAGACCGCACCACCGGCGAAGAAACACAGGATCACGATCCAGCCCGCGTCCCGGAAGACGGCGGTCGACGCCAGCAGGAAACACAGCGCGGCACACGCCTGGGTGAACCGGGACCGGCGGTTGACGCTGAAGCGCAGGATCACGCCACCGGCGGCCGCGAGTACGACGAAGGTGCCGAGCCCGAGGTCGCGGAACGGCAGGATGATGCCCGCCAGCAGACCGACCGCGAGGCTGTAGAGCACCGCGCGCAGCTTGCCCGGCACGCGGGCGTCCGGCCAGAAGGCGCCGAACAACAGGTCCATTCCCGACTCCGGCACCCGGGCGGCCGGGGGTGGAGGGGTGGGTGTGCTGGTCGCCTTGGGGACGGGACTGTCGACCGGCTTGGTCATGACTTGCTCCTCAGCTTTCTGGTGGACGGCTTGGTTCGGGAGGTCGACGCGCACCCGCGCTCCGGTACTGCGCGGCTCGGGCTCGACGAAGTGGATGGTGCCGCCGTGCAGGTCGGTCACCCAGCGGGCGATCGCGAGACCGAGCCCGGTACCGCCGCCACCCTCGGCCTCGCCGAGCGTCCCGAACCGCTCGAAGACCCGGTCCCGGTCGGCGACCGGGATGCCCGGCCCCTCGTCGGCCACCTCGAGCCGCCAGCCGGTCGCCGTCCTCGCGGCGGTGATCCGGACGGTCTCACCGGCCGGGCTGTGCCGGGACGCGTTGTCGAGCAGGTTGGCGACCAACTGGTGGAGCCGCGCCGGGTCGGCCTGTGCTGTGAGTTCCGGCGGTGTGACGCACACGTCGTACCGGACCTCGCGGCCGATGACCTCGGCCTCGGCGACGGCGCGCTCCAGCAACTCGGCGACGGGCACCTGCTGGGCGGACAGTTCTGCCTTGCCCGCGTCGACCCTGGCCAGGTCGAGCAGGTCGGAGGCGAGGGCAGCGAGTCGCTCGGCCTGGTCGAGCGCTGTCCGGAGGGTGGCGGGATCCGGTTCGGCGACTCCGTCGACGAGGTTCTCGAGGACGGCACAGAGGGCGGCCAGCGGAGTACGGAGTTCGTGGCTCACGTTCGCCACGAGTTCGCGGCGCTGGCGATCGACCGCGGCCAGGTCCTCGGCCATCCGGTTGAAGGCCCGGGCCAGTTCGCCCACCTCGTCGCTCGACGTGGCGGTGACCCGGCCGGAGTAGTTGCCCCGGGCCATCACCCGGGCGGCGGCGGTCATCTCCCGCAGCGGCGACGTCATGCCCGCCGCCAGCAGTTGCGTCACGCCGAGAGCCAAGGCCACGGTGACCGGGATGCTCAGCCAGACCGGGACGCTGCCGACGGCACCGACCGCGGCGCCGACCGAGGCAAGGGTGACGCTGACCGCGACCAGGAGTCCCAACTTCACCTTGATCGAGCGGACCAGGTCCAGCGGCTTACTCACCGGGCGGCACCGTTTCGAGCGCGTACCCGACGCCGTGGACCGTGCGCACGCGGTCCGCGCCGATCTTGGCCCGCAGCGCCTTCACGTGGCTGTCGACCGTCCGTGTCCCGGAGGCACCCGGCCAGCCCCAGACCTCGGCGTACAGGTTCTCTCTGGTGAGGACGACGCCAGGGCTGGCCGCGAGGCAGAGCAGCAGGTCGAACTCGGTCGGGGTCAGGTGCACCTCGGCGTCGGCCACCCACACCCGGCGGGCGGCAGCGTCGATCCGCAAGTCACCCAGATCACTGCTCGACTGGGTGGCAAGCTCCATGGCACGGTCGACCCGTCGCAACAGGGCACCGACCCGCGCGACCAACTCCCGCATCCGAAACGGTTTGGTCAGGTAGTCGTCGGCTCCGACGCCCAGTCCCACCAGGATGTCCGCCTCGTCGTCGCGGGCAGTCAGCATCAGCACGGGGACCGGCCGCCGGGCCTGGATCCGCCGGCACACCTCGTGCCCGTCGAACCCGGGAAGCATCACGTCCAGCAGCACCAGATCCGGCGCGGTGTCGGAGAACACGGTGACCGCGCCGGGGCCGTCCCAGGCCTGCACCACGTCGTAGCCGGAGCCGCGCAGGCGGTCGGTGACGGCCTGGTTGATGACCGGTTCGTCCTCGACGACGAGGATCCGCCGGCCCGCTTCGCTTCCCATGCTCCGACCCTAGAAGCACCTTTGCTCAGGAACGGAGCACAACTCGTGAAGGTTCTGTGCAGATCACCCCTCCGCGAGCTGGGCGGCCACGGCTTGGCGTTTGACGCCGAAGAGCATCGAGACACCGGGCAGGGCGGACAGCAGCCATCTCGCCAGGATTCCACCCCGGGGAGCCACCGCCTGGCCGGTCGCCCGGCGACCGCGGCGGATTGCCTCTTGACGGGTTCTGGTCGGTGGCCTAGCTTTTGTCGAAGCGTTTCGACGAAGCGTTTCGACAGGAGGTGGGCCGGTGGCGACGATGACCGATGTCGCCCGGCGTGCCGGGGTGTCCGTGAGCACGGTTTCGTACGTGCTGACCGGGACCCGGCCCATCTCCGAGGCGACCCGCGAGCGGGTGCTGGCGGCGATGGCCGAGCTCGACTACCAGCCCAATGCGATGGCCCGGGGGCTCGCCAGCCGGCGCAGCAACATCGTCGGACTGCTGCTGCCGTTGACCGGTCGTGGACTCGGTGCGACCGAGACCGCGTTCGTCACCGGCGCCACCGAGGCAGCCAGACAGGCCGGCTATCACCTGATGCTGTGCTCGGTCGGCACCGACGACTCCGACGAGCTGCAGACCCTCGCGACCCAGCGGCTGCTCGACGGCTTCCTGGTGATGGAGGTCCAGCTGACCGACCGCCGGGTCGACCTGCTCCGCAGACTCCAGGCGCCGTTCGTGCTGATCGGCCGGACCGAGGACGCGGCCGGCCTGGCCTGCGTCGACATCGACTTCGAGCAGACGGTCGACGACGCCGTCGCGCATCTGGTCGGGCTCGGTCACCGGACGCTTGCCTACGTCAACCATTCGGAAGCCAGTCTGGCCAGCGGGTACGGCCCGGCGAGACGCACAGCGGCGGCGTTCGAGGCGGCCGTGCGCAGGCACGGTGTCGAAGGCCTGATGGTGCCGAGCGACGACACCGCCACCAGCGGACGGCAGGCGATCCGGAGGGCACGCGAGCAGTCCCCCGAGCTGACCGGCGTGCTGGTGATGAACGAGAACGCGGCGCTCGGCATCCTGACCGAACTACGCGAGAGCGGACTCGACGTACCGGGTGACATCTCGGTGGTGTCGATGGTGACCTCCGAGGTGGTCGCCGATCTGGCCAGTCCGGCGCTCACCGCGATGACCTCGCCGGGCGCGGCACTGGGGGCCGCGGCGACGCGGGTGCTGCTGAAAAGACTGGGCGAGCACGACACATCGACGTACCAGGAGCTGTTGCCCTGCGTCCTGGAGGTCCGCGGTACCAGCGCCGAGGCGCGCAAGCACTGACAAGGGTCCGCCGCCGCGCTGCAACGCGACGACGGACCGAGGAAGCACCGGACACACACCCGTTCAAAGGAGTACACCCATGCGGTTTCCCCGCACCATGATCTCAGCGGGAGCGGCGATCGTCTCGCTGGCCCTCGTCCTGGCCGGCTGCGGCAGCAGCGGTGGCGACGACAACGACAGCAGCGGCGACACCGGGACCGGCACGCTGAAGCTGTGGCACTACGAAAGCGCGAACGGCGCGATGGGCAAGGCCTGGGACAAGGCGATCGAGGTGTTCAAGACCGAGCACCCGGGAGTCACGGTCCAGTTCGAGCGCAAGGCGTTCGAGCAGATCCAGCAGAACGCGTCGATGATCCTCGCCTCCGACCAGGCACCGGACCTGATGGAGTACAACAAGGGCAACGCCACCGCCGGCCTGCTCAGCTCCAAGGGGCTGCTCACCGATCTGAGCGACGAGGTCGCCAAGCGCGGCTGGGACAAGGTGCTCAGCCCGAGCCTGCAGACCACCGCCCGGTACGACGACAAGGGCGTGATGGGCTCCGGCAACTGGTTCGGCGTCCCGAACTACGGCGAGTACGTGATGGTCTACTACAACAAGGCCCTCTTCAAGCAGTACGGCGTCGCCGTACCGAAGACGCTCGACGAGATGACCGCCGCGATGGACACCTTCGTCGCGAAGAAGGTCACGCCGCTCGGGATGGCGGGCGCGGAGTACCCGGCCGGTCAGCTGTACTACCAACTCGCGCTGTCCAAGGCCGACCGCTCGTTCGTCGACAACTACCAGCTCTACAAGGGCAGCGTCGACTTCAAGGCCGACCCGCTCAAGTACGGCGCGGACACCTTCCGCGACTGGGTCCAGAAGGGCTACATCTCCAAGCAGTCGGCCAGCCTGAAGGCCGAGGACATGGGCACCGCCTTCATCGCCGGCAAGACGCCGATGATCGTCAGCGGCTCGTGGTGGTACGGCCGGTTCGCGACCGAGATCAAGAAGTTCGACTGGGGCACGTTCCTGTTCCCCGGCAACAAGCTGAACGCGGGCTCGTCCGGCAACCTGTGGGTCGTCCCCGAGCAGTCGAAGAACAAGAAGCTCGCCTACGACTTCATCGACATCACCATGCGGCCCGAGATCCAGACCATCATGGCCAACAACGGCGGCGTACCGGTCAAGGCCGACCTGGCCAAGGTGACGGATCCCAAGAACAAGGAACTGATCGCCAACTTCGACGCGATCACCAAGGCCGACGGCCTCGCCTTCTACCCCGACTGGCCGGTCCCGGGGTACTACGACGTACTGGTGGCCGGCGGTCAGTCGCTGATCAACGGCTCCAAGAACCCTGACCAGGTACTCGCCGACCTCGGCAAGGCCTACGACCAGGGCGTCAAAGAAATCAAGAACGGATGACCCGGGGCAAGGCAGGCTACTGGTGGTACCTGCTGCCCGGGGCTGTCGCTTTCACCGCTGTCGTCGCCGTTCCCTTCGGCACCAACCTCTACCTCTCGCTGACCAAGTGGTCCGGGATCGGCGACCCCCGCTGGATCGGCTTCGACAACTACACCCGGCTGCTGCACGACGACGTCTTCTGGACGTCGTTCCGCAACACCGCGGCGATGGTGATCGCCATGGTGGTGGTGCCGACGCTGATCGGGTTGGTGCTGTCGGCCACCTTGTTCGACGTGATCGGGCGGCGGTTCGGGCCGAAGACGGCCTCATTCCTGCGGGCCACCTTCTACCTCCCCCAGGTCCTGCCGGTCGTCGTGGCCGGCATCCTGTGGGGCTGGCTGTTGCGTCCCGACGGTGCGGTGAACGCCGTCGGCAAGGCGATCGGCCTCGGCGAGCACGACTGGCTGGGTGATCCCAAGACGGCCTTGCCGATGGTGATGCTGGTGATGATCTGGGTCCAGATCGGCTACCCGGTGGTGATCTTCATGGCCGCCCTGCAACGCGTCGACCCGGATCTGTACGAGGCGGCGGAGATCGACGGGGCCGGCTGGTTCCGTCGGTTCCAGGCGATCACGCTGCCGCAGATCCGGCCGGAGACGTTCGTGATCACGCTGACCTGCACGATCGCGGCGCTGAAGGTGTTCGGCCCGATCTGGGCACTCACCCGCGGCGGCCCGAACCACGCGACCACGGTGCCGTCGTACTTCGCCTACAACGCCTTCTTCAACAAGCTCCAGGTCGGGTACGGCGCTGCCGTGGCGACCGCGCTCACCCTGGTGATCGTTGCCGTCAGCATCGGTTTCCTGAAGCTCCAAGGCAGGACCGAATCATGACCACACTGACCCTGACCCGCAGCCGGGTGGCCCGCAAGGACCCCGATCGCTACAAACAAGGTGCGGCCCGCTGGGTCGTCCTGGCTCTCGTCGTCCTCACCGCGCTGCTGGTCCTGGTGCCGTTCGCGGTGATGCTGATGAACGCCTTCAAGTCGCCGGCCGACTACTCCGGCAACGGGCCGTTGGCGTGGCCGAAGTCGTTCCAGCTGGACGGGTTGAAGACGTACTGGCAGCAGGTCCACTTCGGCGGCAAGCTGGTCAACTCGATCGTCATCTCCGGATCGGTCGCGGTGCTCGGCGTCGTGCTGTCCCTGCTGAACGCCTACGCGCTCGGCATCGGCCGGGTCCGCGGCCGGATGTGGATCGTCGCCCTCTTCCTGCTGGCGAACATGATCCCGCAGGAGGCGCTGGTCTACCCGCTGTACTCGATGGCGAAGTCGCTCGGCCTCTACAACAGCCGGCTCAGCGTGATCATCATCTTCACCGTCATCCAGAGCGCGTTCGGCACCTACCTGCTCGCCTCGGTGCTCGGTACCTTCCCGAAAGCGTTGCTGGAAGCCGCGGCGCTCGACGGCGCCGGCCGGTGGACCACGTTGTGGCGCGTCGTCGTACCGACCGTCCGGCCGACGCTGTCGGTGTTGTTGATCTTCTTCTTCATCTGGACCTGGAACGAGTTCTTCATTCCGCTGGTGATGCTGATCGACAACAGCACCCAGACCGTGCCGCTCGCCCTTGCCTCCCTGCAAGGCGATCGGCTGATGGACGCCACCACCACGAACGCCGGGGCACTGATCAGCCTGCTCCCGACCGTCGTGTTCTTCCTGATCTTCCAGCGCACACTGACCCGCGGCGTCACCGTCGGCGCGGTCAAGTAGAAAGGCAGTCGATGAAGTTCACAGACGGCTACTGGCAGCTGCGGCCGGGGCTGGCCCGGTTGCGGCCGGCCGCGGTCGAGAGTGTCGAAGCCGCCGAACGCACGCTGGTCGTCTACGCGCCGGCCAAGCAGATCATCGGCCGCGGCGACACGCTCAACCAGCCCCTCTTCACCGTCACCCTCAGCTCGCCGGCGGCCGGCATCATCGGCGTCCGGATCGAGCACCACAGCGGCGGTCTCCCGCCCCGGCCGGCCTTCGAGCTGGCAGGCGACGACGACCATCCGGTCAAGGTCGAGGTCGACGAGGACACCGCCCGGCTGACCAGCGGCGATCTCACCGCGGTGGTCCGGCTCGACGGCCCGTGGGATCTGCGGTTCGAGCGGGACGGCCGCGTGCTGACCGGCTCCTCCGCGCGCAGCATCGGCCTGATCACCGACCAGCAAGGCCGCCAGTACCTGCACGAACAGCTCGCGCTCGGCGTCGGCGAGACCATCTACGGGCTCGGCGAACGGTTCGGCCCACTGGTGAAGAACGGCCAGGTCGTCGACATCTGGAACGCCGACGGCGGCACGTCCAGCGAGCAGGCGTACAAGAACGTGCCCTTCTACCTGAGCAGCTCCGGGTACGGCGTACTGGTCGACACGCCGGCCAAGGTCTCCTTCGAGGTCGGCTCGGAGGTCGTGTCCCGCAACCAGTTCAGCGTCGAAGGACAGGCACTCTCGTACTACGTGATCGCGGGTCCCACGCCTAAGGACGTACTGCGCCGGTACACCGGTCTCACCGGCCGGCCGGCGCGAGTGCCTGCCTGGTCGATGGGGTTGTGGCTGTCCACCTCGTTCACCACGGACTACAACGAGCCGACGGTGACCAGCTTCGTCGACGGGATGGCCAGCCGGGACCTGCCGCTGAGCGTCTTCCACTTCGACTGCTTCTGGATGCGGCAGTTCCACTGGTGCGACTTCCTCTGGGACCCGGTGGCGTTCCCGGACCCCGCCGGGATGCTGCAACGACTGAAGGAGCGCGGGCTGCGGATCAGCCTCTGGATCAACCCCTATATCGCGCAGCGCTCGGTGCTGTTCGAAGAGGGCCGCAGGCTCGGCTACCTCCTGAAGCGGACCGACGGCTCGGTCTGGCAGTGGGACCTGTGGCAGGCCGGGATGGCGATCGTCGACTTCACCAACCCGGACGCGACCGCCTGGTTCCGGTCCAAGCTGCAGGCGCTGATCGATCTCGGCGTGGACTGTTTCAAGACCGACTTCGGCGAGCGCATCCCGGCCGACGACGTCGTCTGGCACGACGGCTCGGACCCGCAACGCATGCACAACTACTACCCGCACCTCTACAACAAGGCCGTCTTCGACCTGCTGAAGGAGAACCGCGGCGAGGGCGACGCAGTACTGTTCGCACGCTCGGCGACCGTCGGCGGCCAGCAGTTCCCGGTGCACTGGGGCGGCGACTGCGAGTCCACCTTCGAGGCGATGGCCGAGTCGCTACGCGGCGGCCTGTCGCTCGCGTCGTCCGGCTTCGGCTACTGGAGTCACGACATCGGCGGCTTCGAGGGCACGCCGGACGCGGCCGTCTTCAAGCGCTGGGTGCCCTTCGGCCTGCTCTCGTCGCACTCCCGGCTGCACGGATCCGGGTCGTACCGGGTGCCGTGGGCTTTCGACGAGGAAGCCGTTCAGGTACTGCGTCGCTTCACCAAGCTGAAGATGTCGCTGATGCCCTACCTGGCCGTCGTCGCCGAGGAGGCGCACACCGACGGTACGCCGATGATGCGGCCGATGGTGCTGGAGTTCCCCACCGACCCGGGCGTCGCCTACCTCGATCGCCAGTACATGCTCGGCCCGAACGTGCTGGTCGCACCCGTGATGAGCAAGGACGGCGAGGTCCGGTTCTACCTGCCCGAAGGAACGTGGACCCATCTGCTCACCGGCGAACAGTTCGACGGCAGCCGCTGGGTCACCCGCAGCTACGGCTTCGACGAACTGCCCTTGCTGGCCAGGCAAGGCGCGGTGATCCCCTTCGGCGCAGTGGACGACCGTCCGGAGTACGACTGGACCGACGGTGTCGAGCTGCGCTGGTACGCACCCGCCGAGGGTGAGGTGACTCGCGTCCGTCTCCCCGGGCCGAACGGGGAGACGAGCGCGGTCATCGAGCTGACCCTGACCGCGGGCCGGGCGGAGTCCCGGGTGCTGGAAGGCAGCTGCGGTCAGTTCACGGTGACTGTGGTCGCCGATGCCTGAGCTCTACTACGGCGGTGACTACAACCCCGAGCAGTGGTCGCCAGAGGTCTGGGCCGAGGACATGGAGCTCATGCGCCGCGCCGGGGTGAACCTGGCCACGGTCGGAGTCTTCTCCTGGTCGAGTCTCGAGCCGGAGCCCGGCCGGTACGAGTTCGGCTGGCTCGACCAGGTCCTCGATCTGCTGCACGGCAACGGCATCAAGGTGAACCTGGCGACACCGACCGCTTCACCGCCGCCATGGTTCAGCCTTGCTCATCCCGACGCGCTGCCGGTCACGGCCGACGGCGTACGGCTGATGCACGGCAGTAGGGACACCTACTGCGTCAGCGCACCGGCGTACCGGGAGGCGGCTGTCGGCATCGCCCGGGTGCTGGGTGAGCGGTATCGCGATCATCCCGCGCTCGCGATGTGGCACGTTCACAACGAGTACGGATCCACCTGCCACTGCGATCATGTCGCCGCATCCTTCCGGACCTGGCTACAGCGCCGGTACGGCGAGCTGGGTGCCCTGAACGCCGCCTGGACGACGGCCTTCTGGAGTCAGGGGTACTCGGCCTGGGAGCAGGTGTTCCCGCCGCGACGGACGCAGTACCTGCCGAATCCCTCGCAAATGCTGGACTTCCGGCGCTTCCTGTCCGACGAGTTGCTCACCGCGTACCAAGAACAGAAGTCCGTACTCCGTGCACTCACCCCGGACATCCCGATCACGACCAACTTCGTGTTCGGCGCCTGGGTCCCCGTCGATCACTGGCGCTGGTCCCGCGAGGTCGATCTGGTGGCCATTGACCACTATCCGGGCAGCGCGGGCATCGAGGCGGAGCAGCAGACCGCCTTCGGCGCCGATCTGGCCCGGTCGTGGGGTGGCGGCCGGTGGCTGCTGATGGAGCAGGCAGCCGGCTCGTTCAACGTCGGCGGCCGCCTGCACAGCAAGGAACCCGGCCGGATGGCGCGCAACAGTGTGTCTCACATCGCTCGCGGTTCGAGCGGGGCGCTCTTCTTCCAGTGGCGGGCCTCCCAGGGTGGCGCGGAACGATTCCACAGTGGGATGGTCCCGCACGCCGGCGCCGACAGCCGGGCCTTCCGCGAGATCACCGAGCTCGGCGAGCTGTTGCCGAGGCTGGCCGAGGCCGACAGCGCCGAGGTCGAGGCCGAGGTGGCGATCCTGTGGGACGCCGAATCCTGGTGGGCGACCGACGGCCCGGCTCTGCCGTCACCCGCGATCGACTACCTGGCGGCGGTCCAGGCCGCCCACCGGCAACTGTGGCAGCTGGGCATCGGCACGGACTTCGCGCATCCCACCGCGGACCTGACGGCGTACCGGGTGGTCGTTGTCCCCTCGCTGTATCTGGCCGGTGCCGAAGTGATTGCCTCGATCAACCAGTACGCCGCGAGCGGTGGTCAACTGCTGATCACCGCGCTGAGCGGGATCGCCGACGAGACGACGCAGATCCGGCTCGGCGGCTACCCCGGCGCGTTCCGGGAACTGCTCGGGATCCGCGTCGAGGAGTTCCTGCCGGTGGACGGCACGATCGAACTCGACACCGGTGAGCTGGCCGAAGGCTGGAGCGAACGCGTACTGCTCGAAGGTGCGGAGGCGATCGCTCGCTACCAGGGCGGCGTTCTGGACGGCTGGCCGGCGATCACGCGCCGCGACAACGTCTGGTACAGCTCCACCTGGCTCACCGATCCGGCGTACCGGTCGTTGATGACGCAGGTCGTTCACGCCGCCGGGATCACGCCGGCCGAGTTGCCCGCCGGGATCGAGGTGATCACTCGGCGGTCGGCGGACGCGCGGTACAGGTACATCCTGAACCACACGGCCGGGGACGTCCGGCTGCCGTACGACGGGATCGATCTGATCACCGGCGAACAGACCGACGGTGAGGTGACCGTCGCGGCCGGCGGCTGGACGGCACTGCGCACGAAGCCCGCGGAGCAGCCGCCGGGCGAATCTGTTGCCAAGCGCAATCAGAGCATTACCGGCTGTTGACTCCCGATTAACACGGCTGCAATAGTTCTCCTAATCCGCCAGCTGAACTGGTTGACCTCATCCGTCGATTCGAATCGAATTCGACAGATCAAGGATCACGGAGAACCCAATGCCCGCACCGCATTCCGGTTTCGAGCTTCGAGAACTTTTCGAAGCGCTTCGACAGGGTCGCGCGCCACCGCTCGGCGCGCGACCCGCATTCCCCTGCTGACGGTGGGCGAGCAGCCCACCGTGCCCTGTGGTTCCGCCCCCGAAGAGGGAGATCAGCATGTCGAGATCCTGGAAATTGGCAACAGCCCTGGTCGCGGCGCTCGCCGCGTCCGTCACCGCCGTACTACCCGCCAGTGCCGCCACCTGGTCGTCGTCGGACAAGTTCGCGTCCTGGTCCAACGGCGGCTACACGGTCCGCAACGACGTCTGGGGCGGTGGCGCCGGCCCCCAGTCCATCTGGGCCAACTCCTACAGCAACTTCGGTGTCTGGGCCAACCACCCGAACACCGGCGGGGTGAAGGCCTACCCGCACTCGGCCCGCAACATCGGGCGCAGCATCAGCTCGCTCGGCACCCTGCGCAGCAGCTTCAACGTCAGCCCGCCCGGCGGCGGCGCCTACACCACCGCCTACGACATCTGGGCCGGCGGCAACGCCTACGAGATCATGCTCTGGATGAACAAGCAGGGCGCCGTCGGGCCGATCGGCTCTTTCCAGACGTCGGCGTCCGTCGGCGGGCACAGCTGGAATGTCTACAAGGGCAGTAACGGGTCCAATGCGGTCTACTCGTTCGTGCGCACCTCGAACACCAATTCCGGCACCGTCGACATCAAAGCGGTGATGAACTGGATCAAGTCGCGCGGCTGGATCGGCGACGCCACCATGAATGAAGTGCAATTCGGATTCGAGATCACTTCGTCCAGCGGCGGCATGAATTTCAACACCAACAGTTACTCCGTCACGTCCTCCTGATCCGCCCGGGTGCGGCTGTGAGCTCTGGCGACCTCACAGCCGCACTTGACAGTGAGCGGCCCGCACTCGACGCTGTTCCCTGACCGAACAGATTTCGAAGCGCTTCGAATTCTGATGAAGAGGAGACGCCGATGGTGACCATCGCCGATGTCGCCCGCCACGCGGGGGTGGCGGCCAGCACAGTGTCGTACGTCCTCAGCGGTAAGCGCTCGATCTCCTCCGACACCCGCGACCGCGTCCAGGAAGCCGTGCGCGTGCTCGGCTACCGCCCGAACGCCAGCGCCCGGGCCCTGGCCAGTCAGCGCTCGAACGTGCTGGCCCTGGTGATCCCGCTGCGGACCGGGATGCACGTCCCGGTGATGATGCAGTTCGCGACCGCGGTCGTCACGACCGCCCGCAGGTTCGACCACGACGTCTTGCTGCTGACGGCCGACGAAGGCCGCGAAGGACTCGAACGGGTCGCGCAGAGTTCCCTGGTCGACGCCCTGGTGGTGATGGACGTCGAGTTGCACGACGAACGAGTCCCCGTGCTGCGGGAGTTGTCCATGCCCTCGGTCCTGATCGGCTTCCCCGCCGACACCGACGGACTGACCTGTATCGACCTGGACTTCGTCGCGGCCGGTGAGCGCTGCGTCGACCATCTGGCCGACCTCGGCCACCGCACGATCGCCTTGCTCGGTACGCCGTCCGCCGTCTACGAGCGCCAGACCGGCTTCGCCCAGCGGACCCTGGCGGGCTTCACCGCGGCCGCCGACCGGCGTGGCGTGCTCGGCGTCGAGACGCCCTGCGAGCACACCTTCGACGCCGTCCTCGGCACGGTCGAGCAACTGCTGCGCGACCACCCCGACATCACCGGCCTGGTCGTGCAGAACGAGCCGATCATCGGCCCGCTGCTCGACGTCCTGCGCCGGCTCGGCCGGCGCGTGCCCGAAGACATGTCGCTGATGGCGATCTGCGCCGACGACGTCGCCGAACGGCAGGTGCCGCAACTCTCCTCGGTCGCCATCCCGGCCGACGAGATCGGCCTGCAGGCGGTGGAGTCGCTGATCACCAAGCTCGAGGGTGGGCAGGTGCCCGCGATGACCCTGCTGCGACCGCAGCTGACTCCGCGCGCGAGCACCTGCCCGGCTCCCGCCAGGCACTGAAGCCCTCAGACCGGTTCGCCGTAAGGGATTCCCAGGCCGTTGGTGGACAAGTAGACCCGTCCGTAGACCCGCGGGTCACCGGCGATCGCGTCGCCGGTGGACGCGAACTGGTGCTTGTCGTCGTTGATCCGCAGCCAGCTCCGGCCGCTGTCGTCGGAACGGAAGATCCCGCGCTGACCGGCGACCTTGCCCGAGCTGTAGACCGCCATCTCCGTCCGTCCGCGCGCTGCCTTACCGAACCCGACGGTGTACGCCTCTTCGATCGACGTCACCCGCTGGTACGTCGCGCCGCGGTCGACCGATCGGAACAGTCCACCCGCGCCGGCCGCGAGCCAGCAGTGACCCACCCTGTCCAGCACCGTTTCCAGCTTGCCGTTCCCAGTAGGCAGACCCGTTGCTGAGGGCAAGAAGGTCGCGCCACCGTTGGTGCTGCAGTACGCCGTACCAGTGGACGGATCGAACGCGTAGAACAAGCTCGCGTCGACCCTGTCGCCGACGACCACGGCCCGCGCAGGCAGACCGGTAACAGCGGTCCACGTGGCACCACGGTCGCGGGAGTAGTGCGGTACGACGTCACCCGGCACCCAGACGATCGTCCGGGCATCGGTGCTGACAACGATCTTCCCCGGCTGCGACGAACCGGCCGGCTCACCGGCGAACGGTTGCCAACTCACTCCGGCGTCGGTCGAGTAGGCACCACGCTGCAAGGAGCCGCCGTACGCGACCCGCACGACGAACCCCGGTGCGGTGGCTGCGTAGTCCAAGCTGGGCGAGCTCCCCGAAACGGGATTGGACGCCTGCCCATCGGGTGGGACCACGTCCAGCCGCTCGTGCCGGTAGACGCCGATGTCACCGAGCGCGCTGATCAACGGAGGGCCCCACGGCGGGCTGATCAGATCCAGCACAGCCGTCTCCTCGAGTCCCTGCGCCCGAACGGACCAGTGCGTGCTACGGCCTGCCTCGGCGCCGGTGACGTCGTCCGTGCCGAAGATCGTCGCACCGGTCACGTACATGACCTTGTCGGAGTTGAAGGGATCGATGGAGATGTCACCGATCATCCACCCCAACTTGGCGGACGGACCGTGGAACGTGAGGTACGGCGCTCCCGACGTGTCGAGCACGATCCGCTCGCCGATGGAGTGCCAGGTCGCGCCGCCATCGACGGACCGGAACACGTCGTCGACCGGACCCCACCTGCTCATCGTGGAGACCATCACCGTGCCCGGCTTGCGCGGATCGGTGGACAGGCCGGCGTACCCGAATCCTGCCTCGCCGCCGGTGTTCGGGCGCAGTGGCGTGATGTCGGTCCACTCGCCCGTTGCGGTGTCGACCTTGTGCACGGCACCGTCGTACATCTCGTACGGCCCTGGGCGATCGCCGTACGTCAGGTAGATGAAGCCGTCCGCGCCGAGTTCGCCGTGGTGTGGCAGCAACCCGGTCGGCTGGTTCGGCACCAGCGCCCAGGTGCGGCCGGCATCCGTACTACGGTACAGCGAGCCGGCCGGATCGGTGACGCCCGCATAGATGACCGGTGTCGGGCGGCCCCGGCGGGCACCCCGCGGATCCATGAAAACGAAACCGATCCCGATACCGGCCGTGCCCAAGACGGGGAAGCTGTCGACGCGGGCCCAAGTCACGCCACGGTCGGTACTGCGCCACAGGCCCTGGTTCCGAGTGCCGAAATAGAGCACTCGCCCGTCCAGCGGATCCACCACGAGCCGCTCCCCCATCGAGCGGCCCGGCTCGTTGCCACCGAGCTTGAACGGCAGGTCGGTGCGCTGGAACGTGCGGCCCTGGTCGGTCGAGCGCAGGATCGCTCCGTTGATCGGCGACCACTCGTTGGTATAGGTGCCGGCGGCAAGATAGAGCCGGGACGGATCGCACGGGTCGAGGGCCAGGCTCTCGACGCCGGTCAGACTCCAGTCGTCCCAGCCGACCCATTCGAGCAACTGGACCCAGCGCTGGGTGCGGACGTCCAGCCGGGCCGCGCCGCCGATGTCCGTGCGGACGTAGACGAGGCCGCGCTGCTTGGGGTGATGGATGATGCCGGTGACGAAGCCGCCGCCGACGATCTCGACGTTGCGCCATCGGTAGTGCCCGCCGGAACCGGCGGCGGTCCGGGCGGTGTCGGCGACGGCCGGTCCGGCGACCGTGGTGGCCAGCGCCGCGCCCGTACCCAGCGCCAGAAAGTGTCTGCGCGGAAGGGACATGTCTCTCCTCAGTTCGGGACCGGTCAGCCTTTGACCGCGCCGATGATGACGCCCTTGGTGAAGTGCCGCTGGATGAACGGATAGATCACCAGCACGGGGACGACCGCGATCACGACGATCGCCATCTTGATCGCCAGGCTCGGCGCGGGTGCCAGGCCCATCCCGGACCCACTCGTCACCCCGCCGGCGCCGGTCGGCAGCACCTGGGCCTGCACGATGTACGTCCGCAGCACCATCTGCAGCGGCCACTTGTTGTTGTCGTTGATGTAGAGCATCGCGTTGAAGAAGGCGTTCCAGTAGCCGACGGCATAGAACAGGCCGACGACCGCGACGACCGCTTTCGACAGCGGCAGGACGATCCGGCTCAGCACCGCGAACTCGCCCGCGCCGTCGATCCTGGCGCTGTCGATCAGCTCGCCCGGAATGCCCATGAAGAACGACCGCATCACGATCAGGTTGAACGCCGAGATCGCGGTCGGCAGGATCAGCGAGCCGTAGCTGTCGATCAGCCCGAGTGCGTTGACGACGAGGTAGCTCGGGATGATGCCCGGCCCGAACAGGAAGGTCAGCAGCACGATGAACAACAGCGGCCGATGCAGCAACGACCCGGGCCGGGACAGTCCGTACGCAGCGAGCACGGTGAGCCCGAGGCTGAAGGCCGTGCCGACGAAGGTGATCGCCGTACTGATCAACAGGGCCCGGGTGACCACACCGCCGGACAGCAGTTGCACATAGGCGGCGATGGTCAGCTCGCGTGGTACGACGACCAGGCCGCCTGCCCGGGTGACGGCTTCTGTCGTGGACAGGCTGGTCACCACGACGACGTACAGAGGGAACGTCACCAGCAGAGCGACCAGTGCAAGCACCACAGGCTTGCTGAGCCGGCCGAACCAGGACGGTTGCTCCTCCCAGACGGGCCGGCCCGCCTCGATCCCGGCCCGCTGCCGCGCGAGCCGGCGTGGCGTACTCAAGGTCTGTGTGGTCATGATCGCGAATACACCCCTTGCTCTCCGATCAGGTGAGCGAACTTGTTGGCCACCAGCACCAGGACGAGCCCGACCAGCCCCTTGAACAGGCCCGCGGCCGCGCCGTAGCCGAAGTCGCCGGCCAGCAGGCCCTGGTAGTAGACGTAGGTGTCGAGCACTTCGGCCGCGCCACCACCGACCGCGCTGCGCTGCAGGATGAACTGCTCGAAGCCGACCGTCAGCGCGTCTCCGAGCCGCAGGATCAGCAGCAGCACGATGACCGGCCGCAGACCGGGAAGCGTGATGTGCCACAACCGTCGCCAGCGGTTCGCGCCGTCGGCCGCGGCCGCTTCGTACAGGGCGGGGTTGATCGTGCTCAGGGCAGCGAGAAACACGATCATCCCCCACCCTGCGTCTTTCCAGACCGCCTGCGCCGTGACCAGCACGATGAACGTGTCGGGCTTGGTCATCAGGTCGACCGCGCTGTGCCCGTGTTCGCGCAGGGTCTGCGCCAGCAGGCCGGCGCCGCCGATCATCTGCTGGAACAGCGACACCACCAGCACCCAGGAGAAGAAGTGCGGCAGGTAGACGACACCCTGGATGAAGGTGCGCAGCCGGGTCGACAGCACGCTGTTCAGCAGCAGGGCCAGACCGATCGGGATCGGGAAGAAGAAGACCAGTTGGAAGGCAGTGATGGACAGCGTGTTGGCCAGCGCCTTCCAGAACGCCACCTCGGAGAACAGCCGGCTGAAGTTGGCGAACCCGACGAAGTCGCTGCCGCGGATGCCGACGTACGGCGAATAGTCCTGGAAGGCGATCACGTTGCCGAGCGTCGGGAAGTAGTGGAAGACCCCGAGCAGCACGATCACCGGCGCCACCATCACCAGCAGCGGCCAGTCCCGTCGCAGCCGGTGCCGCCAGCCGGCCCCGCCGGTCCGGCGCCGGACGCTCCGCCGACCGCTAGCGACCGTTGTCACTGAGAACCTTGGCGTAGAAGTCACGGCCTTCGTCGCCGCCGTTCTTGCGCCACTCCTGGACAGCCACCTTGAGGTCGCTCACCGGCCGCCGGCCACGGAAGATGTCCTGCAGTTTGTCGTCGAAGGGCTGTGCCAGCGCCGCCATCTTGGCCGGCTGCTCGACCCGGATGCCCTCGAACAGGTTCTTCTCCCGCACCTTGACGGCATCGTTCTGCCACTTGCTCATCGCCTGGACGTAGCCCGGGTACTCGCTCTGGGTGATGGCCAGCGGCCGGCCGCCGAGGAAGATGTAGGTGCTGGCGACCTCCTTCTGGCCCAGCGCGGTCAGCTTCGGCGCGCCGGACGGCTGCCGGGTGTAGTGCTTGCCCTCGACCCCGTAGTTGTAGAGCTGGTTCTCCTCGGTACCGAACGGCGCGGCCGTGTAGTTGAGGACGCCCAGCAGTTCCGCGATCCGGTCCTTGCCGAGGCCCTTCTTCACGAAGGTGAAGATGCCGGCCGGGTCACCGCTCCAGACGATCGGCGTGCCACCGTCGTGGGCGAACGGCGAGACGATCTGCATGTCGAACTTGGGGTTGATCGCCATCTGGCGCTGCAGCGACTCGGTCCACGCGCCGAGGCCGTCCTGGCGGACCACGATCTGGCCGCCCTCGAACAGCGGCTTCTGGTCGACGGCGTTGTTGCCGACCACGGTGGGGTGCACGTAGCCGGACTGGAACACCCGGCGGACGAAGGCGGTCGCCTCCTCGAACTCGGGCGTCTCGATCTTGTTCACCAGCTTGCCGTCGGCGTCCTTGCGCCAGCCCGACGGTACGCCGAAGGCACGCTGTACCTCGTCGGAGATGCCGCCGAAGGCCCACCGGTTGCGCTTGGCGTCGGTCAGCTGCTTGCCCAGCGCGAACAGCTCGTCGGCGGTCTTGGGCGGAGCGGCGCCGACCTGGTCGAAGATGTCCTTGCGGTAGAACAGCGCCCAGGGGAATCCGTCGGAGGGGAACGGCACCGCCTTGAGCTGGGAGTTCCACACGCCGTACGCCCAGGCCCGGGTCGGCAGGTTCGCCAGCATCGGGTACGCCGAGGCCTTGTCGCCGGCCAGGTAGGGGGTCAGGTCCTCGAACAGCTTGTCGACCGCCTGGCCGAACCGGGTCAGGCCGGAGATGTTCCAGCCGGGCACGCAGAGCAGCTCCGGAACGTTGCCCGAGGCAAGCAGCGGGCCGAGCTTGTCGCCGTAGTCGTTGCCGCTCAGGATGTTGAACCGGACCGGCGCGCCGATCCGCTCGTTGTTCGCGTCGAAGTAGGAGTTGTTGCCGAGTCCGGGCGGCAGCGGGGCCCACAGCGGGGTCATCGCCGAGACCTCCTTGCCGCTGCGCACCGCCTTGTCCGGCACGCCGCGCTTCAGCTCCGACGGGTACTTGGTGAACCCGGGCGACGCGCCGTTCTCCCCCGGCAGGTCCGGCTTGACCGACTCGTAGGCGACGTACTTGGGGAGCAGGCCGGTCAGCTTGTCCTCGGTCTCGGCGTGCCCACCGGTGGAGGACTTCTTGCCGTCTCCGGAGCACCCGGCCAGCGTCGTGCCGCCGGCGGCCACGGCCGCGCCGGCGCCGAGCAAAGAGATGAAGGTGCGGCGGCTGGTGGAGCCGCCTGGTGATCCGGTCACGATGAATTCCCTTTCGCACTGTGAACGAGAGCCCGGCCCGCGTAGAATTAGTTGGGCTAGTAGCCAAACAAATTAGCTCACGCCCGATGGCACCACAAGGTGTAGAACTGAACCAGCCAGCCGGCGCCCGGCGAACGAGTCGACAGGACGGACCTTGACCACACAGACCGCGGACCACACCGATGTGCGCGCCACCAACCTGGCCGCGGTGCTGGCCTTCCTCCGCCGCGAGGCGCCCTGTTCCCGGGCCGCGATCGCGACCGGGACGGGGCTGAACAAGGCGACCGTGACCAGCATCGTCGGCGACCTGATCGACCGTCGGCTGGTCCGCGAGACCCAGCAGACCCAGAACCACGTCGGCCGTCCGGCGACCCTGCTGGTGCTCGACGGATCGGCGTACGCCGCGATCGGGCTGGAGGTGAGCGCCCGGGGACTGAGCGCGTCCGCCTACGACATCGCCGGCAACCAGTTGCTGCGCTGGCACCGCGCCGGGCCCGGGGTGGATGCCGGCCCCGCCAAGACCACGGCCGCGCTGGTGACACTGGCCCGGCGGGCCATCGCGACCGTGCAGTCGTCCGGCCGCCAGGTGCTCGGCCTGACCGTCGGCGTGCCCGGTCTGGTGAACCGGGACGGTTCGGTGATCCTCGCCGCCGGCCTGGGCTGGCGCGACGTCCGGCTGCGCGCGGACCTGACCCAGGCGCTCGGCCGGCCGGACATTCCGGTGATCGTCGACAACGACGCCAACCTCGCGGCGCTGGCCGAGCTTCGCTACGGACCGCAGGCCGGTGCAGAGAACCTGATCCTGCTCACCGGCGACACCGGCATGGGCGCGGGCGTGATCTGCGACGGTCGACCGCTGCGCGGCACCCTCGGCTACGTCGGCGAGATCGGGCACCTCGAGATCGAGCCCGGCGGCCCGCTGTGCGGCTGCGGCCGGCGAGGCTGCCTGGAAGCCATGGCCGGCATCCCGGCGATCCTCGCCCGGGTCGCACCGGACAGCGCCGTGGACCCCGATCCCCAGGTCCAGCTGGAGCAGGTGGTGCGCCGGGCCGAGGCGGGCGACGCGGAGGTGATCGGGATCCTGACCGAGGTCGGTGGCCGCATCGGCCAGGGCATCTCGGTGCTGGTGAACGTGCTGAATCCGGGCACGGTGGTGCTGGGCGGCTCGTACGCACTGCTCGCGCAGTGGCTGATTCCGTCCGCCGAGAAGGAACTCCAGGACCGGGCGCTGGCCCCCGACGCCGGCGGCTGCGCGGTGATCGCCTCCACCTTCGGCCACGACGGAACCTCGATCGGAGCGGTCGCCCGGTCGCTCGACCGGCTCGACTCCGGCCGGCTGCCGGCCGCTCGCTCCTGGTAGCGCTCAGGTCTTGACCGGTCGCTCAGAGGATGCGAACCTCTGAGTCACTCCGTCGTAACACGGCCGTCACGAGCCGCGGCGGATTTTTTGGCCCCTGTCGTCGAAGCGCTTCGATCGCTGATCGATCCGCCCCTTCGATCTCTGATCGAAGCGCTTCGAATAGTTCCCCCGTCGAGCCCATCGGAGTCCGATTCGATGAACACCACCGCCCTTGTTCCGTACCGCGACCCGGCGCGCCTGCTCGACGAACGGATCACCGACCTGCTCGGCCGGCTGACCCTGGCGGAGAAACTCGGCCTGCTCCACCAGCATCAGACGCCCGTACCGCGGCTCGGGCTGGCCTCGTTCCGGACCGGCACCGAAGCGCTGCACGGCGTGGCCTGGCTCGGCCCGGCGACCGTCTTCCCACAGGCGGTCGGCCTGGCCGCGACCTGGAACCCCGAGCTCGTCCGGGCGGTCGGCAGCGCGGTCGGCGACGAGATCCGGGTGTTCCATCAGAAGGATCCGGGTGACGTCGGGCTCAACGTCTGGGCGCCGGTGGTGAATCCGCTCCGCGATCCGCGCTGGGGACGCAACGAGGAAGGGTTCTCCGAGGATCCCTGGCTGACCGGCACGATGGCGACCGCCTACGGCCGTGGCCTGACCGGTGACCGGCCGGACTACCTGAAGACCGCGCCCACCCTGAAGCACTTCCTTGCCTACAACAACGAGACGGATCGCTGCGAGACCTCCAGCAACCTGCCGCCCCGGGTCCTGTACGACTACGAGTTGCCCGCGTTCCGCGCCCCCATCGAGGCCGGTGCCGCCGTCGCGATGATGCCGTCGTACAACCTGGTCAACGGCCGGCCGGCGCACCTCAGCCCGCTGATCAACCAGGTGGTGCGCGAATGGACCACCGATGAACTGCTGGTCGTCAGCGACGCCGGCGCCCCCGCGAACCTGATCGAGCCCCAGCAGTACTACCCGGACGGACCGTCGGCGTACGCCGCTGCGTTGCTGGCCGGTGTCGACAGCTTCACCCAGGACGACGCCGATGCGGGTCCGTCCGTCCGGCATCTCGAGCAGGCGATCGCGCGCGGCCTGCTCCAGGAGTCCGACATCGACACCGCCGCCCGGCACGCGCTCGCGATCCGGTTCCGGCTGGGCGAGTTCGATCCGCCGGAGCTCGATCCCTACCGCAGTCTCGATCCGGACCTGGTGAACTGCCCCGAGCACCGCCTGCTCGCGCAGGATGCGGCGCGGCAGTCCGTCGTACTGCTCAAGAACGAGTGCCACGTGCTCCCGCTGGACGACGCCTCCACCGGCCTGGTCGCCGTCATCGGCCCACTGGGCGACAAGCTCTACGAGGATTGGTACGCCGGGACGTTGCCGTACCAGGTCACTGCGGTGGACGGGCTGATCGAGCGCCTGGGCGCCGACCGGGTCGAGTTCTGCGAGGGCGTGGACCGGATCACGCTGCGGGTGGCCGAAGCCGACCTGCGGCTGGCCGTCGGCGCCGAGGACGAGCTGTGCGTTTCGGCAGGCGAGGCTGACGAGGCAGCGCTGTTCGATCTCTTCGACTGGGGCGGTGAGGCGTGGGCTCTGCGCTCGGTGCGCACCGGCCGGCATCTGACCGTCACCGACGACGACAGGCTGGTCGCGGATCAGCCCGGTCCGAACGGCTGGGAGGTCAAGCAGACCTTCCGGCTGATCCGGACCAGCGAGTCGACGACCCTCGTCCAGCACCTGAACAGTGGCCGCTTCCTCCGGGCCGGCGAGACCGTCACGTTGACCGATCGGGCCCAGGCGACGGCTTTCCTCGTCGAGGTCGTCGTCGACGGCACGGCCCGGAGCGCGGAGCTGGCCGCCCGGGCGGAGGTCGCAGTGGTTGTCGTCGGCAACCATCCGCTGGTCAACGGCCGGGAGACCGAGGACCGCGCCGAGCTCGACCTGCCGGCGGCACAGGAGCGGTTGGTCAAGGCGGTCCACGCCGCCAATTCGCGCACAGTCCTCGTGATGAGCAGCAGCTATCCGTTCTCGACGTGCTGGGCGCAGCAGAACCTGCCGGCCGTGCTCTGGTCGGCCCATGGCGGCCAGGAGTACGGCCGGGCGCTGGCCGACGTCCTGTTCGGGGACTGCGATCCCAGCGGCCGGCTGCCGCAGACGTGGTACCGCTCGGCCGCGGATCTGCCCGACCTCCTCGACTACGACATCGTCGCCACCGACGCGACCTACCTCTACTACCGCGGCACTCCCCTCTACCCGTTCGGCCACGGGCTCAGCTACACCACCTACGCCTACTCCGACCTCGAGGTCAGCGCCACGTCGATGCCGGCCGACGGCGAGCTCCGGATCAGCTGCACGGTCACCAACACAGGCACCCGCGCCGGGCGCGAGGTCGTTCAGCTCTACACACATCAGCAGCGCTCACGCGTCAAACAACCCCTGCGGCAACTGCGTGACTTCCGGCGCGTCGCCCTGGCGCCCGGCGAGAGCGAGCGGGTCGAGCTGGCGCTGTCGGCGGCCGAGCTGGCGTTCTGGGACGTCACCAGGGATCGGCCGTGCGTCGAGACCGCTCGGCACAGCATCCTGATCGGCCGGTCCTGCACCGACACCCGGCTGACGGCGACCGTCGACGTCCTGGGCGAGCGCATCCCGGTCCGGCAGCTCACCTCCCGGCCGCTGGCGTCGATCACCTTCGACCAGTACTGCGCGATGACGCTGATCTCCGTCGCACCGGACCAGGGCGAGGCGACCCAGTCCCTGGATCCGGGCGCCTGGCTCGCCTTCGACGACATCGAACTGCCGATCGGCCGATTCACGTGCACCGCAAGGGTTTCCAACGAGGGCACCGCCACCGGACGCCTCGAGCTCCGGGCCGACGATCCCCTGCACGGCGAACTGCTCGGTCAGTGCGACGTCGTACCGACCGGTCCGCGGCACAGCTGGGCCGAGGCGGATTTCGAACTCACCGCGAGCCAGCCACCCAGCACCCTGTACGTCGTGTTCTCGGCCCGCGGCCTCGGCCTGGAGACTCTCGGCTTCGCTGCGGTGAGCTAGCGTCCCGAGCGCAGCGGGTGCCGCCTGATCGGGTTGATGAAGCGCTGGAGTTCGTGGCCGACGAGTTCGCCCCACTCGCGGGCCCGGGCCAGCTCGGCGTCGGACACCGGCCCGACGGATTCGTCGACGTAGAAGCTGCTCGGGTCCGTGATCGCCTTGAATCCCTGCTTGCGCAGGGCTTTGGCCGCTGCCTTGGCCGCCGAACCCGGCAGCCGCCGGACCTTGGTGATCCGGGTGTCGAAGGTCGCCACCACGGTCCGCTCCTTGCCGGCCTCGAGGGCTTCGATCCACTCCCGGATGCCGGTCGCCGCCGGCATCACCACGTCGCCCTGCGACGTGGCATCGGCGCGTGTCGAGGCACGACTCATGCTGAGCGCGTGCGTCGGACCACCCACGACGAGCAGCCGGACGTCGGCCGGCAGATCCGCCGGGCAGCGATCCACCCGGATCAGCTCCGTGTCGACGACTCGTTCCAGGCCGTCCCGGACGGCGGCGGCGACCCGCTCGGTGTTGCCGAACATCGACTCGTAGACCACCAGCGCGCGAACGTCGTTCTCGGACATGGTCAGCTCCTCCGGCTCGAGCGGCCGCCGGCCCGGCGGCAGCGCCTTCCGATCGGGCGAGGAGACCGGCGCTCGACCGCCTGACATGGGGACGGAGGATGCAGCCCGAACGGCTCAGGGTCCGTTCCGGGTGCGTCTGCCGGTCTCCTCGCCTACCTCCATCCCACTGGTTCGAGCAGGGCGGTGGGAGGGTCGAAGGTCCCGGGCCGGGCCGCCGGACGACCCTGCCGGCGACCAGCGCGGCCCTTGGATCGGCTCAGCCGGAGCGCGGCCGTGCGGTGGTCCCGCCGGGCTGGTAGCTAGCGGGGACGAGCTGCGGCGGCAGCGGCTCGGCGCCTTCGAGTTGGCGGATCAGGGCCTCGGTGCCGAGCTGGCCGAGCTCGGGACCGGGGGTTCGCATGATGGTGAGTTCCGGGTCGGCCAGGCGCGCGGTCTCGGGTGACATCAGCAGCGCCAGCACCGAGATCTCCCGGGGGACGTCGTGTCCCAGCTTCTTGAGCCCCGACACCACGCCGAGTGCGGCGTACTCGTTGACCACCAGGACCGCCGTCGTGCCGGGATGCTCGGCCATCACCCTGGCAGCGACCTCCTGGCCCGACCGGGTGGTGTCCGAGCTCTCCAGGATGACGATCTGGACGCCGTACTCCGCCGCGACCCGGCGATAGGCCGCCTCGGTGCGGACGTACGGGCCGTAGTTGCGGAAGCTCGGGTGGCTCAGATCCCCGGCGACCAGGACGATCTGCCGGTGGCCCAGTCCGTACAGCTCCTCCACCGCGTTCTCGACCGTGGTCTCGAAGTCGATGTCGACGTGCGGGAGTCCGTCCGGGGTGGTGGTCCGGCCGATCAGGGCGAACGGCGTACCGATCGACTGCAGGATGCCCACCCGGGCGTCGTCGAGCTGGACCTCCATCAGGACCACGCCGTCGACCAGGCTCTGCCCGACCAGCTCGGTGAGCTCGGCGCCGTCGTTGCCGACCGGCCACAGCACCAGGTGGTAGTCCTGTTTGCGGGCGGCGTCGGCCGCGCTGGTGAAGAACTCCGCGGCCGAGAACCCGAACCGGTGGTCCAGGGCGGGGTACGCCATCGCGATGATCCGCGTCCGCCGGCTGGCCAGCGCCCGGGCGACCATGTTGCGCCGGAACCCGAGCTCGGTCATCGCCCGCTCGATCTTCGCCCGGGTCGCCGGCGTCACCGGCTTGGTGTCGTTGAGGACGAAGGACACGGTCGCGATCGAGACCCCGGCCCGCTGCGCGACGTCTCGCATGGTCACCATCGGAATCGGCCCTCCCTGACCTCTTGACAGCAGTGTGACGCAAGGAACATAGTCCTGTGACACCTCAGTTAAGCGGTTTACCGGCCTATCCACAAGGTAGCCATCCCTTCTCCGCCGGCCAGCGGTTAAGCGCTTAGATCGCGCTCCCCGCTGCCGCCGTCACCATTCATCCGAAGGAGAGCAATGTCATGATCGGCAACCGGATCGCCGCGGCGCTGGCGGGTGTGACAGCACTGTCGCTCGCGCTGGCCGGCTGCGGCGACAGCGGCAACAAGTCGTCTTCGTCGGGCCAGAGCGTCACCAGCCTCTCGATCCTGGACTACTACAACAACGACCCCGACAAGGCGCTGGTCCAGAAGGGGCTCGACTCCTGCGCGAGCAAGCTGAGCATCACGATCAAGCGCGAGACGGTGCCTGGTGACACCTTGATCGCCAAGGTGCTGCAGCAGGCGTCGTCGAAGACGCTGCCCGACGTCCTGATGCTGGACAACCCCGACGTCCAGCAGATCGCGGCCACCGGCGCGCTGGCGCCCCTGAACGACCTGGGTCTGAACGCGGACGGCGTCATCCAGGGCATGGTCGACGCGACGTCGTACCAGGGCAAGCTGTACGGACTGGCGCCGGTGACGAACACGATCGCGCTGTTCTACAACAAGACGATGCTGGCCGACGCCGGCGTCCAGCCGCCGAAGACCTGGGACGAACTGAAGGCCGCGGCCAAGAAGCTCACCAAGCCCGGCCGGTACGGGATGGCCTTCAACGCGAACGCCACCTACGAGGGGTCCTGGCAGTTCCTGCCGGCGATGTGGACCAACGGCGGCGACGAGACGGACCTGAAGAGCCCGCAGGTGGCCGAGGCGCTGCAACTGTGGGTCGACCTGGTGAAGTCGGGGTCGGCGTCGAAGAGCGTCATCAACTGGACGCAGGGCGACGTGAAGGACCAGTTCGTCGCCGGCAAGGCCGCGATGATGGTGAACGGTCCGTGGCAGATCCCGGCCCTGGCGAAGGCGCCGAACGTGAAGTGGGACGTGGTCACGTTCCCGCTGAACAAGCCGGACCAGACCCCGGTCGCGCCGCTCGGCGGTGAGGCCTGGACGGTCCCGCTGAACAAGGACCAGGCCAAGCAGCAGAAGGCCGCCGATTTCGTGAAGTGCCTGAACTCGGACGAGAACGAACTCGCCTGGGCGAAGGCCCGGTTCACCCTCCCGACCAAGACGGCGCTGCTCGACCAGTACGCCCAGGAGGTGCCGTCGATGAAGGCGTTCGCCGAGCAGGTCAAGACCGCCCGCGCCCGGACCGGCAAACTCGGCGACAAGTGGCCGGACGCGGCGAAGGTGATCTACCAGGCCATCCAGTTGGCGCTGACCGGTAAGGCCTCGGCCCAGGACGCCTTCAAGCAGGCCTCCGGCTGAGCCGGGCGACAGGGAGAAGAACCATGGTGCACGCACCGACGCTCACTCCCACCACCGAGGAATCCGGCCCGCAGCCGGTGCGCAGGGCCCGGCTGCGGCGTCGTCGGGGTGAGGAGCTGACCAAGGTCCTGTTCGTCGCCCCGGCGGCGCTGGCGATGCTCGCGCTGTTCGGCTACCCGGTGGTGAAGAACCTGCTGATGAGCGTGCAGGACTACACCCTGCGGACCTTCTTCACCGGGCAGGCCCCCTGGGTCGGGCTGCGGAACTACACGACCGTCGTGAAGGACCACCTGTTCTCGCAGGCGATGGTGAACACCGCGCTGTTCACCATCGGGTCCATCGCCTTCCAGTTCGGCATCGGGCTGGCGCTGGCCCTGTTCTTCCGGCGGCGGTTCCCGCTCGGTGGCGTGCTGCGGTCGCTGCTCCTGCTGCCGTGGCTGCTGCCGCTGATCGTGTCCAGTGCGACCTGGCGGTCGATCCTCGAACAGGACAGCGGCATCCTGAACCGCACGCTGATGGGGCTGGGGATCGTCAACGATCCGGTGCCGTGGCTCAACTCGCCGTCGGTTGCGCTGATCGCGGTGATCGGCGTGAACATCTGGATCGGCATCCCGTTCAACGTCACCCTGCTGTACTCCGGCCTGGCCGAGATCCCGGTGGAGTTGTACGAGGCCGGGCAACTGGACGGGGCCACCGGCTGGCGCGGGTTCCGCTACATCACCTGGCCGAACCTGCGCGCGGTGGCGAGTGTGCTGCTCGTGCTCGGGGTGGTCTACACGATCAAGGTGCTGGACATCATCCTCGGCCTGACCGGTGGTGGACCGGCCAATGCCACCCAGACGCTGGCGACGCAGTCGTACCAACGGTCGTTCGTCGACTTCAAGTTCGGCCAGGGCGCGGCGCTGAGCAACATCCTGATCGCGATCTCGCTGGCGTTCGCGATCCTCTACCTGCGCACGACCCGGCGCGCGGTGGACGAATGACCGCCGGGAGGAGTACGCCGATGTCCGATTCCGTTGCCCGTCGTGCCGTCTACACGGCGATCGGCGTGCTGATCCTGGCCATGATGCTGTTCCCGGTCTACTGGATGGTGAACGCCTCGCTGCAGCCGTCCGGGAACACCCTCACCGCGGGCTTCCTGCCGCTCGACCCGACGTTCGCCGGCTACCGGCGGGCACTCAGCGAGCAAGGGCACAACCTGGTCACCAGCGTGATCATCGCGACCGGCACGGTCGTGCTGTGCCTGCTGATCTCCGCGCCGTGCGCGTATGCGCTGTCGCAGTTCCGGTCCCGCTGGGTGAGCATCGGGCTGCTGGCGATCCTGGTCTCGCAGATGATCCCGGGCATCGTGATCGCCAACGCGCTCTACACGGCGTACGAGAAGATCGGGTTGCTGAACTCGATTCCCGGGCTGATCCTGGCCAACTGCAGCAGCGGCATCCCGTTCGCGATCCTGATCCTGCGATCGTTCATGCTGTCGCTGCCGGCGTCGCTGGTAGAGGCGGCGCGGGTGGACGGCGCCGGACTGGTCCGGGCGTTCGTCGCGATCGTGCTGCCGATCAGCAAGAACTCGCTCATCACCGCGGGACTCTTCACCTTCCTGTTCTCCTGGAGTGACTTCCTCTTCGCCCTCACGCTGACCACCAAGGGTGGCGTGCGGCCCGTCACGCTGGGGATCTACCAGTACCTCGGCACCCAGGTCCAGAACTGGAACGCGGTGATGGCGACCGCTGTGCTGTCGGCGATCCCGGCCATCGTGCTGCTGATCGCCGCCCAGAAATACATCGCCGCCGGCGCCCTCGGTGGCGCCGTCAAATGACCCTCGACAACCAAGGACGAACACTGATGACGATTCGGGTACTCGTATGGGGCGAGAACCGGCACGAGCAGGTCGAGCCGCACGTCGCCGAGATCTACCCCGACGGTATGCACGCGACCATCGCCGCCGGGATCAGCGACAACCTCGGCGCCGATGCGTCGGTCAGTACGACGACGCTCGACGAACCCGAGCACGGCCTGACCGAGGAGGTGCTGGCCAGGACCGACGTACTGGTCTGGTGGGGCCACGCCGCGCACGGCGAGGTCGACGACGCGGTCGTCGACCGGGTCTACCAGCACGTGCTGTCCGGGATGGGCCTGGTCGTGCTGCACTCCGGCCACTGGTCGAAGATCTTCGGCAAGCTGATGGGCACCAGTTGCACGCTGCGCTGGCGCAGTGAGCAGGACCGTGAGCTGGTCTGGACGGTCGATCCCACCCAC
The DNA here is from genome assembly GCF_004365175.1 of Kribbella voronezhensis. NCBI lineage: Bacteria > Bacillati > Actinomycetota > Actinomycetes > Propionibacteriales > Kribbellaceae > Kribbella > Kribbella voronezhensis. Next base: position 292,256 of record NZ_SOCE01000002.1, on the reverse strand, counting down.
CCGATCGCGCAGGGCGTGCCGCACCCGATCGTGATCGAGCAGCAGGAGATGTACGGCGAGTTCTTCGACATCCCGGTGCCGGACGAACTCGTCTTCGTCTCCTCGTTCAGCGGCGGCGAGGTGTTCCGCTCCGGCTGCACCTTCCGGCGCGGCCACGGCCGGATCTTCTACTTCTCCCCCGGCGATCAGGACTACCCGGTCTACCACCACAAGGACATCCGCAAGGTGATCGCCAACGGGGTCGCCTGGGCCAACAGCGACCGGCCCGAGCGGGCGCTGCCGACCCTGCTGCGATACGAGACCGGCGACTTCTTCAACGGCCACGGCTACAACGGCCCGATCGAGGAGCCTGCCGATGCCTGAACCGCTGCGCCTGCTCCAGGTCGGTGCCGGCGGCATGGGCCGCGCCTGGCTGGGCGCGATCGCGGCGAACCCGGACGTGGTCCTGGTCGGGCTGATCGACCTCGACGTACCGCTGGCGCGGGCGGCCGCCGACGAGCACGGGTACGGCGAGGTACCGGTGGCCGCGTCGCTGGCGGAGTTGGCACCGCAGACGGGTGCCGAGGCAGTCATCGACGTGACCGTGCCGGGTGCGCATCCCACCGTCAGTGTGGATGCGCTGCTGCGGGGATTGCCGGTGCTCTGCGAGAAGCCGTTGGCCGAGACGGTTCGCGAGGGACTGGCGATGGTGGCGGCCTCGGAGGTCAGCGGGAAGCTGCTGATGGTGTCGCAGTCACGTCGCTACTTCCGGGCCGGTTCCGCGTTCGGCCGGCAGCTCGCCGAGCTCGGCCGGATCGGCTCGCTGTTCTGCGAGTTCTTCAAGGCACCGCATTTCGGCGGCTTCCGCGAGCGGATGGCCGAGCCGCTGCTGGTCGACATGGCGATCCACCAGTTCGACCTGGCCCGCAAGCTGATCGGCTCCGAGCCGGTCTCGGTGTACTGCGAGTCGTACAACCCGGACTGGAGCTGGTTCGACGGCAACGCGGCGGCGTCGGCGATCTTCCGGTTCGCCGACGGCACCCGCTTCTCCTACACGGGAAGCTGGTGCGCTCCCGGCCTGGAGACCTCGTGGAACGGCCGCTGGCGGGCGAGCGCCGCCGGCGGTACGGCGAGCTGGGACGGCGACGGCGTACCGGTGGCCGAACTCGCGTCGGGGCAGGCACTGGCCGCTGACGTCGGCGACGAACCCGAGGAGATCAACGGGTCGCTGGTCGAGTTCGTGGCCGCGGTCCGGGAGTCGGCGATCCCCCAGACCGAGGCGCACTCCAACGTCGTCAGCATCGCGATGGTGGAAGCGGCCGTGCGGTCCGCAACCCTCGGTACGCCGGTGGCCATCGCCGACGTCATCTCCGCTGCCCATGCCGAGGCCGTGGCCGGCGTCCAGGACCCCACCCTGAACGCTGCCCTGCGAGCATGGCCCGATGTCCTGAAGGTGGTCGGCCTGACCAACTGATGCCTAGGGCAACTAACGGATCACGGCAGTGGCTGCCGAGAGAGCAGTCGCGGGCGCGGCACCCCGGCGTACGGCGGTCACCTGGACTGCGAGCCGGTGACCGACGTCGGCCTGGCTGAGCTGGTACTGCTTGGTGGTTGCCCCCGGCACCCACTTGCCGTCCCGGAGCCACTGGTACTCGAAGGACAGACCGGTCTGGTTCCACGCGCCGGGTGTGCCCGTGAGGGCATACCCGGCGACCGTTTTGCCTTGTACTGCGGGCGCCTTCACCACCTTCGGCGCCGGCGTCAGCGGGACCACAGGATTCACACTGGTGAGCGTCGGCACCACCTTCGGGATCGTTCCATCGGCGGCGAAGTAGAGCCGGTCGATCGTGGTCTCGCGATGCTGACCGTCGCCGCCCGGCATCCCGAAGCGGTGATAGGCGATGTACCAGTCGTCCGTGCCCGGGACCTGGATGATCGAGTGGTGCCCGGTCGCGAGGATGCCTTGGGCAGGATCCTTCTCCAGGATGACGCCGCGGTAGGTCCACGGTCCGTCGACGCTCTTGGCCGTGGCGTAGCCCACTCGGTAGTTCGGCGAACCGGTGTCGTCGATCGAGTACGTCAGGTGGTACGTCCCGTTGCGGTAGTTGACGAAAGACCCCTCGCGGAAACCGGTCAGGCCGCTGATCGGCTTCAGGGTCTCCGGCTTGATGGCCAGCATGTCGTCGGTCAGCTCGGCGTACACCGGCGATCCGTTGCCCCAGAAGAGGTAGTACCGCCCGGTCACCGGATCCTGGAACGTGGCCGGGTCGATCGCCTGACCGGAGGTGACCGCTTCGTTGTTGAGGATCATCGCCGTCGGCTGCGCGGTGAACGGGCCCTCCGGACTGTCGGCCATCGCGACGCCGATCGTCTTGCGGTTGTACGTCGGGTTGTGCCCGGAGAAGTAGAAGTAGTACTTGCCGCCGCGCTCGATGACGGTCGGCGCCCACGCGTTGCCGCTCGCCCACGGCACGTTCCCGTTCGCGCCGTCGAGAGTCAGGATCGGTTTCTCCGACCGCTGCCAGTCCACCAGGTTCTTCGACTTCCAGACGTAGAAGTCCTTGCCGCCCCAGCCAGCGTACCCGTCGGTCGTCACGTAGAGGTAGTAGGTGTCGCCGAAGCGGGCGATGTTCGGGTCCGCGTTGTAGCCGGGCAACACCGGTGAGCGCATCACGACGGCCTTGACCGTCCAGGCCCGCGTGGTTCCGTCCTGGGCTGTCACGGTGAAGGTCTTCGGCGTCGACAGGTCGACCGGACCGGTCGGCGAGATCGTCGAGGTGGACACCACCTTCAGGACCGGCGCCAGGGTGGTGAGATCGGTGCCGGGGGCAACAGGTAGCGTGACGGTCGACGAGGCGTCGTCGATGATCGCCGGCACCTTCAGACCAGCCAGGTCGACACCGATGACGGCGCGCGGATCCGCGTCCTGGTCGCTGACCTCAGCGGCCGACAAGGCCCGGTTGTAGAGGCGGAAGTCGCGCACCTTGCCCTTGAGATACTTGTCCGAGGTGTAGACCGAGCGCCCGAGGTAGTTGGCCGTCGTCCGGCCGCCGCCGATGTCGCCGGGAGCGATGGTGACACCGGTCTTCTGCCCGACCTGGACACCGTCGAGATAGATCGTGGCGACGCCGTCAGGGGTGAGCGTGTAGGTGAGCGCCTTCCAGGCACCACGCAGTACGGCGTTCGCCGCCGACGCGGTCTGCTCGGTCGACCAGTTGCCGGTGGCAATCGACGTACGGTAGCCGTCCCCGGTCGTGAAGAGATAGCCGTTGCCGACATCGCTCGCGGTGTTGCCCAGTCCCCAGATGAAGTACGGCGTCTGCTGGCCGGCGTCGATCCAGACCTTGGTCGAGACGGTGATCGCGTCGAGACCGGCCATCAGGTTGTCGGGCAGCTTCACGTGACCGTTGGTACCGCCGAGCGTGAGCGCGCCGTCGGCCCAGGACGTGTCCCCCGCGACCACACCGTCGTACCCGTGGCCGGTCACGTCAGTCGCCGTGGTGCCGCTGGTCTGGTTCAACGGGTAGTGCGCGACCAGGCCGTTCGCGTCGGCCTTCACCGGGTCGGGGAGCACCAGGCCGTCGCGCAGCCGGTCGAGTTCGGCTTGCGTCACCGGAAGCACGGTGCCGTGGCGTGGGCTGGCCGGCAGCGAGTACGCCGGTGGCACCTTCCAGTTCGGCGCCTCCAGCTCGTCGGTGCCGAGCGGGATGTACCCGCGGCCGCCGTACTCGTCCACGAACAGGTAGTACTTGGAGCCCGAGGTGTCGCCCGGGTTGGCCTTGAAGACGGTCGGCCCTTCGACCGCCGACGTCCCCGCGTCCCGGCCGATGCACGAGTCCTGCATGGCCCACGACGGGTTGCCGGGCAGGTCGACGGCGGTCAGCGACAGCGACTTCTCCTGGATGATGTCCGAGCAGCCGGTGCCGCCACCACCCTCGTCCTTGGTGAACCGGTAGTACGCGCCGTTGTCCCTGATCACCGTCGAGTCGATGCGGGACTCGCCGCGGTCCTGCCAGATCTTCGGTGCGCTGAAGGTCCGGAAGTCGCGGGTCGTTGCGTAGAGCATCCGGTTGTACGTCGAACCCGTGTGCCCGGGATCGTCCGCGGCGTACAGCTTCGACGCCCAGAAGACGACGTACGACTGGAGTTCCTGATCCCAGTAGGCCTCCGGCGCCCAGGTGTTGCCGGCCGTCTCGGGTGAGACCAGGACGTGTCGCTGCTCCGACCAGGTCACCAGGTCGGTGGACTCCCAGACCTCCAGATAGCGGCTGCCCTGGCGCTGCGCGGTATCCCAGTCACCGTTGCGGCCGATGGACAGGTCGGTCGCGATCAGGAAGAACCGGTCGCCCTCGGGCGAGCGGATCAAGAAAGGATCGCGCAGACCGAGAGTGCCTTTGGTGGACTCGAGCACGGGCCGGCCGTTGTTCAGTTCGTCCCACTTGAGCGCGGTGTTGCCGCGGCTGGCGGCGAAGTAGATCTTCTCCCCCGCGATGGAGTTGCCGGTGAAATAGCTGAACGCGTACCCGGCGTACGGTGCGGCCGCTTTCAGCTCGCGGACCGTGAGGACGATCTGCCGCGTGGCGGTGGCCGTTCCGACTGTGATTGTCGCCGTCAGCGTGACCTGCGCGTCACCGGCTCCGTTCGCCGGCCGGTGGACGACACCATCGCCACCGGCCACGGCGGGAGCCGAGGAGGCCCAGGTGACCGAGGCGCCGTACTCGCCGGTCGTCGGCAGCGTCAGATTGCCGCGAACGTCATCGGCGTGGACGACGGAGAGTGCTGCGGCTGCGCCGTCGGCCTTCGACTGGTCGGTCAGGGAGATCATCGCGACCTCGTCGGCGTCGAGCGCGCGGTTGTAGACACGGAAGTTGCGGACCTTGCCCTTCAGGGTGTGATCGGCGGCGTAGTTCGACTTGCCCAGCAGGTTGTTCGTGGTCGCGCCTCCGCCGATCTGACTCGGCAGCACGCTGACCGCGGTGTTCCGGCCGACCTCGACGCCGTCCTCGTACAGCGTGCCGGTGGTCCCGGTCTGGGTATAGGTCACCGTCTTCCAGATACCGCGCGTGAGGTCGCCGGCCGGTGTCTTGGCGGTGACCTTCTCCGCCGACCAGTTGGTCGTCGTGATCCCGGCCCGGAAGCTGCTGCCGCTGGCAAAGAGATAGCCGTTGCCGGAACTCGACGACGCGGTATTGCCGAGGCCCCAGAGGAAGAACGGCGTGGCCTGATCGGTCGCGACGAAGACATCCGTCGACACAGTGATCGAGTTCAGCCCGCTCATCAGGTTGTCCGGCAGTTTCACGTAGCCGTCCCTGCCGTTGAGGGCGAGATCCGAGCCACTCCAGGTGCCACCGCCGACAAGGGTTCCGTCGCGACCGTTGCCGGAGCTGTCGGTCACGGCGGTGCCGGAGGTCTGGGTGAGGTCGTAGCGCAGTACTAGGCCGGCAGTCACATCCTCCGCCGCCGCGCCGAGCGCGGTCGCGGGCGGCAGGAGTTGCCCGCCGAGCAGGGCGAAGGCTGCGGTGGCAACCCAGAGTGACGAGCGCGTGCGGAGCTGCATGGAGGCCTCACCCTTGTGTTAACGCTAACAGTGCGCCGTACTTTGGCCGAGAGCACGTCGTCATGTCAAGACCTGGGTAGGCGGTGGGTGTCTCACCAGGCCACTCCACCGCCTACCCGGTCCGTTCGAAGGATCAGCCGATCGAGCAGGACTGCCCGTTGACCGCGAAGGCCGTCGGAGCGTTGTTGGTGCCCGTGTGCGCAGCGTTGAACCCGATGTCGACCGAAGCACCCGGCGCGATCGTCGCGTTCCACGACCCGACGACGGGGGCCGCGGTGACCGTCGTACCGGACTGGCTCCAGGTGGCGTTCCAGCCCTGCTGCAGGGTCTGGCCGTTGGCGAAGTCGAACACCAGCCGCCAGTTGGCCAGCGGCGCCGACCCGGTGTTGGTCAGCTTGACCGTTCCGGTGAAGCCCGTGTTCCAGGTGTTCGCGGAGTAGTTCACCCGGCAGGCGCCCGGCGGGGTCGTCGACCCGGTCGTCGTGGTGACGGCCAGCGTGGTCGACGCGGCAGAAACGTTGCCTGCGGCATCTTTCGCCCGGACGGTGAACGAGTACGCCGTACTCGCGGTGAGCCCGGTCGCGGTGAAGCTCGTCGTGGCCGAACTGCCCGCCAGGGTGGTGCCGCGATAGATGTCGTACCCCGCCACGCCGACGTTGTCGGTCGAGGCGGTCCAGGCGAGCGCGACGGACGTGTCGCCGACCGTCGTCGTCCGCAGGCCGGTCGGGACGGAAGGTGCGGTCTGGTCCGACGAACTGCCGCCACCGATGGCCGGGTAGGCGTTGCGGACCAGTTCGTTGAACTGCGACTCGAACCAGCGGCCGGCCAGCGGGGCGCCCGGCGAGGCGCCGGTGAGCTGGTTGCCGAGCTTGGGCGAGACGAAGGTCGGGTCGCACATCCGGTCGAACCGCTTGCCCTCGTCGTTCGGGATGTCGGTCGACGCACCGTCGGACTCACCCGGCGGCTTGATCCAGACGAAGGCGTCCAGGTGCGAGCCGGGATAGCCGGACGGCGTCGACCGCGGGCGTTCGCCGATCCCGGCGCCGAGCGGGTTGCACCAGGCGCCCCGGTGGTTGCGCCGGTCCACCCGCGACTGGTCGACATAGGTGTTGAGGTCCGTGCTGGTCGACGTGGCCGTCGGCCGCGCGGCACCACCCCAGCCGTTGCGGGAGGTGTCGATCAGCATGCCGGTACTGGCCGGGAAGCCCTCCGCGATCAACAGGTTGTACAGATGCGCGGTCCAGTCGATCTCGTCGAAGTCGAAGTTCCACTCGTAGAACTTGGCCGACCGGATCGGGTTGCCGTTCAGGGTCAGCGACGAGTTGGGCAGGTACGGCTCCTCCAGCGGCGTGGTGTTCGCCGTGTTGGTGACGAAGCCGTCGATCGACGCGAAGCCGGCTTGTGTCGTCCGGGCGACATCGGCGAACAGCTTGGCCGCGGGACCGGCGTTGCTGTCCCAGCCCAGCCAGCCCGAGTGGGCCGCGTCGATGTAGTTGTAGACGTTCGGAATCGCGTGCAGCTTGTCGAGGGCGTACTTGACGCCGTCGCGGTAGAACGGCGCGGCCGTCTGGCATTCGGGCTGCGAACTGTTCGTGATCAGGTTCGGTAGCGAGTCGGGCTCGATCGTCGCCGCGATCCGCAGGCCGGCGTACTTCGAGTCCGCCAGAATGCTCGCGATCGCGTCGATGTACTCGCTCTTGTAGCGGGCCAGTCCGGCGGCGGTCGCGGGCAGTTCGCCGTTCGAGGCGAGCGCGTAGCAGTCGCGGCCGGGCAGGTCGTAGATGACGAGGTTGACGACGAGCGGCGTACCGGATTGCTTCTGCAGCAGGGCCCGGTCCAGGTGGAAGCGCAGTCCGTTGCCGTCGGCGTTACCGGTGATGGCGCTGATCCGGTCCATCCAGACCGCGGTCGGCTGCGTCTCGACCTGGCGCATCTTGGCCGCGAGCGCCGGGTCGGAGGCACGCGTGGCGGCGCCTTCGACGGTAGCGGCCCAGGTCGGGTTCACGTACTGCGTGGCGCCGGCGTACGGGTTGTCGACATGCGCCTCGGCCGCACTGGCACTCGGGGCGATGAGCGGCAGGGCGACGAGGGCGGTGGCCACTGCCGTGCTTGCGGCCAACAGCCGCTTGGGGATTTTGGACACGCGGTCCTCCAGGGATCAGTCCGGCGTACCGGTCCGGGCGTGAAGCGGTACGAGCCGCTGCGGACACCGGCGGCTGAGCCGAACCTCACATGCGCCCGGCCGCCGCCGGGATGGGGCGAAACGTTTAAGCCGGTGGCGCGTTACGCCATCGTGATCCGCAGTTTTCGCGGCTCAGCGGGCGCGCGGCCCGGTGCTGCCGCGGACCGCGATGCCACCGAAGGAGACGACGCGATCGGCTGCCGCTCCCCCGTCGAGCAAAGCCAGCACGGTTTCACCGACAGCGGTGCCCAACGCCGGGAGCGGGAGCGGCAGCGCGGTGATCGACGGGGTGGCGAGTCGGCAGAGCGCCGAGTCACCGGCGGCGAGAATCGACACGTCCCAAGGGACTTCGAGCTCGAGCCGCCGGGCCACATCGAGCGCCGCGGTCGCCATCTGGTCCGAGTCGTACACGATGAAGGACGGCGGCCGCGGGCCGGTGAGCAGCCGCCGGGTCGCCGCGGCCGCCTCCTCGGCGCCGGCGTTCGTCTCGACGTGCGTCACCGTTCCACGAACGTCCGCCAGGGCCCGCGCCAAGACGTCCGTCCGCAGCTTGGTGCGATGCAGGGTGGCCGAGGCCGTCACCGCGGCGACCTCGCGATGTCCCAACCCCACAAGGTAATTCGCGACCCGGGCGAACGCTTCCGCCTCGTCGAGCGCGACCGACGTCAGTCCGCGCGCCACCTCGGGCGGCCCGAGTACGACGGCCGGGACGCGTAACTGCCGCAGCGCTTCGACCCGGGGATCCGACGTCAGTACGTCGGTCACGATCATCACGTCGGCCCGGCGCTCGGCCCACCACTTCTGGTACGTCGCGACGGCCGCCTCGGTGGAGTCCACGACTTGCAACAGCAGCGCATAGTCGTGATCGGCAAGGACATTCTGGGTGGCGGTGACGAAGTCGAAGAACGAGGTGGCATGCGTCCCGCCGCCGTCGCTGCTGACGACCAGCCCGACCGCGCGCGGCCCGGTGTGCATCGAACGCGCCGCCGCACTCGGCCGCCAGCGGTACTCCGCGGCGATGCGCAACACCCGTTCGCGGGTCGCCGCCGAAACCCCCGGCCGTCCGTTGAACGCGTACGACACAACGGCGATCGAGACACCCGCCGCCCGCGCGACATCGGTGATCGTGGCACGGCGCGCGGGCGACCCGGGACTGTCAGCGGACGGTGTGCGCACAATGACCTAGTGTGTCGCCCGCTGCCCGAATGCGCATCGGCTCGGCACCGATGACGTGTGAGGAGTGGCATGCGGCAACGATCGGCGAACGCGGGTGGACGCCACACGATCGGCATCCTCTCGCCGGTCGTGGGCGGCTTCTACTTCGGTGCCCTGATCGCCGGCGCGTCGCGGGCCGCGCGCGATGCCGGTCACCGCGTCGTCGCGGTACAGACCTATCCGTCGGGGCTCGATCGGGAGCGCTATCCCGACGAGCCGTTGCTCGAGGTTCCGGTCGCACTCGACGCCGTGGACGGCATCATCGTGGTCGTGAAGGCCGTTCGGCACGACCGGCTTGCGGCCGCGCAGGAATGGGGACGTCCGGTCGTCCTGATCAGCGAGGAGCAGACCGAGCTGCAGGCGCCCGTCGTCGTACCGGACAACGCGGGCGGCGTACGGGCCGCTGTCCGGCACCTGCTCGACCACGGCCACACGCGGATCGGGTTCGCCGGTAGTCCTTCGCAGCGCGATATCCGCGAACGCTACGAGGCCTACCGCTCGACGCTCGCCGAGCAAGGGATCGAAGCCCGGCCCGAGTGGTTTCACGAGACCGCGGACAATCACGAGCAGGCAGGCGAGGACGCAGCGGCACGCTTTCTCGCGGCCGGCGCACCGACGACCGCGACGATCGCCGCCACCGATCGCAACGCCATCGGTTTCCTCCGGGCGTTGCGGTCCAGCGGTCTGGTGCTGCCGCGGGATCACGCGGTGATCGGGTTCGACCACATCGAGAGCGGGGCCCGGTTGATGCCGCGGCTCTCGACCGTCGACCCGCACTACGACCGGGTGGGCAGCCTCGCGGTGGAGCTCCTGCTCGCCCGGTTACGAGGCGCATCGGTGGCCGACGGCGTACACCGTGCGGCAGCAACGCTCGTACTCCGTGAGTCCTGCGGCTGCCCCGGATCGACAGCCACTGTGGGCGATTCTCCGGTTGCTTCCGGCCGGCCGGCCGCTGTGACTTTGCTGGAGCGGCTGGCCGATACCGGCTTCGGTGCGCCTTCGGTCGGGACGGCGCATCGGACCGGCGATGACGAGGACCGGGCGAACTGGCTGCGGGCGATCGTCGACCCGCTGACCGCCGCCGCCGAACGGGGAACGGCGCCGACCGCGAGATCGCTCGGCCTGCTCGCCGATCTCACCGCGGCCCGGCGACCGCACCCGGAAACCCTGGAGCAGTTGATCGCCGCCGTCCGCGACCTCGAGCGCGAACTCGCCGCCACCCGGCCGGCCGCGGTGTCTCACGCGGGTACCGAACTCCTGCTGGCGTTGACGAAAGGCTGCACCCGGCCGATGCTCGCGCGCAGCGGCTACCTGGAACGGACGATCGCCGATCAGTACGAGCTCGACATGGACCTGCTGCGCGGCAACGGCCCGAGCCCGCGCACGCTGACCTGGTTGCCGAGGAGCGGACGCGGCGCCGCCTGCCTCGGGTTGTGGGTCGGCCATTCGCCGGGCGACCGCGAGATCGAGATCGTCGGCGTCGACGACAACTCGGGGGCGCTGTCCCGGTTGATCGGTCTGCGTTCACCGGCGAGCCAGTTCCCGCCGGCAGCGCTGACTCGCGGCGCGACACCGGGCAGCAGCCGTCTCACGCTGGTGCTGCCGGTCACGTTCGGCGGCAGCGACTGGGGACTGCTCGCCATCGACGGCAACGTCGACACCCGGGCGACCAGCGGCCGGGACAAGTACAACCACTGGGCCGCGCTGCTGGCCGTCGCGCTGGACCACGAACGTCTGCTGGCTTCCCTGCGCGATCAGCGCCAGGCGTTGGAGGAGGCCGCCGAACGCGAGCGAGCGCTCGCAGGCACCATCCGCGCCAGCGAGGAACGCTACGCCCTGGCCTCCCTCGCGGCCCAGGACGGCACCTGGGACTGGGACGTCTCGGCCGGCACCGTCTACTACTCGCCCCGCTGGAAACAGATCCTCGGGTACGCCGACCAGGCGATCGGCACCTCGCCGTCGGAGTGGCTCGACCGCGTCCATCCCGACGACCACCAGGATCTGTCGGCCTCGATCGCGGCGCAGCTCGGCGGAGCCCGCACGCCGCTGGAGATCGAGCACCGGGTGCGAACGGCTTCGGGCGACTACCGGTGGATGCTGTGCCGCGCGGTCACGATCCTCGACGACGCCGGCTGCCCGGCCCGGCTCGTCGGCGCGCTCTTCGACATGACCGAACGCAAGGAGCAGGAACTCTCCCTGCGCGAGAACGCCCTGCGCGATCCCGAGACCGGGCTGGTCAACCGGCCTCTCTTTCTCGACCGGCTCGGCGCCGCCATCAAGCGCACCCGCCGCCGCGCCCGCGACTACGACTGCGCGCTCGTCCTGCTGCGCGTCGTCGACCGCTCGGGCGACGACGCCGGCGTACGCCGTGAGGTGGTCCGCCGCCTTCGCCTCGCCCTCCGCGACGGCGACTCGGCCGCCCGGCTGCGCCAGGACGAGTTCGCCGTCCTGCTCGACGACATCGGCGCGACCGGCGACCCCGTCCGCGAACTGCTCGCCACGATCCTGTCCGACCCGGAAACCGACCTCGCCGTCGGCGTACTCCCCACCATCCAGCGCTACAAGGATGCCGACGACGCTCTCCGCGCCGCCGACATCGCTCTCCTCCGCTCCCAGACCCGCAGTAGATAGGCCACAGGTATGCCTTCCGGAGTACCTGGGTACCGCTGGAGAGACTCGCAGGCGACGGTGGTGGAGAGGTGTGACCGGATGACGGCAACGGTTGAGGAGCGGCCTGCGCGCAGGTACGCAGTACTGGCCGGCTTCCTGGCGATCGTTGCGGTCGCGGCACTCCTGGGCGCCGTCGGCGTCCAGGGGACGAGTGATACCTATCGACAGCTGGAACAGCCGGGCTGGGCGCCACCGAGCTGGCTGTTCGGTCCGGTCTGGACGGTCCTGTACGTCGCGATCGCGGTCAGCGGCTGGCTGGTCTGGCGCAAGGTCGGTTGGTCGCGCGAGCTCGTTCCGTACTGGATCCAGCTGATCCTCAACGCCATCTGGACCCCGCTCTTCTTCGGGTCCGGTCTGCGTGGTCCGGCACTGATCGAGATCGTGCTGCTCTGGTTCAGCATCGCCTGGACCGTCCAGGTGTTCCGGCGGATCCGGCCGATTGCCGCTGGTCTACTGCTCCCCTACTGGGCCTGGACGACTTTCGCCACCGCCCTGAACGCCGCCATCTGGTATCTCAACCGCTGATCGGGTGCGAATTCGCGGTCGGGTGCATCCGTTCGGCGCACTCGGGCGGAAGTAGAGGCAAGTGACCATCTCTTGGAGGGTTTCATGTCTCTTCGCCGAATCACCGCACTGACTGCTGCCGGGCTGCTGCTCGCCGGGCTGCCGGCAGGCGTAGCCGCGACCGCACAGGCGGCGCCGACGGCCGACGCCACCGTCTCCGTCCTGCACGCGGTTCCCGGTGCCACCGTCGACGTGTACGCCAACGGCAAGGCCCTGTTGACGAACTTCAAACCGGGGACGCTGACCGACCCGCTCAAGCTGCCCGCCGGCAGCTACGACCTGAAGGTCACCGCCGCGGGTGCCGGCGCGAAAGGAAAGGCCGTCATCCAGGCCGATGACGTCACGGTCCCGGGCGGCGCCAACGTGACCGTCGTCGCGCACCTCGACGCGGCCGGCAAACCGGTCCTGACTCCCTACGTGAACGACGTGTCGAAGCTCGCCGCAGGCAAGGCCCGGCTGACGGTCCGCCACGACGCGGCCGCCCCGGCGGTCGACGTCCGCGCGGGTGGAAAGCCCGCGTTCAAGAGCCTGACCAACCCCAAGGAGGCCAAGGCCGACCTTCCCGCCGGCACGGTCAGCGCCGACGTCGTCCTGGCCGGCACGTCGACCGTCGCGATCGGCCCCGCCGACGTGAATCTCAAGGAAGGCACCAACACGATCGTCTACGCGTGGGGCAGCGCGGCGGACAAGAACCTGAAGCTCGCCGTCCAGACCATCTCCGGCCTCCACCACAACCCGAGCGGCATCCCCGGCGGTACGGGAGGTCAAGCGGCGCAGCTCGACAACGGCTCGCCGGCCCTGGGCCTGGTCGCCCTGCTGGCCGTGTTCGGCCTGGCGGTCGTCGGGACGACGGTTGTCCGGGCACGCGTCCGGTCGTGACGCTTTCTCGTCGCGGTGCGGCCACCCTCGTGGTGGCCGCACTCACCTGTACTGCGTTGGCAGGCCTCACCGCCTGCGGCGACCCGGAAGTCCCCGGCGACCGGCCGTCCACCTCTGTCAGCCGACCGACCGGTCCGCGATCCGCAACACCACCAGCACCACCGAGTTCGCTGGGGACCCACGCCGCGGACCTGCCGACAGTCGCGGCTCCGTCGCCAGTGCCGATCCGGCTGGTGGTGGCCGGGGCGGCACTCACCATGCCGGTGAAATCGGTCGGCGTCGGTGCCGACGGCCAGATGGCCCTGCCTGCCGACCCCAGCACCATCGGCTGGTACCGGTTCGGCCCTGGTCCGGCCGATCGGGCCGGCTCCGTCGTCCTGGGCGGCCACCTGGACAGCCGCGAGTTCGGTGTCGGTCCACTGGCGAGGCTGCGCAAGGTCCGCCCCGGCGACCTGATCGAGATCACGATGACCGACGGGACCGTCGCCGGCTATCGGGTGACCACGGTCAAGGACATCCCCAAACAGAAGCTGGCCGTCGACGACCTGTTCGACCGCGAGGGATCACGCCGCCTGCGGATCGTGACGTGCGGAGGACCGTATGACGCCGACGCCGGCGGATACCGAGACAATCTGGTGGTTACCGCTGTTGCGTCCTCTTGATCTGCCCACGCGGCGGCCGACTACAGTGCGCCCTGTGAGCACCACCGACGCGGGTGATCCCTCGGCGGCCGATATCGCGAAAGGTTTCGCGGACGGCCGTGAGGAGAGCCTGGCGGAGGCCTATCGCCGGTGGTCGGGTCTGGTGTACACCCTGGCGCTGCGGTCGGTGAACGATCGCGGCGACGCCGAGGAGATCACCCAGCAGGTGTTCGTCTCGGCCTGGCGGGGCCGGGCCGGCTTCGACCCGGAGACCGGGACGCTCGGCTCCTGGCTGGTCGGTGTGGCCCGGCACCGGATCGCCGACCATCACGCCGCCCGGACGCGGCATCGACGCAACGTCGAGGCGGTCATCCCCGCGGCGGCCGTCTCGAGCGGCGACGAGGACCGGCTGGTGGACCGCGTCGTCCTGGCCGACGAGCTGGACCGGTTGGACGACCCGCGCAGGACGATCCTCAAGCTCGCCTTCTACGAAGACCAGACGTACTCGCAGATCGCGGAGCAGCTCGATCTACCGTTGGGAACGGTGAAGAGCCACGTACGGCGAGGTCTGCTCTACCTGCGAACCCGACTGAAGGAGGTGACCGGTGACGCATCTTGACGACGAGACGCTGGCGCAATGGGCGCTGGACGACCTCGAACCGAGCCCGGAAGCGACCGGCCACCTGACCACATGCGCGGACTGCCGGGGCAGGTTGGACGAGCTCCGCCACCTTGCCGACCTCAGCCACGACCTCCCTCACCTCGAAGTTCCGCCGCCAGAGGTGTGGGAACGCATCGCAGCGGAGCTCGGCCACGAGGACGGCGCCACGCGTACTGCGGAACCTCTCGCTCAGCAGCCGAGCGCAGTCGTAGTACGGACCAACCGACGCGCGCTGGTGCTCGCGGCGAGCATCGCGGCGATCCTCGGTCTCGGGGCCGGCGTACTGGGCACCCGGCTGATCGACAACTCGAAGGACGTCGCGACGACGCAGGCCGCGATCAAGCTCGAGCCACTCGAAGGCAAGTCCGGCGACGGCACCGCGGACCTGGTCCGGATCGGAACCGGCGCCGAGCTCCGCGTCACCGCCTCAGGTCTGCCGGCCCCCCGCGGGTTCTACGAGGTATGGCTGATCAACCAGGACGGCAAGAGGATGGTCTCGCTCGGTGTCCTGTCCCCCGGCACCGTCGGCACCTACCAGATCCCGGCGGACGCCACCGGGCAGGGTTACCGGATCGTCGACATCTCGCTGGAGCCCGACGACGGCAACCCCGAACACTCCCACGACAGCATCATCCGCGGCACTCTGCCGACCTGAATCACACACTGCACAAGACAAAGGCGGCCCCGCGGGAGCGGGGCCACCTTGTGGTTCGATCGGTGCGGTCGGCACCAGATTTCAGCCGTCGTTGCGGATCCCGAGAGCTGCGACTGCCTGCGGGCGGAAGCCCTTGAAGGTCATCCAGAGGCCGATGGTGAATTCCCAGGCGGCGATCGGCAGGGTCAGGAACAAGGAGGAGGCCGAGACCTGGTCGGTGGCGCCGAAGAGAGCGGCGATGAAAGCGGCGAACAGCAGGGGTGCGCCGATCAGACCGACAGCCGGGATGATCCGGGGAACCAGGCGGGACTTGTAGAGCAGGGTGCCGAACAGCAGGGCGTTGAAGACCGGCATCAGGCCGGGGCCGAACAGGAACGTCCAGTTCCGGACGTCGACGAGGGCGTTGGCCGTCACCGTCAAAGAGGCGGGGTCGGCACCGGCGGGGTGCTGGCGCATCGTGACCACCGCGAGCAGGTTGACCACGCCGATCATGACCACGGCCGCCTCGACCAGGCGCGACGTCACGAAGCCGAGGGCCATCGATCCGTTCTGCCGTTTCACCACCGCGTACACCGCGACCGCGGAACCGACCGCGGTCAGGCCGTTCACGCAGTCGAGCAGGCAGCCCCACAGGATGCGGGTGTCATGGCCCGCGCCGGTGACGTAGGCGGCGTCGTTCAGCACCGGTCCGAGCAGGATGAGTGCCGGGATCGACGAGGCGAAGGTGAGCAGGTAGAAGATGCCCGCGGCACGGGCGTTGTTGCGGGTGGGATCACGTCGTACGGCGGTGGTAGTGGTGACGGCCGGTGCGGTGATGGTCATGTCAGGCTCCTGTGGTGTCGCGGTGATGAGGTGCGTGCGGGACGTCGTCGGTGTGGACCTGGCGGACCGAGACCAGCGGCAGGCCGAGGTCGCGGAGTTGATGCAGCAGTCCGTGCAGGGCTGCCTGGTCGACGATGGGACCGGCGAGCAGGGTGTAGCCGTCGCCGGTGGTCAAGGTCATGCCTGCGAAGCGGGCCGACCATCGGGAGTCGAGGCGACCCTGAATGCGGATCTCGTACCAGCCGGATCCCTCCGGCGTGCTGCCTGCGGTGTCCATGTCCTGCACGCTAGGAGCCGAGGTGGTGAGGGCGGATCACATCATCTGGTGAGCCGGGTGGTGATCCGTTGTCAGAGCAGCCCGAGCTCGGTGGCCTTCGTGATCGCCGTACGCCGGTTGTTGACGCCGAGCTTGGCGTAGATGTTCTTCGTGTGCGTCCGGAAAGTGTTGAGTGAGATGTAGAGCCGGTGCGAGATCTCGGGCCCGTCGAGGTCGGTGGCCAGCAGCCGGAGTACGTCGTACTCGCGCTCGCTCAACTGGCCGGTGAGGCCCTGGCCGACAGGTCGGTGCCCAGGGTCGAGCGCCGCGCGCAGGCGTTGCGGGTAGGCCCACGACGGGTGCTGCCGGATCAGAGCTTCCAGGAGGGTCGCCATTGGTCGCCCCTCGCCGATGAAGACGCGAACGTAGTCTTCCGGTTCGGCCAATCGGAGTGCCTGCTCCAGCGGTGCCGTCGCCTGGTGCGCGAGCGCTTGCACAGTGAGGATCTCGATCAGTGTGCCGAATCGTCCTCCCTGCTCGGCGGCGATCCGGAGGCGATCGAGTAGGCCGTACGCAGTACGGGCGGTGGACTGCTGGTGCAGCAGGATCCGGGCGAGGGTGAGGTGTTCGTACTCGCGGACGTAGGCCAACTCGTCATCCGGGTCGAGGTGCTGGGCCCAGTGGAGAGCCTCGTCGATGTGGCCTTGCGCCAGAAACACTCGCGCACGCTGGGCCGCGATGGGTTGCACGTTCGGCGAGTAGTCACCGACGTACACCTGCTCAGCCTCGTCGAGCAGGGCCACTGCCCCGGACAGGTCTCCCTCGGCCATCCGTAGCCGGGCGCGCGCGACCCGCCATCGGTACGGGAACTGGGGCAGACCGAGGCGCTCTCCCAGCGCGTCGACGCGTTTCAGGTACCCCGCCGAGGCCGCGAGATCGTTGTGCTCGAAGGCGATCTGGCTCAAACCGACGAGCATGTCGGCCGTTCCCCGCAGCGGCCCGTCGACCTCGTGGGCGGCGGCGAGGCGGAGCGCGTCCTGATAGGTGCGCAGGGCGTCACCGAGCCGGCCTTGGGTGATCCGGAGGTCGCCCAAGGTGATCGAGCAGCCGAGGACGTCGGCGATGTTCCCGGCTCGTTCCAGGCCTTTCACGGCCACCGAGTAGCCGCGGTGAGCCGCTTCGAGATCGCCGCTTCCCCACGAGGCAAGGCCTGCGAGTGCCGAGGCGGCCGCGACGGTGAGATCGTCGCCGGGCGCGGCTTTGGCGATCGCCAGGTCGGCGTGGGCAACGGTGCCGGCCGGGTTGTTCGCGACCAGCGCGAGGGCTGCCCGATACGTCTCCATCGCGCCTGGCACCCGCGCCAACTCGCTCTCTTCGAGCACCACCAGGTCCGCCGGCGGAGCGGCCAGTAGTCGTTCGAGATCGTCCAGGCGGTCCTCGACGGTCTCGAAGTCGCCTCTCGACATCAGTGCGCCGATGAGACCCAGCGCGAGAACGGGACGGCGGCGCACCACGTCGTACGGGATGTCGTCCAGCCAGCCTCGGACCGTCGCCTCTTGCCGCTGCCGCAGCAGTTCGATGGCCGAGCGCTCCACGAGGTCGGCTGCCTGCTCGATGTCCCCGGCTGCCAGTGCGTGCCGGACGGCGGGCACCGGCTCGCCGGTCGCGCCGTACCACTGGGCGGCGCTTTGGTGGAGGCCGGCGATCTCGTCCGGTCGCTCCTCGGCCAGGTGCACTCGCAGGACATCGGCGAACAGGTGGTGGTAGCGATACCAGTGGCGGCTGTCGTCGAGACGGACGACGAACAGGTTCGAGCGCTCCAGCGATTCGAGCACGGCCTTGCCGTCGTTGCCGCCGATGACGGCGTCGCAGAGGGAACCGGTGAGCCGGTCGAGGATCGAGGTCTTCAGGAGGAAGGTTCGTACGGCGTCCGGCTGGCGGCTCAGCACCTCCTCGACGAGATAGTCGACGACGTACCGGTCGTCCCCCGCGAAACCCGCGATGAACCCGGCGGCGTCGGCGCGGCCCTGCAGTGACAGGGCAGCCAACTGCAGCGCCGCGATCCAGCCCTCGGTCCGGCCTTCCAGCGTGGCGATCTCGGCGGGGTCGAGGTCAAGGCCGAAGACACCGTTCAGGTACGCCGTGATCTCGTCCACCGTGAAGCGCAGGTCGGCCGCGCGGATCTCCACCAGCTCACCTCGCGCTCGCAGCCGGGCTAGCGGCAGCGCAGGGTCGGCGCGGGTGCTGATCACCAGATGCACGTGCGGAGGAAGGTGTTCGAGCAGGAAGGCGACGTCGGTGGCGATCTGTGGACTGTCGGCGAGGTGATAGTCGTCCAGGACCAGGTCGACGCCGTCGGCCAGGGCCGCGAGCTCGTTGAGCAAAGTGGCGAGGATCGACTTCAGCTGTGGCTGCGGAGCTCGCAGGAGGGGCAGTACGCCGAGGCCGACGCCCGGCGCCGCGTTGTCGAGCGCAGCGACGACGTAGGTCCAGAAAGCCGCGGGCTCCTGCTCGGTGTCCTCCAGCGACACCCACGCGATCCGGCGGCCCGCTGCTGCCGCGCCCCTTGCCCATGCCGCCAGCAGAGTCGTCTTGCCGAACCCTGCCGGCCCGGAGATCAGCGTCAGCCGCGGCTTCGCGCTTCCACCCAGCCGCTCGTCCAGCCGCGGCCGCGCCACGACGACCTGCCGTGCCTGAGGCACGTACAACTTGGTCCCCACCAGCGGACTCGCCATGCCCGCTCCCCCCAACTGCCTTCACATCAGACAGTCCTGACCCTAGAGCAAGAACCACTCCCGGCCGGCAGTCGGTTCTCGGCTCATCAGTACGGAAGAGCGACGTAGTCGACGTTCCGGCCCGCGTTCGCGTCGTTCTCGATTTCCGCCGGGACATTTCGCACGATCAGGCCCGCTTGTTCGGCAGCGGACACAGCGGATTCGTCGTACCGGCTGCGACGCCAGATGTCGCACATGTATTTGCGTGTTTTGAGGTAGTCGACATATCGGCTCATGTGCGCGTCGTCGAGACCGAGTGCCGCGAACAAGGCGATCCGGTCGCCATCCCTGGGTGCGACCAGCCAGCTGGGGAACTTGTCGTGCTGATGCGGCAAAGGCGCATAGGACTTGGGGAATCTGAGCAACGTGGCGTTGCCACTGTGGGTCGTCCGCAAACTCCAGACGGCGACGTCGCCCGGCCGGGTCCGCACATAGACATTCTTACCGACGCTCAGGTCCGGAGTGTTGTGCGACTGGTGCCGCAGGTTCAATCCGCCGGTATGACGGTAGTGATCCTGCAGATAGACGCCGAACCGCAGAATCGTGTAGCGCCCGTTCCAGTCCGGTGCCTGCGGATCGACCCGGTCCGCGTTGTCCTTGTGGAATCCGCGCTGCACACCGTTCACCGTGAAGGCGCTGTCGCCGCAGTACACGATCTTGTCGTCGCCCAGGATCCGGCGGGCGATCTGGACGAAGTTCCCGTCCGTGAGTACCTCGCGCAGCCGCGGATTGGCCAGCAGGTCACCACCGAAGTGCTTCCGGGACCAGTACGCCGCGTCGCGCAATCTCTTCACGTCCTCGGCGGTGTAGACCCCCCGAACGATCGTCCAGCCGTTGTCCCAGAAACCAGCTGCATCCACCTTCCGCACACCAGGCATGCCACCCTCCTAGCCGGCTCGGTCCGCCCACGAAGGCCGGGGCACGGCGTCGGTTCCCCCGCTGCGGTCCACGAAACCCGTGCAGTGACAAGAACGTGGCAGCGGTGCCGTTTCGCTGGGCGCGGGGTGGGCACCTAGGCCTTTTCCCGAAGGGAGTGGGCGATGCGCGCGATGGTCTATCGAGGGCCTTACCGGATCCGGGTCGAGGACAAGCCGCGGCCGGTGCTCGAGCATCCGAACGACGCGATCGTCAAGGTGACCAGGGCCGCCATCTGCGGCTCGGACCTGCACCTGTACCACGGGATGATGCCCGACACCCGGGTCGGGATGACGTTCGGGCACGAGTTCATCGGGGTGGTGGACGAGGTCGGCCCGTCGGTGCGCACCCTCCAGGCAGGTGACCGGGTGATGGTGCCGTTCAACATCTTCTGCGGCACCTGCTACTTCTGTGCCCGCGGCCTGTACGCGAACTGCCACAACGTCAATCCGAACGCGACCGCGGTCGGCGGCATCTACGGCTACTCCCACACCTGCGGGGGTTACGACGGCGGCCAGGCGGAGTACGTCCGCGTGCCCTTCGCCGATGTCGGCCCTGAGCTGATCCCCGAGTGGATGGACGACGAGGACGCCGTGCTGCTCACCGACGCGGTGGCCACCGGCTACTTCGGCGCCCAGCTGGGCGACATCGTCGAGGGCGACGTGGTGGTCGTCTTCGGCGCGGGGCCGGTCGGCCTGTCGGCCGCGGCGTCGGCCTGGCTGATGGGCGCCGGCCGCGTCATCGTCATCGATCACCTGGACTACCGGCTGGCCAAGGCGCGCTCGTTCGCCCACGCGGAGACCTACAACTTCACCGAGCACGCGGACATCGTCGTCCTGCTGAAGAAGCTCACCGACCACCTGGGCGCCGACGTCGCCATCGACGCGGTCGGCGCCGAGGCCGACGGCAACCTGCTGCAGCACATCACGTCCGCGAAGCTGAAACTGCAGGGCGGCTCCCCCATCGCGCTGAACTGGGCGATCGACTCGGTCCGCAAGGGCGGCGCGGTGTCCGTGATGGGCGCCTACGGGCCGATGTTCAGTGCGGTCAAGTTCGGCGACGCGATGAACAAGGGCCTCACGCTGCGAATGAACCAGTGCCCGGTCAAACGGCAGTGGCCGCGGCTGTTCGAGCACGTCCGCAACGGCTACCTCAAGCCCCGCGACCTGGTCACCCATCGCATCCCGCTCGAACACATCGCCGAGGGGTACCACCTGTTCTCCGCCAAGCTCGACGGCTGCATCAAACCACTCATCGTCCCGTCCGCCGCGTGATCCGATCGGAGCCCCGCGCATGACCTACACCCAGCAACGGCCGCCGATGGCCGAGAGCAGTGCCGAGCTCCGCGCCCGCATCCCCGGCTGGGGAGCGGACCTGAACCCGCGCCATCGCCCCGCAGTACCGATGGAGCGGCTGGATCCACACCCGTACGGCGCGGTCTGGGACTTCCCCGAGCGCCAACCGGAGCACTGGCCGCGGGAGCGGTCGAACGAGCACGCCTTCCTCACTCCGGTGTTCGGCACGTCCTGCCCGCCCCACGGACCCGCCGGTGCGATCCGCAAACTCGCCTACCGCCGCTACAGCGAAGGCCGTGCGGCTCATTGGCTGCTGCTGCTGGCAGCCGACCGGATCGATGCCACCACCGGCACACTCCGGAGCTTCGCCTCCCGCCACCCGGCCAACCCGATCGCCGAGACGGGAATGCTCGCGGAGTTCAAATATCACGGGTTGCGCTCCCGCCGAGGACAGCAACGCGCGGACCTCGTACACCAGCCGCTCGACCTGGTCATCGTCGGCGGTTCCTGGCTAGCGGCGGCCGTCGGCACTTACCGCCTCGTCCGCCGTGTGCGCCGCGTAGTCCAACGCGCCCGATGACGGTCAGCCCGTTCCGCTCACCTGTCCGTTCCGCCGGATCGCCTCTCAGCGCTGGAAGGCGCCGGCGGACTGCCAGGTCTCCAGCAGGGTGAGTCGATGCTCGAGATCGGCCGGGATCGGGCGACGGACGGCCAAGGCGGCCGGGAGCCGCGGTACGGCGGTCAGAACGGCACGTACCCCGGCGGTGCCGCAGCGCGACGCACGCAGCGCCTGCCGTAGGACGACCGGCCAGGGTCGCCGCATCGTTGCCGTGAGCAACCGATTTCTGATGATCAGTACGTCGCGGTCGCCGGCTTTGCCGCGCGACGGGGACGGATGGTGGTGGACGACGAGGTCCGGCTCGTAGCACAGCTCCCACCCACCGGCCGCCAGGTCGAGTGCGAGCCGCTCTTCCTCCCCGCCGAAGAAGACGACGGGATCGTAGCCCTGCGAGACGAGGAAGGCATCCCGCCGGACCACCGCGGCACAGGCGACGAAGCCCAGAATCGGTTTGGCGTACCCGTCCGGCTCCGGCCGCAGGGGCGAATGCGCCATCAGGTCGCAGACCGGATCCGGTCTGTTCTCCGGACCGAGCAGGATCCGGGCCGCCAGCAGGCCGACCTCCGGTTGCTTGTCGAGGATGCGGGCGGCCGTGTCGAGGGCGCCGGGTTCCCACCAGGAGTCGTCGTCGGCGAACGCGACGTACGGCGTGGTCGCGAGCGCGACCCCCAGGTTTCGTGCCGTGGCGCCATGGTTGCTCCCCAGCCGGACCACCCGGACGGCCGGATGGACGCGCTCGACCGCATCGGCGGTCCCGTCGGTCGATCCGTTGTCGATCAGGATGACCGGTGCGGGATGGCGACCGAGCGTCTGCAACAGCTCGGACTTCCGGTTGCGGCTCACCACCACGACAGTCACGAGGCCCTCGCCGTCGTCCATCGGCACTCCTTTCTCCGAGCATCGTCACGACACGTATTTGCGTGCCTTGCTGGTGAGTTGCATGTGATCGAGCAACCGGTAGCCCCGCTCGACCTCGGCGGGCACCACGTTGCGCTCGCGGATGACCCACGGCAGACCCCGGAGCGCCTCGGCAACGGCGTACAGGCTGATCCGGTCGCGCGGTACGCGAGCCAGATGCCGGACGGTTCGCAGGAGCGCGCTGCGGAGCGGCCTGCGGAGCCAGGTGAACCACAGTGTGTTGCGGATTCCGTGCTGTCGGCGCAGGTGGGGATCGCGAAGCTTCGACGCCTGGTGGTGGGCGACCACCTCGGGCACGTAGGACATCGACCAGCCCGCCCGGGCGAGGTCGGAGGCGAGCAGTTCCTCTTCACCACCGAGCCAGAGGCGTTCCGAGAAGCCACCCGCCGCCAGGAACGCCTCCCGCCGTACGACGGAAACCCCCGCCAGGAAGCTCAGCAACGGATGGCCAGGGATGCCGGCGGGCCGCTTCAGCGGGCTCTGTGCCATCTCGCTGCAGATCGGATCCAGAGCGCCGCCGGGCTCGACCAGGATCGACGCCGTGACCACTGCCAGCGCCGGGTGCTCGTCCAGCAGGTCCGCCGCCAACGAGAGCGCGCCCGGGTCGTAGTACGTGTCGTCGTCACAGAACGCCACATAAGGCGTATCCACCGTCGCGACCCCGACGTTGCGACCGACAGCTCCGAGGTTGCGCTGCAGCCCGACCAGCCTGACCCGCGGGTGCCGGCTGAGGACCATGTCGGCCGTCCCGTCCGCGGATCCGTTGTCGACCACGACGACACAGGGCCGTTCCGGCAGCCGCTCCAGCCGCTGAAGCGCCGCGTCGAGCTCATCGCGCCTGTTGTACGTGATCACCACCACCGAGACGCGCCGATCCGGTCCCTCCACGCCGCCTCCCTTCGAGCCTTCTTTGCCGACATCTCTCGCGCGCATCTCCTGCCGGCATCCCTCGCGCGCATCTCCTGCCGGCATCTGTTGCGGGCGTCGAGCGTCCGCGCCGCCCAGCGGCTGCGGAGGGCGACCGCGCCGTTCCCCGTCGGCTGCTTCGGTGGAGCGAGGCTGCGACCTCCGCGCGCCGCCCGAGGTGTGGCAGCGATGGTCGCTCCCCGTACCGACCGCTACCGTCCGATCACCGGCGCCGGTTCGTCGACCGGCTCGCCCAGCTTGTTCGCGGCTTGTCGCACCACGCCGCGCCCACGACGCGGGTACCCACGGAAACTCGCCGGAAACCGCGTTGAACCGTCGATCGCGGGGAACTGGCGCTGGATGGCGATGCGAATTGTGATCACCGGTGCCAGCGGCAACGTCGGCAGTGCCTTGATCCGCCGGCTGCGCGCGGACGGTGAGCACGAGGTCGTCGGGGTGGCTCGGCGGATTCCCGACTACGCGTCGATCGACGGACCCCGATGGATCTCGATCGACCTGACCGATCCGGACAGCGGATCGGCCCTTCGGCAGGCGTTTCGCGGCGCGGACGCCGTGGTGCATCTGGCATGGGCGTTCCAGCCGTCCCACCAGGTCGACTATCTGGAGGCTGTGGGTGTCGGCGGGACCGAACGGGTGCTCGACGCTTGTACGGCGGCCGCGGTCAGCCACGTCGTACACATGTCTTCGGTGGGGGCCTACTCACCCAAGCGGGACACTGCTCCGGTCACGGAGGACTGGCCGGTCGACGGCGTACCGACGTCGTCGTACAGCCGCCACAAAGCAGCCGCCGAGAAGCTGCTCGACTCGTTCGAGCGGTCGGCCGATGCGCCTGTGCTGACGCGGTTGCGCCCAGGCATCATCGGCCAGCGCCTGGTCGGCAGCGCGCTACTTCGGTACGGCGTCCCCGTCCTGGTGCCGGCCAAGACCATCGGTGCCGTACCGGTGCTGCCGTTCCCCGACGGGATGACGATCGCGATGGTGCACGCCGACGACGTCGCCGACGCCATCGTGCGCGTCCTGGACCGGCGGGCGGCCGGAGCGTTCAACCTGGCCGCGGCGGAGCCGGCCTCGGCAGCGACGATCGCTGAAGCACTTGGAGCGCGCTGGATCCCGACGCCTGCCCGCGTACTCCGTGCAGCAATGGCGGCCGCCTGGCAACTGCGGCTGCAGCCGGTGTCGCCAGGCTGGCTCGACCTGGGCTGCGCCGCGCCCGCCCTGGACAGCTCCCGGGCAGCGCGCGAGCTCGGCTGGTCACCGACTGTCGACGCACTGGGCGTACTGCGAGACATCGTCGACGGGATGAGTCACGCAACCGCCGGTGCAACGCCGGTACTACGACGCCGCACCGTCCTCGCCGAACTGTCCGCCTTGACCACCAAAGGCCCGATCAGCCACCGCCACCAACCCTGAGCTCAGTCCGCGAGCACCTGCAGCGGCGGCATGTCCCAGCCGCGGGCCAGTGACGACGGGTACGCCGGCCGACCGCCGCCGAAGTACTCCGTGAACTTCATGATCAGCGGGTCCCAGCGCAGCGGGTCGATGTGGTTCTCGTGCTGCTCCAGCAGCAGGTCCTCCCGGACATTGACCCGCTCGACCGCCATCTCCAGCGCCCGCAGATTCGAGTCGCTGCCGCCGATGCCGTGGATCGCCACGATCCGGCCCTCCAGCGTGATCGGACTCTCCGCCACCGCGTCGAGCCCGACAGCACCACCCGGCTCCCTGGTCAGTCCCCCGGCGGCGAACTTGTCGGGCTCGTACCGGTAGCCGCGACCTCGTTTCGCCGCCGACATCGTCTCCGACCCGGTCAGCAACGCGATCCGGTCGAGCGCTGCGACCATCGCGGGCTCGACCAGATTGAGAACGCACTCGGGTCGCTCGACCAGATTCCTGACCGTCTGCGAGCTACTGCTCATCCCGAGCATCGCACTGCGATCCAGCCACCACGCCGACGACATCGGCCCGAGATTCGTACTCCCATCGGGATTACGAGAACTCACCAGCACCACCGGCGTACCGAAGTACAGGACTTTGAGATCCACTACTCGCTTCATACCGCTACAACGTCCGACCGCCCAACCCTGTGAGCCGTGGGTCGGCGGGCAACAAAAAAGCAAGGAGAGGGATCTCCTTGCATTTACAGGTTATAGCGTACTGGTGGGCTTGCGGCAAGGGCGGGGTGATGCTTCATGATGGCCGACCGAACACCTGAACCCGCACAAAGATGGGGAACTGTATGCGAGTGTTGTTGTCGACCTGGGGATCGCCCGAAGATGCCGGACCTGTGGTGGGGCTCGGCTCGGAGGTGAGCCGGTGAACCCGCAGTACGTGCTGGATCTTCAGGCGCTCGACGCGACGCAGGTGATGGTTGCCGGTGGCAAAGGTGCGCACCTCGGTGAGTTGTCGCGCATCGACGGTATCCGCGTGCCGGCCGGGTTCTGCGTGACGACGGCCGCCTTCGAGCGGTTTCTCGCGCAGGCACCGTCGATCGACGATCGACTCGCCGAGCTGGCATTGGTTGCCGTGGACAACTTCGAGGTGATTCGCGCGCTGAGTGCGGAGATCCGGCAGACGATCGAAGAGTTCGCCGTGCCCGACGAGGTGGCGGCGGAGGTGACCCGCGCGCTCACCCGGGCCGGCGAGCATTCGCCGTACGCCGTCCGCTCGAGTGCGACCGCAGAGGACCTACCGACCGCGTCCTTCGCAGGCCAGCAGGACACCTACCTGAACGTCGTCGGCGCAAAGGCGATCGTGCAGCATGTACGCCGGTGCTGGGCATCGCTGTTCACCGAGCGCGCCGTGACGTACCGCCTCCGGAACGGCTTCGACCACCACAAGATCCACATGGCCGTCGTCGTGCAGCAGATGGTCTTCCCGCAGGCGTCCGGCATCCTCTTCACGGCCGATCCCGTCACCGGCAACCGGAAGATCGCTGCCGTCGACGCCGGCTTCGGCCTCGGCGAGGCCTTGGTGTCCGGCCTGGTGAACCCGGACGTGTACAAAGTGCGCGACGGCGAAGTCGTCGAAAAGACGATCGCCGCCAAGCAACTGGCCGTTCAGCCCGCGCCGGACGGCGGGACGCAGGTCCAGGCGATCGACCCGCACCGCCAGCAGCAGCCGGCGCTGACCGACGAGCAGGTCGTACGCCTCGTGCAGCTCGGGCGTCGGATCGAAGCACACTTCGGCCGTCCGCAGGACATCGAGTGGTGCCTGGTCGACGACGGTTTCCAGATCGTCCAGAGCCGGCCGATCACCACCTTGTTCCCGATCCCGGAGACCGGCGACGAGGCGAACCACGTGTTCCTCTCCGTCGGTCACCAGCAGATGATGACCGACGCGATGAAGCCACTGGGTCTCTCGGTGTGGCACCTGACGGCGATGGCGCGGATGCTCGAGGCCGGCGGCAGGCTCTTCGTCGACGCCACCCCTCGACTGACCTCGCCGGCCGGCCGCGCCGCTTTCCTGGATCTCGTCGGCAGAGGTGATCCGCTGGTCCGGGATGCGCTGGAGACCGTGCTCGACCGCGGCGACTTCATCCCGACCCTTCCCGACGCCGCTCCCAGCGGGCCGGCGGGCGGCGGAACCACGGCAGGCCCTGGCGCGGCACCGGCCCCGATCGAGAGCGATCCGGCGATCGTCGCCGCATTGATCGGGCGCAGCGAGACCTCCATCGCCGCCCTGCGACGCGACATCGCGACGGTGACCGGACCGGCGCTGTTCGACTCTCTGCTCACGGCCTTCGAGGAGCACAAGCGCGTACTCACCGATCCGCTGAGCATGCAGGCGATCATGGCCGGCATGGAGGCCACCTGGTGGCTCAACGACAAGCTGCAGGAGTGGCTGGGCGAGAAGAACGCGGCCGACACCCTCACGCTGTCCGCCCCGAACAACATCACCTCGGAGATGGGACTGGCGCTGCTCGACGTCGCCGACGTGATCCGCCCCTACCCGGAGGTGGTGGCGTTCCTTCAGCGCGTCGAGAGCGACGACTTCCTGGCGGAGCTGCCGAAGTACGACGGCGGGACCGCCGCGCGCGACGCGATCGAGGCCTACCTCGACCGGTACGGCATGCGCTGCGCGGGCGAGATCGACATCACCAGGCCACGGTGGAGCGAACGCCCCACCACACTCGTGCCGCTGATCCTCGACAACGTGAAGCTCTTCGAGCCGGGTGCCGCCGCACGCCGCTTCGAGCAGGGTCGGCAGCAGGCGGAGGACAAGCAGCGTGAACTCCTGGAACGTCTGCGCTCCCTGCCCGACGGGGAGCAGAAGGCCGAGGAGACCCAGCGGATGATCGACCGGGTCCGGACGTTCATCGGCTACCGCGAGTACCCGAAGTACAACATCATCAGCCGGTACTTCGTGTACAAGCAGGCCCTGCTGCGAGAGGCCGAGCGTCTCGTACGGGCCGGGGTGCTGCCGGAGAAGGAGGACGTCTTCTACCTCACGTTCGAGGAGTTCCACGACCTCGCGCGCAGCGAGCACCTGGACGGACAGCTCATCCAGGAACGCAAGGACGCGTTCGCGATCTACGAGACGCTGACGCCACCTCGCGTGCTCACTTCCGACGGTGAGGCCATCTCCGGGGCGTACCGGCGCGACGACGTACCAGACGGTGCGCTGGTCGGTCTGCCGGTGTCCGCCGGAACCATCGAAGGCCGCGCCCGCGTCATCCTCGACATGGCGAAGGCCGATCTCGACGCCGGCGACATCCTGGTCACGGCGTACACGGACCCGAGTTGGTCGCCGCTGTTCGTCGGGATCACGGGCCTGGTGACCGAGGTCGGCGGCACGATGACGCACGGCGCGGTGATCGCCCGCGAGTACGGCCTGCCGGCTGTCGTGGGCGTGAACCAGGCCACCCGCCTCATCCGCGACGGCCAGCGCATCCGCGTGCACGGCACCGACGGCTACGTCGAGCTCCTGAGTTGACTGTTTGAGTCTGCCCCTGGGGCAGGCCTGATACTGGTCGCGGACCGAGGGAGGGCCAGATGGAGTTGCTCGAACCGCCTCGCGTTGTCGAGCGGGCGGAGCAGGACTATGTCGGCATCCGTGTCGTCACGCCCTTCCGCGGCATGTTGAGCGTCCGGAACGAGCTGCTCAGCGAGCTGAGTGCCTGGCTTGTCCGTCACAGCATCGAGGACGGCGGCCCGTTCTTCCTGCGCCTACATGTGATCGACATGAGCGGTCCGATGGATCTCGAGGTGGGCGTGGTCACGCCAGGCCCGCTGGCCGGGGACGATCGCGTGCGGCCGGCCGTACTCCCGGCCGGCCGCTACGCGACCCTGACGTACCGCAACCACTCCCTCCGCGCGAACCGCGCCCTGATCGAGTGGTCCGCCGCGCAGAACCTCACCTTCGACCGCCGCGACACCGCCGAAGGCGACGCCTTCGCCTGCAGGTACGAGGCATTCCGCACCGACCCCCGCACCGAACCTCGCAAAACCAAATGGATCGTAGAACTCAACTTCCGCATCACCGACGCTCCGTGATACGGCTGAGGGTTCACGAGTCAGTGGTCCAGCGTGGGCTGCTTCCGCAGGGTGACGGCAAGCAGGGTCGCCATGCCGGCCAGGGTCAGGGCGGTGATCGCCGCGGCCAGGTGCAGGCCGCTGGTGAAGGCGTGGCGAGCCTGCTCCAGTACGTCGGCCGGCAGGCCCTTGGTGACCGCCTCCCCCAGTGAGTTGCCGCCGCGGCCCTCCATGTGACTCCGGTACGCCGCTGTCACCACACTGCCGAGGACTGCGATGCCCAGCGAGTACCCGAACTCGTTGCTCGTCTGAGTCAGCCCACCGGCCATCCCGGCCTTTTCCGGCGGCACCGAACCGATCACCAGGTTCGTCCCCAGGATGACCAGCGCGCCCGGCCCGAACGCCTCCACTGCGAACGCGACCACCAGCACGGTCGTCGACGTCGCCACGCTCATCACGACCATCCCGGCAACCGTGAACGCGACACCCGCGGGAATCAGGATGCCCGGACGGATCCGCTGCGCCAGCCGCGGCGCCAACTGGAAGCCGATCGTCGACGTCACCATGCCGGGTACCAACGCGAGACCGGCCTCCAACGGCGTCAGTCCCTTCACCAGTTGGAAGTACTGCGCGACGAACACCATCACGCCGCCGGACAGCATCGAGTACGTCATCATGCTGCCCAGCACCACGCTGAAGGTGCGACGCGTGAACAGCCGTACGTCGACCAGCGGCTCGGCCAACCGCTGCTGGCGCCGTACGAAGACCCATCCGAACACTCCACCGGCGACGAGCGAGACGACGGCCTGCGCATCGGCACCGTGCGACGCAAGGTGCTTCAGACCGTGGATCGCAGGCAGGATCGCGGCCAGCGACAGCAGCACACTCCGTCCGTCGATCCGCCCGGCCTGCTCGTTGCGGTACTCCGGCAGCAGGATCGGCCCGACGATCAGCAGCACCACCATCGCCGGTACGCCGATCAGGAACGCCGATCCCCACCAGAAGTGGTTCAGCAGGACCCCGCCGACGATCGGACCGACAATCGCGCCGACGGTGAAGCAACCGGCCCAGACGCCGAGGGCCGTGGCGCGCTGTCGCGCGTCGGGGAAGAGGGTCGAGATCAGCGAGAGCGAGCACGGCGTGAGGGCGGCACCGGCGATGCCGAGCACCGCGCGGGCGCCGATCAGCATGCCGGGGTTCACGGAGTACGCCGCCACGATCGAGGCGACACCGAACACGGCGGCCGCGATCAGCAGCAGCCGCCGGCGGCCGAGCCGGTCACCCAGGTTGCCCATGGTGATCATCAGGCCGGCCACCATGAACCCGTAGACATCGAGGATCCACAACTGCTGCGTGCTGGTCGCACCGAGCGCCTCGGTCACCGCTGGGACCGCCAGCAGCATCACGAACAGGTCCAGCGAAACGAGCAGGGTGGCCAGGCACAGCACGCCGAGTGCGATCCATTGCCGCTTGCCGGTCGTCACGGAGTCCACCTCGGAGACGAGTGTCATCGATCTGGTCCTTCCACTGGAGTGTCTTCACTGAGTGCGTCGAGCGGAGTGACCAGCAATCGACACCGAGCTCAGCTCTTGCGCGCAAGGAGTGTCAGGCCGTGGGACGGATGTTCTGGTTGAGGTGGAAGACGTTCGCCGGGTCGTAGGTGTTCTTGAGCTCGGTCAGCCGGGCGAGTTTGGCCGGCGGGAAGGCGCGGTTGATGCTTTCGCCGTTGAGGGTGTTGAGGTAGGCGCCGCCGGCGTACGGGTCGAGGGTTGCGGCGTAGGCGCGCACCGTCGCGATCCGGTCGGCGTCGTCGGCGGGGTCCTGCCAGCGGGTGGCGGTGACGAACTCGAACTGGGTGTCGCGGTGGCTGAAGGCGGCGTCTTCGTCGGGGACGTCTGCGATGGCACCGCCGTAGGCTTGCAGGCTGGCGCCGATGCCGGGGTTGCGCAGCAGTGCGTGGATGGCCTCGTCAGGCAGGGACTTGAAGTAGTGGCCCTTCCAGTAGCGGCGGAACCGGTGGCCCTGGACGCTGTCGTCTCGGCTCTGCAGGGTCAGGTAGGGCATCTCTTCGATGCTTTCGGCAACGACTGGGCCGAGGGAGCGGAAGACCGCGATGAGGTCGGCACAGTCGGCGGGGTCGCCGATCCAGACGAAACCTGCGGTGAGCTCGCTGCCGCGAATGCCGGCGGTGAAGGTGGCCTGTCGGGATGCGGTGGCGTTCAGGTCGCGCCAAGCACGTAGTACGGCGAAGGCCTGGTCGGTGGAGTACGTGAAGTCGGCGACCAGGGTGCGGGTGCCGATGTGGTGCAGGCGGAACTCGAAGGCGGTGACGATGCCGAAGTTGCCGCCGCCACCGCGCAGGCCCCAGAACAGGTCGGCGTTGTGGGTGGCGGACGCGGTGACGATGTCGCCGGTCGCGGTGACCATTTCGTAGGACACGACGTTGTCGCAGGCCAGGCCGTACTGGCGGGCGAGCCAGCCCATCCCACCGCCGAGGGTGAGACCGCCGACGCCGGTGTGGGACACGTTCCCGGCGGTGGTGGCCAGGCCGTGCTGCTGGGCAGCGCGGTCCAGTTCGCCCAGGAGTGCGCCGCCCTGGACCTGGGCGAGACGTTGGTCGGGGTCGATGCGGACCTCGTTCATCGGAGTCAGGTCGATCATCAGACCGGCCTCGGGGACGGCGAGTCCGGCGATGTTGTGGCCGCCGCACCGCACCCCGATCTCCAGGCCCCGGGCCGCGGCGAACCGGACCGCGGCGGCGACGTCGGTGGTGCTGTGGCAGCGGGCGATCACGGCGGGGCGGCGATCGACCATCGCGTTCCAGACCGTCCGGGCCTCGTCGTAACCGGGCTCGCCCGGGTGCAGTAATTCCAAGGTGACAGTGGTGGTGGTCATCGGGGTGCTCCTTGCCGGAAGTGGTGGTGTCCACCACCCTGGCAGCGAAGCGGTCCTCGGATAAGGTCCAGTTCCCCGACCCGATCCAGGACCAATTCCGGCCCTCTGATCAGAGGCGCTCGGCCGCGAACGACACCATGAAGCCGACGGTCGCGATCAGGCCCGTGTACAGATGGGTGCGCTCGAACGCCTCGGGAATCATCGTGTCGGCCACCATCGCCAAGATGGCGCCGGCCGCCACGGCGGTGATGACGGCGATCGTCGCCGGTGCGGCTCCTTCCAGGAAGACGACGCCGAGGAGGCCTGCCGCTCCGCTGATCACGGCGATGCCTCCCCAGACACCGAAGACGTACCGCGCGCTGCGTCCGCTGTGCTTCATCCCGGCAGCACTGGACAGACCTTCGGGAAGGTTCGAGATGAAGATGGCGACCAGGACCGCTACGCCGATACCGTGCCCGCTGAGCAGGGACAATCCCAGCACCACCGACTCCGGAATGCCGTCGAGCAGTGCCCCGATCGCGATGGCGGTGCCGCTGCCCTGCTGCTCGGCCTCCGACGGCTGCTGGTCCTCCGACCGCTTGCGGTGCCGGGCGCCACGACGGGCGAGTACGACGTTGGCCGCCACGTACACCGTCGCGCCCCCGAGGAACCCGATGACGGTCGGGCGCAGACCGCCGGTCGATTCGGCCTCGTCGACCAGGTCGAAGGCCAAGGCCGAGATGAGCACGCCGGCACCGAACGCCATGATGCTGGCCACGATCTGCCGCGGGACCCGCGCGAACCAGGCGATCGCCGCACCGACGACCAGTGCACCTCCTGCCAGCAGCCCCCACAGCCCTGCCTGCAGCCAAGTCGCCATCCATTCACCTTTCCCCTGGCCGGGCCGGAGACCTTGCCGAGCCCCTCCGCAGGCTACGCACCAGGGTGCTACGAGGTTCGGTGCGGGTCGCGGCGGAAGTGCTTGGCCGGATCGCCGGCCGCTCTGGCTCCGGCGTGCAGCCACTCGGCCAGCTGATGCGGTCCGCGCCGTTCCAGCTCGTCGAGGAAGCCCTGCCGTTGCTGGACGATCCGTAGCCGATCGGTGGGTGAGGTGGCTCGCTGAAGCGCCAGGTAGCTGCGCCGCCAGGCGGAGCACAGTTCGAGATCACTGAGGTCGCCCAGCGGCTGCTGCGCAACTGGTCCGCTCTGGGGCCTCGCAGGTGCAGGGCTGTCCACTGCGTCCTTGGCAGCGCTCATGGGTCCGACGCCACATTCGCGGGCGGACAGCGCGGAAACGACACTCGGGCTGGTGGCGACAACCACCGCGATCAGTGCGACCGTCCCGACCCCCGCGGTGGCGGCGTACCCGCAGACAGCTACTCCGATTACCCCCGCACCGACGGCAACCGGTACTGCGATGTAGGCGGCTCGTCGAGCCGGGTGATCGGCAGCCAGGTCCAGACTGAACTTGATGGATCCGGCGATCGCGGCGGTCATCCCGAACACGACCGCGTCGATCGAGACAGGCAGCATCATCAGCGCGGCGGCAACCCCGATCGCAGCCAGCAGCCCACCGGCCGCCTTCCACGCCCGGCGGTATCTCCTCATCACTGCATCACCCCTTCTCCACCAGGGCTCCGGCGACGCGAACGGCTCCGCGAAATTCAGTTAGCGTGCTGTAACTGTTGTCATTCAACAACTACCATGACGTTGTGACACACGCAAAGGTTTCGCCTGACGGTTCGGCTGACACGAGCGCGGGATCGGACCGGGCCGGTGATGCGGCGGCGGTCGAGGAGGCGTCGCTGGCGCTGGTGGAGCTCACGTTGCGGGCCCTTTCGGCCTCGGGACAGCTGTCGGTGCTGCAGGTCCGGGTCCTGCTGGTGATCCAGCAGCACGGGCCCTTGAAGTTGGGTGATGTCGCCCGGTTGCTGGACATGTCACTGCCGTCGGCGAGCCGGTTGGTCACCCGGTTGGCCGATGACGGACTGCTGCTGCGCAGCACTCCCAGTCACGATCGACGCCAGGTCCAGTTGGTGGTGTCCGCGAAGGGTCGCAAACTCCTGAACCGGCTGCGCGCCAACCGGCTCCGCGGGATCACCGACGTACTGGCCGCCATGCCACCCGCCGACCGTACGGCGCTCATCCGCGGCATGGCCTCCTTCGCCAAGGCAGCCGACGATTCCCAGCAGCCGGCCCCCGACTAGCTTCCCGCGCCTTCTGGAGGCGAGGTCGGCGGAACCTGGGTGACTTCGAGGATGTTGATGCCCAGCATGTCGAGGTGGTTCAGGATGCCGGCCAGCGCGGCTTGATCGGCGAGATACCCGTGCAGGACGGTTTGCGCGGGCTCGGCATCGACCGCCAGTGACGGGAAGGCCGCTGTCAGGTCGCGCGACAAGGTCCCTTTCACTCGGATCACGTAGTGGCCCATGCGACGCCCCTTCCACAGCCCGTCGCCACGACTCTGCTGCTCCCCGCACCCCGAAGCATCACCCTTCCTGGGCGACGAAGTGGCCCGACGCGTCGACGGACGAACGGGCAGCCGGCGCGCGGACGCCGATCGGCTCCCCCGGATCGGGGGATGGTGGTTTCAGTTCTGATCAGCAGGCTGGTGATGTGGCCGACCGTTCGTCGCCCCCGCCGGCGACGCCAACCCACCGGCGGAAGGTACCGAAGCCCGTGTTGCGGCTGGGTCGGATCCTTCTCGTCGCGATCGTGGCGTGGTTGCTGTTGCGGTTGCTTCGGGGTGTGGACTGGAGCGAAGTCGGCCATGCGCTCACCCATCTGAGTCTCTGGCAGATCGCGGTGTTGCTGGTTGCCATGCTGATCCGTCGCTCGTTGCTCGCCGCTCCGCTCGCCCTGCTGGTGGCCGGCCTGAGTTTCGTCCGAGCGATGGTCAGCGATGTCGCGGCAGCAGCGGTCGCCACGCTGGCCCCGTCCCCAGGCGATGTCGTACTGCGGCTCGCCATGCTCCGGTCCTGGGGCGTCGACACCACGGATGCGACGTCCGGTCTCGCTCTCAGCACCACCTTGTTCTACGTCGCCCGGCTGGCCGCACCAGCGCTGGGTTTCGCGATCTTCTGGGGGGCACGGACCTTCTATGCCCCGTTCGCCTGGTCCGCGCTCCTGTTCGGCGCTGGCGCAGCGGCGCTACTGGGTGGCTTGCTCTACGCCCTGCGCGCCGAGCGCACCGCCGCCACGATCGGACGCTTACTGGGCCGTTTGCTTCACCGTTTGCGGCCGGCGACTCAGGCACCGGCGGTCTGGGAGCATCGACTGGTCTCGTTCCAATCGCACAGCGCCGAGAGGATGCACCATCGGGGGTGGGCGGCCGTCCTCAGCCAACTGCTCCTGGTCGCCGTGGAGGCAGGTCTGCTGGTGCTGTGCCTGGGTTTCGTCGGCGTCCGTCTGGACGGGCCTGTCGTCCTCGTCATGCTCTGCAGCTTCATGGTCGTCTATCCGCTGAGTGGTCTGCCGCTGATGGGTGCGGGCGTCCTGGACGCGACCTACGCGGCCTTCGTCTCGGACCACACCGCGGTGGAGGCGACGGATCTCGTGGCGGGGCTGCTCGTCTGGAGGGTCGCCGTCCAGCTGGTGCCGGTCATCATCGGCCTGCTGACGGTCGTTTGGTGGCGGCACTCCAGCGCCATGGCGCCCCCCTCCCCTGAGGAGGCCGCACCCTCCGCCTAGCCGGCCCTCTGCCCAGCCAGCCCTCTGCCTAGCCGACCCTCTGCCCAGCCGACCCTCTGCCTAGCCGACTCTCTGCCCAGCCGGCCTTCTGGCTCGGCGGGCACTCTGGCTGGTCAGGCGCTCTGCAGGATCTTCGCCTTCTCGGCCTCGAACTCGGCAGCTGTGAGAATGCCTGCGTCCCGCAGCTCGCCGAGCTCCCTGAGCTGCGTGAGCACGGCCGATCGGTCCTGAACCGGTACGGCGGCCGGCGGCGGCGGTGCCGCGGTCGAGGCGGCCCACGCTCCCTGCTGCCTGGCAGCAACGCGGTCGTGGATGCGGGCAGCAGCCCCTGCCACGACAGCCGTGCGCGCCGCACTCCTGAGCAGCCTCATCCCAGGTCCTCCCCATCGCCACCGAGAGCCGCTTCGAAGTCCGCGGCCGGGATCCGTCCCGCGGCAACCAGCCGGGCGCCCTCCTGACGGAGTACGACCTCCATCGACGCGATCCACTCGTTCTCGTAGATGACGACGATTCCGTTGGCGCCGGCCTCGAGGAACGCGCCCGCCTCGCGCAGATCGTCCTCGTCCAGCAGCCCGGACGACGAACCGATGAACGGCGCCAGTTCAGGCATCGCCTCGGTGTCCGGCTCGATGAGTGAGATCGTGCCGTCGGCGGCCTTGCCGACCACCTCGAGATCGAGGATGCGGACCAGATCCCGCTCGGCCAGACTCAGCAACGCTCCGAGGCCCCGCGGTCCCGGGCCGGTCGCGGGAATCTCGACCACCAGCAGGTCGATCGGGCCGAGTACCTGCTCGGCAGCCTGGTCCGGCATCGAGGGCCTCCACTGACGCGGTACGAAGTACGGCGGCATCGTCACGCGACGCCCGCCGGAATCGTCCCAAACAGCCGGCGGTGCTGGATCACCTGAATCAGGTGAGCGGATCGGCCTCGGTGAGGTCGGGGCCGGAGGGTGCGGAACGGTGCCGTCGTACGGATCCTGTGGGCATGACCCACTGCACTTGGCGACGAGTTCTGCCGGTGGTGGCCTGTGCCTGGCTGACCGTCGTACTGCTGGGAACGTCGGACCAGGCGGCGGCCGCGGGTTCGCCGGAGGACACTGCCGGGCAGGAGCTGGCCGAGCGCTACTCCCCCGTCGTCAGACTGCAGCAGGATTCGTCGAGGTGCGCGGACGGCGAGCAGTTCCAGCCCACCGATGTCGAAGCGGTGCTGGGCGACCAGCAGGTCGCGCTCCGCGGGCCGTGGCGACCGCCCGACCTCGTCAAGGCCCAGCCGGAAGGCAAGGACCTCGGCCTCGGGTTCCCCGGCCATTTCCTGGACTTCCCCGGTGATCCGCTGCGACCTGGCTGTGACTACGCCGATTGGTCGGCGCGTATCAACGCGAAGCATCCGGCAACCGTCTACGCCCACCTCGCCGCCGACCCCGCGTTCCCCGGCCAGCTTTCCTTGCAGTACTGGTTCTTCTACGTGTTCAACGACTACAACAACACCCACGAAGGCGACTGGGAATCGATCCAGCTGGTCTTCCAGGCAGCGACTCCGGCGGCGGCGCTGACGACGAGCCCGACCGCCGTGGGATACAGCCAGCACGGAGGGTCCGAGCGAGCACGCTGGGGCGACACCAAGCTCGAGATCGTCGACGGAACCCATCCGGTCGTCTATCCCGCGGCGGGCTCCCACGCCAACAAGTTCGGCCGGCGCTTGTACCTCGGGCGCGGGTCGGAGGGGTTGGGTTGCGACGACACCACCAGTCCAGGAGCCGGCCTGACACCGCACGTCGCCTATGTGCCGATGGCGAGCGCCGACTATGTGCAGCAGTTCCCCTGGCTGGCTTTCGAGGGACGGTGGGGCGAACGCCAGCGATCGTTCTTCGACGGACCGACCGGGCCGAACATGAAGTCCTCCTGGACCGCGCCCATCCAAGAAGCCGAGACCACCTGGCGCGACGACAGCAGTACCGTGCCGGCCGGTACTTTGCTGGGCCCGAACAGCACCAACGCCTTCTGTACGGCGGTGTCCACCGGATCGAACCTCGTCCGCGAGACGCTCGACCGGACGTGGTTACTCGGCCTGCTCCTCGCCGCGCTCGTCGTACTCATCTGGTTCGCCGCCAGCCGGACGCGATGGAGCGGCGCGGATCCACTGCCGGCCCGCAAGCGACGCGCCTGGGGGCAAACAGTGGTTGCCGCGCTCCGGCTGTTCCGGCACCGGCCGGGTCTCTTCGCAGTCTTCGCTGCGGCCTTCGCCGTCCTGAGCCTGGTGACGCTGGTGCTGACCGAACTGCAGGTGGCCAGACGCGATGCTCCGACAGACCTTGGCGCTCCGACCGAGACCGCGACCGGTTTCTGGGCCTCGCTGATCGCACTGGTGGTCACGATCCTCACCATGGCGACCTATGTCGCGCTGCTGGCGGCCGTCACGACGACGCTCGACCAGTTGGACCGCGGTAGGGCGATGACGGCCCAGCTCACCTTCCGCCGTTTGGTGACGATATGGAAGCCGCTGACCCGCGCCGCAGTGCAGTACTTCGTCGTGATCACTTGCCTCACGATCTTCGTCGCGACGATCCCGTTGGCCGTCTACTACGCGGTCAGCCGTGCGTTCGCCGTACCGGCCGTGGCGGCTGAGCGATGCTCCGGGCGGACGGCACTGCGGCGCAGCC
The DNA here is from genome assembly GCF_004365175.1 of Kribbella voronezhensis. Lineage (NCBI taxonomy): Bacteria > Bacillati > Actinomycetota > Actinomycetes > Propionibacteriales > Kribbellaceae > Kribbella > Kribbella voronezhensis. Next base: position 254,036 of record NZ_SOCE01000002.1, on the reverse strand, counting down.
GGATGCTGATCAGGGGACGCTGGTGGCGAACCGCGGTCCCGCTCGCGATCATCGTCGGGCTCGGCCTGGCGGTCGGGCCGGTGGCCGGCATCAGCTTGCTGCTCGGGACGAACATGCCACCCGCCCTGATCAATCTCGCGTCGTCGATCCTCTTCGCGCTGGCGATGCCGGTCGCGTCCGCAGCCGTCGTCTACCTGTACTTCGACCGGGCTGCCTTCCGGCCGGATTCACCTGGATCAGGTGAGTCGCCGGACGTATCCGGAACCTACTCTCGGGATGGCGAGGGGAGCGTCGAGCACGACCTGCCACCGGTGCGCTCCGACTCCTGATCGGATCGGAGGAGACCGACATGGTCCAGGCTGACGGCGGACCCCCGGCACCGGAGCCGGCATCGTCTCCCGGGCCGGCTCATCTCGGCCCCTCCCGCCTGCTGCCGATCGCGATCACGGCAGGCGTGGTCGTCGGAGCGCTCGTCACCGCGCTGATCTTCGTGGCGGTGCGGCACGACGGAACTGCTGCCGGTACGTCGTCATCGACAACCCGAGCGGATTCCGGGACCGCGATGTGCGCTGCGATCCCGGTGGCGAACCAGGTCCTGCCCTCGATCGTCACGATCTCCGCCCGCGGCGGCGCCCAGGCAGGCACCGGGTCCGGACAGGTCTTCAGGGAAGGCGGCTACATCCTCACCAACGACCACGTGATCTCGGTCGCCGCGAATGGCGGCAGCGTCTCCGTCCAGTACAGCGACGGTCACAGCTCGGACGCCGCCATCATCGGTCGTGACCCGAGTACCGATCTGGCCGTGCTCAAGGCGTCCGATGGCGCGAAGGACTACCCGGTGATCGGCTTCGGATCGTCGGGTGCACTGCAGATCGGCCAGCCCGTCGTCGCCCTCGGCGCTCCACTGGGCCTTGCCAGCACGGTCACCTCCGGCATTGTCAGCGCCCTCGACCGGTACGTGCCGGTCCCGGGTGACGGTGTGACCCATCACCTGATCGGCGCCATCCAGACCGATGCCGCCATCAACCCCGGCAACAGCGGAGGCGCCCTGGTGGACTGCGCCGGTCGGCTGGTGGGGGTCAACGCCGCCATCGCCACCGTGCCGAACGCCGCCGGTGTCAGTGGTGGGGGAAGCGTCGGCCTGGGCTTCGCCATCCCGATCGACCTGGCGAAACCGATCGCCGACGAACTGGTCCGGACCGGGCGGCCGGGGCACCCGACGACCGGCCTGCAGGTCCAGGAGATACCGCCCGCCGCGGCCAAGGCGTCGGGCACACCGACCGGGCTCTTCGTGCTCGCCGTCGACGCTGCCGGACCTGCCGCCAAGGCCGGACTGAGGGCCGGCGACATCATCACCAAGGTGGACAACGAAGCGGCAGTCAGCAGTGAGCAGATCGTCGTCGCGACCTTGACCCGGAAGGCCGGAGACACCCTCGAACTGACCTACATACGGGCAGGAACGTCCGCCACGACCAAGCTCACGCTCGCCGCGGCCTAGGACTGGCCGGCGGCAGGCGGGACCGGCTGGGAAGCAAGCAGATCGAGGCCCAGCCGGCGCGAGAGGAACCGGGCCGCCAGTTGGCCTTGGACGCTGTTGCCGGCCTGATCGAGCCGCGGCGCGAAGAGGCCTATCGCACCCTTGCCCGGCGAGACCGCCACGATGCCACCGCCGATGCCGCTCTTCCCCGGCACCCCGACGTCGAGCAGCCAGTCCCCCGACGTCTCGTACAGACCGGCGATCGTCATGACCGCCAGCGTCACCCGCGCGACGTCCGGATCGACGACCCGCTCCTGCGTGGCAGGGCAGACCCCGCCGTCCGCCAGCGTCGCGCCCATCACGGCCAGGTCCGTCGCAGCGACCTTCAGACAGCTCTGCCTGGTGTAGAGCTCGGTCGCTTGCTCGGGATCACCCGCGAGGGCGCCGACACTCTTGAGCAGAGCGGCCAGCGCACGGTTGCGGTGATTCGTCGCCAGGGCCGAGGCGAGAACCTCGGCGTCCAGCAGGAGGTCGTGTCCAGCGAAGCGGGACAGACCATCGAGCAGGAATCGCCAGCGATCCTCCAGCGAACGGCCGGGAGTCAGGCTGGTCACCGCGATCGCGCCGGGATTCACCATCGGATTGGTCCGGCCCGCCCGCGACTGCTCGACCGCCCGCACCGAGTTGAAGGACAGCCCGGTCGCATTCACGCCGACCAGCTCGCGGACGGCGTCGATGCCGACCGCCTGGCAGACCAGTGCGAACACGAACGGTTTGGCGACGCTCATGATGGTGAACGGCCGTCGGCAGTCCCCCGCCTCGATCATGCGGCCGTCGATCGCCCCGATACAGACGCCGAAGCGATCCGGGTCGACGCGGGACAACGCGGGGTAGACGTCCGACACGGCGCCCTCTCCGACGTCGCGGAAGGTCTTGTAGGCGGTCTGCACCAGCTCGGCGACGGTTGTCACCTCGGGCAGTCCGCCGGTCGAAACGTACCTGTCGGGGTTCGCCATGTCAGAACGGCCAGACCAGGGGCACGATGATCAGTGCCGCGAGCAACCACCACGCCAGCACGACGAGGCCGAGCTTCCAGTAGTCCCCGAAGCGATAACCCGCGGGGCTCATGATCATCATGTTCGCGGGTGTGGAGATGGGAGTCAGCAGTGACGCCGCGCCGGCGACGGCGACGAGCATCAGGACCGGCCGGACCGAGGTCCCGGTCCCCTGGGCCGCGGCCACGGCGACCGGCGCGACGATCAGTACCGTGGCGGTGTTGCTGATCATCTGGCCCAGCGCGGCCGTGAGCAAGAAGATTGCCAATAGCAACAAGTACGGCCGCCCCGGCCCCACCGCGTCGATGATCAGGTCGGCGATCCGGTCCGCTCCACCGCTGGACTGGATCGCCGCGGACAGCGGAATCAGAGCGCCGATCAGTACGACGATCTGCCACGAAATGGCGCGGTAGGCCTGTCGTGGCCCGACGACCTTCGTCAGCGCCATCGCCGTCGCGGCGAGCAGACCAGCCATCGCCGGCGGGACAGCACCGGTCGCCAGCAGGACGACCATCGCAGCGACGACGGCCACGGCGACGGACGCTTTCGGGCCCCACGGCACGGCCTGCCGGCGTACGAGTTCAGGTGAGTCGACCAGCAGGACATCCCGGTCCCTGGTCAGCTCGTCGAGCGCCGGCCAGGGGCCATGGACGAGCAGCGCATCGCCTTCTGCCAACTGGGTGGGCTTCTTGCCTCGGTCCCTCCCCATCCGCTGGACCGCGATGATGACGATGTCACGTCCACGGTGCATTCCCGGGAAGACGATCTCGCCGACGAGTGACGACCTCGGCGGGATCACGACCTCGACCACGCCGGTCTCGCGGGTCATCAGGTCGTCGGCAGGCGTCGGTGTCGTGCTCACCGCGAGCAACGAGTCGGCGGTCAGGCTCCTGACCTGCTCCGAAGGCCCGGTCACCACCAGGACGTCGCCGACATCGAGAGCCGTGTCCGCCCGGGTTCGTCCCTGTCCGTCCTGCACCCCGACGACCACCACGTCCGGGTACGGCGTGAGGTCGAGGTCGCGAGCCACTCGGCCGAGCAGCGGTGAGAGCTCACGCACCTGCAGCCGGTAGAGGTCGTCTGGCAGAGCGTAGTGGGCGTCGAGCGTATGAGCGTGTACGGCAAGGTCCGCGGCCGGATGAGCAGGCCGGGCCGCGGGCAGGAGCTTCGGGCCGAGTATCACCGAGATCGCGATCGTGCCGATGACCAGCGGCACACCGACCACGGCGAAGGAGAAGAAGGGGAAAGGACCAGCACCGGCATCGGCGGCCGCGTCGGACACGATGATGTTGACGGGTGTGCCGGTCAACATCAGCAGGGATCCGGCACTCCCCGCGAAAGTGAGCGGCATCAGCATCCGCGACGGAGGTTGCCCGATCCGCAGGGCAAGCATGACGACGAGTGGAAGCAGCGCCGCGACCGCGCCGTTCAAGGTGATCAGGGCCGACAGCACCGCACACAAAGCGGTCACGGCGATCAGCAGCCGGCTGCGAGTGGTTCCGGCGTACCTGACGATCAACTGGCCCAGCCAAACGGTGACACCTGTGGAGTCGACGCCTTCGCTCACGACGAACAACGTCGCGATGAAGATCACGACCGGGTCGCCGAAGCCCGCGAGTACGGCGGTGAAGTCCAGCACCCCCGTCGCCCACAACGCCAGGGCGGTGAGCACCGCGACAACCTCCACGGGCAGCCGATTCCACACGAACAGCACGACGGTGAACCCGAGGATGATCAGGCTCACCGTGCCGTCATCCATGGCGCCGGCCTAGCCGAGATGGACCGGGGAGGACGGACCCCACGGAATTCCGACCAGATACCAGGCGACGTAGAAGAGCGTCCAGGCCACCAGCAGGATGATGGTGTAGGGCAACATCATCGACACCACGGTGCCCAGACCGGCCTTCTTCCGGTACCGCTGGCAGACGAGCACGATGAACGGCAGATAGACCATCAGCGGCGTGATCACGTTGACCGGACCGTCGCCGACCCGGTACGCCGCCACGACGGTCTGCGGCGCGATGCCGAGCCGGTAGAACAACGGGACGAAGATGGGTGCCAGGATCGCCCACTTGGGGATCACTCCGGGCATGATCAGGTCGATGATCACGACCAGCAGGATGAAGCCGACCAGCAACGGCAAGGCGCCGATGTCGGCTCGCTCGAGCAGATCCGCCAGACCGGTCGCGGCCAGGGTGGACATGTTCGTGTAGTTGAAGTAGGCAATGAACTGCGCGATCAACAGCATCAGGAAGATCAGACCGCCCAGACCGTTGAAGGTCTTGACGATCGCGTTGATGACGTTGGTGCTGCCGGTCAGGGACTTCGCCCCCCGGCCGTACCCCAGCCCGGCCGCCAGGAACAGCATCGAGATGATGAAGAGCAGACTGCTCATGAACGGTGAGGATCCGAAGATCTCGCCGGTGTCGGGGTTGCGCAGCGGAGCCCCGGGAATGAAGGTCAGGGCGGAGACGATGGCGGCGGCCACGAGCAGGTAGTAGACCGAGAACCGCAGCCCTCGCGATTCCAGCGCCAGCTCCTCGTCGGACGTCTGGTGATCGATCGGAGCATCGGCCGGAGCCTCGGCCGCGTCGTACTTGCCCAGTCGCGGTTCGAGCACGCGCTCGGTGATCAGCGTCATGACGAGTGCGCAGAACAGCGTCGCGGCGATGCTGAAGTAGAAGTTGTGGGTGACGTTGAGGTGGACGTCCGGGGCGACCAGCGCGACCGTCTCGTTCGTGACCTCGGTGATGATGCCGTCCGCCGGGGTGATCAGGATGTTGACGAAGAAGGCCGCGCTGACCCCGGCGTACGCCGCCGCGATGCCGGCCAGCGGATGTCGCCCGAGCGAGGCGAAAGCGGCCGCACCCAACGGGATCAGGACCAGATAGCCGGCGTCGGAGGCGACGCTGGAGATGCCGCCGAGCAGCACGATGATGAAGGTGATCGCGCCCTTGGGTGCCACCTTCACCATCTTGCGGATCAGCGCGGCGATCAGACCCGCTTCCTCGGCGACCCCGACGCCGATCATCGCGACCAGGATGACGGCCACGACCCCGAAGTCGTTGAAGTTCTGGACGGCCGTGGTGAAGATGAAGCGGATGCCGTCGCCGGTCAGCAGGCTCTCGGCCTTGATCGTCTCCTTGTGCAACTCGTAGTCCGGCACGGCCGGCGGAGGTGGCGTGTCCGTGCCGGGGACGCTCGTTCCCTGCGGGTACTCCGGAGAGACCGCGACGGTCGCGGGCTCGGCGATGTCGATGGTCACACTGGTCCCCGCCCAGGACAGCACCTGGGACGCGACGATGACGATGACGATGAGCCCGAGGAAGATCAGAGCCGGGTGCGGAACCTTGTTGCCGACCCGCTCGATACCGTCCAGAAGCCGTTGCATCCCGCCCTTCTTGACGGGTTTGTCCCCGACCACCTTGGCGTTCACGACCGCGCTCCAGGAGCTCCGGCCTCGGACGGACGGGCGAACCGCAGCGCGAACTCGATCAGCAACTTGGTCCCGGCACCCGTCGCGCCCTTGTTCCGCCAGGTCCTCGGCGCCGGCAGTTGCGCCGTGCCGGCGATGTCGAGATGGGCCCAGGGGTGGCCGTCGACGAACTCCTCCAGGAACAGGCCCGCGGTGATGGATCCGGCGTTGGCGCCGCCCATGTTGGTGAGATCGGCGATCGGCGAATCGAGCTGCGACCGGTACGGCCGGTGCAGCGGAAGCTCCCAGACGGGCTCGTCCACGACCTCACCGGCCCGCCGCAGCTGCTCCACCAGGGCTGGGTTGTTCCCCATCACACCGGCGATCTCGACGCCGAACGTCCGCAGACAGGCGCCGGTCAGCGTCGCGATGTCGACGATCGCGTCGACCGGCTCCTCGGTCGCCAGCGCCAGCGCGTCGGCCATCACGAGGCGGCCTTCCGCATCGGTGTTCAGGACCTCGACCGTCGTACCGTTGCGCATCCTCAAGACGTCGCCGAGCTTCAGGGCGGATCCCGACGGCATGTTGTCGGTGCACATCAAGTAGCCGGTGACAGCCGCGGTGCAACCCAACGCCCGCAGGGCCGTCATCGAGGCGAGTACGGCGGCAGCGCCGGTCATGTCGTTCTTCATCTGCGCGTGCGACTCGTCGCTCGGCTTGAGGCTGATCCCGCCCGAGTCGTACATGATGCCCTTGCCGACCAGGGCGATCCGGCCCGTCGGCTCGTCCGGTTGGTAGCGGAGCCGGATCATCCTCGGCGGTTCCACACTCCCCCGGTTGACGCCGAGCAGTCCGCCACATCCCAGCTCGGCCAACTGGTCCTTGTCGAAGACCTCGACCTGCAGGCCGGCCGCCGTACCCACCTCGAGGGCGACCTCGGCCATCCGGACCGCCGTCAGGGTCGTCGCCGGGCAGTTGGACAGATCCCGGCCCAGACCGCACGCTTCGGCCACGATGCGGCCGCGTTCGACTCCGGCCTCAGCCTCGGCGAGATCCTTGTCGGAGGCCACCACGAGCAGGGAATCGAGCAAAGGCTGGTCGGCGCCCCGGCCGACGAAGTACCGCCAGCGAGCCAGCAGCACCCCTTCGGTGACGGCCTGCGCGAAGTCGGCGACGGACATGCCGAGGCCGTCCGAGGGAACCTCGATCGCCAGCCGGTGGTGCCAGGGAATGGCTCGGGCGAACTCCGCCGCCAGATCACGCACCAGTGCCAGGTCGGTCTCGCCGCGGCCGCCGATCCCGACGGCGACCCGCACCGGACCCTCGGCGCGAGGCTGAACGAGTGTCTGGCCGCGCTGCCCGCTGAAGCCTGCCGACGCCAGCCCGGCCAGGTCGGCGCCCAGTTCTGTCGGAGGTTCAGCATCGGCGGCGACCGGTACGGCGAACGCGTCGGCCTCGTTCTCCGCCTGCTTCAGCGAACCGACACCGACTCGTGCCCGGCGCCGGACGGATGGGATCGGATCGAAGTCGTCCTGGGTCGTGTTCACTCGAACCTCCTCCGGCCGGGGCGCGGCCGCCGGCACCCGTCGGTGCCTCATACCATCAACCGAGCGCGTCGGCGGCCTCCTCCGATTAAGGTGAACTGCCGGCGGGACCGTCGTCTCGACGGCCGAGCTCCGGCTCGACTGTCCCGAGCGGTTCGCAGCTTCCGCCACCATCGCCGGACGGCTGACACCCGGGATCACCCGGTACGGGGGATGACCAGCAGGCCTGGCTACAACAGCCCGGCGGAGCGCGCGACTCGCAGAGCCGCAGATCGCTTTTCGACCCCGAGCTTGCGATACAGCGACATCAGGTGGGTCTTGACGGTGTTCTCGGTGATGAACAACGCCTGGGCGATCTCGGTGTAGGAGCTGCCCAGAGCGAGTTCGTCGAGCACATCCGCTTCGCGCGCGGTCAGCTGGATCCGGGCGCCGTTGATCACGGCTTCGAGACGACGAGGCACCGGGGCGCGCGTGTGCGGTCGGGTCCGGGCCAGCAAGGTCATCCCGCCGGCCTGCAGTTCGGCAGCCTGATCACCGGCCAGCTTCTCGAGTGCGACCGCGGCGAACGGATGCGGGTTCGGACTCGTGGTCTGCCTGCGCAACCGGTCCAGGAAAGCAGGTTCGTGACCGGCCGGGACGAGCGCGTGCAACAGGCGCTGCGGCATCACGCGATTCAGCGTGTCCACCAAAGCGGCATCCGCGGCCGCCTCGTCGCCGGTCCTCGCGAGGAGCACGGTTCGGAACGACGCTGCCGCGGCAGCAAGCGGCGGATAGACAGCCGGCCGGTCGAGCACGCCGTCGATCAGCTTCACGGTGGTCTGAATGTCCTCCTGAACGATCGACGTCATGGCCCGGATCAGCTCGGCCTCCGCCGCATTGCCGGTGCGCTCGAGCACTTTCACCTGGGTCTCGACCCCAGCCTGATCGCCGACCAGAATCGCCAGCCGGAACCGCAGCAGGGCAAGGTCTCGCGACAGGAAGGACGGCAGCGGACCGGCCGAGGCGGGATCGGTGGTGAGCTCGGTCAGTGCCTCGTCGAGCCGCCCGCCCTCGACCAGCAGCACAGCTCGCAACATCGCGCGCAATGACCCCACCACCGCGTCGGATCCGGCCACGCCGGTCGCGGCCACGAGTTGGTGGCACTGCCATGCGGTGTCCAGATCGAGCTCGCACAGCGCGGCGAACCCCAGGACGACCTGGGCGCGGACGGCGTACTCCTCTGGTAGTCCTTGATCTCCTCCCGCGTCCAGTGCGCCCCGCGCCGACCGGGACGCGTTCTGCACCTGGCCACGCGCGTACTGCACCACGGCCCGGTGTGCGAGCCCCCCGGCGATCAGTCGCGAGTGACCCGCCATCCGGGCGGTGACGAGTGCCTCGTCAAGATGGCCGAGTGCCGCGTCGAGGTCGTCGGCCCAGATCTCGGCTGCCGCGAGTTCGATCAGCAGGAGGGCCAATCGCTCCGGACCGAGCACGGCATGGGTCCGCCCACCGCCGCCCGCCGGCGCAAGCAGGGATCGCGCCCGACCGATCGCCGAATCGGCGTCGTACCAGCCGTACCGCGATTCCCACAGCCGCAGCAGTACTGCGTCCGCTGCCAGCGCCTCGTCGTCCGGCGTCACCGCATCCGTCCCGGCCGCCCGATCGGCCGAGCCCGCGTCCAGAACCGCACCGGCCACATCACCGGTGACTCGCCGCAGCAGCCCCCGGACACCGATCATCTGCGGATGCTGGTCGACGTACCCGCTCGGCAGGGCTTCGAAGCCGGCCGCTACCAGGTCGGACTCACCGGCGGACACGAGAGCCGGACCGTGCCGGAGCAGGATCCGGCCGATGAGCGGCCCGTCGCCGGCTCCCAGCGCGCTGCGCAACGCAGCCTCGGTGTCGCCGCGGTTCTCGTAGTACAAGGCCGAGCGGTGCTGCGCATCGACGACCAGAGCCCGGTCCACCGCGCTGGCCGCGATCCGCCGCCGGAGAAGCTCCACCAGGAGCGGGTGGTACCGATACAGCGGGTCGCCGCCCTCGCCATCGGCGTACTCCGTCACCAGGAGTCCGTTGCCGGCCAGATCCGCCAGCATCGAGCCCGCCCCGGGGTCGCCGCTCAGGATTGTGGCCAGGTGCCCGGTCAACGAGGTGGCGCCGAAGGTGCTCACCAGCATCGCCTGGACTCCCTGCTCCAGGGTCCCCAGCGTCTCACCGAGCAGGAGATCGAGCACCGGCCGCTGGTTGACCAGCGGCCACACGGCGTCGCCGGAGGCCTGGAGCGTCCGGGCGGCGAGAACCAGCGCGGCTGCCCAGCCGGCCGTCTTCTCCTGGAAGACCTTGATGTCCTCGACTGTCGCGTTCTGGGCGTGTGCCTGCACGAGTTCCGTCGCCTCGGCATCGTTGAACCGCAGGTCCCGCGAGCGCAAGGTCAACGCCATCCCCCGGAGCTCGAACTCGGACACCGGCAGCGGAAGGTCGTACCGGGTCGCCAGGAGCAGCCGGACCGCGTCCGGCGACTGCTGCAGAACGCGCGCCACCTCGGCGACGGCCGACGGCGGGAGCAGGTGCGCGTCGTCGACGACGACAGGGTCCGGAACGGCCGAGTCGCCCGCGTCGGCCACTCGCTCGAGGACCTCGCTCAGCGCGCCCGGCGTCTGTCCGGGGACCCAGACGACCGGCTGCCCGGACCGCTGCCGACGCGCCACCCAGTCCGACAGCAGAACCGTCTTGCCGGTACCGGCCGGTGCGACGAGGACCGTCAAGGAGGACCGGACGCCGAGGTCGAGGGCCGCGTGGAGCCGCTCACGGGTCACCAGCGTGAGCGGTGGCCGTGGGATGTTTCCGGCGGCCGGATCATGGGTCGGACCGCCTGCTCGTTCCGGCCCTCGGGCAGTCACGCGCGTCACCCCTCCCTTGGGTGGGCGTGCCCTTGTCGGTGAATGGTCTCCTGTCCCTGCGTCCTCAATTTGCGAGACTAGTCGGTTCGCCACAGATGCGGCAGGGGCCACGGCCACGGAATGTTCGGCGCACCCAAGGCGACCGGACCGGTGCACGGTTCGTTTCACTGACCGCTGGTTCGGCCCGGCCGCCGGCGTACGCGGGGTACCTTGGCCCCGATCCACACCGCCACCGTGACCAGCAGGCCCATGCCGAGCAGCCATCCCCACAACCCTTCGGAGACCGGCCCGAGCCGCCCGAGCCCGAGCCCGCCCTGATCCTTCTGCTGCTGCAGGCTGACGATGTAGGCGATGATGGCCCGCTTGTCCTCGGGGAGCATGACGGAGTCGGAGAAGACCGGCATCTGCTGCGGCCCGGTGAGCATCGCCTGATAGATGTTCCTCGGCGTCGTCGACATCAGCGAGGGCGCATAGCGACCGTTCGGGAGCGCACCGCCCCGGCCGGCGAAGTTGTGGCATGCGGTGCAGTTCGTCCGGAACAGCTCTCCCCCGCGGACGACTTCCTCCTGCGTCGCGTTCCGGACGTCGTACGACTCCTCCGCGGGGACCGCCGGGCCTGGAGCCAGCGAGGCGATGTACGCCGCCAGCGCGGCGATCTCCTGGTCGGAATACACCGGAGGCTTCTGTGGCACCTGTGCACCGGGCTGCACGGCCGGCATCCGTCCCGTGCTGACCTGGAAGTCGACCGCGGCCGCACCGACGCCGATGAGCGACGGGCCTGCCAGGCGCCCTTCACCGTTGGTTCCGCCTTCGGCGTGCAGTCCATGGCAGCTCGCGCAGCCGACGGCGAACAACCGCCGTCCCTCCTCGATCTGCTGCGACTGCGGTCCATCGGCGCCCGCTGCGCCGTTCGGCTGTACTGCGGCGTACGCCAGGCCGACCGTCACCAGGGCGGCGCCGATCACCAGAGCTCTGGCGACCCGTCCCCGCCGCAACGGCCGGGCAGCCACGCTGTCCGCATCGCGCATGTCCGCACCTCCCGGCTGACGCGGGACAAGCCAACACGACCGCATCGCGGGTGTGGTCCCCCGATTCGGGTGAGAACGCCGTACGTCGCTCGAGGCATGCAAACTCAGCGAGCGTCCCGCTTCGCCTGCCGGCGGGCGCCGGCCGCCCGCGAAGACGCGTCCTTCTTCAGCCCGCCGGTCGTCTTGGTCGTCCGCGGCCTGGTGCCCGATTGTCTTTCCGGCAGCTCGGCGGCCCGCGTCGTAGCGGCGCCGACCCCGGCTTTCGCCGTGCGGGCCGCTTCGATCCGCTCCCTACGCAGTTGCACCGACGCGCGGTTGGCGGCCACCGCCACTTCCCGGCTGACCCTGGCCAGTACCGACTCGAACAGCTCCGCCTTGTCGCGATCCCGCTGGTTCCTGGGGTAGGACTTCCCCCGGCCGCCGACCTCCGCGACGGCGGCACTGGCCGTACGGCGGTAGTTCTTCACGTACTTCGTCCGCGTCCGCCGGATCCGCTGGTGCAGATCCAGGAGGTCGTCTTCGTCCAACCCCTTCAGCACGTCGCGTTCGGTCTCGGCCACCAGCAGCCGCTCGGCCTCCGTCAAGGAGTTCAGCAAGCCTTGATTCATCACGCTCTCCTCACTTCACCGGCCGGGCCGGGCGGTGATCGGCGGCCGCCGGACCGCCGATCGGCCTGCTCCTGACAACAGCACTCCGATCGCGATACCCACCGCGAGGTTGATCGCTCCCGTCGCGATCTTCGCGGAGGTCGAGCCTTTCGTCACGAAGGGTGCGATCGCGGCGACCACGGTCGCCAAGGTGATGATCCAGCCGAAGAACAGCAGCGGCTGAGGCGTCGACACCAGCAAGAGGTGCAGCAGGGCGGTGGCCAGTACGGCGGTCGCCGCGCAGGACAGCGCGTACACGGTCGTGTCCGCGTCGCCCCAGGTTCCTTGTCCAGCCGGTGCGAGGACCGGGACGCTGAAGACGCCGCGGGCAAGCAGAATTCCGGCGAGGCCTACCAGGGCGGCGACGATTGCCGTGGCCAAACCGCCCGCCCACAATCGCCCGGCGTCGATGGTGCCTGCACCGCCTTCGGCAGGATGCACAGTCATGTCCGCGACTCCTTAGGTGCTGAGCGCCGGGCGATGTCCGGTGACGGGTCGCCGACGCCCGAGGTACTGCGACCCGTGCTCCGTCGAGCCTGGTCTCGCCGGACCGCCGATTCATCCACCACGCCGGGTGACCCGAACAGGCGCGGCGACTCGTCCGACCGGCCGGCTCCTCCTGGTGGGCCACAGCTCACCTGATCCGGGTGATCCACCGGCCGACGGCCGACAGGAGGATTCGGACAGTGGTCAAGAAGGCCGACGCGGTGGGCCACGCGTACTCCGGCCTTCCCGCACAGCAGAGGGGACCGCGAGGACCATGGACCGCAACCTGCTCGCCGCCGAACGGACGGTGGTGCTCATCCGCGGCGTGGTCGGGGTCCTCTTCGGGATTCTCGCCGTCGTCCAGCCGGTCAGCACCGCAATCGCCCTGGTCATGCTCTGGGGCTTCTGGGCACTGTTCGAGGGCATCGGCGCACTGGCGCAGGCGTTCCGGGCGAGTGCGGGCCGTCCCCGCTTCGACTACCTGTTGCTCGGTCTCACCGGCCTCGTCGCCGCCTTCCTCGCGATCTTCAGTCCCAAGCTGACCGCGACCAGCCTGACCTGGGTCCTGGGGCTGTGGCTGGTCGTGCGGGGGATCCTCGAGGCCGTCGCGACCTTCACTCACGAGCTCGTCACACCACGCTGGCTCTTCCTACCGGGTGCTGCCCTGTCGGTCCTGCTGGGGGTGTTCTTCATGGCCAACCCGGGTCGCGCCGCGGTCGGAATCGCCGTACTGCTCGGAACCATCGCCATCGCCTGGGGACTGGTGTTCATCGCATCGGCGCTGCTGCCGCGGCGGGCACCGTCCTCGGCGATGACCGGAGAAGGGAACTGAGATGTCATTTTGGGACGTCGTCTGGTTCATCGTCATCAGCTTCGCGTTCATCGCCTACCTGATGATGTTGGTCTCGATCCTGGCGGATATCTTCCGCGATCCGGAGACTTCGGGTGCCGCCAAGGCACTGTGGCTGCTGTGCCTGTTCTTCCTGCCCTTCCTGACCGCGCTCGTCTACGTGATCCTGCGCGGTGACGCCATGGCGAAGCGGTCGATGGCCAGTGCCAGGGCGGCGCGCAAACAGGAGGAGGACTACATCCGCGGCGTCGCCGGCTCGGCCACCCCCGCGGATCAGATCAGCCGGGCGAAGGCCATGCTCGACGACGGCACCATCTCGCCGTCCGAGTTCGATCTGCTGAAGGCGAAAGCACTCGCGACATGACCGGTTCGCTCGATCTGGACGCGGTCTACCGTGACCTGCACGCTCACCCCGAGCTTTCGCTGCAGGAGACCCGAACCGCGGGAATCGCCGCCGAATACCTCGGCTCGTGGGGTTATGAAGTGACCACGGAAGTCGGTGGCACCGGCGTCGTCGGCGTACTGCGCAACGGAGACGGCCCGACCGCACTGCTGCGCGCTGACATGGATGCCTTGCCGGTGGAAGAGCAGACCGGCTTGCCCTACGCCAGCACGGTCCGTGCGGTCGACCACCTTGGTCACGATGTCCCTGTCATGCACGCGTGCGGTCACGACGTCCACGTCACCTGCCTGCTGGGTGCGGCTCGGACCCTTGCCTCGGATCCGAGCAGCTGGCGCGGCACCTTGCTACTGGTGTTCCAGCCGGCCGAGGAGCTCGGCCAGGGCGCACAGGCAATGGTCGACGACGGCATGTACGACCGGTTCGGTACGCCGGACGTCGTGCTCGGCCAGCACGTCGCACCGCTTCCAGCGGGTGTGATCGGCCTGCGCGCGGGCCCTTCGTTCGCCGGGTCCGACGCGCTACAGGTGATCATGTACGGACGTGGTGCGCACGGTTCGCGGCCAGAGGTGTCGGTCGACCCGGTCGTGATGGCCGCCGCCACGGTGATGCGGCTCCAGACGGTGGTGTCGAGAGAGGTGGCCGCTGCCGACACCGCAGTACTGACCGTCGGCGCGCTGCGGGCGGGCACCAAGGAGAACATCATTCCCGACGACGCCGAACTGCTGATCAGCATCCGCACCTTCGAACCGCACGTGCTCGCGACCGTCAGGTCTGCTGTGGAACGCATCGTCAACGGCGAAGCCAGCGCTGCGGGTGCACCGAAAGCGCCGCAGATCATCCAGACGATGTCGTTCCCGGCGGTCGTGAACGATCCCGACGGCGTTGCGCGCACCCGGTCGGCGTTCGAAGACGAGTTCGGCGCCCACCAGCTGCTGGATCCCGGTCCGGTCACCGGAAGCGAAGACGTCGGCATCCTCGCCTCCGCGGCCGGGGCGCCCTGCGTGTTCTGGCTCCTGGGCGGGGCGGACCCGGCGGCGTTCGCCGGCGCCACCGACATCGCCGCGATGCACCGGGTCCTGCACGGCCTGCCGTCGAACCACTCGCCGCTGTTCGCTCCCGTCATCGAACCCACACTGCGAATAGGCGAGGCCGCACTGACCCGTGCAGCTCGAACCTGGCTACCGACCGACAGCTGAACCAGAGCGGCCCGCCCTGCACTGGATCGTTATGTCGGAAGGGTCCAGACCTGGCTGGGTAGGTTGTGGCCGCAGGTTTGTAGCTCGGCGGCGGTGTCGTTGGCGGTGGTGGCTCCGCGGACTCCGGCGCAGAGTTTGCTGGGGAGGCCGGTGACGAGGTTGCCGTTGAGGGCGTAGGACCACTGCTGGTTGCTGTTGCCGGTGCAGTCGAACAGGATCAGATTCGATCCCGTGCCGCCGGAGTTGGAGTCGTCCAGGCATCGGCCGGCCAGTCGGACGGTTCCGTCGCCGGGAAGGGTCCAGTTCTGGGTATCACTGCCGTCGCAGGCTGAGCTGACCACAGCAGTGCCGCTCGCCGTGCCGCCGCCATGTGTAGTCAGGCAGGTGCCCTGCCCGGCAGAAGTGGTGAACACGTGGACAGCGCCGGTTGCCTGCGACACGGGCAACTGGAAGACCTGATTGGCCTGCGAACTGCCGCACGGCCAGGTGTCGAAGCGCGTGCCGGTCAGGCCGCCGTACAGATCCAGACATAGGTTGTTCGCGGCGTTCTTCAGATTGCCTGTGGTCGTGGAGCTCCACTGCTGGCTGGTGGTGGCGTCGCAGGCGGCGGCTACGACGGAGGCTCCGTTGCTGCCGGTGGAGGCGAGACAGTTGCCGCCAGTGCGGATGGTGCCATCACCGATGAAGGTGAAGCGTTGGGCGTCGGTCCCGTCGCAGGGCGCCGGGCTCGCCGTGCTGCCCGCTGTGGCAGCGACGGACACACAACCGGCCTTGCTGTTGAGCGGGCCGCTCACACGGGTCGCCGGTTGGACTGTGCCGCAGCCATAAGGGCTGCTCACGCGGTAGATCGCGGTGCCGTAGGCGGCGACCGTCGTACTGATCGGTGAGGTGCCGGTCGCGGTCGAGGTGGTTCCGTTCCACAGGTCGGTGACGGCGTACGAGCACGCCGGGGCGGTGGTGTAGCCGATCTTCGCCAGCGTGGTGGACAGGGTCTGCGTCGAAGAGGTCCGGTTGAGCAGCGCGAACGCGCGGTCGCCGTTGGCCAAGGGACGCGCCAGTACGTCGGTACTTGCGCTCCGGGACACCACCGTCGCGGCGACGCCGAGCTTGTCCTGGTCGACAGCCACGATCGCAGCGTTGCCCAGGATGTCCTTGGTCGTCTGGTCGAGCAGTTTGCCGGCGTCGCTGCTGACGATCAGCGGCGAGGCCATCATCGACCACAGCGCGACCTGGGACTTCTGCTGGTCCACGGTGAGGGAGTTGTCACCGGTCAGCAGGAAGTCGGGATCGTTCCAGGAGCCCGGACCGGAGTAGCGCGCCAGCGGCCAGTTGTAGTCGTAGTTGCCGAACATCGAACCGCGCGCGGCACCCGTTGCCGTCGTCGGCGTCCACATCGAGATGTCGGTACCCCTCACGCCACAGTTGGCCTGCGCGCTGGGAGGAGGCCAGCGAGTCGTACCACTCGGCCTTGTCGGCGACACCGATGTAGAAGTACGCCGGCTCCGAGACCGAGAACACCATCGGCCGCCCGGTCGCCGCGATGGCATCGCTGAACTTCTGGTACGCGTCCTGGTAGACCTTCAGCTTGGACGCACCCGGTGGGATGTAGACGTTGCAGCCGTCGAGCTTGATGTAGTCGACGCCCCAGGACGCGAAGGTGGCCGCGTCCTGGACGAAGTGGTCGGCCTGACCGCTCGACGCACCGCTGCCCGTTTGCCCGGTACAGGTCGCGAAGCCGGCGTCCTGGTAGATGCCGAACTTCAGTCCGCGCTGGTGGAAGTAATCGCCCAGCGCCTTCATGCCGCCCGGGAAGGTGGTGGGATCGGCCTTGAGTACGCCGGTGGCGTCGCGGCCGTTCATCCAGCAGTCGTCCACGGTGACGGTCCGGTAGCCCTTGGCTGCCAGGCCGCTGCTGACCAGGTTGTTCGCGACGGTCTTGAAGAGATTCTCGTCGATGCCGGTCTGGCCTTGGTACGGGTTGTTCGGCTTGCAGCCGTAGTGGGCCCAGTTGTTCCAGCCCATCGGCGGAGTCGGCGCCAGCGCGCTGGTCTGCTCGACGGCGCCGGCTTGGGACGAGGCCGCCTCGGCAGGACCGACCGTCGCGAGGAGAGGCAGCACAATCAGCGCTGCCGCGGCGGCTGCCGTCCACAGGCGTGCGCGCGACCGATGATTCGGCATGGTGGCGTCCTTCCGGTCGTCCGGGAACAGTGCAGTCACTAGACGCGGAATGCTTGCTGATGTCAATAACTGGCGTGGATTGTGCACTAGCGAGCACATACCAACCAGGCATAGCCTCGTGACTATGGAGTTGGAACTGCGCCACTTGCGGATCGTCTGCCGGGTCTCGGACACCGGGAGCGTGTCGAAGGCGGCTGCCGCGTTGGGGGTGTCGCAGCCGTCGTTGACGGCTCAGTTGCATCGGATCGAGGAGGCGATCGGCGGTCCGCTGTTCGAGCGAGGCCCGTACGGCGTGATGGCGACTCCGCTCGGTCGGCATGTCCTGGGTCGGGCGCGGGCCATGCTCGCGGACATGGACGATCTGCTCGGCAGCAGCCGGCGCTACACCGATGCGCCGAGGACGCTGCGGCTCGGTTCGCTGCGGACGGTGATGTTCGGCGCGTGGCTGGCGCGCCTGGAGGACGTGTTACCCGAGCGGGAGTTCAGCACCCAGGTCGACGTCTCCTGCGCGACCCTCACCGACCTGCTCGCCGCCGACGTACTCGACGTCGCGATGATCGGGCGCTGCGACGACGACCATGCACCGCCTTGTCCGCCAGGCGTCCGGGAACAGACGATGGTCCACCCCGAACCCGTCGCGCTGGCACTCCCGCTCAACCACCCCCTGGCGAGCCGTACCGACATCACCTTGGCCGACCTCGCCGGCGACGTCTGGATCTGCCCGCCGGCCGGCAAGGAGGACGGCGATCTCGCCTCGCTCCGCGATGCGTGCGAGCGGCTCGGGTTCACGCCGCAGTTCCGCTACTACAACCTCGACGGCACCGAGATCGAGCAACTGATCGCTGCGGGTCGCGGCATCAGCCTGTGCGCCCCGACCGTCCGCGACATCCCCGGGTCAGTCATCCGCCCGCTCGTCGGTCAGCCCATCTCGTGGCGCCGGGTGCTGCGCTACCGGCCCGAGAACATCACCCAGGCCGAGCTCGACCTCATTCACCGCGCTTTCATCGACACCTACCGCACCACCATCGCCGAAAACGCCGAACTCCGGCCCTGGTGGTCAGAGCATCCCGACTCCCACCCGACCATCATCGCCCCCTGAGGGCGACTGCCCGCCAGGCGCGAACGCCTCGACCTCGCCCGTTCTCTGACGGGATTTGTCGGATTGTGGGTGGCAAGTTCGTGGAGAGAGCAACAGGATCGAACAAGCTCTCAGACTCGAGGAGAACCACGATGAACGACCAGGCCGAGCGAGTGACCAGGCCCTTCCGATTCGGCGTCGTCGCGCCGATCACTTCTGACCTGCGGACGTGGCGAGACCGCGTGCGCCGCATCGCCGACAGCGGCTACTCGACATTGCTGATGCCCGACGTTCCTACTTGGCAGCCGGCACTTGCTCCCACCTTGGCGACCGCGGCCGCGCTCACTGACCTGCGGGTCGGCTCGTGGGTCTATGCCGCCGCGCTGCGCGACCCACGGAGTACAGCGTGGGAGGCTCACTCGCTGTCGATCCTCACCGAAGGCCGCTTCGAGATGGGCATCGGCGCCGGCCGGCCCGGGATCGA
The DNA here is from genome assembly GCF_004365175.1 of Kribbella voronezhensis. Lineage (NCBI taxonomy): Bacteria > Bacillati > Actinomycetota > Actinomycetes > Propionibacteriales > Kribbellaceae > Kribbella > Kribbella voronezhensis. Next base: position 235,316 of record NZ_SOCE01000002.1, on the reverse strand, counting down.
GGTCGAACTGGGGCTGCCTGCCGTCTCCCACGCCGAGCGTCGTGCCAGGATGCGCGACACCGTGACCGCCCTGCGCGAGTTCGACGGCCCCGATCTGCACACCCCGGTGGTGATGGCGGTGAGCGGGCCGAAGTCGCAGGCGCTGGCACTGGAAGTCGCCGACGCGGTCACGTTCGTCCTCCAGTCGGACGATGACCGGGCCGAAACCACGAAGCGGGTCCGGGACTTTCCTGGCGACCGGGACATCGAACTCGCCCAGCATGTCGCCGCCGTCGGTGACGGTGTTGCTCCGTTCATGGCCGGGCCCGGTCTCGACACCGCGGCGCTTCGCGCGGCCGACTCGCTGATCATCCTGCCGAGTGACCCGGTGGCAGCCGCCGAAGAAATCGAGCGACGTCGCGAGGAGATCGGCTTCTCCTACTTCGTCATCGGCGCCGACTTCGCCGACACACTCGCGCCGGCCGTAGCCAAGCTGACCGGCCGGTGAACAGACCCAACCGACCGCAGCGCCTGGGATTGCTGAGATTTCTGGAGATCGACGACGACCTTCCCCTGAACGTGCCGAGCCGCCTGGAGCTCGACCGCAGTACGGATCTGCTCGACCGGGAAGCGTGCCGCGATCGGCACCCGGAGTCGGCCCGCGGCAACCAGGGCGGCGATCTCCTCGATGGCGCCCGGGGCTGCGTTGGCGCCGTTCGCCGGCGTGATCCCGTCGACCTGGGCGGCAATGGTGGTGATGCGCTCGTCAGGCACGCGAGTTCGCGCGCCGCTTGCGCCGTGTCGGTCCCGTGCAGGTCCATGGCCGCAGTGGGCCCATGACCACACCCGGACCGAGTTGCTCGGAGCCATTGAGGACATCCTCGAAGCCGGCCGGACGAGCGGCGAACTGCGCGCCGACGTCCCCGCCGAAGACATCGCCGCCGCTCTCATCGGCATCTTCACCGTGGCCGGCACATCCGAGCACAAAGCGATGGCGACTCGGCTGCTCAACCTTCTGATGGACGGACTCAAGCCTTCCGCCGGCGATCGGGCGGGCTCTCAGTAGGTAGTGGCGATGATGTCGGAGGGGGCAGGGATTTCGCGGCGTCGACGGTCGCGTTCGGCCGATGTGACGTGGTGGGCGACGATGGCGACCGGGCAGGTCATTTCCGCGATCGTGCGGCGGGCGACCGGGTCCCCGATCGGCAACGGACCGGTGTGAGCGCCGACCACGACCAGATCAGCGTGCTGACTTTCCCGCGCCAGCGTGGCGACAACAGGACGCGTGGTCAGCAGCCTGGTCACCTTGACCTGCGGATACTCCTCATCCCAGCCCGCCAGCGTCTCCGAAACCGTCAACGCGGCCCGCTCCTGCCACGTACCGTCATCCGCAGCAAGCCGGCGGTACGGAACATGATGGGAGTGCACCACCGTCAGCTCACGGCCCCGATCCGCGGCAGTCCGGAACGCGAACTCGACCGCCTCCAGCGACAACGGCGTACCGTCGATACCGACCACCACGCCGTATTCCGCCGTGGCCGGCCGCCAGCCAGGCGCCACCACGATCACCGGACACCCGGCACGTCCGGCCACCGCCAGGTTGCCCTGCGCGGACACGATGCCGGCCGGGCCACTGGCGTGCTCACGCGCAACCACCACAACCCGCGCATCACGCGCCGCCCGCTGCAGCACCTTCAACCGCGAACCCTCCCGCGCCACCGTGCTGACCTTCAACTCCTCACCGAACTGCCGCCGCACGAACCCGACCGCCTCCGCCAACATCTCCTCCGCCGCTACCGCCGGGACCTGCGGGGCATAGACCGGCACCATCGCCGAGTACGACGAATAGCCGTGATACGCCGCGACCAGCACCAACTCAACTCCAGCACGAACAGCCACCTCACCGGCATACCCGACAACCCGCAGCCCATCAGCGCTGCCGTCGACCTCCACCACAACCGGCCCCGTCCGTGTCCAGCTACTCATCCCACTGCCTCCTCTTGGCTGTGTCCAGCATGCTCGGCGACCCCCCAGACCCCGCAGGGCCACCCGGCCCATATCGAAGGGACTGATGGCACAACCCGGCTTGTCCGGGCAGACGGCAGTCGGCCGCGGTCACCCTCTTCAGGTGACCGCGGCCGGACGGTTCGCGGTTGATTACCGCAGCCAGGGGTAGCGCTCGACGATCGGGAGCCGCGCCCACTGCTTGCCGAAGCCCCACACGTTGCCAGCGGCAACCAGCGCGAGAGCGATCAGCGTGATGGCGCCGACGATGTGGTCGTCGAGGACCGGGTTGTTCTCCGGAGGCAGGACGGCGCTCCACATCATCACGTAGAGGATGGTTCCGGACACGGCGGCGATGCGCATGCCGATGCCGAGGGTGAGGGCCAGGCCGATACCGGCCAGGGCGATCATGAACAGCGGGCTGACCCAGAAGTCTCCGACCAGCGAGTGGTAGAAGCTCTCGAACGGGCCTTTGGCGCCTTTGCCGAGGAATCCCGCGGTCGGGTCGCCGCCGTCGATCCAGCCCTTGCCGGACTTGGTGGCGTAGCCGAACCCGAAAACCTTGTCCACGAAGGCCCACAAGAACGTGAGGCCGTAGACGATCCGCAGTACTGCGAGCGCACGGCTCGCCGCGGTACCACTCCACGACGGCCGGGTGCTGGTACGGGCGACAACCGAGTCGTCGCGAGTGGTGGTGGGCCGATGGCCGGTGGTCGACATGATGGCTTCCTTCTCCGAGTGTGACTGGTTGTTGCCTCAATCGTCGCGGCGGTACGTGCAGCAGCTGCAGTGCCAAGAGACCCTGAAGACGCTCCCGAACGGCCCCTCCTGGAGGGACGGTCGGCCACTGGGCGGGCGGCGAACGCCCGCGCCTGTCAGAGGACGACCAGAGCGGGCCATCGGCCCCCTTCGCCGAGGTCTCAGTTCTTGCCGTGGCCTGCTTCGGACCCGTCTCAGCTTGTCTTCAGCAACAATGAGTCAGACTGGGCGCGTGGGGTTCCCGTAGTGGGTAGGCGGAGCTGGGTCGAGCAGGTGATGGGATTGCCCGTCAGCGTGCTCGCTCGTGGTGTGACGGCAGGTTCGGCGGCTGCCGACGACGCGGTGCATGCGGTGTATGCCGAACTCCGTGAGGTCGACCGCGTCTTCTCGCCGTACCGCGACGACAGTGAGGTCAGCAGGCTCGGCCGCGGTGAGCTCGCCTGGAGTGAGGCAACGCCGCTGGTTCGCGAAGTGGCCACTCGCTGTCTGCGCGCCGCCGAGCTGACCGGCGGCCTCTTCGATGCCACCAGACCGGACGGCACCTGGGATCCGTCCGGCCTGGTCAAGGGGTGGGCCACCGAGCGTGCGGCCCGGCTGCTCAGCGCGGTCGGTGACCTCGACTGGTGTCTCAACGCCGGCGGCGACGTGGTGGTCAGCTGTCCGAGCGGGGAACCGTTCGTCGTAGGCATCCAGGACCCACTGGACCCGGCGGGACTGAGTACGTCGGTGCGCTGCCTGTCCGGAGCCGTCGCGACCAGCGGAACGGCCGCACGTGGCGCCCATCTGTACGACCCGAGAACAGGCCGGCCGACGGCGAGTGACTGGCTGTCGGTCAGCGTGATCGGACCCTCGCTGGAGACTGCCGATGTGCTGGCCACCGCGGCCTTCGTCGCCGGCAGTCTCGAGGTCGTTGAACACACCGACCGGTACCACGGGCTGGCTGTGGCCGCGGACTCGAGCTTGCTGACGACCGAAGGATGGCCCCGATGACCCGGCTGCTGCTCGTCGAGGACGACCAGGACCTGGCGGCCTTGCTCCAGCGGGTTCTGGCCGGCGAGGGCTACCAGGTCAGCATCGCCTCCGATGGTCAGCGGGGCCTGCATCTCGCGCTGACCCGGTCGTTCGAGGTGATGGTCCTGGATCGCGGCCTGCCGGCGATCGACGGACTCGACCTGATCTCCCGGCTGCGCGGCCAGGGCGTGACGACCCCGATGCTGGTGCTGTCCGCACGAGGTACGACGCAGGACCGCGTGGACGGCCTGGACGCGGGAGCCGAGGACTACCTCGCCAAACCCTTCGAGATCAGCGAGTTGCTCGCCCGTCTCCGCGCCCTGCTGCGCCGGCATCCGGACCGGGCCCATACGTTGCCGGTGCCTGGCGGCTCGCTCGACCTGGCGAGCCGGACCGTACGGCGAACCCGCGGCGACGAGGTCGAGTTGTCCGAACGCGAAGCGGCCCTGCTCGGTCTGCTCGCGGCCCGGCCGGAAGTGGTCTTCAGCCGGTCGGACCTGCTCGACCGGGTGTTCGACGACGCCGAATCCGAGACCGTCGTCGACACCTATGTGCACTACTGCCGCAAGAAGCTCGGCCACGGTGTCATCAGTACCGTGCGTGGACTCGGCTATCGGCTGGGCCGGATCTCGTGAACCGCAGCAGGCCGATCGGCGACGAGGTCTTGGTCCGTGCAGCCTCCCGCCGGCTGGCGGCACAGGCTGCCGGGCTCGTCGCGGCGGCGATGCTGCTGCTGGTGCTGCTGGTGACCGTCGTGGTCGTCCGCGGCCAGTCCGCGTCGGCGGACAATCTGTTGCGCTCCACTGCACGCACAGCGGACGATGTCGGCGATCCGCCGCCGGGCGCCTGGCTGGTGATGGTCGAGCGCGGGGTCGTCAGCTCCTCCCCCGGCCTCCCCGAGGAACTCGGTCCTGAGCTGACCAAGCTTCGGGCCAGGGCGAAACCTCAAGCAGTACTGACGAATCTGCACGAGAGCAGCGACGACGACAGCTTCCGGGTCGCTACCCTGCGCCGTGGCAACCGGATCATCCAGGTCGTGCTCGACCTCACCTCGGCCCACCAGGAGCGCGCCAGACTGCTGAAGGCGATGGGCCTGGCGTCGGCGATCGGACTGCTGTTCGCCGTACTGCTGGGTGTGTCGCTGGGGCGGCGCGCGGTGCGCCCGCTGGCGCAGGCTCTGACCCTGCAGCGGGCTTTCATCGCGGATGCCGGTCATGAGCTCCGGACGCCGCTGACGTTGCTGAGCACACGGGCCCAATTGCTCGACCAGGCTGTTCAGGCCGGGGATCTCGGCGCGCAGACCAAGGACGACTCCCGCGGGGTCGTGCTCGACACGCAGCGCCTCGGCGAGGTGGTCGAGGATCTCCTGGCAGCTGCCGATCCACGGGGCGAACAGGAACGCGAACCGGTCGACCTCGGCATGCTCGTGCAGGGAGTGACCGAGAGTGCGCGCGCTCATGCCGCGGACCGTGGCGTCGAGTTGACCTTCGACACCGACGCTCCGCCCTCGTGGGTCTCGGGATCTTCAGCGGCTTTGCGCCGAGCCGTGTTGTCCCTCGTGGACAACGCTGTCGATCACACGCCACCCGGTGGCCAGGTGCGGATCAACCTGCGCAGGGACCGGCGAACCGCGGTGATCGCGGTCAGCGACACCGGCCCCGGCATCGCGCCGGAAGCAGCCCAGCACGTACTGCGGCGGTTCCACTCCGGCGGCCAACGGGCCGGTCGCACCCACTACGGTCTGGGACTTGCGCTCAGCCATGACGTCGCGAATCGCCATGGCGGCCAACTGCGCCTCGTGGACAGCGCAGTCGGCGCGACCTTCGAACTCTCCCTGCCGTTGCCGGGCGACGAAGGGCAGCCGCCTCCAAGGAACCCCTAAGATTCCCGGGGCATCGTCGTCATCACCAGTCACCAAGACGCCGGAGCCGCTCGATGACCACCCTGAGGACCACCCGACCGACCTGGTCCTCGCACGTCAGACTGCGTCCACGCCGTACGCCGGCCTGGTGGCGCGACGCGGTGGCCATCAGCTGCTGGGGCAGCGCCCTGGTCGTCGTCCTGCTGTGGTTGTCCGGTCGCGGCCTGCAACTGCTCGCCGCCGGCCCGGCCGATCTGCTCATCTCGACGGGCCGGCTGACCGGACTCGTCGCGGCGGATCTCCTGCTCGTCCAGGTGTTCCTGATGGCCCGGGTGCCGATGATCGAACGCAGCTACGGGCAGGACGAGTTGGCCCGGCGACACCGGCTCGTCGGTTTCTACTCCTTCAACCTGCTGCTGGCCCACATCGTCCTCATCACGGTCGGCTACACCCTCCGCGATCACAGCAGCCTGCTCCGGGAGACCTGGACCGTCGTCACGACGTACGGCGGGATGCTGCTGGCCGTGGCAGCCACGATCGCGCTGACGCTGGTGGTTGTCACCTCGGTGCGGCTGGCGCGGCGAGCGCTGCGGTACGAGTCGTGGCACCTGCTGCATCTCTATGCCTACGTCGGTGTCGCGTTGTCGATCCCGCACGAGATCTGGACCGGCCAGGACTTCTCCACCTCGCGGCTCGCGCAGGTCTACTGGTGGTCCGCGTACGCCGTCGCTGCCGGTGCGATCGTCTTCTACCGGGTCGGTCTGCCGATCTGGCGCACCCTGCGGCACGGGATCACCGTGATCTCGGTCGTCCGGGAGAGCGCTGATGTCGTCAGCGTCGAACTGGCCGGCCGCGGTCTGCACCGCCTCGGCGTGCAGGCTGGTCAATTCCTCGTCTTCCGCTTCCTCGACGGACCCGGTTGGTCCCGCGGCAACCCCTACTCGCTGTCGGCCCAGCCGCGGCACAACCGGCTGCGCATCACCGCCAAGGACGCCGGCGACGGCAGCAGCCGGCTGGCCGGGCTCCGGCCGGGGACCAAGGTCCTGATCGAAGGCCCGTACGGACGGCTCACGGGTGAACGCCGGATCGGCCGCCGCGTCGCGATGCTTGCCTGCGGCATCGGTATCACGCCACTGCGAGCGCTGCTGGAGGATCTGCCCTACTCCCCTGGCGACGCCGTCTTGGTCTACCGGGCCCGCAGTGCGCCCGATCTGGTGTTCCGCGAGGAACTCGAGGACCTTGCCCGGCAACGCGGCATCACCGTCCACTACCTGCTCGGACGTCGCATCGCCGACCGGAACTCGTGGTTGCCGCAGGAAGCAGCCGAGTGGGACGACAGCGCCGCCCTGGAGGCCCTGGTCCCGAACCTTTCGTCGTACGACGTCTTCGTCTGCGGGCCTGATCCGTGGATGGACGCAGTGGCAGACGCGGCTCTGCAGGCGGGCCTGCCGCCGGACCAGCTCCATCAAGAACGGTTCACCTGGTGATCAAGCGGAGGATCGGATGAGACGCGGCGCCACCCTTGCGATGTCGGCGATCAGCCTGGCGGTCGTCGGCCTCGGACTACGGGCGAGCGCGAAGCCGGCCGAGGACCAGAACACCGCCTCGGTACTGCCCAGCCGGACCACGCCGGTTCCCGGCAGAACACCCACTGGCTCGCGAACCAGCCGGCCACCCACTGGTTCGCGAACCAGCCGGCCACCCACTGGTTCGCGGACCAGCCACCCGCCGGCTGCTCCGCGAACCACGTCACCGGCGACGCCGGCCCGGTTGACGTTCACCGGCACGCTGGTCGATACGCCGTACGGGCCGGTGCAGGTGGAGTTGCGGATCAGGGCCGGCCGAATCGTGACTGCCAAGGCTCCGGTCAGACCGCAAGGCGACAGCCAGACCGACAGCATCAACCGCCAGGCGGTTCCGCAACTGAACCAGGAAGTGATGCAGGCCCAGAACGGGCGGATCGACACGGTGTCCGGCGCGACGTACACCTCCGCGGGATACAAGACCTCGCTCCAGGCGGCACTCGACTCGGCACACCAAGCGGGGGCGCTGTGAGACCCGCACCGATCAGCCGCACCCGCCGGAACCTTGTGGTTCTGGGCGGTAGCGCGGCTGTGCTGGGCCTGCTGTTCCTCTATCCGACCAGCACGAACTCCAAGAGCGGGACAACCTCGTCGGCGGTACCACCAGGCGTTGTCCGTACGGCGCCCGGAACGGCCACGGGGAGCACCGTGGTGAACGGCACCTCGGTGCCGACCAGATACGGCCCTGTGCAGGTGCGGCTGACGATCCGCAACGGACGGATCGTCACCGCGACCGCGATCGACTACCCCTCCTCCGGCGGCCGGGACCGGGCGATCAACAGCTACGCCATCCCGCTGCTGCAGCGCGAAACCGTCGCGGCCCAGAGCGCGCACGTCGACACGGTCTCCGGCGCGACGTACACATCGGACGGCTATCGGGGATCGTTACAGGCGGCTATCGACGCTGCACATCTGAAAGGAAAGTGAGCCGACCCCCCTTCCGCCTGGAGTCACGGAGAGCCACAATGACCTAGGGGTTGGAAAAATGGGGATCGGGGCGGGCGGATCCGGCGGAAGCCGGTTCTGAGGGGGCTGGATGACGAAGATTCTTGTTGTCGACGACGAGCCGGATCTGGTCCGTTTCGTCCGTCGGGCGCTGGAGGCCGACGGCTATCAGGTGCTGACGGCAACCGAAGGAGCGCAGGGCTTGCTGCTGGCGCTCACCGAGGAGCCGGACATGACGGTGCTCGACCTGCGGATGCCGGGCGTGGACGGTCAGGCCGTGCTGGCCGGCGTACTGGCGACCAGACCCGGCGCCCGGGTGCTGGTGCTCTCGGCCGCCGCCGACATCGAGGCCCGGATCGACTGCCTCGAACGGGGTGCGGTCGACTTCCTGGCCAAACCGTTCGCGATCCGCGAACTGCTCGCCCGGGTGCGGTCGCGACTGCAGAACCCCGGCGACAGCACCGGTGGTTTCGTCCTGCAGGTCGGCCGGATCGCGCTGGACATCCGGGCCCGCCGCCTGCGGGTCGACGGACGCGAGACGACCTTGTCCGAGCGGGAGTTCCTGCTGATGCAGCATTTCATGCGCAATCCGGACGCCGTCTGCTCACGCAGCGAACTGCTGTCGGCGGTGTGGGGCTACGACTTCGACCCGGCGACCAACGTGGTCGATGTGTACGTCGGCCGGCTGCGTGCCAAGCTTCGCCGGGACGTGATCCAGACAGTGCGCAATGTCGGCTATCAGCTTCAGAGCGCCTGACCGCGGGCTCACCGGGCCGTTCGGCCGGTGGGAGCGGCTACGCCAGGGATTGCGGGACAACCGGCTGACGGACGTGGTGCTGGCGATCTTCGCGATCGCCATGCTCCTGGCGATGAACGCGATGGTCGAGCGCGAGGTCGTGCCGTACCACCTGCTGTTCCTCGGCCTGACCCTGGTCTACGGCTTCCGCGTCTGGCCGCTCGGGCAGACCCTGATCGTCACCTTGCTGATCACCGGGCTGACCGGCTGGATCCTGGTCGCTCATCAGCTCGCCGACGGGAGCAACCGAGCGGAGTGGGCAGAGATCCCGCTGATGCCGTTGCTGTTCCTGGCGATGGTCTGGCACGCCCGCCGACGGGTCGCCGCCCAGCGCGAGGTGGAGGTGATGGCCGAGCAGCGACGGGCCGCGCTGCTCCGCGAACGTGAATTCTTCCGGGACGCCTCGCACGCGATCCGTACGCCGGTGACGATCGCGCGCGGTCATCTCGAACTGCTCGACGCGGGCCGCACCGATCCGGTCGCCCGCGAGGACCTGGCGATCGCCCTGCGCCAGCTGGATCGGATGACCGCCTTGTCCAACCGGTTGCTCGCGCTGGCCAGACTGGACTCCGGCAGCGCTGTCCGGCCGCAGCGGCTCGACCTCGCCCACTTCCTGGAAGAAATCGTCCGGAACTGGCGCAGCAGTGCCGATCGGGTCCTCGAGCTCGATCCGCTCCCGGTGATGCCCGCCGCGATCGACCCCGAGTGGCTCGAGCTGGCGATCGACGCGGTCATCGAGAACGCGGCCCACTTCACCGGTCCGGGCGACCGGATCCAGCTGTCCTGCCGGGCCGAACCGGGGCGGTTCGTGATCGGGATCGGGGACTCCGGACCAGGGATCGCGGCCGAGGACCTGCCGCATGTGTTCGAACGGTTCTGGCACCGACGTCCACCGAGCGGATCGATGGGCAGCGGACTCGGCCTCCCGATGGCCCAGGCAGTCGCCCAGGCGCACGGCGGTCAGGTCACCGCGGGCGTCAGCCCGCTGGGCGGCGCCCTGTTCGAGATCACGCTGCCGTCCGGCGACCAACTGGTCATCGACTGACCGTTCCGGCCCGTTGCAACACCGCTTCGTCCTCAGCTCCTCCGGGCGCTTCCACCAGTTCGCGTGCCGTCTCGGAACCGGCGCCGATCCTGGACACCCCGAAGATCCACCAGCCGGCACCGATCACGATCGTGACCGCCAACCACAGCAGCAACAGCCAGTTGCGTAGTGGTCTGGTGGACACGAGCTCGGTCCGGGCGGTCGCTGGGTCCCCTGACACCACCCACCGGTAGGTGTGGACGGCTGCCGGCAGACCGGTCCGCTGGACCGAGACCACGACGTGCGCCGAACCGCTGCCGGCCAGGACGACGGGAGCCGACCATCGGCCGTCCGGGAGTCGTTGCGCAGCCACCGGCGGCTGGGTGGTGCCGTCCGCATCGACCAGCCCTATCGTCACGGTGCGGACGGGCGCCGGTGCCGGGCGCCTGGTGTCGAAGACCTCGACCATCACCAGATTGCGGCCCGGTGCGTTCGGGCGGACCGCCAACGTCTGCTGCAGATCTGCGACGCGTGCATCCTGCAGCGGCACTGCCACGGCCGCCGGGTCCCGGACCAGCTGTGGCTCCAGTGCAGGCTGGCCGCTGGTGATCAGCCCGGACAGCCCCAGTACCGCGACGGCCAGGGCTGCCTCTGCCAGGATGGTTCCGCGCCGAAGCGACGCCGTACGCCGCAGCCGCCGGTGGTTGACCACACCGAGTACTCCGATCACCGCGACCACGCCGACCTTGAGCAGGAGCGTCCGGCCGTACCAGGTGGCCAGGGCTGCGTCCACCGAACCGATCACGCCGCTGCTCAAGTAGATGCCGGTACTGATCACCACACTGATGCAGAGCGCGGCCGGTAGCCCGAAGGCACGCAGTACGGTCATTGCTGCTGGCAACTTGTGCCGGTGCCGGGTGGCGGCCGTGACGTAGACGAGGACGATCACCAGCGCGCCGGCCCAGGCCGAGGCCGCCAGCAGGTGAAGGGTATCGGCAACGACTCTGGTGTACGACGGCGGCGAACTCGCACCGGAGTGACCGAGCAGAGCTGCACCGCAACCGACCAGGACTGCGCCCAGGACCAGAGCCGACGTCCGGATCCGCGACACACCCAGCACGGAGGCCGCCAGCAGCAGGCCGAATCCTGCCTCCCGCAGTCCCCACCGAACGCCGTACTGGCCGGCCAGAAGGCTCGTGCTCGCGCCACCACGGAGCTGGAATTCCAGCAGGAGAAGGCTTCCCAGCAGTCCTCCGACCGCACCGGCCAGCTGGCTGCGGCGCGCCAGGTGCAGCCAGTCGGGGGCTGTCGGTCCGGCCGGTCTGGTGAGCAACCGGCTCAGCAGCGCACCACCCAAGCTGAAAGCCAAGGAGAGGAAGACCAGCCAGCGCAGCCCGGACTCACCTGCGGCCGGCTTCGGTTCGATGAGGCCGGCCGAGTCGACCTGACGGCCGACACCGAAGACGAGTACGCCGGCGGTCCGATGCAGGTCGTCCGCCGACAACGTCTGCCAGGACAGCCGGTAAGCGCCCTTCGGCAGGACCGGCAGGGTGGCCAGCAACCGCGCCGGTTCCTCGCCACCTTCACCCTCGATCCGCAGCCCGGACACCGGATAACGCCGCCCGTCCTCGCTCACGAGGTCGAGTTGCGTCGCGGCCAGGACCACCGTCTCGCTGAAGTCCAGCCGCAGCTGACGAGGCGCGGCCGCCAGGGAGCTGCCGTCCGCCGGACTGCTCGAGGTGAGGAACGCATGCGCGCTGGCAGTCTGTGGCGAACAGATCGCCAGCAACGCGATCAGGAAGGCCACCAGCGCGATCCGGCGCCTGTGCATCACAACACCGGCGCGTGCTGCAGGCTCAGCGACCCGACCAGGACGGTCGCCTTCTCCGAGTGCTGCAAGGCGCCCTTGGTGTTCTGGTAGACCAGGTAGTAGGTCTGGCCCGCGCGCAACGTGTGCCCTTGCTTCATCACCGACACCCGCTTGGTCCCGCCGTCGCGCTTCTCACTCCGAAGCTCCGGCGGATGCTGGACGTCGGACTGGAACCGGGTGGCCTTCTCACTGTCCAGCACGACATAGGTGAGCGTGATCAGGCCGCCGTCGCCGACCACGGCGATCCGGCTGAACCGCACGCCGTACTGCGCTTCGATGGCCGAGCTCTGCGGGAATTCGGTACTCCCCGACGAGCCCTTGGCGATGGCATAACCGCCGGCCGCCAGCCCGACGACCAGCACGGTCGCCACGATGACGATCCGCCGGGCCCATCGGCCGGGAACCTTCCGGATCTTGCTGATTGCTGAAGCGAACATGTCCTCCCCCTCCCAAGGGACAGCGCCGGGACCCTGAGCGCCCAGGGTCCCGGCTGTTCGTCGACTACGGCATCGTGAACCGGGTCGAGGCGAAACTGTCGAAGTACGCCCGGCCGGTCGAACTGCTGCTCAGGCCGGCGGACACCCCCAGCCAGGCCGTCTCGATCCGCAGCGTGCTGGTGTTACCGGTCTGCAGCGACCGGCTCACCCCGTCGACCAGGAGCCGCAGCGATCCCGCGTTGGTTCCGGTCGCCGGACCGGAGACCCAGTCGACCTGCAGGGTGTGCGTCCCTGCTGTCAACGTGACCCAGGCGCCGGTAAGGGCACCCGCCCCACTCCTGTCGAACACCGTCCGGACCTGCGCGGAGCCGGCGTTGAACCGGTACTCCAACGCGTAGACCTGACCGCTTGCCGCGGTCCGGCCCTGCAACAAGGCCAGCGCCGTGTTCGCGTTGGTCCCCGAGGTGAGCGTGTTCCGGTTGAACACGAACCTCGCGTGGTACGTCGTCTCGGCCGTCGGTGTCGTGTCGGTCAGATAGCCGTTGCCCGGCAGGGTGACCTGCAGGCCCCGGACACTGCCCGGCTCGATGGCGGTCGGCAGCGCCGCGGTGGTGGTGTTGGCCACTCCGCCCGTGCTCGAGCTCCAGAACCCGAAGCCGCCCGACTCGAACGTATCGGAGAAGATCCGGTTCGGCCGTTGCACCGACACCGTCGTAGCGACCGGCTTGCTCCAGTTGCCCGCCAGATCCTGCACCCGCAGGTTGAAGACCTGGTTGCCCGGCGGCACTGTCGCCAGCGGGATCGTCACCTGGACCTTGCCGGCCACCACACTCACCGGCACCGAGGTGCCCTTGCCGACGCCGGGATCCGTCGTACCGAGCCAGTACTCCGCCTTCGCGATCAGCGACGCGTCGGTGACCGGCGCGGACAGGGTCAGCGTGTCCGCCCCGTTGGTCGGGTTCGGCGTCGCCGTCAGGGCGCCCAGAACCGGAGCCGTCTTGTCGACGACGAGGTTCACTGCGAACAGCGGACCCCAGTTCCCGGCCGCGTCCTGGCCACGGACGTAGACGTGATGCGTGCCGTCGGCAAGTGCTTTCACCTGGGTCAAGGGGATCAGCCCGTAGAAGGCCTCGCCGTTGGAGTCCAGCTTGCCGTCGACCGGCAGCAACTGCAGCCCGGTGCCACCGGCCGGGTTCGGTGCCGGATCGAGGAACGCCTCGGCGTCGGTGAGCAGGCTCTGTGCCGCGCCGCCCGCGTCCTTGTCGGTGATCTGCGCCGAGATCAGCAGGTTGCCCGGGTGGCTCTTGTCGGCGAGCACCGCGTTGGTCGGGTTGGGTCCGACGCCGGCCGCGTCGACGGCAGGACCGGTGAGGTCGATCGGCAACTCGATGTCCAGCGGCGGACCCCACAGCCCCAGCGAGTCCTTGCTGTGCACGAAGACGTGGTGCAGTCCTTCGGGCAGGCCCGCCAGCACGGCGGGAGCAAGGTCGGCGTCCTCCGACACGACCGTGGCGCTGCGGTTCAGCGTCATCGGCGTACCGGATCCGTCCGCGGTCACCGTGTCGAGGAAGTATTCGGCGTTGGTGATCACGCCACCAGCATCGGTGTCGTCGCCGGTCGCAGAGACGCTGACCGTGGTGCCGCCGTTCGACGGGACGTCGGCGATCGAGCCGTTCGTCGTCTGCGGTCCGGTCTTCGGCAGGTTCAGGATGACCGAGCCCACGACGCCCCAGTTGCCGGCCGCGTCCAGCGCCCGGACGAAGACGGTGTGCCGGCCGGCATCGAGCGCATCGAGCACGGCCGTGGTGATCGTGCCGCTGGCGCCGGTGATGCTCACACCGCTGCCGGGCAGGCTCATCGGCGTACCGAAGCCCACTCCGGTCGCCACGGCGTCGTCGATCACGAACTCCGCCTGGGTGACGGTCGATCCCCCGGTGGTCGCGTCGCTGACATCGGCGGTCACCGTCACGTCGGCCTTCCCGTCGGACGGGTTGGGCGTCACCTTGAGGTGCGTCGAGACGGGACCGACGCCGTCTGTGCTGGGCGGCGGCGCGCTCGTGTCCAGGAAGGTCAGCATGCCACCGAACGCCGACTGCAGCGGATCGGCCGTGTGCTGCCCGTTGTTGTTCAGGTGCCGTGACGAGTCGTAGACCGCCAGCTTCGCCTCGGGACCGGTCGGCATGGTGACCAGTGCGTCCAGCGTCTGCCCCGGGTCGATGCTCTCCGCGGCGACGGTGGTGGCGTAGTGCGCGGGATGACCGCCCTGGGCGATCTCGACCTGCTCGCCGCCCAGCACGTTCATCGGATGCGTCTGCGCACCCACGTTGACGTAGCGCACCAGAACCTTGTGGCCCTGGTCCGTGGCCACCGGATCGGTCGCCGGGAACGGTTTGCCGTTGATCAGCCGGTACTTCGGAGCGAAGTCGCGCAGGTCGAAGGCATTCGGGTTCGCGTTGAACGCGGGGTCGATCTCGCTCAGGACGAGCACGGCGTCGTCGTCGTACGCCGTCGCGGGGAACCCGGCCGGCTGACTGCCGTACGCGGTGCCGTCGGACGGCAGCACGATGAACGCGCCGGCCAGGCCCATGGCGACCTGGCGGGCTCCGTTGGCCGTGTGCCCGGCCTCGTAGAGGAAAGTACCGGCGCGACCGGCCGTGAAGGTGTACGTCCGGTCGCCGGAGCCGATGCCGGTGGTGTCCTCACCACCGGAGGGAAGCGGCTGGCCGGGGAAAGCCAGCGACACGTTCTGTCCCGCCAGCTGATTGTGCAGGGTCACGCTGACCTGGTCGCCCTGATGAACCACCAGGACCGGCCCAGGAGCCTTGGCTGTGCCGGCGGCACCGGTCGGGGAGAATCCCCAGATCGGCACCGGGTTGCCCAGCACGGTCGTCGTACCGGCCATCGCGTACAGGTCGCAGGCGGCCGTACCGGCGGCGAAGGCGCAGCCGCTCGGAGTGAGCTTGCCTACGGCAACAGAAGCGGCGGCCGGCCGGAGCTGGGGCCGGGCAGCCTGCTGTACCTGCGTCGTTCCCGCGGCCGGCCCGGTCATCGCCCAGGTGAGCGCGGCGACCGCGACGACCGTGGCCGTGCCACGGAATCTCTTCGGCATCGTCATCGTCGGGCCCCTCACTGGCTCGCGCAACCGGCGGGCGGGTCGATGCGGAAGACCGTCATCATGCCGCCGAAGGCTGCCCCGTAGTTGGTCGCTTGTTCCAGCGCGTGGCTGTGCGCGATGTGGTAGTACTCGCCACATTCGTTGTTCTGCGTCAGGTTCGCCGGCACGCTGTTCTTCGTGCCCAGGTAGCCGCTCTCGGAGAACCAGGTGTCCGAACCGACCAGCAACTGGTCGGTGATCGCCGGGATCTGGGTCGGGATCGGGTTGGTGGTCGCGTTCCAGTGTTCGGTGTCACGCCAGTCCATCAGCACGTCGACGGTCTGGCCGGGGCCGACGTCGAGGTCGTACTTCTGGTACGACAGGTCCTGTCCGGCCGGTCCCTGGAGGGAATGACCGTCCCTGTTGACGACGCGCTCGTCACTTCCGTGCGGATGGAACGGATAGTTCACGCTGCCGGCGTTGAGGTACCGGATGGTCGCCGGCAGCGGGTTCGTCGCCGCGTCGTACGGCTTGATGTGGACCAGTGCGCCGTACGGCTGCGAAGGCAGCCACGGGGCGTTGTTCGGCGCCAGGGTGTCCGGCATGCTGCGGCCGTTGATCATGAAGTAGCGCGCCGTCGAGGCCGCCCAGTTGACCGGCTGGTTGCGCTCCACCGCGAGATGGACGTCGGGGTCGATCTCGGACAGCAGGTACACGTATTCCTTGCCGGCGGTGAAGGCCGAGTCGGCCCGGTCGTTAACCTGGTTGGGATGACCGGCGGGCCGGACCACCAACGCGCCGTACAAGCCCATCTGGAGCTGCTTGTCGACGTCGGTGCCGGTCTCGTACAGGTAGGTGCCGGGGCTGCCGGCGGTGAAGGTGTAGGTGACCGAGCCGTCGTTCGCGGCCGCCGGCTGGACCAGGGAGGTCAGCGAGCCGCCGGAATCGAACTGCGGCTGCGCCGGGTTGCCGTTCGCCTTCACCGACTTCTGGCCGGGGAACACGATGGAGGTTGCCTCTGGCAACTTGTTGTGCAGTACCACGGTGACCGGCTTCCCGGACTCCACGCAGAGCGTGGCACCGGGAAGCTGGAAGCTCCGCTTGCTGTTGCCGTAGCTCCACATGTAGATCGAGTTGCCGTCCGGCGTGGAGACGTAGCCGTCCTCGGCCGTCAGTGAGAAGGTCTGGTTCGAATCGGTGTCGCACAGCAGCCCTTCCGACATCGCCACCGAGGCGGCTGCCTGCGACCAGACCAGCGCCGAGGCACCGATCACCGCCGCGGCCGACAGGAGTGCCAGCGGGCGTCGGATCGTGAGTCGTTTCATCGGATCATCACCCCAGTCACGCGTTCGCCGCGGTCTGTGCCGGATAGGTGCCCGGGGCGCCGACGACGATCTTCGTCATCATGCCGCCGTAGCCGGGACCGCCGCCGTTGTCGAGGTAGGAGTACTTGCGGTCGTAGAGCAGGTACTCCCCCGGTGCCGGCGCGACGAAGATCGCGTCGCGGCTCTCCCCGGGGCCGACCTCGACCATGTTGGTGGTCAGGTAGTTCGTGGTGCCGTCGCGCCCCTTCAGCAGGCTGGCGTCCTTGGCGATCACCGTGAGGTCCAGGTTGTCCACGGTCATCGCGTGGTTCTGGTAACCCAGGTTCGACATCCGCAGCAGCACCCGGTCGCCGGAGTTGCACCTGATCAGCGACGAGATCGGCTGGTACTGCAGGCGTCCTGCCGCCGTACTGAGCGGATCGCCGTTGGCCGCGGTCGTGTCCGGGTAGGCCCGGCCGTTCAGCAACCAGAAGCTCGGGTCGTAGTCGGTCCAGTCGTTCACCTGGATGTGTGCGTCCCGGTAGTGCGCGGCCGACCAGAGCTCGGTCAGCATGAAGGCGAACTCCCGGTCGTACGCCGTCGAGCCGTCGCCGTCGTTGTAGGCATAGCGCTCACCGGGGTGCAACGGCGTCCGGTTCTGCTTCGGCCGGACGAACACCATCCCGGTCATCCCCATCTGAACGTGTTCCACGTCCTCGAAATGGCAGTGGTACATGTAGGTCCCGGCGTCGTGCGGCCGGTAGAAGTAGGTCAGGTCGCGGCCGATCGGCACCGCCAGCGACAACTCCGGGACGCCGTCGAACAACGGGATCGCGTTGACGAAACCGTGCCAGTGCAACGTGTGCCCGTCGAACAGGTCCGGCCGCTGTGCCAGGCCGAGGTTCGTCAACGTGAGATAGATGTCGTCCTCTTCGTCGAAGGCCATCATCGGCGCGCTGATCTGCGCCTTGCCCCGTTGGGCGGCCACCTGGTTGGAGGCCATCCCGGTCACGTCGCGGAAGCCGAACACGTAGGTGTTGAACGGGCTCGGTGCCAGCGGGTCGGGGAAGAAGGGCGGATCCGGCGGCGCGTCGCCCGGCATCGCCACCCAGCCGTCGGTGCCGGCCAGGTGGACCTGCTTCATCGGGTGGACCGCGGTTGCGGAAGTGGCCAGGCCGGGTGCCGCGCTCGCGGTCAGCAGCCGGCCGCTGAGCAGCACGCCGCCGACGACACCCGCGCCGCTGAGGAAGGAACGCCGCGAGACGCCGCGTCGTACGGGAATATCGGTCACTGGGATCTCCTGAAGTCGGTGGAACTGGTCAACTGGCGGCGAAGGTGTGGCCTGCCCGTCGGAGGGCCGGGCAGGCCACCTCCATCACGGCGTCATCTGGTCCGAGCCGGCGTCGTACCGGCGTTGCTGGAGCGGGAAGACACCGGTGACGGTCGGCCGGGGTTGACCGTCGATATCAGGCGAGGGCGCGGGAACCGTGTAGCTGAAGCCCGTGGTCGGCGTACCCCAGCGGACGACCGCACTGGCCGCGCCGAGCCCTCGTGCCGGGGTGGTCGGCGTACCGGTCGCGACATGGAAGTCACCCATCAGCGAGGGTGGCAGCAGTTGCGCCACGATCGCCGCCTGCCGGAAGGCCGGGTAGGACCGGACCGCAAGCACGTTCACCGTCACCTCGTACGGCGAGACGAACCGCGGGTCGGCCGTGGAGTTCGACGGATCCGGGGCGGAGCCCGTCTCGTCCTGCAGCACCGAGTGGGTGGGCGTCAACAGCGCGCCGGGCACGTCGGCGACACCCATGTCCCAGTTGTTCACGGAGTTGGCCGTGCCGTCGGGTAGCTGACCACCGATGCCGTAGACCCAGCCGCCACCGAAGGAGCCGGCCCGGTTGTCCCAGAAGACGTCGTTGAGCAACGTCGGCTTGCTGTACGTCGTGTTGCCGAGCGCCTGGGAGCCGGGGAACAACGTCGTGTTCCGCAGCCTTGCCTGCAACGGATCGCTGTTCGCCGCGGTGGACAGGCCGGCCGGAGCCGGATCGCCGTTGCTGGTCACCGCCGTGGCCGTGGTGAGGTTCTTCGTCACCGTGTTGTTGACCACGTTGACGAACGGTGCGTCATCCATCGCCAGGCCGCCACCTTCGTGCGCGGAGACGTTGTCGGCGATGGTGTTGTCGGTGATGTCGATCGGTTGCGGGTCGTTCCGGGTGATGTGCGAGCCGCCGACCTGCAGCAGCCGGATGCCGCCACCGTCGTCGTTGGCCAGGTTGGTCTGGATCGTGTTCCGGTCGATCTTGACCGGGCCGCTGCCGGGGGACAGCGCCGTCGGCGTCGCCGGGAGTTCACCGGCGACCATGATGCCGCCGCCCTCGTCGTAGGAGGAGTTGAACCAGATCCGGTTGCCGGTGATGCTTCCACCGTTGCTGCCGCCGGCGTTCGCCATGTAGCCGAAGGCGGAGATCCCGCCGCCGTACTCCGCGGAGAAGTTGCCGCAGATCGCGTTGGCGTCGATCTGGTAGCCGTCGCTGCCGGTGAACAACCCGATCCCGCCGGCCAGGTTGGTACCGCCGTTGTCGCGGAGCTGGTTCCTGGCGATGACCGGGTCGTAGTTGCGGTTGTCACCGACGTACGGAGTACCGATCCGGATGCCGCCGCCGTACGAGCCCCCGTTGCCGACGATCACGTTGTCGGTCACCCGCAGGTTGCGGACATTCGCGTGGGCGTAGACCCCGCCGCCCTGGGTCACCAGGGCACCTGCCGCGCCATACGGCGTCTTGATGCCGCCGGTGAGCACGTTGACGTTGCCGGGGATGTCGGCCTGGGCGCCACCGGTGATCGTGAAGCCGTCGAGCGTGACCGGCCAGCTGGCCGGGGTGACGCCTGCCAGTGCCGGATCGTCGAGGGCCGTGACGACCGCGGAGTCGGGAACCGCAGGGTCACCGGAGTACGTCAGGCCGCTGATCCGGGTGATCCAGTCGATCCCGTTCTGGTTGTCGAGGTTGAAGCCCGAGCCGTCCAGGATCGAGCCCGGGACCCAGGTGTTCGCCGCGTCGAAGCCACCGGGGCCGACGCCCTGGATCTTCACCTGGTGATGAACGATGACGTTCTCGTTGTAGTCACCGCGCGGGTTGGCGGCCGTCTGCGCGTTCGGCCAGACGACGACCAGGTGGTAGGGCTTGGCCGGCACGATCACCTGGCCGGCATTGTTGCGCACGGCCCTGGTCGGCCGGGCCGCCTCGAGACCTGCCTGCACCGTCTTGTACGTCTTGGCCGGACCGACCTCGGTCAGCTGTGGATTGTTCGGATCGGTGCCGGGGATCGACGCGTTGGTTGCCGACAGCACCTGGATGGTGATGCCGTTGACACTGCGCTGACCGTTGTGACCGGTGATGGCCAGTTCCGCGGCCCCGAGCGGGAACAGGGCAGGCACGGTGAAGGTCATGCTCTTGTCGGTCCAACTGGTCACCGCCACGGTGGTGCCGTTCAGCGTGATCTTGTCCGGAGCACCGGGGTCGCCGAAGCCCAGGCCGTTGACCGTGATCGACCGGTTCGGGTCACCGCGCCGGATGTAGGGACGGCTGACCGCCAGCAGTTGCGGCGTACTGGCGCCCAGGTCGCAGAAGGTCGGGTTGACCGTCGTCGTGTCCGGTGCCAGGACGGTCGACGCGACCTGGGTCGGTGCCTCGTCCGTCACGGTGTAGAGGCCCGGCCAGCCCTGGAAGTTGGTCGCGATCGTGCGGAACCGTGGGTTGTAGTCGGGATTGAGAGCTCCTGGCTGACCTGGATCGTTGCCGACGAAGCGGTACATGTTCGGGCAGGGTCCGGCCGGTACCGGACAGTTGTAGGTCCCGGTCGACGGCTCCAGCCCTTCGTACATGCCGTTGAAGTCGGTGTGGACGGTGTCCATCAGCCGGCCGGACCAGTCGTACAGCCCGACGGGGACGAAGGGCAGTCCCTGCGCCTCGCCGTAGTTGACGCTGCGCTTGTCGAGCGTGAGCCCGAGGTCGTTCAGTGTCAGACCCCAGAAGTGCGTCGGGATCGGCACGTCGGTGAACAGGCTGAAGTTCGGCGCCGTCGCCTGGTTGGCGCGCAACCCCACCAGCTTGTCGGCACAGGAGGGCCGCTCGTAGCCCTGGTACGGGCTGCCGCCGCCGGCGTTGAAGTTCTCGTTGGTGACGTCGACGGTGTGCAACGGACCGGCACACGGCGAGACGATGCCTGCCTGCTGCGACGGCGGTTGGGTCGGCGGAGTGGGCGTGGCGTCGGGCGGTCCGGCAGGGTCGTTCGCCGCGGCCGGAGTGGCCGGCGGGTAGTTCTCCTGCGGCAGGTAGGTGTCACCGTCGAAGACGTTGACATCCTCTTCCTTGGTGACCTGGTACATCGGCTTGCCGTCGACCGGGTCGTTCGGAATGTCGACCGACACGATGTAGTCGCGGGCCGGCAGATCCTGCTCGGTCCCGGCCGGCAACGGCGCGTACATCGCCAGCCCGTCCGGGTTGTGCACCGTGTCGGTGGGCGGATAGAGGTTGATCTTCGAGGTCGCGAACCCGTAGTTGCCGTTCACCGTCTGGCTGCCGCCCTGGCTGTCACTGGCTCCGACGGCGAGCCCCATCATCGGCGCCTCGACGCACATCGCGTTCGCGGCGGTGCCGAAAGCGGGCAACGCCTGCTGGTCGGTGAGCGGCGTGTTGTTGTACTGGCGCGCGGTGCATCCTCGTGGCGGTTGCCACTTCTCCGAGGTGTAGGAGTCCTGCACCTCCGGTCCCTTGACGAACGCCCCGTACCGCGGGTTGTCCGTCATCCCGCCGTTGCCGTCCGAGACCTGCTTCGGCTCGGTCTGGTACCCCTGCCGGCAGAGCTCTGCCGGCGTGGTGTCGGTACAGGCCAGCGGCACGTAGAGCTTCACCGGTACGTCGGGGATGCCGGGCTGGTACGGCTCGGTCGCCGCCATCGCCGGGTCGAGTTCGTTGCGGGTGACGTCGTAGGTGACCGTACCGACGATGCCGCCGTTGGTACCGGGATCGTAGGGCTGCACACCCCAGTCGATCTGGCCGCTGAGGCCGATGATCGGCAGGAAGTTGAGGTCGACCAGGCTGCCCAGCTGGGTGGTCGCCTTGGTCTCGTTCGCGCCCTTGTAGGTGATGCCGGTGGTCTTGTAGCGGGTGTTGAAGGCTTCCAGTACCAGCCACTTGCCGAGCGGATAGGTCTCCCTGATGTCGTAGTTGCCGTTGACATCGGTTGTGGCCGTGTTCGTGTACTGGTCCATCAGCGAGTTGTCGCGTTCACGGACGGTCAGGGCGAAGCTGGGCACGGCCCGCTCGCCGGTGTCCTGCTTACCGTTGCCGTTGGCATCGATGAAGACCTTGCCGTGCACGTGACTGAACCAGCCGACCAGCATCTCGTTGCCGACATCCGTCACATCTCCGTTGTGCACCTCGACGTTGAAGCTCCACAGGATGTAGTCCTGGTCGTCGTCCCACAGGGTCAGCTGGTAGGTGCCGTCCGGCACGTTCTTGATGTCGAAGCTGCCGTCCGCCGCGCCCCGTCCGACGTACACGGCGGCATCGCCGGCGTCGAGATCGGACAACGCGACCCACGGATTGACGATCGGCCCGTCGGACTTGGCGCCGGCGAACCCTGTCTCCGGCACGACCTGACCGTTCTGACCGCCGATGTAGGGCAGTCCGGCGATCACTACGCCCTTGATCTCGCCGGTCGGCAGCGGAGCGCGGTGGGGCGGGAGCCCCCGGGTGCGGACGAAACCGAACTGGACCGCGGGCACCAGTTCGCGGCCGCGAACCTGCTCGGTGTCGTAGCCGGTCTCACCTTCCTGCTGCCAGATGTCGTGGTCGTGGCCGCCTTCGAGGGTGGTGGTCTGCACCCACTGGTAGGTCTGGCCGGGGGCCGGCGCCGGTGGCGTGACCGTCGCGGCGTACCGGTTCGGACCCATGTTCGGGATCACGATCTGGCCGGTCGAGTCGCTGGTGCACTTACCGGTCGAACGCGTCGTGTCGACGATCGGCCTGTTGTTCGCGTCGAACAGCATCGGCCCGGTGCCATTGGCGTTCTGGTGCCGGTAGACCGTGCAGAGCGCGTTGCCGTAGTAGTCCGTGCTGACCAGACCGAGCACGTCGGTAAGGTTCGCACTGAACCCGGCGAGCCCTTGCTCGGCGTCCATCTCGTAGGTTCCGTCGACCGGCAGATTGTCGTTGAAGACCTGGATCCGCAGCGTGGTGAGAGGCAGCGGGGTCGGGTTCATCCGGACCACGGTGTGGGTGGTCGCGCCCGAGCTGACGGTGAAGTGCTGGCCGTCGATCTTGAAGCCGTCGGCGGTCACCGAGATCAGGTACTTGCCGGCCGGCAGGTTGTCCAGCGCCTTGGTGTCGTTCAGATCCGCCTCGGTGCCCTGGGCAACGATCGGCGCGAAGCCGGAGGTGTTCCGGGTGGACGGCCAGGGACAGGTGTCGGCGTAGTCCGGATCGCTGGATCCGCCGGGCGCGGTGCTCGGCAGACAGCGGTCGGTGAGCTGGTTCGCCGCCGTGCCGGGATTGCCCGTGTCATCGACGTTGATCAGCCACTTGTACTGCGTGACCGGGTCGTTCTCGTGAACGAAGCCCGGTCCTGAGTTCACCGAACGCGCGCTGGCCACGTGCAGCGTGAGGCTGCCCGGACCGGCCGCCGCAGCGGGTCTCGCAGTACCGGCCAGCTGTGCTGCGGACAGGACTGCTGCCAGCAAGCTCACGACGACCAGCGCCCGCAGTGAACGCCCCATGGATGTCAACTGATGTGTCACGACCCCTCCCCCTCTTACCCCGACTCGCGTGCGTCACCCCACGCGACGGTTGTCGAGCGCAACACTGCGGCTGGTAGGAGGGTCAGAGGAGTTTCCTAAAGGCACTGTCATCTTTCTGTCATCCGCCGCAGCGGACCTTCACGCTGCGATCACACGGTCATCTCCGCGCCCAGCCGCTCCAGCCGGCCTTTGCCCCGGAATCGCCGATCCTGAGATACGAACGCTTCGACGGCGTACTGCCGTCCGCTTCCCGCTGCCGCCACCAGACGATCAACGCCAGGGCAGCAACCGCGGACACCGCAAGCACTCGGCTGGGCCTTGGTCAGTCGATGCCTTCGACGATGCGGAAGTCGCGCTCGACGCCGTCCGAGAGGGCGACCAGCGCCTCGTGGTAGGCCGCACTCTCGCGGGCCGCGACGGCCTGGTCGAAGCTGTCGAACTCGACCACGATGGTGCGCTCGGCGATTCCGGCGTCATGTGCCACGACCCGACCGCCACGGACGATGGTCCGCCCGCCGAAGGCCTGGACGGCCGGACGGGCCAACTCGTTGTAAGCAGCCAGCTTGTCAGGGTCTGAAATGGTGCGGTAGACGCTGACCCAGTAGCCCTTGGGCATGGAACCTCCAGTGTTGGAATGAGTGCATCTGACTTACGGGTTGGTCTCGGTTCTCACCGATTGGTGGTGGTGGCGGCGGGAAGGAAGTCGTCGAAGCGAGGCGCGCCGGGCTCGGGCGGCAGACGAGCCGCACGCGCGGCGAAGCTGATGGCGTGGTACCACCCGCACAGCAGAAGCAGATCGAGCAACTGAAGCTCGTCGAAGACCGGCACGAGCCGTGTCCACAGCGCGTCGTCGATGTCGGAACGCTCGTGCAGCGCGTCGACGGCGAGGATGAGCAGCCGTTCCCGCTCGGACGTCCAGCACTCGTCAGCGGGTCCGCCGTGCACCAGGGATGCCGCCTGCTCGCGGTCGAGCCCGACGCGTTCGGCGTACGTCAGCATATGCACGCCCCACTCGTACTCGCAGCCGCACAGCGCGCACGTCCGGTCGATGGCGATCTCGCGCTCCCGCATGGTCAGGGTCAGCTGTCGGCCCAGCTCATAGCGCCCCCATCCGTGCATGGCGCCGGCCATCGGGAGGTTTCTGGCGAACATCCGGAACAGCCCGATCGGCGGTACGTCGCCGGGCATCATGCGCCCGAGCAGCGCGCCCGCCTGGTCGGCGTACGGCGGTTCCAGCAGGGCGATTCGCGTCATCGGCGCCTCCCGTCGAGGTTGTTTCGGAATTCGAAACACGTAGAGATGCTAGTGTTTCGAATAACGAAACGCAAGGAGGGTCATGCCGACACCGCGCCCAGGAAGACCGGTTCGTGGCTCGACGACCGGCCTTCCGATCATGGCCGCGATGGACCTCTTCGGCCGCCGGTGGGCGCTGCGCATTCTCTGGGAGCTGCGGACAGGGCCGCTCGGCGCCCGCGCGCTGCTGGCCCAGTGTGAAGGAATGTCGTCCAGCGTCCTCTACCAGCGGCTTCGCGAACTCACGGCCGGCGGGATCATCGCCCCCTCAACCGACGGCTACGAGCTCACTCCCCTGGGGGAAGCGCTCAGTCACGCCCTCCAACCGCTCAACGAATGGGCGAACACCTGGGCGCAGACGCAAGATCAGAATCCTGCGGAGGCATAAAGGTGCGGCCGGCGGTGGGCGGGACGCTTTCGTGTGGATAACTTCGAATTCAAAGCAGGTACGATCGCGGGATGAGGAAAGCCTCGCCAGGCCTGAGCGAGAAGCAGCTTGGTGCGTACTTCGCTCTGGCGGAGGTCAGCAGCCTTCTTCAGTACGCCGTGGCGGAGCACCTGCGCATCGACGGAGACCTCAGCTACGTGCAGTTTCAGGTCCTCGCCCGGCTCGTCGACGCGCCCGGGGGCAAGCTGCGGATGACCGATCTGGCCGACGGCGTCGTGTACAGCCGGAGCGGGCTGACCTATCAGGCGCGCTTGCTGGACCAGCGTGGCCTGATCACCCGTTCGCCGTCCCCGGACGACGAGCGCAGTGTCATGGTGGCGGTCACGGACGCCGGCCGTGACCTGGTCGCCCAGGTGCTCCCGGGCCATGTCGACCGCGTCCGGCAGCTGTTGTTCGAACAGTTGACCAGCGACGACGTCATCGTCCTCCACAAGGTTCTGGGCCGGGCCCGTGACCACATGCGCGCCGCTCCCCCTCGTTCCGCCAAGCCTCGCGCGCGGCGCAACCGGACCGGCTGAGGCGGGCCGGAGCGATGGATCGTGCGTTGCTGGCGGACTTTCTCCGAGCTCGCCGGGAAGCACTGCAGCCGGAGGAGGTGGGACTGCCGCGAGGCGCCCGGCGTCGTACCGGTGGGCTGCGGCGCGAGGAGGTCGCGGTGCTGGCCGGCATGTCGGCCGACTACTACAGCCGACTCGAGCAGAAGCGTGGACCGATGCCGTCCGAGCAGATGCTGGCCGCAGTGGCCCGGGCCTTGCGGCTCAGCCCGAGTGAGCGGGAGCACCTGTTCGCCCTCGGCGGGCACGCGGCTCCACGGCGTACCCCGCCGGACGACCGGGTCAGCCTGGCCATCAGGACCATCGCAGAGCAGCTCTCGGACACGCCCGCGATCGTGTTCTCCCGGTTCGGCGAGGCATTGCTGCAGAACCCTGCGGCGGTGGCCCTGTTCGGTGACTACACCCGTTTCGACGGCCTGTCGCGCTACCTGGCCTATCGCTGGTTCACCGACCCGGCCCAGCGAGCCATCTATCCACCCGAGGACCATGTCGTACGCGGCCGGGTCTTCACCGTGGACCTGCGGGCGGCGTACACGACCGATCCGGCGGGCACCGCAGGAGAGATCGTCGATGCCCTGCTGGCGATCAGCCCCGAGTTCGCCGAGGTCTGGCGACGGCACGAGGTGGACGTCACCCATCACCACGAGCTCAAACGCTACCGGCACCCGGAACTGGGCGAGTTGGAGTTGTACAGCCGGCGGCTGGTGGATCCCGACGAGGGCCAGGATCTGCTGGTCTTCATGGCCGAACCCGGATCACCGAGTGAGGCGAAGCTCCGGCGACTGGTCACCCTGGCCGGGGACGAGGCGTGACTCCCTTATCCATGGTCTGTCATACCGTGGATGACGAGAGCATTCACCCGCTTCCCGTTCTGCGCCACGCTTGAGTGGTCGAACCGGGAAGGCGGTGAGCACCGTGGATCGGGAAACAGTGGCGCACTCTCTCCAGCAGCGCCATGACGGAGTGGCACCCGGCCGACCCGTTCACCGAGCAAGCCCGGTCCTCGAATTCATCGTTGAGCAGCTACCGGCCGGCAGCAATCCCGGCTGAGCCGGCTGTCACCGCCAAACCCCACTTGCTTCGGTTTCGGAGCTTGCCATGCCAAAAATGCTTCGGAATCGAAGCACGACGACATCAGAAAGACGAGGCCCGTCATGAAGGCAGTACGTTTCCACGAGTACGGCACCCCCGAGGTCCTGCGCTACGAAGACGTGGACCAGCCGGCGCCCGACGTCGGCGAGATCCGGATCCGGGTGGCGGCGACGTCGTTCAACCCGGTCGAGGGCAACATCCGCGCCGGTGTCATGCAGGGCCCCATCCCGATCCGGCTGCCGCACACCCCCGGCCTCGACATCGCGGGCACGGTCGACGCGCTCGGCGAGGACGTGACCGGCTTCGACATCGGGGACCGGGTGATCGGCGCCCTGCCGCTGACCAGCACCGGCGCGGCCGCGGAGTACGTCGTCGCTCCCGCCCAGCTTCTGACGGCGGCCCCCACGAGCGTCCCGCTGGTGGACGCCGCCGGACTACCGCTCGTCGGCCTCACCGCGTGGCAGGCGCTGTTCGACCACGCGAAGCTGACCACCGGCCAGCGGGTGCTGGTCAACGGCGCGGGCGGCGTCGTCGGTGGCTACGCGGTGCAGCTGGCCAAGAACACCGGCGCATACGTGATCGCCACCACCGGCCCGCACAGCTCCGAGCAGGCGAAGCTGGCCGGCGCCGACGAGATCCACGGTCCCGGGATCCCGGAGCTGTCCGAGCCGGTCGACGTCGTGCTCAATTTCGCCCCGCTCGCCCCGGAGCAGATGGCCGCCCTGGCCGCCGTGATCCGCGACGGCGGCGTTCTGGTCAACACCACCGTGTGGATGCCCGCTGCGTCCGACGAGGCCCGCGGCGTACGGGGAATCAATCTTTTCTTCCGCCCCGATGCCGAACAGCTCGCCCAACTGGTGACCCTCCTCGACGCCGGCAAGCTGCACCTCGGCCCGACCCGGCGAGTGCCGCTGGCCGGACTGGCACAGGTGCACACCGAAGCCGCCACCGCCCCGATCAACGGCAAGATCGTCTTCGTCACCCCCAACGCCACCCTCGACTAGAGAAGGCACTCGCCCCCCCCGTCGCCGAGCACTCCACCATCCTCACAGCAAGAATTCCGCAAACGCCTTGCCAACAAGGCTATTCGAACTCGCCTGAAGTCTTCCCAAGCAGTCGGCACGCCCCCGATCTACTCGCTGCCGCCGAGGCCCCGACCTTGGGAGCACTTCACTGACAACGGCATCCAATAGCAACGCACCGCCAGTAAAAGCTATCGCCACTACGCCATATGAGTCGTTCGACGCGTGGAGGTATCGGGAGGACACCGGATATGTCGAGGGTGCCGACCTGGTCGGTTACAAGATCGCCGCGACTGACGGCGATATCGGCAAGATCGATGAAGCCGGCCCGGTATGTGATCGCCACCTTCTGCCTTGCACCACTGCCAGCGAGAGTGCGTTGTCTCTCGCTCTGCCGCGGAGAGCAAACATTTGGCATGGCCTCGTGGCAAACGTGACGATCGCTGATCGCGGCTAGCTGCGCACCGACGCCGTCATAGGCCTACAGCCGCTCATCTGCCGCCTCGTCATCGATCTGGCTGCCGCGCAGGTAGTGGGAGAACGCAGAGTCGTGCTTGGGGTGCCGCCGATAGCGTGCCGGAACGACCCGGCCTTCGAGGTCGTCCGCGGTGCTGTCGGCGAAGCGCCACATTCGGCGGGCGATTCGGCCCGGAACGCCGACGTGTGGCGAGTTGGGATGCGTACGCGTCGGTGAGTTGTCCTGTGAGGTCAGCAGGTCCTCGGCGAGGACGGCGAGTGCATCCCGATCGGAGTCCGCCGCGATTCGGACGGCGACCATGCTCTCGAGTTGCTCGTGTTCCGCGAGCAGCCGATCGATCACGGCCCACACCTCGTCGTGTCCTAGGTCCAGATAGCGCTTGTCGCCGTACTGACGGCCTTTCAGGACACGCAGTGACTGCTCGAGCCTTCTCAGGTTGCCCAGATACCCTGAGACCTCGTCCGACGGCCAGTTCCTTGCCTGGTGCAACAGCACCTCGGCCGATGCGGCGAGGTGCTGAGCGGCGTACGCCGTGAACATGTCCGCGCCGTGCCGACGGTGATGCGGAGCAGACAGGTTGCTCCGCGGCACCGCGGCCAGGTCGTGCAGCCGCGCATGTTCGGAGCGCAGCGCCGCGTCGAGACGTGAGTCCGAGGTCCCGGCTCGCGCCAACGCGTTCCGGTCGGACATCCCTGGTTGTACGGAGTCGATCAGGCGACGATGCTCCGGATGCTTCCTGAGGTAGCGGTCGATGGCCGGGCAGTAGTTGGTGACCTGCGCGCCGCGTGTGTCCAGGTCATCGAATACGGTCCGGATCAGGAGCGTTGCGAGTCCCCGACCGCGAAGGTCCGATCGAATCTCAGTGAGTCCGAAGACCCGTCGATCGTCCACATCTCGATAGTCGAGAGTGCCGGCAATCTCCTGATCGAGCCGCAGCTCGTAGTAGCCGAGCTCAGGGTTCTCGACGATTCTGATCCGTGCTGCCTGGTCGTCCAGGAGGATCTTCACAGCGCAGGCCCCCTTACGGGTTCGGGATTTCGCAGCGCACTTTCCTGGTGTCGCCGCGGCGCGCGACTCTTACCTTGCGCCCGCGGCGACTCGGTCCGGACGGTTCCTGATCAGCTGCGCCCGGCCATCACTCCGCCGTCCACGTTCAGGATCGCGCCGGTGATCCAGCTCGCTTGCTCGGACAGCAGGAAGGTGATCGCCGACGCGATGTCGCCGGCGGTGCCCACCCGGCCCAGCGGATGGAACGGGTTGAACTCCTGGATCGCTTGCTCGAGCTGGTCCTTCGGGATGAAGCCCTCGTAGAGCGGCGTGGCCACCACCGCGGGCGCAACTGCGTTCACCCGGATGCCGTCGCCTGCGAGCTCCATCGCCAGGTTGTGCGTCAAGGCGTGCAGCCCCGCCTTCGCCATCGAGTATCCAGTCGCGGGAGTTGCCGCGATTGCCTGGTGCGCCCACATCGAGCCGATGTTGACGATCGCACCACCGTGTCCTGCCTCCTTCATGCCCCGGACCACGGTCTGGGTCAGGAAGAAGATCGCGCGGCTGAGTTCGAGGTAGGCGTCGTAGTCCGCGCCTTGGTAGTCGAGAAATCCCCTCGGGATGAAGAACCCGGCCGCGTTCACCAGCAGGGTCGCGTCCGAATGATCCGCCGCGAGACGCTTCTGGACCTCTTCGACCTGGTTCCGGTCGGCCAGGTCCGCGGTGATTCCCCACGCCCTGCCTTCACCGAGCTCAGCGACAGTCTCGTCCACCTTGGCCTGGTTGCGGCCGACGATCACGGCGCTGGCGCCCAGCCCGACGATGTCCGCGGCAGTCTGACGGCCCATGCCGCTGCTTCCGCCGATCACTACAAGTTTGCGTCCGTCGAAGTTCCCGGTCATCACGTACTTCCCTTCAAATCGAGCTTGTCTGTGGTGTCGCGACCAGAAGCCGCGCGCGGGGCTCAGGTGCCCGCAGCGATCGCACCGGCTGCTACGCAGCCCCAGATGCCGTTACGCTTCTGACCAACGAGATCGCCGACGGGTCGGACGGTGCCCGGCGTCATCGCCCGAATAGTCAGTGTCGACAGGCCGCGCGGTCTTACCGAGGCCGGTGAACTTGTCCGGCGGGCCCCGCACACTGGGTCGGATCGATGCGCAGGGCAACGAGATTCTCCGCCGGCGTACCAGTCCCTGATCACGCCGTCGGTAAGACGCCGCGAACGGATCGACACTCACCCACTGGAGGAGATTCGATGAGCAAGGAAGAACACGGGTCGGCAGCCGAGGAGCTGGTCGACAACACCGATCAAGGTCGCTTCGAACTCCATCGCGACGAAGACCTTGTCGGCTGGCTCTACTACACGCGCCTGAGACCCAACCGGTACGCCCTACGACACACCGAAGTCGAGCCGAGTCATCAACACCAGGGCGTCGCAGGCGCGATGGTGCGGCGAGTACTCGACGAGATCCGCACCCGCGAGGGCACGATCACCGCTATCTGTCCCTTTGTGGCGGAGTTTCTCTCGCGTACGTCGACGTACGCCGATCTGATCGACACGCGGCACCCCGGCTACCCCGATCGCGCCACCGCCGAGGCGGCACAGCAGCAGTCGACCGACTGAGGCTGCCGGGGCCGTGCTCACCAGACGACCTGAACACCCGGACGCTCGCGCATGCTGACGTTCACGAATTGCTCACTCTCGAGAGCGGAGCAGCGTCGAGTTCGGCTGCTCGGATGCGATAGACCTGCATGGCCAGGCCGTAGTACTTCTCGGTCTCGCCGACCCACTCCATGCCGAGTCGGCGCGCGGTGGCGCAGGCGCGAAGGTTCTGAGGTCGAGCGACCGCGTACAACTCGTCGATCGTGCCGGTCGCGAAGGCCCATCGCATCAGGGCGTGGCTCGCCTCCGTCGCGAATCCGTGTCCCCACGCCGCGGGTTTGAGTTGCCAGCCGATCTCGAAGTCTTCCTCGTACGGCGGCAGCAAGCTGAGTACCAGACCGCCAATCACCTCGCCGTCCGCCTTGTTCACCACAGCCCAGCGCCCGGCTGGCGGTACGAGGCTCTTGCCTGCGTCGATCCAGGCGCGCAGCACCAGGCGCATGGTCGCCTTGTTCGGTACCTGGCCCATCGCGGGCGCCAGCCAGCGCGCCACTTCGATGGACCCGAAGATCCCCAAGGCGTCGCCTGCGTCGGCCTCGGTCCACTCCCGGACGACCAGCCGGTCGCTGTCGGTGATCACCGCCATTGTCACCATCCTGTCGATCGAAATCAGCTGGCCGAAGAGGTCGATCTGGTCCACTCGGCTGCAGCTGCCGCACCACCCGCCGATAGATTATGCTCTTTAATGGACGATATAGTCCACTCTCGGATCGTGATCAGGCACCGCCGCCCCCGGTGTCACGGTGGATTGGGAGACCGGCAACAAGTGACCGGCAACAGGAGATGGCAATGACTGAACACGCCCGTCGGCCCGACGGTACTGGCTTCTACCTCGTCGGCGGCGAGCTGACAGCGGCCGGTTCCGCCGGGCAGGCCGCCGCGTTCGATCAGCCGATCGACTTCAGCATCACCGCGGGCCTCTTCGGCGACACCGACACGGAAGTCGTGGTCGTCGCCTGGAGCAGTACAGAGACGGACGATTTGGAGGGCATGCGGCCAGTGGACAACCAGGTGATCCTGCCGCTGCGAACACACCCACTGATGCTCAACTCGCTTCCAGCCAGTGTGCGTGTGCAGCTACGGACAGCCGGCGGGTTCGACGACACCGAAGGCATCTGGCACGTCACTCTCCATTTTCGCAATCAGGCCGGGTCGGGCCTCACCTGGCACGCCAGTCTTCCCACTGAGGCCTTCGGCGCAGGCTGGACGGCTCCGTTGGCCGACCTCCTGACCATCGACGGCACAGACTCCGCGGTTGCTGACAAGGCGGCCTCACACGCAGCTGTTCAAGCGGTCGGCGCCGGCGCATCTGAGAAGCCCGCAGTCACAGTGACCCACCACGCGGACGACGAGTACTACGAACTCCTCGTCGACGGACAGCGAGCCGGCATCCTCGTCTATCACTTGATCGGCTCGCACCTGTCGATCACGCACACCGTCATCGACCAGACCTACCGCGGACAGGGATTCTCCTGGGTGCTCATCCGGCACGCCCTCGACGACCTGCGCACGAAATCGCTCACTGTGTCGAACTACTGCGCCGTCGTGCGCCACTTCGTCAAGAGGAATCCCGAGTACGGCGTTCTCTTCGGCCCGCCGCAGTCGTTCGCCAAACGAGGGGGCTGACATGGCGACTGCGATGCAGGCGTGGACCAAGCGATGATCGTGCACAGCGAGCTGTACGCCGACGGCCAACGGCAACCCGATGAGCTCGAAGCCGTTGCCAGAGACCGGACGACATCAGATGCCGCGTTCGCCTGGATCGATCTTCACGAGCCGTCTGACGCGGAGTTGTGCAACGCCCAGCGGCTGTTCGGCTTGCACGATCTGGCGGTCGAAGACGCGCAGGCATCGCATCAACGACCCAAGGTCGAACGGTACGGCGACGCCCTGGCCGTCGTGTTGTGCACGGTGCACTACCTCGACGATGTTCAGGCGGTCAGCACCGGGCAGGTCAGCGTCTTTCTCGGCCATGACTACGTGGTGACCGTTTGGCACGGCGACCGAAGCGACCTGGAGCGGACGCTCGCGACGCTCGACGAGATGCCACTGGCGCTGTCACACGGACCAGCGGCCGTTCTTTGGGCCATCTGCGATGCGGTCGTGGACACCTACGCATCTGCGAGCACGTCCATCGAGGCTGACGTCGACGCGATCGAGGCGGCGGTCTTCGGCGTCAGGTGCACGAGCGAGGCCGAACGCATCTACATGCTGAAGCGGGAGGTGCTGGAGATGCGCCGGGCCGTAGTCCCTTTGCGCGAACCGATCGAGCAGTTCGCACGCGCCGACCTCCTGCACGTCGACTCGGAAGCCGCGGTGTACTTCCGCAACGTCGCCGGCCACGTCGCCAGAGTGTGTGAACAGACCGACACTCTCGACAAGCTCCTGGGCTCCGCGCTGGATGCGCATGTTGCGCGGGTTTCGGTTCAGCAGAACGACGACATGCGCCGGATCTCCGCCTGGATCGCAATCGCCGCCGGCCCGACCGTGGTGTGCGCGATCTACGGGATGAACTTCGACAACATGCCCGAGCTCCATTGGCGCTACGGCTACTTCATGATCCTCGGCCTCATCGTCGCCGGATGCGCTGCCCTCTACGCGACCTTCCGGCGCTCCGGCTGGCTCTAGCTCCACCGACCCGCAGCGCTGGGTTCATCAGCTCAGGTCGGCCCAGATACGACCCGTCTGTGTCGAGATCAGACGATCGACGAGACCTACGGCAGACCGGTCCGGGCCGGCCACCCCGAGGCCGGTGACGTCGAGAACGAATCGCCGGATCAAGGGATCGTCGACTGCCTCGGGATCCACGCCGGCGAGCCAGGTCTGCAGAGCCGTACCCGCTCTGTGCGCTCGGAGAGCATTGACCGTGATCCCGGTGCCGGAGAGTTCCTCGGCCAGGTTGACGGTGTGCGCTTCCGACGCAGCCACGCACGCCGCGTAGATGTTGCCGCCGGGCCAGGAAACCAGGTTGCCGACCGCCGCGCACACGTTGACGATCCGGCCCCACCGCTGATGAAGCATCGGCGGGATGACCGCACCGGCGAGAACCACCACGCTGGCGACATTGACGGTCAGCGAACGAAGTACAGCCGCCGGCTCCAGTGTGCTGACGCCGCCCAGCGGCGCCACTGTGACAGCGTGGCTGACCAGGACATCGACCTCGCCGAACACCCGCTCGACACCCTGCACGACTTCTGGAACGGCCTCGAGGTCAGCCAGGTCGGCGGTGAACCCGTCGGCCTCACCACCGGCTGCGCGAATGGCTGCCACCGTGGCGTCCACCCGAGCCGCCGACCTGGCGACGACCGCGACCGCGGCACCGGCGGCAGCCAACTGCTCGGCAATCGCCCGCTCGAGCTGACCACCCGCTCCGGTCACCAAGGCGACTCGGCCATCGAACGGTCTTCCCGGATTCGCCCCTGACCACATGATTGTTGGAGCGCGTACCGGACCCGCTTCTTACCTACTCACCAGGCGACTTCGCATGCGCGCGGACCGAGTCCATCGCCAGCTCGAGCGCGATCTGCATCGGGCCGGGATCCCGGGCCGCTTGGGCGAGAACGTAACCGCCCTGAATCGCGGCCATGATCCCGGTTGCCAGCCGCTGGGAATCAGCCTCCCGAGACAGCGTGTTGTTGGCCTTCATCCGCTCGAGCGCAGCGGCCAGCAGGGAGATCCAGTTGGTCAGGTGCGCGTCGAGATCGATGCGCGCGGCTTCGTCGTGATCGGAGAGTTCGGTCGACAGGGCTCCCAACTCGCAGCCCAGCGCGCCGCGGCGTACTGTCACGCGTTGGAGAATCGCTCTGCACCAGCGCTCGAGACCGCTGAACGAGTCGACCCTGCGCAGGTACTGCTCCTCCCGCTCGAGCACTCGGCTGCCCCGCAGTTCGATCACTGCCTGGACCAAGGCGCTCTTGTCGGCGAAATGCCGGTAGAGCTGTGACTTGCTGGTCCCACTGGCCGCTATCACCTCGTCGAGCGTGGTCGCGGCGGTGCCCTTGAGCGACATCAGCTCATCGGCGGACGCGACGATCCGCGCTCTCGTGGCCGCGCCGCGCGCGGTCAAGCGGCGGTCGACGTCGTTCACTGTCTCGGGCACGCAAAGAGCCTATCGGGGCGGCGCGACGATTGCTGCCGGTTCGTGGACACGCTCGGCGGAGTGCAGTCAGCCGGCCAGGTCATGGGCCTGCGGCAACCGACTTCCCAGAGCCGTCCGACGAACGTCGGCGAGCAGTCCGCCATTCGAGTAGCGTACCTCGGAGCCGAGATCGGGCGGGCTCACGTTGATCGTCTGCGAAAAGTAAGCCTCCGTGCTGAGCCGACACCAACTCTCCTGAGAAGCCGGCACGCAGCCGGCCCGTTGACAGGAGGGCGCGTGAGCGAGGTCAGCCGCGAGTACTACGGCACCTACAGCGTGGACGACGAGGACCAGCTTCAGTTCTCCGACACGCTCGATGAGCGAGGGGTCGCCGACCTTCTCGACGAAGGCTACTCACCGCCGGAGAGGTGGTCGGCCGGCGAAGGCTTCGGTACCACCGCGACGGAGGCATTGCAGGGTGAGACCTTCGAACAGCGCCTGGCACAGGAGGAGCCGGACATCGATCCGTACGCCGTACCGCCGGAGTACGTCGATGGTCCGCAGGTCGGCCGCAGCCGCGCCGGCCGCCTCGTCGCTCCCGACGAAGGATCATCTCTCGATCTCGACGAAGAGCTCATCGCGACCGACGTCGGGGTCGACGGGGGTGCGGCGAGCGCCGAGGAAGCCGCGATTCATGTCGTGGACGACGAGCCGTTCGGGCTGGACGAGGCCGACTGAGCCACAGGACCGAAGTGACGGGTGAGGCCGCCTTCAGTTGCCGAGGCCAACCTCCGAGAGCGCGAACGCCTGATCGATCAGCTGGTCGCTACGACACCGCCGTCGTACGGCGCTCGGTCACAGCCCTGCGGAATGAGTATGGAGTGTCCATGACGAGTTTTCGGATCGTGTCCGCCGGCGGATTGGAGATCTTCTACCGTGAAGCGGGGAAGCCCGGAGCACCGAAGCTCCTGCTGCTCGGCGGATCGGTTTCGTCGTCGCACCAGTTCCGGAACCTGTTGCCGGCGCTTGCCGACAGGTTCCATCTGCTCGCGCTCGACTACCCCGGTTTCGGGAATTCCGAGATTCCGGATCCGGCCGGCTGGGACTACACCTTCGACAGTCTCGCGGAGATCGTCGACGAGACACTGCTCGCGATCGGCTTCACCGGGCCGATGGGTTTGTACCTCCAGGCCCACGGCGGCCCGATCGGGAACCGGCTGATCTCACTTCATCCCGACTGGCTGCAGTGGCAGGTCATCCAGAACGCCAACAGCTACGAGGAAGGCTTTACGCCTGTCTGGGACACGATGCGCCGGGCCTTCTGGAGCGATCGCAATGCCCGGACCGAAGCGCCGCTCGAGGCGTTGCTCGAACCGGAAACGGTGAAGGCGATCTACCTCACGGGTCATCCCGACCCGGCGAAGATCAGCCCGGACAACTGGAACCTCGATCTGCACTTCCTGACCCGACCGCGAGCACACGCGGTGCAACTGGACCTCTTGTACGACTACCGCACGAACGCCGCGAAGTACCCGGACTGGCAGCGCCGACTACGCCGCGACCAGCCCAAGACGCTGATCCTCTGGGGCCAGGGTGACTTCTTCTTCACCCCGGCCGGCGGAGAGGCGTATCTGCGTGACCTTCCCGACGCGAAGCTCATTCGCCTCGATTCCGGCCACTTCGCGCTGGAGGACTGCCTGCAAGAGATCGTTGACGAGATCAACAGCTTTTACGACGACACCGTCAAGTAGCGGCGTCGCGGGTAAGAAGGGCACCCGGACGGACACAAAGTCTGTGCAGGCCTCTACCGGAAGGACGACAGTGCGCGCGACGATCGACGGCGTTCTCCTCGCCGACGCGGACCCCCAGCACATCATCTCGATCGAAGGGAACCGCTACTTCCCTCCCGAGTCGCTCACCATCGGCACCTTGAAGGACAGCTCGACGCCTTCTGTGTGCCCGTGGAAGGGACGAGCTCGCTACTACAGCGTGAAGACCTCGCACGACGAGTACATCGACGCCGCCTGGTGCTACCCGCATCCCAGGCAGACAGCGATCGAGACGGTCGGGCACAACTTCACCGGGTACGTCGCGTTCGACACCACGCGAGTGATCGTCGAGTAGATGGTGGCGGCCGGCGCATCCCGTCAGTCGAACTCGTAGCGTTGCTCGCGCCACGGATCACCGTGGTTGTGGTAGCCGGCCTGCTCCCAGAAGCCGGGCTCGTCGCGCAGTAGCAACCGCAGACCGTTCAGCCACTTGGCTGACTTCCAGAAGTACAGGTGCGGGACGAGCAGACGGACCGGACCACCGTGCAGCGCTCCGAGTTCCTGCCCGTCGTACCGGTAGACGATCCAGGCCTTCCCGCCGCGAAGATCGGCGAGCGGCAGGTTGGACGTGTAGCCGCCGTAGGAGCTGACCAGGACGTGGGTCGCCTCGGTGGTCACGTCAGCGAGCAAAGTATCGACGGAGACGCCTTCCCAGCGAGTGCCGAGCTTCGACCACCTGGTGACGCAATGGATGTCGGCGACCACCTGTTCGACCGGGAGAGCCGCCAAGTCGTCCCAGTTCCAGCGTCGCTGTGCCCCGCTCTCCGAGGTGATCGTCAACTCCCACTTGTCCTTGGGAATCAGCGGCGTGACGCTCGCCGACAGCACCGGGAAGTCGTCGGTCAGATGCTGACCCGGCGGAAGTCTCCGATCGCCGGATGTGCCTCGGCCTTCGAACCCGCGGTTGACGACTGCCATCTGAACCTCCAGGCGGACCGGTTCGCTCGTGCCTGTGTCCTCGCGATGCTCCCACGCGAGCCGCTGCTCCGGCAGGTACCCGGCGTCGACCAGTGCCGTCCGCAACTTCCGGCGGGCATCGAACATCATCTTGTAGATCGCGTTGTGGGTCGCGCCGAGCTGATCCGCCAGCACATCGGTGGGCATCCCGTTCAGCACCAACGCGACAAACACGGTCCGTTGCTTTGCCGTCAGTTCTTCGTCGACGGCACGATGTACGGCTTGCAGCAGATCCCGGCTCTCCGCGTGCGCCTCCGGCTCGATTCCCAAGCGGGCGGGAAGGCGATCCCAGTCCTCGTCGTCGAAGGCAACACCGGCCCGCTGCCAGAAGTGCCGGTTGACCTTGGCCGCCACGTCGAAGATCACGAACTTGTACGCCCAGGTGGTGAACTTGCAGTCACCACGGAACGTCTCGACCTTGCCGCAGATCGCCAGCAGGGCGTCCGCGGCCGCCTGGTGGGCGATGTCGTCCAGCTCAGGGCCGGCAAGTCGCAGCCTCCCAGCTCGTCGCCCCGCCTCTGACCGGGCCGCCCGGAGAAGTACCTCGTACAGCCGCCGGCTCGCCAGCTCACGGCGGTCACCACGACTGCTCAAATCGCGAACCCAGGCGCGGTTCTCGGCCGCCGACTCCGCAGAGACGACCCGCACCTGAGGCAAGGACTCGGAAACTTCGCTCTTCATGGATCTCCGGCGATCAACGCAGTGTAGTGATCACGGGTCCGGCCCGAGCCGGATCCGTGCAACAACATGATGGACGATACCGTCCTTTTCTGCTCCCGTCCACTCGTGAGACTGTGCTTCAACTGGTCGATTCAGTCCACTTCTGGTACGAATAGGTCTCATCGACGAAATGAGGAACCTCATGCGCGAACTCGCCGGGCTGCGTGCCGAGATCAGGAACCATGCCTCGAACGCGTGGGCTACCGACCGCGGATACGAGCCGATCTACACCGCATCACCGAGGTCGAAGATCGTCGTCATCGGCCAGGCGCCCGGCAAGCAGGCTCAGGAGAGCCAGATCCCGTGGAACGACGCCAGCGGCATCAAACTGCGGGAGTGGCTGGCCCTCACCGACGCCCAGTTCTACGACCCGGACACGATCGCCCTGCTGCCGATGGACTTCTACTACCCGGGCAAGGGCACACACGGCGATCTGCCGCCGCGCCGCGAATTCGCGTCACTGTGGCACCCGAGAATCCTGCGGTTGATGCCTGAACTCCGTCTCACGGTTCTTGTCGGCAACTACGCCCAGAAGCACTATCTCGGGTCCGCCGCCAAGAAGAACCTGACCGAGACCGTGCGCGCGTACGACGACTACGCTCCCGACCGGATTCCGCTGGTCCACCCGTCACCGCTCAACTTCAGGTGGCAGGCGAAGAACCCGTGGTTCGAGGCCGACGTGATCCCGGCGCTGCAATCCCTGGTCGCAGCAGCCATCTCGGAGCCCGCCGTCAAGGACGCTACTCGTAGCGGCCTTCGAACGTCACACCATCCATGAAGCCGGTGAATCTGAGTCCGACGATCCGCGTCCCCTCGACCATCCAGCGGAGCGCGTAGCACGCCCGGTACGACGGCGGCCAGAACGAACAGAACCGCCCGTCGTCATCGACGGACCACTCCCCCGCGCTGTCGCCGCCTCGCTCGGAATAGGTGGTTCGTCCGTCGATCGTGAAGACCTGACTCGCGCCGTCGGCGTACAGCAGGCGGCCGGCAGTCACTGCCTTCGGAATGTCGGCGGCGGAGACGGCTCCGCCGTCCTCGGCTTGGATCCCCCGCAACTTCTCAGTCATGGCGACCAACTCCTCGTTCTCTTCGTGCCGTTGGTTTGGCTAGCGGTCGTCCTCCTGGACAGCAGCCAGTAGCCCGCGGGCATCCTCCGCACAGGCTTCACAGCCGGCAAGGTGCGCCGCCACCCCGGGATACTGCCCGGCCGCGTCGACACCGGCCGCCTGCAGTTCGGCGTAGAGATGCAGCACAGCCATCGCCTCATCACAGC
Source organism: Kribbella voronezhensis (assembly GCF_004365175.1). Taxonomy (NCBI): domain Bacteria; kingdom Bacillati; phylum Actinomycetota; class Actinomycetes; order Propionibacteriales; family Kribbellaceae; genus Kribbella; species Kribbella voronezhensis. The sequence goes on along the minus strand of NZ_SOCE01000002.1, from coordinate 195,456 downwards.
CGACGTCACGCGGATCAGTGGCCAGGAATCGCTCGAGCGTCTCCCTCCACCCGCTCATGATGTTCACCTCTACCCGTTGATCAGTTGGCTGGCTTCCCGCCCGGCTGCTCTTTCGCTACCAGTTAGTGGTCACCAAGTCACGGATCTTACGGTGCGCATCGCTTCGTGCGCGGACCGAGCGTCAGGGAGCTATCTCCAGACGCTGGATCAGATCGCCGGCGAGCGTGAACCGGTAGATGATGTCGACAACTCCGCCGGGGAAATCGCCCTCGAGACGAGTGGTGACGACGTACCGGTTGTCGTCGAACTTCTCTACGCGGCTGATCTCGACTGTGTACGTAAACCCATTCATCTCCGCGCTCCGCCAATGGTGGATCTCGTCGTGACCGACGTAGGTCTTGCCGTCGTCATCGATCACTGTGGCGTCGATCGTGAAGGCTGACAGCAGGTCGTGCGCGTTCGCCTTGTGCTGGGGATCGGCCTCACGCAGGAACCTCGTGATCGCCGCCGGCAAGTGCGTGGCCTGCTCGGCCGCGGTCGGGTCGGGTGGGGTCTGAATGGTCATCGGGCGCCTTTCGAGGTGAGTGTTGAGCGGACGGCCTGGAGTCAGTCCGCAAGGAACAGTGGCTGTGTCGCTCCAGGCATGTCGACGCAGTACATTCCGCGTCGTTCGGTGAGCACCAGCAGGATCGCGTCACAGTCCCGGCAACGGCCCACGGCGCCGGGTCCCGACATGTAGACGACCAGCTCTGCCATCACCCCGGCCCCGCCACAGCCCGCGCACTGGTATCCCATGGTCGTCATGTCTCGCGCGAAGAGGTCGTGCATGACGCCTGCGATCGCGTTGCCGTCGACTGGTCCCATCGTGGTCACATTCCTGTCCCGCCGAAGCGTTCGGTACGAATCCGTCCGGGATCATGTCCCATGCTCACCAAGCCGGCCGCCGCGGTCTCGACGAACGCCGTCGGTCCGCAGACATAGGTGAGCGGCTCTGCACTGATCGGCCATCCAGCCTCGGACAAGAGCATCGAGTCGATCCGGCCGCGGTAACCGGCCCAGTCCTCCGGCGCCTCGCGCGTCAGGGTGATCGAGACGTCGACGAGCGGGCTCGCTGCCAGTTCCATCAGCTCCTGACGATAGATCAGGAGTTCGAGTGAGCGGGCTGAGCACAGCACACGGACAGGCACTTGGCTGCTGGTCGCACGGTGATGCCGAAGCATCGACCGCAGAGGCACCAGTCCTGATCCGCCGGCCACCAGGAACAACGGACCGCCCGTTGCGTTCTCCCACACGAAGTGTCCGCCGATGGGGCCACGGAACTCGAGCTCGTCACCTGCTCGCAACTCGTCGACCAGGTACGACGAGACTTCGCCGTCGTCGAGTCGCTCGACCGTGATCGACAAGTGGTCGTCCTCCGGCCCTGAGGCGATCGAGTAGCTTCGCTGGGTCTGATAGCCGTCAGGCGCGGTCAACCGCACGTCAAGGTGCTGACCGGCGCGATGTCCGTGCCAATCCGGTACGGCGAACGTGATGGTCCTTACCCGTGGCGTCTCGAAGGTCGTCGCGATCACTGTGCCGGTCTGCCAGGTCAGTCGCCGTAGTAGCGCTGTTCTTTCCACGGATCTCCATAGTTGTGATAGCCGTACCTCTCCCAGAAGCCGGGCTGGTCCTCGGTCAGCAGGTTCAACCCGCGGATCCACTTCGCGCTCTTCCAGAAGTACAAGTGAGGCACCAAGAGCCGGGCCGGCCCACCGTGCTCCGGATCGAGCGGCCGACCGTCGTACTCGTCCACGATCCAGGCCTTTCCACCGCGCAGGTCCGCCAGCGGAATGTTGGTGGTGTAGCCACCGTCGGAGAAGGCCAATGCATGCGATGCCGGAGTCGGCACCGCACTCAACAGGGTGTCGAGAGACACTCCCGACCACGGCATGTCCAGCTTGGTCCACTTCGTCACGCAGTGGATGTCGACGGTGAACTTCTCGCGAGGCAGAGCCTGGAACTCGGCCCAGGACCATGACACCGGGCTTTCCACCGATCCACGAAGAGTGAAATCCCAGTCGTCCAGTCGCGTAGACGGGGTTGGTCCGGCGGACAGCACCGGGAAGTCTCGAGTCACGTACTGCCCCGGCGGCACTCTCGAAGAGTCCGAGGGGCGCCGGCCAAGAAACCCTCTGGTGACGGCCATCAGGCCTTCTCCCCGACCTGGACGCGCAGCAGCCACTGCTGCTTCTCCAACGCTCCGACCACTCTGGTCAGCACTTCTTGCGTCACCAGATCCGCCGCACCGATTGGCGCGAGCCGCTGCCGGATGCGCTCAGCCACCGCTGCTACTCGACGGCCCAGCTCCCAGACAACCAGGTGGTCGTGTAGCGACCGCACCTCGACAGGTTCGACGTGTGACCCGCTCGCGACGGTCGGGCTCTGTCCGTCCGGAATGAATCCCAGCGTCACCGCACGCTCGGCCACAACATCCGCGAGCTCACGCCACTGCTCGACCAGCTCGTCGAGGAACAGGTGCACCCCATGAGCGGCCGCGCCGACAACGCTCCAGTGCAACTGCTTTCCGATCAGCGACAGATCGATCAGATCCAGCAGCGCAGCCTGCAGCTCCGCACCAACAGCCGCCCGCTCGTTCGGATTGTCGAGCGGCGGCAACTGAACCGAATTCGCAACTGTGTCCATAGGCATACCTGTCCGTGTCACGACCCGCGCCGGACCTTTCGCCGCCAGCCCGAACAATCGCCGCACGGCCGCACGGCGCACCGTCCTCCACCTCGCGCCAGACCTGACCTGGGTCGGGCACGACGGGATCGGCCTGCCGCGGTAAGAAGCAGCTTCAGCTCGACGCCAACCACTGGAAGGCCGGATTCGCCGACCAGCGTCGACACGAAGGAGCTGCCTGATGAAGGCGATTGTTGTGAAGGACCAGGCTGCCGGAACGGCCGGCATGACGCTGGCCGATTGTCCTGAGCCCACAGCAGCCATCAACGATGTGATCGTTGAAGTTCATGCCGCGGGATGGGTCTCGACCGAGCTGGAGTGGCCATCGACGTGGACCGACCGGGCCGGCCGTGACCGGGCCCCATCGATCCCCGGCCACGAGCTGGCCGGAGTGGTCAGCGCCCTCGGCTACGGCACGACGGGACTGTCGGTAGGACAGCGGGTGTTCGGTCTCGCTGACTGGCATCGCAACGGCTCCCTGGCCGAGTCCGTGGCGATCGAAGCCCGCAACGTTGCGCCGCTGCCCGGCGACGTCGACTTCACGGTCGGCGCGAGCCTTCCGATCTCGGGGCTGACCGCGTGGCAAGGACTGTTCCAGCACGGCCGTCTTCAGGCCGGACAGAGCATCCTCGCGCACGGCGCGGCGGGCGCAGTCGGAGCGATGGTGACGCAGCTGGCGCGCGAGGCGGGCGCTTACGTCATCGGTACGGGGCGAGCTGCTGACCGTGAGAAGGCGCTCGATTTCGGCGCCCACGAGTTCGTCGACCTCGAGCGCGATGCGCTCGAAGACGTCGGTGCAGTCGATCTGGTTTTCGACGTCATCGGCGGCGACATTCAGAAGAGGTCCGCGGCCATGATCAAGGCCGGCGGATCGCTGGTGACGATCGTCGGTCCTGCGGAGGCCAGGCCCGCTGACGGCCTCGCGGTGGACTTCGTTGTCGAGGCCGACCGAGCCCAGCTCAGCGAGATCGCGCGGCGGGTCCAGGACGGAAGACTGCGCACGAACATCGGAACGACCACAACGCTCAACGATGCCGTCGCCGCTTTCACCACGACCGATCGATCCAAGGGAAAGACCGTCATCCGCGTCAGGCCCTGAGGAACACTCGCAGGTGCGGTCGGGCCACGACGCGGGAGCCCGCCGCACCTGCAGCTAGCGCCGAGCCCGTCCGGGACGGTTCATGGGAACTAGAGATTGGTACAGCTAGGTGCGACAGGTGATGTTGGCGACCGCCCATGGTCGCCGGGACACGATGCTGGCCTTCCTCTCAGCCGTCGTCTCATTGGCGGCGGTGTTTGCGGCGGTGGGCTCGACCATTCCCCTTTTCAACGTCTATCGGGCCGCGGAAGGGTTCACCAATGCCGGCATCTCGTTGACAGTCGTCGCTTACTCCGCCGCCACCCTCAGTACGCTCCTGATGGCGGGCCGGCTCTCCACCTCTGTGGGTCGACGACCGACTGCGGTAGCAAGCCTCGCGTTGCTGATACTGGGTTGTCTACTGCTCTTGAGGGTGCACGACATCGGCATTCTGATCGCCGGTCGATTCCTGATGGGCCTCGGTGCCGGCCTGGCCAGCAGCGCCCTCACCGCGTACATCGTCGACGCCGCGCCCACCAGGCCGGCCTGGCTGGCTTCCGTCGCGTCAAGCCAGACAGTCATGCTCGGTCTCGCCATCGGCGCCATTGCGTCCGGTGCCTTGGTTCAGTTCGGCCCGTGGCCACGTGACCTCATCTACCTGATTCTGGTCGGCGTACTCGTGCTGTCGGTCGCGCTCGTCGTCATCAGCCCGGAGACCGTGACCCCAGCGGGGGGCGGTTGGCGATCATTGCGGCCGAGCGTTCGTGTGCCGGCCCGGCTCAGGCGCCTGCTCCCCATCGCCGCCGCGGTGTTTCTGGCCACCTGGTCCACCGGTGCCTTCTATCAGGCCTTCGTTCCCGCCCTGGTCGCAGATCAACTTCACACCAACAACTCACTCGTGCTCGGGCTGGTCTTCGCCGCGTACATGGGTCCCAGCGCTCTGGGCGCTCCCCTCGGCGGACGATTTTCACCGGCGGCAGCTCAGCGGATCGGCATGATCGCCTTTCTTGCTGGATGGATCGGACTACTCACCGCGATCGCGAACGGTGCATTGCCGTTGTTCATCGCCGCATCCATCATCGCGGGAGCCGCTCAAGGCATTGCCATCAGCGCCGCAACCCGTGGCCTGCTGTTCGGTAGCGCCCCGGTCGACCGCGCGCCGATCTTCTCCGTGATCTATCTCCTCAGCTACAGCAGCGCGACTATTCCCAGCCTGATCTCCGCCCGACTCTCCAACACGCATTCGGTATCGCACATCGCACTCGGATACGGCGGTCTCGCGCTTCTCTGCACTTTGTTTACCGTCGCTGGTGCGCGCGATCCGCGCACAGACACGCCCAGCGTGGCGGGCTGAACCCACCGATCAGTCGGTCCGGCTCTGGTCGTTGGTCTCGTGGCGTGAGCGGGTGCTGAGGTGGGCTGCGATGTCGAGCGCCATCAAGGCCCTGCTCAGGGCTTCGAGGCTTGGCTCGCCGGCGGTCGGCACGCAGTACAGGCACAGGCCGAGGCGGTCGTCGGTCGTCCAGCCCGCTCGTTCGATGTCTCCGTGTTCGTCGAGCAGTGGTTCCCAGCCTTCGATCGCGAGGTGGTCGAACGCGGCCTGCCGGTCGGCGTCGTACAGCGACTGTCCGCCGCTTTCCGTCAGCGGGTCGGCGACATCGGATTCCGGTCTCGGCGTGATGAGGTAACCGGTTCCGGTGCGCGGATCGAGATAGGCGGTGTGGGCGGCGAATTCGACGACGGTGACGTCGACGAAGGCGGGGTGGTCCGGATCGAAGTGCTTCACGGGTGCTGGTACCTCACGCAGCCTCGACCTCGAAGACGCGGTCGAGGCCGGTACGGCGTAGTACGTCGGCCATCTTGCGGCTTGCGTGCCGGACCACCACACCACCGCCGCGGCGGCGGCACACCCGGTGGGTGTCGAGCATGGCGGCCAGCAGCGTCGACGACATCTCGTCGAGATCCGAGACGTCGATGACCACCAGGCAGGCACCGTCCATCACGAGCCCCTGCAGGTGCCAGCGCAACGAGGTCAATCCACCGGCCAGATCCGTGTCGGACAAAGTGACGATGGCTTTCTGCGGTAGCGGGGTGTGAAGCGACTCTGTCATCGTCGGCTGCCTTCCAAGGTGAAGTGAGACTGCTCCCAGCCTGAACGGTCGAGGTTGAGATCGGTCGGGGTGCTACTTGACGATCAGATGACGACGAGGGCACGGGCCCCGGATGGGTTCGAAGAGATGCAACGATGTGGCCATGCCGATGCAGGTATTGATCGTCGAGGACGACGACCGGATCCGGGCGCTGCTGCGTCTGGCGCTCGAGGACGAGGGCTACCAGGTCGCCGAGGCCGCTGACACCCAGTCGGCCCTGGAGCAGGCCAGGGCCGCGATGCCGGATCTGATGATGGTGGACCTGATGCTCGGCGAGGTCGACGGCTACACCTGCATCCGGGAGGTACGCCGGATGAGCGACCTGCCGATCGTGATCGTCAGCGCGCGTTCGGACACCCACGACATCGTCGCCGGACTCGAGGCGGGCGCGGACGACTACGTCACCAAACCCTTTCAGATCAAGGAGATCACCGCGCGGCTGCGAGCGCTGCGCCGGCGGCTGCGGACCGGCGCGGAGGCGGCCGCGGCCGACATCGTCCTGGATTCGGATCCCGGCCGGAGCCTGGTGTTGTCGACGTCTCGTGGTGCGGTGATGCTCGATGGCAAGGATGTCCATCTGACCGTCACGGAGTACCGGCTGCTGGTCGAGCTCGCTCAGCCTCCGGGCCGCGTGCTCAGCCGGTCGGCGCTGCTTGCCTCGGTGTGGGAACACGGGTACTACGGCGACGAACGCATCGTCGACGTCCACATCAGACGGCTGCGAACGAAGATCGAGCGCGACCCGGGCAAGCCGCAACTCGTGATCACGATGCGAGGGATGGGCTACCGGCTGGACCCGCAATGAGAATCGTCCGTCCCACCGTCGGACTGCGGCACCGGCTCGTGCTCGCGTTCGCACTGGTCGCCCTCGGGGTCTCGGCGGTGTTCGCGGTCAGCACCTATCTGCTCGCCCGCGGCTACCTGCTGGCCCAGCGGGAGCGGGTCGTTCAGCACCAGTCGTTCGAAGACGCCTCGTTCGTGCAGCGACGGCTGGAGAGCGCGGGCGCCGATGTTTCCGCAGTACTGACAGCTGCCGGTACTCCGGCCGGGCACACGATCATCCTCGAATGGCAAGGCCAGTGGTACGCCTCCGCCCTCGACCAAGGCCGCGATGCGGTACCGGCGGCCGTCCGGCAGGCGGTCTCCGAGGGGGAACCGACCAGCCAGCGCTTCCGCGCTGACGACGGCCCTGCGCTCGTGGTCGGCGTACCGGTGCCGTCGGTGGGTGCGACCTTCTACGAGATCGCGCCGCTCACCGAGCTCGACGGCATCCTGCGTCTGCTCAGCGGAATCCTCATCGGCGGCGCGTTGCTGGCCGCCGCCGCCGGCGCGGCTCTGGGACGTTGGGCCAGCCGATCCGTCGTCACACCGCTGAACCGGGTCGCCGCGACGGCGGCGTCCATCGCGGGAGGTGACCTGGACACGCGGCTGCCGGCGACGCTCGACCCGGAGCTGGCCACCATCGTCGCGTCGTTCAACAGCATGGTCGACACCCTGCAGCAACGGATCAACCGCGACGCAAGGCTCGCCGCCGACGTCAGCCACGAACTCCGCTCCCCCTTGACCACCCTCGTCGGCAGCGTCGATCTGCTGAACTCCCGGCGCGACGAGTTGTCGGAACGTTCCCAGCGCGCCCTCGACCTGGTCACCGCCGACCTGCAGCGCTTCCGGCGCCTCCTGGAGGACCTGCTGGAACTGGCCCGCTCCGACGGCGGACTCGACCGTCGGCTGAGCAGTGTGATCGGCCTCAAGCCTCTGCTGAGGCAGGTGCTCGACGAGGTCGGTCGCGACCAGGGTGTGCTGAGCGGGGTCGACGACGCCGTCGTACTGGCCGACAAACCGCGCCTCGGACGGCTGTTCCGCAACCTGTTCGAGAACGCCGAGACACATGGCGGCGGCCTCACAGCGGTAGAGATCACCCGGTCCGGTCCGAATGTCCTGGTCTTCGTCGACGACGCCGGGCCCGGTATTCAGCCCGAGGACCGCGAGCGCCTGTTCGAACGCTTCGCGACCGGACGGAACAAGCGCGGCTCCTCGTCCGGAACCGGGCTCGGCCTGGCCCTCGTCGCGGAAACCGCGACGGTGCACGGAGGGACGGTCTGGTGTACGACGTCACCCGCCGGCGGCGCGCGATTCGTCGTACGGCTGCCGGAGGCCGAGGCATGAAAGCACTCGCCGCCGCCATCGTCTTGTCGGCTCTCCTGGTGGGATGCGGGGTTCCTCTCCAGCACGAACCCGCGCCGATCGAGCCCGCCCCCGTCCCGTCGCGACTGACAGGCTCCGCTGAACCGACCACCGGTCAACCCACAGCGACCCGCGGCAAGCCGACAGTCCAAGTGAACTTCGTGCGCAAGGACAAGTTGGTCAGCCTGGTCCGCGAAGCACCGGACGCAGCTGTCACCGACCGCCTCACCACGGTCATCCAGGCACTGCTCGCCGGACCCACCGCGGCCGAACAGTCCACCGGCCTCACCTCCGCGTTGCCCCCGGACCTTGCCCTTTCCATCGTCCAGGTCGAGGGAAACCGCGTCGTCCTCGAACTGTCCGGTGAGACCGACGGCCGATCGGCGACCGAGAACATCCTGGCCGTCGGACAGATCGTCTTGTCCATGACGGCCGTACCCACCATCGACGAGGTCACGTTCTCCCGCGACGGTCAACCCGTCGAAGCGCTGCTCGCCGACGGCGCACTGACCGCCGAACCGCTCACCGCGGCCGACTATGCCCAACTCAAGTCCCGCTGACTCCGCAGCGGGTCACCAGCCGAGACGGCCCGCTGCTTCCGCCACCACCGCGGGCTCATCGGCAGCGGTCGCGAACGCCTCCAGAGCGCGAACCAGTTCACGCCGCCGGGTGACCGGCATCGCCCGCACCACCCGCTCGATTTCGGTACGCCGTGCGCGCGTGACCCGGCGTACCAGGGATCGGCCGGCCGCCGTCAGATCGATGACGACCTCGCGCCGGTCCTGGGCGTTCTCCCGCCGATCGACCAGACCGGCAGCGATCAACCGGTCGACCATCCGCAGCGCTGTCGAAGCCGTCACCTCCAAACGCTCGGCCAACTGGTTGAGCCGGCTCGGCCCGTGACTGTCGAGCACGACCAGCGTCCGGAACTGGGTCAGCGTGACCGACTCCTCGACCCCGGCCAACGACCGGGCGGAGATCCCGACCAGCACCCGCGAGGCCGTCAGGACGGCGGCGACCAGATCGTCGACGGTCTCGTCCGTCGGGACGCCTGTGGTTCGGGCACGTGAGCCGGCCACGGCTCCACCTCCGGAATACTTTTCTGACTGATCCTTGCCGAGACTAATCGACCATCCCAACGGGACTCAGGAGCCCACTCCACCGGGCCCGGCCGGGAGTGCGTTCAGTGCGGTGCGGTAGCTGATCCAGCCGGCGATCCGTCCTGCGGTCAGGACCGGGACAGCAGCGCAGCCACTGCGGTCGAGCGCTTCGATCGCCTGGTCGAGGTGATCGTCCTCCCCCACTTCGACCGGCAACTCCAGCGCCAGCGACGCCGGGTCCGCATCGTGCCGCCCGTCAGCCAGCGCCTCGGCCACCACCCGTGCGGTCACGACACCGACGTACTCACCTTCGGCATCGAGGACCGGCAGTACGCCGGACGCCGACCGGGCGAGTGACACTGCTACCTCCCGCAGCGGACGCTCCGCGTTGATCGGTCCGGGCACGGCGGTCATGATGTCGCCGACCCTGGTCCGCGCGGCCGTACTGATCGTCTCGCGTCGCCCGAGATCGACACCGCGCCGGCGAAGCTTGAGCGTGTAGATGGTGTCCGGAGACAAGGCGTGGCTGATCCCTGCCGCCAGCACGATCGCCGTCATCAAGGGCAAGATGATCGAGTACTCCCCCGTCAACTCGAACATGATCACCACCGCGGTGATCGGCGCCCGCGCCGCACCGGCGAAAACAGCACCCATGCCGATCAACCCGTACGCACCGGCCGGGCCCGCGGTTCCGGGCAGTACCTGATGGACCAGCTCACCGAAGGCAGACCCGAGCATCGCCCCGATGAACAGGCTCGGCGCGAACACACCACCGGACCCGCCGATCCCGATGGTCAGACTGGTGGCGACCATCTTCGCCCCCGCCAGGAACAGCAGGAATCCGACGCCGTACAAGCCGAAGACCGCGTGCCCCAGCACCGGATAGCCGACCCCGTACATCTCTGGCACGACGAGCAGCAGTCCACCGAGAAAGACGCCACCGACCGCCGGACGCAACCACTCCGGACCACGCCACAACCAGTCGCACGCATCTTCGATCAGGTAAAGCACCCGGGTGAAAACAACACCAGCCGTACCAGCCAGCAGTCCCAGAACAGCGAACAGTGCGTACTGACCGACATGGTCGACAGTGAAGGCCGGCAGCGTCAGGAACGGCGCGTCCCCCAGGACGGCCCGGCCGATCGCGGCGGACGTGACCGCGGAGACCACCACCATGCCGAACGCCTGGGCCGTGAAGTCCGCCAAGATCAGCTCCATCGCGAAGAAGACGCCGGCCAGCGGCGCGTTGAACGTCGCCGCGATCCCACCGGCCGCCCCGCACGCGACCAAGACCCGCAGCCGCGGCTCCGCCACGCGAGCCAGGCGCCCCGCTGTGGATCCCAGCGCCGAGCCGATCTGGACGATCGGGCCCTCCCGCCCGACCGAACCACCACCGCCGATACACAGCGCGGACGCCAGCGCCTTCACACCGGCGACCTGAGGCGCGATACGGGCACCACGATGCCGTACGGCGTACATCACCTCCGGTACGCCGTGCCCCCGCGCCTCCCGGGCGAAGAAATGCAACAACGGCCCGTACAACAGACCGGCGACCACCGGCACACCGACCACGAACCACTTCCCCAACCCGGGTAGCCACGGATGGGACGCCCCCGGGGTGGCCGCGTAGTCGGCATGCCCGGTCGCCAACTGCGAAAAGGTCGCGATCAACCACCGGAACAAGACCGCGAACCCCGCCGAACCCGCACCCACCAGCAAAGCCAACGCCAACAGCCCGCCGTCCGACCCGCGCAGCAGCCGCCGCACCCTTGCTCGGTACGGCGCTTCAGCGGGAGGCGTCAGGATCTCGGCGGACATGAGTTGCATTATGCAATATTTGGTCTCGCCAATTCAGTGCTGTCTCACCGTCCGGCAGTATGACGAGCGCGCTGAGGAGAGTTTGAGATCGCATGTCGTTCCGTCGCCGGACTCCGCATCCGGCCCAGCGACGGGCTAGACAAGACCTTGCAACACCGTGAGCGAGAGGAGAGTTGTGCCCGAGCGCCCGTCCGCGCCCACTTCCCGTCTGCCATCGATGATCTGGGGCGGCATGCCCGTCCGGGTCGAAGAGCTCGCGGCGGAACGCGAGAACTGGATCTGACCGTGGGAATCCAGCGCCTGCTCGTCAACTGGCTCACCAGGTTCCGGCCCGCTTCACCGAACGGTTCGCTCGCCGGCAGCGTCCTGCGGACCTGGAGCGATTCCCAGCTCTACGCGGTCTGGCGTGCCACCACAACCGACAGCTACCGGGCCGCCGCAGGGCCGAGGCCGATCACCGTCGCCCAAGCACGGCAACTCCTCATCGCCGAGATCGAACGCAGATACCCGGTTCAGACCCGGACCTGGCTGACGTCACCGGCCGCCCTGACCGGCGAACCTCCCGAGTTCCTCCGTACCGGTCAAGACAGCTGACAAGGCGGATGTCGAGCCCGGTCCGGCCGCCACGGGTAACGACCGGACCGAGCGCCCTGACGGTAACGGCATGAGTTGCGCGACGCAATAGTTGCTGTCACCAATTCACGCCGGATCTCCAGCTACCCGTGCACAGTTGTCGGTTTCATGAAGGGTTGCGGACGATCTCATGAGATGACTTGGTTCTCGGCCGACGGCGGGCAGCCTGGGGTGTGTATTGGTGACACGGAAAGGAGCCACATGCAGGACGGCCCCGGGGAGCCCTCGCCCAAGCGAACGCGAACTGCGCTCTGGAGCGTGGTCGCTGCCATCACGGTAGGTGCCTGGCTGGGACTGGCGGTCTCGGTCATCGGCTGGTTCGACGAACCGCTGGTGGTCTGGTTTCAGGTGAGCAAGGTAGCGACCGTCGTCGGAGCCTGCAGCGGGCTGGTGTTCAAGGCGGCCCTGTCGATCGTCACTGGCCGGAAGCGGACCTGGAGTAGCCACAACCGGGCAACAACGGACAGAACCAAGGAGGATCAACGATGCGTGGAAACGACACGAAGGACGATCAGAACGGCTGGTTCGATGTCGCGGTACTGGTCGAGCGCGAGGTGACAGGCACGGCCGCACGGCGGATGGTCGAGCTCTACCAGATGAAGAGCGCGCCATTGCGGTACAACCTGGTCCGGTCGCGCCTCGCGACACCCGAGACAGAAGCGGACCAGCTGATGCAGAAAAGCCTCGAGCGGCTGGAGTCCTTGGGGGTCGAGGTCACGGGCACTGTCACGGACCAGGAGCCGATCGAGGCCCTGGCCGACCTGGTCGGGGTGACCAGCAGTGAAGAAGCCGTGGTCGTGACCGATCGGCACCGGGTAGCGGAGATGTTCCGCCGCGACCTGGCCTCCCAGGCGCGAACCCGACTGGACCTTCCGCTCTTTCATCTCGTGAACCGCTGATTCACACCACGATCGGAGGCTGGATGAGCCACACCACCGCGACGATCAGCTTCATCGCGATCGCGCTGGTTTTCGCGATCGCGATCCACGCGGTACTGCGGAAAAGGTGACGGGGACGACTGGACCACGAAGGTCAGTACAGCTGGCGAGCGGAGGGCCTCGGCTGGCCGGCGCGGCCCTCATCGCGGAGGCCGGCGTTCCGCAGCGCCAGGATCAGTGGACACCGCTCATCAAGCGACGGATCGGACGGACGGCAAGAGCCAATGCGGCCGCGAGGGCGAGTGCCACCCCGCCGATCACCCCGAAGTACACCGACTCGTGATCGGCGCTGTAGAACTTGGCGAGGACCCCCGACATCGCCGTACCGAGGGCGATGGAGAGGAAGAAGAGGGCAACCATCTGGGTACGGAATGCCTCCGGCGCGAGCTTGGTCGCCAACGACAGACCGACCGGGGACAGCAGCAGCTCCGCGACCGTGAACACCAGCAGTACTCCGGCCAGTCCCGCCAGCGGTGCACTGTTGGGGCCTCCCCCGGCCATCGGCAGGAACAAGAGGAACGCGACTCCCATCACGGCGAGCCCGAGGCTGAACTTGACCGGAGTGGAGGGCTGGCGCGAACCGAGCTTCGTCCACAGCGCCGCGAACAGGCCGGACAACACGATGATCATGACCGGATTGATCGACTGCACGAACGACACCGGCATCTCCCAGCCGAAGACGGTCCGGTTCAGCCGTTGATCGGAGTAGATGGTCACCACCGTGAACTGTTGCTGGTACAGGGACCAGAACGCCGCGCTGGCGATGAACAGCGGGATGAACGCGAGCACTCGGCGCCGCTCGACGACCGTCACTCGGGGACTCCGCAGGATGACCACGAAGTAGATCACGGCTGCGACGGCGCTCAGTACGACGACAGCGGTCGCGTAGCGGGACGCCGGCAGGATGCCGGTGGCCAAGACGATGCCGATGACGAGAATCCCGGCGGCCACACCGACACCGACGCGCCGCAGAGCCGCGGCCGGAATCGGATCCGGCACCTCCCGGGCAGAGCCGGTGAGTCGACGACGCCCGATGCTGTACTGCGTCAAGCCGAGAGCCATACCGACGGCCGCGAGTCCGAAGCCGTAGTGGAAGCCGACGTTCTTCTGCAGCAGGCCGGTGAGTAGCGGGCCGGCCAACGCGCCCAGATTGATGCCCAGGTAGAACAGGGAGAAACCTGCGTCACGGCGCTCGTCGTTTTCGGCGTACAGCGTGCCTACCAAGGAGGTGGCGTTGGCCTTCACCCCACCGCTGCCGAATCCGATCAAGACGAGTCCTACCGCGACACCGGCCAGTCCTGGGATCAAGGCGAGTCCGATGTGTCCAAACATCACGACGACGGCACTGTAGAACAGCGTGCGTTCTGCACTGAGCAGTCGATCGGCCAACCATCCGCCGACGATCGTCGACAGGTAGACCAAACCGCCGTACGCGCCGACGATGCTGGTCGCGGTCCCCTCGCTGATCCCCAGACCGCCATCGCCCGCGGAGTAGTACAGGTAGATCAGCAGGATGCCCTGCATGCCGTAGAAGGAGAACCTCTCCCACAGCTCGACGCCGAAGAGGTTCGCCAGCACTGGCGGCTGCCCGAAGAAGGTGCGACCGCGCTGCTCCGATGTCTCGATGACCACAACGACTTCCCTTCGAATCGCACGGAACTCCCCTGATCGTCCCGGCGGTCCGGGCCGCGGACGTCGTACTGCCTCGGTGCCCAGTTCGCAGGCCGCGCACGCGGCTTGATCCCACTTGTCATCAAGGCGACATCTCGACCGTCTCCGGGATCTCGCGGATGCCCGTGAGCCGGGCGGCATCGACGGCGGATGCTGCGGCCACTTTGAGCGCAGTTTGAGACTTCATGACTTTGTCCCGCCCGACGGCCGATCGACGCTCCCTGGCTCGGCCACTCCCTATAGTCGGCAGTCGGCCAATTCGTCCGGAACTCAGAGATGGCAGCGTGGAGGCTCACCAAGTGACCAGACAGATGCCTCGATGGCTGGCACGATCGCCTATCCCGCTGTATCGCTGGGGATTCGGCCGGTTGTTCGGCTCCCGACTGATGATGCTCGAGCACCGTGGCCGCACGACCGGTCAGCGCCGGTACGTCGTCCTCGAGGTGGTCGACCGCGAACCGGAATCGCTGATCATCGTGTCCGGCTACGGTCCCTCCTCGCAGTGGTACCGCAACATCCTCGCCACCCCGGACGTACGGATCTGGACCGGAGCCACGAAGGACGTCCTCGCCCGCGCGACGCCGGTTCCCTCGTCCGAGACACCGTCGCTGTTGGAGAGCTACCGCGGCCGGCATCGGCGCGCGGCCAAGGCACTCGGCCGAACCCTGGACATCCCCGAACTCATCGAGGACGGCCCGCTCCCCGAAGACATCGCCACCAGGCTTCCCCTGGTGCGAATCGACTTCGGGAACGAACTCAAGAGCTGACTGGATCGCCCGACGTGCCAGGTTCATTCGAGCGCTGGCGCTCTTGCCTCGGTGTCGACGGACGGCTCGTACCATGGTTCAATCGCGTTCTGCTACAGGCAAACCGCCACCCCTCGCGAAGATCAGGCGACGGGCATCGACACCGTTTGTAGCGCGCCGAGCTCAGCGCATAACAGTCCGGCGCTTACTGGTCAAAATATCCGGAAGGTTCGCCTTCACGGCCCCGAAAGGTGCAGCGGCATGTCACAGGAGACACCCGTCCAGTCGACCGACGACCAAGAGGACCGCCGGGTCAGCCGCCGGCGGATGATGCGGACGGCGGCGGCAGCCACCGTCGCCGGGACGGCTGCGGCAGCGGTCGCGACGCCGGCGCAGGCCGCGCCCGGCGATCCGGTCCGGATCGACGCGCCCAACGAGGGCAGCGGCCTCACGTCACTGACCGGGTCACAGTTCCGCGTCACGCTCAACGGTCAGCAGGCGGCGATCGAGGCGAACAACGCCATCGGAGCGCAGCTGTTGCTGGGCGTGAACCAGGCGCCGGAGTTTCCGCCGACGACCGGTCAGTACTACCCAGGGGCGATCGTGAACTGGCAGGGCCAGTTGTTCCAGTGCATCGAGAGCGACGGCGCGGCCAACTCGAACACGCGTTGGTCACGACTGACCAACACAGGGCCGGTACTCAACCTGCTGCCGCACCCGATCCGCGTCTACGCCTCGACGAACGACCCCGCCTCCAGTAACGCGAAGATCCGTGCCGGACAACTGCGGAAGATCGACACCACCCGGACGCCCACAGGTGCGGACTCCGGCGTACCGCCGTGGGCCGACTCGGTACTCGGCACGGTCCAGCTGTACGCGACGGAGACCAACACCGGCTACCTCGCGCTCGGGTCGGGTGACATCCAGCCCAGCGGGTACTCCACCACGGTGTGGAGCGCGCCCGGCTTCTCCGGCGTCACCTCCTTCACCAGCAAGCTGGGCGACCCTGAAGGTGCGAACTTCGGCCGGCTGTCGGTCGCCTGCTACTCGGCCGCCTCGACCGCCAGGACCCACTTCTTCGTAGACATCGTCGGCTACTACGACTACGACTACTTCGTCGGCGGCCCAGCCGCCGCAGCGAGTCCGGACGCGACAAGCCTGCGCCGCGTCGGTGGCCGTACGGTCAAGGAGGCCCGCACACCCCGGACACGGTAAGGCAAGTCCCGCGGACACGCAGAGACGCACCTCAATCAACCGAAGAGGATGGCGACTTCTGAGCACCTATGCAGCAGCCGGAGAGATCAGAGTCCCTTGCTGACAAGAGATATTGGGCGCTTACGGCAACCAACACGCTGGTGCTGGCTCCCGGTCGGTGGAACCATTCCAGTACCTGTCGCGAACAGCTGTCAGACGCTGAGACCTGGACGCAGGCCGGGCCCGGCAGTCCAATTTGTCGGCAAGGTTATTTGAGCTCGGCTGAGGTCTTTCCGAGGAGGCGGCGGGCGACGATTAGTTGTTGGATTTGTTGGGTGCCTTCGAAGATGTCGAGGATTTTGGAGTCTCGGGCCCATTTTTCGAGGAGGTGGTGTTCGCTGTAGCCGAGGCTGCCGGCTAGTTCTACGCAGCGCAGGGTGATGTCGTTGCCGACGCGGCCGGCTTTGGCCTTGGCCATCGAGGCCTGCAGGGAATTGGGCTGGGAGTTGTCGGCCAGCCAGGCGGCCTGCAGGGTCAGCAGGTACGCCGCCTCCCAGTCCGCCTCCATCTGCAGGTAGGAGGCAGCCGCCGCGGTCTGCAGGTGGACCGGCCGGTCGTAGTCGATCTCGACACCCGCGTCGGCGAGCAGTTCCCGGGTGACCTCCAGGGAGGCGCGGGCGCAGCCGACGGCCATCGCGGCCACCAGGGGCCGGGTGTTGTCGAAGGTCTGCATCACCCCCGCAAACCCTTTGTCAGCGTCGATCTCAGCCGAACCGAGCAGATTCTCCGCGGGTACCCGGCAGTTCTCGAAGCGGATCGTCGCGGTGTCCGACGAACGGATCCCGAGCTTGTGCTCGAGCCGCTCGACCGTCATCCCCGGCGTGTCCTTGAAGACCACGAACGACTTGATCGCGGCCCGGCCGAGCGACCTGTCCAGCGTCGCCCAGACCACGACGGCATCACAGCGACCACCGGCCGTCACGAAGATCTTCTCCCCGTCGATGACGTAGTGGTCACCATCCAGTCGCGCCGTGGTCCGGATGCCGGCCGAGTCCGAACCGCAACCCGGTTCGGTGATCGCCATCCCGGCCCAGAATCCCTCGAACCGCCTCAACTGCTCGTCGGACGCCACCGAGGCGATCGCCGAGTTGCCCAGCCCCTGCCGCGGCATCGACAACAGCAGGCCGACATCGCCCCAGCACATCTCCATGATCGACAGCACCGACGACAGGTTCGACCCGTTCTTCACCTTGCCGTCGTCGTCAGCGGCTTCAGTACGCCGTACGCCGCTCGCTCCGGCGCCCGAGCCGGTCCCGGACGCGCCGAGCCCGTCGACCATCGCCGCCAGCATGTCGAGTTCTTTCGGATAGGCGTGTTCGGCGAGGTCGTACTGCCGGGAGTTCGGCCGCAACATCTCCGCCGCGACCTGGTGGGCCTGGTTGACGAACGCGCGGAACTTCCGCGGGGTCTCGAGGTTGATCATCAGACCAGCACCGCACCTTCCATCACGCCGACAGCCCGCAGATCGCGGTACCACCGCTCCACCGGATGTTCCTTGACGAAGCCGTGCCCACCCAGCAACTGCACGCCGTCGGTGCCGATCTGCATGCCCTTCTCCGTGCAAAGGCGACGAGCCAGCGCCACCTCTCGGGCGAACGAAAGCCCTTGTTCAGCACGGGATCCGGCCCGGTACGTCACGAGTCGCATGCCCTCCAGTTCGATCCCGATGTTGGCCACCATGAAGGCGACCGACTGCCGGTGGCTGATCGGCTCACCGAAGGCGGTCCGCTCGTTCACGTACGGCGTGACGTAGTCGAGCACCGATTTCGCAGTACCGAGGGACAGCGCGCACCAGCCGAGTCGTGACAGGCGCACGCAGTCGGCGTAGTCGTCGAGCGTGCCGAGTTGCACAGCAGGGACGTCCTGCAGGATCACCCGGCTGAGCGAAGCGGCTCGCAGCCCCATCGACGGCTCGGCCTCGATCGTGACGCCCGGGTGACCCGACTCGATCAGGAACAACGCCGGTCCGTGATCCTCCAACTGCGCCGCGATGACGAAGACCTCCGCCTCGGCACCTCGCGGCACCAAAGATTTCACTCCGTTGAGCAGATACCCGGTTCGTTGCCTGGTCGCGCGAGTTTTCAGCGCGAACGGGTCGAAGAGCGGACGCGGCTCGACGATCGCGAGCGCGGCGGCCGGGACGGAGTCGCCGGTGAAAGACGGCAGGTACGTCGCCTGCTGGTCCTCGTCGCCCCAGAGCGAGATCGCCGTACTCACCGCGGCCGGCGCGAGACAGGCGACGGCATGACCCATGTCTCCGTAGGCCATCGCCTCGGCGACCAGAACGCCGGTCATCGTAGAGCGCTCTCTGACGATCCCGCCGAGTTCCTCGGGCACCTCGATCAGGCTCAGGCCGAGCTCGGAACTCTGCTGGAGCACCTTGGCATCCGTCGTACCGGCCACGTCGGCGTCGGGCGCGGCGGGACGCAGCACTTCGGCGGCGAACTCGGTGACCACCGCGACCACCATCTGCTGGTCCTCGGTCGGCGTCAGGTCGAAGCGGCCGGTCGCCTTGGCGCTCGGCAGCCGGGACGGTTTCGCCAGCTTCGTCGCCGCGGTGAAGGTCCGGGAGAGCGCTCCCGCTGTCCGGAAACCCGTCTTGGTCGCCTCGAACACCACCCGCTCGGTCTGCCTGCGCAACCCCAGCTTGTCGATCGCCCGCGACTTCGCCAGCCGGTTCAGCAGCGCAACGCCGACCCCGATCGGGTCCCGCTTGACCCGGCTCGGCGCGGGGCCGACCGGATGAGGCGCCGTCCTTCGGGGTGCCGTGCGCAAGTTGACCATGCAGTAACTGTAAACCGAAGTTACAACCCAAGTCACGCGACCCAGCTCACACCGGACGAAGCAACCGCAAATGTCCAGTCAGCTGCCGGCGGTACGACGTGCTTCGTCGCCCCGCACCCGAGCGGTGAACTCCCCGACCTTGGCCAGCGCCTGCCGGGCTTCGGGCAGGAACGACCAGAACAACTGGAAGATGTGCGTGTCGACCGGGTACAGCTCCATCGTCACCTCGACGCCGTACTCCTCGGCTCGTGCGGCCAGCAGCCCGGCGTCGTGGGCGATCGGGTCCCCGGTCCCTGCCTGGATCAGGATCGGCGGCAGGCCACGCAGGTCGGCCTGGAGCGGACTGATCAGCGGGTCGTCGACCCGATGATCGCCGACATACCACCCCGCGACCTTCGCCAGGGTCTCGCCGTTGCCCGACGCGAGAAGTGGCGACGAACCGTCGAGCAGGCCGGCGAGATCGAGACCCGGACAGAGCAGCGCCACGCCCGCCGGCAGTGGAATGCCGAGCTCACGAAGCTGGAGCATCAGTGAAACGACCAGGCCACCACCACCGGAGTCGCCGCTGACGATCAGGTCCGACGGCGGAACACCCTGGTCGAGCAGCCAGAGGTAGGCATTTCGCGCATCGTCGAGCGCCGCCGGGAAAGGATGCTCCGGCGCCAGGCGGTAGTCCGGCACGAGTACGCCGGAGCCGACACTGTCGGCCACCGCTCCAGCCAGAGCTCGATACCCGTACGCCGACCCCAGCACCAGCCCACCACCATGCAGATGCAGGACGCTGGGCACCGCACTCGCGTCAGCTGACACCTGCAAGGCAGGAACGCCCCCAGCCGTCAGGGGCAGCACGGCCAACTCGTCGGGTATCACCGCCTGCGCGAGCATTCGCTCGTACGCCGCTCGCATCGCACCCAGCTCGCCGGCCCCCTCCAGAACCTCCTCGATCAGCGGCGCCCACAGCCGATTGACCCGGCCTATCAGTTCGCCGCCGACCGATCGGGTGGTGGCAAGGGCCGCGTCGAGGTCGGCGAGCAAGGCCCTGGCTCGGTCCAGCAGCGCCTCGCCGGCAAGTGTCAGCTCCACGCGGTGAGTAGAACGGCGCAGCAGGTCGCAACCCACCAGTCGTTCCAGCGCGCGGATCTGACGGCTCAGAGCGGGCTGGGACAGGTAGAGCCGACCGGCCGCGCGGCCGAAGTTGAGCTCCTCAGCGACGGCGATGAACGCGCGCAGGTGGCGCAACTCGATCGCGTCCGGCGTCTGCCGCAGCGCCAGGATGTCGGCGGTACCGCTGTCGTCGCTCATGCCGACCATTGTGGACGTGACCGGTTCCCGATGGGGCCCAATGGTGATGCAAAGGGCGTACGACGGCCATGTCCAGTCGGCCTTTCCCTTCACCCCCGTCCGGCTGCCAGCGTTTCGGTCATGAACTCCACCCCCAGAACCGCGGCTGTTCAACTGCGCGGACCGTCCGGTCCGATCTGGGCGCGGTTGTACCGGCCGCCGCCCGGCGAAGACCTTCAGCCACCGCTGCTGGTCGTGCTCTCCGACGACTCCGAACCCGAGGAACTGGCCCGTCGCTGCGAACAGCTCTGCCTGCGCGGTCGGCTGGTAGTCCTCACCTGCCCGATTCCCCCGATCCCCGAAACCCCGACTCCGGACAGGCCGCCGGCAGACCCGCCGTACGACGGCACCGTGGCAGTCCCGCCGTACGACGTCACCGTGGCAGTCCCGCCGTACGACGGCGCAGTGGCCGCGGCCAGGGCGGTTGTCGGCTGGGCAGCGGACCACGCAGGCGAACTCGAAGCGGATCCGGCCCGGCTCTACCTGGCAGGTAGCGGTACGGCCGCTGCTGTCGCCGTCGAGATCGCCCGACTGGCCGCAGACGAGGGCTGGCCGGACCTCACCCTGTACGACCTCCTGGAAGGAACTCCCCGATGACAGAGACTCCGGTCGCCGCGAAGGCGACCCGCCGCGAGTGGATCGCGCTCGGCGTCCTCGCCTTGCCGACTCTGCTGCTCTCCCTCGATGTCGGTGTGCTCTACCTGGCGCTGCCCCGGCTCAGTGCCGATCTCGGCGCGAGCAGCACCGAGCGGCTGTGGATCGTCGACATCTATTCGTTCCTGCTGGCCGGTTTCCTGGTCACGATGGGCACGCTCGGCGACCGGATCGGCAGGCGCCGGTTGCTGCTCATCGGAGCGGCAGCCTTCGGCCTTGCGTCGGTGGCCGCTGCCTTCTCGACCTCACCCGGTCTGCTGATCGCGAGCCGCGCCCTCCTCGGCATCGCCGGTGCGACCTTGATGCCTTCGACGATGGCGCTGATCCGCAACTTGTTCCCCGATCCCGCCGAGCTGGGCCGGGCGATCGGCGTGTGGTTCAGCTGTTTCCTCGGCGGCGTGCTCCTCGGCCCGGTGATCGGCGGCCTGCTGCTGGACCACTTCTGGTGGGGCTCGGTCTTCCTGGTCGGCGTACCGGTGATGGCCCTGCTGCTGGTCGTCGGACCGATCCTGCTGCCGGAGTACCGCGACAGTTCCGCCGGCCGGGTCGACCTGGCCAGCGTTTTGTTGTCGCTAGCAACGATCCTGCCAGTGGTCTGGGGCCTGAAGGAACTGGCGCGGTCCGGCTGGGCGCTCGGCCCTGGCATCGCTGTCGTGGTGGGACTGGCCGTCGGGGTCGCGTTCGTCCGCAGGCAGCGGCGACTGACCCATCCGCTGCTGGAACTGGGTCTGTTCCGGCTGCCGAGGTTCACTCCGGCCCTCACCATCCAGTTGCTGGCGGGCGTCGTGATGGCCGGGATCTCCTTCGAGGCCGCGCTCTACCTGCAGGTCGTGGAAGGGCTGGACCCATTGCATGCCGGGTTCTGGCTGGTTCCCCAGAACCTCGCGATGATCATCGGCCTCAACGTCGCACCGCGAGCGGCCCGTCGGCTGGGAACCTCCACCGCGATGGCGATCGGCTTCGGCGTCGGGGGCATCGGACTGGCCCTGTTGACCCAGACCGACAGCGTCGCGTCACTCGCGGCCGGGCTCACCGTGACCTGCCTCGGACTCGGAGTACCGATGGCGCTGGCAATGAACCTGCTGCTGGCAGCCGCTCCGGCGGAACGAGCCGGTTCCGTCGCCTCCCTGTCCGAGACCGGTACCGAGGCAGGCATCGCCCTCGGCGTTGCGATGCTCGGCAGTCTCGGCACGATCGTTGCCCGCCACCACGTGGATGCCGGTCCGAACGGCGCGTTCACGGCCGGCCTGCACGTCGTCGCTGGTGTCGGAGCGGCTGCATTCTTCATCTGTGCGCTCATCACCGCGGTTCTCCTGCGCACCAAGGCCGAACCGGCACCGGCCACGGAGGAGTTGGCGGCGGTCAGCTGACGATCTCGACAAGTAGCGCCTGACCGTCAGGTCACGTCCGCGATGGCGGTGGCCTTGGCGGTCAGGTAGCGCTGCTCCGGAAGGCTGGTCGTACGGCGGGCTGCCGCGAGGTAGTGCTCTCGGGCCTCCACTGGGCGGCCGGCTCGCTCGAGCAGATGCGCGCGAACGGCGTCGAGGCGATGGCTCTCGGTGATGAGCCGGTCGTCCTCGATGGTGGTCAGCAGCGCGAGACCGGCGTCGGGGCCTTCCACCTGGGAGAGCGCGATCGCGCGGTTCAGGGTGACCATCGGATTCGGCGCGATCTTTTCCAGCAACTGGTAAAGGGCCAGGATCTGCGGCCAGTCGGTCTCTTCGGCACTCGGCGCTTCGGCATGCACAGCAGCGATCGCGGCCTGCAGTTGGTACGGGCCGACCTCGCCGTGCGCGAGCGTCCGCAGGATCAGCGCAGCGCCTTCGTCGATCGGCTCCCGCAGCCAGAGGCTCCGGTCCTGCTCGTCGATCGGAACCATACTTCCGTCGACACGGGTACGCGCCGCGCGACGGGCGTCGGTCAGCAACATCAACGCCAGCAGGCCGGCGACCTCACCGTCGTCCGGCAGCAACTGGTAGAGCAGCCGGGTCAACCGGATCGCCTCGGCCGTCAGCTCGACCCGTTGCAACTCCGGCCCCGAACTCGCCGTGTATCCCTCGTTGAAGATCAGATACAACACCTGCAGTACTACGCGCAGTCGCTCCGCGCGCTCCTCTGCCGGCGGCAGCACGAATCGGCTGCCGGCTTGTTTGATGCTCTTCTTCGCCCGGCTGATCCGCGGCGCCATCGTTGCCTCCGGCACCATGAACGCCTTGGCGATCTCGGCCGTGGTGAGACCGCCGACCGCACGCAGGGTCAGCGCGACCTGCGACGCCGGCGTCACCGCTGGGTGGCAGCAGAGGAAGAGCAGCGTGAGGGTGTCGTCGGACTCCGGCGGCTGGTCGGCATCGGCGCCCGGGGCAACGAGCTCTTCCGGGCCGGCCATCGCCGCGAGATTGTCCTCGCGTTTGCGGCGAGCGCTCTCACTGCGGAACTGGTCGGTCAGCTTGCGGGTCGCGACCGTGATCAGCCAGCCCCGCGGGTTCGCCGGTACGCCGTCGGCCGGCCACTGCGTCGCAGCCGCGAGCAAAGCCTCCTGGACCGCGTCCTCGCAGAGGTCGAACTGCCCGTGCCGTCGCGCCAGAAAACCAAGCACCTGCGGTGCCAGTTCCCGCAAGAGGTCCTCTACCCGCTCGCCCACACCCACTCCTCCCACTGACCACCAGCCCTCGCGAGCCTACTTCCCTCCAGGCTCGCGACCTGAGTCAGCGCTGGAGATGCCGGAGGGCGGCGGTAGCCGGCGTACGGGTGAGGGCTCCTAAAGCAGAAGCGTCGCGGAGGGCTGTGCGGGCGGCCAAGTGGCCGCAGGCGCCGTGGACGCCGGGACCCGGATGGATGGCGGAACTGCCGAGGTACAGGCCTGAGACGACCGTTCGTGGACTGCCGAGCCCGATCGTCGGGCGGAAGATGAGCTGCTGGTGAAGCTGCGTGGTCCCGCCACCGAGCGCGCCGAGCGCCAGCGACGCGTTGGCAGCCGCCAGATCGCTCGGCCGCTGCAGATCGCGATCCACCACCAGGTCGAGGAACCCCGGCGCGTACCGCTCGATCGCCCGATCCATCCGTCCGGCGAGCTTCTCGGCCGCAGCGTCGTCGGCGAGACCGCGCGGGAGATGCGAGTACGCCCACACCGCCTCGCTCCCGGCCGGAGACCGCGACGGATCCGCCTTGGTCGTCTGGCCGATGAGCAGGAACGGCTCGGTCGGCACGCGACCGGTCTCGAGGTCCGCCGAGGTGTGCACCAGGTCGTCCGCGGTGCCACCGAGATGGACGACGCCGGCCGATCGCGCCGCCTCCGCCTGCCACGGGATCGGCCCGCTCAGCCGGTAGTTCAGCTTCACCGTCGGGTAGTCCCACTCGAAGTTCTCCAGGTCCCGCCGCAATCCCGCGGGAACACTTGCCTCCGGCAACAACTCGCCGTACAGCATCGGTGCGGACACGTCGGCGATCACGGCACGGCGTACGGCCACGCGCTCGCCCGAGGCCGTCCGTACGCCGGTGACCTTCCCCATCGAGACCTCGAGACCCTCGACCGGCGAACCGGACGCCAGCAGCACCCCGGCCCGCTCGCCACGGCGTACCAGCGCGGTCGACAGCGAGCTGGAACCGCCGACGGCAACAGGGAATCCGACATCCTGGGCCAGCATCGCGAGCAACCAGCCCATCGTGCCACTGACGCTGCCGGTCAACGGTGCGTCCGCGTGAAACGCGTTCCCGGCGAGGAGAGCGCGACCTCGCGGACCTGCGAACAGCTCCTGGCCCATCCGGTGCATCGGCATCGCCATGAAGCGCGCGAACCTGGCCAGCTCGCCGGCCGACCCGAGCCGCCGGGTCAGTCGCAGGCCGGCCGTCACCGGCGGCCACGACGTCAGCAGGGCATCCAGGAACGGCTCGCGGATCTTCACGTACTGCGAGTAGAGCCGAAGCCAGGCTTCTCCGTCCGCCGGGTGCTCCACCGCGAGGGACGAAGCCGTGTCGTTCGGGTCCTCGTGGATCGTGGCCGCCGTCTCGGGATCCAGCAGGTGGGTCAACGGCGACGGCGCGTGTCCCCACTGCAGCCCGAACTTGTCGAGTTCGAGCGCTCGCAGTACCGGTGACGCCACACCGAGTGGATAGCTGGAGCTGAACCGGTCGCTGATCCAGCCGTCCTGCTCGACCGAACGCACGGCGCCGCCGAACCGGTCGGCCGCCTCCAGCACCAGCACGTCCCAGCCTCTGTCGGCGAGCGTGATCGCGCTCACCAGCCCGTTCGGGCCCGAGCCGATCACCACAGCATCAACAACACGCGGCAGCATGAAATCGACCCTAGCTGGTCTGCTCACGGTTTCTCGCCCGGTGGGCGCGGAGGTCGGTCTGATTTACGTCTCTTTCACCCCACCGCCGATGCTGATCACACTGCGTGCCTGCAGGTGATCAGTGTTCGAGTTGGTTCATCAGGTCGACGATCTCACGCGCGCGGCCGAGCATCGCCGGATCGACCATCCGTCCGTCGGGCAGCACGATCACGCCGCCCTCCGCGACCCCTGCCTTCTCCACCGCGGCCAGTAACGCGGCCGCGTCGGCCACCTGGGTCGCCGACGGGGTGAAGCTCTCGATGATCGGCGCCAACTGCCGCGGATGGATCGCCGTCCGCCCGACGAAGCCAAGCGCCCGGCCCTCGAGACAGGTCCGACGAAGGCCGTCCTCGTCGTTTACGTGCGGATACACCGACAGCATCGGCGCGCCCAGCCCCGCGGCGCGCGACGCCGACACCAGCCGGCCGCGGGCCCAGGCGAGTCCTTCGGGGCCGTCGACGCCGAGCGAACTCATCAGATCGGCCTCTCCCAGCGCGACCGCGACCACGCGTGGATCCGCCATCGCGATCTCGAAGGCGCGTTCCAGCCCGAGCGGCGACTCGATCAGCGCGGTGATCCTTGCCGTCGGCACCTGATCCAGCACCCGGCGTACGTCGGTCGCGCTCTCCACCTTCGGCAATCGGATCCGCACCGCCGGTACTGCGGCCAGCGCCGCCAGGTCGTCCTCGATCCACGGCGTCCCCGCCGCGTTCACCCGGACTTCGAACGACCCGCCCGAACGCGCCGCCACCCAGGCGACAGCCCAGCTCCGGGCATCGGCCTTGTCGTCGACCGGTACGGCGTCCTCCAGGTCGAACACCACGAGATCGGGGCCCGCGGCAACAGCTTTCGCGAACCGGTCGGGCCTGTTCGCGGGAACGTAGAGAGCGGTGAGCATTCAGATCACGCCGCGTTCTCGCAGCGCCGCGAGTTGGTCCGGGGTGACGCCGATCTCGGCCAGGACGTCGTCGGTGTCGGCGCCGTGCGGGCGGCCGGCCCAGCGGATCGAGCCGGGTGATTCGGAGAGCCGGAAGAGCACGTTCTGCATCTGCACCGGACCGCCCAGCTCGGGATCGTCGACCTCGACGATCGTGTTCAGCGCGGCGTACTGCGGGTCGGTCACGATCCCGCGGATGTCGTGTACCGGCCCAACAGCCGCCTCCGCCTTCTCGAACGCGAGCATGACCTCGTCCAGAGAGCGCTCCCCGATCCAGGAGCCGACGGCCTCGTCCAACTCGTCGGCATGCTCGGCGCGTTCCCGGCCGGTGCCGAACCACGGCTCGGCGACCAGATCGGGCCGCCCGACCAGCGTGACCACCCGCTCGGCGATGCTCTGCGAACTCGTCGAGACGGCGACCCACCGGCCGTCGCCGGTCCGGTAGACGTTGCGGGGTGCGTTGTTCGACGAGCGGTTCCCCAGCCGGGGCTGGACGTACCCGGTCTGCTGGTACGCCGTGATGCCGCCGCCCAGCATCATCAGGATCGGCTCGATGATCGCCATGTCGATCACCTGACCGGCCCCCGACCGATCCCGCTCGCGGAGCGCCACCAGTACGGCGTACGCGGTGGCCAGGGCGGTGATCCCGTCGGCGAGGCCGAACGGTGGCAGCGTCGGCGGTCCGTCGGGCTCACCGGTGACGGCGGCGAAGCCGCTCATCGCCTCGGCCAGCGAACCGAAGCCCGGCCGCCTCGACCAAGGACCGACCTGACCGAACGCGGTCACGCGCGCGATCACCAGCCGCGGGTTGGCTTCGAGCAGGACGTCGGGACCGAGGCCCCAGCGCTCGAGCGTGCCGGGGCGGAAGTTCTCCACCAGCACGTCGTTCGCGCGGACCAGGTCGAGGAAGACCTCACGGCCCTGGGAGAGGTCCAGCGTCGCCAGCCGCTTGTTCCGGCCCAGCGTCTTGAACCACAGGCCGACCCCGTTCTTGCTGGTGCCGTGACCGCGCGCGGCGTCCGGCTTGGCCGGGTGCTCGATCTTCGTCACGTCCGCACCGAAGTCGCCGAGGAAGGTCGCCGCCAGCGGACCCGCGAACAGGGTCGCGGCCTCCAGCACCTTGACCCCTTGCAAAGGCGCAGGTCTCATCGCAACCGGCTCATCCCGCACATCCTCATCCCCGTCTTCTCATCCCCGATTTCTCGTTCCTGCCTTGCCGTCCGGGCTGCTCAACCGGCGCAGCGGAAGCCGATCGTCTCCGAACGGTCCAGCCCGCCACCGGTGAGTACCAGCTTGAAGCTCACTTCCGGTTCCTGCGGCCCGCCGTCGGCGTACCAGTCGGAGCCCTCGGCAACGAACCAGGAACCACCCTTGAGGATGCAGAACCGGCTGCGCCCGTCACTGTGCTCGCTCTCGGTCAGGTTCCAGACCAGCGGCTCCGCCCGGGTGAACCCGTCCAGCCCGGCGGCCACCTGCCACTCGTCCTCGGTCGGCAACCGCCCACCGCGCCACTCGGCGTACGCCCGCGCATCCGGCAGATCGACGTACGTCACCGGCTGGTCTTCGGTCCCCGGCGCGGGCGCACCGTCCACCCAATGCGCCAGGAACCGGTTGGCCACCAACGGTCGATACCCGGTCGCAGCCAGGAATTCCCGGTACTGCGCGTTGGTCACCTCCCGGATCGCCACAGAGATCCCGGAGAGCGCGATCTCGCGCGTCTCGGTGCGTTGGTCGTGCAGTCTGGGCGGCAGCGGCTTCCACTCCTCCACGTACGGCGCCTGGTCGTAGATCCCCGTCTCGCGGCGGCGGTACCGGATCGGCAGAGAGCGCTCCCCCGCCGGCACCTCGACGACCGGACCGATCTCGGCCTCGCCGGACACCTCCGGAACGGCGGACCGCACCGCAGGAGCCATCGGGAACGCCGAGTCCTTGACATGCGGCCGCTCCATCGTGCCCAGCCGCCTGGCGGTCGCGCGGCAGGTGGCTCCGGCGGTCGCACCGATCCGGACGATGCCGGTCACGCCGCGACCGGGTACGACGAGGTGTACACCGTCGTCGTCAGCAGTGATCGGCACGCCCGACGTCACGTCGTACCAGTCGCCGACCTGATCCTCGGACCGCAGGACGATGCCCTCGAAGTCCTCCTCGTCGCGGTTGATCAAGGTCCAGAAGGTGACGTCGGCCAGTTCGAACCGGGAGCCGAACACGCCGTGCTCACGGGCCTTGTCCGGGATCTCCGGCGTCAACGGGATCCAGTCGCCGTTGATCAGGATCGGAGAGAACGCTCTCTGTGCGGCCACCATCCGGCGCAGGGTGGCCCGGTCGCGCGCGTTCCAGCCGACCCAGGCCGAGAACACCGACTCCCAGACCAGCATGCCGACGCCGTTCACCCAGGCCGACTGCAACTCGTCACTGTGATCGCGGTTCCACCGGCGGGTGTGGTGCATCATGTGCCGGCGCTCGAACAGGTGCGCCCGCAGGACGCCGGGCGCCCGGGTGTCGGCGAACCACTGCGCCCAGGACAGCGCGTGGTCACCGATCCTTGCCATCGGCAACCGTGACTCGCCCTCGAAGGCGATCGCCGGCTTCACCTTCTGCAGCGCCCGGGTGAAGGCCGGATCGCCTTCCTTCAAGGTGTCCAGAAAGACGCCGTCGGCATCGAGTTCGGCTACCAGGGCAGCGAATTCGTCCGCGTCGGACCTCGTCATCCGCCGCGTCCCGACATCCCACGGGTTGTAGTCGAGGAAGACCTTCAGCCCCAGCCGGTGCAGGTCGGCCACCAGGTCCGCCAGCCCCGGAGCATCCCGGTAGAAGTCGAACTGGTTGCGCGAGTCGATCCCGATCACCGGATACGCGTGCCAGAGCACCACCGCGTCGTAGCCGCCGAAGTCGTCGACGCCGCACTGCACGAACTTCTCCGGGGTGAACCGACCCGTGCGGACGTCGTACAACTGCTCGTCCCAGAGCCAGACCAGCGCGACGGAGTACGCCGTCTGGGTCCATTCCCGGCCGGGGACCTCGTAGTGCGACCCGTCGTACGGGGTCCGGTCGTAGGCCCCGATCAGCCACTCGGCCAGCTTGCCGCGCCAGCGGGGCAGGTCCGTCGGGTCCTCGGGTGCGCCGAGGATCTTGGCATCGTCGAGTAGGGCGAGATCCGCTCGCAGGCCGAGATCGACCTTGGCCGGCAGGTCGATCGGCCGGGGCACGAGGGGGTTCACAGGTATACCTCCGCAGCACGCGCGTCGATGTTTTCCCCGTGTGGCACCGAAGGGATCGCTCCCGCCGTTTTAACGCTCAATGAAGCAGCAACGTTAGCGCGTCGGACCGCATTCGTCAGGTCGCCCACCGTAACTGAACCGGTATTTGCCGAACTAGTTGACGCGGCAGCCAATGTCGCCGCGAGAACCCCGCAAAAGGTGTCTCCCGCAGCCGTCGTGTCGACCACCTCGACCGGTACGCCGGGCACCCGGACCTCCGCCGCACCGCGGGTCAGGATCACCGCGCCCTCGGCCCCGAGTGTGATCACCGCGGCGGGGACGCGATCGAGCAACAATCCGCCGACCGCCTCCGCCTCGGTCTCGTTCACCACCAGCAGATCGACCTGGGCGAGCAGCTCGTCGGACAGCTCGGCCGCCGGCGCCGCGTTGAGGACGAAGTACGAACTCGCCTCGGCCGCGGCCTGGACGGTCGGGAACGGGATCTCCAGCTGGGCGAGCACGACCTTCGCCGACCGGATCGCGCTGAGAGCTTCGGCGGAGAGCGCGAGCTCGGCGTTCGCGGACGGCGCGACGACGATCGAGTTCTCGCCATCGGCCGCGACGGTGATGATCGCCGTACCGGTCGGCGTACTGGTTGTCGACACCAGCGACAGGTCGACGCCCGACTCGGTCAGGGCCGTCCGCAACAACTCGCCGGACTCGTCCGCTCCGAGCGAGGCGACGAAAGCGGTCGACGCTCCGGCCCGGGCCGCGGCCACGGCCTGGTTCGCGCCCTTGCCGCCGGGGCCGCGGGACAAGCCGCTCGCGAGAACGGTCTCGCCCGGTCGCGGGATCCGCTGCACCGGCAACACCAGGTCCACGTTCGCGCTTCCCACGACGACGACGTCAGCCACGCTCGCCCACCATCGATGCCGCCTCCACAGTCCGTGCTGCCAGTTCGCTGATCGCGACCTGGTTCATCCCCGGCAGGCTCGTGGCCAGCCGGTCGTCCAACGGTCCGGCCCACTCTGCCGGAACCCCGAGCACCGCGCCAAGCACCGCACCGGTCGTCGCACCGGCCGAGTCCGTGTCCCACCCTCCCATCACCGCGCGACCGATCCCGGTGGCGAAATCCGGGGCCGTCAGCGCGTACGCCGTGAGCGCACTGTTGTTGACCGAGTGCACCCAGTGCAGGTGCCCGTACTCCGCGTGCAGCCGGTCCAGCGCGTCGTCCAGTGGATCATCGGCGAGGGCCAAGCCGAAGCGCACCGCTCGGGCGATCTCACCATCCGGAGCGATCGCCTCCAGCCCGGCAAGCGCCACCTCGCGCGGATCGTCGAGCACCAGCGCGGCAGCTGACATCGCGGCTACCCAGATGGCGCCGTCGACCCCTGCGCCCGTGTGGCTCAACCGCGCGTCGGTCAGCGCCAACCGCGCCGCGGCGGTCCGATCACCGGGGTGCACCCACCCGTAGACGTCGGTGCGGATCTGCGCACCGATCCACTCTCGGAACGGGTTCCTGATCACGGCAGCTCGCTCCGGCTCCACACCCTCGAGCAGGTTGCGGTAGGCCACCCGCTCAGCCGTGAACACCCGCCCGGCCGGCAAATCGTTCAACCAAGCCGTGGCGACATCTTCCGTGGTCAGCCCGTCCCCGTGCCGCTCTACCAACTGCAAGGCAAGGATCGCGAAGTTGAGATCGTCATCCTCCGGCATCCCATCGATCACCTCACGCAAACTGATCGGCTTCGACCGCCGATTCCACGGCCACCTCTGCTGCACCTCGTCCGGTACCCCCACCGCAGTCACATACCGCCCCAACGGCCACTGCCCCGAACTCTGAAGAATCTCCCTGATCCCCTCCCGAGGAATCTTCTCCACCGGCTTCCCCAACAGGTTTCCCGCCGCCCGCCCCACCCAGGCGCCCAACACCCGCCCGTCCAACCCAGGCGAGCGAAGCGAAGCCGAGCCCGGCGAGTCCGCACCGCGGCCCAGCGCTTTGCCCCCCGCCCAGCCGGCCCGCGTAGCGGAGGCGGCGTCGCCGAGCAGTGGTAGCTGTGGGATCTGGGGTGGGGTCCACTCGGGAGTGCGGGTGTCGAGCTCGTCGAGGAGTTCTCGGGCGAGGGTTCGTAGTACGGGCGGGGCCGGTTTGTCCGAGGCGCCGGAGACAGGGGCTTCCGTCGTACCGCCTGCGTCTCGCCAGCGGGACTCGATGTCGGTGACGTCGACGCCCTCCGCGCGGGATTGGACCAGCTGGTGTGGCAGCAAATCCTCCGGCTGCACCCAGGTCAGTCTCATCGCCTCAGTCTCTCCAACGATTCACTCCGACGCGACCAGCGGCGCGCGTCGGACTCGTGCAGTTCCGCCGCGACCGACGCCATCACCCGCCCCGGCAGCTCCAGATCCGTCCGGCTCGCCTCAGCGATGTCCGCCGCCCAGTCCCCCGGTACGCCGGAGGCTCCGCTCAGCGCACCCGTGATCGCGCCCGCCATCGACGCGATCGAGTCGGCGTCGCGCCCGTAGTTGGTCCCGCCGAGCACCGCCTGCCGCACATCGCCACCCGACACGAGCACGAACCCGAGCGCGACCGGCAACTCCTCGATCGCCTTCGTCCGGCTCGGTCGCCGGGCATCGAGCGACTGGTCGCGATAGTCCGGTCCGACCGTGTCGAACGGCTCGACCGCGCGCCGCAGGACAGGAATCGCCTGCTCCCAGTCGTCGAGCCCGTCCGCGGCTGCCGCGACGGCCTCGACCGCCGCCCGCGTCCCGTCCTTCGCCAGGGAGAGCGCCTCCGCCACCGCCGACGAAGCCGTTGCCTCAGGCATCATCGCCGCCGCGACCGCGGCCGCAAACACTCCGGCCGCCTCTCGTCCGTAGCTCGACTGATGCGCGCCGGCCAGATCGATCGCCTCGGCATAGGCCCCGGCGGGATCACCGGCGTTGGCGATCCCGACCGGCGCCACGTACATCGCCGCGCCACAGTTCACGATGTTGCCGACGCCGGCCTCGCGCGGATCGTTGTGCCCGTAGTGCAACCGCGCCACCAACCACTTCTCGGCCAGAAACACCCGCTGCAACAAGAGAGCGTCGGTCTCCAACTCCGGAACCCAGCGCTTCCCGATCAGCAGCTTCGGCACCAGCGACTCGGCGATCGCATAGGCATCGAGGTGCTGGCGGCGTTCGTCGTACACCTCGACCAGCGCGTGTGTCATCAAGGTGTCGTCGGTGATGTGCCCGTCGCCCTTGTGGTACGGCGCGATCGGCCGCGCGTTGCGCCAGTCGTCGTACCACGGACCGACGATGCCGGTCACCCAGCCGCCGTGCCGCTCCCGGATCGCCTCGGGGCTCCAGCCCTCGACGGCACCACCGATCGCGTCACCGACCGCCGAGCCGACGAGGGCACCCACCGACTTGTCTTCGAGCAGGGAAGTACTGGCATTCTCAGGCATCAGCCGTTGACCTGTCCCCACCCGTCGCTCAGCTTCTTGCCCAGCGTGGCGAGATCGATCTTGTTCGCCAGGAACTCCTGCAGCGCCGGAGTGGCGATCTGGTCCTTCCACTTCGGGTAGTTCTCCACGCTCTGGAACGGCGCCTTGGTCAGTTCGGCACCACTGGCCAGCGTCTGGGTCCAGCCGTTCTTGCCACCGGTGGCCTTGGCGATCGCGTCGCGCGCCGCCTGCGTGGTCGGGATCAGCCAGTCGCCCTGGCCGACCGCGGCGAGGTTGTCGGCCTTCATGAAGTAGTCGATGAACTGCGCCGCCTGCTTCACGTGCTTGCCCTCGGCCGGTACCGACAGGGTCTGCGGGTTCGCCGCCTGCTTCTCCGACGTCCCCTTCAGCGGCGGCAGTACCTCCCACTCGAAGCCCTTCGGCCCCTGCTCGACGATCTGCTGCGCCGCATAGTTGCCGCCGACAATCATCGCGTACTTGCCACCGAAGAACCCTGGCAGTACGTCGGAACCGCTCTGGGTCAGCGACGTCGGGTCGATCGACTTGTCGGTGTAGGCCATCGCGTGGATCCGCTTCGGCACCTCGAGTTCCGGGTC
The DNA here is from genome assembly GCF_004365175.1 of Kribbella voronezhensis. NCBI lineage: Bacteria > Bacillati > Actinomycetota > Actinomycetes > Propionibacteriales > Kribbellaceae > Kribbella > Kribbella voronezhensis. The sequence goes on along the minus strand of NZ_SOCE01000002.1, from coordinate 161,874 downwards.
GCCGATCTTCGCCTTGGCGTCGCGGCCGGTGCCCTCGAAGAACGTGCCGTCGAAGTTCATCCCGAGGTTCAGCACGGTCGCGGTCGGGCTCTTCAGGCCCCAGCCGAGTCCGTACTTGCCGCCGGCCGTGAGCTTCTTGGCGTTCGCCTGCAGGTCGTCCCAGCTGAGCGAATCGCCGGTGGTGGAGATCCCGGCCTGCTTGAGCAGCTTGGTGTTGCCGAACACGACGTACGACTGCAGCAGGGTCGGCGCGGCGAACACCTTGCCGTCGCTCGACACGGTGTCCCAGACACCCTTCGACACGGCGTCCTTCGTCTCCTGACTCAGGTACGGCGAGAGGTCGGCGAGGTACCCCTGGTTCGCGAAGCCGGTGATGTCGGCCGACTCGTCCTGGATGACGTCGGGCGCGGTGCCGCCCTGGAACTGCGTGACCAACTGGTCGTGCACCGAGTCCCAGCTGCCCTGGACGTATTCGACCTGGGTGTTCGGGTTGGCCGCGTTCCAGTCCGCGACGATCTTCTTGGTCGCGGCGACCGTGGTCTTCTGGAAGGCGAGACTCTGGAACTTCAGCGTCACCTTCTCGTTCGAGTCACCGGAGCCCGAACCGGACCCCTTGTCGTCGCCGCAGGCCGCGAGCGTCACCAAGGCGCTTGCCGCCAGCAACGAGATCAGTACCTTTTTCATTGCATCTCCTCAGGGGATTCTCTAACCCTTGACAGCGCCACTGAGCAAGCCGGAGGTCAACCGGCGCTGCAGGAAGGCGAAGAAAACAAGGCTGGGAACAGTGGCAAGGACGGACGCCGCCGCGAGGGGTCCGAACTGGACCTGGCCCTCCGCACCGACGAAGCGGGCGAGTACCAGCGGCAACGTCTTCAGTTGTGGGTCCTGCAGCAGGACCAGGGCGAAGAAGAACTCGTTCCACGCCGAGATGAAGGTGAACATGGCGGTCGCGATCAGCCCCGGCCTGAGCAGTGGCATCACGATCGACACGATGGTGCGGACCCGGCTGGCGCCGTCGACGGACGCGGCCTCTTCGAGCTCTCGCGGTACGGCGGCGACGTACCCCTGCAGCATCCACAGGGCGAACGGCATCGACCAGACCGTGTAGACGATCACCACGCCCGGGATCGTGTTGGTCAGGTGCAGCGGCCGCAGGATCATGAACAGCGGGATCACGATCAGGATCACCGGGAACACCTGGCTGACCAGGATCCACCCGTTGGTGATCGGCCGCAGCCGGCTGCGGAACCTGGCCAGCGCGTACGCCACCGGCAACGAGACGATCAGCACGAGCACGGTCGACGCGACCGAGACCTGCAAGGAGTTCAGCATCGACCGGACCAGCCCTTGCTCCTCCAGCGCATCCGTGAAGTTCGAGAAGTCCGGATGCTTGGGCAGAAAGGAGGGATCGATGCTCGCGAACTCCTGCGGCGACTTCAGCGAGGTGGAGATCAGCCAGAGCAGCGGGAACCCTAGGAAGATCAGGTAGCAGACGACCGCGACGTACTGCGCGGCGCGGGTGGCGGGCGCCGTCCCCAAACGTTGCCGGCTCATGCCTGGCTCCTCAGCCGGTTGCGCAGATAGAAGGCCAGGAACACGATGATGATCACGACCATCACGTCACCCATCGCGGCCGCCATCCCGAAGTTCCCGTACCGGAACGCCTCGTTGTAGGCGAACAGCATCGGCAGCATCGTCTTGCCACCCGGACCGCCCGCGGTCAGCACGTAGACCAGGCCGAACGAATTGAAGTTCCAGATCATGTCCAGACTGGTGATCGCCACGATCACGGTCCGCAGTTGCGGCAGGGTGATGTTCCAGAACTGGTGCCACCCGCCCGCGCCGTCCACGGCCGCCGCTTCGTACAGGGACCTGTCGATGCCTTGCAGACCGGCGAGCAGGGTCACCGTGGTCATCGGCATGCCGACCCAGATCCCGACCACGATCACCGCCGGCAACGCAGTACTGAAGTTGCCGAGGAAGTTGATCGGATGGTCGGTCAGATGCAGGTTCTGCAGGATCTCGTTGACCGGTCCGTTGGTCGGGTGCAGCAGCAACCGCCACATGATCGCGACCACCACCGGGGGCATCGCCCACGGGATCAGCGCGAGCGTACGGGCGACGCCACGGAAGCGGAGGTTCGTGTTCAGCAACAAGGCGAGGCCGAGCGCCGCCACGAACTGAAGAATCGTCACGGACAACGTCCAGATCAAGCCGATCTTGAACGACGACCAGAACAGATCGTTGTGCAGCAACTTGCTGAAGTTGCCGAAGCCGATGAAGTTGGTCTGAACGTGCAGGCCCGCCTTCGCGTCGGTGAAACCGAGCGCGAGGCCGCGCAGCAACGGGTAGACGCTGAACAGCAGGATCGGAAGCAGCGCGGGCAGGAACAGGTAGATCGCTTCCCTGTTCTGCTTCGGCCTGCCTGTGGTGACGGCGCTCATGGGGTCGACCTCCGGACACTGAGGGTCGGCTGCACGACGATGCGCCGCGGCGTACGGGTGTCGTCGTCGATCCTTGCCAGCAGCAACTCAGCGGCCCGCCGCCCCCGTTCGGCGGAACCGAGGTTCACACTCGTCAGCGGGGGGAACGACTGCTCGGCCAGCTCGCTGTCGTCCATCCCGACCACAGCAACATCCCTCGGTACTTCGAGCCCTACGGCCGCGAGCTCGTGCATCAACCCGACCGCGAGCAGATCGTTCGCCGCGATCACCGCGTCGGGGGCCGATCTGCGGCGCTTGGCAGCGGGGCCACCAGCGACACCAGCCCTGCCGCGGTCGCCCGGGGCCACGCCTCGAGCATCGGCGCGATTCGAGCCGGCACCCAGCCCGGACAGCAACTCGCGGCCGGCCTCGCGGCCCGCGGCGAAGGTGAAGTCGGCCGCCTCGACCTCGGCCACCGGTCGCAGCCCGTTCGCCTTCATCGCCTCGGCGAAGCCCTTCGCGCGCGCCGTACCGGGAACCGTGTCGCGCGGTCCGTTCAGGAAGGCGATCCGGCGGCGGCCCTTCTGCAGCAGGTGTTCGACCGCGAGCAGCATCCCCTTCGGCGAGTTCGCGCGGATCGTGTCGACACCGGCGCTGGCCGGCACGTTGCCTGCGACAACCACCGGCACGTCGCACTCGCGGATCGACTTGATCAGGTCGTCGTCGACCCGCAGCGGGCTGATCACCAGGCCGTCGGCGTACCCGCGAGCCATCCCCCGCACCAGCGCAACCTCGTCCGCGACATCCGGCCCGGTGGTGGTCACGACGAGCCGATAACCGGCGGCTGACACGACCTCCTCCACGGCGCGCATCATCGTCACGTAGACCGGGTTACCGACATCGGCGACAGCGAGCGTGAGCTGAAACGTCCGCCCCACCTTCAGCGACCGCGCCCGTGCGTCCGGCACGTACCCGAGCTCCTCGACGGCCCGCTGAACCCGCCCGACCATCTCCTCGGTGGCCGGCAACCCGTTCAGCACGCGCGACACCGAAGCCACCGAAACCCCAGCAGCCCGGGCCACACCGGCAACCGTCGGACGACTCACGCGGCCTCCTGTAATCGTTCTTGTAATCGTTTACAGATCACACCATAGGACGCCCTCGCAAGACCAGTCAACGGTGTGGTCCGAAGGTTGCCGAGCGTGTTCAACCCACGCCGCCACCTACGGGCGCTCCTTCGTCGCGTCCTCCGGCGTCTGGCTCCCACCCACCCCATCCGGCGCTCCTCCGTCGCGCCTCCCGGCTGGGTGCGGGTTGCCTTCTGCCGATCCGTCAAGGCGAGTTGCGGGTCAGCACCTGCCATCCCGATCAGCTGAGTCCCGCGCGATCACCCTCGACCCGAGCAGTCGGGCTCTCAGATGCAATCCGGGCTGCCCTCGTCGTCTGCCCTCCACCGGCCGCACCCTCGGGTGCCGCTCAGCGACGGTAGCCAACTCCTCCAGCGGAGGGTCGAGATCGTGGCGCGCTTTCAGCGCATTCCAATCCCACCAACCCCGGATGCCGTCACTGCGGCCCAAGCGACGCACCTGCTTCAGCAGGCGACGTAGGAGCCGGCGTCTCGGGTGGGTGGGAGCCAACCTGCCGTAGGCGGCGGCGAGGGGTGAACTACTCTTCCTGGTCGTCCGCGCCCGGGCGTTCGGCCCAGGGCGTTTCCTTGGCCGGCCGGACGACGATGAGTTTGTCGCCGGCGGCCAGCACCGAGACGGACGAGTCGTAGTACCGGTGGACCTTGCCGTCGCGGACGACGGAGACGACTCGGTCCGGCACCGAGGACGGCGCCTTGCCGACCTCGCGGCCGAGGACCGGGCGTTCGGCGACCTCGAGGCCTTCGCCGTACGTGAGGAGGTCTTCCATCACCTCACCCAGGTTCGGGCTGACCGCCGACAGACCGAGGAGCCGGCCGACGGCCTCCGACGAGGTGACGACGGCGTCCGCGCCGCTCTGGCGGAGTAGCGGGACGTTGTCCTCTTCGCGGACGGCGACGACGATGTGCGCCTTCGGGTTCAACTGTCGGACGGCCAGGGTGACGAGCACCGCGGAGTCGTCACGATCCGTTGTGACGATGACCTCGCGGGCGGCGACGACCTCGGCCCGGCGCAGTACGGTCCGGTTGGTCGCGTCGCCGTGGAAGGCGGCGATCTGATCGTTGCCCGCGTCACCGATCGCGGTGGCGCGCGGGTCGATCACCACGATCTTCTCGCGCTTGACGCCGTTGCTGAGCAGGGTCTGCACGGCCGAACGGCCCTTGGTGCCGTAGCCGACGACGACCACATGGTCCTTCATGCGCTTCCTCCATCGTGTGTCGCGCATGACGCGGCGACCTTCGTTCGCCAAGACTTCCAGGGTGGTGCCGACCAGTACCACCAGGAAGGAGATCCGCAGTGGCGTGACGATGAAGGCGTTGACCAGCCGGGCAGTGGGCGTCACCGGCGTGATGTCGCCGTACCCGGTCGTGGTCAGCGTGACGGTCGCGTAGTAGATGCTGTCGATGAAGCCGACGCGGCCGTCGTAGGTGTCCTTGTAGCCGTCACGGTCGACCAGAACGATGAGCACCATCAGGATCAACAGCCCCAGCGCGATCAGCAGTCGCCGCGACAGCTCCACCACCGGCGAGCGAGTGCTCGCGGGCAGGTTGACCAAGAGACCGTGCGGATTGCGACCGGTGGGCAGGGATGGCACGCGTCTGACGATAGGGCACCGGTGGCCGATCCACCGCATGCGACAGGCTCTGATCGGACAGTGCGACGGTCACCATCAGATGACCGCTATCCTGCACCACCCTGGTCCGCATCCGCAGTCCCTCGACAGTGCGCAGCATGGCGACGTTCTCGGGTTGCACCATGCACACGGCCCGGTCCGCTCCCAGCTCCCGGGCCTCCTGGATCACTCGCCGCAGCAGCTGACTCCCCAGGCCCTGGTTCTGCCAGCCGTCCTCGACCAGCACGGCCATCTCCATCGCGGTGCTGCCCAGTTCGTCCCAGGGAGCAGCAGTGGCCATGCCTACGATCGCGTCACCGACAGAGGCGACCACGGAGATGCCACCGGCGGGCGCGGACAGGTGCCGCGCAGTACGGGTGGTGAGCTTCGCCATGGGCACGTGGTAGCGGCGTGTGCGGCTCTCGTACGAACAGCGCTCGTGCATCGCCACTACGGCCTCGGCGTCCTCGACAGTGGCCCGACGCAACTCCGGTACGCCGGTGCCTGGTCGCGGGCCCTCCTGTACGACGCCCTGGTCACGCTCGACCAGTCGGCCGGCGATCTCCACCAGTACGTCCGCCCTGGCCCACTCGGCCGGGGTGTACTCGTCGAAGCCCTGCAGGTTCTCCAGTTCCTCGTCGACCGACATGGGGTCGTCGAGCAGCCGCAGTACGGCACGGAGGTATCTGGTCGGGGCGTCGTTCAGGACATCGGCCTGGCAGGGGCGAACCGTCGTACGGACGCAGCCTGCCTCTGCGACCAGAGCAGTGAGCGTCTCTGCGGTCCAGCCGACACCAGTGGACACCACTAGCTCGTCCACAGCGCCGGACTCGGCGGTGAAGACCTCCAGGCTGAGGATGTTGATCTCGTCGGCACCACACCGTGCTGCGAGTTCGGCCAGTGCGCCCGGCCGGTCGGCGAGTTCGGTCCTGATCTTCCAGAGCATGGGTACGCCCTCCCTCGTGGAACACCCGTCCGAAACGGAGACGGGGATCAGTCCACTGTGCGCGGGAGGTGTTGCCTCACCGGGTCCGGGATGTTACGCCCGCGTCAACCCTTGCGCGCCCGGCCGGGAACCCGGGGCAACCGGTCGGCGAGTTTCGGCCGCCGGGCGGCCAGCTCGGCGGCGCTCTCGCGCCGGTCCAGGTCCGCATGGCGGAGCAGTTCCGGGTACGACGACTGCGGCACCGGCGGATAGGTCGTGACGATCGCGTCGCCACTGAAGACGAAGAAGACCGCCTGCCCCTCCTTGATCACCTTGAGCAGAGAGCCGTCGCGAACGGTCAGAGCATGCTCGAGCGCCTTCTTCCGGGCGGAGCGTTTCGCCAACGCGGCCTGGAGTGCCTGCTGTGCAGGTTCACGGCCGTGCTTGACGGCCTCGAACGCCATCGGCCCGTACCGCACGCCGTACTTGACCATGCTCTTCGCCAGCCGACTCCGCCCACCTGCCATACCTCGACTGTACTGACCGACCGGGGCGGCGGGCCGCGAAACGCAGCTGAGCTGACCGAGCCGATGGGCTAACACAGCGGTCGGCATGCGGGCTCGCGAGGCGTCGGGCACCATTGAGCAGGTGACGGTACCTACTCCGCGCCGGCCGATCCTGCCGGGTAACAAGCTGTTCGACTCGCTGCCGGGCGCCTCCGACCCGGCGGCGGTCGCCGAGGTCGCGCACCGCACCGCGGAACTGCTGGTCCGTGGTGCGCGGTCCTCCGAGGACGCGGATGTGATCGCACGCGTGGTGAAGCTCGCCGACGACTACGGTCTCGACGAACTGGCCGACCTGTGGTCCGACAGCCCGTCCGACTCGTTGCCAGGAGCACTGTGGCGCCTGTACTTGCTGCGTTCCTGGGTGCACTCGCATGCCGAAGAGGTGTCCCGCGAGTACGCCACGGGTCGCGAGTACGCCGAAGTGCACGCGGTGGTCGCCGGTGTCGCCGACCCGCCCGGCCCGACCGAAGTACGGCAGATGGTCGACGCCGTACTGCGGGGTGTCGCGGCCGGCGATTTCGCGACCACCCTGGACCGGGCCGCGGCGTTCGCCCGGATCGTGGCGACCGGCCGGGCCCATCTCGCCGGCGACGGCCACGGGCAGGTGCTCTCGGCGTCGAAACTGCTCGAGATGGCCGACCAGTTGCAGACCGCCGCACGGACCGAACGAGCGGGCCAGCTCTGGTGATCGGGCGCGCTGTCTTGCATCTGGCAAGCCAGGGTGCTATGAGGAGAAAACCCAACAGGACAAGGCGTTTGCGGACCCGTTATACTGTCTGAGGTGTCGGGCCGCGGTAGCCCCGGGTCCCAAATTAAGCCGCTTCGAGCGGCCACGCGCCGTGAGGCGCTTCCCGGTCCGACGCCCCAAATCCTCTCCCCCGGCCGGTACTTCGGTGCCCGTGACCGGGGGATACTTGTAAGTTACTTTCTGTCCCTTCCGCCTCATCAGTCACAGGACAGGAATCCATGAATCGCCTCGTCACTCTCGCCGCGGCCAGCGCCGTGACCGCCCTCGCCTTCCTCCCGGCCGTCCAGACCGCCCAGGCCGCGGAGGCCGGCGCCGATTCCGTCTCGGTGACCTGCGGCGCGATGCCCGGCGGTGGCTTCATCTACAACGCGAAGACGCTGAACTCGACGCCGGCCCGCACCGGGCCGTACGAGGCCTGCTCCAAGACCCGGACATATTCGGCCGGCACGACCGTCGGCATCGCCTGCTGGCTCTACAACGACTACAACAACCTCTGGTACAAGACGAACAGCAACACCTACGTCTACAGCAGTCACTTCAGCTCGACCGTGAAGAGTCACGTCGACTCCTGCGAGGGCTGACCTCGCACCCGCGCGGCCGACCGAGGCCGGCCGCGCGGGATCGGCGACTAGGGCACCCAGTGGTTGTGGGTGGCGGTGATCATCACCTGGAGCTGGATGCTCGCGGCGTAGTAGCTGCTCGTGTCGACCGGGGTGTTCAGCATCTTGGTCCAGATCGCGTCGAGCCAGGCCTGGCTGCCCGAGTCCGTCATGGCGGTGACGGCGAACGGCGCGAAGAAGGCGGCGTCGCTACTGGAGTCGATCGCCGTTCCGTTCAGCTTGTAACCGGTGGCGATGCTGCTCGCGTTGCCGCCGGTCTTGGACTTGATCCAGCTGTTCAGTTTGCGGGCCGCAGCGAGTGAGGCGCTGTCGCCGCTGGTGACCGCGTCGGCTCCGATCCGCCACGGGTCGCGACAGGCGTTCCACCAGTAGGCGCCGTCGTTCGGGTCCTCCAGGACCTGTCCGGTCGCGGGCTTCGGGGCGGTGTTGGTGTTGATCACGAAGTCGGGCAGCAGGCCGGTGCTGGACGCGTAGTTCGCCTGCAGCGAGGTGATCACGGTCTGGTGCTTGGCACGGATGGTGTCCCAGGCGGAGTTGCCGGTGGCCGCCTTGAAGGCCCGGAAGTGGTCGATCATCCAGTCCGACGTACGGGACATGTTGTAGGTGGCGTCACCGGAGGTGCTCCAGTCGCCGAAGGTGAGCAGGTTGGTGTTCGGGTTGATCTCGCCCGCCTTGATCGCGTTGATGTGCTTGATCGCCAGCTGCTTGTAGTTGTAGGTGCCGGCGCTCCCCCACTGCTTGTCGGCCAGCAAGAGGCCGTAGGCAACGTCCATGTCGCCGTCGGTCGCGCTGTCGGAGCCGTTCACGCTCTTGCAGGAGGTGTCCTGCTCGGCAGCCAGCAGGTCGGCGTTGTTCACCGAGGGGTGGGCAAGCATGTACTTCACCAAGCCGTCGAAGATCGTCTTGGCGGCGGGGTCGGCGCCTGCCATGGTCGCTGTGACGACCATGCCGTAGCCCTGAGCCTCAGCGACGTACGGGTGATCGGCGTCCGGCGAGATGATCTGGTACCAGCCGTTGCCGCAGCTCTGCTTGACGAACGCCGCCTTCCATTGCTGGTAATAGTCGACCACCTTCTGGTCGAGCGTTGCCTGGCTCCCCGACGGCGTGAGCATGCCGGCCGCGTACTGGAACTGGTGGCTACCGAAGGGGACGGCCGGTCCGCTACCGCCGGCCTGCGTGGTCGCAGTGACCGCATTGCTCGCGCCGGACACGTTGCCGGCGGCGTCGCGCGCCTTGACCGTGTAGGTGTAGCTGGTCGAGGCAGTGCGGCCGGTGTCGGTGTACGTCGTGCCAATGCCGCTCGTAGTCGCGACCTCGGTGCCGTTGCGAGAGATGACGTATCCGGTGACCCCGACGTTGTCCGTGGACGCGTTCCAGGCCAGAGACACGCTGCTTGAGGTAGTGGCGGTTGCCGCGAGGTTCCCCGGCGTACTGGGCGGTGTGGTGTCGCCCGTGCCGCCACCGGTCGTGCCGTAGACCTCGAGATCCCAGAGCGAGTAGCCGTACGCCGTACCGCGGGCGGTGCCGTAGACGCGAACGTAGCGGCCGCTGCCCGACAGAGTCAGGTCGTCGAGCGCACCGTTGCCGGTCGTGGTGGAGAAGGCGTCGGTCCAGACCGATCCGTCGGCGGAGGTCTGGATCTTGTAGGACTTCGCGTAAGCGGCCTCCCAGTTGAGCTTGACCCGGGTGATGCTCGCGGTGGCGCCGAGGTCGACCCTGATCCACTCCGGGTCATGGCCTTCGACGCTGGCCCAGCGGGTGGCGGAGTTGCCGTCGACGGCCTTGCCGGCCTCGAAGACGCTACCCTCGATCGATGATGCCGTGGCGGGCTTTCCCTGCGAGAGCAGGGTGTCGGCGGCCTGCGAGGCCGAAGGGGCCAGGACGGGTTGGGCGAACAGGGCTGCGGTGACGACCGCGGCAGCGGTCAGCCCTCGAAGTAGGTACGACATCAGCGGATCCTCCGGGCGGTGGGGCGGGAAAGGCGCTGCAGCTGCCTCTTGCTGTTAGGAAACTTTCCTAACGATTAGCTGAAGGTAAAGCCACCGTCTGACGAGTGCAAGACCTCGGCCCGGATCGGGCCCGAGGTCCGGTCGAACCGATCAGGGTCCAGTCAGGGCTAAATACCCTTTCGCCGGCCCGTGAACCCGAGGAGACTCAGCACATCTGATCGGCCGGGGAGGGCGATGATCGGCATGGTGGGGAACACGGACGAACAAGCTTCGGTGGTCGTCGCGACCGGCCTGGAGCGAACGTACGGCGAGGGCGACACGGCGGTTCACGCACTCCGGGGAGTCAGCGTGCAGGTCGCGGCCGGCCGGTTGACCGCGGTGATGGGTCCGTCGGGTTCGGGCAAGTCGACCCTGATGCACATCCTGGCCGGCCTGGACAAGCCGACCTCGGGATCGGTGCGGATCGACGGCACCGAGATCACCACGCTCGGCGACGACGCGTTGACGAAGCTGCGCCGCAAGCACATCGGCTTCATCTTCCAGTTCTTCAACCTGCTGCCGATGCTGACCGCACGCGAGAACGTCGTCCTGCCGCTGACCATCGCCGGCGAGAAGCCGGACCCGGCGTACTTCGACGAGCTGATCGCCCGGGTCGGCCTCACGGACCGGCTCACCCACCGCCCGGCGGAGCTGTCCGGCGGGCAGCAGCAACGCGTCGCGATCGCCCGCGCCCTGGTCTCGCGGCCGACGGTGATCTTCGCGGACGAGCCGACCGGCAACCTGGATTCCCGGACCAGTAGCGAGATCCTGCACCTGATGCGCAGCTCGGTCGACGACTACGGCCAGACCACGGTGATGGTCACCCACGACGCCCGCGCGGCCGCGATGGCCGACCGGGTGCTCTTCCTGGCCGACGGGGAGATCGTGAAGGAGACCGGCCGGACCAGCCAGGGCGAGATCCTGCAGATCATCGACTCGCTGGACCTGCAATGATCCGGTTCGCGTTGCGCGGGCTGCTCGGCCGGAAACTGCGGACCGCGCTGACCGCGATCGGGGTCATTCTCGGCGTGGCACTGGTGTCGGGCACCTTCGTGCTGACCGACTCGATCTCGTCGGCCTTCGACTCGATCTTCACGGAGAACTACAAGAACACCGACGCCGCGATCACCGGCAAGGCCGCGTTCGAACTGTCGCAGGACAACGCCGGCACGGCCCCGCCGTTCGACCAGGGACTGCTCGCCAAGGTCGCCGAACTTCCCGAGGTCGGTGCGGCCGGCGGGGCGGTCGGTGGACAGGCGCAGCTGATCGGCCGTGACGGCAAGGCGGTCGTCTTCGGCGGCGCGCCCAACCTCGGCTTCAGCGTCGACCCGGCCCGGCCCGAGTTCAATACGCTGACGCTGGTCAAAGGTGCCTGGCCGACCGCGGGCCAGGTGGTGATCGACACGAAGACGGCGGAGGCGAAGAAGTTCGCGACCGGCGACACGATCGGCGTACAGGCTCGGGGCGCCGTGCAGCGGATGCAGATCTCGGGGCTGGTCGAGTTCGGGGCGGTCTCGTCCATCGGCGGGGCGACGCTGGCTGGCTTCGATCTGGCGACCGCGCAGCAACTCTTCGACAAACCCGGCAAGCTCGACCAGATCCTGCTCGCGGCCAAGGACGGCGTCTCCACCCAGCAACTCGTCGACGCGGTGCAGAAGATCCTGCCCGCCGGTACCCAGGTGCGCAGCGCCGACGACCAGGCGGCCGAGGATGCCAAGGGCACCTCGAGCTTCCTGACCTTCTTCCGGACGTTCCTGCTCGTGTTCGGCGGGATCGCGTTGTTCGTCGGCTCGTTCGTGATCGCGAACTCGCTGTCGATCACGATCGCCCAGCGGACCCGCGAGTTCGCCACGCTGCGGACGTTGGGCGCGTCCCGTCGCCAGGTCCTCAACTCGGTGGTCCTCGAGGCGCTGGTGACCGGACTGGTGTCCGCGGTGGCCGGCTTGTTCCTCGGGCTCGGGATCGCCACCGGATTGTTCAAGATCTTCGACGCCGCCGGGTTGACCCTGCCCAACAACGGACTCGTGTTCCGCACCAGGACCGTCGTCGTCGCCTTGGCGGTCGGTGTCCTGGTCACGCTGCTGGCCAGCCTGCGGCCCGCCTGGCGTGCGACCCGGGTCCCGCCGATCGCGGCCGTCCGCGAGGGCGCCAAGCTGCCGCCGGGGAGGTTCCACCGCTTCCGTCCGTTGGGTGCCGCGCTGCTCGCCGTGCTCGGGGTCGCGCTGGTGGTGAGCGGGTTGTTCGTCGACGGTCTGTCCACCGGAGCGTTGCTGGGGCTACTGGCCATCGGCGTACTGCTGATCTTCATCGGTATCGCCTTGTTCTCGGCGAGGTTGGTGCGTCCGCTCGCTGCGGCGTCGGATCCGGTCGCACGGTGGTCGGTGCTCATCTTGTCGATCGTTGCCTGGCCGCTGTTCTCGCTGCCGTACTGGCTTCTCAGGCGAGGTTTCTGGGGTCCCGGATCGATGGCGAGCCGCCTCGGCGGGTTGCTGTTGGGTGCTCTGCTGAACCCCGTCCTGTTGGTGATCGTGGCCCTGATGGCCGTACGCCGTGCGGTCACCTCCTGGCAGCCGGAGTGGCCCGCGGAGTTCCCCGGCGTACTGAGTGACCGGCCGGCCGTCGGGATCGGCGGCCAGAACAGCCGGCGCGACCCGCATCGGACCGCTTCGACCGCGGCCGCGCTGATGATCGGGCTGGCGTTGGTCACGTTGGTGGCAACGCTCGGCGCCGGGATCATCAGGCCGTTCGAGGAAGCTGTCGACAAGATCTTCAGTGGGGACTACGCGATCACCGCGCAGAACAACTTCAGCCCGTTGCCGCCGACCGTGGCCGCGGCCGTCGCGACGGTGCCCGGGGTCGACGCGCTCTCGAGTGTGCGCGGCGGTCAGGGCCGGGCGTTCGGCGAGACGATCCAGATCACCGGTGTCGACAAGCAAGCGCCGGACGTGCTCAGATTCGACTGGAAGTCCGGTTCGCAGGCGACTCTCGGTGAGCTCGGAGCCGACGGCGCTGTCGTCGACGCCGACTATGCCGACAAGCACGGGCTGGCCGTCGGCTCGACGCTGCCGCTGGAGACCGTGGCCGGCAAGACCCTTCCGTTGCAGGTGCGCGGGATCTTCAAGCCACCGGCCGGTGGTTCGCCGTTCGGCAGCGTGACGATCTCGACCAGCGCCTTCGACGCGACCAACCCGCAGCCGCTCGACCTCTACACCTTCGTCAGCCTCCGCGGCGGCGTCAACGCTGCGAACACTGCGGCGCTGCAACAGGCGTTGAGCACCTTCCCGAACGCGAAGGCACTGACCCGCGAGCAGTTCAAGAAGGTCCAGTCCGACAGCATCAAGAGCCTGCTCAACGTCTTGTACGTGCTGCTCGCGCTCTCGGTGCTGGTGAGCCTGTTCGGCATCGTGAACACCTTGGTCCTGACCGTGTTCGAACGGACCCGCGAACTCGGCATGCTGCGGGCGATCGGCCTGACCCGGCGCCAGGTGAAGCGGATGATCCGGCACGAAAGCGTGATCACCGCACTCATCGGCGCGGTGATCGGGATCTTGCTCGGCCTCGGCCTTGCCCTGCTCCTCGCCGCCCGCCTGGACGAGATCAGCTTCGCCGTACCGACCGGTCAACTGCTTCTCTTCGCCGTCGTCTCGGTCGTCGTCGGCATCTTCGCCGCCATCTGGCCGGCCCGTCACGCCGCCCGCCTCGACCCCCTGGAGGCCCTGCAGTACGAGTGAGCCGCCACGGTGCTAGTTTTCCGGCCCTGCCGTTGTTGGAGGTCCGATGCGCCTGCTCGCAGTACTGCTCGTCACTGCCCTGGTCGTGACGGGCTGCTCCACTGTGGACTCCGCTGACATCCGGACCAGTGGCATGACTGCCGACCTGCTGGTCCAACTGCCCGAGAACGGTCACGCCGCCGAGCTCACCGCGTCCTTCCGTGTCGGGACGCTGACCTACGTCGAGCTGAGCAGCGGGGAGAAGGTCACGGCCTCGGCGCAGGGTCTGACGGAGGAGTTGCGCCGCGCCAAATTCGCGGGGGCTACCAGGTACACCGGGCAACTGGAGGCAACAGCGCCTGGTACAGAGTTCACCTTCACCCTCGAACGCGACGGCGACAACACGTCCGCGCCCAGCTCGACGGTGGCGCTCCCTGAGCCGGTGCACCTCGCAGCGCCGGTCGCCGGCGCCAAGCTGTCCCGGCGTACGGCCGTCCAGGTCAGGGTCGCCGGCGGTCCTTCGCAACTGCTCACCTGGTCAGGGCCGTGTGTCCAGACCGGCAACCTGGAGATCGAGTCAGGGCGGTCCTTCGCGACGATCGCCGTCGGGCTGATCCGAGCTGTCCCGACGGCCTCGGCCAGCCCGCGATCCGGGGACAGCGGTACCTGCCATTTGACGCTCACGCTGACCCGGCGTACGACGGGGAAGCTCGACGGAGCGTTCAAGAACGGGACGGTCGTCGCCGAGGCCCAGTCGGTCCGCCAGGTGGTTTCGATGCCCTGAGTCGGCGCCTGGCGCTTACCAGTTGGCCTTATGTTGGTTACCTTCTTGATTGCCGGGTGTCCCGTGAACGGGTCACGATCGGCCTCGGATCGCACGCCCCGCCTCCGACGAAGGGACCATCCTCATGCGCCGCCTCCCCCGCGCGCTGCTTCCACTCGCCCTCGCGGCCGGCCTGTTCGCCCAGGGTCTGGTCGCCGTGCCGGCCTCCGCCTCGGGCTCTGCCGGTCGCCGTGACTTCGACATCCAAGGACATCGCGGCGGCCTCGGCCTGACGGTCGAGAGCACGATCGCGTCGTTCAGCCGCGGCCTCGAACTCGGCGTGAGCACGCTCGAGCTCGACGTCCAGATCACCCAGGACGGCCGGGCCGTGGTCACCCACGACCGCAAGGTCAGCGGCGCCAAGTGCAAGGACACCGCGCCGTACACGCCGGACGACCCCGAATACCCGTACGTCGGTAAGTTCATCAACACCCTCACGCTCGCCCAGGTGCGGCAACTCGACTGCGGCTCGCTGCCGCAACCGGAGTTCCCCGGCCAGACCCCCGACCCGGGTGCCCGGATGCCGGAACTGCGCGACGTGTTCGACCTCGTCCACCGCTTCCACGCAAACGGTGTGAAGCTCAACGTCGAGACCAAGGTCGAGGCCGGCGCGCCGAGCGAGACCGCGCCGCGCGAACAGTTCGTCCAGGTCGTGGCGGCCGAGATCCGCAAGGCGCACATCGCCCGCCAGGTGACGATCCAGAGCTTCGACTGGGGTTCGCTGATGCGGATGCGTCAGGTCGCCCCGGAACTGCCGCTGGTCGCGCTGACGAACTACGACTTCCTGGAGACCGGCAAGCCGGGCAGGTCGCCCTGGCTCGGCGGGATCGACATCGACGACTTCGGCGGCGACCTGGTGAAGGCGGCGAAGTCGTTCGGCGCTGCCGCGATCTCCCCGGTGCACGGATTCCCGCAGGGCGGCAAGGTGACCGACCCGGGGTACCGGCCGTACGTCACCGCCGACATGGTGCGCTCGGCCCACCAGGCCGGCATGAAGGTCGTGCCGTGGACGGTGGACGACCCCGCGACCATGCAGTGGCTGATCGGCCTGGGCGTCGACGGTCTCATCTCCGACTACCCGGACCGGGTCCGTATGGTCGCTGCAGAGGCGGGCTTCCGGCTACCGCGTGCGTACGACGCTCCTGCGGTCCAGGCGCTGCCTACGGCTCACGCACACAACGACTACGAGCACCGGCGACCGCTACTGGACGCACTCGACCGCGGCTTCAACAGCGTCGAGGCCGACGTCTGGCTGGTCGACGGCGAGCTGCGCGTCGCCCATGAGCTGACGGATGCCGTCCCTGGCCGGAACCTGGAGAACCTGTACCTCGAACCGCTCGCCCAGCGGGTCCGGGCGAACGGCGGCCAGGTCTACCGTCACGGTCGCGACTTCCAGCTGCTCATCGACATCAAGAGCGACGGGCCCACGACGTACGCGGCGGTCGACAAGGCACTGCAGAAGTACCGCGGCATCAGCACAATCTACGCGAACGGCCGCGTGCACCGGGGCGCCGTGACGTCGGTGATCAGCGGCAACCGCCCGCTGGACATCCTGCAGGCACAGAAGATCCGGTACGCCGGGTACGACGGCCGACTGTCCGACCTGAACTCCGGGTTGCCGGCGTCGGTGATGCCGTTGGTGAGCGACAACTGGTCGAAGAACTTCACCTGGCGAGGTATCGGCGAGTTCCCGGCCGCCGAACGCGCCAAGCTGCAGGACATCGTGACGACGGCTCATCACGCCGGCTACAAGGTGCGGTTCTGGGAGACGCCAGACGTCCGCGGCGCCGCCCGAGATGCCGTCTGGACCGAGCTGACCGCCGCAGGCGTCGACAACCTCAACACCGACGACCTGCACGGCCTGGAAGACTTCCTGCGCGGCTAGGGCTTGATTTCCGTGAGGGCGACGACGTCGTCGCCCTCACGGAAGGCTTTGCGCTGTCTGATTGCACCATTGCCTTCGGTGATCAGTCGCTGGACGGTTTCCCGCACCCGGTCGAGTTCGCCGAGCTCTTGCAGGGCGTCGCCGACGTGGTCGATCAGCAGGCCGACGAGCTGCGACATCGGGAGCGACTCGGCGTGCAGCACGTCAAGGCCGTTGCCCTCGAGGCCGTCGCGGGCAGCAAGCCAGTACGCGGCCCGTAGTACCTCCGGCTCGAGCTTCGGTCCCAGCCCACCGTCGGCTGTCGCTGTCATCACCAGCGCGCGGATCAGAGTCGCCAGCAGCACTGTCTCGTCGACAGACAGCGGTACGTCGCTGACGCGCACCTCCACGGTCGGGAGGTGAGTGGAAGGACGGACATCCCAATAGACCATCCGCTCGTCCATGATGCTGCCTGAGGCGAGCTGCATCGCGACCAGCGCGTCGTAGTGATCCGCTGACTCGAAGTACGGCGGTTGGCCGGAGCAGGGCCAGCGCGACCACATGATGGATCGCCAGCTCGAGAACCCGGTGTCCGACCCCAGGTAGATCGGCGAGTTGGCCGTCAGCGCGAGCAGCACGGGCAGCCAAGGGCGAAAGTGGTTGCTGACCCGGATCGCGGCTTCCTTGTCGGGTACGTCGATGTGCACGTGGCAGCCGCAGACCGCTTGCTCCCTGGCGAGCAGCCCGTACCGCGCCTCCATCTGCTGGTACCGCGCCTTCTTCGTCACCAACTGCGCGGCACGGCCACTCGGCGGCACCGCGATGGCGCACAGCCGACCGCCCTGCTCAGCCGCGGCCGCCGCCAGCTTCGAGCGCATCCGCACCAGTTGCTCGTGCAGCTCGTCCGCGGTCTCGCAGACCGGAGCGTTGATCTCGACCTGGGCCCTGGTCAGTTCGAGTTCCACGTCGATGTCGCCGGCCTCGGCGGCGACCGCCTTGCTCTGCGGCAGCGGCTCGCCGTCGGCGGACACCAGCAGCAACTCTTCCTCTACGCCCATGGACGGAAGGCTCAAGTGACTCTTCTCCTCGGTCAGGTGAGGCTCCCCGGTACCCGGCGCGATCCGCGCGGAAACCGTGCCCCGGGCCGCCGGCCGGGTGTGCCGGACGCATATGCTCTGCGGCGTGAGTCTGCCGATCATCACCGCCACCCGGTACGTGTTGCCGCTGCGCGAAGGCGGTTCACTGCCTGGTGTTGTCGAAGGCAACGATCTCGGCACGTACGTACTCAAGTTCCACGGCGCGGGCCAGGGTCCGAAGGCGCTGGTCGCCGAGGTTGTGGTCGGTGAATTGTTCCGCCGGCTCGGCCTGCGGGTGCCCGAGCTGAAGCTGATGGAACTCGACCCGGCGATCGGCAAGTCCGAGCCCGACGAGGAGATCCAGGACCTGCTGATCCGCAGCGCCGGGCTCAACCTCGCCGTCGACTTCCTGCCCGGCTCGTTCGGGTACGACGGTTCCAGTGGCAAGCCGGACGACGCCACCCAGGCGCGGATCCTGTGGCTGGACGCGTTCGTGGCGAACGTCGACCGGTCCTGGCGCAACACGAACCTGCTCGTCTGGCACAAGAACCTCTGGCTGATCGACCACGGAGCCGCGTTGTACTTCCACCACTCCTGGATGTCCGCGGAGAAGTTCACCGGGCTTCCGTACGACGCCACCGACCATGTCTTCCGCGACGTCGCCCCGGCCGTGCCGGACATCGACTCGCAACTGGCCGCTGAGATCACCCCGGAGTTGTTGACCGAGGTGATCGGTCTCGTGCCCGACGAGTGGATCGCACCTGGTGACCGGGAGCGGTACCTCGACCATCTGACCGCGCGGCTGGCCGACCGGTCCGCGTGGCTGCCGGGTGGTGCGCGATGAACCTCGTCCCCTTCGACTACGTCATCCTCCGGGCCGCCCCGCGGATCCAGCGAGGCGAGTTCGTCAACGTCGGCGCGGTGCTCTACTGCCGGGCATTGGACTTCCTCGGCGCCGCCTGGGACGTGGAACCCGCACGGCTGAAGGCGTTGGACCCCGCGGTCGATGTCGACGTGGTGTGCGCGTCGCTGGAGCACATCCGCGCGATCTGCGCCGGCGATCCCGACGGCGGGCCGGCGGCGACCACGCGGATCGGCGAGCGATTCCGCTGGCTTGCGGCACCCCGCAGTACGGTCGTGCACCCCAGCCCCATCCACAGCGGCCTCACCAGCGACCCCACCGCCGACCTCGACCGCTTGGTCGACGCCTTCGTCAGGTAGTCCGGGTGAAGAACTTCAGCAGAGCGTCAGCGCCGGCCATCACGAGTTTGTGAACCTCAGCGGACTGCTTCGCCGCGGCAGCACTCCGCTCGAACATCTCCAGCTCATAAGTCCGTACGGCGTTTGCCGGATCCGCCGCCAGCCCCAAGGCCAGTTCGGCGGCGTCGAGCATCGCCAGGTTCGCGCCTTCTCCCGCCGGCGGCATCAGGTGAGCGGCATCCCCGATCAGGGTGACGCCCGGCACGGCCGACCAGCTCAGGCCGATCGGCAAGGCGCTGAGCGCCCTCGGGACAACCGTGTCATCGCAGGCCTCGATCAGCTCCCTGTACTGCGGATGCCAGTCGCGGAAGAGGTCCGCGAGGGCCGCCCGAGCCTTTTCCGGCTCGCCGAACGGGATCCCGCAGGTCTCAAGCCAGTCCTCTGGACCGTGGAACGACAGGTAAACCCGGATCCGCCCGTCGCCGTTGCGCTGTGCCGCCAGATGCTGCCCGTCGCCGAGCGCCCAGTAGTTACCGCGGCCGACCATGGCCGCCAGTTCCGGATGCGTGTTGTCGGCGTCAGGGATGCCGAGCTCCACGGAATTGACGCCCATATGCGCGGGGCGGGCGTCGGTCAGAAGAGGCCGAACGACTGAATTCGCGCCGTCAGCGCCAACCAGCAGGTCACACTCGGCAGTGGCGCCATTGGTGAACCGCAGTCGGTAGCCGCCTTGCTCGCCCCGCTCGGCCCGCTCGCCCCGCTCACCCGCCTCGCCCCGCTCACCCGCCTCGGCCCGCTCGGCCCGCTCGGCGCGCTCGGCCGGCTCGGCGTTGCTCAGGGCGTGGCCCCACTGGATGGTCTCCTCGGGGAGCGAGTCCAGGAGGATGGCTCGCAGATCACTGCGATCCAGCTCGGGACGAGCCATCGGCGCATCGTCCGGAGTGTCTTCCTGGTGCAGGATCTTGCCGGCCGGATCGAGCAGGCGCATGTCCTGGCCTTCCCGGCGGGCGATCGCCAGGAACTCGCTCTCCAAACCGGCGATCCTCAGCGCCCGCTGGCCGGTTTCGACGTGGAGATCGAGCATGCCTCCCTGGGCGCGGGCCGAGCGAGAGGCTTCACGCTCGTAGACGACTACTTCGATCCCGTGCACGGCGAGGACGCGGGCCAGCGTCAAACCGCCGACTCCCCCACCGACGATGGCGATCTTCATGAGTGCACCTCATTCTGTACGGCGTACTGTTTCGATACAGTGTATCGGACGATACGATGTCTGCATCGAGAGTGAGGAGCAGCATGTCCGCGGTGATCTGGGACCGGCCCGAGCCCGCCAAGCGGCCGGCGCCGAGCCCGTTGAGCAGGGAGTCGATCGTGCAGGCGGCGATCCGGCTGGCCGACGCCGAAGGACTCGAAGCGGTGTCCGTGCGCAAGGTCGCCGCGGAACTGGATGCCGGCCCGATGCGGCTCTACGGCTACCTGTCGACCAAGGACGACCTGCTCGACCTGATGGTCGACACGGCGTACGGCGAGATCTTGCTGCCGGAATCGAGCGGCCAGGACTGGCGCTCGACCTTGCGAGCACTCGCGCACGGCATCAGGCAGGTCGCGCTGCGGCACGAATGGTTCGCCGATCTCCTGGGCCGCCGGCCGCACCTGGGGCCGCACGCTCTCGCGTACCTGGAAGCGTCTTTGGCCGCGCTTGACCGAGCTGACGAATTCGAGAACATCGACGCCGTCAGCCGCGCGGTCCGTACTTTGAACGCGTATCTGATCGGAGCGCTCAGGGCCGAGGTCGCCGAGCGGCGAGCGGAGCGGTCGACCGGTCTCGACAAGGACTCCTGGCGACGCAAGGCGGGGCCGTACCTGACCCGCACCCTGGCGTCAGGCGACTTCCCGACCGTCGCCAAGTTCGTCCACGACGCCAGTCGGGAGACACCGGACAGCGCCTTCGACGAAGGCCTGAACCAACTCCTCGACGGCATCACCCCTGGCCGCGCCGGCTGACCGGAACTCGATCGCCCCCGCGACCGGCTGACGACTCGCGGCCGGGTCGGCTGACGCAGCGCGGCCGGGTCGCCTGACGCATCGCGGCCGGGTCGGCTGACGCATCGCGGCCGGGTCGGCTGGCGATCCGGACCGGCCGGCTGGCGATTCGGCCGACCGGGGCTTACGTCGTACGGGTCAGGACAGTGCTTGGGAGACGACCTCGCGGGCTTCGGCGAAGACCTCGGCGAGGTGGTCCTCACCCTTGAACGACTCGCCGTAGATCTTGTAGAGATCCTCGGTGCCGGACGGCCGGGCGGCGAACCACGCCGACTCGGTCGTCACCTTCAGCCCACCGATAGGCGCGCCGTTGCCGGGAGCGCTCGTCATCCGGTCCAGGATCGGCTCGCCGGCCAGTTCGGTCGCCGTGACCGTATCCGCGGAGAGCGCCGAAAGCTTGGCTTTCTGGTCGCGCGTGGCGGGCGCATCGACCCGCGAGTACGCCGAGGCGCCGAACTTCTCCACCAGTTTCGCGTGCGCCTGCGACGGGGTCTCGCCGGTCACCGCGGTGATCTCGCTGGCCAGCAGCGCGAGCAGGATGCCGTCCTTGTCCGTGGTCCACACCGTGCCGTCGAAGCGCAGGAAGCTCGCCCCGGCCGACTCCTCGCCGCCGAAGCCGACCGACCCGTCGATGAGCCCTGGCACGAACCACTTGAACCCGACCGGCACCTCCCACAGCCGACGGCCGAGATCGCCGACGACCCGGTCGATCAGCGAGGACGACACGAGCGTCTTGCCGACCGCCACCTCCGGACCCCACTGCCGGTTCCCGAACAGGTAGGAGATCGCGGCGGCCAGGTAGTGGTTCGGGTTCATCAGGCCCGCATCCGGCGTCACGATGCCGTGCCGGTCCGAGTCGGCGTCGTTGCCCGTGGCCACGTCGAACCGGTCCTTCTGCGCGACCAGCGACGCCATCGCGTACGGCGACGAGCAGTCCATCCGGATCTTGCCGTCGTGATCGAGCGTCATGAACGACCAGGCCGGGTCGACCCGCGGGTTCACCACGGTCAGGTCGAGGCGGTGCCGCTCGGCGATCGCCGCCCAGTAGTCGACACTCGCGCCTCCCAGCGGGTCGGCGCCGATCCGGACTCCAGCGCTCCGGATCGCGTCGAGGTTGAGCACGGATGGCAGATCATCGACATAGTGACCGAGGAAGTCGTACTCCCCTGCCTGCGCCCGGGCCGTCTCGAACGGCGTACGGCGTACTTCGCGGTTGCCGCCCGCGATCAGCTCGTTGGCCCGGTTCGCGATCCAGCCGGTCGCGTCCGAATCGGCCGGACCTCCGTGCGGCGGGTTGTACTTGATGCCGCCGTCGCGCGGCGGGTTGTGGCTCGGCGTGATGACGATGCCGTCCGCGCCGGCGCCTGCGCCGCGGTTGAGCCGCAGGATCGCGTGCGACACGGCGGGCGTCGGGGTCAGCCCGTCGGCGCTGTCCACCAGTGTCTGGACGTTGTTGCCTGCCAGCACCTCGAGCACGGTCCGCCAGGCGGGCTCGGACAAGCCATGGCTGTCCCGGCCGACCAGCAGCGGCCCGGACGTCCCCTCGCCGGCCCTGTACTCACAGACTGCCTGGGTGATCGCCAGGATGTGCGCCTCGTTGAAGGCTCCGTCGAGACTCGAGCCGCGGTGGCCCGACGTACCGAAGACGACCTTCTGAGCGGGGTTCTCGACGTCCGGCGTGATCCCGTCGTAGGCGGCGAGCAGCGCGTCGACGTCGACGAGATCCTCGGGCTGAGCGGGCTGGCCTGCGCGTGGGTGCATGTGCTCATGCAACAAGCCTTCGGCCATGATCACAACTCCATCCGGGTGGCGTGCACAACTTCTCCGCGGTTCGGCGCGCGTTTTCAGCTCGGGTACGGCGTGAGGAGCTGGTCGACCGGCGCATAGTCGTCGGTCAGCAGCGGCGCGTCACCGACGAACGCCCGTACTGCGGCCGGATCGTCCAGCAACTCGGCCCGCTGTCCCAGCCGCGACCGGATCGCCGCCGACGGCAACGACTGCTGGGATGCCACCAGCACGAAGTTGCCGCCCGCCTGGCCCGTGAACTCGTCCGGGTCCGCGATCACGGCGACGTGCGCGAACTCGGCGGCCACCGTCCGGATCTCCGCCTTGAGAAAGGCCTGGGGACCGAAGTCGATGATGTTCGCCAGGTAGATCCCGTCCGGCCTGAGCACCCGGCGGATGTCGGCCACGATCTCGCGGGTGGTCAGATGCCACGGCACCGCGATCCCGCCGAACGCGTCCATGATCACCAGGTCGCGACTGCTGTCCGGCTCGGACCGTACGCCGAGCCGGCCGTCGCGGATCCGCACGTCGAGTTCGGGGCCGGTCCTGGCGCCCAGCTCCGACTTGTCGACCTCGATCACGCCCGGATCGATCTCGTACACCTTGTTCCGGCTGCCCGGCCGGGTGGCCGTCAGGTACCGCGGCATGGTGAGACCACCGCCACCGACGTGCAGCGCGTCGACCGGTTGCCGGGCCGGCCACTTGCTCTCGATGACGTCGGCGAAGTTCTTGATGTAGAGGAACTCCAGGTACGTCGGGTCCGCGAGGTCGACGTACGAGTGCCTCAACTGGTCCAGATACAGCGTGCGTCCGCTGGCCCGATCCGGATCGGCGACGACGCGGGCGCAGTGGTACGCCGTCTCGACCTCGCACGGCCGCGGCGCGACCAGGGTCAGACCGGTGCCGATCAGCGCGAGCGCGAGTGGTCGTGCGGCGGCCTTCAATCCGCGGAAGTAGATCGTGAGCGCCGCGCCGCCCGCAACCAGGAAGCCGCCGAGGCAGAGCACGATCACGCTCGTCGGCACCTTCGCCACGAACACGAACCCGGTCAACACAGTGCCCGCGATCGCGCCGACCGTCGCGTACGCCGACAGCCGGCCGACCACTGTGCCGGTCTGGGTGAGCGTCTGCAGCCTGAGTTTGGTCACCATCGGTGTCACGGCGGCCAGCAGCGCCGCCGGGATGAACAGCGCGACCGTCACCGCCAGGAACACCACATTGCTGTCGCCACCGCGGACGGCCTCGCCGGTCCAGCGCACGATCGGCAGGATCAGCAGCACCATCGCGCCGCCGAAGAGAATCAGCGGACCCAGCGATCGGGTCGGCGGCACGGCATCCGCGAACTTCCCGCCGAACGCCGCCCCCGTCGCGATCGCGGCCAACGCGACCCCGATGACGGCAGTGTTGGTCTCCAGCGTCAGCCCCAGGTAGGGCGCGATCAGTCGCAGCGACACCAGTTCGAGCACCATCACCGACGCAGAGCTGAGCAACGACAAGGCGATCGCCAGCCTGTCGCCGATCCCTCTCGCCACGCCCTCAGCCGCGGCTGCCGTCGTCTCACTCATTGCGCCACCCTATCCAGGCAAGACCGTTGCTCGCTCGGCCCTCGCCGCCTGCTGTGGACAACCTCTTCGGAGCTGCTCCCCACACCTCCTCCGAATCGGCAGACCGGGCCAGTTTGCTCGAATTCCCTTGTGGACAACGGCGATCGAAGGGCAGAACACTCGTACTTTCCCTGGCATGAGCAAACGAATCGTCATCTTCTGTTCCGACCTCATCAACGCCGCCGGCCCACTGACTCCTGACGACCTCGGCCAGCAGGTCCTCGCCGCCGGCCTGACCAAATCGGTGCACCCGGCCAATGCCATCCGCACTGCCCTGCGCCAGTCACCGGTGATGGTGCAACTCCCCGACGGCCGCTTCGACTCCGCCCGCCGGATGCTCGACGGCGTCGCTCTCACCCACCGGGTCCGCTTCGCCACCAAGGGAAGACAGGTCCTGTACGCCGGTCCCGAGCTGGCCGTCCTCGATCAGATCCTCGTGCACGAAGGATCCCTGGCGCTGACCTCGGGCGGTGCCATCACGTCGTCGCTCGGCGAGTTCGGTGGCTGGTGCGGCCCACCGGACTGGCTGCCGGACGTGCCCGCCGACTCCCTCCTGGCCTTCCGGTTCCGCAACGGACGGCTCGCCGTGGAGCCCGTGGCCCAGGAGCCGTCCTTCAAGAGCGCCGAGGTGGAGCGCCTCCGCGTCGTGCTCAGAAGATTCCTGATGACCTCGGACGATCTGGATCCTTGGAAAAGCCATCACACGCTGGGCAAAGTCATGCTCCGCGCCCTGGCGGAGGTCCCGGACCTGCTCCGGGAACCCTTGCCACCTCTGGACGAGATCCTCCGGCTGGGCAACGAGCGCTGGGCCAGAGACTGGCCGGTCGAATCCGTCGAGGGCATTCCCGACGGCCAGCGGGTTCTGCTCGACGACGTACCGAGCGCACTGGTGGCAGCCCTACGCCGCGACGCCGACCGCCTGGGCGTCACCACCGGCGAGCTGACCGTGCTGCTGTTGTCGGCCGCGACCTATCGGACAGCGTTGCCCTGTCGCCACGATGCCCAAGCCGCCTACCTCAATCCGCCTGCGGATCCCAACGAAACCGAGGATGGGGAGAGACCCGACGACGACTGCGAAGCCTCGGACGACTTCGAGGAGGTCTGGATAGACGACCTCCCGGACGCCGTACTCGCCCTGAGACGCCCGCCCGAATGAGCAGGCGAGTTCGCGGCCGGTCAGTTCTGGTCGAGCTGAGCGATCAGCGTCTTCGGTGCGACCCGGCGGTACGCGTCCTCGACGATGTCCTCGAGCTGCTCCCAGTTCACGCCCTCCACGTCGAGATACACCCCGAGCCAGCCGCGATGCCCGACGTACGGCGGCCGGAAGAAGTGCTCGGGATCCGCCGCGATCAATGCCTCCTGCGCACCCTCGGGTGCCGCACACCAGAAACCGGTCCGATCGTCATGGTGCTGATCGGCGAACATCACGAACGTCTTCTTGTCCCGGACGAACCAGGTCGGCTCGCCGTGGCTCAACCGCTCGGTCGTCTCCGGCAACCGCAGGCAGATTTCCCGCAACCGCTCCAGCCCATCCATCGCAGACCTCCCTCACTCCTTCTAACCGTCCATTCCGACCCTCGCACTACCGTCCAGTCCGACCCTCGCCACCAACGGCGGCTCCGGTCTCAGCGACGCGGCCCCGGGGCGACCACCCCTGCCTCGTACGCATAGACCACGGCCTGCGCCCGATCCCTCAGATCCAACTTGGTCAAGATCCGGCTGACGTGAGTCTTCACGGTCTGCTCGGCGAGCACCAGCGTCGCTGCGATCTCCCGATTGGACTGCCCACGCGCGATCAACCGCAGTACGTCGGTCTCGCGGGGAGTCAGTCCACCCGCGGTCGCCGGCAGAACAGGCTGCACCTTTGCGAAGTCCTCGACCAGCCGCCGCGTGATCGAAGGAGCAAGCAATGCGTCGCCGGCGGCCACGACCCGAACCGCGGCAGTCAATTCATCGGGAGAAGAGTGCTTCAGCAGAAATCCGCTCGCGCCCGCCCGCAGCGCGTCGTACACGTATTCGTCCAGATCAAAGGTGGTGAGCATGATGACCCGAGGCGTTTCCCCGGGTGCCACGCCGGCGAGGATCTGCCGCGTGGCGGCGAGTCCGTCGAGCACGGGCATCCGGACGTCCATCAAGATCACGTCGGGCACGAGCCGGTCGGCCAACTCGACGGCCTCGGCTCCGTTCGACGCCTGGCCGACCACTTCGAGATCCGGCTGCCCATCCAGCAGCGCGCTGAACCCGGCCCGGACGATCTCCTGGTCATCGACCACCAGCACCCTGACCGTCACCGGCCCGCCTCCTCGCTCAAGGGGATGGCTGCCTCGACCAGGTAGCCACCATCAGCAGTCGGCCCGGCGTGCAGGGTTCCGTCCACCAATGCCATCCGCTCACGCATCCCGATCATCCCGTGCCCACTCCCGGGCGCCGTCGGTACTTCGGCACGAGCAGGCCCGTTCACCACCGTCAACCGCAGCTCAGCACCAATCACCCGAACAGCCACCTGTACTACGGCCTTCGGCGCATGCCTCACCGCGTTGCTGACCGCCTCCTGCACAACCCGATAGGCGTTCAACTCCACCGCCGGATCCAGCCCTGACGGCACCTCAGCCTCCAACCGAACATCAGCTCCAGCCCGCCGAGTACTCGCCACCAACTCCCCCAACTCCCCCAACCCAGGCTGAGGCGCCAACTCCCCCGACCCACCCGCTCCGGCTGACCTGGCCACTCCTTCTGACCTACCTGCTCCCCCCGACCTGCCCGCTTCCCCTGACCTGCTTGCCCCCGCTGAGCTGTCTGCTCCAGTTGAGGCGGATGCAGCTGTTGGGTTGCGAGGGTCAGCTGAGCTGCTCTGCACCTGGCCTTGGTGAGCGGGTTTCGCCGGGTCTTCGCGCAGCAGGCGTAGTACTCGTCGCATTTCTGTCAGCGAGGACCGAGCGTCCTCCGCGATGCCGGCGAACTCCTCGCGCGCGTCATCCGGCAGCCCAGCAAGCCGATGCGGCGCACTGTCGGCACGGACCACGACAACCGAAAGGTGATGGGCAACGACATCATGAAGCTCCCGCGCAATCCGAGCCCGTTCCTGCCATCGTGCCCGCTCCGCCCGCTCCTCCGCACTGATCCCTTCCTGCGCAGCCAACTGCCGTCTGGTCTCGGACCGCGATCGCAGCAGGTCCCCCACCACCACCGCGACCGCGGAGAAGACCGCCATGGTCACCAGCCCCGGCCAGCTACCGCGATCCGGCGCTACGAGCATGGCAACGACTCCGACCGCCTGCGTAACGACCCACCAGCCGGCCATCTCCCGCCGCGACGCACTGCGGGCACCGACGATCGCCAAGACGGCCGCATGTCCGAAGACGCTCGTCACCGGCCACGGCCACGCCTCCTCCGACGAGACCGGAACACTCACGGCCGCGATCAGCGACGCCACGAGCAAGGAGACCGGAACACTCGCCACCGGCCGCAACCAGGCCAGCGCCAGCCCGACGCCTCGAGCAACCCCCAATGCCAGCGCCGCCCCCAACGGAATCCGGTAGTGCTGCCCGAGATCAGCCGTCGTCAGAACCAGCAACCCCACAGTCGCCAGCGCGGCCCACCAACCGCCACGTCCTTCAGGCCACCCGTCGACCGGCCCGATCCCAGCATCGATCCGCTGGACCGGGCCGTCCGAGGAGTGCCTATCACTGGTCACAGTGCGAGCCTAGGGTGCGTTCGGCGCGCATCGAGATCAGATCTGCCGGGTCCAGGAGTAGAAGAACAGCATTCCACCGACAGCGATCAAAGTGGTTGCCGGGAGCACCCACCACCCGACCGCCGACCCGTACAACCGCCGGATCGCCGCGGCATGCACGAGCGCCAGACCACGAAGTACGAACGGAATCAGCACGATGATCGGTACCGCGACCCCGGCATGCACCAGCCATGCGCCGGCCTTGGTCGGCCCGCCCCACGTTCCCGGCCCGAACGGCCCGTCCTCCACGAACCCGTAGAACGGACCTCGGACGACCGACAGTACGAAAAGCATCAGCAGGAACAGACTCAGGAACCCGAACACGACGCTCAGAACCCCATGAACAAAGGACTTCACGGCTCCCGGACGCCGCAGACACACCAGTTCCGGAGCCCCCAGATACCCAGCCATCCCCCGCCACCGCCGATAGACCGAATCCAGCCGCCCCACCACCGACTCCCCCATCACCACGAGGCCCACTCCCACCAGCACCACCCCGTAGCCCCCACCCCGCACCAACCGCCCCACCCGGCCCCGCCGCACTCCCCCACCCCTCCCCGCACCACCCCCGGCACCAATCCCGTTCCCCCCACCGATCCGACCGCCACCCCCGCCTCCCACCCGCCCGTCCACTCGAGCTCGGTCACTCACCCGCCCGTCCACCCCAGCTCCGTACCTCACCCGCCCGTCGACTCCAGCTCCGTTGCTGACCCGCCCGTCCACCCCAGCTCGGTCGCTGACCCGCCGGTCCACCCCAACTTCATCGCTCATCCCCCCGTCCACCCCAGCTCGGTCGCCCACCCGCCCGTCCACCCCAACTTCATCGCTCATCCGCCCGTCCTCCCCAACTTCATCGCTCATCCACCCGTCCACCTCAGCTTCATCGCTCGCACGTCGGTCGCCTCCAGCTCCATATCTCGCCTGTTCGGCGATTCCGGCTCCGTCGCTTGCCTGGTCGACGGCACTCTGGTGGTCCTGACCGGATTGCGGTCCGTCGGCGTTGCCTGGGCGGGGCTGAACGGTGTCCGTCATGGCTTCTCCTTGGTCTCAGCTATCGAGATCGAGCCTAGGAATCAGCGTGATTCCGGGCGTCCGGCCAGGGAGCCAATTCGGACCCCCTACCCCGGTAGCGGGCGATCTGTGATCTACGTCACAGTGACCACGGTCTGTGTCAACGCGTTACACGGTCAGTGCCGATTGGTGTCAGCGGCCAACTCACGCCGTAGGCGTCAGCGGCGATGCCGCGCCCGACAGGGAGGTTCGGACAAATGCGCATTCGGAACCTGGCAGTGACCGCCACGCTAGTCCCGGTCCTGATGCTCGCAGGTTGTGGCAACGGTTCGTCCGACGTCGCGGCGGAATCGCCCGGCGCACAAAAGGCGGCCAAGCACGGCCTGGACACGGTCGCCGACGGCTCCGCCCAGGTCGAGGGTTCGCCCGTATCGGACGACCCGGTCGTCAACGCGTACTACGACTACCGCGTCGCCTTGGACGTGATGATGCGCAGCGGCGGCAAGGCCACCAAGCAACTGGTTCCGGTGATGACGAACAGCCTGTACCGGGCGATCAGCGCGCAAGCGAAGTACTACCGCACCAAGCGCCTCCACAACACCGGAGTCACCACGGTCGTCTGGGCCAAGCGCACCTTGCTGGCCGATGGCGTGATCGTCCGGGCCTGCTACGACACGAAGAAGGCCACCACTGTCGACGCCAAGGGCAAGAGCGCGCTGCCCCCGAAGACCCCGACCCGCTGGCTGGACGAGATGCGAGTCGAACAGGTCCAGGGCCGATGGATCGTCGACGGCGGTCGCACCACCCCCGTGAAGTGCTGACTCTCATCACCCACCGCCTCCGCACAGTGGACTCCACCTCGCGCAGTCGGCCGCCAGCACGGCTGGGCGCCGACACGCTCACCGACCGTCAGACCTTGGCGGGTACCAACCGCACTTGCCCTCCGGCGAGCGCAACCGCCGTCCCCTCCACCAACCCCGGCGACGGGGCTACAGACGACTCCGGTCCGCTGCCTACCTAGGGCACACCTCGCGGCTCGGAGCCAACTCGCAGCGCGGAGAGCACACCCCTCGCTCTCCGCGCTGTCTGTTTCCCGCCACACTCCACAGGCCAACTCCAGCTCCACGAACCCAACCTCGTGGGCGGTCGTAGAGCAACGACGCTCGTGACGAGGATGCTGGTCACAAGTGCGCTGCCGGCGAGCGGACGGACAGGCGAGCGGACGGACGGGCGGGCGAGCGGACAGGCGGACAGGCGAGCGGGCGAGCGGACGGACGGGCGAGTGGGCGAGCGATCGGGCGGACGGCGATCGACCAGCTTTCTCCATGGCGATTCCGGAGGCCGGCGAATTAGGCGTGGAGGGTTCCGGCCCGACAACCTAGGAGTGGCGGCTTTCGATGCGGATCAGGGCTTCTACTGCGGCGTGGAGTTCGGCGTCGTCGGCGGGGCCGGACCACACGATCACGCGGGCCTTCGCGCCGAGCTTGGCGGCGACCAGTTCGCGGGCGGGGGTCGGATCGCCTTGATTGAGGAGTACGACGAGGCGCCGGCCGTCGCGCTGGAGACGGTCGAGCAGCGGCGGCAACGTCGACCCGTGGAACAACCCGGGATCGCTCTTCACCTTCGTCTCGATCATCACCCCGCGCCCGCGCACCACGAGCAGAAAGTCCGCGCGGTCCCGCGTGAACTCGCGATCGTGGTACACCCGCGCCTTCGGCCACAGCCGTTTCAACGCCAGATCGACGTCGGCGTCGTACCGCGCCGACAGCCGGCTCACGCGCGAACTCGTCCCGCGAGGCCGAAGCTCCTCAGGCGCACGCCGACCTCGGCGTCGGCGTCCCAGCAGCGGCAGGAACCAGCGGCGGAACCTGGTGTCAATCATCGGCGGACCCCCTGGACCTAGCCCGGCACTCACCGAAATTCTCTCAGCACCCAAGGTGACTAGCCACTCCAGCGCTGACGCCACCCCAGATCGTGACCCCACCGCGACGAACCCCCAACAAACCCGCAGCACGCACCGCCCAACCGATGAAAGCCCGCCGACCAGCACGCCCCAGCCAGCTGGCCGAGTGAACCAAGTGGCGCGGGGCGGACCAGGTGCCGCCGGGTGACCAGGTGGGGCGGCGATGGACCAGGTGCGGTCGGGTGGGGCGGGGGTGGACCGGGTGGGGCTGACAATGGGGGCTGCCGTTTGTCGAGGAGGGCTTGTGAGTTCTAAGCAGTGGAAGGTCCACTTCAAGTCGGCACCGAGTGAGGTGTACCGGGCGCTCAGTACGCCGCTCGGCCGCTCGCGGTTCTGGGCGGAGTCCGCGAAGGAGACCGACGGGGTGATCCACTTCGTCCTGCCAGGAGAACGCACCGACGACAGTCCGATCGAGAAGGCCGTCAAGGACCGGGTGTACGCCGTCCGGTACTTCGGCCGGCTGCTCACCTTCTTCATCACCCTCGACGAGGAATCCAACGGCACCGACCTGACGCTGGCCTACGAGGCACCCGACATTCAAGACCCCGCGGCCATCGAGGCGGACGCCGCCACCTGGGTCTCGCTTCTCCTCCGCCTCAAAGCCTCCGTCGACTTCGGCGTCGACCTCCGCAACCACGACAACACCCGCACCACCCACTACGCCGACGGCGTTTGACCGACCACCACCCGTCGGCGCGTATTTGTTGCTGAGGGCAAAGGTTTATTCGGTTGCGGCCGGCGAAGCCTGGCAGGTTGGGTAGTGGGGTTGATCTAGGAAAGGAACGGTTGTGGAACCGGTGAGTGCCGCGGAGATTCGGGGTGCGTTCGTCAACTCGACGAAGAGTCTGGTGAAGGCGATGACGCTGCCGCGCGACTTCGACGAGTTGCCGTGGGAGTCACTGGACTACCTCGGCTGGCGGGATCCGAAGGCACCCGCGCGCGCCTACCTCGTCGTACCGCGGGATGGTGGGGTGGCCGCCATCGCGCTCGGTACTGCGGCGTCCGGGAAGCCCAGGCGGGGTACGGGGTTGTGCGACCTCTGCCATACCGCTCACCAGGTCACCGACGTCGCGTTGTTCGCGGCTCGGCGGGCCGGTTCGGCCGGGCGCGCGGGGAACACCGTCGGCACCTACATCTGCGCAGACCTGGCCTGTTCGCTCTACGTCCGCGGCTTGCGCGACCCCGAGGTGCCGCAAGGCGAGACGGTCGCCGCCGAGGTGCGGGTCGATCGGTTAGGTCAGAGGCTTGATAGTTTCGTCGGCCGGGTACTCGCATAACCGCTGGCGATGACTACGCTTGGCCAAGGGTCTGGGGCAGGCCGCCGAACCGGGAGTGAGACGCGAATGACGGAGTTCAGAATCACGCACGAGATCCACGAGGTCCACCCGGACATCCGCGAGAAGCTCACCGCGACGACGATCGAGGCGATCAACGAGTCCAGCTCACGGTCGGCCGAGGACGCGGCGCTGGTGCTGCGGCACAAGCTCGGCGAGATCGGCGTCCACATGAGCGATGCGGCGTGCCTGGCAGCAGTCGAGCGGATCCGCTCCGGCAAGACGCTGCGCTTCGAGATCGAGCGCCGCGATGGTGACGAAGAAGGCGACGACGAGTAGGTACTTCGTCGGCGTCGACCTCGCTTGGGGCCAGCGGGGCAGCACCGGCCTGGCGGTGATCGACGACAGCGGCGTACTGCGTGACGTCGCGACCCGGCAGACCGACGAGGAGATCCTCGCCTGGTTGCGCCCTTGGACCGACGGGCCGTGCTTCGTCGCGTTCGACGCGCCGCTGATCGTGGTGAACCCGTCAGGCAAACGCTTGTGCGAGCGGCTGATCGGTCAGTACTTCGGCCGGTACGGCGCGCACTGCCATTCGGCCAACACCGCCAACCCGAGCTTCGCCGACGAATCGCGAGCGCTGCGGCTCACCGAGGCGCTCGGGCTCGAGGTCGACCCGACGAGCACCTCCGTACGACGAGCCGCCGAGGTCTACCCGCATCCCGCGTTGGTCGCACTGTTCGACCTGCCGCGAATCCTGCAGTACAAGGCGAAGCCCGGACGCGACTTCGATCACCTGTACGCCGAGATGCTCCGGCTGGCCGGCTATCTGGAGGCCCTCGCCGACGCCTCGCCACCGCTCCACCTCGTCGACAACGCCGAATGGCAGTTGATCCGCAAGAACCTCGATGCGGCGACCCGCAAGGTCGATCTCAAACGCCTCGAAGACGCCATCGACGGAGTCGTCTGTGCCTACATCGCCTGGTATGCCACCACGCACCCCACCCGAACCCGCACCTTCGGCGACCCCGCCACCGGCACGATCCTCACCCCCGTCACTCCATTCATCCTAAGAAGTGGCCCCGGTGTAGCGCCGTAGTCCCAGTCGCCACAGAAGCAGCGTCCCAGCCGTGAATCCGGCCGCCAGCAGGACAGCCATCAGCAGGGTGCCGAGATCGGGTCCGTGAACAAGGATTCGGGCCGGCCAGGTCGTGACGACGGCGACCGGGAAGGCGAACGTGAGGAGCTGCCGGATGCAGCGGCCGTAGATGTCGATCGGGTAGCGACCGAACTCCCAGGCAGCGCCATGGAGCACGCCGAGGTTGAGGCGAGGCGCCCAGAAGGCCAGCGATGCGAGTCCCACCGAAGTCGCCCAGCCGATCAGTAACCCCGCACACGTCAGGAGGAACCAGGCAGCCAGCGCGGCCGGCGACGGGATCGTCTCCAGCTCGCGCAGCCCCGAGATGATGACACCGACACCGAGGATGCATTGCACGACAGCAACGGGTGCGTGTCTGGTGGTGGTTGCGAGCAATACGCTGTTGGCCGGCCGCAACAGGTAGGCGTCGAGCCGACCGTCCCTGATCTGTTCGGAGAAGTCGGCAAGACTCGGATCGAGGAAGGTCGCCCGGAGCCCGGTGATCAGCGAGTACGTGCCGACCAGGACGAGCATCTGACCCGCGGACCAGCCGGCTAGCAGCCCGGTCCGGGTGAAGACGATGCCGATGGTTGCGATCGAGGCAGCCAGTTGCACAAGGGCCAGCAGCGCGTCGAAGAACAGGTTGGTGCGATAGGCCAAGGCACCCCGCAGCGCCAGCGAAAACGCCGTACCGAACAGTCGAACGGTTCTCATCAGGCCCCCACTGTGCTGTAGCGACGGATGCCGAGCCGCCAGGCGCCCACCGCGCTGCACGCCAGCGCGCCGACCCAGAACAACGCGACCAGGTAGCCGGTTGCGGCCTCGGCGGCTGTCAGCGTGCCGGTTGCCAACTCGGCAGGAAATCCGAGCATCGAGCGGAACGGCAGGAGCTGGGCGATGCTCCGGAGGGGCTCGGGGAGCAACGCGATGGGGGCTGCCGAGCCTCCGATCAGGAGGATCAAGACACCGCCGAAAGCGACCACTCCATGAACGCGCTCGGTCCAGAACGCCGCCATGGCGAGAGTCCAGACCCACAGGAACCGCAGGACTGCTGCGAGAACCAGAGCCGGTACTGCGGCCAGCACCGCAGGCACCGAGAAACTGGCGCCGACCGACAACCCGACGGCCGCAATCAGCGGCATTCCGAGCAGCAGCATCCAGAGCCGGATCGCCAGGTTCTCCCCGAGTGGACCGAGGACGGGAGGCTGCGGTCTGAGCAGCGCGGTGGCCAGGCCACCGCTGTAGATCGATTGCGCGAAGGTGTGATTCTCGAAGGACGCGGTCACCAGCCCGACACAGATCACAGCGAGGTAGTAGCTACCGATCCGAGGACCTGCGCTGGGGACTTCGAGCCAGATCAGAAGCCCGAGCAGCGGAGCCACCGATTGCCCGACGACCAGGGTGACGAGGAACCACCAGGCACCCGACCAACCGATGAACTGCCGCCAGATCTCGAGCCGTAGCAAGCGGAGCAATCGCCGTACCTTGCTCATCACGCGGCGCCCTCGATGCCCCGCAGGCCCTGGTAAACCTGGTCCATCACGTTCTCGAGCGACGGCTCCTCGACCGAGAGGTCGGCGATGGCG
Organism: Kribbella voronezhensis; assembly: GCF_004365175.1. Classification (NCBI taxonomy): domain Bacteria; kingdom Bacillati; phylum Actinomycetota; class Actinomycetes; order Propionibacteriales; family Kribbellaceae; genus Kribbella; species Kribbella voronezhensis. The sequence goes on along the minus strand of NZ_SOCE01000002.1, from coordinate 127,040 downwards.
AAGTGGGAGAGCAGCCTGGCCGTCGTTGCCGGCACCGCATGCCGCGGCACCCGCAGCAAGACCTGGTTGCCGCTGTGGTGCAGAACATCGCCGTACGCCGACAGGTCCGGCTCGTCGTCGGTGATGGCCACCCGGATCAGCTTCATCGGGACGAAGGCCGAGCTGAGCTCGTCGCGATCACCGTCAAAGGCGATCGATCCCTCGTCGACCAGGATCATCCGTGGACACAGCGTTTCGACGTCGACCATCGAATGGCTGGTGAGCAGCACTGTGGCGCCGGTCTGCGCGGAGTACTGGGCGATGAAGGTTCTGATCATCCTGGCCGCCGACACGTCCAGGCCGATGGTCGGCTCGTCCAGGAACAGCACCTTCGGCCGGTACAGCAGCGCGAGAGCCAGACCTGCGCGCATCCGCTCACCGAGACTGAGGGCCCGAATCTGGCGCTGCAGGATGTTGTCGAGGTCGAGCAACGAGCTGAGCTCTGCCAGATTCCGCCGGAACTGCGGCTCCTCGACGTCGTAGAGAACCTGCTGGTACCGGAACGAATCCAGCACGGTGAGTTCGGGCGCGTCCCCGATCGGCTGACTTCCGCGGATCAGCGCGATCTTGCGCAGGTACGGACTGGACCGCCGCCAAGGCACCTCCCCGAGCACCCGGACCCGCCCGCTGGTGGGATGAAGTATTCCCGCCAGGATCTTCATCGTGGTCGTCTTTCCGGCACCGTTCCGCCCGAGGAAGCCGACGATCTGCCCGGGTGCGATCTCGAAGCTGAGGTTCTGGACGGCGTGGACATCACGAAATCGCCGGTGGACCAGCGAGCGGGCCGCCGCGACCAGCCCGGCGTCGCGCACCGGTACGCGGTACGTCATCGACAGGTCGGTCACGGCAACGGCTGGTTCGGAGGTCAGCATGATTAAAGTGTATCTTTGAACTACAGTTTGAGAGTTCTCCTGGAGCGCTTCGCGGACGATGAGGATTGACAGTGGCAAAACCCTCAAGTGGCACCTCAAGCACGATCCGCGGCGTCATGCTGGCCAGGGAAGCGGGGATCTCAGTTCAGCAGGTGCGCAACTACGAGCAGGCGGGATTGCTGCCGGCCACTACCCGTTCCGCGGCGGGCTATCGCGAGTTCGATGAGCAACACCGTCAGGCCTTGGTGGCGGCGCGCGCGCTGGTCGCGGCGTACGGCTGGGAGGACGCCGTGACGATCATGGCGGCCGTGCACCGCGATGATCTGAAGACCGCCGTGGCGCGCGTCGATCACGCTCATGCCGAACTCGACAGCGAACGCCGGCGCATCCAGCAGGCGCTGCATGCCTTCGAGGTGGTCGTCACCCACCCCCTCGACGCCGATCCACGGATGAAGGCCGCACTCGACCAGATGGATCGGCAGGGCGCCTCACTACGCGTCGGTCAACTCGCTGACCTCCTCGGCGTTCGCACCTCGACCTTGCGTTTCTGGGAAAGCGCCGGCCTTGTCCGGCCGACCCGCGACCGAGCGACCGGCTACCGCGTCTACGACCGCGCGTCCGCCCGCGATGCTCACCTCGTGCGCCTCCTTCGCGAGGGCAACTTCCCGACGGCGATCATCCGTGCCGCACTGACCGAGATGCACTCCTCGGCGGACGGCCGTCCGGAGCGGGTCGGCGCCGAACTCAGTCGCCGCGATCTCCAGCTGGACGAACGCAGCCTTCGCCGGCTGCGCGCCGACGCCGCCCTGGTTGCCTATCTGGACTGGCGGAACGGTCGATCAGACCTGCGGGGTTAGGGCACTGGCCGTCAGCAGCGAGTGCAAGGTGATGTCGGCGGCTGCCAGCGATTCGGCGCCGCCTTGTTCGCGGTCGATGACGCAGAGGGCTTCGTGGATGTCGGCTCCTAGACCGCGGAGTTCGTTGGTGGAGAGGATGATCTGGCCGCCGCTGGTGACGACGTCTTCGACGACCAGGACGCGCCGTCCGACGATGTCGGCGCCTTCGGCCAGCCGGCGGGTGCCGTACGGCTTGGCCTTCTTGCGGACGAAGGCGCACGGCAGCCCCGTGTGCCGGCTCAGCGCGGTGACGACCGGGATCCCACCCATCTCCAGCCCGGCCAGGACCTCGGTGTCCGCAGGCACCAGTGGCGCCATGGCTTCGGCGATCGCGTCGAGCAGCACCGGATCGCCCTCGAAGGAGTACTTGTCGAAGTAGTGATCGGTCGTCACGCCCGACCGGAGGACGAACTCTCCGGTCAGATGTGCCGTCCGGTAAATCCGTTCACCCAGCTCAGCGAGATCCACGCCCGCACCCTATCCAGCCTCAGCTCGCCCGCTGAGCGCCAGGGTCGGCCGGCAACAGGCGACGGAAATCCTCGACAGGGATGATCGGTACGCCGTACGCGCGGGCGGCCCGGGCTTTGACCGACAAGCTGTCCACGTCGGCCGCCACCACGAAATCGGTGTCCGGCCGGACCGCCTCCTGCGGCACGAAGCCGGCCGCGACGGCCCGGTCCCACCAGGTCTCGCGTGGGTCGATCATGTCTCCCGTGAACACCATCGTGCTGCCCGGCGGGAACCCACGCGCACCCGGCCGCAGCGGCACCGAGTACGCACCTCGGCTGGCAGCGACCAATGCCGCATCCACATCCGACGCACGGTGCCCGAGCATCACCGCCACCTTGTCGAGGTCACTTCGCTGCTCGGCACTCATCTCGCCGGAGCCGTCGCCCCACAAAGCCGACGCCAGCCCGGCGACGTAGTACCCATGAAGCTCGTCGACCTGTGGTCGGGTGAGGCCCAACTCGGTCGCCACGTGGACCAGCTGATCGGCATCGGCCTGGGTGATTTCGCGATCGGCGAGCACGGTGTCCAGCACGGCCAGATACGAGTTGGCCTGGGGCGGATCGGGCACTCGCGGCAACTGATCGACCAACCGGCTCATCCAGCCGTGCCGGCCGCCCGCGTGCACAGGACGGACCCTCGGGGTGAAGGCGCCGGCCGGAATCGTTGGCCAAGGCAACCTTCGCACTTCCTCGTAGGCCCACTGCCAAGGCGGTGGGCTGGGAAACGCTTGCAGATAGCGCTCGAAGAGCAGGGCGGTCGCCCGGGTGTCGGCCAGCGCCGAATGCCAACCCTCCAAGGGAATTCCGGCCGCCGAGCAACAGGCACCCAGCGTTCGCTTAGCCCCCGGATACAAGTAGCCGGCCAGCGCCATCGTGCACATCGCCCGCTCGGTGACCAGCGGCACCGCGTGACCGCTCCGCGCGAACTCGGCCCGCAGGAAGCCCAGATCGAACTCCACGTTGTGACCCACCACCATCCGCCCCGCGAGCAAACCCGCCAGGTGCGCGGCGACATCCCTGAACTCCGGCGCCGCCAGCACGTCAGCGGTCAGAATCCCGTGGATGTGCTGTGGCCCCAGGTCGCGCTGTGGATTCAGCAAGGTGACCCACTCGTGCTCCAGCCTGCCTCGCTCATCGAGCAGGACGACGGCGATCTCGATCACCCGGTGCCGGTGTCCTGGCAGCAGGCCGGTGGTCTCGGTGTCGATGACGGCATACATCCCCAGCGCCTCCTCCAACGCGAGCCCAGCAGACGAGAACAGCCGGAATCCCACCCCGGCAAGCCGATCCGGCTTACTTCAAGCCAACCAGACCCCACCGACAGTTTCCGATCGCGGCCCGAGCGCCGGCGGCGTGAGATCAGGCCGGCGGTACGTCGACGGCGATCTCCTCCCCCAGCTTCGCCCCACCGGCAAGATCCAGGTCGTCGCCACTCCAGAAGCGTCCCGGGTCGTACCAGTTGAGCCGTCGCCCACTGGCGAGCAACCCCATCTCCTCGTACGTCATGGCGACCACCTCGGCGCAGTACGCGGTCTCCAGTTCCAGCTCGCGCTCGCCGCGCCGGAACTTGGGGATCCTCCCCCGCACCCAGCGCGACGCCAGCCGCGCAGTGGAGGGGAACGGCGTCCCGTCGAGCCGCGCGACAGTACGCAGTACGGCGTCTTCCATCTCGCGGGTGACCGTGTGGTCGAGCTGGCGCAGCCACGCGTGCTGCCCGTAGCGGTTCGCCCAGGTGACCACAGCGTCGCGGAGATCGTGGAGCTGCACGCCGCGCTGGTGGTTGCCGGTCCATACGTCCGGCAGCGACCGGCCGAGCTCGGCGTGCCACATCAGTGGCGGCATGTCCTCGAGCACGATCGCCATGCCGACATGATTGACCGGGCTGTTGGTGGTCAGCTGGATCGCCCGGTCCGCCGCACTGTCACCCCGGAAGAGCCAAATGTCACCTGTTCGTGTCAGTTCCGTAGCGTCATCCAGCGAAATCCGCGTGTCCACGTCGCTAGATTAATGCGCATGAAGGCATGGAAGGTCGTAGGACTGGCGGGGATTGTCGGCGTCGCGGCAACCGGAGTGGTGATCGCTAGGGGCGAGCGCAAGCGTCGCGCCTACACCCCCGAGGAAGTCCGGGACCGGCTCAAGACCCGCGTCAAAGAAGCAGCCACCGCTTGATCCAGCCCGGCGCCCCGCAAGGGCGCCGGAGATCAGCCCGTACTGCGAAGCCGGCGGCCCAGGTCCGTCGGCTCAAAGGTTGTGCAGGGCAACCTTCTCCAGCCGGCCCGCGCTGATCTCGGCGGTCTGGTAGGTGCAGAACGGCTGCCGTCGCCGATCCGTCGGCGACCCTGGATTGAGCAGCCGCAACCCCTTCGGCGTCGTGCTGTCCCACGGAATGTGACTGTGCCCGAAGACCAGGAGCTCCACTCCCGGGAACGCGCTCTCACACCGTTCTTCGCGACCGCGGCTGGCGCCCGTCTCGTGCACGACGGCGACTTCCAGCCCGTCGAGCGAGGCCCGAGCGACCTCGGGCAACCTGGCTCGTAGTACGGGGCCGTCGTTGTTGCCCCAGCAGCCGATCAGCCGGCGCGACCGGGACTCGAGTTCGTCGAGTAGTTCGACGCTCACCCAGTCGCCCGCGTGGATCACCACATCGGCCTGGTCGATCGCGTCCCAGACACGATCCGGCAGCCGCTTCGCACGAACGGGCAGATGCGTGTCCGAGATCAGTACCAAACGCATGCCGCTACTCTCCCACGGTCCGCCGTCCGATCAGCTCCCTCTCGCGCTCCGGGCTGAGGCCGGCCTTGCGGTCACGGTCGAGGCCGAGCTCGCGCTCCCAGGCGAGCGTGTCGCGCAGGAACTCCTCCCGCGGCCGATGGGTCAGCCCCGCAGCCAGCGCCGCCTGCCCGCTGCGACTCGACCAGCCTTCGTACCCCGGCTCGGTCAGCCACATCGCGAGCGACTCGGGACCCATGTAGTGCCCGACCTCCTGCGCCTCCAGCCACTCCCGTGGCGCGAGCACGACCGGCCCGGTGTGCCCACCGACTTCCCGCACCAACGCGATCCACTCCCCGAACGGCACCACCGGCCCAACGGCGTCGAACGTCCCCGTGCGACCGCGCTCCGCGCAGTCCAGCAACCAGGAAGCGAGATCCCGTACGTCGATGATCGAGGTCGCCAGGTCGGGAGTGTCGGGCACCAGCATCGGCTCCTCCGGCGCACGCGCCGCCCGGGCAACCCAGGCGCCACCCCGGTCGCTGGCATCCCCCGGCCCACCGATCAGCCCGGCCCGTGCGATCACCAGCCGATCCCCGACGGCGTCGATCGAGGCGAGCTCACAGGCCACCTTCGCCTCGCCGTACAGCTCGCGGTCGGCGACGTCCTGGTCCGTGGCAGCCCGCAGCGGCGCCGACTCGTCCGCGCCCGGCGTATCGAACTTCTCGTAGACGTTGCCCGTCGAGACGTAGGTCCAGTGTTTCGCCTTGTCTGCCAGGGCATCCAGCGCACCCCTCACGAACCCTGGCTGCCACGACACCTCGAACACCGCGTCCCATTGCCGGTCCGGGATCGCGGCGTACGCATCCGGGCTGCTGCGGTCGGCCGCGATCAAGGTCGCGCCCTCTGCCACCGCCCCGCTCTCTCCGCGGGCGAGGCAGGTGACGGCATGTCCGCGAGCCAGGGCCTGGGTCGCGAGCTCGCGCCCCAGGAATGCTGTCCCGCCGAGAATCAGAATCTCCACCAGGACAGCCAAGCAGGCGCCGGGGACAAAACCCATCACCTCTGCGGACAGCAGAACGGACACGCTTCGTGGCCCGCCGCCAGCGCGGCGTCATCCCTGGTCGCCGCCCCTTGCGACACGGCCGGGCGAGGCGCACTGTCGGTTGTAGTAGGCAAGAAAACTTAGGGGGCGACATGACCGGTTTTGTTCAGATCATCGAGTACCGGACTTCGAAACCGGACGAGGTGCAAGCGCTCAGCGAGGACTACCGCAAGGCGCGCGAGACCGAGGACGACGGCAGCCCGGCGCCCGCCCGCGTGATGGCCTGTGCCGACCGCGACCACCCGGGGCGCTACTTCTCGATCGTGGAGTTCGACTCGGCCGAAGCCGCGATGGAGAACTCGTCGCGGACCGACACGAACGATTTCGCCGCGAAGATGATGGAGCTCTGCGACGGGCCGCCGACGTTCTACAACCTCGATCTGCTGCAGGAGATGTAGGGATTTCGAGCGGACCGCTACCGGAGGGAGGAGAAGGTAGCGGCCCGCTCGGGGTCGGACCGGATCCGCGGCGCCGGACCCGGTCATGGTCCTGGTTCGGTACTACGTGGGTTTGGTACTACGTGGGTTTGGTACTACGTGGTCCGGTACTACGTGGTCCGCAGCCGCGTGCTGCCCGTACTACGCCGTCGCCCGAACCCGGCTTGTCCCTGCGGCCCGGGGTCGGAGGCGAAATCGGCGCTGGTGTCGAAGTAGCCCTCGGACTTGAACCCGGACCCGGGCCCGCGCTCCGGTTCGAACCCGGGCTCGCCCGCGGCGCCGAACTCGGACTCGTGCCTGAGTCCGAACTCGGGCTCGCGCCTGGGTCTGAACTCGGATCCCGGCGCGCGCTCCGGTCCGAACTCGGGCTCGGCTGCGGCGCCGAACTCCGACTCGTGCCTGGGTTGGGAGTCGGACTCGTGCCTGGGTTCGAACTCGGGCTCGGGTGCGGGCTCCGGTGCCGGGTGAAGGTCGGGCCACGGGCGGGGCGGCAGGTCGGAGCGCGGCTTCAGTTTGAGCGCCGGGTCCGGTCCGGGATCGGGGTCGAGCCACTCGACCTCGGTGGCCCCCTGGTGACCGTGGATCGCGATCACCGACTCGATGGCGTCCCAGACGGTCGTGGTCGGATAGTCGCCGTACCAGCGGAGCGCGACCGCCCCGTCGGTGAACTGGACGCCCTCGGCGACCGGCCCGGTGCCGCTGACACCGGAGACGTCGTGATGGCGGATCAGCCGGAAACGACGAGAACTCATTTCGGTGCGACCTCCCACAGCCGCTCACCCGGCAGCTTGCGCCCCGGCGACGACTCGCTCGGCAGGATCGGCTCGCTCGTCACGCGCAACCCGGCGAACCGGCGCGACATGGCGGCTGCATAGCGGTCGGCCAGTTCGGCCTCCGCCTGGTAGTCCGCGACGACGTGGTCCCCGAACCACACTCGTACGCGGCGTCGCTGGACTCCCGCCCCGGCTATGGGAACGGGGTCGGTACTGGCATCGTCGCCGGACATCAGTGCACCCTGCGCCCGGTCGGCCTGATCGGCGTCTTGCGGCCGCGTGTCGGTGTTCCCATCAGCGGCATCGAGGACCATCGGTTCACTTCGATCACTTCCACTTCCCTGTGGGGATGGGTTCACTTCAGAGACGACCGCCACCCAGAGTCATGACGCAGATCCAGAACTCTTTTTCGTACGCCGAACCCCGCGCTCCTCGTACGCCGAGACCGCCCACGCGCGCTCCCCGGTCGCCCGCTCCCACCCACCCCGCCTTACGCCTAGCCGGCGCTACCGCGCCTCAACCGCCCGCTGGCGCGGCCTACATCCCCTACGCGGGCTACCGGCTTACTCCGGAGGCTCCCCCTACCGCAGACCTGCCGCTGGCGCTGCGTAGAGGCCCCCGCCCGGCAGCACCGGATAGCTCGGGCTGCCAGCTGACGCCGGACGCACCGCTGACGCGAACCTGTGGCTCCCTCTACGCCGAGATGAACGCGCCTGGCTCACCGCAACCATCCATTCCTACGACCCGTGACGTCAGGGTTCTTCTGGTGCTTCCTGGTGTGGTCTTCGACCTTCGAGATCGACACTCAGCTCCCCCACTTCCAGTTCTGCTTGAGGCGGTTCGTCAGGGTTCGATCCGGTAGGTGCTGGAAGTTCGACGTCGATGACCGGTGGTGGGGGTTGGGAGGGGAGGTCGGGGTAGTCGAAGGTGGCGGAGACGTGGGTGGGGGTGATGGTGATGGTGGCGGCTTGCCAGGTCTGGTCGGAGGTGGCGGACATTGCCTGGAGGAGGTCGGTGGCGGCCTCGTTGAGGTCTACGGCGATTTCGTAGTCGCGTTCCTCGAAAGGGTCCTGGTCCTCGACGACAACCGCGCGGCCGTCGGGGGTGACCGTCAAGTCCACCTCGAGTTCTTCGAACTCCTCGCGGTCTTCTTCGTCCTTCTGTTGTTTCTTGCGGAGTTTCTCCAGTGCCTTCCGGGCGACCTTGATGAGGGGTGGCTCGGGGGTCTCCGGCGCGTCCGAAGACGGTTTGAAAGGGACGGAGAGGCGTTTGGTGCGGCCGAAGAGGTCGCGTTCGGCGACGTCGCCTGTTCCGCCGGTGGTGCGGTCGCGATCCGCCGAGCTCGCATCAGGGCGGGCACCGGAGCCGCCGCCCACAAGACGTTGGGCCCAAGCCTTGGCTTTCGGAGGAGCTATCGACAGGTAGTGGGCGGCTTCCTCGCAGGCACGGGCGGCTGCGTCCAGTTGTTGAGCAGCCACAGTCGCCCGGCCTTGCGACGCGGCGATGGCGAGCGCGGCGTTCTCCCGGCAGCGTTCCGCCGTACGTTGCAGGTGGAGGACCACCTGCGGTACCTCGTCGAGGCACTCGACCAGACCTTGCGCGACTCGCTGCAGGTCGGACGGCATCGACGGATCAGATCTGGTCGGCGTAGCTCTTGCAGCCGGCGGACGCGATCTCCAGTGCCTCGGCTGCTTGTTCGACCGCCTTGCCGGCCGCGTCGAGGATCTCTGCGATGTCGCGGTCCACGCCGGTCGCCGTACCGGCGATCAGACTCTCCACCTGGGCGCTGTGCTGGGTGAAGCGGAGCTTGAACCCGGCCAGGCCACCAGCAGCCTGCTTGGCCTCCATCGAGACCTGTTGCAGCTGTTCCTTGAGCCGCTGTACGTCGGACACTGACTGCCTCTTCTTCCTAGGGATTGCGCTTCTTCGGCAACACGATCGCCGTTCCGGAGATGATCACCGGTACGGCGATCGCGATCCACCACGGCAGTCCGGCCGCCATCGCGACGACGACCAGCACTGCACCGCCCCAGCCCCACCAGCGCGCGCCGGGCAGGCGTGGCAGGCCCAGGACGCGGGATGCGGCCAGCATGGTGACGGCCTCGATCGCGGCGCCTTCCAGTCCGGCCAGGAAGGACCCGGAGATCACCCAGATCAGTACGAAGCCGACGACGACCAGTGCGGCGCTGATGGTACGGCGCTTGCGGCGCTCCTGCTCTGCCCGGGCCTTCGCACGTACCTCCTCCAGCTTGTCCACTGTGTCCGCCAGCTGCTTCGTGAGCTTCGCCGCGGCCGCTTCGATGTCGGTGAGTCCCCTGATCGCAGGCATCGTCACAGCGGTCCGCTTGCCGTCCGCAGGCAGCCCGGCTCGCTGCAGCGAAGCAGCGGCCTTCTCTGCCAGTGCGTTGAGCCGCAACTCGAGCTTGCGCCCGCGTTCGGCCATGGCGTCGGCCTCGGCCATCGCTGTGGCCTCCGCCTTCGACCTGTTCGCAGTCAACCGGTCCTGCGCCTGCTGCGCGTCAGCACGCGCTCCAGCGACCTGCCGCACCGCCCGGGCGTACTCGGACCACACCTGCTCTTCGGTCTTCATCGGCGCACCAGCTCTACATAGCGGTCGACCTCGTCCACGCGCAGCGGCGCGAACGGTACGACGACCTGTGCCTCCGGGTGCAGCCCGTCCCACAACAGCCCGCGGTGTGGCTCCGACGCCCATCGCACGAGCGGCCCACACACTGCGCGTACGCCGTCCTGCGGGTGCCGCAGGAACAAGTGGGTCGCCACATTGGCCCGCCCGTAGCCCAATTGCTCGGTGCACACGTGCAGACGGTTCCACCAGCCGAAGGTGACCAGCCCCTGAGTCGGCCCGTCCCGCACGATGTCCTGCAACGCGTTGGCCGGACTCTCGAAGTACCCGTCGGCGTGGGTCTGCATCTTCGGTACGCCGTGGAAGCCGAACCCGAGCAGGTAGGTCTCCCCGCCGACCTGCCCGTCCCGCACGGCATTGCGCAGCGAGAACAACCGCGGCGCGATGTCCTCGTGCTTGTCGACGGTCTCGACCTCCGACCCGAGCTGCCGCAGCGCCTGCACCAAAGCACCCTTGCCCTCGGCAACAGCCGGCGACGAGTCGGTCCCGTCGACGAAGATGAACCGCGGCGGTACCACGGCTGCCGCGGCCGCGGACACCGCCAGCCCCGACAACACCCCGAGCGCATCCGCCGGACCATCACCCAGCACCAGTACGCCGGCGCCCGGCTCGGGCCGCACTTCGACAGCCACCGGGGCCTCGGTCACCGCGATCGGCAAACCGGTCCAGGGCCGGCCGAGTTCGGGTTTCACCGAGGCAGCGGTGTCGGCCAACCTGGCCGGCTCTGCCAGATGGAAGACGCGCGGCGGATGCGTGGTACCGGATCTCAGCCAAAGTTCGCGGCGGAGGTCGTCGAGCACCGCCTTGTCGGCGAAGCTGACCAGCACGTGCTGGTTGTCGTCGGGCGAGCCGAAGTTCGCGTTCAGCACGGCCTCGCCTCGGAACTGCAACTCGGCCGCCGCCGTGTTCCCCGTCCGCAGGATCGCCTGTGAGTCGGCCGGAGTCGTCTTCAGCGCGATCCGGTACGGCACCTGCCCGAAGATCGAGTCGCGCCGTGTCGACAACCGCTTGACCCCCTCGATCGTCTGGGTCGCGAGCACCACGTGTACGCCGTACGCGCGGCCGAGGCGCACCAGTCGCTCCAGCAGTCGCGCGGCCTCGTCGGCCAGTTCGTCATCGTCTTCGAGCAGCACCTGGAACTCGTCGAGTACGGCGAGGATGCGCGGCGGGCGATCCGGTCCGGCCGGCAACTCGGCGATGTCCGCGACGTTGCCGTGCGACTTGAAGATCTCGCTGCGCCGGGCCAACTCGTCGGAGAGATGCCGCAGTACGGCCAGGCCGAACGCCCGGTCGCTGTGGATGCCGAGCACGCGCACATGCGGAAGCCAGTGCTCCCGCTCCCCCGCCGGACCGAGCGCGGAGAACTCGACACCGTGCTTGAAGTCCAGCAGGTACATCTCCAGATCCGCCGGGGCATACCGCGCGGCGAGACCGTGGATGAGCACGAGCAGCAGATTCGACTTGCCCTGACCGACCGCTCCACCGACCAGGACGTGCGGCAGCGCCGGGTTGCCGCTGCGCAACCGCACCAAGGCCGGCGTGCGATCGTCGTACCCGATGACGGTGCTGAGCTCGTCACTGACCGGCTGCCACCAGGTGGAGCGGTCCGGGAGGGTCCGGTTGAACTCGATCGTCGGCAGCACCGCGATCTCGGCCAGTTCCGCGATCACATCACAGATGCCTGCGGCAACATTCGCGTCGAACGGCGGATCCAGCGTGGCGGGAACGTTCTGCAGCTGGGAGATCTCGACCCGGCTGCCGGTGATCGCGACCGGGTCGAGCAGGTCCAGCAGTTGGCGCGGATCGACCTCGTGCTCACCAGCCGACGAAGGATCGTGATGGACCAGGAAACAGATGCCCCGATCCGCCCCGGTGGCCGCCAACCGGACCAGATCGCGCTGCGCCAGGGAATCGATGCCGGAGGGGTAGTCGAAAAGGACGATCAGCCGGTACGGGTCGGTGACCCGGCCGGTCTCGCGGATCAGCTCCTCGAACCGTTTGTGCCCCAGCTGCGCCTGCCTGCTGGCCCGCAGCGACGACACGTCGACGAGCCCGGAGAGCACGGTGTGCAACTGCTCCGCGGTGTGTGTTGCCCGCGGCACCAATTGCGGGTACTTCGTGGTCAGGTGCCCGAGCAGCCCCATCATCCCGGTCAGCCGCGGATCGAACGCGTCGATCCGCAACCGGAACGGTTCGGCGGCCGCGATCAGCCGCAGCGCCACACTCTGCAGGAGCTGCCGGGCGGCCTCGTTGCGGTCGGCCGTCACCTTCCAGCCGTTCGTCCGCAGCAGCGGCGCGACCACCGGCGTACCGGCTTCCAGCTGACCGATCCGCACGTACGACGGTGTGCCCGCGCCGACCAGTTGCCTCGACCGCCAGCGGGCGTCGTTCGGCGGGATCGAGGCGAGCCCTGGCGCCAAGCGGTCGGCCAGCAGGCGAGCGGCCGGCTCGGCCGTCGCCAGTGCCTCCGCGGTCGCGGCCTCTACCAGGCCACGCGATTCGCGCCGCGCCAGCACGGTCTGCTCCTGCAACTGCCGGTGCAGCTGCACGGCACGCTGGTGCTCGCCATGGGTGAGCCGACGCGCGGTCTCGAGGAGCTCCCCGAGCGCGAACTGCAGTCCCCGGACCCGTGCCTCCAGAACTTCCGGAGAAACCGGTCCGGGCATGCTTTCCCCGTCAGGCTTCTCCGTCACGAGCACCGTCCTTCCACCACTGCGACGCGACCTCTCCCGCTGCCTGCGTAAACCATGTCACACCATCAGCCCCGTGTGTCACTTCCGTCATCACAAGTCTCACCTGCCGACTAGTCGTTGGGGCTAGTTGTTGGGGGCGACGATCTCGAGTTCGTACCCGTCCTGGTTATGCAGGAATGCGGCGTAATGCTGGGGCCCGCCCGCGTACGGATGGCGGTCGGCGAACATCAGCGTCCAGCCGTGCCCGGCCGCCTCGGCGACGATCGCGTCGACCTCGGCCCGGCTGGCGGCGTTGAGGGCCAGATGGTTCATCCCCGGCCGCAGCCGGTCGTGTTCAGGAGCCGACAGCGCGGGGCTCTGCTCGGCGACCAGATAGCTGCCGTCGGGTGCGATCCAGATGTACCCGCCGGGCCAGCTGTCACCGTCCTTCCAGCCCAGCCGGTTGAGCACCCAGCCCCAACTGGTCAGCGCTCGGGAGAGGTCCGGGACCCAGATCTCGACGTGGTGCAGCGCGGCGGCCATCGGAGCATTATCTGTGCTCGTCGAAACGGTTGGACACCGCTACCGCGGCCAGGCCCACGACGACCAGCCAGATCACCGCCGCGGCCAGCCACGGCCACCAGCCCGAACCCGCGGCCACGGCGGCGACCGCCTTGCCGAACAGGCCACCCGCCGGGGCGAAGACCAGCACCACCAGAACGCGGGCGACAACGGTCTCCTTGGTCATTTCTTCATTGTCCGAGCCCTCAGCCGCCACCGCAGCGACACGGGCGCGCCCTCGGTCCCTGCTCCTGTGGACGGCCCGGCACATTTTGTCCGCGGGGTGGTCTAGCGTCTGGGGTGCATGAACGGCGAGTCACACTGCATTGTTTTGGGGAGGCACGGTGAGCGCGACCCGGATCGAGACGACGGCGTACGGCGCGGCCGCGCTCGACAAACTGCGCGCTGTCGTGACGAGCCTGAAGGCCGACGATCCGATGAAGCCCGTCACCTTGCTGCTGCCCAACAACCTGGCGGGCGTGGCCGCGCGCCGCTTCCTGGCCGCCACCGGCATCGCCGGCCTCTATCTCGCCACCCTCCCCCGTCTGGCCGAGCAACTCGCCGCAGGCCTGCTCGCGCCGCGACGCCCGGCGACCCGGCCGATCGTGGCAGCGACCTGGCGTACTGCGTTGTCGAAGGCTCCCGGCGTCTTCGCGGACGTCGCCGATCACCCGGCCACGATCCAAGCGCTTGCCGCAGCACACCGGGAACTGCGCGACCTGAGCGATCCGGCTCTGGACAAGGTGGCCTCGGCCTCACTTCTCGGACCCGACCTGATTCGCCTGCATCGCCATGTCACCGGTGAGTTGGCGCCGGATTGGTACGACGAGACCGACCTGCTGAGAACCGCTGCCGCCAAGGTCGTCGAGAGTCCGGCGATCGTCGCGGAGCTCGGCGCCCTGGTGCTCTACCTGCCTCAGGAGCTGACCCAGGCCGAGGCCGGCTTCGTCGAGGCGCTCGGCGAAGCCGCGGCCGACCTGACGGTCGTCGTCGGCCTGACCGACGTGAAGCGCGCCGACCGCGCGGTACGGCGATCGCTCGACCGGATCGGCATCGACCTGCCGACGTCGATCTCCAAGAACTACCCGGTCGCGACCGAGGTGCTGAACGCGTCCGATGCCGACGACGAAGTCCGCTGCGTGGTGCGCGATGTCGTCAAATCCCTGGCTCACACGCCTGCGCACCGGATTGCGGTGCTCTACTCGGCCGCGACGCCGTATGCGCGACTCCTGCACGAGCATCTCGCGGCAGCGAAGATCGAGGTGAACGGTCCGGGCACTCGACCGGTTCACGAGCGGGCGCTGGCCAGGACGGTGCTGGAGGTTCTCGCGCTGGTCGACCACGACCTGCCGCGCGCCGACTTGTTTCGCGCATTGGCCAACGCGCCGACGAAGGACTTCACCGGCGAGCGGATACCGGTGCCGCAGTGGGAGCGGCTGTCCCGGGTCGCCGGGGTGGTCCGTGGTGACGACTGGGACGAGCGGCTCGCGCGGTATGCGGAGTCGGAACGGCGTACGGCTGATCAGGAGGCGGCGGCCGAGGACTCCCGTCCTGCCGCAGTACGGCGTGCGCAGGCCAGCGCCGAGACGGCGGAGAGGCTGCACCAGTTCGCATCGGAGCTGCGGCGGCGGCTGCAGGCGACCGCGTTGCTGGAGACCTGGTCGGAGTTGGCGGCGGCGGTGCTCAAGCTGTTCCAGGACCTCCTTGGGGACACCGACTCGTTGCCGATCGAAGAGCAGTACGCCGCAGTCGCGGTGGAGGGATCGCTGCGGGGACTGTCGACCCTTGACCAACTTGGGACGCCGGCCAGCCTGACGGTGTTGCGAGACGTTCTCGATCTGGAGTTGCAGCAGTCGCTGCCGCGTGTGGGCACGTTCGGCACCGGCGTACTCGTGGCGCCGTTGTCGACGAGCATCGGGCTCTCGGTCGACGTCGTGTTCGTGGTGGGGTTGTCGGAAGACCTTTATCCGGGGCGGGTCCACGAGGACGCGCTGCTACCGCATCGGGTCCGGGAGGCGGCCGCGCCGGAGCTGGCGTCGTTCCGCGACCGGCTGGACGAGAAGCAGCGACATCTGCTGGCGGCTTTCTCGGCCGGTTCGCAGCGGGTTGTCGCGTCGTTCCCACGCGGCGATCTCCGTCGATCCAGCCGCCGGCTACCGACGCGCTGGTTGCTCGGCACCTTGCGGGAGTTGACCGGCAATCATGGCTTGGCGGCGACGGAGTGGGACCGAGCCGAGTACGGCGACCGGCTGACCACGTCGGCGTCGTACGCCGGTTCGTTGACCACGGCAACCATGGCGGCGACCGAGCAGGACTGGCGCGTGCGGGCCTTGTCGGCCGGTCTCGCGCTGCCCGACCAGGTGATCGAGCGGGCCCGCGTGCTGCTGCGAGCGCGGTCGAGTGATGAGTTCACGCGCTTCGACGGGAACCTGTCGAGCGTGCCCGGTCTGCCCGACTACGCCTCGGAGGACCGCGTCGCGTCGCCGACGTCGCTGGAGTCGTTCGCGACCTGCCCGCACGCGTACTTCGTCGAGCGGTTGCTGCAGGTGGAGCCGCTGGAGGCGCCCGAGGACCTCTTGGTGATCTCGCCCTTGCAGGTGGGGAATCTGATCCACAACAGCCTGGACGCCTTCGTGACCCGGCTGTCGGGATCGCTGCCTGGCTACGGCGAGCCGTGGACGGCCGAGCAGCGATCGCTGTTGCTGGCGATCGGCGCGGATCTGGCCGACCGGTTCGAGGCCGAAGGGCTGACCGGCCATCCGCGGCTGTGGCAGCGGGAGCGTCTGCGGATCCTGGGCGATCTGCTGGTGCTGCTGGGCGACGACGAACGCTGGCGGGTCGAGCACGACGCGTCGGTGGTCGCGAGCGAGCTGCGGTTCGGGTTCGACGGGGAGCCGCCGGTGGAGATCCCGATCCCGTCGGGGCGGGTGCTGTTGCGCGGCTCGGCCGACAAGGTCGATCTCGGCCGGGACGGCACGATCTACGTCACCGATGTGAAGACCGGCGGCTTCTCGCGGTACGAGGCGATCGAGTCGGATCCGGTGGCGGCGGGGACCAAGTTGCAGTTGCCGGTGTACGCGTATGCGGCGCGGGCGCGGTTGGGGGACGAGTCGACGGCGGTCGAGGCGGCGTACTGGTTCGTCCGCAAGGGTGGCCGCCGGATCCCGGTGCCGCTGACCGACGAGGTCGAGGCCAGGTATGTGGACACGCTGGAGGTGATCGTGTCGTCGATCGCTTCCGGGCAGTTCCCGGCCAAGGCTCCCGAAGTACCGGACTTCCTTTGGGTGCAGTGCCCGTACTGCAACCCGGACGGCATCGGGCACAGTGAGGTCCGGACGAGGTGGGAGCGGAAGCGGCACGATCCTGAGCTGGAGCGGCTGGTGCGGTTGATCGACCCGGGCGCGCTGCCCGCGTTCGAGGAGGTGGCCCTCGATGAGTGAGGATCTGCTGGACGCGGAGGCGCGCGAGCAGATCCGGTCGGACACCGGCGAGACCCTGTTCGTCGAGGCCGGCGCGGGGTCGGGGAAGACGCACGCGCTGGTGGACCGGGTGACCACCTTGGTTCTGCGCGACGAGATCCCGCTGAGCACGATCGCTGCCGTCACCTTCACCGAGAAGGCCGGGGCCGAGCTGCGGGACCGGCTGCGGGTCGAGTTCGAGAAGGCTCGGCGCGGGCCTGCTCGTCGGCTCGCCGATGCGGCGCTGGACGATCTGGATTCGGCATCGATCGGGACGCTGCACTCTTTCGCTCAGCAGATTCTGCTCGCGCATCCGATCGAGGCCGGGCTGCCGCCGCTGATCGACGTCCTGGACGAGGTCGGGTCGTCGGTCGCGTTCGAGGAACGCTGGTCGGAGTTGCAGCAGCAGTTGCTGGACGACGACACCATCGCGGAGCCGCTGCTGCTGGCCATGGCCGTCGGGGTCGAGCTGAAACACCTGCGATCGTTGGCGCGGCTGTTCGGCAACGACTGGGACCTGATCGGCGACCGGGTGCTGGTGGATCCGCCCGAGCTGGTGTCCATGCCGGACCTGGACGGGCTGGTGGCGGCGACCGCCCAGATCGGAGCGGTCGCGGAGCACTGTCTGGCCGATGACGACCGGTTGCTGCCGAAGGTGCACGAGATTCGCGAGCTCGGGCTGATGCTCGGCACCGCGACCGACCAGGAGACGCAACTGGCGGTCCTGCACAAACTCCGCGGGCTGAAGGTGGGCCGGATCGGGCGCAAGGAGAACTGGCCGGACATCACCAAGGTGCGCGGCGACTGCGCCGAGGTGGTCGAGGTCGCCGGTTCGCTGGTGGAGCTGCTGCTGGATGCTTGCCTACGGCACCTTTCGCACTGGGTCGCGGTGCGGGTGCTGGAGTCGGCCGAGTTGCGACGGGCCGAAGGGCGGCTCGAGTTCCACGACCTGCTGGTGCTGGCCAGAGACCTGCTGCGGCGCGAGCCGTCGGTGCGGTCGGCGTTGCAGGAGCGGTACCAGCGGTTGCTGCTGGACGAGTTCCAGGACACCGACCCGATCCAGATCGAGCTCGCCGTGCGGATCGCCGGTGGAGCGGCCGCGGACGCGCCGGACTGGCGCGACGTGGAGGTGCCGCCCGGACGGTTGTTCGTGGTCGGGGACCCGAAACAGTCGATCTACCGCTTCCGGCGCGCCAACATCGCGACGTACCTGACCGCCCAGGACCTGCTCGGCGAGACGGTCGAGCTGACCACCAACTTCCGCACGGTCCCCCAGGTCCTCGACTGGGTCAACCACGTCTTCGCCACTCTCATCCAGCCCCAGGAAAACGCCCAGCCCACCTATCAGTCCTTGAGCCCCCATCGCTCTCCCGCCCCCATCACCCGGCACCTCACGTCGACCTCCACCCCACCTGAGCCGACCGCAGTCAGTGGCGATCAACTGTCCCTCCTCGACGAGGAGGACCCCCCAGCAGAGGAGCAGGATCTCGCCACCGTCATTCCCCTCCGCCGTGGTTTCGCCGTCTCGGTCCCGGCTCTCACCGCCGACGACGCCGACCCGGGCGGCGACCTCGTCGCACCGGGCGACGCATCACCACCTGGCGGCCCGGCGGTCACTGTGCTCGGCGCTCAACCCCATGAGAATCTCCCGCGCGCCCAGGCGACCGCGCTGCGGGAGTTCGAGGCGGCCGACGTCGCCGCCGTGGTCGAGCGCGCCTTGCGCGAAGGCTGGCAGGTGTACGACGAGAAGGCGGAGACCTGGCGCGCAGCCGGAGCCGGCGACATCGCAGTACTGGTTCCCGCCCGTACGTCGTTGCCGTTCCTCGAGGACGCGTTCGACCGGGCCGACATCCCGTACCGCGCCGAGGCCAGTTCGCTCGTCTACCAGACCGCCGAGGTCCGCGAACTGCTGGCCTGTGCTCGCGCGTTGGGTGACCCGAGCGACCAACTCGCGCTGGTGACTGCTCTGCGTTCCCCGTTGTTCGGCTGCGGCGACGACGACCTGTTCGTCTGGAAGAAGGCCGGCGGCTCGTTCACCCTCACCGCACCCGTCCCCGATTCGCTGCTGGCCCACCCGGTCGGCGAGGCGATGGAGTGGCTGCGCCGCACGTACTACGCCGCGCGCTGGCTGACGCCGAGCGAGGTGCTGGCGAAGATCGTCGCGGATCGCCGCATGCTCGAAGTCGCCGCGACCGGACCGCGGGCCCGGGACGCGTGGCGGCGGGTGCGGTTCGTCGTCGATCAGGCGCGGGCGTGGTCCGAGGTCGAGCACGGCGGCCTCCGTTCGTACCTGGCCTGGGCCGCTCACCAAGGCGAGGAGGCCTCGCGGGTCGCCGAGGCCGTGCTGCCCGAGACCGACGCGGACGCCGTACGGGTGATGACGATCCATGCCGCGAAGGGGCTGGAGTTCCCGATCGTGATCCTGTCCGGGATGACGGCCGCGCCGAACCGGCAACGCGGCGTCCAGGTGTTGTGGCCGCCCGACGGCGGTTATGCGGTGAAGCTCAAAGCCTCGGTGCAGACCGAGGACTTCGACCTGGTGCAGCCGGTCGACGAGCAGATGGACGATTTCGAGCGACGGCGGCTGCTGTACGTCGCGGCGACCCGTGCGCGGGATCACCTGGTCGTCTCGCTGCACCGTTCCGGTAGCCGGCGGCATTCCAGCAACGCCGAGTTGCTGACCGGCGCGGGTGCCGCCGAGGCACCTCATACGACGTTCTTCGACGGCTCACCGGTCGAAGCGGCTCCGGACGACGCGCGTGCCTCCGCCGAGGTCGCTCCCCCGGTCAACCGACAGGAGTGGGAAGCCAAGATCGCCGAGGCGCGGCAAGCAAGCCGGCGCCGGTCCGCTCAGAGCGCGTCCGGGCTGGAAGGCACCGGTCCGGACGTCGCGTTGCACGGCGCCGATCCGGGCAGCGCCAAGGCGGCCCGTGACATCGAACTGCCGCCCTGGTCGAAGGGCCGCTACGGCACGGCGATCGGCCGCGCGGTCCACGGCGTACTGCAAGTGGTCGATCTCGCGACCGGCGCCGGCCTCGACGACGCCGTCGCCGGGCAGTGCCTGGCCGAAGGAGTGGTCGAGTACGCCGAGGTCGTGACCGCGCTGGTGCGATCGGCTCTCGGTTCGGACGTCGTGCGCCGGGCCGCCGCGCGCGAGCACTGGCGCGAGTCGTACGTCGGTACCCTGCAACCCGACGGCACCGTGCTGGAGGGTTTCGTCGACCTGATCTACCGCGAGGACGACGGCACCTTGATCATCGTCGACTACAAAACCGACGCCGTACCAACGGCCGCTCTGGACTCGCGGGTCGCCTACTACGCCCCTCAGCTGCAGGCCTACACCGACATGCTCCCCAACAGCGGCCGCCCGGTCCTGCTCTTCCTCGCCCCCACGACCGCCGTCGCCCACACCCTCTGAAAGGGGCCTCAGGCAATCATTAATTAGCTTGCAGGAGGGCGGTCGGGCAGCGGAACATGCCGGTATGACCACGACCGGAACCGTTCTCCTGTTGGCCTCTGCCGTCCGTACGGCGCGGGTCCAGCAGCAGGCCGGCCTGGTGCGGAGGTCGACCCACTCGCGGTCGTGATCGCCGCCCTCGTGGCGGGGCTGCTCGCGGGCTACGGCATCGCCATCCCCGTCGGCGCCGTCGGGACCTACCTCGTCGCACTCACCGCGCGTACCTCGCTGAAGAACGGCGCGTACGCCGCCCTCGGCGTAGCAACCGCCGACGGCCTCTACGCCCTCATCGCCACCCTCGGCGGCTCAGCCATCGCGCCCCTCATCACGCCCATCAGCACACCCCTGCGCTGGATCTCCGCCCTGGTGCTCCTCCTGCTGGCCCTCCGCTGCGCCGCCACCGCACTAGCGGCTCACCGCCGCCACCAGACCTCCAACCACACTCCAGAAACCAGCCCAGCCCGCGCCTACTTCACCCTCCTCGGCATGACCGTCCTCAACCCCACCACCGTCATCTACTTCACCGCCCTCGTCCTGGGCGGCCGCACCACTCCAACCCTCCTCGACCAGATCGTCTTCGTCCTGGCCGCTTTCCTCGCCTCCACCAGCTGGCAACTCCTGCTGGCGTCCGGCGGCGCCCTCCTGGGCCGAGCCCTCACCACCCCCCGAGCCCGCCTGATCACAGCTCTGCTCTCGTCCTTCCTCATCACCGCCCTGGCCATCCACCTCCTCACCCACCCCTGACCCGGCGCCATCCCCTCACCTGCATCGCCGCATGCCTGAGCTGTCAGGGATCGGGTGATTCGAGGTTCGCATGGGGTGGATGGTTACGCGATCCGCGCGAGTGGGCATGTCACCCTGTGGCGGGAGTCACTGGGTCGTCCCCTACGATGCACCGCATCCGGATGTTGCTCGGATTCGGAGTCGGATGGCCCAATCCGGCTGGCGGGTCTGCCACGAAGAGTGTGAGGGTGTGGCCATGATTATCGGCAGTAGGAAGATCGTCGTGGACGAGGCAATCGCGCAGCTGCGGCTGTACGCCGAGACCAACGGTGCGGTGCTCAAGTACTACGACGGTCTCCCCGGCCCGACGACCATCGGCGGCTCCGACCCGGACCGGATCACGCTCGAGGATCTGGCCCGGACGATGGTGGCCGGCTCGGACCTGCGGGCACTCGACTTCCCCTGGCTGCTGGAGGTGGAGGCGGAGAAGGAGTTCGCGGCGGTGCCGGTCGACGCGCGGCTTGAGGACGCGACCCCCGGCAGCCCGCTGTTCGAGGCCGCCACAGCATTGGACGAGAAGTTCTCCGGACACCGCGGCTTCGGTCACGCGAAGAAGTCGAAGCTGTTGCACCTCAAGCGGCCATATCTCTTCCCGGTCAGCGACAGCTTCATCCGGATGACCTACAGCGATGCCTCGGCCGGGCCGGACTTCCTCGCCGCCGTCCACCGCGACCTGGTCAACCCGGCCAACGTCCGCGACTTCAAGCTTCTCCAGGTTCGCCTGATCGCCGAGCCGGCCACCTCCGCGGCGCGGCTCCTGTCCGAAGCCCCGACCCTCCGTCTGCTGGACATCCTCGCCTCCCTCCTCGGCGAGGCGAAGTAGACAGTCCTACAGGACGCCGAGGCGTGCGATGGGCTCTACCAGTTCGCGCTCCTCGTAGGACAGGTGGGACAGCAGCGCGTCGTCGAGGAGGTCCACGGCGGCCCGCAAGCCATCCACGTCGCCGGACCCGTCGACCAGCGCGACCAGGGCCTTGTCGACGCCTTCCAGTACGTCGTGAATGACCAGGTGCTCCTCCTGGAGCCGGTCCACGACCGGAGCGAGCGCTGGGTCGGCTCGGCGGAGCTGGGGGAACATAGAGGCGTCCTCGATCGAGTGGTGCGTGGTCACCAGGCGGCAGTACGACTCGCAGTACACGCCCAGGGTCCAGTTGTTCTGTCGCATCGTCATCGTGTTGATGTGCGATCGCGCCGCACCGACACCCATCGACCCGGCCGCCACCTGCTCGACGAGGTCCCGCACTTGCTCGAGCTCGGCCCGCAGGTGATCGTGTACGTCGATCAGGTGCTGCCCCGACGCGAGCTGGCGAGGCGAGTAGCTGCGAGCAGGGTCCAGCGCGGGCCCGGTCGGCCGGTCCGACTCGTCCCATGGCTGCACAGCACTACGCCGTACGACGGGAGCCGGCGTCGGCACGACGCTGAACGCACCAGACGCCGCCGCAGTTGACCCCACGACGACAGCAGTGGGTGCCTCGACAGCTACGGCACCTGAGCGCTCAGCCGCCACAGCTTCCCGTACTCCGGCGGCGACGTCGGCGAAGCGGCGAATGTCGTCCGGGTCGTCCGACGCCAGGACGTAAGTGCTCATCCCCTCCGTGACGGTCAGCTCGGCCAACTGCTCGATCCACTGGGCCTCAGGTCCTTGCAGGAACCCCCCACCGCGCCCGAACTGTCCGCCGACGTTGTACAGCCGCCGTACGTCGGACGGCGAACGGCCGGCCTCCACAGCAGCCTCGTCGATGATCTTGTTCATCCCCGCGAGCGCCTCCGGCGGCGTGTAGCCGCTGCTGGGCAACCACCCGTCGGCAAGGCGCCCGGTCACGGCCAGCATCCGCGGCTTGTACGCACCGAGCCAGATCTCCACGTCGTGCGCGGGCGCCGGCCCCCGCTTCGCCCCGGACATCTCGTAGTGCTTGCCCGCCAGCCGGATCCCGCCGCCCTCCGGCGTCCACACCTCACGGATGATCGCCAGCGCCTCCTCCAGCGCCTCGACGCTCTCCCCCGCCGTCAGCCGCGGCCCGGCGTTCGCGGCGACCGCGTCCCGGAAGCCACCCGCGCCGAGACCGAGTTCGACCCGGCCGCCAGTGATCAGGTCGAGCGTCGCCACGCTCCGAGCCAGTACTACGGGGTGCCGCAGCGGCAGATTCGCCACGTTCGTCGCGACCTTGACGGACTGCGTGTGCGAGGCGATCACCGACAGCAGCGTCCATGCGTCGAGCAACCGCGGCTGGTACGGATGGTCCTGCACGGTGACCAGGTCGAGCCCGACCTGCTCGGTCAGCTGCGCCAGTGCGATGACCCGCTCCGGGACCTGCACCGCCGGGGTCAGGAACGTGCCGAAGACCAGCTCGTGCCCGTAGTCCGTCATTCGTTGCTCCAGATCCTTCGTGCCACGTAATATTGACCTGACGAACAAATTACTTCGTGCCACGAACAATCACAAGCGGAGACAGCGTGAAGCAGACTCTCGGCGCGGCGAGCGGCCTGGTCCGCCTGACCTTCCTGGTGCAGAACCTGTACGCCGAGGTCGGCCGCGGCTGTGACCTCACGGTCGCCCAGGCCCAGATGCTGTGCGCGCTGACCGAGGAGTCCCTCGGCATGGCCGACCTGTCCGGCGTGCTGGGCCTCGAGCGCTCCAGCCTGACCGGTCTCGTCGACCGCGCCGAGCACCGCGGCCTCGTAGTACGGGAGGGGGATGCGCGGGACCGCCGCGTGGTCAAGGTGACGCTGACGGCGGCCGGTGCCGATGCGGTCCACAAGTTCCACCACCAGTTGACCGAGCGGCTGGACCAACTACTGCAAGATCTGCCCACCAGCGAACGTGAGCGGTTCGCCCGGAGCCTCGGCCGCCTCGTCGCCGACGTTCCGGCGGTCTTCACCGACTAGGGATCAGCGCGAACGCCTCTTCCAGCGACAACTCACCGCCCCGCACATAGGCGGCGTCGAAGCCTTCCACCCGCGCTCTGGCCCGCTCGATGTCCGCAGCCTCCGCAGCGGTCACCACGTAGCCCTCAGCGGTCCGCACCTCGGCCGCGGCACCGAGCAGACAGGCAGCGACCTCAGGCTCGTCCACCAGGGCCGCGGCAAGCCCCTCCAGTGCCCAGCACATGCCACGCCCGGACTCGTAGTCCTGCGAGATCCGAAACGCCTCCGCATGCAGATCGAGCGCCTTCGCGTACGACCCACGCAGCTCGTACGTGTACCCGAGCTCCTCCAACACGATCGACAAGTAGAGCACCGGTTGGTCCTGACGCCGTGCGGCGTCCACCAACGCCTGCAAGCGCTCCTCTGCTTCGTCCAGCTCACCAGTACGCCGGGCCGCGAACCCCAGAACGAGTTCGGTCAACGCCTGCGACGACCGGTGCCCCTGCTCGGTCGCCAACCGCAGCCCGCGTACGCCGTACTCGCGCGCCGCCTCGTAGTCGCCCTGCCGGATCGCCGTCCAGCCGAGCCATCCGAGCTCGGCAGCGACCTCCGGCCACGACCCGAGCTCCTCCGCCATCCGCAGGCCCTCCGTATGGAGCCGCGCAGCCTTCTCGAAGTCACCGACCAGCTCCGCGTGCGCACCGAGCCAGCCGGTCGCCTGCAGCAAGCCCCACCGATCACCCAGCGACCGGAAGATCGCCGCGCTCTCCCTGGCGTCGCTCTCCAACGCCGTCAGCTCGTCCCGAACGTGCGCGTGCTTCGCCCGAGCCACCAGCACCGCAGCGATTCCCCACTGGTCGCCCTCGGCCGTGAACGTCTTCAGCGCGTGCTCCAACAGCTCCAGACACCGCACCAGGTCGCCCACGTCGCTGGCAGTGAAGGCCAGCCACCACTCCGCCCGCGCATCCATAGCCACCAGGCGGTCTCGAACACCGGCCGCGGCCGGATCCCCCTGCAGATACATGAACCCGGCCAACCACGCCGTGACCGCAGGGGATTCGGGCAGTGCCTCCAGCGAGCGCCTGGCCTCGGCAAACCGACCGCGAAGGAACCAGTACCAAGCCAGCGACTCCACCAGCCGTGTAGCCACCTGGTACTCACGGTCGGCTACGGCACCGTCCAATGCACTCCGCAGATTGGCCGACTCATCGTCCAACCGCTGTAGCCACACACGCTGCTCCGCGCCGTGCAGGTGAGGTCGGGCGAGCTCCGCCAGCTCGGCGTAGTACTGCCGGTGCAGGTGTCGAGTCTGCTCGAGTTCGCCGGCCTCGCGAAGCTTGTCGATGCAGTACGCCGCTACCGACTCCAGTAGCCGGTACCGACCACCTGCCTGTACTACGAGGGACCGGTCGACCAGGCGGATGAGTATGTCGAGCACGGCCGGCTCTGAGCAGACCCGCTCGGCCGCGTCCGCAGTACAGCCATCTGCATGTACTGCGAGCCGCCGGAGCACCAGTTGCTCTTCTGGGGACAGCAGGTCCCAGCTCCAGTCGATCATCGACATCAGTGTCTGCTGGCGAGGCGCAGCACCGCGGTGCCCGGTCGCCAGCAGCCGAAAGCGGTCGTCGAGTCGAGCGACCAGACCGTCGACGCCCAGTGCGCGTACGCGGGTAGCGGCCAGCTCCAGGGCGAGCGGGATGCCGTCGAGCCGTCGACAGAGCACCGAGACAGCAGGAGCGGACGCGGCGTCCAGTACGAAGCTCCGATCCGCAGCAACGGCTCGGGCGACGAACAACTGCACGGCACTGAGCTCTGCGAGATCCTCCAGGCCAGTGGCAACCTCTGGGACCTCTAGCGTCGGAACACTCCAGACCGCTTCCCCAGCAAGGCCCAGCGGCTCCCGACTCGTCGCAAGCACTCGCAGCCCAGGTGCAGCGGCCAGTAGCTCGTCGACGAGCGCGGCAGCCTCCTCGATGACGTGCTCGCAGTTGTCGAGCACCAGCAACCGCTCCCCCAGCACAGCCGCCAACCGCGCCACCACGGACTTCCCCGAGCCACCCGCATCCCGCAACTCCAGAGCAGCCTGTACTGCGTCCGTAAGCGACCCGGCGACGTCGAGCGCATCCGGTGCCACTGCGGCCAGTTCAACCAGCACCACACCGTCCGGGAACCTGTCGACCACTCCAGCGGCCGCAGCCAAGGCCAGTCGAGTCTTGCCAACCCCGCCGGGACCAGTGAGGGTCAGCAGCCGATCGCCGGACAACCGTGCCCTGATCTCCTGGATCGCCTCGGAGCGTCCGATCAGTTCTGTCAGCTGCGCCGGCAGATTCGTCCGGGCTGTCGGCTGACGCTCCGGCCGGGTCTGCGGAAGGTTTTGCGCCAGGACCGACTGCTGCAGGGCGACCAGCTCAGGGCCTGGGTCCAGTCCCAGTTCCTCAGCCAGCAGCCGACGTACCTGTTCGTAGCTCTCCAGCGCCTCGCTCTGCCGGCCTGCCCGGTACAAGGCCTTCATATGCGTGGCTCGGAGACGCTCGCGCAGCGGGTGTTGCGTCAGGAGGTCCGCCAACTCGCTCACGGCGTAGTCGCCACAGTCCAGCCGTGCCTCGAAGTACTCCTCCTGAGCGGTCAGCCGTTGCTCGTGCAGGCGGGCGACGGCCGTCTCCACGAACGCTTCGTCCGCGAAGTCCGCATACGCAGGACCCCGCCAAAGCTTCAGTGCCTCGGCCAGCCGCCCCTGCTCCAGGCATTCCGCGAACTGCAGCGCGTCACAGCCGGCGCTGTCGACCTTGAGGGAGTAGCCGGCCGGTCCGGACAACACCAGAGTGCGGCTGCCGGGTTCGGCGTCCTCGAACGCCCGGCGGAGCTGCGACACCTTCGCCGACAGCGTTCCGGCCGGGTTGCCCGGCAGGTCGTCGCCCCACAGGTCGTCGATCAGGCGGTCTGCCGGCACCGGTCGACCCTCGTGGACCAGGAGGTCGGCCAGCAGAGCCCGCACCTTCAGCCCCGGCACCGTGACGGCCACCCCGTCGTCGGTCCAGGCCGTCACCGGTCCGAGCACCCCGAAACGCATGGCCGCACCCTATCTTTCCGCCGCGTGACGGCCGACCGGAAAGAAACCGTAAACCCTCTCCGCCAGAGTCAGGAACATCAACAGCAAGGAAGGGAGGAGGTGAGCGGCAATGAAGTTGCGGCTGGCGGTGATCATCGCGAGTACTCGCAGAGGACGGTTCGGGCCGACAGTGGCCGAGTGGTTCGCACGGCAGGCTGCCAAGCGGGCCGATCTCGACGTAGACGTCATCGACCTCGCTACTGCCGACCTGCCGCCCACGCTCACCGGCACTGACGAGCCGACGCCCGCCACGGTCGCAGTACTGGCTCCGCGCCTTGCTGCCGCAGATGCGTTCGCTGTGGTGACACCGGAGTACAACTGCAGCTTTCCTGCGCCACTGAAGACCGCACTCGACTGGTACTACGACGAGTGGCATGCCAAGCCGGTGGCGATCGTTGCCTACGGCCGCGAAAGCGGTGGCCTGTACGCCGTGGCGCAACTTCGGCAGGTGTTCGCCGAACTGCAGGCGGTCACCATCCGCAACACCGTCACCTTGCCCTGCTACTGGGAACAGTTCGCCGCCGACGGCAGCTGGCCCCGCCCCGGCAGCGGCTACGACGCCGCCGCCAAGCTGTTGCTCGACCAGCTCGTCTGGTGGGCCCAAGCGCTGAGGGATGCGCGCGCGAAGCGTCCCTATCGACCCTAGAAAGCCAACCCTGGAAAGGAACGCGTCATGAGGAAGTTGCTCGAGTCAACCTTCGTCACCCTGGACGGCGTCATCTCCGACCCCCACGTGTACAGCCCGCCGTACTGGGACGACGAGCACAGTGCGTACTCCGTGTCCCTGATGGAAGGGGTCGACGCGCAAGTACTCGGCCGTCGTACGTACGAAAGCTTTGCCGAGGCGTGGTCGCAGCGCAGTGGTGACCCGTTCACTGACCACTTCAACGCGATGCCGAAGTACGTCGCGTCCCGCACGCTCACCGAGCTGACCTGGAACGCACAGCTGCTCGAAGGTGACGCTGTGGAGGCAGTGCGCCGGCTCAAGGAGCAGGACGGCGGGACGCTGATCAAGTACGGCACCGGCGAGTTCTCCAAGGCCCTGCTGGACGCCAAGCTGGTCGACGAGTACCACTTCTGGGTGTTCCCGGTGGTCGCCGGCAGTGGTGACCGGTTGTTCGACGGCCAGTCGCTGACCCACCTGGAGCTGCTCGACTCGACCACCTTCAAGTCCGGCATCGTCGTGCACAAGCTGGCACCGAAAGCCTGACGGCGCGGTGGACGTCCGGAGACCCTCGGGGTGCTCCGGACGTTTCGCATTCCGTACAGGGACGGCTTGTGGGGGTTCGGCCTGGGTACTGGGGGATGTACGGGGACGAACGGCGTACCGGAAACGGTGGCCGGGTTAGAGGTCCGGCGATCCGCCCCAGATCGCAGGCCTGCCACACGTCGGACTGGAGGTCTGATGGGAACCGTCATCACCATCATCGTCATCGTCGCGGTCGTGATCGTCGCCGCGGCGGCGTTCTACGCCTTCCAGCGGAGAAGGTCGGGCCAACTGCAGGAGCGGTTCGGGCCGGAGTACGACCGCACGCTGGAGCAGTCGGGTGATCGCCGGGCTGCGGAGCGCGACCTGCGCGAGCGCGAGCACCGGCGGTCCAAGCTCGACCTGAAGCCGCTGAGTGCCGAGTCGACAGCGCAGTACCGGGTCGAGTGGGACCAGCTGCAGGGCGGCTTCGTCGACGCACCAGGAGACTCGGTGGCCAAGGCCGATCGCCTTGTCCTGCGCATGATGCGCGAGTCCGGCTACCCGGTCGACGACTTCGAACAGCGTGCCGACGACATCTCCGTCGACCACCCCGAGGTCGCGCAGAACTATCGGCAGGCCCACCGCATCGCGGTCGAACAGAGCCGCGGCCAGGCCGACACCGAAGATCTGCGGCAGGCCGTCACGGCGTACCGGCGACTGGTCTCCGTACTGCTCGACCACGGGGACGAACGGCACACCACGGGAACGACGGACAGCAGGGAGCAAGCATGACCACGCCCGACAACGAACGCACACCGACCTCGCAGGCAGTGGACGACGACCGTACTGCGTACTCCGGTGAAGCGAACCGTAGTTCTGACTACGCAGCCGAAGGGGACCGTGCTGCGTACGGAAACGACGACCGGCTCGGCGACGGCGACGCTCTGAACAGTTCGCGCGACGACCGTGGAGACGCTCTAGGTGGCGCTGCGCGGGACGACTCCTCGCGGGACGACTCCTCGCGGGACGACGCCTTGGGCAACAGCTCGCGCGACGACTCCCTGGGAGGCGACGCGTCCCGTGACGACGCCTTGGACGCGACGCCTGGGAGCAGTGGTGGCGGTCTGGGTGGACCGGCTGACAACCGTGGCGACGACTCGTACGACCGCCCGACCGCCGGCCCGGTCGACGATACCGTCGACAGCGACCGCGGGTTGGGCGACACCAACGACCAGCGTGGGCTCGACGACACCAGTGCCAACGAGCGGGGTCTGGGCGACATCAGCGAGCAGCGGGGATCGGCGCAGTCCGACAACGAGCCGGATGTGAGCCCGGAGGACCCGTTGGTTCCGGACGATGTCGTCGTGGACTTCCGGGCCCGCTGGGATGTCATCCAGCAAGGCTTCGTCGACGATCCGCGGTCCGCGGTGACCGACGCGGACAAGCTGGTCGGCGACGTGCTGCAGCGACTGTCGAACACCTTCGACAAGCAGCACCAGAGCCTCGAAGGCCAATGGGCCGACGGCGAACCGTCGACCGAGGACCTCCGCGGCGCCTTGCAGCGCTACCGCGCGTTCTTCGACCGCCTGCTGACCTTGTAATCACCTCCGAACCGGCCGCCGCAGCCCGCTCTCGAGCTCGCTGCGGCGGCCGCTGTACGTCGTACCGTCAAACGCGACCCGACGTTCCGCAGTACCTAGGGAACGATGTTCTGGTTGAGGTGGAACAGGTTCTCCGGGTCGTACTTGCGCTTGACCTCCACCAGCCGGTCGTAGTTGCCCTTGTAGTTGTCGGCGACGCGCCCCTGGTCGTCGTCCGCCATGAAGTTGACGTACCCGCCGGACTCCGAGTGCGGCGCGACCGCGTCGTAGTAGTTCCGGACCCACTCGATCCCCGCGTCGTTCATCGCCGGGTCGGGCCACATCCCCGCGATCACCGTTGCGAAGTTGGCATCGCGGTACGCGAAGGCCGTCGCGTCGGCCGCCACTCGATGGCACGCTCCGTTGATCGGATAGATGTGCACGGTCGAGTTGACCGCGGGTAGCCCGGGCGCGTGTTCCAGGTGCGCCTGGATCGCGTCGTCGGTCAACTCGGTGACGAAGTTCGCCTTCCAGTAGTGCTGCAATCCCGCCGGCACCAACCCGTCGAACGCGGCGTTCAGCGCCGGATACGGCATCGGCCCGACGTGCTCGGCGACCACCGGCGCGAACTCGCGGAACTGCGCGATCTGCTGCTCACCCTTGTCCGGGCTGCCGGCCCAGCAGCCGACGATCAGCGCGAACGGATCGCCGTGCCGGTCCTCGGGGATGAACGGCAGCGGCGGCGCGAGCTGGAACGCCGGGAAACCACCGAGTTGCTCCGGCGCGTCCTTGATCAGGTCCCGGAACCCGGCCAGTACCGCGGCGGCGTCCGACATCTCGAACAGCATCGGCCCGCCGTAGATCGTGTCGACCGGTTCGAGCCGGAATTCCAGCGCCGTCACGACGCCGAAGTTGCCGCCGCCACCGCGCAGGGCCCAGAACAGGTCGTCGTTCTCCTTCTCACTGGCGATCAGGAACCGCCCGTCCGCCGTCACCACGTCCGCCGAGATCAGGTTGTCGCAGGACAGCCCGAGCCCGCGCGCGAGGTACCCGATCCCGCCGCCGAGAGTCAGCCCAGCGACCCCGGTCGTCGAGATGATGCCACCGGTCGTGGCCAGCCCGAACGCGTGCGTGGCCGCGTTGAAGTCGCCCCAGGTCGCTCCCCCGCCGGCGCGGGCCGTTCTGGTGTAGGGATCGACGCGGACCTGCCGCATCCTGCTCAGATCCACGACCACACCGTCGTCGACGGTCCCGAACCCGGGCACGCTGTGCGAACCACCGCGAACGGCCAGTTCCAACCCGTTGCCGGCGGCAAACTTCACCGCAGCCATCACGTCGCCGGCGTTCTCGCAGCTGACCACTACTCGCGGATGCTTGTCGTGCATCGCGTTGTAGACCTTGCGCGCCTCGTCGTACCCGTCGTCCCCGGCGGCGTACACCGATCCCCTGGTGCGCTCCCTCAAGTCCTCGATCGTGCCTTCGCCCATGACTCCTCCAAAGCCGAGCGGGCCTTCACCTCTCGACCGGCGTGCATCGCGGGCACGCCGACCAGACCGGCGAGCCTCCGTCGGCAACGGCGCGGAACCCTCCCCAGAGAGCGCCAGTTCCCCCGACGGCCGCCAGACCTCCCCCTGACAACCTCGTTCCCCCCGACCTTCCCCCCGCTAAACCGTTTAGTCAATCCCTCGTACCGCGGGGTGCTCGACCCGTCGGCTGCCTAAAGTTCCGACCCGGATGTCAAACCAGCGCGATGGGCTCCGACTCATCGGCGAGAGCGGCCGACAGGGCCCGGGAGATCAGGAGCACCTCATGCGCAAGATCATGTACTACGTCCACCAGTCGGTCGACGGTTTCGTCGAAGGACCGAACGGAGAGTTCGACTGGGCCTCGCTCGGGCCCGAGCTGTCCGACTACTCGTTGAGCCTGGCCGAGCGCGCCGACCTGTTCCTGTACGGGCGGACCGTCTGGGAAATGATGTCCTCGTACTGGCCGAACGCGGAGTCGATCGGGACCGACGAGCACGGGCTCGCCTTCGCGCCGATCTGGCGCGAGATGCCGAAGGTCGTGTTGTCGACCACGCTGGAAAGCGCCGACTGGAACGCGCAGATCATCCGGGACGCCGAGGCGCTGCGCGAGATCAAGGCCCGGCCCGGCAAGGACATCCTGCTCACCGGCAGCTCGACGGTCGCCGCGGCGCTGACCGATCTCGGCTTGCTCGACGAGTACCACCTGATCGTCCACCCGGTCGCCCTCGGCGGCGGCAAGCCGGCGTACCACCCGGTGAAGGAGCGCCTCGCGCTGAAGCTGGCCGAATCCCGCACCTTCGACAACCGCACCGTCCTCCTCCGCCACGACCTCGCCACCGCCTGACGGCCGGCGCTCGGCCGTCGGCGGCCGGTCGATGAGCCGGGCTCGTCCCCCGAAGCGAGCCCGGCCGACAACCGTTCCGTCAGACGTCGGTGTCCGGTCGTTGGAGGATCGCCCACCCCACCGCGGCGAACCCGACTGCCTGCAGCCCCCAGCCGATCAGGTCGATCGTGTGGTTGGGGACGATCACCGCGGCGAAGAAGTGGATCGGCTGCGAGGCGATCACCGCCACCGCCGCCCAGCGCGCGACCACTCGCGTCCGCCACAGCGCGATCCCGAGCAAGATCGTCCCGACGACATGTCCGAGGACGAAGAACACACCGGCCACGGCACCCGATGGATGCAGGTGGTCAATCAGCCGCGTGATCGCTCCCGCGTCCAGGCCGGCTTTCGCACCCGCGAACATCAGCTGATCCTCGGCGATCAACCAGCCCAGTGCGAGATATCCGGGGACCAGGAGCAGCATCGCGACCAGGGTCATGCGCGGCGCCCGCTGGCGAGTCACCCGGCTGACGGCGTACGCGGCGGGCACCAGCGTCAGTACTGCGATGAAGCCGAGCCACAGCACGAGCGACATTCGTCCCGTTGCTGCGATCACCTTGTTCGCCATGGCGGTCGAGTCGTCGACCGTGTAGTACGGCAAGGCGTATCGCAGTACGGCGACCGCGGCGGGGCCGATCGGCAGCAGGAGCGCCACCGCGTAGCTCGACAGACCGCGCCCGCCGACGCTGTTCGTAGTACGAGCGGCTGTCGTTGTCATCGCACACCTGCGAACTCGCGCGCCGGCAGGAGAACGAGCACGGTTCCTCCGACAGCAAGCGCGACGGTCACCCCGGCGGCAACCAGCGCTGCAGCGGGCACGTCACCGACGAAGAACGCCGGGAGAGCGCTCGCTGCGGACAGAACCCGCAGCACGATCAGCGGTACTACGGCCCGCCGCTCACCACGCCAGGCGAGCACCACCAGCACCAGGCTGATCAGCCCGAGAACCGCCCCGATCAGCGCGATCGACATCGGCGGGTGCTCACCGTCGGTCAGCAACGGACCGGCCAGATCGCCGACCGACAGCAGTCCGAACAAGATCAGACCGGCCCGAAAAGTACGAGACATCAGAACCTCCCCTGTGGAACCCGGTGCTCACGCTCTCTCGAGCTGCCACCGGGGTCGCCCCGAAGCGGGCGTGTCACCACCGTCGCGCCCGGAGGCGCCCGCCGCCTGGGCAGCGGTTCACCGGGCGGCGGGAGCTTGCCCGGAACATCCGGGAACGCGTTCCCGGGACGCCGGGAGCCCTCGAGGAGCACACTGATTCCCATGACGGAAGGCGAGGCCCAGTCGCCCCAACAGACCACCCCAACGGCGGTCCCCCATCCCCTGCCCCGCCGACGACCCCTCCGCCGCCCAGCCCCCAAGAGCGCCGCAGCCCGGCGGGGCGAGGCCCAGGGCGGCCCGGCCAGCCGGCCCGAAGTCCGGCGCTGGGCGGTGTGGCGGTGGGTTGGCTGGCGATGGGTCGCTGTTGGGTTGGCGGCGTTCGGGGTGGCGGAGGTGATCGCTGGGATCGCGCTCTCTCGCGCCGCCGGCTGGTCCGTGCAGGAGGCGATCGACAGTTTCACCGTCACGAACGGTCTGATGGGGCTGAGCTTCGCGATCTGTGGCGCGCTGATCGCGTGGTACCGCCCGCACAACCCGATCGGCTGGCTGTTCGTGGCCGACGGCATCGGTCACGCCACCACGGCCGTCGGAGCACCGCTGACCGAAGTACTCCACGACGCGTCGGCCCCGATCGGTCTGCAGCGCATCCTCTCGACCCTGATCTCCTACTCCTGGCCGTGGTCGATCGCCCTGTTTCTGCCGTTGGCCCTCTTGCTGTTCCCGGACGGCAAGCTGGCTTCACCGCGCTGGCGCATCGCCGCGATCGCCATCGTCGTGACCGCACCGCTGTTCGCGCTGGAGATGGGCGCAGGTCCCTCCCCGGCCTTCGAGGGCGGCGTCACGGGGTACCTGACCTTCTCCTGGTACGACTCCCTGCAACCGTTGTGGACGGCAACCGAACTCCGCGGCCTGCTCGCCTACGCCCTCGCGATCGCCAGCCTGGTCGTGCGCTTCCGCCGAGCGGACGAGACCCGTCGCCGCCAACTGCTCTGGCTGCTACTGGCCGCGGTGATCGTGCTGATCTTCATGACACCGTGGGCCTTGGTCGCCGGTACGCCGATCCTTGTCCTCCTCGCGTTCCCGCTCGTGCCGATCGCCGTCACCGTCGCGATCGTGCGGCACCAACTGCTCGACATCCGCCTGGTCGTCTCCCGCGCGCTGACCTGGGCGCTCCTGTCGATCGTTGCCATGGGCGCCTATGCCGCCCTGGTCGCGATGACGGACTCGTTCATCTCCTCGCGCTTCGGCCGCTCGGCCGCGGTCACCGTGATCGTCGCTCTCCTGATCGCGCCGGTGCTCCCGCAACTCCAGCGCCTGGTCGACCGAGCGATGTACGGCGACCGTCGCGATCCCGCCCGAGTCGCCTCCCGCGTAGGCGAACAGCTGGCGACCAACCCGGCCGGAGGGATGCCGGGAGTGGTCGGCGCGATCCGCTCCGCCCTGAGACTCCCGTACGTCGGAATCGCCGTCGACGGGGAACTCCTGGCGACCGCCGGAGTGCCGGGAAACGTCGTACCGGTTGACCTTTCGTACGGCGGAACCACGGTCGGGTCGCTCCTCGTCGGGCTCCGCTCCGGCGAGTCGGCGTTGTCCCCGGCCGATCGGAACGTGCTCGCGTTGGTCGCCGTACCGCTGGC
Source organism: Kribbella voronezhensis (assembly GCF_004365175.1). Classification (NCBI taxonomy): domain Bacteria; kingdom Bacillati; phylum Actinomycetota; class Actinomycetes; order Propionibacteriales; family Kribbellaceae; genus Kribbella; species Kribbella voronezhensis. Next base: position 92,229 of record NZ_SOCE01000002.1, on the reverse strand, counting down.
GGTGGCCGTTCACGCGACCAGGTTGTCGGTCGAGCTACAGACCTCGCGCGAGAAGCTGGTCGCGGCGCGCGAGGAGGAGCGTCGCCGGCTGCGGCGAGATCTCCATGACGGACTCGGCCCGACCTTGACCGGGGTCGCGTTCACCGCCGACGCCGCGGCCAATCTGGTGTCGGTCGATGCGACGCGTGCATCGGAGTTGCTGAGCGATCTGCGAAGAGACACGCGTACGGCGATCGGCGACGTACGGAGGCTGGTTGACGATCTGCGGCCGCCGGCGCTGGACGAACTGGGTCTGGTCGGGGCGTTGCGGCAACGAGCGGATCAGCTGTCCTGGCGGGCGGACGGCGCTTCGGTCTCGGTTTCGGTGTCTGCCGAGGGGTTGCCCGCATTGCCGGCTGCGCTCGAGGTCGCGGCGTACCGGATCGCCACGGAGGCGCTGACCAACGTAGTTCGGCATTCGCGTGCGACAGTCGCAGTACTGGCGTTGCGGTGCGGAACGGAATTGGAGATCGAGGTGACGGACGACGGCCCGCCGAACGGAGCCTGGAAACCAGGCGTCGGCCTGCAAGCGATGCGCGAACGAGCCGCCGAACTAGGCGGCGCCTTCGAAGCCGGCCCCTCCCCCACCGGCGGCCGCGTCCACGCCACCTTCCCGCTGGCAACGCCATGATCGGGATGATTGCGGTAGGCAACTCCGGCGGTGGCACCATGACCAGCGCGGACGATCACCCCGCCGTGTGGCTCACCACGGTGAGGCCGCGATGATCCGCGTCGTGCTGGCCGACGATCACCCCGTCGTACGGGCCGGGCTGGCCGCCTTGCTCACCTCGCTCCCCGGTATCGAGGTGGTCGGGGTCGCCGCGACCGGACGAGAAGCAGTACGCGAAGTCGTCACCGCGCGCCCGGACGTCGCAGTACTCGATCTCCAGATGCCCGACCTCGACGGCTTCGCCGCCACCCGCGAGATCGCCCGGTGCGCGCCGGACGTCGCCGTCCTCGTGCTCACCATGTTCGAGGACGACGACTCGGTCTTCGCCGCGATGCGCGCCGGAGCCCGCGGCTACCTGGTCAAGGGCGCCGAGCAGGAAGACATCGCCCGCGCCATCCAGGCCGTCGCCGCCGGCGAAGCGATCTTCGGGCCCGGTGTCGCCCGCCGGATGCTCTCCTTCTTCTCCGCTCCCCCGCCCGCCGCCCCCGACCCGTTCCCCGAACTCACCGCCCGAGAACGCGAGATCCTCGATCTCCTGGCCGCCGGCCTGTCCAACGCCGCGATCGGCACCCACCTCAACCTGGCCGCCAAGACCGTCGCCAACAACGTGTCCACCATCTTCACCAAACTCGCCGTCGCCGACCGCGCCACCGCCATCATCCAAGCCCGCAACGCCGGCCTCGGAAACAGCTAGCCTCACTCGATGGCGCGGAGATAGCGCTCTCCGATGGTCTTGAGGTGTTCTACCAGGGCGGGTGGCGCGGTGACGTGGAAGTCGAGGCCGAGCATGCCGATGTAGACGGCGACGACTTCGAGGCTCTCGGCGCCGGTGATGAGGATGCAGGTGTTCTCGTCGACCGATTCCACGATCCCGACGGCTGCGTGGATGCGGGACAGCACCTCCTCGGCCGAAGCGAAGACGGTGATGGTCGCGTGCACCTTCCAGCCGGTGGTGGCGACGTCACGAAGTACGAAGTCTGTGTAGTCGTCCTCGGGCATCGGGCGTGGCTTGTACCGCCGGCCGGTCGCCATCCGCAGGTCCATCCAGTCGACGCGATACGTGTGCCACTCGCCGGCTTCGTCCCGCGCGACCAGGTACCAGTACCGCTGCCAGCTCACCAGCCGATAGGGCTCGACCAGGATCGGCAACGAGGGAGCGCTCTCCGGTACGGCGTACTCGAAGCGCAGGTAGTGCTCGTCGCGAATCGCCGCCGCGATCGTGCTGACCACGGCAGGATCCACCTCGGGATCCTGCACGTTGGAACCGGTGTTGTCCGGCCCCTTCGACAGCGTCGTGTGAATCGCGTTCACCTGCCGGCGGAGGCGATGCGGCAACACCTGCTCGAGCTTCGCCAGCGCGCGGCTACTGCTCTCCGCCATCCCGCTCACCCCCGCGCCCGTCCGCAACCCGACGGCCACGGCGACCGCCTCCTCGTCGTCCAGCAAGAGCGGCGGCAGCTTCGCCCCGACGCCCAACTGGTAGTAGCCCGCGGACCCGCGGGTCGCGTCGACGGGATAGCCGAGCTCGCGGAGCCGATCAATGTCGTTGCGGATGGTCCGCGTACTGACGCCCAACCGCTCGGCCAACTCCGACCCGGGCCAGGCCGGCCGCGACTGCATCAGGGCCAGCAAGGACAGCAATCTCGACGAGGTATCACGCATGGAGAAAATAGTACTTCGAATAGGAATCTATCGTTCCTATATGGCTTCTACGGTAGAGCCATGAACAACAACGGCAGCTCCCCCGCAGACATCCGCTCCTTCACCGTCGACGTGGCCCAGGCGGACCTCGACGACCTGCTCGCCCGCCTCGCCAACACCCGCCTCCCGCAGCCGGCGCCCGGCGACGACTGGGACCTCGGTACGCCGAACCACTACCTGGCCGAGATGGTCGACCACTGGCAGAACGGGTTCGACTGGCGCGAGCAGGAAGCCCGGATGAACGAGTTCCCGCACTACCTGACCGAGATCGACGGCCAGACCGTGCACTTCATCCACGTGCCGTCCGCCGAGGCCTCCGCGACCCCGCTGCTCCTGCTCCACACCTACCCGGGTTCGTTCGTCGACTTCCTCGACATGATCGGCCCGCTGACCGACCCGGTCGCCCACGGCGGCTCGGCCGAGGACGCGTTCTCGGTCGTCGTACCGTCCATCCCGGGCTTCGGCTTCAGTACTCCGCTCGTCGACCGCGGCTGGACGATGGCCCGCGTCGCCCGCACCTTCGACAAGCTGATGCGCAAGCTCGGCTACGACTCGTACGGCGCGCACGGCAGCGACGGCGGCGCGATGATCTCCCGCGAGCTCGGCCTGCTGAACCCTCCCGGCTTCCTCGGCCTGCACGTCCTGCAGCTGTTCTCGTTCCCGTCCGGTGCCCCGGCCGAGTTCGAGAAGTTCACCCCGGCCGACTACGCCGCGCTCGAACACCTCAAGTGGTTCCAGTCCGTCGGCGGCTACAACGCGATCAACTCGACCCGCCCGCAGACCGTTGCCGTCGGCATCTCGGACTCCCCGGTCGGCCAGCTCGCCTGGAACGAACTCTTCAACAACTTCGGGAACGGCACCAGCCTGGTCACCCGCGACCAGATCCTCACCGAGGTCACCCTCTACTGGTTCACCAACACCAGCGCCGCCGCCGGCCGCTACCACTACGAAGAAGCCCACGCCGAGCCGAACCCTGCCGCCAACACCGCCCCCACCGGAGTCGCCGTCTTCGCCGACGACTTCAAGACCATCCGCCCCCTGGCCGAACGCGACAACACCAACATCGTCCACTGGTCCACCTTCGAGAAGGGCGGCCACTTCGCCTCCCTCGAACGCCCCGAGGACGTCACCACCGACCTCCGCACGTTCTTCAACACCCTCCGCTCCAACTGACCAGCCGCGAAGGCCGGCTCCCCGCTCCACGCGGCGAGCCGGCCTTCGCATGCCCCAGGTCAGGCAGGTTTCAACGCAAGGCCGTCGGGGGTGAGGTAGACCGGCATCGGATCGCTGATGGCGCCGATGAAGCCGTCCGGTCCTTCGTTGTGGAAGGCAAGCATCACCCAAGCTCCGTCGACGTCGCGTACCAGGCGTCCGACGTACAGGGAATCGTCGGTCAGCGGCGTCGCCTTGCTGATGTCGAACGGGCCCGTCACGCTGTCGGCGGTCAAGGACCAGACGCCGCCGCTGCCCGACGTCGCCTTCTTGGCGGCCGAGAGTTCGTTCCGCAGGCAGTTGAACAGCAGGACGACTTGTCCCTCGACCACCTCGACCTGGAACACCTCGAGATGCCCGAAGCCCGCCCCCGGTTCACTCAACGGCGGTTGAACTTCCCACTGCAGCAGATCACGCGACCGCGCATGGCCGACAACACCGCGATCGTCGACGGGCCCATGGTTCGCCCGCCCGGTGATCAGCATGTGCCACCCGTCACCGCCGGGATCCTCGAACACCCAGGGATCTCGCCACGCCTCGTCGAACCACGTCGAGCCGTCGTACTTCTCGTACCAGCGCGGATCCGCCGACGCGACCGGATTGCCGTCGTACTTCTCCCAGCTGACCAGATCACGAGACGTCGCCACCCCGATCGACTGGATCAGCACCCCGTCCCGCTCACTCGCCCCGGTGTAGAACATGTGCCACGTACCGTCAGGCCCCTGTACTACGGACCCGGTCCAGGTCGCCGCGTCGTCGAAGGCCGGGCGATCCCCGTGGACAAGGGCATCCGCCACCCGCGTCCAGTCCCGCAAGTCGTCCGAGACCGCATGACCGATGGAAGCCCGGCCGTGACGCCGGCTCGGATCGTGCAGGGCACGTGAGGCGTACAGGAAGAACAGGTGGTACTGGTCGCCGTCGTGAGCGAACCAGAAATCCCACACCCACGAGTCGGGCAGTTCGAGCATCAGCCCTTCACCCCCGCGGAGGCGATACTGCCGATGAAGGCGCGCTGGAATGCGACGAACAGGACGAGGACCGGCACGGTGATCATCGAGGCGTAGGCCATGATCTGCCCCCAGGAGACGTTGAGCTGGAAGAAGTACTGGATGCCGACCATCACCGGACGCAGGTCCTCACTCTGCACCACCATCAGCGGCCACAGGTAGGAGTTCCACGCGGGCAGGAAGGTCAGGATCGCGACGGTCGCGATCGCGGGTCCGGACAGTGGCATCACCACGCGGCGGTAGATACCGAACCAACCGGCGCCGTCCATCCGCGCGGCCTCGTCGAGCTCGACGGGGATGCTGCTGAAGTACTGGAAGAAGAGGTAGATCGAGAAGGCGTTGGCCACGAACGGCAGGATCTGCACGTGGTACGTGTCCAGCCAGCCCGACGTCAGCGTCAGGTGGAAACCGTGCACCTCCAACCAGGGCAGCTTGTTGACCCACCACACCAACGGCAGCGCGAAGGTCTCGAACGGCACGATCAAGGTCGCGATGATGGCGGCCAGTACTACGCGCCGCCCGCGCCACCGCATCCGGGACAGCGCGAACGCCGCCATACTGTTGATCAAGATGCCCAAGGCAACCGTCACCAGGGAGATGCCGACCGAGTTGAGCAGTAGCCGCTCGGCCGGCACGCGGTGGAAGACGCCGCGGTAGTTGTCCAGCGAGATGTCGCCGACCGGCAGGATCGCCTTGAGCGAGGTCAGGTCGGCGAAGATCTGCGCGTCCGGTTTGAAGGACGAGATGAGCATGAAGACGATCGGGAACGCGAAGAAGATCACCAGCACCGACCGCCCCAACTGCAAGGGCAGCACGCGTTTCATGTCAGGCCTTCTCTCTGGTCAGGAAGCGCTGGACCCCTGAGACGGTCAGCACGAGCACGAAGAACACCAGCGAGACCGCCGCCGCGTAGCCGGTGGACTGTTGTTCGTACCCCGCCCGGACCGCCATGAAGACCACGGTGGTCGTCCGGTCGAGCGGCCCACCCTGGGTCATCACGTTGATCTGGGTGAACAGACTCAGCGCGCCGATAGTGATGGTGATGAGAATGAAGGTCCGGGTCGCCCGCAGACTCGGCCAGGTGACGTGAGTGAACGTCTTCCACGCAGAGGCGCCATCGAGCGACGCGGCCTCGTACAGGTCCCGCGGGATGGTCTGCAGGCCCGCCAGCCAGATGATCATGTGGAACCCGACGGCCTGCCAGACCGACATGAACATGATCGCCGGCATCGCGGTGGTGGGATTGTTCAGCCAGTCGGTCCCGTGCGAGTGCCCGAAGGTGACCGCCGAGATGATCTGGTTCAGCAGCCCGTCCGGCTGGTAGATGAACCGCCAGAGCAGCGAGATCACCACCATCGACGTCACTACGGGAGCGAAGTACACGGTCCTGAAGAAGTTCGTCCCGCGGACCTTGGCGTTGGCCAGCAGCGCCAGGACCAGCGCGAGCCCGGCCTGGACGGGGACGACGACGACCGCGAAGTACGCCGTATTGCGCAACGATGCCCAGAAGAAGCTGTCACCGAAGAGCCTGATGAAGTTGTCCGCGCCGACGAATCGCGGCGGTCTCGGCGAGATCAGCCGGGCGTTGGTGAAGGCGAGCCCGAAGGCGAGGGCCACGGGTACGAGGAAGAAGACGACCAGCAGGATGACGGCGGGCGATGCCATCGCGGCACCGATCAGGGTCTCGCGCGACCGGGCGTTCGCCGTACGGACCTGTCGTGGAATCGCTTGTTCGGCGACTTGTCGGGGAGCTGTGGTGGCAGACATGTCAGTACGCGTAGTTGCCGTTGGACTTGATGTTGCTGTCGATGTCGGCGGCTGCCTTGTCGAGGATCTTCTGGGCGTCACCGCCGGCCAGGATGTCCGAGACGGCCTTCTGGAACGTCGAGGAGATGAACGGGTACGCCGGCGTGACCGGTCGCACCTCGGCGTACTTCTGCGACAGTTCGAGGAAGATCCGGTACTTGCCGCCTGGCGCGTACGCCGGTACTTGTGCCGCCGCATCGGTGTTCGCCGGGATCAGGCCGAGTGCCTTCGCGTAGTCGACGTAGTACTGCGGCTTGGCCGAGAACTTGAGGTATTCCAGCGCGCCGTCCTTGGCCGCGCAGGCCGACGACATGCCCCACTGCCAGGAGGCGCCACCGATCTTCGGGCCCTTGCCGAAGTCCGGCGGCGGCAGGAAGACCACATCGGCGCCGTACTTCTTGGTGACCGTGTCCGCGGCCCAACTGCCGTTCCACATGATCGCGCTCTTGCCGTTGACGAAGTCCACGGCCGAGTCCTTGCCGGACTTCTGCTGAGCATAGCCCTTGGTGATCATGCTGCGGAACCACGTCGCCCACTTGAGGGCGTCCGGCCCGTTCAGAGCACCCTTCGCCGTCTGGTAGCCGTCGCGGTTCACCAGGTCACCGCCAAAGCTCTGCAACATCGGCGAGTAGGCGTACGGAATCCACTCGCCGGTCCCGGCCGTGCCGAGGTCGAGCGGGTACGCGTACTTGCCGCCCGCCTTGATCTTCCCGACCGCGGCGTCGAACTCCTCGCCGGTCCACGGCTTGTCGATCGTCGGGATCCTGATGCCGTACTGCGTCAGCACCGACTTGCGAGCGGTCAGGTTCATCGCGACGTCGTAGTGACCGAAGGAGTAGAGCTTGTTGTCGACCTTGCCGAGCGTGCTCGGCAACTGCTTGTCGAAGAATCCGCTCGGCAGATCGAGCGGCTGGAGATAGCCTGCCCAGGCCCAGTTCGGCACGTTCGGGCCGTCGATGTCCATCACGCAGGGCAGCTTCTTGGCTGCCGCGGCTGCGGTGACCGCATCGTTGTAGGCGGCCTGCGGGAAGGACTGCAGCTTCACCTTGTACTTGCTCTGGCTCGCGTTGAACGCGTCGACCACCTTCTTGTTCACCGCCAGCTCGACGGGGTTGCCGCCGTTGTGCGTCCACAGCTCGAGCGTGGTGACTCCGCCCTCGGTGGTCGAACCGCTGTCCGAAGAGCCCGAGGAGCAGGCCTGCAGACCGACGGCAGCCGCGCAAACCAGGGCGACTGCGCCGATACTCCGCTTGGTGATTTGTTGCATGGTCTTTCCCTTCGTTTTCGGGCAGGCCGAACCAAGGCAAGGTCTGCCGGTACTGCGTGTCTGTGGCAGCGGCGGGCGTCGATGGCCCCGCTGTTACGTGGTGATCAGCTGGGTCGGTCCACGGATTTGCGGACCACCAGCGGACAGTCCAGAGCCGCGTGCTCCGCACCGTCGCTTTCCCGTCCCTCGATACGTGCGATCAGGGCATCCACGGCCCAAGCGCCCATCTCGTAATGAGGCAGGGCGACGGTGGTCAACCCCGGGCGGAGTCCATCGGCGATGAGTTCCTGGTTGTCGAACCCCACCACCGAGAGGTCCTGAGGTATACGCAGACCGAGCTCGGCCGCGACGTGATAGACGCCCATGGCCATCCGGTCGTTGAAGCAGAAAACCGCCGTCGGTCTTGTAGTTGCCTCTAGCAACTGTTGTGCGGCCTGGAACCCGCCGACGGTGTCCGACCTGCCGGCAACCACCAGCTGCGGGTCGAACGTCAGGCCGGCCGCCTGCAAGGCCTGCTGGTATCCCTCGAGCCGGCCGTGCGTGGCAGGGATGTCGTCGATGTTGTTGAGAAAGCCGATCCTGGTATGCCCGTGGCGGATCAGCTCCTCGGTGGCAGTTCTTCCGCCGGCGACCTCGTCCGGCACCACCGAAGGCACAGTGTCGTCCGACGATCGCGCATCGAGCAGGACGGTCGGCACATCGCCCACCGCCTCCGGCAGCTCAATCTCTTGGTGATACATCGTCGCGTAGAGAAGGCCGTCGACCTGCCGCTGCCGAAGCGCCCGGATCTCGGCCGCCTCGAACTCGCTGTCCGACCCGGTGTTGACCAGCATCAGCAACCACCCGGCCTTCGACGCGGCCTCCTGAGCGCCAAGGATCATCCGCCCGGCGTATGGCGTCGTCGCGATCTCGTCGCTGACCAAGGCCAGCATCTGCGACCGCTGAAGCCGCAGGTTCCGCGCCATGCTGCTCGGCGCATAGCCGAGCTCAGCCGCGGACTGACGGACCCGATCCCGCGTGGTGTCGGTGATCCGCTTCCCGGGCGTGTCGTTGAGGACATGTGACACGGTCGTGACCGACACCCCGGCATGCGCCGCCACATCCTTGATCGACACCTTGGCCTGCGACATCTCTTTGCCCAATCGTTTTTCCAACTATTGGGGACAACAGTCGCGTGCTCGATCCGGGCTGTCAAGATGTCGTGCCAAATCGTTTTTCCAGACCTCTTGGCGCTTGGCTCTGCCACGACGGCTGTTCATGGTGTTTCCTCGTTACGAGGGAGACAGCCATGACACAGAACGGTCGCTCGGCAGGCTCGCGACGCCCAGCGGCCATCGTCGCTGCCGCCGTACTGATCACGGCGCTCTCCGCGCTGCTGGCCGGACTCGCCGTTGTGTATCTCAGAGGCCCGTCGACCTCGAGCCAGCCCGCGCTTCCGCTGCCGGCACGCAGTACGCCGGCCACCGCGCCCACCTCTACACCCGGCGTCCCAGTTTCTCCTAGCCCGTCTGTTTCGGCCACGCCTTTCCGATACCAGCCGCTGTGGCCCTTCACCTCGACAGCCGCGGCCGCCGCCTGGCAGCGCGCCTACCGCGAAGGCGGTCAACAACCGTGGCACCTGGACCCAGAACAGACCGCCCTCTCCTTCACCACCGCTTTCCTCGGCTTCACCGACATCAACAAAGTCGTATCGAGCACAGTCCAGAGAAACGAGGCCCGCATCGCCGTAGGCCATGCTGCCGGCGTCGCCGCCGTACTCCACCTGTCCCGCATCGGCCAGGGCACAGACGCCCCCTGGGAAGTCGTGGGCACAGTCGACACCACCCTCACCCTCGACCACCCCCATTACGGCGCCACCGTCACCTCCCCGCTGACCGCAAGCGGGCTGATCACAGGCGTAGACGAGACCATCCGGCTAACAGTCAGACAGCCCTCCTCCCCCAACCCGATCGGCGACTTCTGCTGCGTCCCCACCGGCGGCACCAGCCACCCATGGTCAGCCCGAGTCACCTACAAAGGCGCAACCGACCCAGCCCTAACCCTCATCACCTCAACCGGCGGCCACGTTCAATCCGTCGAACGCTTCGCCATCACCGCCCTCCGCCCAACCCGCTAGCCGGCCTCAAGCTGTAGTCAGAGAAGCCAGGTAAGCGAGATGGTGTGATGTCCCGATCGCCACCGGCTTACTGGTCGAGCCAAGACTCTTGCCTCCACCGCTCGCAGCGCTGGCGATCTCTTCATCACCCCACGAGTACTGCGGCCCCGAAAAGCTGCCCGACTGGACGAGGTCCCGACAAACAATCTGCAGAGTCGGTCCTCGACCTACTTGCTCCCTCACCCGCTCCCTGACGAACAACCAGTGATCAGCGCAGGTGTACTTCAGGTTCACGTGCTTACTGGGAAACTACGGTCCGGGGTTGGGATGAACGACGCCGTAATCACCGAGCCGAATCCCGTGCCCGCCGCCTGCCGTCACAGCACGCCAGAGCTCTTCCTCGAACCGAGGCCGCTCCCACAGCGCAGTCTGCTCCAACGTCGACGGAACCGAGCCACTCAAGGTCGTCATCGACCGAAACCGTCCGAGCGTCGCAGAGCTGCGAACGTCGCCAACGTCCACTCCACGAGCTGCGGACTGCAGAAGTCGAGATACTGCAGATCCACGATCAGATCGATCTGCGTAACGTCCAGTTCGAGATGGCCGACGATGCGATCGACGTCCTCCGACGTCGCCCAGTCCCTGCCCACCCTAATCGCCCCACCCGCTCCAAGCTCCTTACCCAACCGCCCGATCCACTTGATCCGACCAGCCGGCATATCCCCGCGAGCGATCGGAACGAACGGAATCTGCCCACCGAACAGCTCATCGGACCCAGACAACCTGTCAGCCAACGCCCCAAGCCCACCATGCTCTTCCCCACCAAAGCTGAGCGCCCCCGGCTGATCAGCAGCATCCACCAAGATCAACCGCCCGAGCCCGTACAACCAACGCGCAACCTTCTCCACATTGTCGAGCTGCCCGTCACTTCCCCCATCAAACTGAAGCAATGGCTACGCCGCCCCCGTCCCGCACAGCCTCAAGCGCCCAAACCTCCCCCTGCTTAGCCCGCAGCGCCACCAGCGTGCCGAAGTCCCCACCCCCAAACATCGCCCCTCCTCCGGCCCGCCTCGCTCACGCTCAGTAACCTCCAACCAGCGTAAACGCCCCTCACCCACTCCGCATCCGATCGCAATGTCACCCGCCGGCCCCTGTGGATAACTCCCGATCCAGTCGGCCTGGCGGCTCTATTCTGTTCAAGCGTCCAAGAGAGAGGACTTCCATGGACCACCCGGAGACAGAGCATCTGCTTCCCAACGGAGATCGTGTCTGGGTCATCGCGACCTCGGAGGCTGCCCGGCTCCTGCCGAACCTTCTCCGTCTCTTCCGCTCCGGCGAGTCCGAACCAATGGTCTTCGGCGACGCCGGCCAGCCAGAAGGCGTAGTCATCCCGTGGGCGCTCTGGCAACGCCTGGATGCCCTCGCAACCGACGAGGACGGCTTCAAGCACATGTACGACACAGCAAGGCAGCGCTTGGCGGATCCTCAGCCTTCCATCCCGCTGGAGGAGGCTGCAGCCGAGATCGGCTGGGATCTCGACGAAGAGGTGGATGATTCCGAGTTCCGCAAGCCGCGATGACGCAGTACCGGCTGCTGATGCGACGGGAAGTGCTCCAACAACTGGCCGCGCTCAGCATTGCCGCGAAAACTCAGCCGGGTGGCCTGCGTGAGCGTGAGTTCCGCGCTCTCAAGGCCGGCCTGCGAGCGATCGCGAACGGCGAGGAGGAGGGCTTCGACGGCAAACGCCTCGGCTACTCGCCGGACCATCACGATCTCCGAGACTGCGCGGAGATCAAGCTTCCCGTCGTGAACGAGACGCGAAGCAACCGCGAGCTCGGTCCCTCACATCGCCTGCTCTACCGGGAATTCGAGCCGGAGGACGGCGGTCCGCCGTACCGCGAGGTGATCTCCTTCTCCCACAGGGGTGGTGACCGCCCGTTCAAAGAGGCCGCTGCCCGCCTCGGACGCGGATTAGGCGTCAGACTCCCGTCCTTGGACGGCGTCTCTGGTCTTCGGCCGCGATTCGGCTCACGCGGTCCAGGCGGAACGGCCCCTGTTCGCCTACCCTTGCCACCCGACATGCGCACGGCCCTGGCCGCATCGTCTGGCCTCGCTCCCGCTCGCGGAGCAGTCAACGCGCCCCGGCACGACACTTCCCCAAGAGCTCCCACTGGTCGGAACTCGCCATTAGGACCCGAGCCCCACCGCTAGCCCGACGACAGGCCGCAGGATTCCGTACTACGAAATCGCCACCGCCTGCTGGTCCTCAGGACACCAACTGCTGCGTGGCATCGACGATCTGGGTCCAAGGCAACGGACGTTGGTCGCCCTCGGAGCGGGGCTCGTGGAGCGGCCAGATGTCGTTGCCGTACAGGAGTCGGACGCCGACAGTTCGTAGTACGGCGAGGAGTGATCGCCACGCTGGATGGCGCACGTGCGCGGCTTCACTCGGGGGAACACCAGCATGGGAGTCGTGCCGACGCACTCGCAGAGCATGGATATCACCTGGTTGTCGCCGATACCGAGCGCCAGCTTCGCGACCGTGTTGGCCGACCCCGGCGCGACGACGTACGCAACAGCCCTCGGATGTGGCAGCGGCTCGCCAGGAAGGCGTGGCTCCGACCGCACCGGCAGCCCGGGTGACGGCCTCAAGCTTGCCGATCTCGTCCAGGTCTTCCAACCACCGAGCGGCCGTTGGCGGCAGCGTGGTTGACTGTATGCCCCAAGGCAACGAGCGGTTCAACCGGGCCGGTCCGCAGGTCTTCGACACCGCCTGCCCCACTGGCGACGAGACCGACCACCTTGCCCTCACTCACCCACGCCCCCCGTACGGCATTGAGTCAGCCGATTTTCGCAACCAAGCTCTCCCGGAGTCGCCGGGCGAGCCCCTTCGGCGCCATGATGCAGTAGCTCTCGGCAAGCAATTCCGGCACCTCCTCCCAGTCGGTCTCGTCCTCGTCGAGCACGATCCCCACGACGTCGTCGCCCCACTGCGCCTTGAAGAACGGGTGCCCGACAGTAGTCAGCGCAGCAAGCTCAGGCCCAGCCGCACGAAATGTCATCAAGGTCACCGGTCCGCCATCGCCGACCGCATCGACGTACGCAGCAGGCACGCCCGACACGATCGTCAGCACATGCGCAAACGTTCTCTTTCGAATCCGCCACCGCGTGCCCACCCACGCATCCTCTTCATACGCATCCGGGAACCCCTCGCAAATCTCCCCCAACCGCTCCACGACTCCAACCGGCGCATCACTGGTCTCAGCCACGCTGACCTCCTCACCACCCGACGCTAACGCCCGCCTCCGACAGTTCAGCGTCGACCAATGTCAGCCCGTACTGCATACGCCCAGCGGCGCCCAGTTGCCGATCAAGCACTGCCCGGGCGCCTCAGTCAACCAACGGCGCCGCTCGATAAAGCCGATCCCCCAGCGCTCGGAACGCGGCCGCCCAACTCAGGCGCATCCAATACTTCGACGTCGACGTCCATCATGCCGATCCACAAAGCCAGCTGATGCGGGGTATCCGAGCCGACCGTGATGATGCAGTTGTCGTCATCGATCGCCTCGGGCGTGATCGGCACCGGCATCCGGGCAATCACCTACTCCGCCGACGCGTGCACCCGGATCCGCGCGGAGTAGCGCCAAATCGCAGCACTCACGTTCGGCCGCACATCGTCGGCCACGTCCTCAAACGGCAGCTCCCTCGGCGCGAACCGCGGCCCGGTCGGCGTACGAGGTGTCATCCGATCCACCCGAAACGTCCGCCAGTCCTCGCGATCGTTGTCCCAGGCAACCAGGTACCAGCGTCGTCCCCAGGTCACCAGGCGATGCGGCTCCGTAGTACGAACGCTCTCTGAACCGACGTGACTCGAGTAGCCGAACCGCAGCCGTTCGCGCGCCCGAATCGCAGTCGCGACCACCGTCAGCACCTCCCCGTCGACAGTCGGCCCCGACCCCGGTACGGCGACCCCAGCTGCCTTCATCGCGTTCACTCGGTGTCTCAATCGCGACGGCAGCACCTGCTCAAGCTTCACGAGCGCCCCGACCGAGGCTTCCTCGATACCAGCCGCGCTCCCGCCGGCCGCAGTACGGAGTCCAACCCCGACCGCCACCGCCTCGTCGTCATCCAGCAACAACGGCGGCAACGCGGCACCCGCACCCCAGCCGATACCCGCCCGCGACGCCCGGCTGAGCGTGCACCGGATACCCCAACGTCCGCAGCCGCTCGATGTCGGTCCGGAGCGTCCTCGTCGAGATCCCGAGTCGCTCGGCCAGTTCGGGTCCGGTCCAATCCCGCCGCTTCTGCAGCAGCGAGAGGAGTCTCAGCAGTCGTGCGGAGGTCTCCAACATTCTCAGATCTTCTCAGCATCGCGGATGAAAGTCTTCCGCAATCACTTCTAACGTCTCAGACATGAACACATCAGCGATCCGCCCGTTCCGCATCGAGATTCCGCAGGCCGGCCTGGACGACCTCCGCTCCCGCCTGGCCAACACCCGCTGGCCCGCGCCAGCTCCAACCGAGGCGGCCGACTTCAGCTGCGGCGTACCGCTGACCTACCTCCGCGAACTCGCCACCTACTGGGCCAACGACTTCGACTGGCGCGCTCAGGAGGCCCCACTCAACTCGTACCCGCAGTTCCTCACGGAGATCGACGGCCAGACCATCCACTTCCTCCGCGTCCGCTCCCCCGAACCCGACGCGACGCCGCTCCTGATGCCCCATGGCTAGCCCGGATCGTTCGTCGAGTTCCTCGAACTGATCGACCCGCTCACCAAACCCGTCGCCCACGGCGGCTCCGCGACCGACGCCTTCCACCTAATCATCCCGTCGATCCCCGGCTTCGGCTTCTCCACACCAGTCTCGTCTCCCGGCTGGGAGGTCGCCCGTACTACGGAAGCGTTCGCCGTCTTGATGGAGCGTCTCGGCTACACCTCGTACGGCGCCCACGGCGGCGCCGTCGGCGCCGGCATCACCGGTCGCCTCGCCTCGTTGTATCCCGACTCCGTCATCGGCACCCTCGTCAATAGCGACCGAGGCTCGCTCGACCTGGCCGGCGAACAGCTCCCCATCCCCGACCACCTCACCGAAGACGAACTCGGAGTTCTCGAGCCTGAGCGCGAGTCTTGGAAAGCCGAACGAGGCTACCTGGACCTCCAGCCCCACCGCCCCGAAACCATCGCCGCAGCCCTGACCGACTCCCCCATCGCCCAGTTGGCCTGGATCACCGAAAAGTTCCAAACCTGGACCAACCCCAGCGCCACCACCTCCGACCAGGCAGTTTCCCGCGACAAACTCCTGACCAACATCACCCTCTACTGGTTCACCCGCACCGGCGCCACCGCAGCCCGCTTCCTCTGGGAAGCCGCCCACTCCGGCCTCTCCTGGCTAGCCCCCTCGACCGTCCCCGCCGGCTGGTCAGTCTGCAACACCACCCCCGTCGTCCGCTGCTTCATGGACCCCACCCACCAAGCCCCCTTCTGGTCCGACCACCCGGACGGCGGCCACTTCGCCGCCATGGAAGCCCCTGCACCAGCTAACCAACGACCTCCGCACCTTCTTCAGGACTCTGCGCTCCGCCACCGACCCGAGAGTCTGAAGCGAACGGTCGCAGACGCCCACGTGCTCCGGCGCTGCGACCGCGGCTCCGATGAATATCGGCGATCGGACACCAACCGTCGACTCCGGAGCCATTCATGCCCAGCCGCCTGTATGTCGTACTGTCGGCCGCAGCCTCGATCGACGATGCCACGGATCTCGGTCTGCTCGTGTCCGACGACGGGGCCTTCGACCGGGTAGACCGAAGTACGCGCCAGCCTTGCAGTGCGATGATGTGTCGAGTCATGCAGCCGTCCCAGCTTCGGGACCGAGTATTTGTCCGACGACCGGAGGGGCATGTCGCCAGTGGAAGCCGCCCGATCCGCAGAGCAGAGCCCGGCACAACGGTGGTCCTCACTTCAGCTGTGTGCAGGTGCTGGCGGTCTTGCACTCGGCCTTGAGCGAGCTGGCTTTGACCCTGTACTGCTGCTCGACAAGCGTGCTGTCGCCTGCACTACGTTGCGGTTGAACCGGCCCAAGTGGGACGTGCGAAACATGGACCTGCTTGACTTCGATCCTGTTGACCATCAGCAGGTCTATGACGTGGATCTGGTAGCGGCGGGACTGCCCCGCGTGCAGGCGACAGCCACCGTGACCCGCCCTCGCGGCAGTGATCTCGAACTCGAGCTGTTGAAGGCAACGATCCTCCTTCTCCACGGCGTGCAACCACGCGCACTCCTCGTGGAAAACGTGCCGGACCTCGTGACCAGGGACACCTTTGCACCGATCCGCGAGTTCGTGGGCAACGAACTTGACCACCTCGGCTACCGGTTCAGCTGGTTCGTGATCAACGCTGCCGACTACGGCGTCCCACAAGATCGCAAGCAGGGGGTTCTAATCGCGTTCAAAGGCTCTGCGATGGATGCGTTCGCAGTGCCGCCTCGTCGCCTTGAGCCTCCCAACACTGTGGGTGCGGTACTCGAGGAGTCCATGGCAGCAGGGGGCTGGAGCGGCGCTGCGGAGTGGGCTGCCCAAGCGGACAGAATCGCTCCAACGTTGGTGGGTGGCTCTTGGGAGCGCGGAGGCGCCGACCTCGGGCCGAGTGGGACGAAGGCCGCCTGGGCGAGAATGGGAGTCGACGGTGGGACCGTTGCCGACGAGGTCCCCGGGGCGAGCTTCGATTGGAATCCAACCCTGGGACGAGCGGGCATGGTGCCACTGACGGTCGAGCAGGCAGCACGGATCCAGGGATTCCCCGACGACTGGCAATTCGCCGGCCGGAAGACCGCCAGATACCGCCAGGTCGGGCATGCCTCTCCACCACCAGTGGGTGAGGCGCTGGGCTATGCGATCCGATCAGCGCTGGAAGTGTCTTGACGGCTGCGGCCATCGATATCGGATAAGATCCGACGCCATGACATCCGTCCAGCCCGAGCCGTTCTCCTCAGCGGACGTACAGATGGTGGACCTCTTCGCCGGACCTGGTGGGCTCGATGTCGCCGCTCGGTGGCTGGGCGTGACCACTGAAGGGATCGAGTGGGATCCGAACGCTTGCGCCACCCGGCGCGCTGCGGGTCTTCGGACCACCGAGGCCGATGTCCGTCAATGCGGACCCGCCGATTTTCCTGATGCGACCGTTCTCGCAGGCGGTCCGCCGTGTCAGACATACACAGTCGCCGGCTCCGGAGCAGGACGTCGCGCCTTGGATCAAGTACTTGCCTTCGTCAAGCAAATGGCCGATGGCGATGACATCACGCAGAATCTGGACCAATTGGATGACGAGCGCACCGGTCTGGTGCTGGAGCCGCTGCGGTGGGCGCTAGCGGCAGTGAAGCGGAATCGTCCATACGAGGCCATCGTGTTGGAGCAGGTGCCAGCTGTACTCCCAGTATGGCAGGCCGTCGGCAATGCGCTGGAGAGAGCCGACTACAAGACCGTCTGCGGCATCCTTCACACTGAAGAGTTCGGGGTACCGCAAACACGCCGCCGAGCGATTCTGATCGCTCGCATTGACCGCCAGCCTGAACTTCCGAAGCCGACACACCGCCGCTATCGCAAGGGCGTTCCACGGTTCGAAGGGGATCCTGGGCTACAACCCTGGGAGACCATGGCAGATGCTCTCGATCGAGGTGGTCCATTCGAGGTGATCTCCAACTACGGCACCGGCGGCGACCCGAGAGCTCGCGGTCGGCGCACCTCGAGCGAGCCCGCCGCCACCGTCACCGGCAAGGTCTCACGCAACCGATTACTAACGTCCGCGAACGAGGGGCGGTTTACGCTCTCAGAGGCGGGACGACTACAAACCTTTCCCGTCGACTATCCGTGGGCGGGAAGAGACATCGCACAGCAGATCGGCAATGCGATTCCTCCGCGACTTGCCGCTCATGTCCTAGCGGCGGCGTTGGACCACAGGCTCGACGAAGACGCCCTCAACGCGGCGGTCAAAGGTAGATGGCGAGCGACTGAATATGACGAGCCGCCGCTGGCTAACGCAATCTGAGCTTGAGCGGCCCGCCCCAGATCGCTCCAGCATGTCTAGCCATCCAGGGTGCGAATCAGATCACCGCACCCAACCCGGACCTGCTTCAGTTGTCTTCGCCGGCCGCGTGCCTTGGCCGTGCCCGAACTTGAGAATCGCCAAGTAACCGCTCGAAAAGCGGCAGGAGCGCCTCCACAGCTTCGTTGGGCACTTCGCCGTCCTCAGGACCGAATGGCAGACGCGCCCAGGGGACGGGCGGCATGCTCATCGAGTCGCTGATCCAATCCTGTAGCGCGGCACTGTCAACCAACACGTCAGGAGCCAACACGTCGTAGATCAGTGTGCTGCCGGCCGTATTGACAGCCGAGGACAGGGCGTTAACTCGGTCGCCAAGACGCGGACTTTCATCAGCGATGAGCCGTTCCAGTACACGAATGATGGCCAGCGCCGTCGGTCGGTGATCGATGATGTCTAGCCTCAACGTCGTGTTGAGTACGTCTTGGACCCGGCAAGCCGTCTCGACCGGTCCATAATCGGAACCGTTGCGGAACATTTCGGCCGCCCACCATAGGCGGGCAAATGCCTGAGTGTGATGGGGTCCGCTGAATCGACTGGCTGCCGCCGCTACCGCGCCACGGTGGCGCCAGACCACGTAGTCCGGAGCAACGACCATGGCAAGGTAGTTCCATCGACGACTATCGGCAGCTTCAGCCCTCGACATCCGCAAGGTCGCATGCAGCCGCGGCGCCAGCCAGGCGTCCGCCTCTACCCGCCTAGCATCGAAACGACGCATCGCCTCGTCGACCAACTCGCGTAGCGGACCCGTCCGCCAGCGAACCTCCCCGTCGGGAAGTGTCGTAGCCGTCCGGAGGAGCGCGACCAGCGGAGGGCTCTCCGTGCCGGATTGAATGCCGTGTCCGAGGAATTTGGTTACGCTCGAGTCGGGGAGCAGCCCCAACACGCCGGGCGCATGTCCAGCATTCTTCTGGCTCATCGAGCCTCTCTTGCTTCGCCACGAGCGACAGAACGAATAGCGTTCGTCAACTTCTTGGTGACCTGACTGCGTCGCCCCGCAGCATGCTGAATGTTGGTCTGGAGCTCGGCCCAGCCGAATCCTTTGGTGCGGCGTTCATGAATTTCGTACAGCGCATCACTCAACTGACGATTAGGCAGGATATCGGGGAGCATCACCCGTAGAACACGCTCACGCCATCCAGTGGGCATCTGTGGCGTACCGTCCTCGTCGAACTCGAAATCTCCGATTGCCGTATGGAACATGGCAGTCCACACATCTTGAGCAATTTGGCTAGCCGTCGCCTCGCGTAACAATCTCTCTGCAGGTTGGGTACTATTCCCGTTAAGGACCGCGACGAGGCCATCAACTGCAGTCGTATTGATGTAAACGGTCGGGATCTCACCGCTTGTCTCAACGATCCAGGCCGACTCCTTAAATGGTCGTAACCACTCATCGGCGCTCTCTACGAAGTCGACTTGGACGATCTCGATCGCTCCTTGTCGCAGGGGAGCTGCTGCCTCCAGATCGACGACCCAGTCTTTGTCCGTTGCACCGATGAGCCGCCCGCCAATGCCTTCGACCTTGCCAACGACGGCTAGAGACAGGGTTGCCCGCTGGAGATGGCGCGCATGACTGAGATCGATCATCCCGCGCCAACTGCCGTCCGCGTCGTGGGTCAAGAACGCGGTTGACCGTACGTTGGTCGCCCGCTCTGCGAGGATAGCCAGGCAGACAATGCTTTCCCACGGGCCGTCAGCGATTTCGTCATCGGGAAGTACCGCTTTCAGCCGGAGGACGGCTGTATCCCATTCTGTACGGCCGGTCTGGTGCATTGCCACAGCCCGTTCCGCCCTGGAGATCTTTCCGTACGGCAGATCCGCGCCGTCCACAGCCACCGCCACCACCTCGAAGTCAATCTCTCCGAAGAGTGTGGGATACGGAACGACGGATCTCATGCGGCACCTCCACGCGTCTTCTGAAGCTCAACGATCAGACGGGCGAAACCACTATGGATGGGATGGCTGGACGGATCGGTGACCCCGACGAACGTCGCCGAGCGGATCCCTGCTTCGATGAGTAGATTGCCGTCCTTCACGAAGCAGTTGTCGGATGCGGTGAGCTTCCAACTGACAGTCGGCCGACCACCTGACCTGACGTCGAACTTGGCGACTGGTGTGAGTAGCCACGGATCCTCTGCGTTGGGCAGCCTCAGTTCGACTCGGACCCGCCACGCACCACTGAGTTCGACCTGTGCACCGAGGTTATGGATTGTCGGCGCTCCTTGCACACGGCGTGTCCCTGCCATTCCGACACCGTCCAGCTTCAACAACTCGCGGAGAACGGTTGGGCCTGCAGTCGGGGCGATTTCGCGACGTCCGACAAGGTGTCGTACAGCTTTGTCGATCTCAGCCCGAAACTCCCGGAGGCGGGACAGCGCTCCCCTTTCATAAGTAGATGTCAGTTCTTCCGTGCGATCCCACCGGTCGTGATCCGGCGGTTCGGAGGCGCGTAGGAATTGCTCTGCAAGTCCTACGTTCTCATCTCCCCGGCCTGTTGCATATCCGGCCAGAAGTACTGCCTGGAATGGCATCGCACCCAGTGGTAGCTCTCGCGGACGCTGTTCGGTAACGGTCATACGTGTACCTCGCATGCAGATCACGCGATTGATCCGGTCCTCATTGACGTCAGGAGCCGTGACCAGCAGAACAGCATAATGCGTACATCCTTTGACCTGCGATTTACTACTATCCTTTCTCGGGGGTACGACGAGCGGCACATCGATGCGGGCAACCTGGTCCGCTGACGTCAACCCGTCGACGGTTTCACCATCTAGGTAGGCCTGAACCGCACGGCTCAGTGCCGGATGATGGGCTTCCGGATCCACTCGCTCCTCGGATATGTGAATCTGCCCGTTCCGCAACGTGGTCACTCGAGCTTCTAGCACCGGTCTTGTGGTCCTGCCGGCCACCATCGCCGCCCAAAACCCGTCAGCGAGTGACTTCACCAGCTTGTCGTGCATCTCCTGCAGGGTCTCAGCATCTCCCGAGGCGTCGTGGGCTCCGACAATCAGAAAGGAGGTGCCTGGCTCCCCGTTTGGGCGCTCTATGCAGAGGTTACGGACAGTCTGTTTATCCGCCCACCAAGATCGGGAAACACCCTCATGATCGGGCTCGGTATCGGGTTCGCCGAACCACGCTGGGCCTGCGTACGCTTCGCCGTCCACCTCGTGCCACGGCAGGTCGAGCCGGCCGATCATGCGGCGCTCAGTACGGCCTTCGTGCGGAATGGAGAGCGTCGAGTTGATCAAGACAAACCCAAAGCGACTTGTTGCCCACAATGCGGCTTTGCCTAGGCCATATGATCCGCCGGCGCGACTGCCGGATTGCTTGTGGCTGTCAAGCTGCCTGCGCACGACAGCGGCGAATCGGCCATCCCCGTACTCCGGTCCCGTAAGGCCCGCCGCGTTGTGATCGTCGACTCTCAACAGGAGCAGCGTCTGACTCTCCGCGAGGTCGTCTAGAGCCACCTGTAGGCTACGGGAGACCTTCTGCTGCGACGAAGCCGCGTTACTGTAGTGCCGCCTCAGATCATTCCATCGCAACGTTGTCAGGAATGTATCAAGGGATTCGCCGCTAAGCTCATGCAAGATGTAGTGCACGCCAACCGGCTTGGTGACGTCGTAACGCTCATCGATGGAGTTCTGCGTGGCCTCTCGAGCGAGAATAGAGAGGTCCGCATCGAAAGCAAAGGCGGCGGCGTTGCCGTACTCCCGCCCACCATCTGCGTGGGCCGGTCGATGATGCCAGCCAAGAGGCCGGCTCACTTCGATGTCGACAGTTCGGTTGTAGATCGACGCCGGATCTGTACCCAGCACGTCCGCGATCGCACGCTTGGTATCTTCGCGCGGCTCAGCCCGCCCAGTGATCCACGCCGACACAGCCGCTCTAGTCAGGCCTAGCCGCTCGGCGAGCTGAGCCTGGGAAAATCCAGCTCGGCGGAGCTGGCGTCCCAGCCATGGCCCGAACGGCTCAGCTTGCTGCGGTTCCATCGCCGTGCTCCCTCTGCTGCCTGCCAGTTGATACATCGACTTCGTACTCAAATTTTGATTGACACGATGATCTCTGTCAAATTACGATAGACAGAGACGCCGCTGATCCTCTCAAGTAACACGCTGAGGAACCGTTGCCAAAACGAGAGCCACTCCGTTGTAACGAAACGTAGTCAGCGAGCGGTAGTACAACCATGGGGGCAGGTTCGCTGCCTGCTCCACTACTTGGGGGAACTTCGTGCGCGCATCAACGTCACATCAGGCACTATCACGATCCACTACGCCGGGAAACGCGCAGACACGGCTTAGCCGTGGACTGTTCCGACCGGCACGCGCGGATCGGAGCACTGAGTGAACACGCCGATCGATCGACCTGTCCTGAGACGGGTTGCCGAACTCACCGAACTTGCGCTAGGTACATACGCGTATAACCCCGATCGCATCGAGGAAGACACCAACGGCGAACGGCGGATTCATCAGGGCGGCTACGGCGATCGCCAGCTTTTCGAGCTCGTACAGAATGCTGCCGATGAGATGATCGGCGACGAACATCGCGGCGGAACGATCCACGCGATCCTCACCGAGGAGAACCTGTACTGCGCGAATGAAGGCACCCCGATTACGCCTGAGGGTGCAGACACCATCCTGCGTATGGGGGTCTCCAGGAAGCGCGGCGGCCAGATCGGCCGCTTTGGTGTCGGCGTGAAATCGGTACTTTCGGTGACTCGAACACCGCAGTTCTTCAGCCGATCCGGATCCTTCGGGTTCGACGCAGATTGGTCGGCTGCCGAGATACTCAAGGCCGTCAACGAAGGACGGCAGAGGAGAGACCTTCCACCCGTTCAGGACGTGGGAGAAACACCGGTTCTGCGGCTGGCCCGCGCGTTGGACCTCGATGCAGAGCGAGCTGCTGATCCGATCCTCAGCGACTTGCTCACCTGGGCGACGACAGTCGTCCGCTTGCCCTTATTGACTGGGGTCCACGCACGCCTCGGAAACGACATCCAGCAGGACTCTCAGTTCAGGCACGGATCCGGCGCCCGCGAGTTCCCCCACTTGTTCCAGCTCTTCTCCAATCACGTGGGCACTGTGCTGCTCGAAGATCGTCGTCTGATGCCAATTGTCCGGCGTGAGATCACGGTGAGTCATCACCGCGCTCATCACACAATCCACGAGGCGCGTAGCGGCGCCAAGGCTCGCTCCGAGCAGTATCGAGTCTTCGTTCTTCCGCACCAGATCAGCGACAATGCCCGCGGCAGAGCAGGAGAGTTGCACGACCGAGTCACCCTCGAGGTGTCGTGGGCAGTTCCCGAGTACAGCTCGGTGATCAACGAATCCGGGGATGTGCAGTACCAGGTGCCCAACGAACGAGGGATGTTCTGGTCGTTCTTCCCCACCAAGTACCCGACCACTCTGAGCGGGGCACTCAATGCCGCGTGGAAGACCAACGAGGATCGACAGAACCTCCTGGACAGCAGCGACCTCAACTCAGAACTGTTGGCGGTGGCTGCGAAGCTGGTCATTGGTTCCCTCCCTGAGCTGGTCGTTCCGGGTGACCCGGCCGCATATCTGCCGCTATTACCTGGCCGTACCAAGGAGTCACCGAACTGGGCCTGCGCCTATCTGACCGACCAAGTCTGGACGCTCGCCGCTATTAGCCCGTCCCTACCCGACCAAGAAGGGACGCTCAGGGTGCCCTCGGCGCTCCGCATCCACCCGGAACGACTGAGCGGAGCATCCCTTTCTCTCTGGCGTGACTATCCCGGTCGCCCCAGCAACTGGGTTCATCACTCTGTTGATGCAAACCCCGTGCGTCGCGGCAAAATGAACCATATCCTCGACGCCGCGGCACGGAGAGAACCTGAGACCATCCGTGACTGGTTGGAGGCGCTGGTCGAAGATGGAACGGCCGAGGCCTCGGCGGCGGCCATCCGCGTCCTTGCAAGACTTCTCGATCACGAACTCGCGTCGATTGACAGTGCTCACGAGGTTCTAGCGGACGAGGCCCGCAAGGCCAAGATCGTGCTCACCGAAGAACATGGGTTCGTTGCGCCCGTTGCCGGCCTTGTGTTCCGACGTTCGGTCGAAGACGGGCTGAGAGACGACCTGATCTATGTAGATCAGAGGATCTCCGACAATCCCGCCATGAGGCCCCAGCTCGACCGTCTCGGTATCCGTGATGCTGACAGTCAGGGTCGGTTTCACAGTGTCCTGGACCAAGGCTTCCGCGGGTACACGCCAGAATTGTGGACCAGGTTCTGGGAACTAATGCGCAGCGCTGGGGGAACAAGCCAGACCCCAGCGATACGGGACAAAGTTCAGAACGCTTCCGTCATTCTCCAGGTCAGAACGGTCGCTGGCGCGTTCCGCCCTATCAAGAACTGCTTGCTCCCCGGGCCTGTCGTACCTCATGACGGCTCGCGCGACGCCAATCTTACTGTGGACATTCGATTCCACACCGATGATCTGGCAGTACTCCGTGAGCTTGGTATGACGGACAGGCCAACGAAGGGCCACCGACCGGAGAACGACAACTGGTTCATCCTCTACCACCAAGCCGCTTACGATGCGTACTGCGAAGAGCTCGACGTCACCGCGCACCGAGTGCAACTCCAGACGGTGAAGCTCGAAGGCTCCCCGACCGCCGGCCCTCTACACCTTTTCGATCAGCTGTCCGAACAGGGTAAGGCGTCTTTCCTTGCCGCGATCCCCGACGACGGACTGGTCGAGAACTGGACCCGCCAGATCGGCAAGGCCGTTAGCACCCGGGTAGCAGTCTCATCACCGATACGTTGGCTGCTGCGCAGCTATGGGATGGTAAAGACCTCAAAGGGACTGGTCCCGGTTCGAGACGCAGTAGGGCCGCAGCTCAGCGCGTATGCGACGGTGCTGCCGGTTGCAGAGATCAGCCCTGACAAGGCGCGGCGCCTAGGCATGCCTGACAGCGCTGAGGCCGTCGCGCCCGAGCGTTGGGCGGACCTTCTGGCAATGGCCAAGCAGAGCACAGACGACGCATTCGTCGGTAGCGCGTATGCCCTGCTTATCCGCGTCGCTCTAGAGCTAGTGACCACTGAGTCTGATGTTCGCTGTCGGGTAGGTGATCGCTGGGAGCACAGACCTGATAGCGACATCGCCGTTGCAATCAACCGCGAAGAATACGACGAGCTGATCCGCGAGAATCATCCAGCGCTACTGGTCGCCTCCAGCACAGACTCCGAGCAGGCCGACTTCATGATCCGCGAGTGGGGTATGCGCCGGGTCACCGACGTGATCGAGAAGAGGGTGAGGGCCGTTCCTAGCGGCCTCTCAGTCTTGCTCACCGACGAGTATCCCCCATTGCGACAAAGGTTCGGTCCCCGAGCAGCAGGCCTACTGCTCCAACGTTGCACAGAGCTCGAGGAGGTCGTCCGCACACCGCACGGAATCCGGACTGTACCGCTCAGGAGCGCCCGCCAGGAGGGGACCGTTCTGGTAACGGAAACGATCTCTTTCGAGGAGACGCTGACGCTCATCGACCGCGAACTCGGCTGGGGACTTGGCAGCGAGGGTTGCAGAAGATTGATCGAGGTCCATCGACAGCAGCAGACCGACCAGGCAGTACGAGTGCGGCTCGAATCGATTCGGCGAGCTGAGAGCGTCGTGGACAAGATCTCGTTGCTCATCCCCGAAGACGACCTACGGAAAGGATTGCCGGCAGGTCTGCTCGAAAGCGAGATTATCGAGGCAGGGCAGGAGCCTGATGCCCGCCGATTGGCCGCGATGGCTTATAACGCACACGATGACGGAATTTTGCGCGCTCACGCGAAAGATATTGCCGCGCAGCTGGCTACCGCGCCCTCCCAATTCGACGGCGGCCCGACGGCCCTGCGGTTCGTCACAGATCTGGGCTTTCCGGACACGTTCGCGGGCGCTCGCATCCCGCCATTACCAATGCGGGTCGAGACAGATGGTCCTACTGAGTTCCCAGCGCTACACGACTATCAGGAACGGATCGCGACTCGATTGGTCGCCCTACTCCGTCACGATGTACCTCAACGGGCCATGCTGAGCCTCCCCACCGGCGCCGGCAAGACCCGTGTCGCCGCTGAGGGTGTCATTCGATGGATCCGAGAAGATGGGGCACCACGAGGACCGATTCTCTGGATTGCCCAGACCAGCGAACTTTGTGAGCAGGCTGTGCAGTCTTGGAAGTTCGTCTGGGAGAGGGTTGGTCCCAAACTTCCGTTGGTCATTGATCGGCTCTGGCATACGAACTCTGCGACCCCGGTCACCGAACGTACTCACCTCGTGGTAGCGACCGACGCGAAGCTCCGATCGATTCTCGATGCCGACCAGTATTCCTGGCTACGGCAGGCATCCTTGGTGCTCGTGGATGAAGCACACGGAGCCATATCCGCGACCTATACCAACCTTCTCGCTCAGCTCGGACTGACCCATCGCGAGACGTCGAGACACCTGGTCGGATTGACAGCCACACCGTTCAGGAGCAATGCCGATCTCACTCAGCGCCTGGTCCAGCGATTCGGAGATTCACGGTTGGACGAGGGCATCTTCGTTGGCGAACCGATCAGCAGCTTGCAGGACCTCGGGATTCTCTCGCGAGTTGAGCACCGCGAGTTGACTGGTGCCGACATGCAGCTCAACGCTGACGAGCTGGCGCATGTCGCCGAGTTCAGTGGCTTCCTTCCACGTGCGGCAGAGCAGCGGCTGGCTGAGGACGAAGGGCGAAACAACGTACTGCTGGACGAGATTTCTTCGTTGCCGCCCGACTGGCCGGTGCTGGTGTTCGCCACCTCAGTGCAGCATGCCAAGTTCTTGGCCGCCAAGCTGGGTGATCGAGGTATTCGATCAACCGCGATAGATTCGGCGACTCCGCTTGCCGAGCGACGTCAACGGGTAGACGCCTTCCGTGCCGGAAAGGTGCGGGTCATCACGAACTACGGGGTCCTGACGCAAGGCTTCGACGCGCCCGCCACCCGAGCAGTCGTCATCGCACGGCCGGTCTACAGCGCCAACTCCTATCAGCAGATGATCGGGCGCGGACTGCGCGGCCTGCGCAACGGCGGCAAGGACAGTTGCCTGATCCTCGACATGCGAGACAACATCACCAACTTCCACGAGGAACTCGCATTCAACGAGTTCGACTACCTGTGGAAGAAGGACCCGCGATGACCGTCACCAGCGACGTCCGCCTTACGCTTACTGCCGAGCAACAAGCGGTCGTCACACAGCCATGGGATGGGTGGACACTTGTCACCGCGGGTGCCGGCGCGGGCAAGACGACAACGCTCACCTACCGGCTCGAGCACTTAACTGCTGTCGAGGAGCTGGAGGCCTCCGAAATCCTGGTCCTCAGCTTCTCGCGGTCCGCAGTCCGGGAGCTTCGTGAGCGAGTCGATCGACTCGCCGTCACGGCTCGACGGGTCCGGGCCTACACATTCGACAGCTGGGCGCTCTCGTTGTTATTGCAACAAGACCCCGGCCGGGAAGACCTCACAAGCCTAAGTTTCGACAAGCGGATAAAGATGGCCACCGAGGCAATCGAGGCCGGCCTGATCGAGCAGACCGAGATCGGTCGGCCAGCCCACGTTGTCATCGATGAGGTTCAGGACCTCGTCGGTGTCCGGCGTGAGCTGGTCGAAGCTCTTCTCGATCGATTCGGAGGCGACAGTGGGTTCACCGTCGTCGGCGACGCCGCTCAGGCGATTTACGGCTTTCAAGTCTCTGATACCCGTGAGCGAGCCGCCGAAACAAACAGATTCTTCGACTGGCTCCGCTCGTCTTTCGGTGTGGAATTGGTCGAGCTCCGGCTAACTGACAACTTCCGGGCGGTGACGTCCGAGGCTCGCCTCGCGCTGCCCTACGGGCGACGCCTTCAGGACCTGCCCCGCGAGCAGTCTGATGCCGATGCAAAGGCGACGGCGATCCACTACGAATTGCGGGCTCTACTTGAGAGGGTGATCGATTTCGGAAGCTTCGATGACGGCTTCGTTCGAGATTCACTCCTCGACTACGCCGGCACCACCGCAATCTTGTGCCGGGATAACGGCCAGGCTCTCCTTCTCTCCAAGGAGCTCGGCGACAACGGCGTCGATCACCGTATCCAGCGATCTGCGCGTGATCGACTGGCACCTGAGTGGCTGGCCGACATCCTGGTTGCAACATCTGCGGCAGCGATCGCGGAAGACCGCTTCCTCGAGATCATGACAACGCTCACTACACCTGACGGACTTGACGTGACTCGGGCCTGGCGCTCCATGCTGCGCGTCGCCGGAGCGCGGGGTCAGCTCGATTTGTCATCCCTACATCGCGCTATTGCCGAAGATCGCCTTCCTGATGAACTTACCTGTCAGTTCGCACACCGGATCACCGTGTCGACCATCCACAGGGCTAAAGGTCTAGAGTTCGATCGCGTGTTGGTCCTTACCCCTGGCGCGCTACCGGACGGCCGAGCAGATAATGATCCGCCGGCCGAGGCGCGCCTCCTCTATGTTGCGTTGACCCGCGCTCGCCACGATCTGTACCGAATCTCTCGAGACCGTGACTGGATGGTCCGCAAGTTCGCCCACGGCTATCCGCCGATGGAACGGTGGTATCGGGGTGGTGGCCGGGGTCCACAGGCACGGTGGAAGCGTTACGGCATGGAGGCAGCAGGTCTGGATATCAATCGCGAGGTGCCAGCCGGAGCCGACGAGCCGACCTCCGATCCGGTGGGAACCCAGCGCTATCTCACCGATTGCGTGCGCAGCGGCGACGCGGTGGAGTTACGCCGCCTCCACGACCTGCCCATGTCGGCCATAGAAACGCCACAGTACGGACTTTTCCACGAAGGTCGCCCGATCGGCTCTACCTCCGAGCGCTTCCGACAGGATTTATGGCGGCTACTCAAGGTCAGCCGCGATTGGAAGGTCGAGCGGTGGCCGCTACGCATCACCGAGCTAAGGATTGATGCACTTGAGACGGTGGCAGGTTCTCCGGCGGTCGCCAAGCGCTTTGGCCTGAATGATCGCGGCGTCTGGCTGGCGCCCCGGCTGTGCGGCTTGGGCAGATTCGAATGGCATGGTGGCAGCTCAGAGCTGGAAGGCGGCTTTGACGCATGACCGGCTCCAAGCATGATCAGCACTACAAGCTGCGTACCAGGCTTCGTGACACGTTGCAGGCCGACCTTCTCGGACCATTGGGCGGTGAGGAAGAGGTTCTCTCGAACGACGCACCAATCACCGCGTATCCGATCGGCGTTCTCTTTCCTCAGGCCGCTGGCGAGAGTAGGGATCGGGTCGAGGACGACATTGCAGACGATGCTCCTCCGGACATTGTCACCAGAGATGATCAGGAACAAGGAACCACGGATCTTGGCATCACGCTCGCGAACCGACGCAAGCCTTCGACCATGGGCCTGACGTTGGCCGTCGATCTGCTGGTCACCGAAACGCTGTTCGCCGAAGTCACGGCCGCGATTTATGAGCCGCACGACGAGAACGGCGCGCGGATTGAACCGCGCCGCAGCGAAGCTCGCAGTACAGGCCAACAGAAGGAACGGTGGCACCGCGTCCCCGTCCGATGCGAACCAATCAGCGTCGATCTTCGGATCGAAGGTATGCACGAACCGCAAGGCATTTGCGACGGTTTGCAGCTTCGGACACTGGTACGTCCGCCAAGGTCCGATGGGATCAGGACAGTCACCATCACCCTCGTCAATACCTGGGAAACCGGTGAGTTCGATCTACAAGACGCTTATTGCTTCTTCCAACCAGAGCTGACTATCTCAGGTCCGGTAGGCACACGTCCTTTCGTCGAACGTCCTGCGGCCCTCGGAGCAGTCGATGATGAGCAAGCATTGAGCAGACTCCTTCACCGTCATGCGCCGTACTTCGCGAGCGGTCATGGATGCTCCGTTGCGTGGGACTGGGTGCCTGCTCCGATCCGCAGTCCGATGCCATCCAGGGCTGCCGTCTCTGTTATCCGTACTGAGTTCATCCCCACCCATGAAGTGCTTCTGACGGACTCCAATCCGGAGATCGACGACGAGGCTCTCGCTATGCTCTGCCTTGCTCGTGCTCCTCGAGAGGCGGTTGTGTCTTCTCTCGGACAACTGCTCGACGGCTACGAACAATGGATTGCCGACCGGACGAAAGAAGCTTCGGACCTTGAGGGAACCGAGCTCGCCATCGCGGCGGATCATCAGCTCATGATGTGTCGCCAAGCGCACGCGCGAATGCGACGCGGCGTGGCCCTGCTTGGTGACCAGAGCCAATCTGAGATCTTCACCGCCTTCGCACTAGCCAACGAAGCAATGGCTCAACAGCGGGCTCGGACATCGTGGATCAAGACCGGCAGGAATGGCAACCCTAAGCCGCATGAGGGTCGATGGCGTCCGTTCCAAATCGCCTTCATGCTGCTCTGTTTGGAGGGCATAGCCGATCAGGATCACCCGGATCGTGAGCTAGCCGATCTGCTGTGGTTTCCAACTGGTGGCGGGAAGACGGAAGCGTACCTAGGGCTCATCGCCTTTACTGTCTTTCTGCGGCGGCTGCGTGAAGGCGACACCGGCCAAGGCGTCACCGTCCTCATGCGCTATACCTTACGATTGCTCACCCTCCAACAGTTCGAGCGGGCGACCGCGCTGATCTGCGCCATGGAGACCATTCGGCGACGCCCGGACATCAAGCTAGGATCGACACCCATCTCGATCGGCATGTGGGTCGGATCATCTGCCACGCCGAACACACTCGAGCGGGCCGAGGAACAACTCGCCGTCGTTCGGAGGCAGCCACATAAGTCCCTACAACGCGAAAACCCCATACAACTCCACCATTGTCCATGGTGTGGTTCGCCGCTAGACGCAACGAACTACCAAGTTGATATCGAGTCGGTCCGAATGCACACGCGGTGTCCTGAGCCAGATTGCGACTTCAATGCCGCTGATGGCCTACCGGTCCATTTGGTAGACGAGGCGATCTATGCAGCGCACCCGACCCTGATCATCGCCACCGTCGACAAGTTTGCTGCGATGCCGTGGAGACCGCAGACGGGCGCACTCTTCAATCGAGATCTGCCGGCCGGGGTGCGGCCGCCTGAGCTTATCGTCCAGGACGAGTTGCATTTGATCTCCGGGCCGCTCGGCACCTTGACAGGGTTGTATGAGACTGCGGTCGATGTCCTCGCTGATGGACCGAAGGTGATCGCATCGACCGCGACCATTCGGCGTGCATCCGACCAAGTTCGGGCATTGTTCGATCGCGAAGTGGCACAGTTCCCACCCGCGGGCCTCGACTCGCGTGACTCTTGGTTTGCAGTTGAAGCCCCGAGGACTGTGAAGGCTTCCCGCCGATACGTTGGCCTCCTGACACCCAGCACAAGTCAAGCCACGCTGCTGATCCGAACCTATGCGGCGCTGTTGAATGCGGTCGAAGCCGGTGAGGAGATCGACGAGATTCGCGATGCCTACTGGACCCTGGTCGGGTACTTCAACAGCCTGCGCCTTCTATCCGCCGCAGAACTGCAGGTGCGCGACGACGTACAAGACCGCCTCGAGATGCTGGCGACACAGGGTCAGAGCCGGCTACGCAAGGCACCAACAATCATCGAGCTCAGCAGCCGTGCCAGTTCAAGCGACGTCCCTCGCTATCTAGGGGAGCTCGAACGGTCGAAGCCTGACAGGGATGTGGTCGACGTCCTGCTTGCCACCAACATGATTTCGGTCGGAGTTGACATCGACCGATTGGGTTTGATGGCCGTCATGGGTCAACCTCAGACCACCGCGGAGTACATCCAGGCGACGAGCCGGGTGGGGCGTCGTCACCCCGGTCTCATCGCGGTCATGCTGAACTCGGCACGCTCCAGGGATAGGTCCCACTACGAAAACTTCCCCGCGTTCCACTCAGCCCTTTATCGAGAGGTGGAGTCAACCAGCGTGACTCCGTTCTCCGCACGCGCCCGTGACCGGGGCCTACACGCAGTTATTGTCGCCTTGACACGTCTGATGATCCCCGCAGCCTCGGGTGACGCCGATGCGGCGCGCATCAACAACTTTTTGGAAGACATCAATTCGACAGTGCGTCCGCGCCTTCTGCGACGAGTCGGATCCGTAGATGCTCGGGAGCGCGAGCAGACCGCCGGAGAGTTCGACAGGTTTATCGAATTCTGGCAGGAGGCGGCGAGCTGGAGCCCAAATCTCGTCTATGAATCCAGAGGAGGCAGCTCCAGTCCAGCATTGCTCGACGGATTCGAACGCGCCGAGCATTCAGACAGACCCGCCGCCTGGTCCACCTTGTGGAGCTTGCGTGACGTCGACGCCCAGTCGACGCTCTTCTTCGAACACAGCCGACAGGAGCGCTGAAATGCCCGGCTTGCCATCATCTCGACGTTGCCGGCCCGGCAGTTCCCCGAAAGTAGTACCTCGCAAGCTGGGCATGGTTCGACGGTCCCAACTGATCACCACCTACGGAGTGGGAGCGATGATCGCGATCGACAACGAGTCCTTTATTGTGGCCGGACTCGACTCTTGGGATACCAGGGATACAACCGAGATCTTCGAACGCCGCCTCGCTCGCGTGCTGGGCGTCCGGTCTTTCCGCCTGCCGCCGACGCCTGACCTCGACCGCGGAACCGACGGAGTGCGGGTCCGCCGATTTCCGGAATATTATTCCTGCCCGAAATGCAGCGCCCTCCAGCCATTCGGGAGATTCAACTCACCGACTGGTCATGCGAAGTGCCTAGAGTGCGAAATTGAACTCGTACCGTCCCGATTCGTGCTCGGCTGCGACAACGGTCATATCGATGACTTCCCATACTGGAAGTGGATCCATCGGGGCAGCGATCACTCTGGTGGCTCCTGCGGTGGGAGCATCTCCATCAACACTCTTGCCAGCAGTGCGTCACTTCGGTCAGTCGTCATCAGCTGTAGCTGTGGTGTGCCCGAGGTATCGATGGAAGGTGCCTTTCGAACCACTGAGCTCAATAAGCTTCGCATTCGCTGTGAGGGAAGGCGGCCCTGGCTAAGGGACGCCCCAGTAGAGGCCTGCGATCAACAACCTCGCACTATGCAGCGTGGCTCGTCTTCCACCTGGCACCCGATCATGCGCAGCGCATTGTCGATTCCGCCCTGGGGCGAGGGAATTCACGCAGTGATCGAACGGCACCGCCTCATCGGCGCCCCTGACGAGGTGATCCGCTGGGTCTACTCCAACCAACTTCGGCCAAGTGAAAAACACGACGTGGACCTCGAAGACTTGATTCATGAGGTTCGGGAGATCGAAGAACAGGACCGACTCGCCGCTGAAGAAGAGGTCCACTACGCGACGGGGTTCGATTCACTGCGGAACGAGGAGTATAAGAGTCTCGTTCGCGGGCATCGCTCGGAATCCCGTGTGGCGTCACAGTTCGAGTGCGAAAGGCCAGCGGCCGATACGGCACCGATCCAGGAACTGGGCATCGACCGGAGCATGCTGGTGAAACGCCTCCGCGAGGTTCGCGTCCTGACCTCGTTTTCGAGAGGGGCGATCCCGACGGATGCTGACCCGGCGCAACGCCATGCAGCGCTGACCCTGGCTACACACATCGACTGGCTTCCGGCGATGGAGGTCAGCGGCGAAGGTGTATTTCTGCGACTCGATGAGAATCGCCTGAAGTCTTGGGAGACTATTCCAGCGATCATCGCACGCAGTGAGAAAATCCGGCGAAACCATCTCGAACTGCTCCGAGGCCGGGCGGCTGTTGATCGCGGAGCTGAGACATCGGTACCTGAGTCGCCAGTTACGCCACGCTTCCTGCTCCTTCACACGCTAGCCCACGTCTTGATCAACGAATGGAGTCTCGACGGCGGCTACCCGGCCGCAGCCCTCCGGGAACGCCTGTACGCCGATGAGAACATGGCTGGCGTGCTGATCTACACAGCGACCAGTGACTCTGCCGGAAGCCTGGGCGGCCTGGTCGCTCAAGGCGAAATCGCCAGCCTGGCATCCTCCCTTCCCGCAGCCTTTGAGCGAGCCACCTGGTGCTCCAACGATCCGCTCTGTATGGAGTCCGAGGCGAGCGGCGCCGACAGCGTGAATCTTGCAGCGTGCCATGCCTGTGTCCTGCTCCCGGAAACCAGCTGCGAGACGAACAACAGCTTCTTGGACCGTGCTCTCTTGGTGTCCACTCCTTCAGGCAGTGTGCCGGGCTACTTGACGACTCGCCCTTGACTTACGCGTCGTGCCGCTACCGCGCGTTGCACGCGTGCGGCGGCGGCCTCGATACCCTCGTGCTCCCAGACCCGTACTACGAGCCACCCCGCCTTCGCGAGGAGGGCGTCTGTGTTGGCATCC
This sequence comes from Kribbella voronezhensis, assembly GCF_004365175.1. Taxonomy (NCBI): domain Bacteria; kingdom Bacillati; phylum Actinomycetota; class Actinomycetes; order Propionibacteriales; family Kribbellaceae; genus Kribbella; species Kribbella voronezhensis. Next base: position 58,043 of record NZ_SOCE01000002.1, on the reverse strand, counting down.
CGCCGGCGATTGCCCTCAATCTTTTCTCGCCAGAACTCCGCATTACTCTTGGGCCACGTAGCGTGTTCGGGACATCCATGCCAGAAGCACCCGTCGACAAAAACGGCCACACGTGCAGGACCGAAGACGATGTCGGCCTCCCGCCGAACTCCCAGTACCGGGCGTCGGTGGATCCGGTAACGCAAGCCGGCCGCGTGCAGGTACCTACGCAACTCAATCTCGACTTGCGTGTTTCGAGACTTCTGCCGACTCATGCGCGCGCTGACCAGTGCCGACGTCTCGAGTGGCCTCATCGGCTTATCGTCCACCCTGGTGTCACCCACCGATCAACGCGATGCGGCTCATCGGACCTGGTCGATGAAATCGCTGGGGGTTCCGTGCCACGAGACATACAGCTGTTCCCGGGCGCGTGTGCACGCCACAAACAGCAAGCAACGCTCGCGTTGTAGATCCTGCAGGTGTGTAGCACGGTCCTCTTCGACCGGAGTGATTGCACTAGGCGGCGGAACTTGGTTCGTCGTCACACCGACCACGGCCATGCACCGGAACTCGAGACCCTTCATTCGATGCATCGTCCCAACAGCTACACCGCTCGATCGAGCCTGCGAGTCAGCGAGCGCATAAGCATCGATGTCGGACCGCCTCAGCTCCAAGATGAGCGTGTCCACGGCGCTGTTCGACCGAGCCGTAACACCGATCTCACCGGGCTCTACCCCCGCGTCAATCCAGGTTCGAACCTGCTCGGACAGAGCCCTGTACTCATCGGTGCGTCCCGCGAACGATTTGAGTTGCGGCAGCGTGCCATGGGTCTCACAGCGGTATCCAGCGATAGTTTCGGATCCGCCGTCCATGTCGTCAATCTGCTGCCCATGCAGCATGTTCAAGCTCCAAGCAAGGATCTCCGCGGTCGTGCGGTAGCTCACAGTCAGCCGCGCCGACCGTCCTGCGACGTTTAGGCCAACATCTTTCAGGCTGATGCGATGCTGGTAGATCCGTTGATGGGTATCGCCGGCGATGAAGACATCATCCGATGCCGGCGCGACGGCCGCTCGCAGGAGGCGCCACTGGTTCGGGTTGAGATCCTGCGCCTCATCGACCACGACATGCCGGAAGGGTTTGTCGCTTGCCTCACCTAGCACTGCTGCAGCTTCAGCCTGAATAGTCTCGTGAGTCCACAGGCCGGCCTCGATGAGCCCTCGCTGGAAGGCATCGATCGCCGCCCAGACTTGAGTACGTTGACGGCTGCCCAGGGGACGCCCACGGCCGGTTCGTTTGGCGGCCAAATACGCCTCGCCATCCGGAACCTGTTGGGCAAGCACGACCTGTCGCCACTCCTCGCTCATGAAGGTTTCGGTGACAGGCAACTTCAGGGCGCGTAGCACCTGCCGCCAACGGCGTGTCTCGTCGGTCGGCGAAAGCAGCTTTGGGTGCCCCAAACGCTTGCGGAAGACGTGGTGTGCAAACTGGTCCACGTGCTGGACGACAATCCGTTCTCGAACCTTCGGGTCGTCCACCAGCAGGTCGAGTCCCATTTGGAGAGACGTGGCAAGTGTCGAGGTGAAGGTGGTGACGAGAACCTGGCCCGAGCCCTGACGAGCCAGGTGATACGCACGATGCATCGCGACCACTGTCTTCCCGGTGCCCGGGCCACCCGTCACGCGAGCGGGACCGCGGTACGACGCCGCGACGACCTTGCGCTGGGAGGGATGTAAGTAGACGCGCCACAGGTCGAGCGGGCGACGAAACACCTCGAGCAGTTCAGCCGACCCGGATACCAGTACGACGCGCTCCGCCGTACGTTCGACGGCTGCATCTACGTCGTCTGGATCGATCTGCTCATCGGCCGGTGGTGCTCCTAGCTCGCTCCAGACTTCTTCGGGTGTCAGGCCGGCGGCAAGTCCGTAGAGAGCCTCCCACTGATGCTGTGGAAGGAAGGCCCTGGCCGCCTCGAGCTGCACAATATCGGTGAGGACGCCGGCAAACTCGCGGGTCTGGTTATCCACACCCAGACGGCGTAGGTCGCCGTCGCTAACTTGAGAGAAGAGTCGCTCGTCCTTGCCGCCCGCCGCTCGACTCAGCTCGGGTAGCGTCGCGTCGATCGCCTCGACATCCCTGATCTCGATCCGCCCGGTCACTGTGTTGATCGATACCTGGCGACGCTGAGCCCAGACGTAAGCGTCGTCGTGCGGCAGGACTTTCAGCAAGGTGTAGGTATCGCCTGATTCAGGGGCAAGGACGACTCCGCGCCAGAACTTGTCGATCCGGATGGACCGGAGACGATCGTCGCGAGCGTTGCCAACCTTCTCCAGATGGATCCCCGCGTGCGTCGCCTCATTGAACTTCGAGAACACGTCGGAGACCCGATCCTGAAGCTTGCGGTCCAGCCGTGCGAAGTCTCGGAGGAATTCCCTCTCGATCGCTAGTCTTGGCATCTCATCCCTCCGTTCGCGGAAGTCCGTTGAGCAGGTCGCGCACCCTGATCGTCAGCGGATCCTCTATGCCGCGGAGCCGTTCGAGATCTGCAAGCAGCTCGCCGAGCAGCTCTGTTGACTCTTCGATGCGACCGGCACCGAGTTGGAGAAGTCCTATCTGCCGCCGCAGCTCAAGGGTCCTCGAATCGTTCGAGCCCAGGACCCGATTTTCGTCGCTCAGCAAAGCCTGCAGCTGCTCAATGGCCATATCGGACTGCCCGATCAGCGCCTGGCAGGTGGCTTCCTGAAGGCGGCAGCGAAAGACGAGCTCGTCGTTCGGGCCTCGTACAGTAGCCAGATCCACGCCCAGCTGGTGATATATCGGGCCGGCCGCGCGGTAGTTGCCGCCCTCAAAGAGCACATCAGCCAGCTCAAGCCGCAGGCTCACAACTTCACTATCGACAGATCCGAACGCATGCGTTGCTGGCTCCGCCAGAGCATCCAGCACATCTGCAGCTTGGGTAAAGCGGGATTGATCAACCAGCTCTGCCGCCTCTTGCCGCGCCCGAGCCAAGCGTCCACGACTGAAGGTGCCGAGATCGGCTTTAGGCTCGTGCTGGGCACCGACTTTCAGATCCAATACTCGGGGCCCCGCAGGCGCGGTCCGCCGAGAGCCCACCTGGCTGAGCGCCTCGGCATACATACGGACTGCGTCGTGACCGTCCAGTGAGCGAAGTACCGGTGGCAATGGGCCGAGGTCGGCGATGAACGGGCTGAGCCGATCGAAGACAATCTCTGCGCTGACAGGGCGATTGTCGGGCTTCTTCTCCATCAGCTCGAGAACCAGCTCATCAAGTGCTTGCGGAACCTCGGCACGACGGCGGCGCACGGCGAGGGGGAGTTCGCTGACTTGCTTGTTCATGATTGAGTACGGCGTCGTCCCGGTGAAGGGCCGGCGCCCGGTCAACATCTCGTGCATGGTGCATCCCAAGGCATATAGGTCGCTCTGCGGACCGCTAAGTGCCGCCATGACCTGCTCGGGCGCCATATACGCGGGCGTTCCTATCGTCTGACCGGTCCGGGTGATCTCCGAGATGTCTCGGAGATCAAGGGCTACAGCCAGTCCGAAGTCCAGGACCTTCACCGTGCCGTCCGGACACAGCATCACGTTGCCCGGCTTGAGATCACGATGCACAAGTGACGCTCGATGAGCCACCGTGAGTACCGCACAGATCTGGGCCGCGATCGCCGCCACCCACCCGACGGGGAGAGCGCCACTCTCGGCAACGACGTCGGCCAACGTCGTACCGTTGATGCGCTGCATCACCAAGTACGGACGGCCGTCGTCGGTTCCGACGTCGTACACAGCGGGAATCCCCGGGTGTTCGAGCCTTGCAGTGATCCGCGACTCGCGAACGAATCGCCGAATCAGCTGGTCGTCCGGCGTGCCGTCGGGGAACCGTAGGAACTTGACCGCGACCTCCCGCTCCAGTCGAACATCCCGCCCGACCCATACCTCCCCCATACCCCCGCGAGCCAGCGGCAAGTCATGTAATTCGTAGCGTCCACCGAGTATCCGCTTGGTCACGTCGCCCTGCCTGCCTCGATGACGCCCTGAATGAGACCGAGCCTCGCAGTCTGCATGAGCTTGGTGCTCACTTCCTGAAGCTCTGCCAAACGCGATTCAAGTGTCGCCAGCTCCTTGAACGCTGTGCCCAACCGACGCTGCTCGTCGATGGCCAGGCGGGGCACCCGGACTTTCCGGGTATCGAATCGTCCCGAGACACCCGATGGTCGGGCCGGTGCCTCGTGCTCAGCCGCCCGCAGGCAGCCGGCCAGAAACTCCGGATCCATCCGCTCGGCATCCGGACGGAGCATGACCAGATTTGATCCGAGCAACGTGCCACCTTCGCTAATCACTCGCACCTGACCAGCCCGAAGTAGCGGCGCAACGACGTCACCCCGTAAGAGCTCGACCGCACCCGGTGAGGGTGCCGCGTTCTGCGACGCAGGTTGACCATGCCTGACATCTTTGGCGGTCAACACCGGTTCGTCGCCTGCGCGGGTCTCCATCCTGATCGGCGGCTGGTGGATTGCAATCACGCCGGCCTTCGACAACTCACCGATCGTGGTCATCGTGAGCTGCTCGGCAGGCCCTCGCTGAGACAGCCGTGGCAGGGCATCGCCAAGCGCGTCGATGATCTTGCACCAGGCAGCCTCGGCCTCGACGTACTCACTGCCATCGGACGGCTTGGACAATGCGAGCTGACGCGTCGGGCTGAGGTCGATCTCATCGTCCAACAGGTCGATCACTCGTACGGCGCGAGCACCGTCACCGAGCACCTGATCAGACAAGAATGCCTGCCACGTCGCCGGCACGTCGATTGACTCGTGCGATCCGTCAACCATCAGCACGCTCTGCGGGGTCTCTCCGCCATCAGCCTTGATCAATATCCAGAGATCCCTTGGGCCGACAACGCCCGGGCCAGACAGGGGTAGCGCGATGATTGCCCGCAACAGTCCGGCTCTGAGCAGGTTTCCCCTGATTCGACGCCCAGCTCGACGACTTGCCACCGCCGCCGGCAGTACGACGGCACCTAGACCACCCGGACGGAGATGGGCGAGGCAGTGCTGCAACCAAGCTAGCTCTGGCTCGGAGCGCGGCGGCAGACCCAATTCCCACCTCGAGTCGGCGATCAGCTCGTCGTATCCCCAGGCCCGATCGACAGCCGGCTCACATGCAACGACGTCAACCAGCTCCCCCTTGAATGCATCCACCTTGACGGCGTCGGCTGCCGCCACCTGGACTTGCTGATCACAATCAAGAAGGAGCCTGCTTGCACAGATACGGGCCGCGAATTCATCCGCACTCTGGCCCAGTGAGCGAGTACCACCTGCTCCCCGGAGTGCCTTCAGTAACGTGCCGATGCCGCAGGAGGGGTCCATGACCGATCCACCAGGGCAGATCGCAGTCGAGGCGATCCTCGCGATCAAGTCGACGACTTCCGGGCCGGTAGCCACGCCCCGACGAGCTCGGGTTTCCTGGTATCGCTCGCATAGGCGCTCGTAGGTAGTCGAAGGGCCAACTGTCGACGCAAGCTCGGCCGCTTCCTTGAAGAGAGCCACCCAACTGTCCGGAAAGGTATCCAGATCAGTCCTCGGGAGGTCGGGGCTCCGAGCAATTGCGCTCTCCAGCGCGGCTGCCACTTTCTTGGCCGGCCCAACGGACGAGCGCCTCCACACCTCGGGTTGTCGCTTCGCCAAGACGAGACACGCGCCGATGTGACCTACGAACTCGCCGAGCCGAATGTCGTCCACCGAAGTACGAACTCGTTGCCAGAAGCGATCGGCCTCCGAGAGCCGAAATGACTTGCCGTGCTCGTCCAACCAGCTCTCGACCTGGTTGAGCGAGAACAGCGGGCTGCTCGTCGTGCCGCCGACAGGCTGAGGGAAATCCGAGTGTCTGCGCCGCCAGTTGCTCACTGCGGCACGACCGACACCGGCCACTCGGGCGATGTCCAAGGCTGCAATTGTGACCTCCGAGGTCATCAGCCGACCGCCATTCCCGGCTCACCAACCTGAAGGCGACGGAGAGTCCCCGATGCCTGCAGCTGAGCGACATGTTCGACCGCACGCTGTGGGGCCGTACCACCAGTAACGAGGAGGCCGGCCTCGACATTTTTCGCCACCCCGGCCTGGGTGAGATTCGCGCTCGATACGAAAAGGATCCGCCGATCCGCCACAGCGAGTTTGGCGTGCATCTTGGCACCCGACTCCGTTCTCTCGCTGGCCGGCCAATGCCATAACTCGACACCAGGAACGCCGAGGAAGGCTGTAGCAGGCTCCATGCCGACGATCGCGCCACCTGCGCCCTGCAAGGTCTCCACCACAACAGTCACAGTTACGCCGCGTACACACGCTCCCCGTAATGCAGCGAGCAGCGGCCGATACTCCCTCGCGGAGTAGGTCATCAAGAGAACGTCGCTCTGGGCAGCAGCCACGACATCTGTAAGTACCTGCGCAGTCGAACGCACAGGCACGCGGTGGCTGCTTGGGCCACTCCACACGAGGTCCACCCGTACGCTGTTCGACCCTCGGATGTAGCCGGCGGCGACGCCGCGGAGCAGTGCGAGAGACTCGTTCTGCGGTCTTCCGGACGATTCGATCGCGGCATCCAATGCGCCCACTGAGTCGGCGTACTCTCCGCTGTGGGCTGTAGCCAGGAGGATGTCGCGCGACATACCGGCCGCGATCCGATCCAGGACCCCTAGCAGCCGATTCGACCCCCACCTCTCGGCGAACGCCAAACCGATCAATGCGACCCGGTCGGAGACGTCACCTCGTGGCGCCAACTCCCCCTCACCCACTGATCGATTCACGGCAGTTCCTGGAACAGCGCCAGAATCGAACTGTCAATCGGTACGACGAATCGGCGGTCGAGGAAACGGTTACCGCGCTCGCAGGTGGTCTCGGACAGGAACAAGCACACATGGCACGCGGCACCGTGCAGAAAGTCAGCCGGTTTGTGGGGAAGACGCTCGGCGCAGAGCGGGTCCGACGAGCAATGCATTGCGCCGTGGAGCGCCTGCCGAACGATCCGTTCCAGAGTGCCCGCCTCGGCCTGGGAGACCAATCCGCCAAGCGTCCCCTCCGCGTCCGGAACCGCGGTGTAGATCAGGATCCCGGCACGCGCTTCACCGGTTTCCGTCGTCGTATAGATCCGCTCGGACAGACTCGCGGAGTTGTAGCCGCACTCGAGCGCAATCGTCCGAATCAGGAGGTGAGAGAACGTATGCAGCGCGATGTAGCGCGCCCCAGGCCAATGCTCAAGCGGGTCAAATCCGTGCGGAAGTCGATCGGAGTATCGATTCTCGCGGAAGCGCCCATAGGCATCCAGGTGCAGACGAAGCTCAGTCGACGATTCGACTCGCGCCTGCCAACCGGCCACCAGATCCTCAGGCAGGCGAAGGAAGATGCCCTCTCCGCGTACCTCAGAACCTGGGAGCCAGGTCGGCTCTCCACGGGAGAGCGGCGCCCTGGTGACGAGATCAGGATCCTCTGGGTCCGGCGCATCGAGCCTGGTGAAACCGACCAAAGCACGAACCTCACGGAGACGCTCGACCTGTACTACGTCGGCAAGCACGTCCTTGAGCATTGCCGGTACGCCATTGGGCAACCGTGCGATCGTAAAATCGTCGGACGGTTCCGGTGCACGGTCAGCCGTGAATACAGCCCACTCCGGAGCGAGTAGGTCAGCGTAGGCATCCTCTGTGCCAGCCTGTTCGACTGCCCCGCGCTGGCTTTCGATCGCGTCCCAGATCTCACCGTCGGTCCATTTCTCGAATTCTCGAAGAGCCGGTACGACGGTCCGCATATACGGCATCATCGCCAAACCTGGCAGACCTTCCAAAGTGCCCCAGTGAGCCTCCACCTTGGCCTGGAGCTCGTTCTCGCCGGGCCTCGGCACAGCAAGAGCACTCAAGGTCTGCGCAAACCACTGGTTCGACGCACCCACCACGAGAAGCTTGGTCTCCTTATCGCATTTCTCGAAGTTGTTGCCCAGGTGCGGATGACGGCCCCGACAGAGTGGCAGGTTCTCCTTGCCCCGCTCCCCGAGCGCCTCGCGAATATTCCGGCTGGAGTTGCAGGCGAGGCAAGTAATCTGCACATTCGCGCCGAGCATGCCGCCGCGGTCTTCCATCCGCATCCGCGGGTGCTCAGCGTCGGGGCAGCTCGCTCCCGTGTGGACGAACACGGCGTACGGGAAATCGTCCAGATGGCCGGACTGACAGGTCAACACGAATCGAGCGGCAACGGCGAGAGGGGCGCGACCGCCGCTCTTGCGTCCGCAGTTGCCGTGGAAGAAGCGAGCATCGTGAGGGCGTCGTACTCGGCTGTTCTCGAACTGGAACGCGCCAGACGGGATCGCCGCCAGCTCATTGCATGCAGTGCAGCGCAACCAACCCGGAAACGGTATGACGGGAACCCCGATCCGTAGCGACGGGTCTTCGCCGCGCATCTGGTCGGTCAAAGGAGCCCACGGTGCCGGGCGAAGCTCCTTCACCGAGCGGCCGGCCAGTTTGCGCACCGCTCGGAGCAGATGCGGTGGGACCTCGGCCAACGTCAGCGATTCAGTCGGTACTCCGATGTCGCGCCACTCGTCGAGTCCTTGAACCAGAACTGAAAAGTTCGGCAGATCGACCAGTGCACCAACGCCGCTGGTGAACATCAAATGGCTTGGGCGAACTGAGCCTACGCGGCGTATGTGTCTGGCGCTCATCGCTCCCCCTCCTCACCGTCATCGTCTTCGTCGCCCACGCCATGCTCGTCCGTTCCATCCGATGTGACAAATGACCAGGACGGTGCGGCATACATCGGCGTGAAGAGCTGCTCACCTCCGGGAATGAGTAGGTTGATGTCAGGCTCCGTCTCGCGCATGGAGAGGCCCACCGTCAGGACGTCCCACTTCCCTGCACCTGCTCGCTCCAGCAACGGCTGCAAGTTGGATTTATCCTTGCGCGCTGCTTCGTAAGCGAGCCTTGCGGGCCGGTTCTTCTTCTCGTTCCAGCGGTCGATGACCGCTTTGATCCTCTCCTCGAGGTGAGCCCGCCCACGGGTTCCATCGACATGCTCTGCCCGCGCTGCCAGCCGCTCGATCACGTCCCGAACCACCGGCGAATCAAGCGGCACGTCGTGTGCATCGATGTCATGCGAAAAGGCTGGCTGTGCGTGTCGCACTGCGGTGACGAAAGTCGCCGCCGCGCCACGATCCAGCGCTCGCCTCGTGTAGGGCGTGACGGACAGCGCCTCGACCTGCTGGTAGAAGGTCGAGTGGTAGTACGCAAAGTCCTCGAAATGCGCAAGATCGCGTGGGCGGGCCCAGTTGTAGAGAGTGACGACGAGGCCGGGTCTTGCTGCATCACGTCCGACCCGAGAGGTGGCCTGGATGTATTCAGCCGTGTTCTTCGGCTGACCAGTGACAACCATCAGGCCGAAGCGGGATACGTCGACCCCAACCTGCAGCATGGATGTGGCAAGTACGACATCGACCGGGTCGCGACTGTTACGACGACGATCGCCCCAGCGATGAGCAACGTCATGCGGGCTGCGTCGCCCCTTGCCGCTGCTACTCAACGCCTCACGAAACTCGCTGGCGATCGCGATACGACGATCGCTGGTGTCCAGGTCATCCTCGAACCCGATCTCTAGACGCGCCAGTACCTCGCTGATGTCAGCGGACGATATCCGCGAGGTTAGCTCCTGGATGCCGAGCATTCCGGTCCTGGTCACGATGCGATTAGAGATGCCTCGCATGCGGCGTCCGGCACTTCGTACGCGAGTGGTGACGTCGTCATCCAGGTACCGACGCATGCCGGCGAGTTCACGAATTGCGTTGAAGTAGCCGACCACCGTCATGTAGGGGTCGGCCGGCTCACCAAAGCGGTCGAACATCGTCTGGCCGGCAAGCAGCAGGATCTCAGCGAGCCGAATCTCCGCCGCCTTCATACGCACGCCGTGTGCACAAACTCCGAGGTACCGCCGGCCGGGCTGCTTGGGTGTCACCCCGACCTGGCGCGAGAAGAACGTATCCCTGACGTCACTTACCTGCGGCGGAAAGACCGCGAGCTCCCGCGCGAAGATGCCTAGCACCTGTGCACGGGCTCGCCTCGTGGTCGCCGTCGAGGCAACGATCTTCGGCGCCGTGCTGCGGGTCTTGCCGTCCTTGTCCTCAAACTTCCACGTGCACAGCTGGTCGATGGCTGCCTCAAACAATCCGACCGTCGTACCGAGCGCTCCTGAGATCAGGTGCAGCTCATCCTGGATGATGAGGTCCGGCGGACGGAGCATGGCGACTGGACGACTCGCTACTGCGGGAAGCCCGTTCTTGCTCTTGTTGTGCCGACTGCCGCATTTCGTTCGGGCGTCCAGATCCGTATGCCGGTATCCATGTCTCTCGCAGTAGTCCGTGACATGACCGAACAAGTGGCCGGCAAACCCACGCCAGGGAAGCTGGGCCAGCTTGTCCACGGTAGCGATGACCAGGCTCGGCGCGTAGCGGTAGACCTCTTCGTCGACCGTGAGGATCGGAAGGCCTTCACTGCTTTGGCAGCGAGAGAACGGGCAGGCATCCGCGCCCTCGCCGTTGGAGCAGTAGAGGTACACCCGACGTGCCTCATCGTCCGGCTTGAGGTCACGCTCGGTTCGAAGCTGGGTTCCGCACCAGGGGCAGGTCAGCACCTGCAGAACGTTCGTGTGCCGACCATCCCCGGATGCTCGTGCCTCGGAGATCTGCATCGCGGCGTCGTCATACCAGTTGGGTGAAACAGCCGAGCCGACCCATAGGCCAATGCGGAACGGCTCGCTCCCCCATGTCTTGTCGTCCTTCCGGCGAAGAACCTCAGTCGCGCAGATGAGGGCCGAAGCACGCTGGAACTGCTGTGCAGTAAGGAGTCTGAGGGTGTAGCGCATCAAGACCGCTGTGCCACTGTTGCCGTCGCGCTTTGCATCGCCCGTCCCGACAACTCCCTGCAAGCGTCGGATCCCGAGCGTGTATGCCGTAAGGCCGAGGTACGCCTCGGTCTTACCACCACCGGTCGGGAAGAACAGCAGGTCGACGATCGCGTTCGGATCCGATGCACGCTCGGGGTGTGCCGGATCAGTCAGCGACGGGAGGTTGAGCAGGACGAAGGCGAGCTGGAACGGCCGCCAAGAGGCCGCTTTGACCCCCTCGCTCTCGATCTCCGTGAGCGCCTCCCGGTAGGTGAGGCCCTCGTCCTGCCGCTTGCGAGCGAGCGTCGTGTGCCGACGCTGCATCGCCATCGCCTGGTTGGCGAATCTGAACGCCCTCAGAGCATATTCGTGACCGAACGCCGTCGCATCGGTGAGCAGACTTACGCCCGCCTCGATCCGAGTTGCCGCTGTGCGCGCCGCGTCGATCGCTGCTCGTGCAGATGGCCGTAGGCGATCGGGGAGAGCATCAACCTCGCTGTCGCGTTCATCAATCCAGTTGCGATATTCGTGCACCAGAGTGCTCAGACCAACGCGAAGTTGTTCCGGCTCAGCCTCGCCAAGTGCATCCATAGACAGCTCAAGATCATCAAAGATCTCGTCAGTTGGCGCGACCGTCGCCGGCACTTCGTGTGACGGCAACCAGGTAGTCTGCAGCTGATGCGCAGCTGTCTGGCCGTCTCTGACCAGAGCGTCGACGGCGACATTGCGGCCGTTGGCGTATCGGTGTTGATGCCGATAGAGCAGCTGCAGGTGAAGATCCTCGGGATCCTCTAGCGGAGCACCGCTTACCTGGTTAATGGTCGCGGCCGGCTCGACTGGAAGAAAGATCGCCGTCTCGCCATCGATCGCCGTGACAGTGAGGCCTGTCTGAAACAACCAGGCAGTGTCCTTGTCACCGCCGGCCGGCTCCGGCTGGCCGTTGATCAATGCGAGCTCGACCACACGATGCCCGTCCCGCGGTCTGATCGTGACGGCCAGCAGTACGCCGGGTTCAGACTCGTCAGTCGCGGTGAGCGCTAGGCGGTACTGCGGCTCCTCATCGAGGCGGATGGCCTTCTCATCCTGGTGCGCCTCGCGCTGCCACTTACGTTTGGGCTTGCCGTCCTCTTCGGTGACTTGCCGCCGCTCGTAATTGGCCCACTGGTAGCGCACGTTCAGTACGTCGACTTTGTTCGGTACTGCGAACGACAATCCCATCGACGAAGCCCAGATCCGCCCCAGGCTCTGCGGGGTCAGGATCTCCGGGAGTTCGGGCTCTCTTGCGTCAGCTTCCACGCCGATCTGTGTATCCGGCACGTCGCTTGCGTCTGCCACGACCGACTGCGCTTCATGCCGCGGCCCAAGCATCCCGATGAAGTAGCGCTCACGCGGGTTCGTCCCCGTCGGCAGCGCCTCGTCCTCCCCACCCCACGGGCCAAGCAAGTCCCGCCGCAGCAGCTCCTCAATCTCGTCCCGAACCTGGTACGACGTCCCGCTCTCAAGCTGCTGGTCGTCGTCCAGCACTGACCCTGATTTCTCGCCGGGCTTCACCGAGGTGTCGCCTTTCCCCATCAAAACAACACCTCGTCATCCGAAACCGTCTTGGGTCTGCGCTTGCCACCCTTGTCTTCGAAGAAGTCTTCCAACCAGTCCAAAACCTCATCTTGGGCTGCCGTACGCCGGGTGCCACGCTTCGCGCTCAGGGTCTCGATGTAGACGCCGACTGTGTGAGCCACGGCTGCAGGACTCGAGAACGTTCGCTTCTTGAGTAGCAACGTGACGAGGTCGGTCGCCTTGTGACCGCCCTTTGTGGCCACACGGTTCCGCCGGCTGCCGGCGAACTCGGTCAGCAGCGAATGGATCTGTCGCTCGCTCTGGGGATAGCTCACCGGGATCACTTTGGCGACGGGCTCGACGAATAGAGGGGTGCCGTCCGCGTTGACGATATCCCGCTTCAACCGCCGTACGACAGCCTCCTTCACAGCACTGCGGTCAGGTTCGACGGCGCGAGCGAAGCTCTGATCGTCGAGAATCTCGAGAAGCGCGGTGAACGACTCCTGGTATCCGTTGTGCGGCGTTGCCGACAGGAACAGGCTGTGGGTGAAGTGAAGTCCAAGCCAGCGAATCAGCTCGGTCTGTTGGGGGTCGTCGGCGTATCGCAGCTTGGGAAGCGCGGGGGCGACGTGATGAGCCTCGTCCACGATCAGAAGATCGAAGGTGCGCGGGTACGTCGGTCCTTCGGCCGGCACAACCTCTCTGAGCAGGCGCTCGGCTTTCTGTCCGCGGAGCCACGGCAGGCTGACGATGGTCAACGGGTAGATCTGGAACGGATTCGCTGCGCTTCCGTGAGTGCGGCGAACTTCGGCGCATCGATCAGAGTCCACGATCGTGAAATCGAGGCCGCACTTCTCCGACATCTCGTCGTGCCACTTGTGCGTCAAGCCGGCCGGACACACGATCATCACTCGGCGAGCGCGGTGACGAAGCAGGAGCTCCAACGCGACAAGTCCGGCTTCAATGGTCTTGCCGAGGCCGAAGTCGTCGGCCAAGAGCACGTTCATCTGAGGCGCTTCGACCGAGCGAGCGACTGGCTCGAGCTGGTAGTCCTCGATGTCCGCGCCTGACCGGAACGGCGCCTGCAGCAACCGAGCATCCGCCGAAGTCTCCGCGGACCAACGGCTGCATCCAGGAAGGCGGCCAACCGTTCCGGCGGATCGAAACGCCGCGTCGTCACTTCGGGGAGAGAACCACTCGGCAGCACTCGGCGACCAGGCTCAACCTCCGAGATGTCCGCGAGCGTGTCGCCATACCGACCGTCCTCCGTGCTCGGCAAGGTAACCAGGGTGGACGACTCCCCCGCGTCCACCTCCCCCACGATCCAGCGCTGACCTCGACCCTCGACCAGAGCGCCGAGCGACAACCCTTCCGGCTCATCCTGCTGCCTCGTTGCCGAAGCAGTTTCGTTACCCATTTCGTCCCCTCCGTGTCGCCGATTTCCGCGACAGTCTGTACCCCTGCGCAGTCTCTCAGGCATGAGCACGCTGCGCACGACTGCTACGCGTTGTGTCCTCGTGCCGTGACTCGACCAGCCACACTGCAAACCCCGCCGAAACACACTACCCCACAATTGGCTTGTGAACCTCGTTCACAGATAGTTGATGATCTAGACTGGGGAAGAGCCAGTGGGCGGCATCTGGGGTTGCCATACGTTCGCCGCACAGGTCTAGGCGACATGCACCGTCGGATCTCTAGCAAGTCGCCCGGAGCCTCGTCGAATCTCTCGACCAGGTCCCACAGATTGTGGGACATCTCCAGCGACTAGCCGTTCATTGTCGCGAGCAAGCATCGTTCGTCGCTGATCTCTCGAGGAAGCTCAGCGGCAAGATCAGCTGCGCTCCAGCTAGACAGCGAGGCGTAGCAGGTACCGGCTGACTCAGACTCAGAACAACGAGTGATTGAACTGAGTGGATTCTTCTGTTGGACATCTCAGGGGGTGAGGGGGAGGTTGGGAGGTATGGAATTCACTCATCTTGGTCGGACTGGGCTTACTGTTAGCCGGATTTGTCTGGGGACGATGAACTTTGGGCCGCATACGTCCGAAGAGGACTCGCACGCGATCATGGATGCGGCGCATGAGAAGGGGATCAACTTCTTCGACACGGCCAATGTGTACGGGCGGAGTGTGGGGAAGGGCGCGACGGAGGAGATCGTCGGGCGGTGGTTCGCGAAGGACCCGAGGAACCGTGAGAAGACGGTGCTCGCGACCAAGCTGTACGGCGACATGGACGAGTGGCCGAACGAGGGCAAGCTCTCCGCGCTCAACATCCGTCGCGCGCTCGACGCGAGCCTGAAGCGGCTGCAGACGGACTACATCGACCTGTACCAGTTCCACCACATCGACCGCGCGACGCCGTGGGAGGAGATCTGGCAGGCGATGGAGGTCGCCGTACAGCAGGGCAAGGTCCTGTACGCCGGCAGCAGCAACTTCGCCGGCTGGCACATCGCCCAGGCGCAGGCGGCTGCCGAGAAGCGGAACTTCACCGGTCTCGTCAGCGAGCAGTCGATCTACAACCTGATCGTGCGTGACGTGGAGCGCGAGGTGCTGCCGGCCGCGCAGGAGTACGGCCTCGGCGTCATCCCCTGGTCGCCGCTGCAAGGCGGTCTCCTGGGTGGCGTGATCCGTAAGGAGAACGAGGGCGTACGCCGTACCGAAGGTCGTGCCAAGGAAGCGCTGGAGAAGCTGCGGCCGCAGATCGAGCAGTACGAGACGCTCGCCGATGAGCTCGGGCACGAGCCGGGCGACGTGGCGCTCGCGTGGCTCCTCCACCAGCCCGCCGTCACCGGCCCGATCGTTGGCCCGCGGACTATGGAGCAGCTGGAGTCCGCAGTACGCGCCGTCGACGTCAAGCTCGACGACAAGACCCTCACCCAACTCGACGAGATCTTCCCGGGCTACAAGACAGCCCCCGAGGACTACGCCTGGTAACACCACTCACCTGAGCGAATCGCCCGTACGCCGACAGCCGGTGTACGGGCGGTTTGTCTTGAGCGGCTGGAGCCCGTACTGCGTGGCCGCGGACCGCGCGTGGCGCCGTACGGCAGGTCGCTCCGACATCGTCGAGCCATGGCGGCCTGATACGCGAGAGGCCATGCTGAAGCAACGGGGTCGTCCTGCTGGGGGTGCAAGTCACGAGGCAGTTGGGGGCAGCGTCATGCACGAGCAGGTGAGGATTGTGCGTACGCCGGATGGTCGGGAGTTGGCTGTCTGTGAGTGGGGCGATCCGGAGGGGGCCCCGATGTTCTTTCTGCACGGCACGCCGGGGAGTCGTTACCTGCGGGAGCCGGGTGATGGGTATCTGCGCAACCACCTCCGGGTGTACACCTACGATCGGCCCGGGTACGGGCTCTCTACGCGGGCTGCTGGTAGGCGCCGGGCGGACTCGGCGGCCGATGTGCTGGCGATCGCGGATGCGTTCGAGTTGGAGCAGTTCGGGGTCGCCGGTGTCTCGGGTGGCGCCTCGCCGGCCTTGGCTGCGGCGGCTCTGCTGCCAGATCGCGTGAGCCGCTGCGCAACCGTTGTCGGGCCTGCTCCCTTCACCGCTGAAGGGCTCGACTTCTACGAGGGTATGGATGAGGAAGCTCGGCTGGGCTGGCAGCATGCGGTGCAGGGCGAGGCGGCGCTGGAGATCGACTGGCGGGCGTTCATGGATTGGGTGAACGCCGGTATGCCGGAGCTCGGGCTGGTGGACGAGGAACGCGCAATGCTGATGGAAGCGTTCGTTGAGTCCGGTCGGCAAGGTCCGGCCGGCTACATCGATGACTGCCTGTCCGGTACTCGCGACTGGGGGTTCTCCGTCGAGGACATCCAAGTGCCGACGCGAATCATGGTGGCGCGCGAGGACACGACGGTTCCGGCGGCGCACGGTGAATGGCTCGCTCGCCACCTACCCAACGCCGAGTTGGTGTGGGTCGACGGCGGCCATTTCGGTCCGCGGGATGAGGCCGAAATGCAGCTGATGAACTGGGTAGGCCACGGCGCTGTCGCAACATGCTGAGCGCTGCCTGGTGAGAATCGCCTGTACGCCGAACGTCGGCGTACAGGCGACTTGTCTGTGCGGGCCAGATTCTGGGTGGGGCGGATCGCGGCGGGCGCGGAGTACGGTTGCGTACACAGACCGACTCCGGTTGGGAGCCAGATGAGCCTTCGCGACGAGGTACTGCGGGTGCTTGATCAGAGCCCTGGTGGCATGACGGACGCTCAGCTCGCCACGGGACTCAGGCGGCGGCATCAGACCATCAATCAGTACTGCCGGCGGTTGGCAGCTGAGGGGCTGCTCGCTCGGGATTCGAGCAGCGGGACGATCGTCAATCGACTTGTTGGCGCGGCCCCGGCAACGACTCCCCCAGCGACTGTCCATGAGAGCTCGGCTGATCGTGCGTGGCCGCATGAAGCCGCGGTTCAGAGCGCCTTGGTCGGGTGGCTCGTCCGCGAGAGCTGGCAGATCGTACGGGTTGCGGATACCGAGACGCGGGAACGCGGGACGAATGTCATTGCGGAGCGTGGTGGGGTAAGGCTGCTTGTCGAGGTCAAGGGGTACCCGGCAGCGACGTACGCGCGCGGCCCGAACGCGGGCCAGCCGAAGCCGACTGCGCCGGCATTGGAGGCCTCTCATTCACTGGCGGACGCGATTCTCAAAGCCATGCGCATGAGAGTGGCCGATGACGGGGCTCGCGTCGTTGTCGCCCTGCCCGACGCAACTCGGTACGGCGCGCTACTGACCGAGGTGGATCAGAGTTTGCGCGGTGCGCGGATCGAGGCGTGGATGGTCGGCGAGAGCGGCGAACCGACTGCTCACTTCGGCGCCTGGCCGGAGGATCTGAGCTGAGCCTCAGGTCAGGGTGGTGGGCAGCATTCCGATGAGGGCGTCGGCTGCCAAGGACGCGGCGGAGCCGGTGGGGATGGCGACCGAGACCTGCCAGGGGTCGGCGGAGTTAGGGGCTAGGGGGATGGTGATGTGATCGCCTCGTTTGGCGGCGATGCGTTCTGGGACCAGGGCCACGCCGAGGTTGTGGCTGACCAGTGCCAGGAGGGTGTGGACGTCGTTGACCTCGATGGTGATCGGGTGCGCGACGCCGGCGCGGGCGAAGGCGTGATCGGAGATGGCGCGGGCGCCCCAGGTGGGGTCGAAGTCCACGAACGACTCCCCCGCCAGGTCTGGGAGTGAGACCGCGGACGCGTTGGCCAGGCGGTGTTCGGCGGAGCAGACCATGACCATGGATTCCGTGGAGACAGGGCGGAGGTCCAGGCCGGGGATGGGGTGGCCGGCTGTCGCCACGAAGGCGACATCGAGGCGGCCGGAGGCCAGTTCGTCGAGCATGGGGGTGGAGCCGCCCTGGCGTACTTCGATCTCGACGCCCGGGTAGGCGGAGCGGAACTTGGCGAGGAGCGCTGGTACGTCGACTACGCCGAGGCACTGTTCCAGGCCTACTGAGAGGTGGCCGCGAAGAAGGCCCTGTACTGCGGCGACAGCGTCCTTTGCTGCCTCGGCGGCCGCCAGGGTGCGACGGCCTTCGCAGAGGAGGGCCCGGCCGGCCTCGGTGAGCTCGACGCTTCGGGTGTTGCGGACGAAGAGCGAGGTGTGGAGCTCGCGTTCCAGGGCGCGGATCGACGCGGACAGGCCGGACTGCGAGATCGACATCGCCTCGGCCGCCCGGGTGAAGTGCTTCTGCTCGGCGACGGCGACGAAGTGTTCGAGATGCCTCAGCTCCATGACTCAGAAGTATAGGTGATTGAAGATTGACGATTCTTCGGTCGGAGATGTCATGGCCTGCGAGTGCCCCGTGAGGTGCAGTGATGGACCGGGTGAGATCGGTAGGGTGGGGGTATGGCTGATGAGTTTCGGGTTGAGGTTGAGCTGAACGACGGCGAGCACGGGTTGTCGTTCTGGGAGCGGTTGCGGGCGCTTGATCTCGATGACGATGCTCGCAAGCGGCTGGGTGGCAACGTGACGGTGACCCGGGACGGGTCGCGGCTGATGATCTACGCGAACTCCCAGGACGACGCGCTCGAGGCCGAGAGTGCCGTGCGTGAAGTTGTCTCCGCCGATCACCTGAGCGCGGACTACACGCTGACTCGCTGGAGCCACGCGAAGCAGGAGTGGGTCGACCCGAGCACGGCCGCGGACGACGCGGATGCGACTGAGCCGAGCTACGAGGGTGTCGAGACGCCGGATCCGCGGTACGTCGTACTGCAGGCCTACAAGCCGGAGTTTCTGCGCGACCTCGGTCTCTGATCTCGACGACTATGGCTGAGGCGACGTACGATCGCGTGGCTGCGGAGTACGACGTGTGGGTCGGTGCGGGCTCGATGCTTGCCGACGGTACGTTCGAGGAGCTCGTCGGCGAGGTCGAGGGTCAGCAGGTGTGCGCGGTTGCGTGCGGGCAGGGGCGAGAGGCTCGGTACCTGGCCTCCCGTGGGGCGGCAGTGACCGGCGTCGAGCTGTCCGAGAAGCTCGTTGCTCTCGCGAAGCGGTACGAGGAGTCTGAACAGCTCGGGATCGCTTATCTGCAAGGCGATGCGCACACTCTGGAAGGGCTCGACAACGAGTCTTTCGACGGTGCAGTTTGCTATATGGCGTTGATGGATATTCCCGATGTCGACCGGGCTGTGCAGTCCGTCGCACGCGTACTTCGCCCGGGTGGCTGGTTCGTCTTTGTGATCACGCATCCGTGCTTCAAGGCCCCGGCTACCGGCGACCTGGTGGACCACACGAACCAGAGTGTGCGGCGGACCGTCGGGCGGTACTTCGAAGAGGGCTACTGGGACGGTCCAGGTCTGCACAACAACGCGTTGCCCGTGGGTGCGTATCACCGAACGCTGAGCACGTACGTCGCCGCGCTCTCCCGGGCAGGGTTGGTCATCGACGAATTGCGTGAACCGCAGCAATTCGATCGGCAGCCGGTGTGGCAGGAAGTTCCGCAGCTTCTCTATGTCCGCTGCCATCGTGGCAACCGGCTCTGAGAACACCCTGTGAACCTGTTGCGAGGCAGGCTGATCACGTGGATGAGCTGAGACTGCGGCCGGTGCAGGAAAAGGATCTCGACTACTTCGCGGAGTTTGCGGTTGAGCAGGACGAGGTGGGGATCAGTTGGCAAGGATTCAGGGCTCCGCGGATCGCGGTGAAAAGGTTTGAGGAGGACGGGTATCTGGGGGCGGACAGCAGCCGGCTGATCGTCGAGAGCGGGGGCGAAACGGCCGGCTTCGTCAGTTGGTTTGCGGGGTCGTTCGACGACAAGACGAAGTACTGGGAGATCGGGGCCGCTTTGCGCCCGCAGTACAGGGGACGCGGGATCGGGTGGCGGGCGCAGGCGATGGTGACCGACTATCTGTTCGAGCACACGCCGGTGGAGCGAATCCAGGCGGCGACCCAACCCGAGAACGTGGCTGAGCAGAAGTCGTTGCTGAAGGCAGGGTTCCAGTTCGAGGGCGTGATCCGGGCGTGTGAATTCCGCGCCGGTCAGTACCGCGATGCGTATCTCTACAGCCGGCTTCGCAGCGATCCCGCTGTCGCCATCGATCGGTGACCGATCACAACGGTTCGGTGACAGGTAGCGAATTCCCCACTGCCGAGGGCCCTGCCGGGTATTAGCCTCGGCGGTCGCGGCGTACGGCGGGTCTTCGGCTCGACACGCTGCGGTTCTGCGACTCTGGGGATTGAAGGAGAGGGGAATCCGTGTCTCGTCGACGTGGTCTCGTGGCTGGAACCGTCTTGCTGGCCGTCGCCCTGACTGGGTGCAGCGATGTGGCAGCCGACTCCGGTACGCCGTCGTCGCCCAGTACGACCGCGACGACGAGCAGCACCCCGAGCACGCCGACGCCGAGCACGCCGACTCCAAGCGCGTCGCCGACCGCTACCCCGACCACGACGCCGAGCACCACCGCGACGCCCCCGAGCGCGAAGCCGACCACGACTCCGACGTCCAAGCCAACCACCGGGAAGCCGGGCAAACCGCCGAAGCCTCCGGTCAAGCCGGCGTCGCAGGCGTTGCTGGTCGAGCGCAAACTCGATGCCTGGGGCTACCCCGTCGGTGACGTCGACGGCAAGATCAGCAAGCGCGCCCGGCAAGCGCTCTGCGCGTACCGCGAGACTGCCGGCCTCCCGATCAGTCGCGGCCCGCTCACCGCGGGAGACATCAAGTCGGTGCTCTCGGCAACCGCCAAGCCGGTGCCGACGAAGTCGACCGGCATCTACGTCAACAAGACCTGCCAGGTGCTCTACCAGGTCGTCAAGAACACGTACCGCCGGATCGTCTGGGTCTCCACCGGCGGACCGGGGTACGAGACTCCGAGCCGCACCGGCAAGGTCTGGCGGAAGTGGGCCGGTCCGCACGAGAGCAGCCTGTACGACGACGCGTACATGTACGACTCGATCTACTTCCTCAAGGATCGCCCAGGCATCGCGCTGCACGGATCGCGCGTCAACTCGCTCATCAAGACCTACCCGGCGAGCCACCGCTGCGTCCGCGTCATGCGCCCCCAGATCCACCAGATCTTCGCCGAAACCCCCATCGGCACCAAGGTCCAGGTCTACGGCGAGTACTAACTCGTACTGCGATCAGTTGTTCTCAGCCGAGGAGGCTCGCCGGTCAAGCATGTACGACGCTCAACCTGCCTGGGTCAGACCGAGCACCACACGTCGCTGGCCTTCATCCAGGACCGGTCGGTTCGCCCCCACAAGATTCCGAGGTACTCGTCGCCCTGCCTGCGGATCACATTGAATTTCTGGCCCGCATCCACGAAGTGGATGACGAGATGGTTCTCGCTCCAGAAACGGCTGTGGTTGTAGGCGACCGTGCAGGTCTCTGTGGGGCTGTAGGTCCCACTCGCGACCTGCGCCGCGGATGCGCTCAAGGTCGACAACACAGCGGCTGATACCAGAGCGCCCGCGCCGAGGATCACCTTGGCCGACGAACTGTGCTGCCGGATGGCTGAAAGCAAAGACATGGTGCTCCCTCAGTAGGCGATCCCGCGTTCTCACGGACTAGACCGGATCTTTGAGAGAGCCTTCCATCGTGGAAGGGATGGCAGCAATCTCTTCGAACATCGTCGAAGCCGACTGCCACGAACGCCCGCAGCGGTTAACACCGCCCACTCGCGGCAGGTCAAGGGCGCGTCGGCCGGGAGGTAGCGCGGTGGTAAGGGCTGCCGCTAGGGCGCGTGCTGGTCGAGGAGGACGCCGGCGTTGTGGAGGTGAGCTCGGGCGGCTGCGATCGCTTCTGGTGTGGTGGCAAAGACTCGATCGGATTGCCGTAGGCGGTCGATGACGTCGAGCGCATCCAACGGCCGGTGATGTCCGGGCCTGATCCCTGAGATCAAGACGATCATGCCCCGGTGCTGGAGCTTCTCGATCGCGTCCTTGAGGACCAGCGCGCCGCTGGCATCGATCGCAGTCACGGCCGACATCCGCAGGATCACCACCGACATGTGGGCGACCTCGGACAGTTCGAGCAGGAATCGATGAGCAGCGAACAGCAGCGGCCCGTCGATCCGATAGGCGACGATGTGCTCGTCCAGCAAGGCACGTTCCTCTTGCGTGTGGTCGCCCGGCAGATCCGGGTGCAGCGGCATCTGTCGGAGACTGGCGCTCCGCGCGACCGCGCGCAAAGCCAATGCACCGGCGACGACCAACCCGAGAAGAACCGCTTTCACCAGGTCCAGAGCCAAGGTGGCGATCGCGGTCAATGCCAGGACCACCGCATCCGAACGGGTCGCCCGAGCCATCGCCCGGACCGACCCGACTTCGACCATCCGTACGGCGGTCGCCAGCAGTACCCCGGCCAGCGCCGCCAGCGGGATCCGTCCGACGAGGGGTGCCGCTGTGTAGACGATGGCGGCCAGCACGGCGGCGTGGACGAGGGCGGCCAGTCTTGAACCAGCGCCGGTTCTGACGTTGACCGCAGTACGGGCGATCGCGCCGGTCGCCGGTACGCCGCCGAACAGCGGCGTCACCAGGTTGGCCAGGCCCTGCCCGAACAACTCACGGTCCGGGTCGTGCTTGTGGCTGACTCCCATGCCGTCTGCGACAGCCGCGGACAGGAGAGACTCCAGAGCCGCGAGCGCGGCGATGGCTATGGCCGGTCCCGCCAAGGTCGAGAGGGTCGAGAGATCAAGGAAGCCCAGCGAAGGTGCGGACAGGCCGGAAGGCAAGGTGCCGATGCGTGCGGCGTTGAGACCGGTTGTCTCGACCAGGAGAGTTGCGGCGACGACGGCCAACAAGGAGAACGGCAGGCTGGGTCGCCAGCGACCGCCGATCAGGATCAGTGCCGCGACTCCAGCAGTGAGGGCAATGGCAGTCCAGTTCGGTTGCTGAACGAACTCCCCCACCGACCGCGCTGCGAGTACCACGACCTGATCACTGTCGGGCTTCGCGACTCCCAAGGCCGCTGGAAGTTGCTGGAGTCCAATGACACAAGCGATTCCCAGCGTGAAGCCTTCAACGACAGACGCCGGGACGAAGGCCATGTACTGACCCGCCCGGGCCACCGCCAGACCGATCAGGATGAGGCCGGCCATCAGCCCTACCGTCAGTACGCCGTTCGCTCCGTGCGCGTGCATGATCGGGACGAGCACGACGGTCATCGCGCCGGTCGGCCCGGACACCTGCAGGTTGGAACCACCGAACGCCGCGGCGAGCGCGCCCGCGATCACGGCGGTGGTCAGACCGGCGGCAGCCCCGAGTCCGGAGGAGATTCCGAATCCGAGCGCGAGCGGCAGGGCGACGACGGCGACAGTCAAACCGGCGATCAGGTCGCGACGGGGTTGGCGGCCCATCGCCAGGAGATCCGGACGAGCGGGCAGGAGCGCGAGCACCCTGCTGGAGAGTGCGTTCATCCGAGGCTGGACTCGTGCTCGCGGAGTTCGGTGAGGAGGTCGTTCTGGCCGGAGATCAGGTCGGTGAGGATCCGGCGAGCGACTCGGAGCAACTCCGCGACGTCGCTGCTGGCGATCTCGTAGATGACGGTGGAACTCTCCCGCCGGGAGACCACGATCCCGTAACGCCGGAGTACGGCGAGTTGTTGCGAGAGGCTGGAGGGTTCGATGGCAAGGTCGGCCAGAAGTTCGCGCACCGGGCGTGGCGAGTCCTGCAGGAGCTCGAGCACCCGAATGCGGACGGGGTGGCCGAGCATCCGGAAGAACTCCGCCTTGGCCTGATAGAGCGGAACCGCCTTACCGGTCATCCTTTGGTCGACTGTCGATCGGCGGGAGCGGGCTCGATCGTCACGTCGTTCTCCGCCGCCATCCGGAGCAGGCTGTTCAGCTCGCCGGTGCGTACGTCGACCGCGTAGAAATCGCTCTCGCTCTCAGCCACCAGCAGCGCCTGCCGCGCCTCCTGCACCCGCCTGCGCACGTCCGTGGCGAACTCACCTATGTCCATCGCGATCTCCTCTCCCCTCAAGATCACTATGTGCTGAATTGCAAACTTTTGCAACTCATCATGTCGCCAAGCCGCCTTGGGCGGCGGATCAGCAGATCAGGGGTCAGCGCCGATCAGCGCCGGTCAGGGCGGGTCAGCGCGGGTCAGCGCGGGTCAGGGCGCCGGCCAGGGCCGAGCAGGGGGCAGCAGAGGCGTGAGGTCGGCGGCCAAGCGGAGGGCGCTGTGGTCGGCGAAGCGGGGCGCGGCGATCTGGAGGCCGATGGGGAGGCCTGTGGAGGAGTAGCCGCAGTTGGCGGTGGTGGCGGGGTGGCCGGACATGTTGTACGGAACCGTGAAGGCGATGTGCTCGAAGGGCTTCAGTGGGTCATCGGTCGGGTAAGCCAGCTCGGCGGGGAAGGCGGTGATCGGGGCGACCGGAGAGATGAGGAAGTCGTACGACGCGAAGGCGGCGTCGACCGCGACCGCCATGGCACCCATCTGGCTGAACCCGTGGAACACCTCGAATCCAGTGAGGCCGGCGGCGGTAGAGACCCAGCGGCGGATCTCGGGGAGCACCTTCGCGCGGCGGTCCTCGGGCAGGGCCTGGAGGTCGGCGGCCGAACGGACACGCCAGAACCGGTCCAGGCCGTCCAGCATCTCCCGGGTGATGATCGGGGCGATCGGCTCGACGACGGCGCCGGCCTTTTCGAGTGTGGCGGCCGCCGCGGACACGGCGGCGTGGACTTCCGGGTCAACGGCTAGGCCGACTCCCGCATCCAGGAGGAGGCCGATCCGCAGTCCCTGGACCGTCGCCGGCAGGTCGTCGTACGAGTCGGCGATGGGCGGGAGCGAAGTGTGGTCGCGGCGGTCCGGGCCGGTCATGACGGACAGCGCGAGCGCGGCGTCGGCCGCAGTACGGGTGAGTGGGCCGATCGCCCTTCCTGGGTAGGGATTTCCGACGGCGATCCGGCCATGGGTCGGTTTGAGGCCGACGAGCCCGCACCAGCCGGCGGGGAGGCGAATCGAGCCGCCGATGTCGGTGCCGACGTGGAGGGGGCCGTAGCCGGCGGCGGCTGCTGCTGCCGCGCCTGCGCTGGAGCCGCCTGGGGTCAGGGCGACGTTCCAGGGGTTGCGGGTCAGGGGGTGGAAGGTCGAGACGCCGGAGGAGAGCATGCCGTACTCCGGCATGGTGGTCTTGCTGAAGATCACGGCGCCCGCTGCGCGGAGGCGGGCTGCGGCTGGCGCGTCCTCGGTGGCGGGGACGAGTTCGGTCGCGGCGGTTCCTTGCGGTGCCGGCGTACCGCGGGTCGCGATGTTCTCCTTGATCGTGACCGGTACGCCGTCCAGCGGGCCGGCTTCGCCGTGGCGCCATCTGTACTCCGACTCGCGGGCGGCGGCTCGCGCTGCTTCGGGATCGAGGGCGTAGGTCGCGAAGAGCTTCGGCTCGAGCGCCTCGACTCTGGCCAGAACGTCTTCGATCACTTCGACCGGGGACAGCGAACCCTGCTGGTACCGCGCGATGAGTTCGACGGCGGTCAGGTCGGCCAGGTTGTCGGTCATCAGGCTCCAGACGATCGGTGTCGGGTCTCGGGCGGCGCCGGGGGGTGCTGGTGGATGGTCTCGGGCGGGGTCGAGCGGGGTCGGGCGGGTGGCGGAGGTTTAGTTCGGTGGGTTGAAGCGGCCGTCTATTGCGGTCCAGCCGCCGTCTACGTGGAGGACACTGCCGGTGACGAACGAGGACGCGTCGGACGCCAGGTAGACGACGGCGCCGGCCAACTCGTCAGGCGTGGCCCATCTCGAGAGAGCGCTCTTCGCTGCGTACGCGTCGTACCAGGCCTTGTTTTCCTTGATTTGTGCGGTGAGCGGGGTTTCGACGACGCCCGGGGCGATCGCGTTGACGCGTACGCCGGAGGGGCCGAGCTCAGCGGCCGCCGTACGGAGGAGTTGGACCAGGCCGGCCTTGGTTGCCGCGTACACCGATTGGCCTGGCTCGACGGTAGTTGCGCGGATGGAGCTGAAGCCGATGATGCTGCCGCTGCCGCGCGCTTCCATCGGGCCTCCGAAGGCGCGGATCAGGTCGAAGGATGCCCGGAGGTTGAGCGCTACCACCCGGTCGAATTCCTCGCTGGTGTAGTCCAGGATCCGCTTGCGGACGTTGGTCGCGGCTGTGAAGACCAGTACGTCCACGTCGCCCAGATCCTCAGCCGCGGTGGTGATGGCTCGTTGGTTGAGCACGTCCAGCTCGTACGCCGTCAAATGGTTGCCCTGGGCCACCGTTTCTTCGGCGGCCGGGAGATCGCGGTCGGCGCAGGTGACCCGAGCGCCGTGCGCAGCAAGGGCGAGAGCGCTTTCTCGGCCGATCCCGCTGCCGGCGCCGACGACCACCGCATGCTTGCCGTCGAGGCGGAAGAGGTTGGCGTAGTCGGTCATTCGTCACCTCGCCGGGTGGTCGGGCGGATGATCGCCATCCGGGTCGTGGTCAACTCGTCGATGGCGAAGCGAGGGCCTTCCCTGCCCGCACCGGA
Organism: Kribbella voronezhensis; assembly: GCF_004365175.1. Taxonomy (NCBI): domain Bacteria; kingdom Bacillati; phylum Actinomycetota; class Actinomycetes; order Propionibacteriales; family Kribbellaceae; genus Kribbella; species Kribbella voronezhensis. The sequence continues at coordinate 31,703 of NZ_SOCE01000002.1, read as the reverse complement.
GTCCTTCACCCCGCCGTACGGCATCACGTCGGATCGGAACCCGGGGACCTCGTTGATGACCACTCCCCCGACGTCGAGTCGGTCGATCGCCGCGAAAGCGCTCTCTAGTGAGGCCGTAAAGACGCTCGCATGGAGGCCGTAGCGCGACTCGTTGACGGTCCGGAAGGCGGTCTCGATGTCTGGCACCGAGCGAATCGCGATGACGGGCCCGAAGATCTCCTCGTCCCACGCGAGTTGGCCGTACGGGACGTCGAGCAGCACTGTCGGCCCCAGGACGTCGTACTGCGGCGTGGCTGAGGTCGGTGGGTAGGCCAACGTGGCGCCGGCGGTGAGGGCGTTGTCGATCCAGGTGCGGACGCGATCGGTGGAACGGGAATCTATGAGGGCGGAGACGTGGGTCTGCTCGTCGCGAGGGTCTCCTACGACAACGGACTCCAGACGGTCGTGGAGTTTTTCGAGTAGGGGGCCGCGGATGGACTCAACGGCTATGACGCGCTGGACGGAGATGCAGGCTTGGCCGGAGGCGTAGTAGCCGCCTCGGATGATCGCATCGGCCGCGGCGTCCAGGTCGGCGTCTTCGGCTACTACCAGGGCGGAGTTCGAGCCTAGTTCCAGCAGGACTTTGGTCGGCGCGGCGGCTTTGGCGATCTGGTGGCCTACAGCGGCCGAGCCGGTGAACGAGACGGCGCCGATTCGAGGGTCGGTGGTGAGGGTGGCGCCTACGTCTGCTCCCCCGGTGACCAGTTGAACTGCCTCGGCGGGTGCGCCCGCAGCAGTGAGGGCTTCGCGGACTACGTGAACGAGCCAGAGGGTGGCCAATGGCGTCTGCGGAGCGGGCTTGACGATGATCGGGCAGCCGGCTGCCAGGGCCGGCGCGATCTTGTGAGACGCGAGCAGGAGCGGGTAGTTGAAGCCCGTGATGCCGATGACTACGCCGATGGGCTTGCGTACCCAGAAGCCTAGGAGCCCGTCGCCGCTGGGGAGGAGGTCGAGCGGGACGGTTTCGCCGTGGAGGCGGGCTACTTCCTCGGCTGCGGTCTGCAGGGTGAGGACGGTGCGGTCGAGCTCGACCCGGCAGTCGACCAGCGGCTTGCCGGTTTCGAGAACGAGAAGGTCGATGAACTCCGAGCGTCGCTCGAGAACGGCAGAGAGCGCTCCCTGGAGAGCTGCGCGGCGTACGTGGGAAGGCAGACGGCCGACCTGGTCGCGGGCTGCGACTGCGTGATCGAGGGCTTGGCGGGCGAGGTCGGCGGTGCCGACGGACGCCTCGGAGACGAGCGATCCGTCGTACGGGAAATGGATCGGCTCGGTGGTCGGGGTGGCGACCCAGCCGGCGCCGATGGGGAGGCCTTCGGGGTTCTCGCTCATGCGAATCTCCCTCCGGGGTTGTCGGGGGTCATGTGGAGGGGACTCCCTTCACCAGGTCGGTGGTGGTGGCGCCGGAGAGCGCTCTCTGGAGAGTCGGGACGGCGGAGACGAGGCGGCGGGTGTACGGGTGGGTGGGTGCCGCGTAGACGTCCGCGGTGGGGCCGGTTTCGACGATCTGGCCGGCGTTCATGACGGCGACGCGGCTGCAGACGTGTTTGACGACGGAGAGGTCGTGCGAGACGAAGATCAAGGTCAGGTTGAGTTCGTCGACGAGGTCGGAGATGAGGTTGAGGACCTGGGCCCGGACGGAAACGTCGAGAGCGCTCACTGGTTCGTCGGCGATGAGGATTCTTGGGCGGGGTGCTAGGGCGCGCGCGATGGAGATGCGCTGGCGTTGGCCGCCCGAGAACTGATGGGGGTAGCGGTCTCCTGCGTCCGCTGAAAGACCGACTGCTTCGAGCAACTCGCGAACGCGCTCTCCGGAGGCTGGATGACCTTGTACTACGAGGGGTTCGGCGATGATGTCGCGGACTCGCATGCGCGGGTCGAGGGAGCTCATCGGGTCCTGGAAGACGAGCTGGAGGTTCTCGCGCAGGAAGCGCAGCCGGCGTTCGGGGAGGCGGGTGATGTCGGTGCCTTCGACGACTACCTGTCCGGAGGTGGCGCGATCGAGGGCTGCGATGATGCGGAGGAGCGTGGACTTGCCGCAACCCGATTCGCCCACTATGCCGAAGCGTTCGCCCTCCTGTACTTCAAAGCTGACACCCCGGAGAGCGTGCACCGGCGGAGACGCACGAAGCAGCGAAGTACGCGGGCGCGGGTAGTCACGCACGAGGTCGGTCACCTGAATGACGGGCTCAGCCATCAGCAACCTCCTCGAACTTTCCTTGCTTGGTTTCTACCGTCACAAGCTCCGGGGCTGGGTGGTGGCAGGCGTAGCCGTGGGGTGAGGGACCTGTCCAGGGTGGGGTGGTGGTGCAGAGGTCGGTGGCGTGGGGGCAGCGGGTGCGGAAGACGCAGCCGGTGGGGAAGTTGCCGGCGGCGGGGACGTTGCCGGGGATGGTGGGCAGGCGGTGGGCTGCGGAGTCGAGGTCCGAGGCGGCCAGGAGTCCTTGGGTGTAGCGGTGGCGTGGGTTGGTGAACACCTCGTGGACGGGACCGGATTCGACCACCCGGCCGCCGTACATGACCAGGACTCGTTGGCAGATGGTGGCGACGACCGCGAGGTCGTGGGTGATGAAGAGGAGTGCCGACTCGCGAGCGGCGACGCCTTGGAGGATCAGGTCGAGGACCATCGCCTGGACGGTGACGTCCAAGGCGGTGGTCGGTTCGTCGCAGATCAGGAGGGCGGGGTCGTTGGCGAGGGCGATGGCTACGACCACGCGCTGGCGTTGGCCGCCGGAGAGTTGGTGCGGGTAGGCGCGGGCGACGCCGGGGAGTTGGACCCGGCCGAGAAGATCTGTGGCGGCGGCTCGGGCCGCGCGGCGATTGGGAACCGTGCGGTGGATGAGCATCGCTTCGGCGATCTGGTCGCCGATGCGCATGGTCGGGTTGAGAGCGGTCATGGGTTCTTGGAAGACCATGGCCAGATCGCGGCCCCGGATGCGAGAGAGTTGACGCTCGTCGGCGCCGATCAGGTCGTGGTCGATACCGGAGAGCCGCACCGATCCCCTCGCGTGCACGTCCTCCGGCAGCAATCTCAGCACAGAGAGCGCTGTCAGCGATTTCCCTGAACCCGACTCTCCGATCAGTCCGACCCGCTCCCCTGGGCCGACCGTCAGGTCCACGTCCTCGACGAGGATCTTGTCCCGCACCGACACGGTCAGGCCGCGCACCGTCAGTACGTCGCTCTGCTCGACGACCTCATGCTCTTCGACCAGGGAACTCATCGGCGGTCCTCCAACTTCGGGTCGAAGCGGTCTCTGAGACCGTCGCCGAGGAGGTTGAAGCCGAGTACTGCGATCGCGATCGCTACGCCGGGAAAGACCGCCAGACGCGGCGCGCTGAAGAGGAACTCCTGACTCTCCTGCAGCATGCGGCCCCACGAGGGCGTGGGCGGCGGCGTGCCGTATCCCAGGAAAGAGAGCGCTGCCTCGGCGAGAACGGCGATCGCGAAAGACACCGACGCCTGGACCGTGATCAGACTCGTCACGTTCGGCAGCACGTGCCGCAAGGCGATCGGGAACGGTCGCCGCCCAGCCGCACGAGCAGCCAACACGTACTCCGCCCGCATCACCTGCAGAGCACCGCTCCGGATCACGCGGGCAAAGGATGGAACCGTTGCGATGCCGATGGCAACCATCGCGGTCAAAGTGCTTGCACCGAAGACCGCGCCGAACATGATTGCCAACAGCAACGCGGGGAACGCGAGCAGCAGATCGTTCGCCCGCATGATCAGTTCGCTCGACCAGCGCCGGGTCATCGCCGCCAGGATCCCTAGCGGTACGCCGATCACGGCGGCGACTCCGACGGCGACCAGCCCGACGAACAACGTCGTACGGGAGCCCACCATGATCTGGCTCAGCAGGTCCCGGCCGAACTTGTCCGTGCCGAACCAGTGCGACCACGAAGGCTTCGCCAACCGAACGGCCGGGTCGACGAGTGTCGCGTCGTACGGGGTCCAGACGAAGGAGACCAGCGCCGTCAGCACGATGACGAGGACGATGATGCCGCCGACGACCAGACTCGGGTTCAGCCGACGCCCCGCAGAACGCCGGAGAGCGCTCCCTCCCACGCCCGTAGGCCCGCCGACCCCGGTAGAAGCTCCGCCGCCCGTGGACACGTCGGCGCCGCTCGCGGGAACGCCGAGAGCGCTCTCTGGAGCTCCGCGATCGCTCACCGGACCGCCTTCGTCGTCGACGGATCCGCCGAGGCCGCTCATCGTTGGCCCACCCGGAGCCGCGGGTCGAGGGCGACGTACAGGACATCCACGAGGAAGTTGACCACCAGGACGGCAACCACGAGCAGCATCACAACGTCCTGGATGAGAAGGAGATCCCGGTTCGACACCCCGTCGAGGAGCAGGCTGCCGAGGCCTGGGATCACGAAGACCCGCTCGACCACAACCGCCCCGATCAGTAGCGTCGCAAGTTGCAGACCGAGAACCGTCACCACCGGTACGGCCGCGTTCCGCAGACCGTGCCGCCAGAGCGCGGGAAACGGCCGGAGTCCCTTGGCACGCGCGGTCCGCAGATAGTCCTCACGCAGTACGTCGAGAACCGCGCTCCGGACGTAGCGAGTCAGCACCGCGCCTTGAACCAACCCGAGCGACAGCGCCGGCAAGATCAACTGGCGAAGGAACATCCCCGGATCCGATGCCGGCGGCGTCCAGCCGTTCGCCGGGAGCCAGCCGAGCTTCACCGCGAACAGCATGATCAGCAGGATCCCCGCGAGAAACGCCGGTACCGCGACGCCGAGTTGAGAGATCGCAGAGAGCGCTAACCCGGAGATCTTGCGGTGTCGCGCGGCCATCACCGTACCGGCCGGAACCGCGACCACCAGGGCGACGATCATCCCGACCACCACGAGCCACAACGTCACCTGCAGCCGGTCGAAGATCTGGGGGCCGATGGCAACCTTCGACACGTACGACGTACCGAAGTCCGCACGCAGCAGACCGCCGAGCCAGTCTAAGTACTGCGTGGCCAGCGACCGGTCCAGCCCGAACTGCTCCCGCAACTGGGCAACCGCCTCGTCGGACGCGTTCACCCCGAGCGCGACGCGCGCCGGATCGCCCGGGAGCACCGCCATGAACCCGAAGACCAGAACCGAGCTCACCGCAAGGCTGACCAGCAGCACTGCGGTGCGCTCGACCAGGCGGAGGACCATCTCAGGAACGAGCCAGCTTGGACAGGTCGAACGACTCGGTGATCGCGTTCACCGGCAGCCCGGTGATGTTCTTGTCCGCGACCACCAGGTTCGGCAGCAGGAAGAGCCAGTCGGCGGCGGCCTGTTCGGAGATCCGGCGCGCAGCCTTCTTCATTTCGGTGACCTGGGTCGCCTCGTCGCCCGCATCCGCCGCGGCGAGCGCCTGCTGCAGCGTCGGGTCGTCGTACCGGGTGTAGTACTTCGGGCTGAACACCGCGCCGAGGTCGCGCGGCTCGACGTGCGCGATGATCGACATGTCGTAGTCCGCGTTCTTGAACACCGTCGTGAGCCACGCGGCCGGGAACTCGAGCTGGTCGATCTGCACCTTGAGCCCGACCTGCTCCAACTGGCTCTTCACCACCTGACCGCAGGAGGTTGCGTAGGGCAACGTCGGCAGCCGGAGCCGCAGTGACTTGCCGGTGGCACCGGCGGCTGCGAGCAACGACTTCGCCTTGTCCTTCGAGTACGGCGCGACCTGGGTGAGGTCCTCGTACCACGGGTCGGTCGGCGGCACCATGCTGCCGATCAACTTGCCGCGACCCGCGAAACACGTGTCCAGCAAGGCTTTGTGGTCGATCGCCGACCGGATCGCCTGCCGCACCCGGACGTCCTTGAAGACCGGCCGCGAGTTGTTGAACGACAGCACCACCTCGCCGTTCGTCGTCCCCTCGATCACCTGGTACTTCGTGTTGCTCGTGAACTGGCTGAGTGCCTCCGGCGCCTGCACGGTGCCGATCACGTTGATCGTGCCGGTGAGCAGCGCATTGTTCAGCGCGGTCGGATCCTTGAAGTACTTCAAGGAGACCTGATTGAAGAACGGCTTGGTCCCCCAGTACGAGTCGTTGCGCTGCAGCACGATCGAGTCGCCGCGCTTCCACGAACCGAACTTGTACGGACCGGTGCCGACCGGATCGGTGGCGAGCTTGTCGACGCCGGTCTGGGAGAACATCGCCCCGATCCGGGTGGTCATCCGGAACAGCCAGTCGTTGCTCGGCTTGCTCAACGTCACCTGAAGCTGCTTCGGCGAGACCGCTTTGGCGTCCTGTACGACGTCCATCGCCGCCTTGAGCGAGGTCGTCCAGGCCGACTTCACCCGGTTGATGCTGAACACCGCGTCGGCGGCCGTGAATGCGGCCCCGTTGGTGAACTTCGCATTGTCGACGAGTTCGAACGTGTAGGTCTTGCGGTCGGGCGAGATCGTCCAGGACTTCGCCAGGTCCGGCACGATCTTGCCGGATTCGTCCTGCTTCACCAGGCCCTCGTACACGTTGGTGAGCAGCGCCTGCGGGATCGCGGCGCCGTCGGTGGTGGTGAAGTCGAGGCTGGCCGGCTCGGCGACGAGCCCGATCGCCAGCGACTGGTTCGCGCCGGTGCTAGGCCCCGACGAGGTACCCGAACCGGCCGAGCACGCCGCGACAAGCAGCAGTGCGGCTGATCCGGCGAGCGCGGCCGCCCGGGTGAGGTACGTGTTCACGCGAAGTCCTCCAGTGCGCCGTCTGTTCCGTCCGCCCGATCATGCCTTGCCCACCCGGCCCGTCGCCCGGCGCCTCGCCCTAGTCAACCGGGTGAGCCGGGCGACGTACGCCGTACTGGTCGGACCAGTGGACCAGGTTGTAATAGAGCACTAGGTTTGTCCCAACTCAGACAGCTGTCAAGCGATCGACCGAGGTGATGCCCGGATGGCGAAGGCCCAGTTCCAGCCGGTGCAGCCCGTGCGCGCGTACGAGCGGATCGTCGAGCAGATCGAGGAGGCGCTCGCGCGCGGCGACCTCTCCCCCGGTCAGCGGTTGCCGAGCGAGCGGGAACTCGTCGCCCAGTTCGGGGTCAGCCGGTCGACCGTGCGGGAGGCGCTTCGGGTGCTGGCGAGCAACGGGGTCGTGCGGTCGCGCCCGGGTGATCCGAACGGGCCGGAGATCCTGCCGTACTCACTGGGGGCGTTGCGGAAGCAGATGACTCGGCTGGCCCGGGTCGACGAGTTGAGTCTTGGTGAGCTGATCGGGTTCCGGATGATCATGGACGGGGCCGCGATCCAGCTGGCGTCGCGACTGCGGACCGACGAGCAGCTCGCCGAGATGGAGGAGACGCTGGTCGCGATGCGGGCGGCGATCGACGTCCACTTCGAGGCGTTCAGCGAGGCTGACGTCGCGTTCCACGAGGCGGTGGCCCGGGTCAGCCGCAATTCGCTGATCCAGGTGTGCAACGAGGTCGTGCGCGGCGTCGTACTCGGGTTGATCGCGGACAAGATCGCGCACGCGGCGAACAGCCGCGCGCTGATGCTGGAATCACTCCAGCACCACACGGAGGTCGTCGAGGCGATCCGAGCCGGCGACGGCCACGCCGCCGCCCGCATCGCCCGACAAAACCTCTACGACTACTACGCCACCTACGTCCCCACCGACGAACGTCCGCACTTGAGAGCCCTCATCGACGACGCCTGACCCATCAGGTGTCGTGTTCGACGACTCGGACTCTTGGGACGTTGAGGGTCTTCTTGGCCTTGGTGGTCCAGTCGGAACAGAGGAAACGGGCCGCCGTTTCAGGCCAGGCGACCACGACGACCTCGTTGCTGTTGGTACTGGAGACCAGGGTTTTCAACGCCAGCAGGACGTCGCCGTGCGTGATGGAGACGTTCACCCGGCAGTCGTTGAGGCCGCGGAGTCTTCGCGCACTGTGCTCGATCACCGAAGCCAGGTCGAAGTCGGGGTCCGCCAGCGCCGTCGCGGTCGTCGTACGAGCCGGACTTGCCGCGGACAGGCCCGCGATGTCCGCGAAACTGGACCCGAGCAGAGCCATCGGTCCGCCGATTCCCTCGGTCGGATGACTCGAGATCAGCAGGTGGTAATCCACCTCGTCGCGCCTTGCATGCAGGGCGGCCACGCGGCGTGCGTCGCCCTCACTCATCTCCCGCTCGATGAGCACCACCACGTCATACGTCATCGTGGCTCCCTTCGCGTCACTTCCTTTGTACTCCGCCCCTCCCCCGAACACCCGCCGAAACCGCCGCTCCGTAACCCGAATGTCAAACTCCCCCGCCCCTGCCTCCCCAAGGCGAGCCGGCCGAGGTTGATGAGCACTGGCGGTACACCCGACGCCCCCGACCTGGCCGGGCCGTACATCTTCCATTTCGACACACGCGGGGACGGAGGGCGCCGGCTCGTGGCTAGGGCTCTGGCTGGTTCTGGGGGGAGGTCAGGGCTGGGTGGGCTCGGGGGTCCGGGGTGAGGGAAGTGAGGAGGTGGGGGGCGTCGATGAGGTGCACGCTGCCGGGGTCCAGGAGGTGGGGGTGGAGCGCGTAGACGTCGGCGCCGGACTTGGGGTCGATGTCCCCGGTGATGACGGCGACGAAGTCGGCGCGGGTGGCGGCGTCGAGGTCCCAGTAGCGGTCTGGTTCGAGGCGGGCGGTGAGGCGGCGGGCGAAGGTTGCGACGTCTTCCGACTCACCCCGCAGGTAGCCGACGACCGAACCGTCGGCGCAGCGGACCACCACTTCCGTACTGCGTGCGGCCGCGTGCCAGCAACACACCTCCCACAGGCTGACGCGATCGCCGGCGCCGTGAACCTCCTCCAGCGTGGCCGCCATCAACGCGACCTGCCCGGCGTTGCGCACCAGACTGTTGCCATAACCGGCGGCGCTCAGATTCACGTCGTACCACCGAAGCTCGCGCCGGCGCAGATCCATCCCGAACGGCAGCAACGTCCTCGCCGACCCGGTCAGGTCGTACCGCTCCTCGACGGCGGCCGGATCGAACAGCTCCACCGGATCGCGCAGCAACCCGACGAACCCTCGCTCGAGCGCGTTGAACGGCACGCCGTTGAAGCTGAAAACCACCGGCAGCACATACCGCGCGCCAACGCGACGCAGTGCGGTCAGATCGAGATCCACGTACTCCGTGGCGCCGCGCGGGCCGGGCGCCGCGGTCAGGTTGCCGGAGTGCACCATCGCATCCTGGTCGAACCGCAACCGGGTCGGATCGCACAACCCCACGAACGCCCACTGGTCGTCGAACACCGCGACGGCAAGATCGAGATCGACCCGCTGCCCGGCCGGCTCGACCCAATGCAGAAACAGCCGGAGCACCTTGTCGTCCGGGATCGGCTGCACACTCCCCCGCGTCATCCGGCGCAGCGTCGAGGACGAACTCCGCTCCGAACCGGGCGCGACCAGCTGCGCCAACTCCTCGTCCAGGAACGCCCGCCTGATCCCCGGCAGACCAGTTGCCCTGCGCAACATTTCACCGACGAGTACGCCGGACAGCGCCGCGGCCAGGTCGGCGGGGAGTGGTTCGCGTTCGTCGACGGCGGTCCAGAGGCGGGTGGTGCCGCCGCGGGGGAAGAACAGGCGGAGGTCGCCCGGCGGCGTGCGGACTTGGCCGAGCGCTGCCGTCAGTACCACTGGCGACACGTCCGAAACGGCGGTAGTCAGCGCGTCGACCAACGTGCCGTGGGCATCGGCCGGCAAAGCGCGAGCGAGGTGGACGAGTCGGCGTACCAACTCTCCTGGGCGGTCTCGCAGCAAGTCCAAGGCGTGACCTGGGCGAGCGTCGGCGAAGGCGCCTTCCAGTCGACTGGCGAAGGTCTTCCACACAAAGCGGCCGTCCTCCACCCGCACCTGCGGATGCCGGACCGCCTCTCCGAACACAGCCCGACCCGCCGCACTCCCAGAATCCAGCCACCGCCCACGCGAAGCCGGCGCCAGCGGGGTTCTGCGGAGGATGGCGAAGGCGAGGGCTGTGGCGGGGTAGGCGGTTGCGTCTTCGAAGGGGTGGAGGTTTTCGGCGATGCGCTTCCACGCGCGGGGATGGCGGTGCAGGTCTTCGACGAGGTTCTCGAAGGGGATGCGGTTGAGGCGCGCCAGGATGGTGCGCCGGGTCACGCGGGGAGCCGACAGACGGCGTACCGGCGGAGTGCGCAGGCTCGGGTCGCCGTCCATCAGGACGTAGAGCAGGCGCAGTACGTCCGTAGCGGTTTCGGCCAGTACGTCGAGCAGCTCGGGGTGCTCGGTGACGAGCGCGGCCAACGCGACCGCGCGAGTCTCGCGGACGGGGATGTCGTCGGGCAGCCAGGCGGGGTCGATCAGCAGTACACCGAGGTCGGCGCGATCCACGACGGACAACGGAGTTCGCCGAGAGAGCAGTTCGACCGCCGTACTCCGTGCAGCCTCGGCAGGCGCCAACGCCAGCAACTGCAGCCGTACGCCGGGAGGCCGACCATCCTCGCCCGACAGGCCTGCCGCGGCACGCCCCGCGGAGGAAGTCGCCGACGCCCTGGAACCACTCAGCTCGCCGGAATCGAAGTCCTCACGAGACGGTTGGAGGAAAGGATCGTGGGGATCCAAGGGCCGCAGGCAGATCGGGCAGGCGCTGAAGTCGGTGCCGTCCCAGCACGAGCTACAGACAAGGTGAGCGCACGGCGACACAGCATGCACGGTTCGCAGCTCGCCGCAGAGGACGCACGGTTGGTGCGCCTCTTGAAGCAGTCGGGCGAACACGCGGTTGACGTAGAAGGTCTCCGTGTTGCCAGGCACGCTCTCCGGGAAGCCGCGGAACAGCGGCACCAGGTCGGCCTTCCTGCCCGACTCGGTGTCGAGCAACTCGAGCAGCGTCCGGCCGAAGCCGGTCAATGCGAGTGGGCTGAGGCCCGCGCAGTACCGGTAGAGAGAGGCCGACAGGAGAAGGCCGCGTTGGATCAGGTCGCCCTGGAGCGCGACCAGCCCGGCCTGGGTGGTCATCGGATGCCGTAGCCAGTGCCAGGCGGATCGGCGTACGGGTGGGGTGAGGCGGGCGGCGTCGACCAGCCGTTTGCGGCGTAGCAGCACCGCGGCGAGCGCGTCTGGCATCGAATCCTCCCCGTCGGACTGAGCTGCCAGGGGCGGAGAGCGGACGCGCTACAGGCCTGGTGAAGGAGAAGGAAGCACGTCCAGGAGCCGCCCCTGGCACCAAGAACGCTATCGGCCGCCACCGACAGTTTCCGTTCGCGGCCGTCGCGGGGAGATCCAGGGCCTGCAGAAGTCGGCCCGGAAAAAGAGAGGTCCGGTACCAGGGTCGGGGCCGCCCCGCCCAGACCCCGATACCAGACACCTCCAGAGTAGAGGGGGTGGACAAGTCTTCAAGCACCGGGTCCCCCGAATGGCACTGATGCGCCGAGAGCAAACCTTTGAAAGGTCAGACCAGTCAACGCACTGGAGCAGACCAGTCACGCAGAGGTGTGAGCAATGTCGCGCCGCAGGGAAACCCTCGCGGTCACCGCCAGCAGGTGTAAGCGCACGGATTGTGGCTAAGGTCCTCCCCATGGTCGGTGGGGTGATCGAGCGTGCGCGCTGGCGGGACGTGTTCGGGCATGCGGAATTCCGGGCGCTCTTCCTCGCCGGTGTGCTGTCCACGGCAGGTGATCAGCTGGCTCGGGTAGCGCTGTCGGTGCTGGTGTTCGAGCGCACGGACTCGGCCGGACTCACTGCGCTCACCTATGCCCTGACCTACATCCCGGACCTGTTGTTCGGACCACTGCTGGCCGGGTTCGCCGACCGGTATCCGCGCCGCCGCGTGATGATCGTCACCGACCTCGCGCGCGCAGTACTGGTGGCCGCGATGGCCATCCACGCGTTGCCGCTGATCGCGGTCATCGCCCTCTTGCTCGGGCTGCAGGCGTTCGGCTCGCCGTTCTACGCGGCGAGGGCCGCGACGCTGCCAGTGGTACTAACGGGCGACCACTACGTGCTGGGCAAAGCTGCGAACGACATGGTTGTGCAGTTCAGCCAAGTGCTGGGGTTCGGTACCGGCGGCGTCGTAGTGGTCGCAGTGGGCACGTCCGGCGGCCTCCTGGCAGACTCCGCCACTTTCCTGCTCTCGGCTCTCCTGGTAGCCGTCGGCGTCCGCGCCCGCCCCGCACCAGCGCACCAGGACGACGGCCCCAAACCCAACTACTTCAAAGAGCTGGCCGCCGGCACTTCCCTTGTACTACGTACGCCGCGCCTGCGCTCGCTGGTCGCGCTGGCGACGATCGCCGGGTTCTACGTCACCGTAGAAGGCCTCGCCGTCCCCTACGCGAACGAGATCGGCGACGGAGCGAAAGGAGCGGGTCTCCTCCTGGCGGCCAGCCCTGCCGGAGCCGTTCTCGGGATGTGGCTGATCACGCTGTGGCCACCAGAGCGACGGATGCGCCTCCTGGGTCCACTCGCGGTCGCAGCGTGCGTCCCGCTGGTGTTCTGCGCTCTGCGGCCAGGGTTGATCCCGACGCTGGCGCTGTGGGCTCTCTCGGGCTTGGCCTCGGCCTATCACCTGCCGACCAGCGCGGCGTTCGTGCAGGCGGTGCCCGACAACCGGCGCGGCCAGGCGTTCGGCGTCGCCAGCACGGCGCTCAAGAGCAGCCAGGGCATCGGGATCCTGATCGCCGGGGCGATCGCGGAACAGTCCAGGCCCTCGCTCGCCCTGGCCGTCGTCGGTGCGGCCGGCGTCGCGGCGGCCCTGGCGGCGGGCGCTGCCTGGACACGCGCCCGCCGGACCGGGACCGCGCCGTGAAATAGGCTGCGGAATTGACTACCGGGAGTGCCCGGAAAGGCGGCCGGGAGGGTTCGGTAAAATGTGGGTAAAGAAATTCCGGTATTCAGCGGCGGGTCACCATTCATTACCGCCGGTGAACCACTCGTTACCACCCTGGCCGGACCCCGCGAACCACTCGTTGCCACCGCCGGCGAACCACTCGTTCCCGCCTCGGAACCACTCGTTACCGCCGGTGAACCACTCGTTGCCGCCGTGGAACCACTCGTTGCCGGTGCTCGTCTTGGACATGGTGCTGGATCCTCTCGTTTCACCCCGTGGATGGGAATACCCGCGCTGCGGGGATGACCTCGAGTGAACGGGCAGTTACTATTCTCGAATAACCGCTCAGGTCTAACTGTGTGAGGCCACCATGATTCTGATCGGTCGGAGCAAGTGGGTGCCACCCCGCCAATGGAAGCTCTGGTCGTTGCCGGCTCCGGCACTGGGCTATGTGCTCGGTGTCGACGCAGTCGCGCTCACCATCACCGCCTTGGCTGTCGCATCCACGGCCTCCGGCGACCACGCCGGGGTCCGGCCGTCCGAATGGGCTGCCTTCGCCGTGCTCGCGGTCGCTTCGGTCCTGCACCTGGAGTCTGCCCGCGGAATCGAGCGCCGACGCGAGATGGCGGCGAACACCTCGCCGTACACGAATCTCAAGAGCCTCTGGGTCTTCGCCGGGCTCCTGCTGCTTCCGCTGTCGCTGGTGATCGCCCTGGTCACCGTGTCGTACGGCTACTCCTGGATCCGCGTCTACGGGCGGACGATTGCCCACCGCAAGATCTTCTCGGCGGCCACCTTCGTGCTGGCCAGCGCGGCAGCAAGCGCCGTACTGCGTGCGGGCGGCCTCTTCTCCGAACCGCGCGTCCCGACCGGGCTGTGGAGTCTCACGGTCGTCGTCGCCGCGATGATCACCTGGTGGCTGGTGAACTTCGCCCTGGTGATCGGGGCGATCCTGCTGTCTGCGCCGGACGCCTCGGCGCGTGGCGCACTGGGCGACCTGTCCGACCAGCTCGTCGTCGTGGCCGGCCTCGGACTCGGTGTCGCCGTGGGAGCCCTGCAGGCGTCGTACCCGTGGGTGGTGCCGATCCTGATGGTGACGGTGCTCGCCCTGCACCGCGACCTGCTGCTGCCGCAGTTCCAGCGCGCTGCGGGGACCGACGTGAAGACCGGCCTTGCCACCCCGTCGTACTGGGCCAGTGCCGTGCCGGCGGAGCTGGCTCGTGCCGAGTCGCTCCGGAGCACTGTCGGGCTGCTGATGCTCGACCTGGACAAGTTCAAGGAGATCAACGACACGTACGGCCATCCGGCCGGTGACCGAGCGCTGCGTGCGGTCGGCGAGAGCGTGCGCGCCGAAGTACGGCAGGGTGACCTTGTTGCGCGCGTCGGCGGGGACGAGCTGGCCGTGCTGCTGCCGGGTGCGTCCGAGGGCGAAGTACTGGAAGTCGCTGAGCGGATCCGCGAGCGCCTGACCACGCTGACCGTGTCGGTGGATACCGCGACCGACGCCACGGCGACCATCACCGGGGTTCCGGCGTCGTTCGGTGCCGCCGTCTACCCGGATGTCGCGGGCACGATGGATCAGCTGGTGATGGCGGCCGACAACGCGCTGCTGACCGCGAAGCGGGCCGGGCGGAACAAGATCGTCTCCGCTCGCCCGAACCCGCCCGCGGTCACCGAGAACTCGATCACCGAATCCTGAGCAACGCCTTCCCCAGCAGGGCGCGGTCCTCGATCGCGCGGTGGGCGTCGCCGAGTCGATCGAGGGCGAACACGCGGTCGATCACGGGCACCAGGTCGCCGGCGAGGGCTCTCGTGATGACGTCGCTGTTGGAGACCGGTCCGCCGTCGGCCTGGACATCCATGATCCCTCTGACGGTGATGCCCCGCCGCTTCGCCTCGGCCTCGTCGTACGCCGCGAAACCCCCGCCGGGCGTACCGTGCGCCGAGAACCAGCCGCCGTCCTTGACCGTGTCGAACGCGGCCGTGCCGTAAGCGCCGCCGGCGCCGTCGAGGACGACATCGATCCCCTTGGTTGCCTCCAGCACCGACTTCTCCCAGGCCGGTGTCGTGTAGTCGACCGCGACGTCGGCCCCCTGCGCCTTGGCGAGATCGAGCTTGGCCTGACCGCGGGCGGCCGCGACGACGTGAGCTCCGGCCTTGTGGGCCAGCTGGATCAGCAGTAGTCCCATCCCGCCGGCTGCCGCAGTGATCAGCACCTTCTTACCGGCCAAGCCGGGCGCAGATCTTTCCAGCATGAGCGTGGTCAGCCCGTCGTTGAGCACGGCCACCGCGGCTTCGACGCCGAGCTGCGCCGGGAGTTCCACCAGCGAATCAGCCGGTACTGCGACGCGCTCGGCGTGCGCACCGAAGCCGGCGATCCGGCCGACGACCGTCTTGCCGATCCACTCCTCGTCGACACCTGCCCCGACCGAGTGGACCCGGCCGCCCAGCGAACTGCCCGGCACGTACGGCGGGCTCACGTCGAAGTACCCGCCGAGGTTGCCCTGCCTGATCGCGGTCTCGACCCAGATCACATCGGTCACCTCGACGTCGACCACGACCTCCCCGGCCCCTGCCACAGGCTCGGGCCACTCACGGACCTCGATCACCTCGGGACCGCCGAACCGCGTCACCACTGCTGCCCTCATCTGTGTCCACTCCTCATCGTTCCGGTTGCCGTTCCCTGAAACCCTGCAACCTCAACCTTGGTTCGGGTCAAGCCGATCGGCGGACAGGACGGGCGGCGTGGGGCCTGTGGACGAAGCCGAGCAAGCTGTCGGTGGGAGTGGGTACTGTGCGGTGGGTGGTCGAGCTTGTGTTTCTTGCGGGGGAACCGCCTCGGGTGGGGCGGTTGGCTGCGTATGGGGACTTGGCCTCAGCCGGACTGCAGGCGGACGGGCAGGTGGAGGTGGTTCAGCTGCGCGGGGACCGGCCGCGGCGGGTGAAGGTGGCGGCTCGGCTGCTCTCGGTCCAGGAGGCGCTGGAGTTCCTGACGCGGCCTGCCGGTGACGGGGATTCGGCCGGGCATCGCGCTTGGCGGGCGGCCGCGCTGGCGGGGATCGGACTGGTCGCGCGCGGGCGGTTGGTGCCGGACAAGGGGACGACCGGGATCGGTGCGTGGCGGGTCGGGCCGCTGGATCCGGCCGATCGTGGCTGGCTGAAGAACCTTGCCGCGTCGATGCCCGCCGAGGCGTACGCAGTACCGGTGGAAGGGTCGCGGCCGTTGCGGCTGGCGGATCCTGAGCAGTTGGTTCGCGCGTTCTGGGATGCATTGGCGGACGCGCTGGTCCGTACTCCGGCAGCAGGCGTCTCCGTGCGGGAAGGTGCCCGGCCGTTCGCGGCGGTCGAGCCGCTGGAGATCACCGGGCCGACCGAGTGGCTCGACGAGACGGCGTTGAGTGAGGAGGCCGGCGCTCGGCTGGTGCTGCGCATCGAGCCGCCTGAGGACGACGCCGAGTTCACAGCCGTTCTGCAGTTGCGAAGTGGTGTGGATCCAAGCTTGCTGGTGGATGTGGCCGACGTGTGGAACGCGCCGGCCGCAGTACTGGCTGCTCTTGGGGAGCGAGCGGAAACCGATCTGCTGTTGGCGTTGCGGCGTGGGGCGCGCGTTTGGCCGCCGCTCGGAGCGGCCTTGAAAGATGCGGCGCCCGAGTCCGTCGGGATCGACGACGAGGCGCTGGACGAGCTGGCGAGCGACAGCGCGGCCTTGGACGGCGCCGGGATCGAGGTGTTGTGGCCGGCCGAACTGTTCGCTGGTGAGCTCGCGGTCCGTGGCGCCGTTGCCACTCCGACGCCGGGTGCGGTGACGGGTCCGGACTTCAGCCTCAACGATCTGCTGGCGTTCAAGTGGCGGCCCACGTTGGACGGGCAGGAGCTGACCGAGGCCGAGGTCGCCGCGTTGGCCGAGGCGAAGCGGCCGATGATCCGGATGCGCGGGCGATGGGTGCGCATCGACCAGGAGCTCGCCCGGAAGCTGCGGCGCGGTGGATCGCGGAAGCTGACCGGAGCGGAGGCGCTCGCGGCAGCGTTGACAGGGACGATCGAGGTCGACGGCGAACTGGTCGCGTTCGACGCCAACGGTTCGCTGCGGACGATGGTCGACAGACTCCGGACCGCTCGCGAGCCGGAACCGGTGGACGAGCCGATCGGTTTGCGAGCGACCCTGCGCGACTACCAGAAGCGGGGTGTCGCGTGGATGGCGCACCTGGCCGACCTCGGCTTCGGCGGATGCCTCGCGGATGACATGGGTCTCGGCAAGACGATCCAGGTGATCGCACTGCATCTCCAGCTGAGCAGGCGCGGACGCGGACCGACGCTCGTGGTCTGCCCGTCGACGCTGCTGGGGACGTGGGAACGCGAGCTGGGGAAGTTCGCGCCTGAGGTGCCCACACGGCGGTACCACGGCGCCGGGCGCAACCTCAGCGACCTGGCCGCCGACGAAGTGGTGCTCACGACGTACGGCGTGGTGCGGCAGGATCACCGGGTGCTCGGCGAGATCTTCTGGGGACTCGCGGTCGCCGACGAGGCCCAGCATGCCAAGAACCCCTTGTCCAGAACGGCTCGCGCACTCCGGACGTTGCCTGCGGCAACCAGACTCGCGCTGACCGGGACACCGGTGGAGAACCGGTTGTCCGAGCTGTGGTCCATCCTCGACTGGGCCGCGCCGGGGCTGCTCGGCACCCTGGACCGGTTCCGCCACGACATCGCCGTACCGGTCGAGCGGTACCACGACGAGGAGGCGACCGCCCGGCTCGCGCGGGTCACCCGGCCGTTCCTGTTGCGCCGGAAGAAGACCGATCCCGGGATCGCGCCCGAGTTGCCGCCGAAGACCGAGCACGACGTCGTGGTCCCGTTGACCGCCGAGCAGGCCACGCTCTACCAGGCCGTCGCGAAGGAGACGCTCGCCAAGATCGAGGAGGCCGAGGGGATCGCGCGCCGTGGGCTGGTGCTGAGTCTGCTCACCCAGCTCAAGCAGGTCTGCAACCATCCGGCGCAGTTCCTGCACGAGCCCGGTCCACTCCCCCGCCGGTCCGGCAAGCTCGCCGCGCTCGACGAATTGCTCGACGTGATCCTGGCCGAGGGCGAGTCGGTGCTGATCTTCAGCCAGTACGTCGAGATGTGCCGGCTGATCGAGGCGCACCTGGCGGCCCGGCAGGTCCGGACGCTCTTCCTGCACGGCGGAATCGGGGTGCGGAAGCGCGAGCAACTGGTCGAGCAGTTCCAGGCGGGCGAGGCGCAGGTGTTCCTGTTGTCACTGAAGGCCGGCGGCGTCGGGCTGACTCTGACCAAGGCGACCCACGTCGTGCACTACGACCGCTGGTGGAACCCGGCCGTCGAGGACCAGGCGACCGACCGTGCCTACCGGATCGGGCAGGACCGGCCGGTCCAGGTGCACCGGCTCATCACCGAGAACACCCTCGAGGACCGCATCTCCACGGTCATCGCGGCCAAGCGTGACCTCGCCGACGCGGTGGTCGGTTCGGGCGAGGCGTGGCTGAGCGAGCTGTCCGACACCGAGCTGACCGAGTTGGTCGAGCTGTCGACGACACCGGCCAAGTCAGGTGCGGCCAGCGCCTACAACCCTTCTGCTGTTGGGAAAACGGCATGAACGACCGTACGCCGTGGCAGGGCTGGCGCCGTTCTTCGGAGGAGAACGCGGGGCTCCCCGCCGCCAAAGGTCCCGGCAGCCGCCGGCCGTTCGGGCTGACCTGGTGGGGCAAGGCCTGGGTGGACGCGCTCGTGCATCGCGCCCGGCTGGACCCAGGTCGCTTGAGTCGCGGCCGGTCCTATGCGCGCCGCGGCAGCGTGCTCGAGTTGACGGTGGATCCAGGTGTGGTGAGCGCGACGGTCCAGGGCAGCCGCCCCACGCCGTACGAGGTGAACGTGCGGATTCGGGCGTTCACCGACGACGAGTGGGAAGCGGTGCTGGACGTGGTGTCCGCGCAGATCGGCCGGGTCGCGGCGTTGCTCGATGGCGAGTTGCCGCCCGAGGTCGTGGACGATGCGCAGGCAGCGGGGCTGGAGTTGCTGCCGGACGCGGGTGAGGTGAAGACCGCCTGCAACTGCCCCGATTTCGCCGTGCCGTGCAAGCATTCGGCGGCCGTCTGCTTCTTGATCGCTGACGCTCTCGACGAGGATCCGTTCGTCTTGTTGCTGCTGCGCGGACGCAAGCGGGACGAGCTGATGGCGGCTCTGCGGGAGCGCCGGTCTGCCGGAGGCGAGCAGCTTGCGGTGAAACGCCGGCCTGTCGGCGTACCGGCCAGGGCTGCGTTCGCGAAGGCGCTCGGTCCAGTGCCGTTGCCGCCGAAGCCACTGGCGCAACCGGGGGTGCCGTCTGCCGTGCTGATGCTGGAGCCGCCGCGGCAGTCGGGAATCGACGCGCACGAACTGGTGATGCTGGCGACCGATGCCGCTCGGCGGGCTTGGGAGCTTGCGTCGGGGGACGGAGACGGCGGGTTCGGGCTGAGCCGGGAGGAGGATCTGGCGCGCCGGGCCGCCGGTTTGCTGGGGACGGCGGGGCTTGCGGATCTCGCCCATCGCGCCGGCGTACCGGCTCGGGTGCTGACCAGTTGGGCGATCGCTTGGCGCGAAGGCGGAGCCGGCGGTTTCGCTGTCGCCGAGTCGACGCCTTCGGCTGGTTCGGAGGACGCGATCGATCCGGCCGCGATAGCGGAGGGTCGCGAGGCGCTGGGCGCGAACGCGGTCGTGGAAGGCAACCGGGTGACAGCCGACCGGAGGCAACTCCGGCTGGGGGCGGACGGCCTTTGGTATCTGTTCGGCGAGCAGTTCAACGACTGGGTACTCCGCGGCCCGGGCGCCGCCGATCCCCGCGACCTCCTCGGTCTGTGAGTCGACGAACGCTCGGGTCAGCGTCGCGTCAGGTCCGTATGGGTTTCCAGTGCCTCGATCAGGCGGGCAGCGAGTTTGGCGTGTCCGGCGACGGAAGGATGCAGTCCGTCGGTGCAGTCGTCCGGAGTGATCCAGCCGTCGGTGCCGACGTAGACGATGTCGTCGTCGCCGGTCAGCTTCACCGCGGTCTCGATCGCGTCCGCGTGCTTGCCACTGAAGGGGCTGAGGGCAACGAGTTTGGCCGACCCGTACGTCGAGCGCACGCGGGCGAGGTATTCGCCGTACTGCTCGGGCGTCAGCGTCTCGTCGTTCACGCCCAGGTTGAGCACGACCACCTGCGGCTGCTCGATCCGCTCGGCCGGCGAGCCCGCGAAGTTCCAGCCGAAGGACTCCAGCCCGTTCGGCACCTCGCCGTTGCCGACGCGAGCGATGCCCTGGCTGCCGAAACCGACCTGGTACGCCGTTGCGCCGAACGCCCGCGCGGTCAGATACGCGTACGACTTGCTGCCGTCGGCGCCGGCGGACTCCGGATCGGTACTGAGCGCACGGACGCCCTGAGTGATCGAGTCGCCGTAGAACTCCAGCCGCGGTCCGGCCGGGCGACCGACCAGCCGCAGCCGGCTGTTGACGTCGAGCACCAGGCCGGCGAACACGACCGCGCAGTCGAACGGCGGATTCCAGCGATTGACGAACTCGTTGACGTCCTTCACCACGACCTCGACCGTGTGCCGCCCGGTCTCGGCGGTCAGCACGATCACCGGCCGCTCGATCAGGTGCAGCTCCGGCTCGGAGTCGTCGACTGAGATCCACAGATGGGGAGCGACGGTCAGACCATCGGTGTCGAAGAGCAACTGGACCCGCTCGCCGGCGAAGGAGAAGCTGATCCGCGACCCGGAATTGACCGTGATCGCGAGCCCGGGCTGCTGCGCCCACTGCCCCTCGAGGACGATCCGCGGGTCGCTGGGGGCGACTACCTCACCCGGTTCGAAGTCGTTCACAGGACACCATTCTGCCGGGCGGTGGAACACCCGCGCCCGCCAGGTCAGGTGGCGGGACCGACCTTCGCCGGCGAAGGTGAAGTCTCCCGGCTCATGAGTCGCCTTGCTGCGTCGTCGTACCAGCGAGCAGAGCGATCACCTCCGCCTCACTCGTCTGACCGAAGTCGCGGTACCACTGCCCCACTCCGATGAAGCTCTTCGGCTTCATCAGGCAGATCACCTCGTCCGCGACGGATCGCAGGCGCTTCAGCGCAGCCGCTGCCCCCACCGGTACCGCAACGACGATCGCCGCCGCTCCCCTGGCACGAGCGACCTGGCAGGCTGCCTGCATCGTCGAGCCGGTCGCCACGCCGTCATCCACCAGCACCACTGTCCGTTCGCGGATATCGATCGCCGCTTCGGTCAGTCGAAGCCGCCCGGCTCGCTGCTCGACCACGGCGCGCTCCCGCCGTGCAACGGCTGCCAGTGCCTCCTGACTCACCCCGGACGAGGCCACCAGGGCATCGTTCATCACTAGGACACCGTCCTCACCCACCGCGCCGAGCGCGAGCTCGGGCTGCCCAGGCAGCCCGAGCTTCCGTACGACCAGCACGTCGAGCGGCAGGTCAAGCCGCTCGGCCACGACTGCGGCGACCGGAACGCCACCCCGCGGCAGACCGAGCACCACCGCATCGTCCGGCACCCGGCGCCGCAGAGCCGAGGCGAGCCTTCGTCCCGCGTCCACCCGATCGGCGAATCTCACTAGCTGCCCCCTTCGCCTGTGCTGCAACACCGCCGTCTCCAGTTCAGACCGTGCCGGGCTGCGACGGAAGGGCCAGGGCCAGCATCACCACCCGTCCTTGTGCGCCCGCGCCTCGAAGAGCAGGATGCCCGCGGACAGCGCGACATTGAGGGAGTCGGCCTGGCCGAGCATCGGTATCGACACCGCCCCGAAGCCCTGCTCGTGCCAATGCCTGGACAACCCACCACCCTCCGACCCGACCACGAACGCCGTCGGCTTCCCCTTGTACTGCGGTACGCGGTAGCTCCCCGTCGCGCTCGGATCGGCCAGGTGGACGTCGACCCTGCGCGCTCGGAGCCACGCGGCTGCCTCGCCGATGTCGTCGAACTCGAGGACCGGCGTACTCAGCACGAGGCCGCGGCTGGCGGCGTACACGCCGGGATGACTGCGTCGCGCCCGTCGGCTGGTGAGGACGAGGCAATCGGCGCGGGCGGCGTCGACCGTACGAATCAGGGTGCCGAGATTGCCGGCGTACTCGACGCCGTCCGCGACCAGGACCAGCGACGATTCGTCGAAGCGGAAGTCCGTCGGTTGCCAGACCGGGAGCCGGGCGATCGAGATCAGGCCGTCCGACCTGGTCTTGCGGGTGACTCGCGCGTAGAGCTTCGGTGAGATCCGGAAGACCTCAGCTGCCCGCGACGCTACTTGTTCTGCGATGCCGTCCTCGGCTGCTTCAGGGCAGTAGAAGAAGGCGTCGATGACGGTGGGAGTGGTCAGGAGCTGACTGTGCTCCCAGGTGCCCTCGACCAGGATGCGGCCGGGAACGGAATCCTTGCGGACGGCGAGCAGCTCGCGGTACTGCGGGTGCTGAGCGCCGATCGGCAAGGCGTCGAGACGTGACGGTGCCATGCTGTGACTCCGGTGAATGAGAACAGCAGACAGCCCGGGGACGACCCGTCGAGGGTGGTCCGCACCGGTACCGCTGCTGGGGTCGGCTAGAGCGTTTGAGGACGCACTAGCCGAGCAGTCTCATCATGCTTCGGATAGTAGAGAGTGGTTCCGGTGGCGTCACCTGATTTTGGGCCGGGTGGAAGTTGTCCACAGGCGGCCGGGCGCCGGTTTCCGATCTGTCCGCCCGGGTCGATAAAGTCCGGGTCTGGTCATCGGCCTGGTTGACGGGCTCGCCGACCGCACGGGAGGAGTGACGATGGACGCGACTTTGCTGGACGCGGAGGCCGAAGCGGCCGTACTGCGCGTCTATCGGCAGGTGTTCGCCGTGCTCGCTCGCGAGGCCGGCGCGATGATCGTGGATCCCGACCTGCTGGACGTCGACCAGGCGATCCTGGACGCGTTCGCCGAGGCCGGGAGCGACGGGCTGACCGTGGAGCAGGCGTCCCTGGCCTGCCGGGGCTATCCCCATGACGTGATCGTCCGGCGTTTCGAGGTGCTCCGGCAGTACGGCGCGATCACCAAACTGGTCGACCGGCCGAACGAGCTGCGTCACCGCGCCGCCTTCGCGCCGTACGTGATGTTGATGTTCCTCAAGCGGATGTCCGTGCAAGGTGGGCAGGCCGAGCTGCACCAGCTGCTCACGCTCGAAGCGCACAGTGTGAGCGATCCGCGCGCGACCGAGGAGCAGGGGCAGGCGTCGATCGAGCGCCTGACGAAGGTGTTCCGGCTGCTCGGGAACGAGCTGGCGATCCTCGTCTCGACCAGCACGACCGCCCAGCTGCGGGAGAACGCGCAGCTCGCCTGGGGCAACGAGCGGCTGATCGAGCAGGCCGAGAAGGTGCACCGGATCGTCCTCGAGCGCTGGCCCACACTCCACCGGGCCTGCACGCAACTGCGGATGTCCCTGGCTGCGTACGCCGACGCGGTGCAGCTCGCCGCGGGCCGACTGGTCGAACGAGCCGGTACTACGCGTGCGCTCGGGCTGCTCCCGATCGAGACCTGGCTGACCTTCACGCGGAGCAGTGAGACCGAGGTGCTCGCCGGCGTACTGGACGGGTTGCTCTTCGACGCCGCCGCACCGGACTTCTCCCCCGAGACGATGCTGGAGGCGGTCGAGTCAGGACGTCGTACCGGCACCGCGCGGATGGCGCCCCCTCGCCCGTCGGCGGAGACGGACGCACCGGAGTCGGCGGCCGCGACGGATCGGGAGGATCTCCGCGCGGAAGCCGAGCGGATCCTGGCCGGGCGGTCGAGCGTTTCGATCATCGACGTGGTCGACGACGCCGGCGATTGGATCACCGCGCGCCGGGTGCTGGCGGAGCTGACGGCCGCTCATCTGCATGACGAGCTGGACTACGAGCTGGTCTGGGCGGACGGGATGCGGATCGATCCGACGGCCGGAACGCCGTGGGCGACCGAGGGCACGTTCCGGCGGGTGACGCGATGACTGCCGACGCCGCTGTCGAAGGTGGGCGTAGTTACAACGCCTTGTGGTGGGCCAAGGTGCAGTCGGCCGGGCCGTTGCAGGTTTCGCCGGATACGCCTGCCGTTGCCGGGCTGACGCGAGCGGCCGAGCCGGACGGTTCCAGCGTCTGGATGTTGCCGACACTTCCGGAGGGCGCCGGACACGCAGTACTGGAAGAGCTCGGCACCCCGCCGGTCGCCGTCGAGCAGCCGAACGAGACAGCGCGCGTGCTGGCCATCTGCGTGGCGTGCTGCTGGCCCGACCGCAGCGGCCCCGCCTGGCCGGGCGTCGTCGGCACGCTCACCCAGATCAAAGCCGTGTACGCCGGGATGCGCGGCCGGCCCGAGCAGTCGAGCGACCTCACTCTGATCATCGGCAGCCTCAGGCGTCTCCACGCCACGCATTGGCTGCTGTGGAACGAGAAGGCCGGCGAGGTTCGCCTCGGCCCGCGCGTGGTGAGCTGGGGCCCTCCCCAACTGGCCGGCCTCCGGGAACTCTGCCGAGTCCTACCGGATCCCCCACCAGCCGTCCTCAGCCCGGCCCGCAATCCCGAGCCTGATCCGGATCCCCTGCCATCCGATGCCGCCGCCACGGACCTTGCCGACGCGGACGCCTCTGCCTTGGAGGTGGAGGATGACTGAGCAGCATGCGTTGTTCGATTCTCTGCTGCAGGATCTGAGCGACCGTTCCCGGGACGAAGTACTGGCCGCCTTCAGTGCCGTCCAATACGCGGCCAACCCAGTGGCCGAGGTGCAGCTCGCCGGACTCCGCGACGTGACCCTCCGCCGCCAGGTCCAGAAGATGCTCAAGCTGATCGGCCGTACCCTCGTGCAGGTCGACGGCACCCACTGGACCGCCGGCTACGCCGACGATGTCGCAGAAACCCTGACAGCACAGGGCTGGCAGCCGCTTTCCGTGGTCGACCGCGCCGTACTCGTTCTCGTCCTCGTGCATTCGGTGGCGATCCCCCGCAGCGAAGGCATTCTCACGGGCGACAGCTGGAAGTCGGCCCGCCCGACAACAGTCGACGAACTCCGCACCACCAAGATCAGCGGCGAAGAGCGCCGCCTTTCTTTACAACGACTCCGCGCCGCCGGCCTGATCCAACTCTCCGGCGACCACTCCGGCGGCCCCAGCTACATCCCCGGCCCCCAACTCCAACGCCTCACCCCAGCCGCCCGACGCCGACTCCAAGACCAACTGATCCTCGCCGCCGCCCCCGCCAGCCCCATAGCCGAAGCCATCCGAGCCCGAAAACCCCTCCCCACCAGGGAATCCCCCAGCTAACGCACCACTTCCAGAACCAGCAGCCGGCTGCCAAGACGCGCGGCACCAAACCGGGCTGGGGCACCCGGCGACGCGCAAACTCGACTCCCAAGAGCAGGTAGCAGCCGGCCGAGCGCAGTGCCCCGGGGCGGTGGGGCACTGCGCTGGAGCACCTAGTACTGCGGGGCGGGGCACTGCGCTGGAGCACCTAGTACTGCGGGGCGGGGCACTGCGCTGGAGCACCTAGTACTGCGGGGTGGGGCACTGCGCTGGAGCACGTAGTACTGGGGGGTGGGGCACGCGGTGGTGGCGCCCACGTGCACCGGACATGCTCAGGTTGCGGGTGGGTTCAGATTTTGCCGGTGCCGGCGTAGGCGGTGACGATGGACTTGATGTCGGCGGCTGCGTCGAGCGTGTAGCTGTAGGGGATGGCCGCGACGCTGCCGGGGTTGCGCGAGACCGGCGTACCGGATCCGGTCAGGTAGTTGCCGTCCAGCTTGAGATTGCCTGCGGGCGAGTCGCCGGTCTGAGCCACCGTCGGCTTGCTCACGTTCTCGAAGTAGTTGCGCTGGACGAAGACGCCCGCGTTGACCGTGGAGGCGACGCCGTAGCCGCTGTTGCCGCGGTAGTAGTTGTTGTAGACGTGCACCGGGTTCGCGAACCGCACCCGCGGGTGACGTTGCGTGGATCCGTCGAAGTAGTTGTGGTGATAGGTGACCCGCAGCTTGCCGAGGTCCTCGGCGCCGTTGTCGTCGGAGTGCCCGAGCAGGAACGACTTGTCGTGACTGAACACCCGGTTCCACGACACGGTGACGTAGTCCGACGCCCGCTTGATGTCGACCGCACCGTCGTACCCGTTGCTGAAGTTGTTGTGGTCGATCCAGACGCGGGTCGAGTACTGGACGTTGATCGCGTCGTCGGTCCAGTTCTTGAAGTTGATGTTGCGGATGATCACGTTGCTGACACTGGCGATGTTGAACCCACCGGTGGTGATCGTCGCGCTGCTGCCGACGCCGATGATGGTCTTGTTGGCGGCGACCTTCGTCATCCCGCTCGGCAGCGCGATCGTTCCGGACACCTTGATGACGCGGGCGCCACTGGCCTGGACGTTGCTGATCAGCGCGGCCTGCGTGGTCACGGTGACGGGCGAGGCACTCCCGCCGCCGGTCGTGCCGCCGCCTTGGGTCGCCCAGCCCTGGAGCGCGAACGTGTAGGCGGAGGCTTCCGGTACGAACGCAACGGAACTGCTGGCGAGCAGTGCGGCGCCGGCGGTCAGCATGGCGGTTGCGCGGAGAATCCGCCGGCGCGGTGGAACGGTCGTTGGGGCGGAACTGGTCATGGGGGACCTCCAGGAAAGTAGGAGTCCACGGCCGTCGCAGACCCGCGTCCGGGCTCGGCATTCGTGGATGGGGCGGGCGCGGTCGGAGCAGTCCGTCCGCGCTGGAGAGCGCTTTCCTGGGCGAGACCGTAGCCAGTTGCTCCATCCGTCGTCAACAGTGCGTGACGAATCGGCTACGCATTCGACAATCTTCGACGACCGCGCCCACCCCTGAACCGGTTTGCCTACCACCTGATGCCCGGAACGACGTGGCCTTTTGACGCCTCCTGTCGCCACCCGGCAAAGCTGTCGGTACGGCGAACTTGTCGGCGCCGCGCGATCCCGCGAGCTCTCGACGCACGCAGTACGCGGACATGCGCACGGGGACGCTCGGCGCGGCGGCTGAGGCAGCTCGGGGGTGTGGAACCCGGGGCTGGGGTGTGTCTCGAGCTGTCGATGCGGGGTTGGTGGGGAATGGTCGATAAAGTCCTTCTTCTGATCAGGGCGAAGGCGGGGGAACGACGCCTGCGCCGGGTAGGGAACGCAGACCAGATGCAAGGAGCAGCATGAGCAGTCCTGTTGAGGACGGACCGTTCGACATCCTCGGCTCGAAAGTGCTGCTCGGCGTACAGGTCGTCGACCTGTCCCGGTTGTCGACCCACCCGATCCCGATGGTCGGGCAAGGCCTCGTCACCGTCGCCGGCCAGGGCCCGGTCGACTCGAACGGCGCCGGCAAGTCCTCCTGGATCGCGGCGCTGTCCCTGCTCCACGCCGACGACCAATGGCGGCTCACGAGCGGCGCTCCGGGCGCGGCCGAATTGCTGTTCACCGCCGAGGCGGCCGGCCAGGAAGGCAATTGGTCGAACGTCGACCGCGGGTACATCATCGGCGTCTTCTCCGACCCGGAACTGACCGACCTCGCGGAGATCGAGGCGGCCGCGATCACCGTGTGGATCCGGATCAACCGCAAGGCGTCGTACCTCGACCTGCGCTGGAAGAACGGCCTGCACGTCCCGTTCGGCGCGACCGAGGCCGAGCGTGCGGCGGGCGCGGACGCCTTGTGGGCCGCACTCCCCCATTCCAACGGCCGCACAGACTTCCACGCGAACAAGCTCTCCACCGTCCTGTACGGCGGCCAGGTCCGCTGCGTCTCGTTCCTGTCGACCTCGGTCCGGTCGTCACCGACGGCCAACCTGCTGGCCGAGCCGCTGAACGAACTCGGCCCCGCCCGGATCTTCAACGCGATCGCGACCCTGACCGGCCTCGACCATGAACTCGAGCAGGAGCAAGCACACCGGTCCGCCGAGCACACCCAGCGGGAGGCGACCAAGCAGGCGACCGCCGACCTGCAACGCTGGGAGCAGGAGATGGCCACGGTCGAGGCGGGCATCCTGCAGCGCGCCGCGGCTCGTTCTGCGCTCGCCGACGCGCGGGAATCCTGGCAGGCGCGGTGCGCGCGGCACCTGGTCGACGGAGACTCCCGCAACTCCGAGATCCTGCACGAACTCGCCGAACTCGATCAGCGCGTGGCCGAGCAGGAGGCGCGACGCGAGACCGTCGACGCCGAGATCGATGCCTTCGGCAATGAAGAGACCCTGCTGCGTGATGCCCAGCTGACCCGCCAGGAACGGGACAAGCTCGATGCCCGCGACCGCGAACTGGACCTCGCTCAGCGATCCGTTCGCGAGCAACTCGAACGGCTGGGCCAGGAGCACCGCCGGTTGCTCGATGCCGGTCGCTCCGCGGACGGACGTGACCTGGACGCGGCCGCGGCTGAGCAGGACGAGGCTCGTCAGGCTCTTGAAGAGCAGATCGGACGCGATCACGCCGCCCGGACATTCGTGGACCAGGCGACTGCCCTGTTGCGCGAGGCGGAGAGCGGCCAGACCGTGTCCGCGCCGCAGCAGCAGGTGCTGGAGAACGCCGGGATCGCCTGCGGTGCCCTGACCGACATCACCGAACTGGGTGAGAACGACCGTGCCGAGTGGGAGCCGCGGCTCGCGCCGTACCGCGAGGCTGTTGTCGTCGACGCCGAGGACGCCACTCTGGCTGCCGCCGCCCTGGCGGACGCAGGCTACCCGGGCTTCCTGCTGGTGCTCGCGAACCGGCCGGGTACCGCCTTCAAGGGCGGACCGACCTCGGCCGACAAGCGGTTCAAGCTCGACGCGTTCTTCGTGGCGCTGGCGTCGCGCGCCGCCAAGGAGGTCATCGACGAGGCCGCCGGGGTGGTCGCCGTCGGACAGTTCGAGGAGGCGATCACCGGCCGGACCGCACGGATCGAAGCCGCCCGACGCCGCTTGGATGCCGCGGTCGAGGCCCGCTCGGCGGCAGCGGCCGCTCTGGAGCAAGCCCGGTCCCGGGTAGAACAGGCCGAACGTCGTACTGCGGCTGCCCGGGCGCTGGGAGCCGCTGCCGACGTACAGGAGCAGATTCTCGCGCTCCGCGAGGCGAACGACCGCCACGAGAACGACCGGGATGCGCTGGCGCCTTCGCTGCAGGCCGCCAAGGAGGCAGCCGAGGCGGCTGCCGGTCAGCAGTTGGTCCGGGACGAGCGGCTGAAGAACCTCGAGGCCACTCGCCGTGACCACGACCGCATCCTCGACGACCTGGCGGGCCGTCGGCTGGTGCTGCTGGACGAGCAGACCTCGCTCGATCTGGTCGCCCGGACGACCGCTTGGGGAGCCTCGGCCGCTGAGGCGAACGAGTTCCTGCTGGCTCTGCCGGAGGATGCCCAGCGTCGGACCACGGCCGACTGGAACCACCAGACCTGCACCCAACTCGACGACGTCGTACGCCGGTGCTTCCCGAACGCCCGGTCGCGCGAGGAGATCCCCTCGGAGCTCTGGGAAATCCTGAACGGTCAGGACGGCTGGTCCAACGGCACCCTCGGTGCGCGCGTCGCTCTGGTGCCCGCGTTGCAGCGGACGCTGGCGAGCCATCTCGCACAGCACGAGACGTTCGACAGCCTTCAGCAACAGCAGATCGCCAGCCAGCGCGCCGAGCGCAACGCCGCTCTCGAACGCGCCCGCGAGGGACTGGGCGAGGCGGAGAGCACCGCTCGCGCGCACCGTGCCTCCCTTGCCGACGGCATCAAGTCGCGGCTGCGGCTGGTCTCGGCTGAATTCGACCGCCTCGACCAGCAGTACGGCGGCTACGGGGCGAAGCTCGAGTATCCGGAGCCCGACCCGCCGGCTGAGCCCGACAAGCCGTGGAAGTGGACCGTGACGCCCAAGTGGCGGCGGTCCGAGGGCGGCCCGTTCTCGGCGTTCAACGTCAAGGGCAACACCGCGCAGATGGACGAGAAGGCCGTCAAGCTCGTCTGCGCCGCCGCCCTCGCGGGTGGAAGCGACCGGCCGCTGCTCCTCATCCTGGACGAACTGGGCCGCAACCTCGGCTCCCAGCACCGGCGCGAAGCAGTCGCCCTCTTCGAACAGATCGGCCGCGACCGCAACATCACGGTCATCGGCGCCCTGCAGGACGACATGGAACGGTACGCGCTGGCGTCGTCCCGCCTGTACGTGAAGCTCCGCCGCTCCTCCGACACCATGGCCTACAACCAGGCACCGGTTGTGAAGGGCAACGAAGAGTACGCCGCCCGCGTGGAACTCCTCCGCACCTGGCTCGACTCCTACCGAGGCCCCACCCCCACCCTGGACCTAGCCCCCGACCAACTCCCCACAGACCCCACCCCCGAGCCCACGCCAAACACCGCCCCGTCCCCGATCCCAACGTCCACCACGCTGGGCTCGGCCTCAGCGGCCGGCGCGCCGGGCTCGACCTCTGGGGCCAGTGTGACGGCGACGCCCGGCTCGGATGCCGCCGGCGCTGCTGTCCAGGCTGCCTCCAAGGGGCGCCAGCCACGGAAGGGGCGCTCGAAGGCCGCCCCCAAGGGTGAGGACGCGACTGATTGAGCCGCGAGTCTCTGGCGTCCCACGGATGTGCTGTGGGATTCGCCGTACTCCGGTACGGAGAGTGCGCAGATCGGGTGGAGGGTTTGAGCGGGAGCCTGCGGAAAGGGGACCCCGTTGGTCGGGATGAGCTGACTATCGTTCACACTGGGGTGGTGACGTGTCAGCTGTTCCGCTCGGATCGTTCACGCCGCGTAGGCGGAGCTCTGGCCAATCCCTCGCAGGTCGGCGTACCGTCTGGCGAACGGGTCCAGCCGGCAACTGAGCGGAGGGCGTGAGATGGCATCTTGGCTGTTACGCGCCCAGTGGACGCACCGTGACGAAACCATCGAGCACCGGGCACTCCGCGTTGGCCGCACACTGACAGCCGTCGCGGTCGCATTCCCGGACGTGCACCTGTGGACTCAGGACGAACGCTGGGGGTACCACGTCCTCGAGGCCGACGCCGCGACTCCCCTGCAGGAGATGGTCGAGGCAACCACGAAGGTCCTCTCGAACGGATCCAGTACGACGCGGCTGCATCTGCAGAGCACCGGCGAGCTGCCTTGGCTGTTCGACCTCTCAATGGGCGGCACCCTGACGACAGCGTCCGACCAGCTCACGCTGCACTGGAGTGACGACGACGCACTGAGTCAGTCAGAGCGCTTCGCGCAGGTCCTCCGCGCGGTCGTGACGATCTGGGAACCCGAGTGGGCCAGCATCGCCGACACCGAGCTCGCAGCCGCCGCCGGCGTCTTCCGTCGCGGCATTCCGATGATCGGCTGGCTAACCTACGTCCGCGGTATGGTCGCCGGCGCCTACGGGATCGACATCGATCTCACCCCGTTCGAACGAGGCACTCTTCTCCAGGCGCCCGTTGCACCGGCAGATCTCACGGCCGTCCACATCTGCGCCGCCGCGGCTCTGGTCGGCATAGCCCCAGAAGCCCACTAACTCCGCCCAGACGATTAACTCCGCTCAGACGATTCTGAGGAAGTCATGACTGTCGACTCCGAGGCTCTCGCCGTATCGGCCGCTTGGGATGCCGCTCTCGTACGCACTGACGCCGAAGCGATTGCCGGCTTCATGGCTGACGACTGGGCCTACATCGGGTCGACCGGGGCGACGCCGAAGGCCGACATCATCGCCTGGATTGCCTCGGGGAAGCTGGCTCACCACACGATGGAGACCATCGGAGCCGCACGCGTGAACGTCCACGGGGAGACTGCCGTGATCACCGCACGCAAACAAAGCACCGGCAGCTGGGACGGCGTCTCTTACGCAGCAGACGAATGGATCAGCGAGGTCTTCGTCGTACAGGCCGGGCGCTGGCGATGCATTCTCAGCCACAAGTGCCCGGCTGAGGTCTGAAAACACGTCTAGAAACACATTAAGGGCCACCCGTGTGGGTGGCCCTTAACAGTGTGAATGTCCGGCGACGTCCTACTCTCCCACGACCTCCCGGTCGCAGTACCATC